>NZ_ASRX01000098.1 GCF_000601485.1 Chondromyces apiculatus DSM 436
GCCGGAGGAGACGTTCCGTGACCTCGCCGTGCTCGACGAGGGCGGGGGCGGGGGCGTGAGCAACGTCGGTGGGGGGGGCTCGGGATCCGGCTGTCCCGCTTGCGCGCTCTGCGAGGGGCAGTGCGACGAGGTGGGGTGCAAGCCTCTCGCAGCGATCTCGGGAGCGAGCGTCAGCCCCGCGCGCGTGGCGCTCGCAGGGGGAGCCTTCTACGCAGGAAATCCCGACGGAGGGGCGCTGGTACGGCTTGCGCCGGGAGAGGCGCCACAGTCCTTCTCGGTGGGCGGGGAGCCCGCGGCAGTCGCTGCTGACGAGGACTTCCTGGTGTGGTCCACCAACACTGGCGGCATCCACCGCTGCGCGCTGCCGGGATGCACGGGAATCACCACCCTGGCGCCTCCTGGCGAGGACACGGTGGCGCGGCAGATCGTGCTGGATGGCGACCAGGTCTACTGGTTGACCGGGCCTGACAACTACAACGCGAAGCTGCTGCGCTGCGCGAGGAACGGCTGCTTCCCGGAGACGCTGGCGACGGGGTTGGCGCGGCCGCACGGGCTCGCGATCGTGGGCGACCTCGTGTACTGGACGAACCACGGTTCGGGCGGCGATCCGGATGGCTCGGTGCAGCGCGTCCACAAGGACGGGACCGCGCTGGTCACTTACGTCCCCGGGATGGTCGGTCCCTCGGGGATCGCGGTGGCCGGGACGCACCTGTACGTGACCATCGGCGAGCCCGAGGGGCGGGTCTTCCGGTGCCTGCTCGGGCCCGATGTCTGTGGTGCACTGGAGGAGGTCTCGCCGTTGTTCGCCTCGCTGCCCGATCCGCTGACGATGCCGCGGTCCGTGGCAGCCGCGGGGGACAGGTTCTGGTGGACGAACGACGACGCGGGGACGGTGATGGGCTGTCCCGCCGCGGGGTGCGCGACGACCTCGGACGGCCTGCCGGATCGGGTGTTTCGAGGGCTCTCACGGCCGGAAGGGATCGTCGTGGGAGGAGGCTGCGTGATCTGGACGGGGGAGGACGGCATCTACGGCACGGAAGCGCGGTAGACGGGTCGATGTCGTGGTGAACCGAGGTGGCGTCGGGAGAATGTGTGGCTAGGTTCTGCACCCGTGAACCAGCCCCAGGAACCGACCGCTCCGCCGCACACCACCCCACGCTCCCCCGAGGCGCTGTTCAGGCCCTTCTCCACGGGGAAGCTGCACCTCGCCAACCGCATCGTGATGGCGCCGATGACGCGCGCCTTTTCACCCGATGGCGTCCCCGGGCCCGATGTCGCCGCCTACTACCGGCGTCGGGCGGAAGGAGGTGTGGGGTTGATCATCACGGAGGGGACCTGGGTCCCGCATCCTTCGGCTGGAAACAACCCGAGGGTGCCGCGGTTCCACGGGGAAGACGCGCTGGCCGGGTGGCGCCGCGTGGTCGACGAGGTCCATGGCGCCGGTGGCCGGATCATGCCGCAGCTCTGGCACACGGGGTTCATCCTCGAGCCACCCGGTTCGGCGCTCAATGCGGTCAGCCCTTCGGGCATCGGCCGACCTGGCGAGACGATCGGCGCGCCGATGACGCAGGAGGACATCGACGCGGTGATCGCGGCCTTCGGCAAGGCTGCGGCGTCAGCGCGGGAACTCGGGTTCGATGGCGTCGAGCTGCATGGCGCTCACGGCTACCTCTTCGATCAGTTCTTCTGGGAGGTGACCAACCAGCGCACCGACCGGTACGGCGGAGACCTGGTCGCGCGTACGCGCTTCGCCGTCGAGACGCTGAAGGAGGTGCGTCGGCAGGTGGGGCCGGACTTCCCCATCGTTCTTCGTTACTCGCAGTGGAAGCAGCAGGACTACGGGGCCCGGCTCGCGCACACCCCGGCCGATCTGGAGCGGTTCCTTGCGCCGCTGGTGGACGCCGGGGTGGACATCTTTCACTGCTCTCAGCGGCGCTTCTGGGAGCCCGAGTTCACCGGGAGTGATCTCAACCTGGCCGGGTGGACCCGCAAGCTCACCGGGAAGCCCACGGTCAGCGTGGGATCCGTCACCCTCGACACCGACCTGCAGGGCTCCCTCAGCGCTGGCGGCGCGAACACCACCGGGCTGGATGCGCTGCTCGATAGGCTCGAACGGGAGGAGTTCGATCTGGTGGCTGTGGGGCGGTCGCTCATCGCGAACCCTTCTTGGCCGGCCATCGTGAGGTCGCGTCACCTCGGCGAGCTGCAACCCTTTCGCCGGGAGCTGCTCGGGCAGCTTCACTGAAGCGGGGCGGGGGTGGGGGCAGGAGCGGGGCGAGGGGGGCGCGCGGAGACTCAGAAACGGCCGCCCAGCACCAGGCCGGTTCCAGCAGGCCCGCCGAGGCCCAGGCGCAGCTCCGGGCCTGATCTCCTCGCGGCAGGGGGGGCTTCCCGGGGCTGGCTCACGAGCACCACGACCACAGCAGCGCCCAGCGCGGCGACGCCCGCTCCGAGGGCGATGTTGGCCACCAGCGCCTCGCGGCTGGCGGCGTCCACGCGATCGGGGGCGCAGCGGGGGGCGCAGGTGGAGCGCATCTTGTCCACCTCGCCCTGGGCCCGCACGCCGAGCACGGTGAACGCCGCGCCACCCGCCACCGCGACGCCACCGAGCACCCAGGAGGCGACGGGGATGTGCAGACCCGTGCTCTCCCGGGGGGCCGGCTGAGGAGGGGGCGGGGGGCGTGTCTTCGAGGGCAGGTCAGCGAGGACCACGTCGACGACCCGCCCTCGTTCACGCTCGCGGATCTGGAGGGTCTGCTCCACGGGTGCTGCACCTTCGGCCTCCACGCGCAGGCGGCGCGGGCCCGGGTCGACGGGCAAGGCGCGGCCATCGAGGGAGGCGGCGACCTCCTTGCCGTCGATGAGCAACCGGACGTCGGCGCGATCGTGGCCCGCGGCGTCACGCACGCGGGGGACGATGGAGGGCTGTCGGGCATCGACGTCCTCCAGCCAGCTCGTGCAGTCGCGCTGCACGATGGCGGGGCAATCCGCCGAGGCGCAGGTGAGCAGCAGGGCGCGGGCGGCCTGCAGCTCGCCGCGATCGCGCCGCGCCTGCGCCTCCTCGGAGGCCTCGACACATGCCTCGACGACGTCGGCGTGCACCGGAGGGGCGACGGCGAGAACGGTGCATGCGGCGAGGGCTGCGACGCGCACCCGCTCAGCGCAGGCATTCTCTCTTGTAGCGCTTGTGACCCTGCTCATTGATTGTATAGGGCGGATTGCAGTCGGGCTTCGGCGTCGGGCGCGTCGCGGTGGTGGTGGCCGGGCGCGCGGGGACAGTCGTCGTGCGGCTCTGGGAGGCGGTGGCCGGTGCTGGCGCGGCAGCAGCGGGCGGGGCACTCTCGGGTGGGGGCGCGGCCGCGGAGGCAAGCGTGGCCGGGGGAGAGGGGACCGCAGGCGCCGTGGAGACCTCGGGCGCAGCGGGGACCTCGGGCGCGGTGCTGGCGGTGCTGGCGGTGCTGTTCGAAGGCGTGGTCCGCTCCGCGGAGGCACTGGCGGCGGGCGCGCTGCCGCGCAGGGCGAGCGCGGTGGCCACGGCAGCCGTGAGGGCCGCTCCGGCGAGCAACCCCGCGACGAGGGCGCGGCGTGAGGAGGCCGCGGGCGAGGTGGCGGGAGCCCCGGGCGCCGTGAAGACCGCGGGTGTGGCAGAAGGCTGGGTGGGGGTGGAGAAGGGGAGCGCGTCGGGAGGCGCAGGCGCAGGCGCAGGGCGGAGCGCGGGGGCGGTGACGGTCACCGCGTCCTTGTCCACGGAGGGGGTGGCGGGGGTGGCGATCTCCCTTGTCGACAAGGGAGCGGGGCGGGAAGCCACGGGGGCCGTCGAGATGGGGGCATCCTCCGCATCGCTCGCGAGCTGCTGGAGGCGGGCCACTTCCTGGGCGCGAAGCTTCAGGCGCTCACCGCTCAGGTCCCGCACCCAGGTGGTCACCTCGGTGGCAGAGGCGAGCGGGAGCGCTGCCTGCAGGGCGGTGGCCATCTCCAGGGCGGTGGCGAAGCGGCGGCGGGGCTCACGCTCGACGGCGCGCAAGACCACCTCGTCGAGGGCCTGGGGGACGTCGGGGACGCGGAGGCCGGGAGGGTCGACGGTGGCCGTCAGCGCCTTGGCCAGCGCCGGTTCGTCGCCCTCGCCCGCGAACAGGCGCTCGCCGACGAGGGCTTCCCAGAGGACGACACCGGCACCGTAGAGGTCGACGCGGCGGTCGAGGCGCTCGCCGTAGAGCTGCTCTGGCGGCATGTAGCCGAGCTTTCCGCGGATGGAGCCGTCGCGCGTGGTGTGCAGGCGGCCCGCGGCCTTGGCGATGCCGAAGTCGGCGACGCGGGTCACGCCGTCGGTGCCGACGAGGAGGTTCTGGGGGGTGATGTCCCGGTGGATGAGGTTGAGGGGGAGACCGTCGGGGCCGGTGGCCTCGTGCGCGGCGTGGAGGCCGAGGAGGGCGGAGTGGATGATGGCCGCCGCGACGGGGGGAGGGAGGCGGACGCCGGTGCGCTGGGCCTGCAAGATGAGGCGGGAGAGGGTCTCGCCGTGCACGTACTCCATGACGAGGAGCAGCTCGCCGCCCTCGGAGACGACGTCGAGGGTGGGGACGACGCTGGGGTGCTGGATGCGCGAGGTCAGGCGCGCTTCGTCGGTGAACATGGCCACCAGCTCGGGCTCGCGGGCGTACTGCGCGTGGAGGCGCTTGATGGCGACGACCCGGGTGAACCCCGCGGCGCCCCGGAGGCGGCCGAAGTGCACGGAGGCCATGCCGCCGCGGGCGATCTCGCCGTGGAGGGCGTAGCGGCCGGCGAGGAAGGGCAGGGGTGTCGCGGTCGCGCTGCGCGGCACGCTCGGGGGCGGATCGGGGGGGGGGCTGCTCATCCGCCCCCGGAGAGCTTGCGGGTGCGGGCCTGGATGACCTGGAAGTAGCGGCGGGCCACGCCGGAGGCCGCGGCAGCACGGGCGACGTTGCCGCCGTGGCGGCGGAGGACGTCTTCCACGTAGCGCTGCTCGAAGAGCTGGAGGGCCTGATCGCGGGCGCGGGGGAAGGGCAGCTCCTGCGCGAGGATGGTGGCGATGGGATCGTCCGGGGTGACCTGGGACGCGCGGCTCGGGGGCGCTGCGGCAGGGGTTCCTTCCTCGGCGAGGTCACCCAGCGCGGCGCGGCGCGCCACGGCGTTCTGCAGCTCGCGGACGTTGGCGGGCCAGCCGTAGGCTTCGAGCCGGGCGAGGAAGTCCTCGGGCGGGGGCTCGCCGGGGCGGGCCATGCGCGACCAGAAGTGCCGGGCGAGGACCGTGACGTCGCCCGTGCGCCGGCGGAGCGGGGGCAGCTCGATGCGGGCGGCGGAGAGGCGGTAGAAGAGATCCTCGCGCAGGCGCCCGGCGGCGACTTCCTGGTCGAGGTTGCGCCGCGTGGCGACCAGCACCCGGGCGTCGACGCGCAAGGCCTGCCTGCCGCCCACGCGCCGGATCTCGCCGCGTTCGAGCGCGCGGAGGAGTTTTCCCTGCAGCTCCAGGTCGATCTCGGCGATCTCGTCGAGGAGCAGGGTGCCGCCGTGGGCCTCTTCGAGGGCGCCGAGGCGGGTCTCGCCCCCGCGCTCCAGTCCGAAGAGGGCGGCTTCGAGCTGGGTGGGCGCGGTGGCCGCACAGTCGAGCACGATGAAGGGGCCGCTCGCGCGGGGGCCTGCCTCGTGCAGCGATTCGGCGAGGGCCTCCTTGCCGGAGCCGGTCTCGCCCTCGATCACCACGGGGACGTTGGCGGCGGCGAGGCGCTCGCACAGGGGGTAGAGCTTGCGCATGGCGGGGCTCGCGCCGAGGAGGCGGCCGAAGCCCGTGGCCAGGGTGAGGGGCTCGTCCGCCGCCTGCTCGGCGCGGTGGACCTCGATGGTGGTGGCGCCGAGGGTGAGGCGCTCTCCGCCAGCGAGCAGCGCCTCGATGATCAGGGCGCCGTTGATCCGGGTGCCGTTGCGGGAGCCGAGGTCCGTGGCGCGGAGCAGGTCGCCCTCGGCGAGGTCGAGGCCGAGGTGCCGCCGCGAGACCTCGCGATCGTGCAGGCAAAGCTCGCAGGAGGTGCTCTGACCGACGAGCACGCGCGAAGGCTGGGAGGGCGGGATGGCCAGGGTGTGACCTGCGTCGGGCCCGGCGACGACGCGGAGGACGAAGCCCACGCGGCCGGCAGAGGGGCGGGCCATCCTGGGTCGGAAGGAAGTCTCGACGTCTTCAAAGCCCCGGCCCGAACTCATGGAGCGTCGACTCTACACCGTGCGCTTTGGGGCTTCTACAAGGCCGGAAGCGAGGGATTCAGGTCCATCTGGAGGTGCGCGAAGCCAGGTTCACGCGCCCCCGGATGCGACCCGAATCCCTCGTACGGTCCCTCGCGTATGTGCTTCGACGCGGGACGTCAGCGGGTGGCGCAGAAGCCGAAATCGGCGATGGCGCTCGGATCGAGGGTGGCGTTCCACTCCACGCCGCGGAAGCGCGTCTTCGTGCCGGAGGGCTCGCCGATGGCGTTCCAGAGGTCGGTCATCGTCCCCTCCACGGCGTGCTCGAAGGACCAGGTGACGGGGGCGCTGCCCGTGTTCGTCACCTTCACCGCCGCGCAGTAGCCGCCGCCCCAGTCGTTGCTGGTGTCGATGTTCACGTCGAAGCCCGTGGCAGGGGGCGGATCCTCGCCGCCGGGCGTGGGCTCACCGGGCGTCTCGCCAGGGGTGCCGGTGCTGCCGCCATCGACCGGCTCGGTCTCCGAGCCGTCGCCAGAGCGCGAGGTGAAGTGCCGGGCGGTCACCAGGCTGACGATGAGATCCTCCACCCGCAGGCCGCTCGCCGTGAGATCGGCGCCCACGGCCTTGGCGGTGCAGGCGAGCTGCGCGTCCTCCTCCACGCCGTAGGCGTAGCGCATCCACTGCAGGGAGAAGCAGTCGTGCACCTCGCCGCTCCCCGCGAGCCTCTGCGCCAGCTCCTCGGTGCCGGAGAACTCCCCGTCGGTCATCTCGCTCGCCACGATCGCGCCGCTCACGTCGATGGGCTTGCCGTTCTCGTCGGCGCGGAGGCGGCCGATGCCGTCGAACTGCTCGAACGCGAAGCCGATCGGATCGACCAGGCGGTGGCAGCTCGCGCACTGCACGTTCTCGGAGTGCTCCGTGTAGCGCTCGCGGCCGGTCTTCGCAGGGTCGACCGCCGGGGGCTGCGCGTTCAGGCCGGGCGGGGGAGGGGGGAGGGGCTGGCAGAGCAGCTTCTCCCGGATGAGTTTCCCGCGGTGGATGGGGGAGGAGCTGTTGGGCCGGGCATGGGTGGAGAGCACGCTGCCCTGGGTGATGAGGCCCGCGCGTGGCGTGCCGGCGAGGTCGATCTGGCCGAGCCCGTCGTTGCCAGGGGCGCCAGCGCTCACCCCGTAGAAGGCGGCCAGCTCGGGGCTGCCGAACGAGTACTTGGCGGTGAGCAGCTCGGTCAGGGTGCCCTCGCCCTCGCGCAGCACGTGCTGCACGAAGCGCCGCGTCTCGGCCTCCATGGCGCCGCGGATGTTCATGTCGAACTCCGGGAACGACGTCGCGTCCTTGGGCACCACGCCGAGGCGCTCGATGTCCAGCCACTGCTCGATGAAGCGGGTGATGGCCTCGTCGCTGCGCGGGTCGGCGAGGAGGCGCCGGGCCTGGGCCTCGACCTCCGCGGGCGTGGACAGCGTGCCGGCGTCGGCCGCGGCGAGCAGCTCGGCGTCGGGCATGGTGCCCCAGAGGAGGTAGGACAGCTCGGTGGCGATCTCGTACTGCGTGAGCTGCACCTCGCCGGGGGCCTCGACCGGCGCGCCGATCTCGGTGCGGTAGAGGAAGTTCGGGGACTGCAGCATGGCCGAGATCACCGTCTGAACACCCATCAGGAAGCCCTCCCCCGCAGCGACCGTGTCGTAGAGCGCCCGGTAGCGCTCCTTGTCGGCGTCCGTGAGGGGGCGCCGGAAGGCGCGCGGGCCGAAGCTCTCGATGAGCGCCTGCGCGCACGCCGCGTCGCCGGAGGCCGGCGCGCAGGACAGGAGGGAGCCCGGGTTCTCCAGCGCCTTCGCCGCGATCTCGTCCGCGGCGCGGCGGATCTGGTCGGCGAGGAGCGGGCTCACCCGGAGGGCCGCGGCATTGTTGTCGAACCCGTTCACCACGGTGTCGGCGGAGAAGCCCGCGCCCCAGGTGCTCTCGATGCCGAAGAGGTCCTTGATGGTGGCGTCGTACTCGTTGCGGGAGAGGCGGCGGAGCATGCGCGGGCCCGGCGTCGTCGCCTCGCAGTTCGCGACGGGGGCGTCGCAGCCCTGCCCCTTGTTCACGCGGTTCACGAAGGTCTCGAGCGCCTGGTACTGGGGGCTCCCGCGCTTCATCAGCTCGCCGCCGGTGTGCCCGTTCTCGTGCAGGTTGGTGGGCTTGAGGAGGAGGATGGAGGTGCCGCCCTCGTCCACGTCGGCGGCGAGCGCCTTGACCGCCTCGAAGTTGGCCTCGACGGCTGCCGGATCCCCGCCGCGCTGGAGGAAGAGCCGGGTGCCTGCCGCGAGGCCGCCCTCGCTGTGGCAGATGACGCACTTCTTGCCGAGGATGGGCTCGTAGATGTTGGCCTCGAAGTACGCGAGGTCGTCGGGGCAGCCGGCCTTCGCCTCGTCGCCGTCGTCTCCGCCGGAGCAGCCAGGGGCAACGGCGGCGACGGCGGCGAGCAGCGCGGCGCTGGCGACGAAGGGCACGAGGAGCCGGGGGAGGATGCTGAGCTTTCGCATGGTCACACCGTGTTCCAAAGAGGCTGGGTTTCCGGGGGAGCTCACACGAGGCCCGGGAGGGGGCCGGTGCCCTTGGAAGCGTCGCCGAAGGTCTGGTTGTCGAGGCCGAGGGAGTGGCAGAGGGAGACGAGGAGCTGCTGGTGCGGGGCGCCGTTGAAATTGAGGTAGCGGCCCAGCGGGAAGTACTGCCCGCCCGCGATCACCATCGGTACCGAGCGGCAGTCGTGCATGCGCGGATCGCCGAGCTCCTTGCACCAGAGCACGATGGTGCTGTCGAGGAGCGTGCCTCCCTCGGGGTCCGGGGTCGCCTCCAGGGTGTCGAGCAGGTAGCTGAACTGCTCGGCGAACCAGCGCTCCGCCTTGACGAACTGCGCGACGCCCGAGGTGTTGCCGTCATCCATGTGGGAGAGCGAGTGGTGCCCCTCGCTGATGCTCAGCCAGCTCGGGACCATGGGGCTGACGGTGTGGCTGAACTGGATGGAGGCCACGCGGGTCATGCCGCACGCGAGCGACATCACCAGCAGATCCATCTGCGCCTTGCCGATCTCGGGGAAGTTGTCGTTCACGTGGGGCGACAGCGCGAGGGGGGCCGTCGGCGCCGTGCAGGTCCCGGCGCCCCCGGTCAGGCCGGCTTCGAGCTTGCGCACCGCGGTGAGGTGCTCCTCGAGCTTGTCCTTCTCCGCCTTGCCCACGCGGCGCTGCAGGTCCTTCAGCTCGCCGCCCACCAGGTCGAACACGCTCTTCTTGCGGGCGATGGCGCGCTCGATGTCCTCGGGGTCGCCGATCAGATCGCCGAACATGCGCTGGAACGCGCCGGTCGGGCTGTCCTCGGGGGGGACGAACTGACCGGGCCCCAGGTAGGACATGCGGGTCTGGGTGCTGCCGCCCCAGGCGCTGGTCTGCACCCCGAACTCCAGCGAGGGAAAGCGGCTCTCCTGACCGATGCGGGTGGCGATGTACTGGTCGACCGACATCCCGCCCGAGGCCGAGCCGGCGTCGCCGTTGCCGGTGAGCATCGCGGCCATGCCGGGCTCGTGGTTGTCGGTCGCGTGGAAGTCGATGCCGTCGCAGACGACGAGCTTCGACTTGTGGCTCGCGAGCGGCTCCAGGATGGTGCCCGCCCCGAACGAGAAGTTCGTGCCGCTTCCCGTGGGGCGCCAGTGGTTGTGGATGGTGCCGTTCGGGGAGAAGAAGATGACCAGGCGCTTGGCGACCTTGGTCGCGTCGGCGCGGGTGGTCCCGTGCAGGAGACCGAGGATGGGGGCGGCGAGGAGAGACGCGCCAAGGCCGAAGGTGAACCGACGTCGGGACATCGAGGTCTTCTTCATGTCGAGCGAGCCTAGAGCAGCGTGTATGCCATCGAAAGCGCTGGAGTTTTCCATGCGAGGGGTGATCCGAACGATCGCGCCTCTCACCCTGCGCGACCCCTGCGACGCAGCTCTCCAGGAGAGGGGGTGATCGGATCGATCGCAGCGGGGTGAGCTTCGCGATCATGGTCGCGAGAACCACCACCATGGACGGCTGAATGCTCAGGGCCCAGGTAGGGTGCTTGGCCACGGCCAGGCGCGTGGTAGGAAGTACGGCATGCCTTCAAGAGGTCGGATCCTGATCGTGGACGACGAGGCCAACGCCCGCGCTGCGCTGTCCGAGATCCTCCGCGAGGATGGCTACACCACGGAGACCGCGGCCGATGGCTTCAAGGCCCTCGGCAAGATCGAGGAGTTCGGGCCCGACGTGGTGCTCACGGATCTGAAGATGCCGGGGCTCGACGGCATCCGGATGATGGAGAAGGCGCACGAGCGGATCCCGGACACGACCTTCGTGGTGATGACGGCGTTCGGCACCATCTCCAGCGCGGTCGAGGCGGTGAAGAAGGGCGCCTACAACTACCTCACGAAGCCCCTCGACTTCTCGGTCCTGGCGGTGGTGGTGGAGCGCGCCGTGGAGCGGGCGCGGCTGCTCCAGGAGAACTCGCGGCTCCGGGACCGGCTGCGCGAGCGCAACGCGTTCGGCCACGTTATCGCCAGCCACCCGAGCATGATCAAGCTTCTCCGCCTCGTCGAGCAGGTGGCGCCGAGCCGCGCCAGTGTCCTCATCGTCGGCGAGACGGGCACGGGCAAGGAGCTGATCGCGGAGATGATCCACCGCGCGAGCCCCCGGGCGGCCGCTCCGCTGGTGAGGCTCAACTGTGCGGCGCTCAGCGAGTCGCTGCTGGAGAGCGAGCTGTTCGGGCACGAGAAGGGGGCCTTCACCGGCGCCATCGGCCGCCGCGAGGGGCGCTTCGAGCAGGCCAACGGGGGGACGCTGTTCCTCGACGAGGTGAGCGAGATCCCGCTCCCGACGCAGGTGAAGCTCCTCAGGTTCCTGCAGGAGCGCTCCTTCGAGCGGGTCGGCGGCAACGAGACCCTGAAGGTCGACGTGCGCATCCTGGCCGCCTCGAACCGGGACCTGCGCCAGCGCGTCCAGGAGGGGCTGTTCCGCGAGGACCTCTACTACCGGCTCGACGTGGTTACCCTGGAGATCCCGCCGCTCCGGGAGCGCGGCAGCGACATCCCCGAGCTGGCCACCTTCTTCCTGGGCCGCTATGCGCAGGAGAACGGCAAGCGCATCGAGGGGTTCTCCGACGGAGCCCTCCAGGCGCTGATGGCCTATGCCTTCCCGGGCAACGTGCGCGAGCTGGAGAACCTGGTGGAGCGCGCCGTGGTGCTCTGCGACAGCGCCCGGATCGAGGTGGCTCACCTGCCGGTGGCGCTCCACACCGGGCCCGCCGAGTCGCCAGACGTGATGCCCCGCGTGCCTGGCAGCACGATCTACGAGCTGGAGCGGTATGCGATCCTGAGGACGCTCGAGGCGTGCAAGGGGTCGACCTCCAAGGCGGCGACGATCCTCGGGATCAGCCCGCGGAAGATCCAGTACAAGCTCCACGAGTACAGCGCGGCCAAGCGGGCCGAGACCCGGGGCGGCGCCCGCGGCGATGGCGAAGAGGACGAGGGGGAGGTACGGTCGGTGCCGGAGCCCCCGGGTTGAGCGAGGTGGATGCGGTGAGCGAGGCGGCGGTCGAGGAGCAAGGCGCGCGCGAGGAGGGAGCGACGGCCTCCGGCGGCGACAGGAAAGCGGATCCGGACGCGCTCATCGACGTGCGCGGGCTCGCGAAGTCGTTCTGGCTCGGCCTCCTGAAGACCAAGCGCGTCGACGCCGTGCGGGGGGTGAGCTTCGAGGTGCGCCGGGGGGAGATCTTCGGCTTCCTCGGCCCGAACGGCGCCGGCAAGACGACCACCATCAAGATGCTCACGGGCCTCATCGCGCCGACCAGCGGTGAGGCCTACCTGTTCGGGGCGCGCGTGCCTTCGCCGGAGGCGAGGCGCCGCATCGGGTTCTTGCCCGAGAACCCCTACGTCTACCCGTACCTCACGCCGCGCGAGTTCGTGACCCTCTGCGGCCGGCTCTCCGGCATGAGCGGCGCGAAGCTCGACCGGCGCGCGATGGAGGTGCTGGAGCAGGTCAAGGTCGCCTACGCAGCCGACAGGCAGGTCCGGCGCCTGTCGAAGGGCATGCTCCAGCGCACCGGCCTGGCTGCGGCGCTCGTCGCCGATCCGGAGATGCTGATCCTCGACGAGCCGATGAGCGGTCTCGATCCGGTGGGCCGCAAGGAGGTGCGCGATCTGATCTTCGCCGAGCGCGATCAGGGGCGGACCATCTTCTTCTCGACGCACATCCTCAGCGACGTCGAGGCGATGTGCGATCGGGTCACCATCCTCCGCGAAGGAAAGGTGGTGGTGAGCGGCAGCCTCCGTCAGCTCCTGCGCGGTGAGGTGCTGAGGACGGACATCACCTTGGCGCACGCCTCGGATGCGCTGAAGAGCGCGCTGGAGGAAGCTGGTGCTCGGGTGACCCGACGTGCAGACGTCACGGTCGTCGAGGTCGAGGGCGATGCGCGCGTGCGGGACACCCTGGAGATGGCGCTCCGGAGCGATGCCCAGGTGATCGAGGTCACCCCGCGTCGTGAGACCCTCGAAGACCTCTTTCTTCGTGATGCCCTTTAGGGCTCCCCCTGCCTGACACCCTACGCAGTCGACCTGACGGCGAATCAGGATCGTTTCGGTTTCCCGGTTCCCCGCGGCAGGATAATCAAAGAGTATTCAACCCGTAGGCAGTCCCTGCAGGATCTCACCCCTCCGTCGGGCGGCCCTCCTCGGGGCCCCTCGCATGCTCCCCCCCGGGTATGCTCTACAGTCCTTCAACGACTGATGCAGGGTCGAGCGACCGTCGCGCGGAGGCGTCTCCGGGCGACGTCGCGGAGCCACGCTCTGGAGCCATGTCCTCTCCAGGGTCCCAGCCTTTCGCAGGTACGACCGCAGCGGAGATGACCAAGCTTCTCGAGGAGAGCCGCAGGACCGCAGCCAGGCTACGAATCCTCGCCGAAGCCTCCGAGCGCTTCGCCGAAGCCGGCCTGGATCTCGCCGCGCTGCTCCGCGAAGTGACCCGTAAGATCGCCGACGACGTGGGCGACATGGCGGTCGTCTGGATGCTGTCCGGCGACACGACCTCGCTCGATCCTCTCGCCATGCGCCACCGCGATCCGCAGAGCCACGAGGTGCTCGTGGAGATGCTGCGCGCCGCGCAGACGCGCCCTGAAGATGGGCTCCTCGGTCGGGCGATGGCCACGAAGCAGACCCTCTTCCTGCCGAGGACGTCCTCCGGCGATGTTCTGGCCGGCCTCTCCCTGGACGCGCGGCCTCATGGGGGTCGCCTCGGGATACACAGCTTGATCGTCGTCCCCTTGAAGGGGCGCAGCCGCGCCGTCGGGAGCCTCGTGGTCGCGCGCTCCCGCGGCAGCTCCGCCCACACCGAGGCAGACAAGGAGCTCGTGGAAGATCTCGCCCGTCACGCGGGGTTTGCCATCGAGAATGCGCTGCTCTTCGAGCGCGAGAAGGCGGCGAGGCGCGTCGCCGAGGGCGCGCGGGAGCGGCTGACCCTGCTGGCAGACGCGAGCACGATCCTCGGCTCCTCGCCCGATGTCGAAGCCACGGTGGAGTCGCTGGCGCGCCTGGTGCTGCCCGGGTTCGCCGACCTCTGCATGGTCGACCTGATGGATCCGGACGAGGAGCGCTGGCACGTGGCGCTCGCACACGTGGATCCGCGCAAGGAGCGGCTGCTGCGCGTCGCCCGGGGCCGGCTCGACGATGGCCACCGTGACGGGCGCGCGCTTGCGCCCATCGAGGAGCGGCGGCCGCTCCTCAACCAGCACCTGGCAGCGGAAGAGAGTCGCAAGGAGGGGGACTCTCCGGCGCCGCCGCGTGCAGATGACGAGATCCGTCAGGCGCTGCGCCAGTCTGGTGTGCGCTGGTCCATTCTGGTCCCGCTCTGGGCGCGTGGTCGCCCGCTCGGGATGATCTCGTTCGGACGCGAGATCGACGGCCCGCCTTACACGGAAGAGGACCTTACCTGGGCCGACGAGCTGGGGCGGCGGGTGGCGGTGGTGATCGACAACGCCCGGCTCTTCCAGAACGCCCAGCAGGCCGTGCGGGTGCGCGACGAGTTCCTCGGCATTGCCGGCCACGAGCTGAAGACGCCCCTCACGGCCCTCCAGCTCAGCCTCCAGGGGCTGGCGCGGCTCCCGGGACTCGGGGGAGCCGGAGGCTCCGGGAGCACGCCCGACGTGGCGTCACGACGCCTGGGGTCGTGCCTGCGACAGGTGGATCGCCTGGGCAAGCTGACCAACGAGCTGCTCGACGTCGCGCGCATCAAGGCGGGCAGGTTGTCGCTGCAGCGGGAGTCGGTCGACCTGGTGGCGCTGACCCGCGAGGTGATCGCCCGCATGGCAGACGAGCTGGCGCGCGCCGGCTGCCTCGTGGCGCTGCAGGCGGACGACGTGCTGGTCGGTTGCTGGGACCGGGAGCGCATCGATCAGCTCCTCACCAACCTCATCTCGAACGCCGCCAAGTACGGCAAGGGCAAGCCCATCGCGCTGGTGCTGCGTCGCACCGACGGCGCCGCGGAACTCGCCGTGCGCGACGAGGGCATCGGCGTCGCTCCGGAGGACCAGACGCGTATCTTCGAGCGCTTCGAGCGCGCCGTGTCCGAGCGGAACTACGGTGGCCTCGGCCTGGGGCTGTGGATCGTGCGCCAGATCGTGGAGGTCCACGGCGGCGTGGTGCGCGTCGAGAGCGCCGTCGGTCAAGGCTCCACGTTCACGGTGGACCTGCCGCTTTCTGCGGCGTGAGGCCTGCGTGAGGCCTGCGTGAGGCCTGCATCGTGCCCGGGCCGATACCCGACTCCGTGCGCGGCATCCGTGAGAACGCCCTGAGTCTAGTTCATCTCCTTGCCCACCTGTGGCGCGCAGGTGCTCCTCGAAAAGCATCGGAGCACACAGGAGATGAACATGGCGAAGCGCGGACACCGGTGGCTCGTGGTCAGCTTGATGCTCGGCCTCCCTGGCATCGTCAACGTGGGGTGTGGCGTCGAGATGAGCGTCACGGACAACTACGAGGGCGTGCCTCCCCGGAGTGATGGTGACGGCGGCGCGGCGGGCGTCGGTGGTGCAGGCGGCGCTGGAGGCGCACCGGCAGCACCTCGGTCCGAGTTCCGCATCGCCCATCTCTCGCCGAAAGGGCCTCTGTTCGACGCTTGTCTGCTGCGCGGAGACGAGCGGATCGGGCCTCTCCTCGAAGGCCTGGGAGTGACAGAGGGGATCAACTACGCCCAGGTGTCCCGGTACATCGCGGTCGACCCCGGGGTCTACACGTTCCGCGTGGTGAACGTGGGCGCGACGGACTGCGAGAAGGGCTTCATCGGTGCGGCGGACGTGGATGGCGTCGTCCTCGACGCCGATCGGCGCCTCACGATCGCGGCCCTCGGCGAGATGGACGCCAGCCTCTCGGTCCAGAAGTTCCGGATGACGGCGTTCGCAGACGAGACCACCGTCAGCAGCGGCATGACAGGGGTGCGGCTGATGCATGCCGTGCCCGACGTGACCCGGCTCGATGTCGGCGAGGAGATGGGCACGTCCTTCGTCCCCCTCGCCACCGAGCTTCCCTTCGGCGAGGCGGTGACGAGCGGAAGCGGCGCGGGGTTCGTCGAGACGGAGCCCCGCTCCGGGGTGACCCTCTCCGTACGCACGAGCGGCGCGTCGGAAGATCTGCTGACCGTCCCCGACCTCGGCTTCGGCGCGGGTCAGCTCTCCTCCGTGTTCGTCATCGGCAACATCGACGACACGCCCCGGCCCCTCGCGCTGCTGGTGTGCGCGGACCTCGCCGCGCCGGTCGGGGGCCTGACGAGCTGCATCGTCCCCGGATCCCTGTGACGCTCCCGCCTCCGGAGGGGTTCTGGAGGCCGGGGAGGTCTTGAGCGACGTTCAGGCTAGCCACCGGCCCTGTCCTCTTTCAAGGTGGCACGCATGACCAAGCTCGTTCTCATCCGCCATGGCGAGAGCACCTGGAACCGCGAGAACCGGTTCACCGGCTGGACCGACGTCGACCTGACCGACAAAGGCCGCGAGGAGGCGCGCGAGGCAGCGCGGCTCCTCTCGGAGAGCGGCTTCGACTTCGACGTGGTCTACTCCTCGGTGCTGAAGCGCGCGATCCGCACCATGTGGATCGTGCTCGATGGGATGGATCGCATGTGGCTCCCCGTGCACCGGAGCTACCGCCTCAACGAGCGCCACTACGGCGCCCTGCAGGGCCTCAACAAGACGGAGATGGTGGAGAAGTACGGCGAGGAGCAGGTGAACATCTGGCGCCGCAGCTACGCCACCCCGCCGCCGCCGCTCACCCTCGACGACGAGCGCCACCCGAGCCGCGACCGGCGCTACGCCGAGATCCCCCGCGAGGAGCAGCCCCTCTCCGAGGCCCTGAAAGACACGGTGGCCCGCTTCCTGCCCTACTGGCACGAGACCATCGCCCCCTCGATCCGCGCCGGCAAGCGCGTGCTCATCGTCGCCCACGGCAACAGCCTGCGGGCGCTCATCAAGTACCTGGACGACATGTCGGACGAGGCCATCGTCGGCCTCAACATCCCCACGGGCGTGCCGCTGGTCTACGAGCTCGACGAGCAGCTCAAGCCGCAGAAGAACTACTACCTGGGGGACCAGGAGGCTGCGCGCAAGAAGGCGGAGGCCGTCGCCAACCAGACCCAGAAGCGCTGAGCTCGGGCCCGCGCGCGTCAGCTCGCAGGGGCCAGATCGCCGCGCGCCGCCCCCAGGATCTCCTGGGCGAACGTGGTGATCTGGTCCGCGTCCTCCCCCTCCACCATCACCCGCAGCTTCGGCTCGGTCCCGCTCCACCGCACGAGCACCCGCCCGCGGTCCCCGAGCGCCTTCTCGACGCGGCCGATCTCCGACGTCATCTTCTTCATCGCCTCGGTCGGCATCCGCGTGGCGAAGGTCTCGTTGAGCAGCACCTGGGGCACCCGCTGCATCGCCTCGCGCGCCAGCTCGCTGAGCGGCTTGCCCTCCTCGATCATGATCGCCAGCACCTTGAGCGCCGCGACGATGCCGTCGCCGGTGGTGGCGTGGTCGAGGAAAATGAGGTGCCCCGACTGCTCGCCGCCGAAGGTGTACCCGCCGGAGCGCATCGCCTCCACCACGTAGCGATCTCCCACCGCGGTGCGCTCCACGTGGCCTCCGTGCGCCTTGAGCGCCCGCTCCAGGCCCAGGTTGCTCATCACGGTGGCCACCAGGGTCCGCTTCGGCAGCCGCTCCTGGCGGAGCATCCGGAGCGCGCACAGGGCCATGATCGCGTCGCCGTCGACCACCTCACCGCGCTCGTCGACCATGATCACCCGGTCGGCATCGCCATCCAGCGCGATCCCCAGGGCAGCCCGCCGCTTCAGCACCTCGTGCTTGACGTGGTCGGGGTGCAGCGCCCCCGCGTCGCGGTTGATGTTGCACCCGTTCGGCTTCACCCCGAACGCCGTGACCGACGCCCCAAGCTCGCTGAAGACGGCAGGCGCCACCCGGTAGGCCGCCCCGTGGGCCGCGTCGACCACCACCTTGACCCCATCGAGCGTCAGGTTCGCGGGGAAGGTGTTCTTGCAGAACACCACGTAGCGACCGCGCGCGTCGTCGAGCTTCACCGCGCTGCCGATCTCGCCGCCCACCACCCGCGCCTCGTCGAGCTCCGTGCTCTCCATGAGCCGCTCGATCTCCGCCTCGTCGGCGTCGGGGAGCTTGAACCCATTGGCCCCGAAGACCTTGATCCCGTTGTCGTCGTACGGGTTGTGGCTGGCGCTGATCACGATGCCCGCATCGGCGCGCATGCTCTGGGTGAGCTGAGCCACGGCAGGGGTCGGGATAGGGCCGCTGAGCATCACCCGCCCGCCCATCGCGCAGATGCCGGAGGCGAGCGCCGTCTCCAGCATGTAGCCCGAGAGGCGGGTGTCTTTGCCCACCACGACCCGCACCTGCCTCTTCTTCCCCCGCCTGGCGACGTGGGTGATGGCGCGGCCGAGGCGCAGCGCCATCTCCGGGGTCATGGGTGGCACATTGGCCACGCCACGCACGCCGTCGGTGCCGAAGAGCTTGCGGGTCGCGGGGGTCGGGGTCGCGGTCGGCGCGGGGGTATTCTTCGTCTGCTTCGCCACGTTCAGCCCTGGATGCGTGGTGGGTAAGCAGCGATTCCTACCAGACCCGCCCAGGTCCGCCTACCTGGATCCGCCCGCTCCATGGGCCGCTGCGGGCGGCGCCTCGTTGTTGTTCCGCGCTGCCTCGTCGGACAGCCGGACCGCGACCGAGCCAGGCAGCGAACTCCTGACGTCACGACCCCGTTTGAATCCGGACGGGCTTGATGTCGCCGTACCGCCTTTCGCCGTGCCCCCGTTCTCCGTCCCCCTCTTCTCATTCCCTCCCGGCGCGCTGGGGAAGAAGTGGCCGGCGATCCCGATCATCCGGGTCAGGAACCCCGGAGCGACGCCGTGCAGCAGGCTCGCCGAGCGCGCCGACACCCCGAGCTTCACCTCGGTCTCGCCGTCGAGCGCCGCCCGCACCACCTGCTTCGCCGCGCGGCGGGCATTCATGCTGATCACCGGCATCGACGCCGAGACGCCGAACCACGCGAACTCCGCCTCGGTGTCCCCGCCGAAGGTCGCGTTGTAGATCGAGCCCGTGCGCATCAGCCCCGGGAAGACCGTGGTCACCCTGATCCCGCTCTGCGCAAGCTCCGCGCAGAGTGCCTCCGACAGGCCCGCCACGGCGAATTTCGACGCCACGTAGCCCACCATGTGCGGCACCGCGATCCGCCCACCGATCGACGAGATGTTGACGAGGCGGCCCGCGCTCCCGCGCGCCTTCAGGTGGGGCAGGGCGCGGAAGGTGACGTAGGTCGCGCTCCAGAAGTTCGAGCGCATGGCCTCCTCGATCCCCTCGACCCCCAGCTCCTCGACCGGCGCGACGCCGATGGCGCCGGCGTTGTTGAAGACCAGATCGATGCGGCCTAGAGCGTCGACCACGCCATCCACGAACGCCTCGGCCTCCGCGCGCACGCCGAGGTCACACGCCACGGCGTGCACCTCCACCCCGAGCGACTCCAGGTGAACGCGCGCCCGGGAGACCGCCTCGGCGTCCCGCCCGCAGAGGGCGACCCGGGCCCCGAGCCGCCCGAGTTCCTCGGCCATCAGGAGCCCCAGTCCCCGTGAGCCTCCGGTGACCACCGCCACCCGTCCGCGCAGATCGAGCCTGCGCCTGCGGGCAATGACATTGCGGGCGATGGCGACCGAAGCCACCCCTGCCGCGAGGACCGTGAACAAACGGGCTGAGCCCCTGGAACGCCTGAGCATGACCGGGACGAAGCACGGCCTGGGCCACACCGACCGCGGGCGCCGCGCGCGCGGGCTGCGCACCCGGCCCTGCGACTCCCGCCCCCGCGGCTCCCGCCCCGGATCACAGCGCGATGATGGGATCAGGCGTGATGCCCAGGATCGCCGCGCGGATCTCGCCGATGAGGTAGATCGAGCCTGCCACCACGCAGAGCCCGTCAGGAGGCGTCAGCTCCAGGGCCCGCGCGAGCGCTGCCCTGGGGTCCGTCAGCGCGTCACCCGGAGCGATTGCGGCGAGCTCCTGGACGGGCGCAGGGAGCCTCCCCTGAGGGCACGTGTACACCCGACGGGCTGCCCGGGGCGCGAGCAGGCGCAGCATCTCTGCCCAGGCCTTGTCGGCGAGGGCGCCGAACACCAGCGTGACCGCTCCGGGATCCGGCGCCTCGTCTGCGAGCGCCGCCGCCAGGGCAGCCGCCCCGTGCGGATTGTGCGCGCAGTCGAGCAGCACCTGCTTCCCCGCGTGCGTCAGCCGCTCCATCCGTCCTGGCCAGCGCGCACCCGTGAGGGCTTCGGGCAGGACCTCCGCGACCGCCGGCCACCGCTCCGCGAGCTGCCAGGCAATGCCGCAGGCCACCGCCGCGTTGTCAGCCTGGTGCGCCCCTGCGAGCCCGAGCGAGGCCTCGACGACCCGCCCTCCGGGGCCCTCGATCCGCGCAGCGCGTCCCTGCCGCGTCACGCCGATCTCGTCGCCGCGCTCGCCGCGCTCGCCTCTCCCACCGCGCTCACCGCGCACGCGCACGCGCACGATGGGCCCTGCGCCCACCCCCGCGGCAACCTCCGTGACGGCCGCCTCCACCGCGGCATCCAGCGGCCCCAGCACCACCGGCGCGCCCCGCTTCAAGATCCCCGCCTTCTCCCGGCCGATGTCCACCAGCGTGGAGCCCAGGATGTCCGTGTGCTCCAGCGCGATGGACGTGATCGCCGTGCAGCATGGCGCCTCCACCACGTTGGTTGCGTCGAGCCGACCCCCGAGGCCCACCTCCAGCACCACGAGCTGCACCCCGGCCTCCCGGAAGGCCACGAACGCCGCCACGGTCATCGCCTCGAAGAAGGTCAGCTCCAGCGGCACCTCTTCGAGCGCCGCCAGGAGCGCCCGCTCCAGCGCGTCCTCCTCGATGGGCACCCCCGCGATCCGCACCCGCTCGGCGAAGCGCGACAGGTGGGGCGAGGTGTAGAGCCCCGTCCGGAGACCGGCCCGTCGCGCCGTCTCCTCCACCATCGCCGAGACGCTGCCCTTCCCGTTCGAGCCCGCGATGTGGACGCACGGGTAGGCGCAGTGCGGATCCCCGAGCGAGGCCAGCGCCTCCCGCATCCGATCGAGCCCCAGCACCATCCCGCGCCGGGTACGGCGCTGCAGCTCCGCGAGGAGCTCCGGGAGGCGGCTCACGCCCTCCGCCGCGCCCCGTCGGCGAGGTGCCCGAGCAGCGCCGCGATGTGCTCCTTCATCTCGCGCCGCGACAGGATCGCGTCGACCATCCCGTGGTCGAGCAGGAACTCGGCCCGCTGGAAGCCCTGGGGCAGCGTCTGCCGGATGGTGTTCTCGATGACCCGGGGCCCGGCGAAGCCGATCAGTGCCTTCGGCTCGGCGATGTTCACGTCACCGAGGAAGGCGAAGCTCGCCGCCACGCCCCCGGTGGTCGGGTGGCGCAGCACGGACACGAAGGGCAGCCGCTTCTTCCGGAACCGCTCCAGCGCGGCGACGCACTTGGCCATCTGCATCAGCGACAGGATGCCCTCCTGCATGCGCGCTCCCCCCGAGGCCGAGAGCAGCACGACGGGCAGCTCTTCCTCGCCGGCGCGCTCGAAGAGGCGGGCGATCTTCTCGCCGACCACCGAGCCCATGCTCCCGCCCATGAAGTCGAACACGAACGCCCCGTAGCCGATGGCCCGGCCCGCGATCCGGCCCCGGCCGATCTCCACCGCCTCGTCCGAGCCGCTCTTCCGCTGCGCGGCGCGCACCCGGTCCTTGTAGCCCTTGCCGTCGCTGAACCGGAGCGGATCGCCCGGCATCAGGTGCGCGTCCCACGCCGACAGCTCCCCGCCGTCGAGCATGAGGCGGCGCCACCCCTCGGCGCTCAACCGGTGGTGCTGACCGCACTCGGGGCACACCTCGAACGCTGCGGCCAGCGCGGCGGCGTCGAGCGTCTGACCGCAGCCGTCGCAGAGGCGGAACACGCCGGCCCCGATGGACTGCTTCTCGCTCGCGTCGAGTGAAAGGGCGTTCTTCTCCGGCCACACCATGGACACTCCAGCTCAGGCGCCGAGGCGCATCTCGGTGAGATCGGGCGGCACCCGGAGGGTCGGCTCGGTGCGCTCCTGCACCTCCCGGGCGCTCACCCCGGGTGCCAGCTCCCGCAGGGTCAGGCCCTCGGGGGTCACGTCGAGCACCGCGAGATCGGTGATGATCCGGTGCACCACGCCCCGGCCCGTGAGCGGGAGCTGGCACTCCTTCAGGATCTTCGGCGCCCCGCTCTTCGCGGCGTGGTCCATGATCACCACCACCCGCTTCGCGCTCACCACGAGGTCCATCGCCCCGCCCATCCCCTTCACCATCTTGCCGGGGATCATCCAGTTCGCGAGATCGCCGCGCTCGGAGACCTCCATCGCGCCGAGGATGGCCAGATCGATGTGGCCACCGCGGATCATCGCGAACGACTCGGCGCTCGTGAACACCGACGACCCCTGCAGCATGGTCACCGTCTCCTTGCCGGCGTTGATGAGGTCTGCGTCCTCCTCCCCCGCGATCGGATACGGCCCGATGCCGAGCAGCCCGTTCTCGCTCTGCAGCACCACCTCCATCCCCTCGGGGATGTAGCTGGCGACGAGCGTCGGCATGCCGATGCCCAGGTTGACGTAGTAGCCGTCCCGGAGCTCCAGGGCGGCCCGCTGCGCGATCTGCT
Source organism: Chondromyces apiculatus DSM 436 (assembly GCF_000601485.1). Classification (GTDB taxonomy): domain Bacteria; phylum Myxococcota_A; class Polyangia; order Polyangiales; family Polyangiaceae; genus Chondromyces; species Chondromyces apiculatus. Next base: position 22,427 of record NZ_ASRX01000098.1, read on the forward strand.
CCCGTGTCAGTCCCATGGTCGTCCCCGTCAGGCCTTCCGCACCGTGCGCCGCTCGATCCGCTTCTCGTAGCCTTCACCCTGCACGACCCGGTGCACGAAGATCCCCGGCGTGTGGATGTGATCGGGGTCCAGCGACCCCACCGGCACCAGCTCCTCCACCTCGGCGATGGTCACCCGCCCGGCCGTCGCCATCATCGGGTTGAAGTTCATCGCCGTGTGCCGGTACACGAGGTTGCCGTAACGGTCCCCCTTCCACGCCTTGACGAGCGCGTAGTCGCCGGTGATCGCGGGCTCCAGCACGTAGTCGCGGCCCTCGAAGGTGCGCGTCTCCTTCTTCGCCGAGAACTGCTTCACCGACCCGTCGGCGTTGTAGAGCACGGGCAGGCCCCCGTCGCTGATCGCCGTGCCCGCGCCGGTGGGCGTGTAGAACGCCGGGATCCCCGCGCCGCCCGCGCGGATCCGCTCGGCGAGCGTGCCCTGAGGCGTCAGCTCCACCTCCAGCTCCCCCGAGAGGTACTGCCGCTCGAACTCCTTGTTCTCGCCCACGTACGACGAGACCATCTTCCGGATCTGCCGGTTGCGCAGGAGGATCCCCAGCCCGAAATCGTCCACGCCGCAGTTGTTCGAGACCACGACGAGGTCGCCCGTGCCGAGCTCACGCAGCGCACGGATGCAGTTCTCGGGGATGCCGCAGAGCCCGAAACCGCCCGCCAGGATCGTCGCCCCTGCGGGGATGTCCCGCACGGCGTCGATGGCGCTCTTGTAGACCTTGTCCATACGGACCGAGACAGCTAGCGCACTTCGCCCGCTGGCAAAAGACCGGCGTTTGCTGCGCCGCGGCGCGGCGCCACCGCCGCGACGTCGGGTTGAGGCCCGCCGAAATCCGGTGCACCACGGCCCCCGCCTGCTCTGGAGACCTCCATGGCCACCTTCCCCCCTCCTGGCGATGCCACCCGCCCCGCTCCTGGCGCTGCCGTCCTCCCCCCTCCTGGCGCCGATGATGCGGTCTACCTGGTGGACATCGCGGGCTGGATTCACCGCGCCTTCCACGCCATGCCTCCGATCACCTCACCCCGCGGTGAGCCCATCGGCGCGGTGAGCGGCGTCGCCGGCATGCTGGTGCGCCTCCTCGTCGATCGGCGGCCTGGCTACCTCGCCGCCGCCATCGACCCCCTCACCCCCTCGTTCCGCCAGGAGCTGTTCCCCGCCTACAAAGCCTGCAGGCCTCCGCGCCACCCGGACATCGATCCCCAGTTCGCCCTCGTGCACCGCCTCCTCGAGGCCCACCGCATCCCCGTGCTCATGGCGCCTGGGTTCGAGGCCGACGACCTGCTCGCGACGGCCACGGCCCGCGCGCGCCTCGCGGGCCTGCGCGTGGTCATCGTCACCCACGACAAGGACCTCTGCCAGCTCGCCACGGACAACATCGTGATCTGGGATGGCCGCGAGCGCGTCATGGGTCCCGAGGAGGTGCGCGCCCGCTGGGGCGTCGGTCCCGAGCTGCTCGGCGACCTCCTGGCACTCGCAGGCGATGCCTCCGACGGCATCCCCGGCATCCCCGGGGTCGGCGCCAAGACGGCCGCGGAGCTCCTGCAGAAGCGCGGCTCGCTCGACGCCATCCTGCACAAGGCCGACTGGGAGTCCTCGCGCACCCTCCGCGCGAAGCTGCGCCGTCACGCCGATGAAGCGCGCCTCAGCCGCAGCCTCGTCGCGCTCCGGACCGATGCGCCCATCACCTTCGATTTGACGGCATGGCGGGTAGGCTGGGGAGATCCTGAGCCCATCCGCTCGTTCTACGAGGAGATAGGCCTCACCCGGCTCGCCGGAGAGGTGACTCCTCTCCACAAGCTGCCGGTCCCGCCCCAGGTACTCGCCCTCGGGCAGGCCCCTCAGGGGAAGGATCCCGGGTGACCTCGAAGGTCTCAGAGCACCGGCCCGCGTCGCTTTGACGCCTCGAACACGGGCCGACGAACGAGATTCCCTTCAGTCGGTCACCTGTTTGGCTGGATCTTCCTCGGCGCAGCGGACCTCGATGGGCTCGAAATCCAGACTGTCGGGTGTCGCCTGCTCTTCATCTTCTTCATCCGGTTCATCGAAGCCCCGGACGTCGACCAGATGCGTCTCTTCGCACGTCTGATCCTCGAGCATTTGGGTGTTCATGCTGACCTCCGTGAGCGACAAGACAGCTACCACCATGGCAGCGAGCATGGCGCCAAGACGTAACTCTAACATGTGCTTCTGGATTGACAGTCGGGGCCAGCATGATTCGCCGAACCAGCTCCAGACGCCGCGGGCTGGATCGATGCTGTCTCAGGCGAACCCCTCGTTGACGTGACCCCCTCCGGTCTCCAGGTGCTCCGGGAGGAGGAAGGCATGGCGGAGCCGAGGAACGAGAACGACGTGAGCCGGAAGCAAGGCGGCCAGACGGTGGACGAAGTGCCTGGCGTGCGTGGGCCCCTCGGCCCTGCTGGCGCCGAGAAGGACACCTCGGGCCGCGCTGGCACCGGCCCTTCCCCGGACGCGGAGCCGCCGAACTGGGGGGGTGAAGGGGGAGCTGGCGCCCACCGCGGCGGTCCCATCCTCTCCGACACCGAGGATGACGCTGAGGACGAGGTGGACGCGCACCGCCGTGACGCTGGCGTCCGCTGACCCCTGCATCCCCACCCACCGGTATGGTGCGCGGTATCACCAAGCACCGCCGGGCCGATTGCACCTCTCGACGCACCGCCCCAATCTCGCCCGCGCTCACCCCGCCGACGGCGACGGATGGCAGCCGATGGTAATCGACGGTCACCACTCAATGGCGACGGCGGCGACGGCGGCGGCAGCGGCGGCGCGCTCCCGGCCATGCCGCGATCACGGCATCCTCGCCTGCACCCCGTGCATTGCGGCGAATCGGATTGAAGTGGTACGGTGCGCTCTCAATGCGCCCATCCTTTCATGATTGCGGTGAAGAGCTGATCCCATTCAGGCACCGGGCCATCGTGGTGGGCGGCGGCATTGCGGGGCTCGTCGCGGCGCAGGTTCTCTCCAGGCGCTTCGATTCGGTGACCCTCGTCGAGCGGGACACCCCCTCGACGGAGCCCGGGCCTCGCCCTGGCGTCCCCCAGAGCCGCCACTGCCACCTGCTCCTCCTCCGGGGCCAGCAGGTGATGAACGACATGTTTCCCGGCCTCGACTCGGAGCTGCGGGCGCGGGGCGCCGAGTCCATGGACTGGATCGCCGACTTCGCCATGTTCTGGCACGGCCGCTGGGTACCCCGCTTCCAGTCGGGGCTCACCGGGCATTGCAGCAGCCGTGACCTCCTCGAACTGGTGCTCCGCGAGCGGGTCACCCGCATCCCCAACATCACCTTCGTCCCCGGGCACGAGGTCACGGGGCTCCTCCGCGAGGCCGAGGCCGTCCGTGGCGTCCGCGTCCGCGCGCGTGACGGCGGTCGCACCGACGTCCTCGGTGGCGATTTCGTGGTCGACGCCAGCGGCCGGCGCTCCCGGGCGCCGCAATGGCTGGAGGCGCTCGGCTATCCCCTCCCCGAGGAGAGCGTCGTCGATTCTCACACGGGCTACGCCAGCCGCCTCTTCGAGCCGCCGCCCGGCGCCTCCCACGGCTGGAAGGTCCTCGTGGTCAGGTCCCACGCCCCGTCGAGCCGCGCCGCGGGCATCTACCCCATGGAGGGCCGCTGGCTGGTCACCCTCACCGGGGTCGCCGGAGACGCGCCCGATCCCACCGAGCGCGGCTTCGACGAGTTCCTCCGCACCTTGCCCGACCCCGCCATCGGCGCAGCCCTGCAGGGCGCCCGCCCCCTCGGCCCCGTCACCGGCTTCCGCGGCGCTGCCACCGTGTGGCGCCATTACGAGCGCCTGCGCCGCAACCCCGACGGGTTCGTCCTCCTCGGCGACGCGTTCTGCTCCTTCAACCCCGTCTACGCCCAGGGGATGACCCTCGCCGTGCTGGGCGCTCAGGTGCTCGACCAGCACCTCATCGCACAGCGGAGCCGCGGGACGGGGCTCTCCGGCCTCGCGCCCCGCTTCCACCGGCAGCTCGGGGAGATCACCAAGAGCGCCTGGCTCATGGCGACCAGCGAGGACTTCCGTTACCCCACCACCACCGGCGAGCGCCCCTCGTCGGGCGTGCGCCTCGTCCAGGCCTACATGAACCTGGTGATCGAGGGCATGCGCGAGAGGCCCTCCCTCTTCCGGAACATGGTGGAGGTCGCGCAGATGCTGAAGCCCCCCCAGTCGCTCTTCCAGCCCGAGGTCCTGGCGAACACGCTCCTGCCTGCCGTGAAGCGCGCCGCCGCCGCCTCCTTCCCACCCTCTTGATTCCCACGGCAGGGGCTCGCGCCCCCGCCCCCCGCCCCCCGCCAAGCAAAGCTCGTCAGGGCCCCCCACCCCGCGATCCACCCGCGATCTCCAGAGTGTTCTGCCGCTTCGGGCCTGACGCCCATCGCCTCGGGAAGCGGACAGTGGCCCCAGCCCCATGGTTGAGCCGACAGCCCCGCCCCCTCGGCGCCTCAAGCGCCGGCGCGCGCCCTGGCCAGCGCCTCTGCCGCCAGCACCCCCATGTCCTCCTCGCCGTGCCCCGCCGCGATCACCTGATCCATGCGCGCCGCGATGCCTGGCAGCGCCGCGAGCGGCAGATCCCCGGCCGTCTCCAGCATCAACCGCACGTCCTTGCGCGCCATCGCCAGCCCGAACGACGCCGGCGCATAGACCCCCTTCGCCATGCGCGCGCCCCGCATCGGCACGCTCTCCCCCGGGTTGAACCTGTCGAACAGACCGAGCGCGTCCTCCGGCGCCACCTTCGCCGCCGCCGCCAGCGACAGCACGTCCGCGAGCCCCGCCGACACCGCGATGATCATCGCATTGCCGAACAGCTTGAACACCGCCGCCAGATCCGCGCGCTCTCCCAGATACCAGACCTGACCCGTCATCCGCGCGAGCGCCCCCTCGGCCTGCTTGAACACCGCCTCGGGCCCGGCGCACAGCATCATCCCCTTCGCCTCCCGGCACAGCGCGGGCGACATGAACACCGGCGCGTGCAGGAACGCGATCCCCCGCGCCGCGCAGCTCTCCGCCCGCGCCGCCGTCCCCGCCGGCTGCGTCGTGGTGTGATCGATCACCAGCGCCCCCGCTGCGAGCCTGGGCGCCACCTGCGTGAGCACCCCGTCCACCGCCGCGTCATCGCTGAGCGCGAGGTGCACCCGCGCCGCTCCTGCCACGGCCCCTGCGGGCGTCTCGGCCACCCGCGCGCCTTTCGCCGCGAGCGCTTGCGCCTTGTCGAGGCTCCGGTTCCACACCGTCACCTGCTCCCCGCGCCCCAGCGCGGCCTCCACCAGCCCGGCCCCGATCAACCCTGTCCCCAGGAACGCGATGGTCATGGCGGCCATGCTGCCACCTCGCGTCGCCCGCGCGTCAGGGGATGTTCAGGATCTTGTGCGTCTGCAGGCTCAGCCGCCAGCGCGGGTGCTCCAGGCAGTAGCGCACTGCCAGCTCCGTGTGCCGCTGCCGCCGCAGCCCGTCCATCGGCTGCAGCAGGAAGTGCTCGAAGTCGAGGTGCTCGAAGCGCTCGGGCATGGCGTCTTCCTGCGGGAACACCAGCTTCAGCTCGTTGCCCGACCGCAGCACCACCTCGGCCCCTGCCTTCGGGCTCACGCAGATCCAGTCGATCCCCCGCGGGGCTTTCCGCGTCCCGTTCGTCTCCACCGCCACCTCGAACCCGGCGTCATGGAGACCCGTGATCAGCGCCTCGTCGAGCTGCAGCAGCGGCTCACCCCCCGTGCACACCACGTAAGGCTTCCCCCCCGCCGCCTTGCCCGGCCACGTCGCGGCCACGGCCCTGACGAGGTCTGCGGCCGTCGCGAACTGCCCCCCGCCTTGCCCATCCGTGCCTACGAACTGCGTGTCGCAGAACCGGCACACCGCCCGCGCCCGGTCTTCCTCGCGGCCCGTCCACAGGTTGCAGCCCGTGAACCTGCAGAACACCGCCGGCCGACCGGCCCGGAGGCCCTCACCCTGCAGCGAGTAGAACAGCTCCTTCACGAAGTACGACATCGCACGGCTCGGCCCATGGGCCGTCCCCCCCGGCGTAAGCCCCAGCCGCGCCCCTGTCAACCAACGTCCCGACCGCGAACCTCAGGACGCATCCCTCACGATAGGAGCGCGTCGCGCATCGCCGCGCGCAGCTCTTCCAGAGAGAACGGCTTGTGCAGGAAGCCCGCCTGGCCGAGCTCGCCATACTGCTCGACCACGTCCTCCTCGCGGTAGCCGCTCATCAGGATCACCGGGATGTCGGGCCGCATGGTCCGCGCCGTGCGCACCACCGCCGTGCCGGGCACGTCGGGCATGGTCAGATCCACCATCACCAGCAGCAGATCCGGGATCCCGTCCCGCATCGCCGCGATCCCCTCCGTCCCGTCCTCGGCCAGGCGCACCGTGTAACCCAGCCGCTTCAGCGACTGCTGCAGGGTCACCCGCACCACCTCCTCGTCGTCGATGACCAGCACCGTCCCCCGTGGCGCTGGCAGCACCACCGAGCGCGGCGCCTCGAGCGGCTCTGGCGCCTCGTTGCACGCCGGCAGCCACACCCGGAACGTGCTCCCCTCGCCGAGCGCGCTCTCCACCGACATCACCCCCCGGTGCGACCGCACCAGCCCCTGCACCGCTGCCAGGCCCAGGCCACGCCCGGTCGGCTTGGTGGTGAAGAACGGCTCGAAGAGCCGGGCCGCGGTCTCCGGCGCCATCCCGCTCCCCGTGTCGGCGATGGTCAGGCGCACGTAAGTCCCCGGCGTGAGCGCCGCGCCCTTCGCCAGGCGCTCCAGCGCCGCCGCGTCGAGCACTTCGAGCCCCGTGGTCAAGGTGATCGTCCCGCCCGCCTCCGCCGGGATTGCCTCCGAGGCGTTGGTCAGCAGGTTGAGCAGGATCTGCCGGAGCTGCGCCGGATCTGCCATCACCGCGGGCAGCGACGCGCCGAGCGCGGACACCACGCGCGCGTGCTTCCCCACCGCGGTGGTGAGCATCTCGTGCAGGCTGTCGATCACCTCGTTCAGGGACACCGGCCGGAGCGTGACCCGCCCTTTGCCCGCGTAGGCCAGCATGTGCTTCACCAGCTCCGAAGCGCGCTTCGTCACCGTGATCACCGCCTCCACGCTCTCCCGCGACGCGCGGCGCGGCGGCAGATCCAGGGCCAGCACCTCCGCGTGCCCCAGCATCGCGGCCAGCATGTTGTTGAAGTCGTGCGCGATCCCGCCCGCCAGCACCCCCAGGCTCTCCAGGCGCTGCGCGTCGGTGAGCTTCTGCGCGATCCGCCGCCGCTCCTCCTCGCTGTGCCGCATGTCCGTCACATCGATGGAGATGAGCATCCCCGCGATGATCCGCCCGTCGCGCCCGCGCACCGCGTGCGGGTGGTTCACGTAGATGCGATCACCGTTGCGGCTCTCCACCGGCGCCTGCGGCTCCTCCAGCAGCGCGAGCCGGTAGATGGGCTCGTTCTCCGTGAACTTCTCGGGCGTCAGCGCCTCTTTCAGCGTCTTGCCCTCCAGGTTCTCCCGCGAGTGGTTCGCGTAGTCGAGCCCCTGCCCACCGGCCACGGAGAACCGCAGCTCGCTGTCGAACAAGAAGACGCCGCCGCACGGGAAGTGGTCCACCAGGGTCCGGAGCTGAACCTCGCTCGCCCGCAGCTCCACCTCCGTGCGCCTCCGGTCCGCGACCTCGCGCTTGAGGGCCTCGTGGGACGCTTCGAGCTCCTTCGACTGCTCACGCGCCTTGAGCCACAGCGCCACCCCCGAGACGGCCAGCGCGAAGAGCGTCCCTGCGAAGGCGAGTTCGATGATCCAGGTCTCCGGGGTTGCCGCGCCGAGTTCGTTCACCGAGCCGAGGAAGAGAAGAAGAAACGACGTGGCCGCCATGAGGAAGAGCGACGAGGCGCGGAAAATCGGGGTCGAGGGCATGACGGAGAGCCCTGCGCGCTCAACGCGGCGGCACGGGGTCCTCGGTTCCCGGCGGAGCATACCGGAGATCCGTGCACCACGAGGGAAAGAGGGGGCGCCTCCACGCGCTGCCCCCCCGTCGAAGGGCGCGCCACGCGCTGCCCCGTCCTGCGCCCCCCAGCCATCCTAAGGGAGGGCGCGGCTCTTCGGCGGGCTCCAGGTGCATCAGGTCTCCAGCGCGGAGCGCACCACGCTGCGCAGCTCGTCGAGTGAGAAAGGCTTGTGGAGGAAAGCCGTCTGGCCGAGGTCGCCGTACTGAGCCGTCACGTCCTCCTCGGCGTAGCCGCTCATCAGGATCACCGGCAGGCTCGGTCGGACCTCGTGGAGCGCGCGCACCACCTCGTTGCCCGGCATGTCCGGCATGGTCAGGTCGACCATGGCGAGCGCGATGTCCTTGCCCTCCACCCTGGCCAGCGCGAGCCCCTCGTCGCCGCCGTTCGCCATCTCCACCACGAAGCCCAGCCGCTCGAGCGTGCGCTGGAGCGTCACCCGGACGACCTCCTCGTCGTCGATGACCAGCACTGTCCGCCGCTCTGCCACGATCAGCGCTGGCAAGGACGTGGGCTCGACCTCGGGCACCTCGTCGCTCGCGGGCAGCCACACCCGGAAGGTGGTCCCCACGTCCGGCTTGCTCTCCACCGAGAGCACCCCGCGGTGGGACTGCACGATCCCGTGCACCGCGGCGAGCCCCAGGCCGCGCCCGATGAACTTCGTCGTGAAGAACGGATCGAAGATCCTGGCCACCGTGTCGGCGTCCATCCCCGCGCCCGTGTCGCTCACGGAGAACTTCACGTAGCGCCCCGGCTCCCGCTCCATGCCGGGGGCGAGCCTCTCCAGATCCGCCGCGCTCAGCGCGTCCAGGCTCGTCGTCACGGTGATGGCCCCGCCGCTCCCGGGGGAGATCGCCTCGGAGGCGTTCACCATCAGGTTCATCACGATCTGCCTTAACTGGGCGGCGTCCGCCACCACCGCCGGCAGCCCCTCGGCGATGTCGTAGTGCACGCGCGCGTGCTTCCCCACCGAGGCCCGCAGGAGCCCGCCCAGATCGCGGATGAGCGCGTTGATGTCCAGCGCGCGGAGCGACACCCGCCCCTTGCCCGCATAGGCGAGCATCTGCTTCACCAGCTCGGAAGCGCGCCTGGTCACCGTCACGATCGCCTCCACGTTGGATTGCTCCGACGCCCCCTCGGGCAGATCCTGCCGCAGCATCTCCGCGTGACCCAGGATCGCGGTGAGCATGTTGTTGAAGTCGTGGGCGATGCCCCCCGCGAGCACCCCGAGGCTCTCGAGCCGCTGCGTCTCCTCCAGCTTCTGCTGGATGCGCCGGCGCTCCTCCTCGACCCGCCGCACCTCGGTGATGTCGAGCGAGATCATCATCGCCGCCACGATCTCGCCGTCGTTCCCGCGCACCGCCACCGGGTAGTCGACGTACAGCCTGTCGCCGTAGCGGATCTCGATCTTCTCGGGCGCCTCCCCGGCGAGCGTCGCCTGGTAGAGCGGCGCGAGCTGCGCGTACTCCTCCGGCGGCACCGTCTCGATGAGCGGCTTGCCTTCGAGCTTCTCGCGCGACAGCCCCGCCGGCTGGAGCGCCCGCCCATCTGCCACGAGGTAGCGCAGGTCGCGATCGACGAGGAACACCGCCCCGTCCGAGAAGTTGCTCACCAGCGTGCGCAGCCACGCCTCGCTCGTGCGCAGCCCCTCCTCGGTGCGCTGCCGCTCCTCCACCTCGCGCTTCAGCGCCGCGTTCGCCATCGCCAGCTCCGCCGCCCGCGCCCGCTCCCGCGCCCTCAGCCAGAGCGCCAGGACCGCCATCGCCAGCGCGAACAGGCCGCCGAGCAGCGCGCCGATATCGATCTCTTTCAGGGTCGCAGCGTCACCTCCTGCCGCCGGCGCGGCCAGCAGCACAGACGCCTCCGCCAGCACCATGCGTCGCCTCGGGGGGAAGGAGAGCATCGACACCTGCCACGCAGCGTCGACCACCTCACTCCCCGGATCAAGCCCCAGGTGGAGCCCTCCGCGCGCTTGCCATCACGGCGTCACTGCGATCGGGCCATCCCCCACCCGTGCTACCGTGACGCCTTCATGAGCCTTGCATCGAGCACCCGAGGCGAGGGCCTCGGCCCTCCCTTGAGCCTCGACGAGCAGCCGCTGATCGCGCGGATCGACGGCGCCCTCGCGCGCGCGCTCCCGATCTCCGACGGCCCCTACACCCTCGCCCTCACCACGCTCCCCGACGAGGAGCGCGCCCGCCTGGACGGCCAGTCCGGCCCCGTGCTGTACACCCGCGCCCTCGTCCACGTCGCGCTGCGTCTCACGGGCCTCGACGCCACCGGCGCGCCCCGCGACCTCGATCACGTGCTCACCCTCTGCGAGCGCACCGAGCGCGACCTCGACCGCCTCGACACCCTCCTCGCCGCCTTCGTCCGAGTCGTCTGTCGCCTCATGCGCGACGCCCAGGACACCTCTCTCGGTGCCCCGGCCCGCCTCCTCCCCTCCCACCTCGACGCCGCACTGCGCGCCGCGCTTCGCGCCTCCGTCCGCAAGCCCCGCAAGACCCGCACCGTGGACGCCTGCGAAGCCGCGATGCTCGAAGCCCCCGAGCTCCAGGACCTCCTCGTCCCCCCTCCCGAGACGATCGCGCCCGCCGTCGCCGCCCTCGACGCCTGGTTCACCGCGCACGTCCCGGTCATGAGCACCCCCGACTTCGAGCTGACCCATGTCCGCGAGCCGCGCTGGCCGCGTCTCACCCCTCCTTCCCCCCAGGGCATCGAGGCCACCCGCAAGGGCCTCTGCGTCACCATCCGCACCACCGCCTTCGACGCGCCCGACGCCTTCGGCGAGCGCCCTATCCTCGACGCCTTCGAGCAGCAGATCCTCCTCGTCGACCCCGCCTCCCTCTCCGACGTGGACCGGGTGATCGCCTACCTCGACGGCTGGTCCGCGACCCTCCCCCGCGTCGTCGCCCACTGGCACGCCAAGGACAAACTCGCCGACCGGATGCCCTGCGACTTCCTGGAGCCCTCGGTCCTCGACCTGAAGAAGCCCCGCACCGCCGAAGACTTCGCCGCCGCCCTCGCGAAGCGCTGGAAGCTGCCGGCGGGGTGACGCTCCGCCACGCTTTCGCCGTGGACTCATCCAACAGACGCTCGAATCGATGTTCGTCGCGTACGGTGAAGCACGGCCTGTGCGCCAGTAGCGCTTCTCGACGAGGTTATTCGCGTCAACGAAGAGGGACGGCACTTCATGAACCTCGGATTTCGTCGTTTAGTTCCATGGATGCCACTGGTGCTGCTGATCGCCTGTCGACAGCACTCGCCAGCCCCAGCCAGACAGGACGCCGGATCGCTGCCTGACGCCTCCGCTGCTGGTACCGGCGCAGCCGAGGTCTCCGCGTCCTCTGCGAGCGGCGGCCCTGGAGGCAACGGTAGTGGCGGAGATGCGGTTAGTTCCAGCGGGCACGCTGGTGCAGGAGCAGGTGGCAATTCCGCCACGGTGAGTGGCGGCAGCGGTGGAGGTGGCGGGATTACGCCCGCTGGAAGTGGCGGAGGCAGCGGTCTCGCAGGGGGAGGCGGCACCAATGCCGCAGTCGGTACTGGCAGTTCGGGAGGCACCGCGGGCTCGGGAGGCCAAGGAGGCAGCTCATTGCCCGCCACGGTCTGCCTACCTCAAGGCACCGCCGGCCCTCCAGCGCCCCTCGGTACGCCCTGCTCCGATGCGGATCCATGCAACGGTGACGAGACCTGCAACGGCGCCGGCCAGTGCATCGCGGCGTCTCCGCCGTCCTTCGACGATGCCGATCCTTGCACGTTCGACGCTTGCGAGCCTGGGGTCGGCATCACCCACGCGGCCTGCGCGCCCCTCGATCGCACCCTACCCACGCTGCCGGCGAGCGGTCTTGCTTTCCTGCTCGAAGGCCCCGCACCCATCCAGACGGGCGCCGACCCTGCAATCCTGGCCCCTCGACGCGCGGCGGGTCTCCGCGGGAGGGTCCGCGCTGTCGATGGCAGCCCGCTCGCGGGCGTGACGATCACCCTGCTCGACCACCCCGAGCACGGGAGCACCCGCACCTTCGCTGACGGTGCATTCACGATGGTGGTCCAGGGTGGCGGCCCCCTCGTGATCACCTACCAGGCAGATGGCTATCTGGCCGCCGCGCGCCGGGTGGATGTTCCCTGGCAGGGTCACGCCCACGCTCCCGACGTGGTGCTCGTTCCGCTCGACCCTGAGGTCACCGCGCTCGACCTGGACACGGCGCCTCCCTATGCAGAGGCGCGCGGCAGCATCATCACGGATGGCGACGGCACCCGTCAGGCCACGGTCCTGTTCCCGCCTGGAACGACGGCGGACTTGCTGTTCCCCGACGGCACGCTGCAATCCATCTCCACGCTCAGCCTGCGGGCCACGGAGTACACCGTCGGCGACCGAGGCCCCGAGTCCATGCCCGCCGATCTGCCGCCGACCAGCGGCTACACCTACGCCGTCGAGCTCAGTGCCGACGAAGCCCTCGCGGCGGGCGCGATCAGCGTCGAATTCAACCAGCCGCTGCCTTTCTACGTCGACAACTTCCTCGACTTCCCCGCCGGGACGGTCGTTCCCATGGGCTACTACGATCGCGCACGCGCCGCATGGGTCCCGTCCGACAACGGTCGCGTCGTCCGGATTCTCGACATCACTTCCGGCCTCGCTACCCTCGATACGGACGGGAACGGCGCGCCTGATGACAGCGCCACCCTCGACCTGCTCGGCATCACCACCGACGAGCAGGCAAAGCTCGCCGAGCTGTACCCGCCTGGTCATTCCTTGTGGCGTGTTCCCGTGCAGCACTTCACGCCCTGGGACTGCAACTGGCCCTATGGGTTCCCGGAGGATGCCTGTGTGCCGTTGAGCCTCACCTGCTCCGTCGATGGGGACGAGGAACCCAGCGCCACCGCTGCGGCTGGACCGGGGTCGAGCGGCAACAGCGGTGCAGGCGGCAACGGTGGTGCAAGTGGCAACAGCGGTGGGGGCGGCAGCGGAGGTGAAGGGGGACGAGACCCCGACCGCGGCGAGCCCGAGCCGATGGCCTGCGAGGAGCAGGGGTCCATCATCGACTGCGAGAACCAGGTGCTCGGCGAATCCATCCCTCTCGCGGGCACCCCGTTCTCCTTGCAGTACCGCAGTGATCGCGTGGCCGGGCATCAGGGTCGCAGCACCCTGACCATCCCGCTGGCGCGAGGCGGGGTTCCTCCCACGGTGAAACGGATCGACCTCGTGATCGAGATCGCCGGTCGCCGCATCGAGCAGTCCTTCCCCTGCCCTTGCGCGCCTAGCAGCGAGACCACGTTCGTGTGGGATGGCAAGGACGTCTTCGGCCGTGAGACTCAGGGAGAGCAGCCGATCACCGTGCGCGTCGGCTACATCTACGAGGGCATCTACTTGGCGCCCTCGGACTTCGCGCCAGCGTTCGGTGGGTTCGCCGGGGAAGAGATCTCGAACAGCCGCACCCGCCAGGAGGTGACCACCTGGAAGCGATGGGAAGGACGGCTGGGTGGCCTCGACGCCCTCGCGCTCGGTCTCGGGGGCTGGACCCTGAGCGCGCACCACGTCTACAGCCCAGGCGCCGGGGTCCTCTACCTGGGCGACGGGCGCCGCCGCACCGGCGTGGCGCTCGGCACCGAGATCCGCACGGTTGCCGGCAATGGTCAGATCGTCGGTCCTCTCGGCGACGGCGGCCCGGCGCGGAGTGCGCCGCTCGATACGGTGTCCGGGGTGGCCGTGGGGCCAGATGGGAGTGTCTACCTCAGCTCCTCCTTTCAGCAGCGGGTCCGGCGCGTGGCGCCCGACGGTCCCCTCTGGACCGTCACGGGCACCGGTACAGGCGGAGGTGCCGGCGATGGCGGTCCCGCCGCGCAGGCCCAGGTCCACGTCCCCCGAGGGCTCGCGCTCGGTTCCGACGGCAGTCTCTACATCGCCGAGCAGGGCGGGCATCGCGTGCGGCGCGTCGCAGCGGATGGAGGGATCAGCACCGTGGCTGGCACCGGACAGCAGGGCTTCTCCGGTGACGGTGGTCCTGCGACCCAGGCGCGCTTGAGTGGGCCTTTCAGCGTGGCTGCGGCCTCCGATGGCACCCTGTTCATCGCCGACACCCAGAACCACCGCATTCGCCGCGTCGGCACCGATGGGACGATCACCACCATCGCGGGGAGCGGCACGGCTGGCGACACCGGTGACGAGGGGCCTGCGACGGAGGCCCGGCTCCGGGGCCCTCGTGGCGTCGTCGTGGCCCCTGACGGCGGCCTGTACATCGTCGACACGCAGAACCACCGGATCCGCCACGTCGACAGGCGCGGGAGGATCATCACGGTCGCAGGCACTGGTCAGGCCGGCTTCAGCGGGGATGACGGTCCTGCCATCTCCGCGCGTCTGAACAGCCCCACCACGGCGCTCCTGGCGCCGGATGGGACACTCTTCGTGGCCGACAGCACGGGCTACCGGATCCGCCGCATCTCGCCGGATGGACGGATCCACGCCTTCGCCGGGACGGGGACGTACACCACCCAGCCGCCTCCAGAAGGCGCGCGGTCGTTGACGGCCGAGATCGGCCAGGCCGGTCAGCTCGCGCTGGGTCCAGACGGCGCGCTGGTCGTCGCAGAGATGCTCTCGCACCAGGTGCGGCGCATCGCGCGGACGCCGATGCCGGGCGTCGCCCTGGGGGAGCTGGCGCTTCCCACCGAGGACGCGCGAGAAGCGCATGTCTTCAGCGGCCTCGGGCGCCATCTGCGCACCATCGATCTGCGTACAGGCACGCCGCTCCTGACCTTCCAGTACGACCCCGCGGGCCTCCTTGCGTCGGTCCAGGATGCCGAGGGCGACGTGGTCACCATCTCCCGGGACGCGGGCGGGGCCGCCACGGCGGTCACGGGTCCCTTCGGCCAGACCACCACGCTGACCAGACACGGAGACGGGATGCTCGCCACCGTGACCAACCCCGCCAGCGAGATCACCACGCTGAGCTACGGCAACGGGGGGCTGCTCACGGGCCTCACCGACGCCCTGGGGAGGGCGCACGGATTCACGTACGACAGCGCCGGACGGCTCCTCGACGACACGGACCCTGCGGGAGGGAGCAAGTCGATCACGCGAAGCACGCTCGCGCAGGGGCGGGCGGTCACGGTCACCACCGCGCTCGGCCGCAGCACGACCTATGCGGTCCAGAGCCCGGGCACGTCGGAGGTGGCGAGGGCCATCACCAGCGCCGCAGGGTTGAAGGGCACGGCAGCCCCGGACGCCTCCGGGCAGGTGGTCACCCAGCTCCCGGATGGGCGCACGATGCGCTGGACGCTCGCGCCCGATCCCATCTTCGGCATGCTGGCGCCTTACCGGAAGCAGGAGCGGGTCACCACGCCGGGTGGGCGCACGCTGACCGTCAGCCGAACACGCACCGCCACGCTGCTGAACCCTGTGGATCCGTCGAGCTTCACCGCACTCCAGGAGACGGTGACGCTCAACGGCAAGAGCTACACCGAGGTCTATACGCGGGCCACGCGCCTGACGAGCCGCACCACGCCGATGGGCAGGAGCATGTCCGTCACCGCCGATGCACAGGGTCGAGCCGAAGAGATCGTGGTACCAGGCGTGGCTCCCGTGCAACTCACCTACGACGTGCACGGCCGGATCGACAGCATGACGCAGGGGGCACGCTCGGTGACGCACGCGTATGCGGCGGGTGGGTTCCTCGCGAGCGTGACAGATCCCCTTGATCAGGTGGACGCGTTCGTCAGGGATGCTATCGGACGCGTCGTCGAGGCGTACCGGCCCGATGGTGAGGCCGTGCTCTACGGCCATGACCTCGTGGGCAACCTGCTCTCCGTCACGCCGCCAGGTCGGCCCGCGCATGTGTTCGGATACACGCCGCTCGACCAGCGCGCGTCGTACGACCCGCCACCGCCTGCGAGCGGGGCGCCGCTGCCGACGACCTGGAGCTACGACGTCGATCGTCAGCTCTCCGTGACCACGCTGCCGGATGGCACAGCGCTGAGCCACACGCGTGACTTCGCGGGCCGCCTGGCGGCGCTGGGCTTCACTGGCGGAGGTGGCGGGGTCGGCGGAGGCGTCGGGTCAGCCGGGGCCATCAGCCGCACGCATGACCCTGCAACCGGCAAGCTTGCGAGCCTGAACGGTCCGACGGGCGTGACGCTGACCTTCGGCCACGATGGGCACCTGCTCACCGACGTCACCTGGTCGGGGGTGATCAGCGGGGCGCTCCATCGCGTCTATGACAACGACCTGCGGGTGACACACGAGCACGTGAACGGCGGGGACACCGTCCTCTTCGGTCACGACCTGGACGGCTTGCTCACGAGCGCGGGGCCGCTATTGCTGAGCCGGCATCCGCAGAATGGGCTGCTCACCGGCATCACCGTGGGCAACGCGGTGGAGACGCTCACGCGCGATGCGTTCGGTGAGATCACCGGGCGCACGGTGGCCGTAGGGAGTGCGCCGCTGATGACCGTCACCTACCAGCGCGATCTCCTCGGCCGCGTCTTCGAGAAGACCGAGACGCTGGGCGGCGTGACCCACGTGGACGGCTACGAGTACGACCTCGCCGGCCGCCTCCGTGACGTGCTGCACGACGGCGTGCTGGTCACCCACTACGACCACGACGAGAACGGCAACCGCCTCGCCCGGGTGACGGCCACCAGCACCGCGACGGCGAGCGTGGACGACCAGGACAGGCTGCTCACCCACGGGAGCTTCACCTTCACCTACGACGACAGAGGGGTCCTCCAGAGCCGTACGGACACGACGACCGGGGCGACGATGCTCACCCGCTACGACGCGCTCGGGAACTTGCGGGAAGTGACCCTGCCGGATGGGACGGTCGTCGCTTACGTGGTGGATCCCGTCGGGCGCCGCGTCGGCAAGAAGGTGAACGGGGCGCTCGTGAGAGGCTGGCTCTACCGGGACACGCTCCAACCTGCGGCGGAGATCGATGCGGGTGGGGCGGTGGTGGCGCGGTTCATCTACGGAGACCGGCCCAATGTGCCCGAGGTGATGCTCAAGGGCGGGACGACCTACCGGATCGTGAGCGATGAGGTCGGGAGTGTGCGGCTCGTGGTGGACGCTGCCACGGGAGCCATCGCGCAGCGGCTGGACTACGACGAATTTGGGCGGGTGCTGCTCGATACGAACCCGGGGTTCCAGCCCTTCGGGTTCGCGGGTGGGCTGAACGATCCGGAGACCGGCCTCGTGAGATTCGGGGCACGGGACTACGACGCGGAGACGGGCAGGTGGACGGCGAAGGATCCGCTGCTGTTCGAGGGCGGGGATACAAATCTTTATGCCTACGCGCTGGGAGACCCGGTGAACCAATTCGATCCGCGCGGGTTGAGACCCGTCGCAGACTATTTCTGTGTCGCAGGTGGGATCTTGTTGAGCGGCGGCATCCTCGGTGAGCCCCTGGTCGATATCCTGGCCCTGTGCCTTCCAGGTCCCCCCACGGAAGACCTGACAGGCGGAGTTTGTGAGGAAGTGAGGGATGTATCGGATTCATCCTGCGACGAGCAATACCAACAATGCATCAATGCGGGCAGAGCAGAGTGCCAGAAAGTGGAGGCCGGTAAGACCAAATGCCAGCGATGCTGGGAGCGCTGCAACGCAGGAGACTCCCCCTCCAGCATCTGCAAGCGGTGCGGTTTTTGAGCCGAGGAATGAAGATGTCATTGCATATCGCCAGCTCCGACATGTCGCGACAGTTGCGCCGACTCGTCAATGACATGGTCATCCCCTTCACGGACAACCTCTTGGTCGGTCCCTGCCCGCACGGCGTGACGGATTTCATCGACGCTCGTGTTCGCTACTGGCGAGACGTTCCAGGCTCGGGGCGAACGTGGCGAGCCATGTACGGCCGGCTCGTCGAGGCGCTCGGATCTCACTCGGAGATCACCCTCTGGTCATCCGGATCTCTTCAATTCTCGGCACTGCGCTGGATGATCTGCTCATTGACGCGAGAACGGTCGAGCACGCGTATCATTGCGCGGATGGTCGATCGAGGGAACAAGCCCAGGGACGACCTGCTCGGCTGTTGCGAGGAGCGGCTCGGGCTGAGCGAGCTTCGAGCGCTCCTCCGCGGAGGCGCACAGCCCATCAGCAAGACCCAGCGGCGCGCTGACGAACGCCGCTGGCGCAGCTTCACTTCTTCGAAACCCGTGAGATTCAGCGTGCGTTGTCGAACAGAGGACCCGGTTCTGCGACGAATGCGTCACTACCATCTCCAGCATTTTCCTCGCATGATCCGGAAACAATTGCACGTGTCTCTTCTCGACGAGCTACTGCTGAAGTGTGTCAGTAGGTCATGGTCGCATCTCGGTGAGATCCTGATGCGTCGTTCCGATGAGGGTGTGGCCTTGCGGACTCGGCTCTATTGCACAGGAGATGCCTTCATGGTCAGGCGCTTGCACGAATGGCTAGGTCATGACGGTCAGAAACCGGTCATCGACGTTGAACGTCAACCATCGAATGCCCTTCCAAGTGGAGTGCGGTACAGGATGACCCGTCGCGGCCTGGATCTTCTGGAGCGCGGGATCCGCGATATCTCTGATGGACCGGCATGCTCTATCGGTGGTGGTGCCGCTTATGACCCTGCACAGCCCATCGTTGCCGTCATGGATGGCGGTGAGTGGACGCTTGCAGAACTACGGGGTACCTCGCGCGGCTGACGGCCACCAGCACCGAGGTCCGTGATCCATGCCGGGTAGTGGCCGGGTTTGACAGAACCTGGCCTGGTTTGGGGTTGAGGGCTTGGCGGTGAGGTAGGTTCGGCCCTGCAAGCAAGTGCACCCCGCGGCTGCGCCGGTTCACCATCGCCGTGCAGCGCTGGCATAAGCTCCGATCCTGACCCCCCGACCGCCCGCGCTACCTCCGAGGGGTGGTCTCCGAAGGTGAGGAGGACGGTGCCTGACTGCTGCCCAGTGTGGCGTGCTGCACGGCGGGGACGATGTCGTGGGGTGTGTAATGGGCTGCGACCTCGAAGCGCTGGGGCTTCGTGGTCGCGTGGTGGAGGGCGACGGTGAGGAAGGGGTCGGCGAGGGCGTGGTCAGGGTCGGGCGACGGTGAGGACGGGGTCGGCGAGGGCGTG
>NZ_ASRX01000099.1 GCF_000601485.1 Chondromyces apiculatus DSM 436
CCCGTGCCCCAGCCGCCCCCTCGGAGACCCAGCCCTCGCCGCCCTTCTGGCGCAGGCGTCCCCGCCCCCGCGACTGCAGCCCCCCTCTCTCGCTGCCTCCCGTTCCCTGTCTCCGTCTCTCTCTCGCTCTCCGTCTGCCTCTCCCTCCCCCTGCTCCTCGCTCCCGCTCCCGCAGCCGCCGCCCCGCCCCCCACGACGCCTCCTCCTGCGCGCCTCACCGTCCTCCGCGCCCCCGAAGCCTCCGACTGCCCCGACGCCCGCGCCCTCGCTGCCGCCGTCGAGGTGGCCATGAAGCGCCCCGCCCTCGACCCCCAGAGCGTCGACCCTTCCGCGCCGGCCTACGACATCCAGATCTTCCGGCCCGAGGCCGATTACGCCGCCATCCTCCAGGCTGGAGGCCTCACCCGCCAGATCTCCGACCCGGGACCCACCTGCGCTGGCCTCGCCGAAGCCCTGGTCATCACCCTCGCCATCCTCCTCGACAGCGAGGCACCCTCGCGCCCTGCGCCCGAACCCGAGCCACCTGCCACGCCGCTTCCGGATGGGAACCTCTCACCGCGCCCTGTGACGCCCCCCGTGGGCTCCGTGCAGATACGTCCCGCTCCTGCTCCCGCTCCCCCCGGGCTCCTTGCCACTGCTCCCGGCAGCATCTTGCCCCGACCTCCCGCGCCAGCGCCTCCCGACAAACCGTGGGACCTCTCCCTCGACCTCGGGGCCGCTCAGACCCTCGGACTCCTCACGCCTTTTTCCTGGGCCTTCTATGCGGAAGCCTCGCTCCGCCTCCCGCGCGTCTCCTTTGCCGCGGGGGCCCTCTGGCTCCCCAGCCGCACCCTCGACGTCCCCCCGGGAGAGGTCGACGTCTCCCTCGCCCTCGCCACGGCGCGCGCGTGTGCTGCCGTCGCGGGACGCCTCGATGGCCCTCGCCTCTCTGCGTGTGCCCAGCCCATGCTCGGCGCCTTCACCGGGGTGGGGCGGGGGTACAACCCGGACCGCCAGGCGACGGTTCTCTGGATGGGGCTCGGAGCCCTCCTCCTCGGTGAAGGGCCCATCGTGGGGCCACTCGGCTGGTCGGCGCGCGCCTCCGTGGTCGCGCCGCTCGTCACCGAGGAACTCACCATTGACCGCGTGGAGGGGCCGGTGGGGGCCCAGACGCTCACGGTCGTCTCGGCCTTCGACCCGTCACCCATCGGGTTCTTGGTGGGGGCGGGGCTCCGCGTGTCGATTCCTTGATGGCGGCCCGGGACCGCCTCCACTCAGGGGAGAGACATGACGCAAGCCGCTCCTGCAGGGTCGCATGACGGTTTATTGTAGCGCCAGCGGACCATGAACTTCCGGGAGGTGTACGAGCAGCACTTCCGGTTCGTCTGGCGATCGCTTCGCCGGCTCGGGGTGCGGGAGAGTGACGTGCAGGACGCCGCGCAGGACGTCTTTCTCGTCGTGCACAGGAAGCTTGCGGAGTTCGAGGGGAAGTCGAAGCTCTCCACCTGGCTGTTCGGCATCTGTTACCGCGTCGCGAGTGATCGCAAGAAGCTCGCGCATGAGCGTCGCCGCGCGGATGGTGACGAGCCCCTGCTCGACTGCGCGGACGAGCGCGTGGATGTGGCGGCGGTGGCGGAGCGTCGCCAGGCGCTGGCGGTGCTCGAAAGGATGCTCGATGAGCTTCCCTTGGAGCAGCGTGCGGTGTTCACGCTCTTCGAACTCGAAGAAATGACGGGAGAGGACATCGCCGAGGCCCTGGGGATCTCGGTGGGGACCGTGTACTCGCGGCTTCGCCTCGCGCGGGAGACGTTCAAGAAGGCGGCGGCGCGGTTCCATGCACGTGACCAGTTCCATGGAGTGGCGGCGAGCAACCTGGCAGGCTTGAAGAAGGCAGGAGGGGAGCGATGAGCGACCCCAGGCGATGGCTTGATCTCGGTGACGAGGGGGGAGGTGGGGCGACGCCGCAGGAGATGGATCTCCTGAGAACGGGGCGCGCGATGCAGCCTCCAGCGGGGGCGCAGGACGAGGTGTGGCGCGCGCTGCTCGCTCAGATCGGGCCCCTCGACGGTGGGCCGGATGGGTCTCCCGACGGTGGGCCACCGGATGCGGGGCCACCGGATGCGGGGCCGATCGATGCTGGCGTGACGGCGACCGCGACGCAGACAGGGGCTGGCGCGGGGCAGGTTGCGGGGGCAGCGCAGGTTGCGGAGGCAGCGCAGGTTGCGGAGGCAGCGCAGGTTGCGGGGCACCTCGCGTGGGTGGGGATCGCGAAGTCGGTGGCGGCAGGGGTGCTCGGGGCGGCGCTCGTCGTGGGGGGGTACACGGCGGCGACGTCGGAGACGCCGCAGCCTCAGCGGGGGTCTTCGGTGTCGGTGGAGTCGCGGGGGGCTGGGCCTGCAGCGGCGCGGATGCGGGGGGCGCCGTTCTCGTCGGCTCCTGCGTACCCTCCGGTACCGACGGAGGTGACGGGAGGGACGGCTCCGGTGCCGGTGGCGCAGCAGGTGGCGGGGCAGGAGTCGGCGAGGGGGGGAGAGCCGGGGGGGCGAGGGTTCTCCGTGGGCGGGGAGCTGGCGCAGGGCAGCGGGGCTGCGGGAGAGCCGGGGTCCGGGGAGGCTGCGCGGAGAGAGGTGGGGGCGCAAGGGGAGCCGCTGTCGCCAGGGGCTTCCGGAAGGGTGTCGGGTACGGGGGAGGGGGCGGCGCTGGATACGACGCCGGCGGCTGTGGCGGAGAGGGCGAGCCGTCTGCGTGAGGAGAGCCGGATGCTCGGTGAGGCGCGTGATGCGCTGAGGCGCGGTGACGCGGGGGGGGCGATGCAGAAGCTCGACGAGGTGCGGGTGCGGTTTCCGCAAGGGGTCCTCGTTCAGGAGCGCGAGGCGCTGACGATCGAGGCGCTGTACCGCACGGGCAACCGGGCGGCGGCCTCGGCCCGCGCTGCGGCGTTTCTGCGCGCGTTTCCAAACAGCCCGCATGCCACGCGCTTGCAGGCGTTCGTGCAGTGAGCCGGCTTCAACTTTCCTGACGATTCTCAGATGGCGGGGCCGAGGCGCTGCCACTCACTCCACGACAGACAGCCGCCGGGTGCCGGGAAGGTCCGGAGTACGGGGCGTCATTTGCGTCGGTCAGAAGGAGTGGGCGTATGGGCTTGCGGTTCGTGAGGTCAGGGGTGAGGTGCGCCTTGGTGCTTGGCGCGCTGGCGCTGAGCGCGTGCGTGGGAGGCTCGGCCGGGGGGGGCGGTGGTGAAGGCGGTGTGGGCGCGGCTGGCGGGGCTGGTGGGGTCGGCGCTGCGGGCGGTGAGGGCGGTGAGGGCGGTGAGGGCGGGTTCGGCGGGGGAGCGGGGGGGAAAGGGCCGGTAGGGCCGATGCCGAAGGCGGACAAGGTCGATCTGCTGTTGATGATCGACAACTCGCAGTCGATGGCGGACAAGCAGCAGGCGCTGGCGCTGGCGCTGACCGATCTGGTGGAGTCGCTGACGAATCCGCTCTGCATCGACCCGGGCGGGGTGCTGCTGCCGACGCGGCCGGCGAGCGCTGCGGATCCGTGTCCTTCCGGGACCAGCCGGTGGTTCATGCCGGTGAACGACATCCACGTGGGGATCGTCAGCTCCAGCATCGGTGGGTACGGAGGGGATGTGTGCAGCACGGCGGGCTCTCCGAGCAACAATGACAGGGGGCACCTGCTGGCGCGGTCCTCGCCGTCGCAGACGACGAACGATCTGCCGACGTACGAGAACAAGGGGTTCCTGTTCTGGGATCCGCTGTCGCAGGGGACGCCTCCGGGCGAGACGGATCGGGAGGCGCTGACGGACTCGTTCGCGCAGATGGTGGTCGGCGTCGGGCAGCAGGGCTGCGGGTACGAGGCGCCGCTGGAGGGGTGGTATCGGTTCCTCGCCGATCCCGAGCCTTACAACGTGCTGACGGTCAGCGGGGGCAGCGCCACGCCGCAAGGGGTAGATACGGCGCTGCTGCAGCAGCGGGCGGAGTTCCTGCGGTCCGACTCGCTGCTGGTGGTGATGATGCTCTCGGACGAGAGTGATTGCTCCATCCGGGAGGGAGGGCAGTACTACCTGGCGGCGACGTACGGGAACAATTTCCACCTGCCCAAGGCGCGCGCGGTGTGCGCGACCGATCCCGGTGATCCGTGCTGCGCGTCGTGCGCGCAGGCGGTACCCGCGGGCTGCGCGGTGGACCCGACCTGCTTCCCCAACGGGGACCCGAGCCAGGGGCCGCTGATGACGAATGCGGTCGAGGATCATCCGAACCTGCGCTGCTTCGAGCAGAAGCGGCGGTTCGGGATTGACTTCCTGTACCCGACGGAGCGTTACGTGCAGGCGCTCTCCTCGCCGACGATCGCCAACAGGCAGGGGGAGCTGGTGCCGAACCCGATCTTCTCGGACCTCGACCCGAGCGACGGGAGTTCTCCGGCCCGGGATCCGCGGCTGGTGATGGTCGGGGGGATCGTGGGGGTGCCGTGGCAGCACCTCGCGCGTGACGAGGCAGACCTCACGCAGGGGTTCAAGAGTGCCGCGGAGCTGAGCGCGAGCGGGACGTGGGACGTGATCCTCGGGGACCCGGAGAGCTACGTGGCGCCGGTGAGCCCGTACATGAAGGAGTCGGTTCATCCGCGAGGGATTCCGGCGGGCAACCCGATCAACGGGAGCGAGTGGAACCCGAACGTGCCGAACAGCGACCTGCAGTTTGCGTGCACCTTCGAGCTGCCGGAGCCGATGGACTGCTCGACGAACCAGCCGGGGTGCGACTGCGCGAAGAGCAACGACATCCCGCTGTGCGAGGGGAGCACGCAGCTCAGGGCGAAGGCGTACCCGGGCTTGCGGCAGCTCAGCGTCATCCAGCAGATGGGGGACCAGGGTGTGACGGGGTCGATCTGCCCGGCGCAGCTCGATGACGCGACGTCGGATACCTTCGGCTACCGACCGGCGGTGCGGGCGCTCATCGAGCAGATGGCGCCGCGGCTGTGAGCTGACGAAGAGCGGGGAAGGCCGGTCGGGGCGACCTGAGCGGCTCGTTTTGTTTCGGGCTGGGTGCCCACGAGGATCCGTCGCAGAATAGGCGTGCTTGCGGGGCGTTGCGGGCCTTGCTGGGCACCCGGCAGCTTCTTTCGGTTACCCGACAGGACGAGGAATGTGATGGGTTTCCGGTTCTCGATGGCAGGGGTGGTGGGGGTCCTCGGGGTCGGCCTGCTGGTGGGGAGCGGCTGCGAGGGCATGTCGAACGTGGGCGGTGCCGTGGTCGCGGAGGGGGATGGCGACAGCGGCAGCGGCGCGGGAGAGCCGACGGAGCCGCCGGGGCCGCTCCCGAAGGCGGACAAGGTCGACCTGCTGCTGATGATCGACAACTCGCAGTCGATGGCGGACAAGCAGGAGGTCCTGGCGCTGGCGCTGAATGAGCTGGTGGAGTCGCTGACGAACCCGCTCTGCATCGACAAGAGCGGGATCGAGCCGTCGTCGCGTCCGGCGAGCGGACTGGATCCGTGTCCTCCAGGGATGGAGCGGTGGTTCACGCCGGTCATCGATATCCACCTCGGGATCGTCAGCTCCAGCATTGGCGGATACGGGGGAGATGCGTGCCAGGTCATGGACTCGAGGACCAACAACGACAGGGGGCACCTGCTCGCGCGCTGGGCGCCCGATCAAGGCAATCTCCCGACGTACCGGGACAGCGGGTTCCTCCTCCTGGACTCCGCCCTGCGGTATGACCCACCTGGCGAGTCGAACGCGGTGGTCGTCACCCAGACGTTCGAGCAGATGGTGCGCGGGGTGGGGCAGGCGGGGTGCGGCTACGAGGCGCCGCTGGAGGGGTGGTACCGGTTCCTCGCGGACCCCGCGCCCTACCAGGAGCTGGCCCTCGTCGGCAGCAACGTCACGCCGCAAGGCCTGGATACGGAGCTGTTGCAGCAGCGGGCGGACTTCCTGCGGCCCGACTCGCTCCTGGCGATCCTGATGCTCTCCGACGAGAGCGACTGCTCCGTGCGGGAGGAGGGGCAGTACTACCTGGCGGCGACGTACGGGAACAATTTCCACCTGCCCAAGGCGCGCGCGGTGTGCGCGACGGATCCGGGCGACGCTTGCTGCGCGTCGTGCGCGCAGGCGGTGCCCGCGGGCTGCGCGGTGGACCCGACCTGCTACCCGAACGGGGATCCGAGCCAGGGCCCGCTGATGACGAATGTGTCCGAGGATCACCCGAACCTGCGCTGCTTCGAGCAGAAGCGGCGGTTCGGGATCGATTTCCTGTACCCGACGGAGCGTTACGTGCAGGCGCTCTCCTCGCCGACGATCGCCAACAGGCAGGGGGAGCTGGTGCCGAACCCGATCTTCTCGGACCTCGATCCGAGCGACGGCAACACCACCATCCGCGATCCGGGGCTGGTGATGATCGGGGGGATCCTGGGGGTGCCCTGGCAGCACCTTGCGCGCGACGAGGCGGACCTCGGAAAGGGGTTCATGAGCGCCGGGGAGCTGAGCGCGAGCGGGACATGGGACGTGATCCTCGGCGATCCGGAGAGCTATGTGGCGCCGACGAGCCCGTACATGAGGGAGTCGATGCATCCGCGAGGGATCCCGGCGGGCAATCCGATCAACGGGAGCGAGTGGAATCCGAACTCGATGAACAGCGACCTGCAGTTCGCGTGCATCTTCGAGCTGCCGGAGCCGATGGACTGCTCGACGAACCAGCCGGGGTGCGAGTGCGCGAAGAGCGACGACATTCCGCTGTGCGAGGGGAGCACGCAGCTCAGAGCGAAGGCGTACCCGGGCCTGCGGCAGCTCAGCGTCCTTCAGCAGATGGGGGATCAGGGAGCTACGGGCTCCATCTGTCCCGCGCAGCTCACCGATCCTTTCGCGGACGACTTCGGTTACCGGCCGGCGGTCCATGCGCTCGTCGAACGCATGGCGACGCGGCTGTGAGCTGCGTCCGGGTGTTCTTCGCGTGAACGACCTTCACGTTCCCTGATCGACCGCACAGACCGCACCATTCGCGCGATTCGCAAATGGCGGGGCGGGCCCCCTCCCACCCACTCCACGACAGACAGCCGCTGACAGGGCCAGGGAGGTCCGGAGCGCGGGCGTTATTGCCGTCGGTCAGAAGGAGAAGACGTGATGGGCTTCCGGTTCGCGAAGTCAGGGGTGAGCTGCGCCGTGGGTGCGGTGGGGGTCGGGGTGCTGGCGCTGGGCGGGTGCCTCGGAGGAGGCGCTGGAGGCGGGGGCGGCGAGGGCGGTACGGGCCCGAGCGTGACCGTCAGCGTGGGTGCAGGTGCGGACGATGCAGGAGGGCCGATGCCGAGGGCAACCAAGGTCGACCTGCTGCTGGTGGTCGACAACTCGCAGGGGATGGCCGACAAGCAGGAGGTGCTGGGGCAGGCGATGACCGACCTGGTGCAGTCGCTGACGAACCCGGAGTGCGTCGCCAAGGAGGAGGGCGGGGTGGTCGTCGCGCCGTCGCAGCCGCAGACCGGCACGGACCCCTGTCCTCCGGGGATGGTCCGGCGGTTCATGCCGGTGCTCGATCTGCACCTCGGGGTGCTCAGCTCGAGCATCGGCGGGTTCGGCGGCGATGTGTGCAGCACCGTCGGTTCCCCGAGCAACAACGATCGGGGTCACTTGCTCGCGCGCTCCGCGCCTGACCAGGAGGGCGATGTTCCGACGTACCAGAGCAAGGGGTTCCTGTTCTGGGATCCGGTGGCTCAGGGGACGCCGCCGGGGGAGATGGACCGCGAGGCGCTGGTGTCCACGTTCAGCGACATGGTGCTCGGCGTCGGTCAGGCCGGGTGCGGATACGAGGCGTCGCTGGAAGGATGGTACCGGTTCCTCGCCGATCCCGCGCCTTACAACCAGCTTGTGGTCACGAACTCCCAGGCGCAGCCGCAGGGGGTCGACCAGGTCTTGCTGCAGCAGCGGGCGGAGTTCCTGCGGCCCGATTCGATGCTGGTGGTGCTGATGCTGACCGACGAGAACGATTGCTCCATGCGGGAGGAGGGGCAGTACTTCCTGGGGGCGACGTACGGGAACAATTTCCACCTGCCGAAGGCGCGCGCAGTGTGCGCGACCGATCCGGGCGACGCTTGCTGCGCGTCGTGCGCGCAGGCGGTGCCCGCGGGCTGCGCGGTGGACCCGACCTGTTACGTGGGCGGCGACCCGGACCAGGGCCCGCTGATCACGGCGGCGGCCGAGGATCATCCGAACCAGCGCTGCTTCGACCAGAAGCGGCGGTTCGGGATCGATTTCATGTACCCGACGAGCCGCTACGTGCAGGCGTTGACCTCGCCGACGATCGCCGACAGGCAGGGCAACCTGGTGCCGAACCCGATCTTCTCGGACCTCGATCCGAGCGACGGGAACAGCACGATCCGGGATCCGAGGCTGGTGATCCTCGGGGGGATCGTAGGGGTGCCGTGGCAGGAGATCGCGCGCGATCCGTTCGACCTCGGGCAGGGTTTCAAGAGCGCCGCGGAGCTCGGCGCGAGCGGGGCGTGGGACGCCATCCTGGGTGACCCGGAGAGCTACGTGCCGCCGTCGAGCCCGTACATGCAGGAGTCGTCGTCGCCGCGGGCGGGCGTGCCTGTGGGCAACCCGATCAACGGCGGTGAGTGGAACCCGAGCCCGCCGAACAGCGATCTGCAGTTCGCGTGCACCTTCGATCTGGCAGTGCCGCGGGACTGCTCGGACAACGGACCCGGGTGCGATTGCGGCAGGGGCGCCGACATTCCGGTGTGCGACGGGCAGGTGCAGACGGCCGCGAAGGCGTACCCGGGCCTGCGGCAGCTCAGCGTCCTCCAGCAGCTCGGAGAGCGAGGGGTGACCAGCTCGATCTGCCCGGCGCAGCTCAGCGATCCGGCAACGAGCGACTTCGGCTACCGGCCAGCCATCCAGGCGCTCGTGGACCTGATGGCGACGCGGCTGGCGAACTGAGGGCGTCCCAGCGTCGAGGTGCGGAGCGGGGGCACGCGCCTCCGCCACGCTGCTGCGTGGGTGGTCCGTCCTTGGCGGGATGCACGTACTGCTGAGGGCTGATCAGGCGGCGAGGGACTCGCGGCAGGCCTGGATGGTGCGGGTGATGTCGGCGTCGGTGAGGGCGCCGCAGAGGAAGGCGGCCTCGTACTGCGAGGGGGGCCAGTAGATGCCGCGGGCGAGCATGCCGGCGTGCCAGGTGGCGAAGCGCTTGGTGTCGCTGCCGGAGGCGTCGGTCCAGTTGCGGACGGGGCCCTCGCGGAAGAAGAGGGTGATCATGGAGCCCACGCGCTGGACGCAGGCAGGGACGCCGGCGTCGCGGGCGGCGGCGCGGAAACCTTCTTCGAGGGCGGCCCCGAGGGCTTCGAGGCGCTCGTAGAGGGCAGGGGTGAGCTGGGCGAGGGTGGCGAGGCCGGCGGAGACGGCGACAGGGTTCCCGCTCAAGGTGCCGGCCTGATAGACGGGGCCGAGGGGGGCGACGATGCTCATCACGTCGTCGCGGCCGCCGTAGGCTGCGAGGGGCATGCCGCCGCCGATGATCTTGCCGAGGGTGGTGAGGTCGGGGCGCAGGCCGAAGCGCTCCTGGGCGCCGCCAGGGGCGAGGCGGCAGCCGGTCATCACCTCGTCGAAGATGGAGAGGGCGCCGTGCTCGCGGCAGAGGTCGATGACGAGCTGGAGGAAGCCAGGCTCGGGGGGGACGCAGCCCATGTTGCCGACGACGGGTTCGAGGATGATGGCGGCGATCTCCTTGCCGCGGTTGGCGAAGGCTTCGCGGAGGGCGTCCGCGTCGTTGTAGGGGAGGGGGAGGGTGAGGCGGGCGATGGCCTCGGGGACGCCGGCGGAGTCGGGGACGCCGAAGGTGGCGAGGCCGCTGCCGGCTTTGACGAGGAGGTGGTCGGCGTGGCCGTGGTAGCAGCCCTCGAACTTGACGATGACGTCGCGGCGGGTGAAGCCGCGGGCGACGCGGATGGCGCTCATGGTGGCCTCGGTGCCGCTGGAGACACAGCGGAGCTTGTCAAGGCTCGGGTAGAAGCCGCGGAGGCGCTCGGCGAAGAGGACCTCGAGTTCGGTGGGGGCGCCGAAGGAGAGGCCGCCGGTCGCGGCTTCGCGGACGGCTTCGACGACGGCAGGGTGGCCGTGGCCGAGGATGGCAGGGCCCCAGGAGTTGACGAAGTCGATGTACTCGGCGCCGTCGGCGCTGATGAGGCGCGCCTTGTTGGCGCGGGCGATGAACACCGGGGCGCCGCCGACGGCGCGGAAGGCGCGGACGGGGCTGTTGACGCCGCCGGGGAGGACGGCGCTGGCGCGCGCGAAGAGGGCCTGAGAGACGGGTCGATCGCTCATGGCGATCGGGCGTAGCAGGGGCGCGGCGAGGCCGGAAGGGTGGGTCAGCCGCGGTGTCTGCGGGCGCGGGCGAGGCGGAGGATGAGGTCGCCGACGAGGGCGGTCCAGCCGGTCTGGTGGGCGGCGCCGAGGCCCTTGCCGGTGTCGCCGTGGAAGTACTCGAAGAAGAGGATGCGGTCGCGGAAGTGGGGGTCGTGCTGGAAGAGGTCGTCGTCGCCGTAGACGGGGCGGCGGCCGTCAGGGCCGCGCTCGAAGATGGAGACCATGCGGCACGCGAGTTCCAGTGCGGCCTCGCGGGGGGTGCGGGGGGCGTGGCCGTTCGAGCCGGGGATGAGGAGGCGGTCGCCGAAGCCGTGGTCGAGGCGGAGCAGGGAGCGGCAGAGGAGGTAGCCCATGGGGAACCACACGGGGCCGCGCCAGTTGGAGTTGCCGCCCTTCATGCGGTCGGGGGACTCGCCAGGCTCGTAGCGGACCTCGTGGTCGGCACCTGCGAGGCGCATGGGGTGCGCGGCGTGCTCGCGGGAGAGGGAACGGGGGCCGTGGGGGGAGAGGAACTCGGCTTCGTTGAAGAGGTGGCCGAGGACACGTTCGAGGCGGCCCGGAGGGACGGCGCTCAGGACCTTGCGGCCGTCGGGGCGGATGGTGATGGCCTCGGCGAGGTGGGGGTTCCGGGTGAGGAACCACTCGGTGCGGCGGCGGAAGTTGTCGAGGTTCCGGTAGACCTCGGGGGGGATGACGTGCACCGCGAAGAGGGGGATGAGGCCGACGACGCTGCGGATCTTGAGGTGCTGGCTGTGGTCGCCGTTCTGGAGGACGTCGAAGTAGAAGCCGTCTTCCTCGGACCAGAGGGGCAGGCCACCGTCGACGTGGTGCAGGGCGTAGGCGATGCGGAGGAAGTGCTCGAGGAACTTGCTGGCGAGGTCCTCGTAGGCGGAGTTGTCCTGCGCGAGCTCCAGGGCGATGCGCATGAGGTCGAGGCAGTACATGGCCATCCAGGCGGTGGCGTCGGCCTGTTCAAGGCGCATGCCCGGGGGGAGGGCTTCGCTCCTGTCGAAGAGGGAGATGTTGTCGAGGCCGAGGAAGCCGCCCTCGAAGACGTTGTTCCCCTGGACGTCGCGGCGGTTGACCCACCAGGCGAAGTTGATGAGCAGCTTGTGGAAGACGCGTTCGAGGAAGACCTTGTCGCCCGTGCCGCGCTGGCGGCGCTCGATCTTGTAGAGCTGGAAGGTGGCCCAGGCGTGCACCGGGGGGTTCAGGTCCGAGAACTCCCACTCGTAGGCGGGGAGCTGGCCGCTCGGGTGCTGGTACCACTCCTTCACGAGGAGCTTGAGCTGGGCCTTGGCGAGGTCGATGTCGATCGCGGAGAGGGCGACGGCGTGGAAGGCGAGGTCCCAGGCGGCGAACCAGGGGTACTCCCAGGCGTCGGGCATGGAGATGACGTCGGCGATGGAGAGGTGGCGCCAGTGGTTGTTGCGGCCCTGGAAGCGCTCGGGGGGCGGGGTGATGGCGTCGCCGCGGAGCCAGATGTCGACGTCGTAGTTGTAGAACTGCATGGTCCAGAGCAGACCCGCGGCGGCCTGCCGGTGGATGAGGCGGTGGTCGTCGGAGAGGTCGGGGCCCTGGATGTGGAGGTAGTAGGCGTCGGCCTCGCGGCGCCGCTCGGCGAGGAGGGCGTCGGCGTCGCTGAAGGGGTTGGAGAGGGCGTCGGCGAGCGCGTTGGTGGTGAGGCGGAGCCGGATGCGGGCGCTGCCGCCGGGGGGCAGGACGAGGCGATGCCAGCTCGCCGCCTTGGTGCCGCGGCGCTCGGGGTTCACGCGGCGGAGGGCGCCGCCGACGACCGCGTCGTGGAAGGCGTCCTTCACGTAGGGGGTGCGTGAGGGGGTGCCGTAGAGGCGCTCGTGGTGAGTCTCGTTGTTGGTGAAGAGCAGCTCGGGCGCGCCCTCGACGTAGACGTGGTAGGTGCCGAAGTCGGAGGGGTGCACGGCGCGCATGGCCACGAAGGCGGGAGCGCCGGGAGCGCCGGGGTCTTCGGGGGTGTCCACGGCGTGGATCTCGGGCAGAGGGCCGAGGGGGTCGGACCAGCTCCAGGTGTTGCGGAACCAGACGTGGGGGAGGACGTGGAGGGGGACCGGGTCGGGGCCGTGGTTCTCCACGGTGATGACCATGAGGATGTCGGTGGGGCTTCGCTTCGCGTACTCGACGGTGACGTCGGTGTAGCGGCGGTCGGTGAAGGCGCCGAGGTCTTCGAGGTTGACCTCGGGGTCGGCGCTGGTGCGGTGGCGCGCGGCGTCGACCAGCTCGGCGTAGGGGTAGGCGCGCTGGGGGTAGCGGTAGAGGTAGCGGAGGTAGCTCGCGGTGGGGGTGGCGTCCTCGTAGTAGTAGACCTCCTTGACGTCCTCGCCGTGGTTGCCCTCGGGGCCGGAGAGGCCGAAGGCGCGCTCCTTGAGGATGGCGTCGCGCTCGTTCCAGAGGGCGACGGCGAGGCAGAGGGTCTGGTTCCGATCGCACAGGCCGCCGAGGCCGTCCTCGTTCCAGCGGTAGGCGCGGCTCCGGGCGTGGTCGTGGGGGAAGTGCTCCCAGGCGTGGCCTTGCTTGCTGTAGTCCTCGCGGACCGTGCCCCAGGCGCGCTCGGCGAGGTAGGGCCCCCAGCTCTTCCAGCGTTCGCGGCGGTCGCGGCTCTCTTCGAGGCGCTGGTGCTCGGCGGTGGGGGCGTGCGGGGGCTTGTTCATGGAGGTGGGTTGCGCCGTGGATTGCGCCGTGCGGGGCGCCGTGGTCATTCGGTGCGCTGGATGATGTGGAAGCCGAAGGGGCTCTCGATGACCTCGCTGATCTCGCCGACCTTGAGCGAGAACGCGGCGTCGGAGAAGGCCTTGACCATGGTGCTGCGGTCGAAGATGCCGAGGTCGCCGCCGCGTTCGGGGGCGCCGGGCTCGTCGCTGTACTCGGCGACCATCTCCTCGAACTTCATGCCGCCGCGCACCTTGAGGAGGGCCTCCTGTGCGCGCTGCTTGGCCTCGTCGCGGGTGCGGGTGATGTCGTCGGGGCGGCTCTTCGACTGCCGGTGCATGATGAGCGCGTGGCGCGCGCCGATCTTCTGGGGCTGGCTGGCGACGCGCTTGCGCTCGCGCTCGATCTCGGCGTCCTGCTCGGCCTCGCGGATGGGCGCCGAGGTGATCAGGCCGCCGCCCACCCAGTCGGGCGAGGTGGCCAGGGTGGAGCACGCGGGGAGCGCGGAGAGTGCGAGGAGCGCGAGGGCGCACGCCAGAGGGGCGGCGGCGAGGGCGCGGGACGGGGGGCGGCGCATCGGGGGGCGGAGACTGCCCCGCGATCCGGCAGCCTGCAAGCGAGGTGTGCGCGGAGGGGGGACGCGGCGGGCCGGGGGCGAGGCCAGTCGTACGTGTGAGGACGCTGGGCGCGCTTCGAGGGGCGCTCTGGAGGCTGTCTAGGGGCTCAGGTTGACGATGGGTATTACCGGCAGGCCGCCCTGATCGGAGAGGTTGACCAGGCCGAGCTGGAGGCCGCGCGGGTGCTTGGCCTGGTTGAAGACGCCGATCTGGACGCCGTGCATGTGGTCGGCGAGGTTGAAGGCGCCGGCCTGGAGGCCCCGGTGGTTCTCGGAGCGGTTGGCCGCGCCGATCTGTGCGCCCCAGATGTCCTTGGCGGCGTTGAGGGGAGCGATCTGCGCGAAGCCCCGGAAGGTCTCGGTCCAGGCGAGGAGGAGCGCGCCGGTCCAGTCCTCGCGGGTGAGGTTGAAGAGCCCGACCTGGACGCCGCCGGAGAAGCTCTTCGCGGTGAGGTTTGCGCTGCCCACCTGGAGCGCGACCTCGAACCCGCGGTCGTCGCTCTTCTTCCTGAGCCCGTTGATGAGCCCCACCTGGGCGAGGCCGATGAAGTGGCGGGTGGAGTTCACGGCGGCGATCTGCAGGCCACCGACGAAGGTGATGTCGCGGTGGAAGAAGCCCCCCACGCTGAGGGCGCCCGTGAAGGCCTCGGTCTGTCCGGAAAGGACGCTGACCTGCGCGATGCCGTGGAGCTGCCCGATGCTGCGCAAGAAGCTCACGGCGAAGCCACCCTGGAAGGTCTTGTTGGCGCTCAGGGTGAGGCCGAGTTCCGCGCCGCCGCCGAAGTGCTCCGGCGCGTTGTGGAGGCCGAGGAGGAGCGCGCACGGGTGGGACGTCACGGGAGTGCAGCGATCCTACATGCGGTGAGCCGCACCGCTCCTCGATGTGCCCCGGCATGGATACAGCTTCGGCGGGGTGCGGGGGCGCGCGTCTCCTCGGTGAGACGCGAGGAGACTCACAGCCCGAGGTTGAGCACCGGGGCCACGGGGAGGCCGCCCCGGTAAGCGATGTTGAGGACACCGAGCTGGAGGCCCCGCAGGTGCCTGGCGACGTTGACGAGGCCAATCTGGATGCCGCGCATGTCGTCGGTGGTGTTGATGGCACCCGCCTGGAGGCCACGGTGATCGGAGGAGCTGTTGAAGGCGCCGAGCTGCGCGCCCTGAATCTCCTCGGTGAGATTGACGGGGGCGATCTGCGCAAGGCCGCGGAAGCGCTCGTCGGCGAGGTTCAAGGTGGCGGAGACCTGGAGCGCTCCCTCGAAGGCGTGGTCGACCTGGTTGAGGAGGCCGAGCTGGAGGGCCCCCGAGAAGTCGGGGGTGGCGTTCCAGCTTCCTACCTGCACGCCACCCTGGAAGCTGCCCTCGTACAGGAGGTTCCAGAGGCCGAGCTGGGCGAAGGTCTGGACGCGGTGGGTGTAGTTCACCAGGCCGAGCTGGAGCGCACCGCGGAAGATGCCCGGGTGGCTGTTGTAGAGGCCGACCTGGGCGAGGCCGACGAAGACCAGGTCCTCGGGCTCGTGGACGCCGTTGTGCTCGCCGTGGCCAGCGAGGTTGGCGAGGCCGATCTGGGCGAGGCCCGTGAAGTTGTGGCCGTCGTTGACCGGGGCGAGCTGCAGGCCGCCGACGAAGGTGATGTCGTGGTGGTAGACGCCGGCGAGGCTGAGGGCGCCCGTGAAGGTGCGGCTCTCGCCGTAGAGCACGTCGACCTGGGCAACGCCGTAGACCTGCTTGCTGAGGTGCCCGAGGCCCACGGCGAGGAAGCCGTGGAAGGTGGTGTTGGCGTTGAGCAGGCCGAGCTCCACGCCGCCGACGAAGTGCTCCGGAGCATTGCCGACGGCGAGGAGGAGGGCGCTGTAGGCGTGCAGCGGTTCGTTCGCGTAGAGGGCGAGCTGGAGGAGGCCGACGAACAGCTCCTCGCGGTTGGCGATGCCGACGTCGATGCCGTACCAGACGCCCCGGTGCTCGGGAGGCTTGGCGGTGCGCGGCGGCGCGGGAGGGGGAGCGGCGGCGACACGGAGCGTCAGCGGCAGTCCCTCGGGCGGTGGCGGGGGGGCGCTCGTTGGCTCTGGCCTCGGGGGCGGAAAGACGACGATCTCGGACCGCACCTCGGGGACTTCGGGCGGGTCTTCGGGGTGGTCAGCTCCCGGGAGAGGCTCGTCGGCGAGGGTGCTGGGAGGAGAGGGAGGCGGGGCTGCGGGAGGTGAGGGCGGAGGGTTGGCAGGAGATGCGGGCGAGGGGCTGGCAGGAGACGCGGGCGGGCTGGCAGGGAAAGGGCCGGATACCGGGCGCTCCTGGGATGATGCGGGTGCGGCCACGAGCGTGACCAGGATTCCGAGGGCGAGCGCGCAGGGGTGGGATGCCACGAGGGGGCAGCGATCCTACACTCGTCGTGCCGTGCCGCTCCTCGATGTGGTCCTGGGTTACGACTGCAACCTCGCGTGCTCGTACTGCACCATCACCGATGCGATGCGTCAGCGGGAGCTGCCGAGCGCGCGGGTGGTGCGGGAGATCGATCGGGCGGCGGCGCGGGGGTTCAGGGACGTGGCGTTCACGGGAGGGGAGCCGACGATCCGTGGAGACCTGCCGGCGCTGGTGCGGTACGCGCGGAAGCGCGGGTTCGAGCACGTGAAGGTGGCGTCGAACGGGCTGCGCTACGCCTACGCGGAGTACCTGGATCACCTGGTGGGGTGCGGGGTGGATCAGTTCCACGTGTCGGTGCATGCGTTCGGGGACGCGGCCTACGAGCGGACGGTGCGCCGCGCGGAGACGGCGATGCTGCGGAGGCGGGCCATCGAGAACCTGGTGGCGCGGGGGCTGGATCCGGTGGCAGACCTGATCCTGAAAGAGGACACGTACCGGGAGACGCGAGCGTGGATCGCGGGGCTGCATGCGCAGGGGATCCAGAAGTTCGCGCTGTGGCTGGTGTCGCTGACCGATCAGAACCAGGGCAATGTGGCGCAGCTCCCGCGGATCACAGAGGTCGCGGCCGAGGTGCGGGGGGCATGCGAGGACGCGCGGGCGGGAGGCTACGAGGTTTGGTCGTTGCACCTGCCGCGGTGCTTCTTGCCAGGCTACGAGGCACACGTGCGCCACCCGGGGGACGACCTGGTGACAGTGGTGACGCCGGACGAAGTGTTCGATCTGAAGGACTCGCGGCTCGCGGGCGGAGTGAAGCCGGAGGGGTGCGTGGGGTGCCAGCACTTCGGGCGGTGCCCGGGGCTCAGGCCGGATTACATCGCGGTGCACGGGGAGGGCGAGGTGCGGGCGGTGGTGTAGCGGTTCGGGGGCTGGTCAGCGGAAGGTGGGCAGGCAGAGGCCGCCAAATGCAGGTGTGCCGCTCGGGCAGAGAGGCGCGCACTGGCCGTTCATGAGGTCGCGAGCCTGACCCTGGGGGCAAGTGCTGGGCTGCGCAGGGGGCTGTGACGGCGGTTGGGCGGGTGGTTGGGCGGGCGGTTGGGCGGGCGGTTGGAAGGGAGGGAGGCCGGGGATGTTCGGGAGGCTCGGCATGCCAAGGATGCCGGGGATGCCGGGGATTGTCGGCGGTCCGAAGCCGGGGAGGGTGGGGAGGCAGATGCCCGCGGCGGGAGGCGAGCCGCTCTGACACACGGGGGCGCAGGTGCGGAGGACGCTGTCGCGCACCTGGCCTGCGGGACAGCCGCTGGCATCGGGCTGGGGCGTGGGCGCGGTGGGGTCGGCGACGCGGACCTTGTAGGCGGCGCGCAGGTGCCGCTGCACGTTGGCTTCCGAGATCCAGCCGTAGCCACGGTCGCCCCAGCGATCACCCCAGCTGTTGTGGACGAGGAACTGCTTCGCGCCGCCCACGGTCCGGTAGCCTTCAAGCAAGACGGCGTGGCCGCTGCCGTCGTCGTGGTGGTACTCGGGAAGGACGCCGCCCTGGAGGGAGCTGCTCTTCCAGGCATCGGAGCTGACGCGGAACGAGACCCATACGGCGTCGCCGCCCGCGAGGACGGCGGAGAGCTCCTGGAGGTCGACGGGGCTCGTGCGTAGTTCCTCGATGGCGAGGATGCGGTAGCGGCCCTGGGTGTCGGCCTTCTGCTGCTCGGCCCGTAGCGCCGGGTCGGAAGCGCCCGAGCCAGGCTGGACCCCGTAGGCCGCGCCGCAGTCGTCGTGCGCGTCGCGCATCAGTTTGCAGGCCTTGATGGGATCGTAGGGCCAGGTCTGCTCCAGGGTGATCGCTTCGCCCGTGGTCTGGTCGCCAGCGGCGCCGATGTTGGGGCGGCCGTACTTGGACCAGACATGGAGGGGGGCGAGGGTCTCCTGTCGGCCGAGGCGTCGGATGCCGTGATCCATGGCGCTGGAGAGGGAAAAGGCGGTGCACGCGCCAACGGCCTGCTGGTTCTTGATGGGGCCGGAGAGGCCGAGCTGGCGGTGGTCGACCGCGGTGGGGAGGGGGCCCGTGACGAGGCCCATGCGGTTCGGGGGGGCGAGGGGGAGGGCGCGGGTGATGCGCTGGGGGATGCCACACTCGAAGCTGACCCAGACACCGGGGGCGACTTCCTTGGGGGCGCAGCGACGGCCCTGGAGGGAGACGAGGGCGGCGACGTTAACGGGGCGGAAGATGGAAGGGAGGGCCGCCCAGGAGGGCTGCGGGGAGCCCGGAGAGAGTGCGAAGGGCTGGTTCGGGGCGCCGGAAAGGAGAGAGGCGGGAGAGGGGAGGCCAGGAGGTGGCGGGGCGGAGGTGCCGGGCTGGAGCGCTCCTGCTTGCGGCGGTGCGTAGGAGGGCTGGCGAGGCTGCGGGGCGCGCCCGGAGGAGCAGGCAGTGACGGAGAGGGTGAGCGCGAGGGCTGTCAGTGGAGAGGCGCGCATGTTCACCTCGCTAGCGTAGGGCCATCATCGGCACGAAGGCCCAGCCACCAGGGGCGAGGTCGACGCGGGTGCGCTTCTGGACGCCGCGGGCGGAGAGGACGATCTCGTGGCGGCCGGCGGGGACGCGGAGGCGGGAGATGGCGATGCGCGCCGGGAGGGTGGTCCAGGCGCGGGTGTCGGGGGTGTCGGCGGCGGTGAGGGTGGCGCTGGTGAGCAGGCCGAGGAGGAGGCCGAGGGGGCCGCTGTCCTTGTCGATGGCCTTGGTGACGCCCTGCACGGCCTCGCCGGCGACGACGCGGGTGATGGTGCGGGTGAGGGCGGAGAGGATCACGGTGCCCTCGATCTTGCGCCACTCGGCGCGGACCTCGGC
The DNA here is from genome assembly GCF_000601485.1 of Chondromyces apiculatus DSM 436. Taxonomy (GTDB): domain Bacteria; phylum Myxococcota_A; class Polyangia; order Polyangiales; family Polyangiaceae; genus Chondromyces; species Chondromyces apiculatus. The sequence continues at coordinate 18,820 of NZ_ASRX01000099.1, forward strand.
CTCGATGTCGAGGGCTTGCTCCATGGGGCAGGGGCGGCCGTCGAGGGAGAAGGTGGGGGTGGTGTAGCCGCCACGGCTGCGGGTGAGGGTGGGGTAGTTGACCCAGGTGACCAGGCCCTTGGCGGCGAGGCCGCTGGCCTGGGCGCGGTCGGTGGGGCTGATGTCGTTGGCGACGAGGGTGAGGGCGAGGCCGATGGGGATGCGGTTCGGGACCTTGCGCGGGGCGCGGCCGAAGCCGACCACGACGAGGATCTCGGCCTCGCCGGTCTCGGTGAGGGGCGGGAGGGGCTCGGCGCCGGCGATGAGGGCGCGGATGCCTGGGGACTTCGGCTCGCCGCGGACCAGCCTGCGCAAGGGGTCGCGGAGCGAGGGGTACTGGGCGTAGCGGAGGGCGTCGTCGTAGTAGAGGAGGGCGCTGTCGGTGGTCCCGGATTTTTCGAAAGCGAAGCCGGCGAGGTAGCTGCCAAGACCGGTGAGGGCCGTGGAGTGCTCGTGCTCGCGCAGGTACTTCTGCATGATCGCGAGGCGCCGCGCTTCGACCTTGGCGCCGGTGAGGTCGCGCTGCGCCAGGTAGTTCATGAGGTTGACGGTGTTGATGAGCAGCTTCTCGTGCGGGGGCGCGCGGTAGGGGCCAGCGTCGTCCGAGAAGAGGTACTTGCCGATGTCGTCGACGGCGCTGCGCGACATGTCGAGCATGTCGATGGACTTGTCAGCGACGCCCAGGTCGCGGGCGCTCAGCTTGTACTGGTCCATGCCGAGCAGGATGCTGGCGCGATCGAGGAGGAGCAGGGCGTTGTCGCCCGTGAGCGCGGGGAGGTCCTGGTTCCGCTGGACCTCCATCTCCTCGTTCAGCGCCGCCACGGCCTGCGCGGGGTAGCCGCGGTCGAGGGCGTAGAGCGCGGTCTCGACGCGGCTCTCGTGGCCGGCGCAGCCCGCCTGCGTGAGCACGGTGAGGAGCGCGATGAGGGCGACTGCGAAGGCGTGTGTCCGCCGGGCCACGGGCGACATCAGTCCTGGATCAGGGCCTTCGTGAAGGCTGCCTTGTTCTGCCAGAGGACGGCGCTCGTCGCGACCTCGATGAGCTGCATGAACATGAAGTACTGCACGCGGCGCTCGTCGTAGGCGCGCTCGTCGGAGGTGAAGACCTTGCCGGTGAGGTAGTAGCGGGCGCCGAGCTGGCGGTTGTACTCGGCGACGTTGCGGGGGTCGAAGCCTCCGCCGTGCTGCTTCTCGATCTCGCCGATCATCTGCATCTGGCGCTCGACGCTGATCACCGTGACGAGCTGCGAGTTGACCATGAAGGTCTCGACGTCGGAGAGGAGGGCCATGAGCTGGCTGTCGATGTGCTCACTGGTCTCGTTGGCGAGCGGGTAGATGGCGAGGGTAGGGCGCGAGCCGTCCGCGGCCCACTGGCGGGCGACGGGCGAGGCCATGAGCGCCTTCAGGTTCTCGTGGAGGAGCTGGTCGATGTCTCGCTTGTCGAGACCCGTGCTCATGGCCTGGTCGTCGAGGCCAGCGACCTCGTTGCCGCGGACGTAAGTGGGGCCGCAGCCCGGGAGGGGGGCGGCGAGGACCAGGGCCGCGACGAGGGCGGCAGAGGACGTGGAAGAACGACGGATGAAGTCGGGCATGACGCGCTCCAGGGCTGACGCTAGGACGGCGTACCCTGGAACAGAGGCCTCGCGGCCTGTGCGCTCCCGGGGGGCGCCGCCCGTGGCTCCTTCGCAGCGCGTTGCGCCAGGGAGCCGGGGCAGGCCCCGAGAGCAGGGTACGAGAGGCCGCATCCTAGCAGGGAACGGCGTGGCAGGGCCGCGAGGTCAGGGTGGAATCCTGCTTCATCGGGGCCCAGGGCATGTGGCCGGTGCTCGCATGTCGCCAGGAAAGGCGCGGCGTCGGCGGGGGAATCACCCGTTGAGGTGTTGCTTGACGCTCGTACGGTTCATCACGCCTGGGTGCAGCGCTGGTGGCGTCGGTACAGGGCGAGCGTGAGGGCGGCGAAGGCCCCGGCGGCGAACGAACCTGCGCCGGTGGCGGGGTTCCCCGGTGACGCAGCGCATGACGTCCAGCGTGGATCGATGGCGCCCGTCTCGTAGCTCGTGGCGGAGATGCGGCTCTCGTCGACCCACGCGGGGGCGTCGTAGCCACCCTCCTCGGCGATGAGGGCGGCAGACTCGGTCAGCCACGTGCGGTGCTCAAGAAGGCCCCCGTAGATCGGATCGTCGCAGCCGTCGGGTCCCCTGGAGGTGATGCCGAGGACGCGGCCGTCGCCGTCGAGGGCTGGCCCGCCAGAGTCACCGCTGCAGGCACCGGCGTCGCCGCGCCACTCGTTGAGCGCCACCTCGTCCGAGTCGCCGCAGCGGTAGCCGACGCACTCCACGGTGAGTCCGTCACGGCGGCGTCGGGCGCCAGCGTCCTTGAGGGCGCCGCTGGTGTTGCCGAAGCCCACTGCAGAGTAGTCCTCTCCATCCTCGGCCGTTCGGTCGAGGCGCAGGTCGAGGGGGGTGACTTCCTCTGCGGAGAGGGGCGTGGAGAGGACGATGAGGGCGAGGTCGTGGCCACACACGGCGCGGCCGTAAGGGGGCAGGAGGATCTCGCGGCCTCGGGTCCAGGTGGCGCCGGCGCTCCACATGTCGTCAGCAGTGGTCACGTGGATCCGGACGGCATCTTCGGTGGGCCCGAACTCGGCGCGATCGCAGCGGATGAAATCCGGTGCGCTGGAGATGCAGTGCTGGGCGGTGAGCACCAGGTCGGGCGCGATGAGCGCGCCGGTGCAGGTGCGCGTCAGGCGTCCGCCGGAGCCGATGACGGCGATGCCGATGACGGCGCGATCGGTGCTCGCGGCGTAACCGCCCTCGATGGGCATGCTCGCGCTGTCGACGCGCTCATCGACGTCGATCTCGTCGCGCGTGTCGGGCGTCGCGTCGCGTTCAGCATCGAAGGCGCAGCCCGCGAGAGACGCGCCCATGATCAGCGCCGCACCCGCATGTCCGCGGGCGATGATGTCAAAGGACCGATGCAAAGCGGCCCGGACGCGTTGGACCAGCATCCTCATCTCCGTCGCCAGGTACGGGTCCGCGCTTCACCGCAGAGGCGGCGTGCGCGTCCCGCACAGGGACGAGCCAATGCAGGAGGCTTGCCAGGATGCTCAGAGTCCCGGTCAGGAGGGGCGGCGCGTCAGGGGCAGTGCTGCAGGACCCCTCTCAGGGCTGGGATTTCGGTTCTCGAAGGCGAGGAGAGGAGCCACCAGGGGGAGACAGTGAGTGCTGGGCGTAGACCCTCCGCTCACGCACCCTCGTTGCGCTCGCTCCCCGGCGCGCGGGGGCTGCGCAGAACCTGGAAGTGGTGATCCACAGGAGCGCAGGGGCCTTCAGGGCCCGGATCCTGGGTACGCAGTCCCCGTCTCTAGCCGACCACGACGTTCGCGATCTTGCCGGGGACGTAGATGAACTTCTTGACCTGCTTGCCTGCCAGGGTGCTGCCCACCGACTCCAGGGCTGCGGCGCGGGCCTGATCTTCGGTGGCGTCCTTGGCGAGGATGATCCGGCCTCGCACCTTGCCGTTGACCTGCACGGGCACCTCCACGACGTCATCGACGCAGAGCGCCTCGTCCCAGGTGGGCCAGGGCTCGTAAGCGAGGCTCTTTTCGTGGCCGGTCAGGCGCCAGAGCTCCTCACCCACGTGGGGGGCGAAGGGCGACACCATCAGGATGAGCTTGTGCACGGCCTCGCGGGGCGGCGAGGCCAGGCCCGCGAGGTGGTTCACGAAGATCATCAGCGTCGAGATGACGGTGTTGAAGCTCATCCCCTCCAGATCGCGGGTCACCTTCTTCACCGTGCGGTGGAGGAGCCGGGCAGTATCGTCCTGGAGGGTGTCGCCCAGAGCGCGCGTGGCGACGGCATAGACCCGGTCGCGGAAGCGCACGACGCCCTGGATCTGGGAGGATTGCCAGGGCTTCACCGCCTCGAGCGGGCCCATGAACATCTCGTAGAGGCGGAGCACGTCAGCGCCCCAGACGCGTACGATGTCGTCGGGGTTCACCACGTTGCCGCGGGACTTCGACATCTTCTCGCCGTCCTCCCCGAGGATCATCCCCTGGTGGACGAGCTTCGTGAAGGGCTCCGGATGCTTCACCCGGCCCAGGTCGTGCAGCACCTTGTGCCAGAAGCGCGCGTAGAGCAGGTGCAGCACGGCGTGCTCGGCCCCGCCGATGTAGAGGTCCACCGGCATCCAGGCGTCATAGGCCGCCTCGGAGAAGATCTCGGCGTCGTTCTGGGGGTCGATGAAGCGCAGGTAGTACCAGCAGGAACCGGCCCACTGCGGCATCGTGTTGGTCTCGCGGGCGTACCAGCGGCCCTCCTTCTGGAAGTAGCGCCAGTCGACGGCGCGGGCCAGGGCACCCGCCGGGTCGTTGCCGGGGCGGAAATCGACGAGGTCCGGCAGGGTGAGGGGTAGCTCTGCCTCGTCGACAGCGATGGGCTGATCGAAGAGCACCCGGTGCGGCGCGCCCTTGCGCGGGTCGCCATCGGGGCTCTCCAGCTCCACCGGGAAGTAGATCGGGATCGGCTCACCCCAGTAGCGCTGGCGGGAGAAGACCCAGTCGCGCAGCTTGTAGCTCACCTGGCCGTCACCGCGGCCGAGCCCCTTCAGCGTCACCACCACGGCGCTCTTGCACGCGGCGGTGGTGAGGCCGTCGAACGCGCCGCTCTGGACGGCGATGCCCTCGTCGGTGAAGGCGGCCTCCAGCGTCCCGTGAAGCTTTCCGTCGGGGCTCACGACCTCCGCGATCGGCAGACCGTGGGCCCTGGCGAAGGCGAAGTCGCGCTCGTCGTGCCCAGGGACGGCCATGACCGCGCCGGTGCCGTAACCACCGAGCACGTAGTCGGCGACCCACACCGGCACCTTCTGGCCGGTGATGGGGTGCACGGCGACGAGGCCCGTGTCGACCCCCGTCTTCTCCTTGGCGGCGGAGGTGAGCCGGTCCCGGTCGCTGCGGTTCACGGTCGCTGCCACGTACCTCTGCACGGCCTCGCGGCGCTCGTCGGGCACCTTGCCTGGCGTCTTGATCATCCAGTCGGCGATGGGGTGCTCGGGGGCGAGGACGACGTAGGTGACGCCCATCAGGGTGTCGGGGCGGGTGGTGAACACCTTGAGCGTGTCACCCTCGTAGCCCTCCACCGCGAAGGTGATGGTGGCGCCCTCGGAGCGGCCGATCCAGGCGCGCTGCATGGCGAGCGTGCCCTCCGGCCAGTCGACGAGCTTCAGATCGTCGGCGAGGCGATCGGCGTAAGCGGTGATCCTGAGCATCCACTGCCGCAGCGGGACGCGCTCGACAGGGTGCCCGTGCTCGCTCTTGCCATCGGTGACCTCTTCGTTGGCGAGCACGGTGCCGAGCGCGGGGCACCAGTTGACGGTGATCTCGTCCTGGTAGGCGAGTCCCTTCTTGAAGAGCTGCAGGAAGATCCACTGCGTCCACCGGACGTAGCGCGGGTCGGTGGTCGAGACCTCGCGTGACCAGTCGTAGCTGAAGCCCAGCATCTTGAGCTGGCGCTTGAAGTTGCCGATGTTGCGCGCGGTCGTCTCGGAGGGGTGGGTGCCGGTGCGGATGGCGTACTGCTCGGCGGGCAAGCCAAAGGCATCCCAGCCCATGGGGTGGAGCACGTCGATGCCCGCCATGCGCCAGTAGCGCGACATGATGTCGGTCGCGGTGTAGCCCTCGGGATGGCCCACGTGCAGGCCATCGCCCGAGGGGTAAGGGAACATGTCGAGCACGTACCGCTTGGGCCGCGTGGAGGCGGGATCGCGGACGGCGCGGAAGGTCTCCTGCTCGTCCCAGACGCGCTGCCAGCGCGGCTCGACCTCGAGGTGGTCGTAGCGGAGCGGCTCGCGCGGCTCGGCGGCGGCGGCGCTGGACTCGGTGGAAGCGGTGGGCTCTGCGGTGGCGGTGGGCTCGGTAGGGGCGCCCGGATTCTCGGCGGACATGGCGCGGCCCTCATAGCACCGCCGCACGGCGCCCGCGAGGAAGCGGCCGGGCGGGGTGCTTGCGCGACGGAGGGCCGGGACACGTCGGTCGTACGGCAGCGCGGTGGATCGAGGCCCTCGAGCGCTCGGTGGCGCTTGAAGGAAAGTGCAGGAGCCGGGAGCGAAGAGGGCGGTGCGCAGGTCGAGATGCGCGTCCGGGGATGCAGGGCGACGCACTGCTGGAGAGAGAGGCGACGCGCTGCGGGTAGAGAGGCGACGGTGCATCGACCGGCGTGAGGATGCGTCACGGAAGCCCTAGAGGTGCGCTGCGTGTCGAGGCGTTGACGGTACGTGCGAGGTGCGGGGATGCGCTGTGTCGTCGTCAGCGCACGAGGTGCGGAGATGCAGGAACCAGCAAAGCGTTGCGGGCGAAGTTTTCCACAGAGCACCTGATCGGTGGCGACGTGTGCAGTGCGTCGGAACCGTAGCCGGCGATCCGCAATTGAGGGTACAGTGACGCTGCCAGGAGGACCGCGGAAGCGATCCACCCCGGCGCGGATGACCGACAAATATTCTTCATGGGCAGGCCCCGGGGGCGAGGGCTCCGCGCAAGCGGGACCTCCGCGCTCGCAAGGGATGTACGGCGCAGAGATGCCCGGCTCCGGCGGGCCTTTTCGACCGTTGCCCGCGATGCCGCTGCAGTCTCCGGGCGTGTTGACCCCGCTGGCCGTGCCTTACGGTCTGGGTCTGCAGGCGCAGTCTTCGCAAAGCCCGGCTCATGGCGCAGCAGCGCCGTCCAACCCGCAGCATGCGGCAACGTCACCGGTGGCCACCGCTGCTCCGTATGCGGCTGCGGCACCCCAGGCGCTGGCGGCACCCGGTGGGCCGTACGCGGCGGCGCAGCAGGCGCCTGCTGCGCAGGTCGCGCCCTACGGCGCTGGGCAGTACGCTGCCGGTACTCAGCCGATGCCGGGTCAGCCCTACGGGGCGGCATCTCAGACGCCCGTGGCGCCTGCCCCCCCGTACGGAGGCGGGCAGTACGGACCGGGGCCTCAGTACGGGCAGTACGCGCAAGGGCCGCAGCCTCCAGGTGCCGCCGGTCAACCTTACGGGGCCGAGCAGCCGCCGCCCGGGGCAGCAGGTCAGGCCTACGGGGCGGTGCCCCACTACGCGATGACGCCCCAGGCGCCCAGCGGTGCCTATGCGCCCGGATCGCCGCCCTACGCGGCGGCACCTCAGTACCCGGGCGGGGCGCAAACACCCGCTGCACCCAGCCCGCAGTATGCAGCGGCGCAAGGGACTGGGGCCGCGGCACCAGGCTATGCCGCCGGGCCGCAGGGAGGGTTCGGGCCAGCATACCCGGGAGGGCCGCAACTGCCGGTGAAGCCACCCGTGGGGCCCATCGTGGTGAACGAGGACACGATGCCTCCCGGGGCGCTCCCTTCGCCCATCATCATGGGTCACGGCCCTGCCACGATGCAAGGTGGCGTGGCGATGCCGACCGGCCTCGATGCGGGCAACGTGACAGCGGCTGCGGGGCTGCCTTTGCCGATGCCCGTGATGCCTTTCGTCGCGGCGCGGACACCGGAGCCCGCAGCGCCTCACAAGGTCGCGCCGCCTCCCGCCGTGCCTCACGCGCCGCCCCACGCGCCTCCGCCTCCTGGTGCAGCGCCGCATGGCACCACGCCCCCGGGGGCCGCCCCGCACGGCGTGGCGCTGCACGGTGGCATGCCCTTCGGTCCGGGAGCGCAGGGAGCTGCGCATGGTGCTGCACACGGCGGTGCACCTTCCGCGTCTGCGTCGCACGGAGCCGCGCTGCACGGCGGTGCACCTGCGGGTTCCGCGTCTCAGGGCGCTGCGTTGCATGGAGCTGCGCCCAACGGCGCTGCGTCGCACGGAGCCGCGCTGCACGGCACGGCGCCTCCCTCGGCGAGAGCGCCGTCGCCACCGGCCGCGGTGCTCGAGCCAGCCCACCAAGGCATGGTCTCTCCGCGTGGCGGGACGCAGCCGACAGGTGTCCTGCAGCCTCCGCCGGGGCCACCGGGGAGCGGGTTTGCTGCGCCCCCAGGGACCTCGGCGATGGGGACGCAGCCGCCCGTGAGCGCCACGCCGGCTGCCATGTCGACGCCGCTGCCCAGGTCCACGCCCATCACGGGGACCGGGGGCACGGCCGCGATGCTCGCACCTGGTGCATCCGGAGGGGCGCCGATGCAGGCGGCCGCGCCGGGAGCTCCGCTCGGGCTCCCCGGCGTGGGTGCACAGCCCGCCGCGGCCGGGCCTTCCGAGCACATCTCGCATCCGGACCTCTCGCCCCACAGTAGCCGCGGCGTTCCTCCGAGGGCGTCCGAGGTCGCGTCGTTCGGATCGCACCCGAGCACGCCACCCGGCGCGCTGTCGACGCCCCCTGCAGACATGACAGGTGCTGCAGCGCCCGGTGGTGCCTTGCCCGCGGGAGTTCCTGGAGCACCGGGGCCGCTCGAAGGGACAGGGGCAGCGTTGTCCGGTGCGGGGGAGGCGTCTGCGCTGGCCGACGCTCCAGGAGCCGCGCCTGCACAGGGTGATCTCGAGGTTCCGGCCGGGCCGCCGGCTGCGATCACGGCAGCGAGCCCGTGGGCCGCGGCAGGCGGACGGATCGAGGGGAATTTCGCCGGAGCGCCACCGCACTCAGCCACGTCGGATGCGCCACCAGCGCCGCGGCAGCAGGAGTCAGGTGGTCACCGCGGGTTGATCCTCGCGCTGGTGGTGGTGCTGGTGCTGGCGGTGGTGGTGCTGGTCGGCGTGGTGGTGATGAAGCGGGGGAGTGGAGGTGGCCCAATCTCCATCGGGTTCTCCGAGCCCGAAGCCCCAGAGCCCCCACCACCTGCAACTGCGGCGCCCACCGCGAGCGCGACGACACAGGTCCGGTGGAAGCCGAAGCCGAAGGAAGAAGACATCTACGAAGAGGTCGACCGCGAGCGAAAGCCGCGCTGACCCGGACGCCCGACGGGGGGGCGACCTTCAGCCGTTCTTCCAGCGCAGCTCCAGGGCGAGTTCCTCGTCGCCTCCCTCGGCTTCGTGCTCGATGACCAGCTCGGCGCCTGTGGGCACGGTGAAGCGGTTTCCGGCCACCTGGATGCGGAAAGGCTCGCCCTGCTCCAGCGCATCGGCCAGGCGGCGCAGCGTCGCGACGAACTCGTCCTTTACACAGTGTCGATCCACGTCTCGTTCGGTCATGAGGCCTCCGCGCCCACCAGACCGGCGTCGCGGCGGGCCGTCAAGCGCCGGTTGGTTGCCCGGGAGTCCCGGATCGTGCTGGTGATCATGCGCTCCGCATGGCTACCCCCATCCCGCAGAACGTCGCGCGCTTTTCTCTGGACGATCTGGCCCGCCTCGGCAGTGGCCGGGTGCTGCAGCGGGGGCCCGACGTGCAGGGGATCTCCACGGACAGCCGCGCGCTCGCGCCGGGGGCGGCGTTCGTGGCGCTGGTGGGGGAGCGCTTCGATGGCCACGCCTTCCTCGATCAGGCGGTGCGTCATGGGGCCGGAGCGGTGGTGGTGAGCCGCGAGGTGCCGCTGCCTGCCGGCGTCGGTGCGGTGCTGGTGACCGATACGCTGGCAGCGCTGGGGGCCTTCGCGGGCGAGCACCGGGCGCGGTGGGGCGCCACGCCGCACCCGGCGGGGGACCGCGCGCTGATCGGGGTGGCGGGATCGGCCGGGAAGACCACGACCACGCGCACGGTGGCGGCGCTCCTGCGGGTGGTGGCCGCGGAGGCGGGAGGAGGTGAGGTGCACGCGACGGCGGGGAACCTGAACAACGGCATCGGCGTGCCGATGACGCTCCTCGGGCTGTCGGACGAGCACCGGTTCGCGGTGGTGGAGATCGGGACCAACAACCGCGGGGAGGTGGCGACGCTCGCCGCCATCGCGCGGCCCGAGGTGGGGGTCGTGACCACCATCGGGGTGGAGCACACCGAGGGGCTCGGCTCGCTGGAGGAGGTGGCCCAGGAGGAAGGGGACCTCTTCGCGGCGCTGCCCGTCGGGGGCGTGGCGGTGGGAAACGCCGACGATCCGCAGGTGATGGCGCAGCTCGTGCGGTCCGGAGCGCGGCGTCAGGTCGGGTACGGGACCTCGGAGGGCGCGGTGTACCGGATCATTGGCCGGAGGCCCGTGGGGCTACAGGGGAGCGTGGTGGACGTGGTGCGAGATGGTAAGGAGGTGGCGCTGCGGTCGCCGCTCCTCGGAGAAGCCGGGGCGCTCGCGGCGGTAGCGGCGCTGGCGGTGGTGGAGGAGCTGCTCGGCCAGCGCCTGTCGGAGGAGGGGGCAGAAAAGGCGCTCACCGCGATGGAGCCGCCCACGGACGGACGGCTCTCGGCGCTGGAGCTGGGGGACGGGACGGTGGTGATCGACGACAGCTACAACGCGAACCCCGTGTCCATGCGGGCGTCCCTCCGGGCCGCGGCGGAGCTCTCGGGGGCCCTCGGGCGACGGCTGCTCCTCGTGCTGGGAGAAATGCGGGAGCTCGGGGGGCTGTCCGGGGAGGAGCACGACGCGCTCGGCGTGGAGGCGGCGGCGCTCCGGCCCGTGGCGGTGATTGCCGTGGCCGGTGACGCGGCGCGCACGGCGGCGGCGGCGGCAGCGGCGGGGGCCTCGGCGATCTTCGTGGGCTCGGCGGAGGAGGCGGCGGGGGAGGTGCGCACGCGGGTGAGGCCCGGGGACCTGGTCCTGGTGAAGGGCTCCCGGGGGGTAAGGATGGAGCGGATAGTAGAGGAGTTGCGTGAGCGCCGGTAGGATGCGGCCTCCGGCCCCTCCCGACGCATGCCGACTCCCATCCGCGTCTTCTTTGCTTACGCGCAGCAGGACCAAGCCCTGCGGGACGAGTTCGCCGCGCATCTGACGTACCTGCAGCTTCGCGGGGCGATCGCCGACTGGCGCGATCGGCGGCTGGGGGACGAAGATGCCTGGGGCGCGCGGGTGAGTGAGCACCTGAAGAGCGCGCAGGTGGTGCTGTTCCTGATCAGCCCCCACTTTCTCGCGTCGTCCTACTGCATGAGCATGGAGGTGACGTGGGCGCTCGCGGAGCACGCGGCGGGCACGGCGCGGGTGGTCCCGGTCATCCTGCGCGAGTGCACCTGGAACCAGGCGCCGTTCAGCGGGTTCGTGCCGCTGCCGCGCAACGGTCGCCCGGTGATGAGCCACGAGGACCGGAGCGAGGCGTGGACCGCCATCGCGAAGGAGCTGCGCGCCACGGTGAACGACCTGGTGGCGCAGCGAAAGACGGGCGGTACTGGCAAGCCCGCGGCGAAGGCTGAGCCGGCGCTGCAGGTGATCCTGCCCGCGCTGGGTGACTGGAGCGCGCAGGAGGGCACAGGTCCCACGCAGGCGCCGGTCACGCGCGGGGACCTGGAGCTGAGCCTGGGAGCCGCGCGCCTCGAAGACGACGTGGCGGAGGTGGCGGCGCTCGCGCAGCGGCTCGGCGACCTGCACGCGGAGCGAGGGCGTCACTACGATGCGCGCGTCCACTATGACGAGGCGCTCACCGCGTACGGCCGGGTGGGGGACCTGTGCGGCGGGGCCGGGTGCCTGGAGCGCCTCGGTGAAGGCGCGCTGTGGCTCGGACACCACGGTGAGGCGCGGGTGCGCTTCGAGGACGCGATGCGGGCGTACCGGCGTGCGCGTGACCTCGCGGGTGAGGCGCGCTGCCTGGAGGCCCTGGCGAGGACGGCGCTGCGCGGGGCGGACCTCGCGGGAGCGCAGGGGCTGTTCGAGCGGGCGCTCGCGATGCACCGGCAGGGAGGCGACGTGGCAGGGCAGGCTGCGTGCCTCGGCGCGCTCGGAGATCTGGCGCTCTGGGTGCGGCCGGTGAGCGGCGAGGGGCGGCCGCGCGAGGGCACTTCGGCCACGTTCGCGGTGCCCGGGCGGGCAGCGGAGTTCGGGGAAGCGCGCCAGCGGTTCGAACAGGCGCTGCCGCTCTACCGGGAGGCGCGCGACGTGGCGGGCGAGGCGCGCTGCCGACGTCGCCTCGGCGACATCGCGCTCGAGCAAGGGTTGCTCGACGACGCGGCGGCGCGCTACGGGGAGGCCGTCTCGCTCTACCAGCAGGTGAAGGACGAGGACGGCGCGGTGCTCTGCCAGCGAAGGCTCGGCGATCTGGCAGTGGCGCAGGAGCGCTTCACCGATGCGCTGCGGCATTACCGCGATGCGCGCGACGTGCCCGGCGAGGCCGACTGCCTGCGGCGGCAGGCGGATCTGGCGCTGGACCGCGCCAAGCCGGACCACGCGATCGTGCACTACCAGCAGGGCCTGGAGCGCTACCGGGAGGCCAAGCTGCCGGTGGGCGAGGCGGCGTGCCTGGTGGGCCTCGCGGAGGCCGCGCTGGACCGCGGTGAAGATGAGGAGGCGACCCTGCGCTTCCACCAGGCGCTGCCGATCTACCGGGAGCTGTGCGACGCGAGCGGTGAAGCCGGGTGCCTGGAGCGCCTGGGGGACCTCACCCTGTACCAGAGCAAGGCGGAGGATTCGCGGTGGTGGTACGAGCGGGCGCTGTCGCGGGCGCGGGAGGCGAGCGACGAGCAGCGGGAGGCGAACGCGCTCCTCGGCCTGGGGAACCTGTCGCTCGCGCAGTCGCGGGGTGAGGACGCGGCGCGCTCTTACGAGCTGTCGCGGGCGATCTACCGGCGATCGCGCGACGTGCTGGGCGAGGCGAACTGCATGAAGCGCCTCGGTGACGTGGCGAAGCTCGACGGGCGGTTCGCCGACGCCGCCGCGCTCTTCGAGCAGGCCCTGTCGCTCTACACGAGCGTGCCTGCGCCGTACTCGATCGGCCACACGCACCGCCGGCTTGCGCGCGTGGCGCCCAGCTCCGAGGAGCGACGCCAGCACCTCGAGATGGCGAGCGCCGCGTGGCTCAGCATCGAGCGGGCCGACCTGATCGCCGAACTCCACCAGGAGTTCCCCGAAGACACCTGAGCGCTGCGACTGCGCAGGGCGAAAGCGCGCAGGCCAGGAGCGCGCAGGCCAGGAGCGCGCAGGGGAAAGCGCGCGGGCCGAGAGCGCACCACCGGCGCGAGCGATCTACGGCGTGAAGCGCACCAGCAGCGCGGTGAGGTTGTCGCTGGAGTGCCCGCGGATGGCGGATTCCACGAGCGCCTCGCAGCCGTCGGAGGGCTCCGGGTGGCGACGGAGGAGTGCCTCCATCGCCGCGTCGGAGAGGAACCTGTACACACCGTCGCTGCAGAGGAGGAGCAGGTCGCCCTGGTCGAGCTCGATGCTGGTGTCTGCCGCGGTGAGGTCTGCGTTCATGCCGAGGGCGCGGGTGAGCACGGTGCTGGGGATGTGCTGGATCTCCTCGAACGGGACGCCGTGGTCCCGGGCCTCGTTGAGGAGCGAGTCGTCGCGGGTGATCTGCTGAAGGTGCCCGTCACGCAGGAGGTAGGCGCGGGTGTCGCCGGCGTGGACGAGGTGAACCCAGCGCCCTGCGATCGCCGCCGCAGTGATGGTCGCGCCGATCCCGGTGAGGGAGATGAGCGTGGTCGACGCGCGCCAGACGGCGCGGTTCGCTTCCTCGACAGCCTCGATGGCGGTACGGCGCACGGCGGCCTGCCCCGTGCCGATGCCCGCGCGCACGCGGCGTCGGATCGCTTCGATGGCGATCCGGCACGCCTCGGTGCCGCCGCGCGAGCCACCCAGCCCGTCGAGGACTGCGAGCAGGATGCCGTCGCTCGTCTCGATGCGGCCAGCGTGCCTCGCCTCGTTGGGGGGCGAGGTGAAGGGAGAGGTGTCGCGGAGGGCGAGGACGAGGAACGCATCCTCGTTGACGGTGCGCAGCGGGCCGGTGTCGGTGCGGGCCGCGAACGTGAGGCGTGACGAGCCGACGGGTGCGTCGCGGTAGACCATGGGGCCGCGCGCTACACGCCGAGCGCCGCGCGGACCTCGGCCACCGGCTTGCCGATCCAGCGCTGGGCCTCGTCGTTGCTGCAGAGCGAGCGGGTGAGCATGCGATCGACATAGAGGGTGCCGCGGAGGTGGTCCACCTCGTGCTGGAGGATCCGTGCAGGCCACCCCTCGGCGACCCAGTGCACGGGCTCTCCGTCGGGATCCAGGCCAGAGACCTCGACGCGGAGATCGCGCTCGACGAGGGCCATGTAGCCCGAGACGCTGAGGCAACCCTCGAAGAACGTGGCGCGACCTGCGCCGCCGGGGCTTGCGACGGAGCCACCCAGGGAGAGAAGGGTGGGGTTCACGATGGCGGTGAGCGGGAAGGGAGCGCGCCCCCGGATCTCACGGTCCTCGGTGGAGAGCTTCCCCATGAGCGCCTCAGCGTCCTCGAGCACCATGATCTGAAGGCCGACCCCGATCTGAGGCGCTGCCAGGCCGACGCCCGGCGCCTTGCGCATGACCTCGACCATCGTCGCCACCAGGTCCTTGAGCTTGCGGGTGCCGATCATCTCGGGTGGCACCGGGGAAGCCGCGGTCCTGAGTACGGGGTCCCCGGCCTGGACGATCTTGGGTAGCTTCATGAGAACACCGTGCCGCGACGGAGGAAGCTGTCAAGCGGCGGGTGGAGAGGCTGGCGGCGGGTGATGCTCGGCCCACCGCGTGCCCCTGTCGCATTCCGCGGAGTCCCCTCCGGGTGAGCCGCGGGTGTACAAGCGCCACTTCCGGCATGCCCTCGACCCCCGCTCCCCGTGATCCGGTGCCGCCTGCGCCTTCGTCGCCTCTCGCACCTCCTGGCCGTCGCGCACTGCTCATCGCGGTGCTCGCGGTCGCGACAGTGCTCTCGCTCGTCGCCGTCACCCTCCGCCTACGTCTCGACCCCAACATCGCGTCGTTGCTTCCCGAGCAAGGCGAGGCGGCGGCGCTGCGCCGGTACGTGCGGGGCTTCGGCGGGGGAGATCTCGCGTTCGTGCTGGTGCAGGCGGAAGCGCCGGACCTCGCCGCTGCGGCGGCGGCCGACGTCGCCCGCGGGCTCGCCGCGAAGCCCAGCGTGCAGCGCGCCGCCGATCGGGTCGACACGTCCCGCTCCCTGGATCCATGGCTCGCCTGGCGGCACGCCGATGCGCGGGCGCGGGCACGCCTCGCCGACGCGCTGACGCCTGAGGGCATGCGGGCGCGGCTCACGGAGACGCGCGCCCTCCTTCTCGCGCCCGGCAGCGGTGCTCTCGCCGAGACCGTGGCGGCCGACCCGCTGCGGCTCGCCCAGCTCGCGTTCGAGGGCGCGGACATCGGCTCGGGGGTTCGCACCCAGCCGGACGGGGCGTTCTCCACGGACGACGGTCGCGCGCGTCTGGTGCTGGCGCAGCCGAAGGGGCAGGCGCTCCGCGGCGATGACGCGCGTGCGTTCGTGCACGATGCCGAGGACGTGCTCGCCGCGGTGCGGGCGGCGCACCCGGGGGTCCGGGTGGGGCTCACCGGAGGGCATGCGATTGCCGCGGCGACGGAGGAGATGCTCCAGCGGGACCTCACCCGATCCGGGGTGCTGTCCATGGTCCTGGCGTCGGCCGTGTTCGCGCTCCTGTTCCGGCGGGTACGCGCGCTCGTGGCGGTGTTGCCCCCGCTCGGCCTGGGGACGCTGTGGACCGCGGGGCTCGCCACGCTGTTCCCCGGAGGGCTCAGCGCGATAGCGGTGGCGTTCATGTCGGTCGTGGTCGGCGTGGGCGTCGATACGGGTGTGCACGTCTACGCCGCCCTGCTCGAAGCCCGCCGCGAAGGGGTCCCACCGGAGGAGGCCGCGCGCGCCGCGCGGGTGCGCGCGGGGAGGCCGACCATCATCGCGGCCGTCACCGCCGCGATGGCCTTCGCGGCGCTCGGCCTGTCGGACATCGCCGCCCTGCGCCAGCTCGGCCTCCTCTGCGCGGCTGGCGAGGTGCTCACCGCCATCGCCATCGTGGTGATCACCCCGGCTCTCGGAGCGTGGCTCGAGCGCAAGCCCCCGCCGCCCGAACAGCCGCCGCGCTGGACCGAGGGGGCCTTCGCGCTCACCCGGACCCGCGGGCGGGCGCTCGCCGTCGCCCTCGTGGCGGCGGTGCCCATCGTGGCCGTCGCGCTCGGCGCCGGGCCGCCGCTGGCCGAAGCCTTCATCGCGGTGCGCCCTGCGAAGCTCGCTCCCCTCCAGGTGCAAGAGCAGATCTTCGAGGCGTTCGGGGGCAAGAGCGGGCAGTGGATCGTGCTCGTCGCCGACGCGGACCGGGAGCGCGCCCGGACCCGGGCCGACCGCCTTGCCGAGCGGCTCTCCGCGATGCGCGAGGACGTGGAGGCGGTCGACGCGCTGACGGCGCTGGCTCCGGCGCCGGCGACGCAGGAGGCGCGGTTCGCGGCCCGCGACGCGCTGGACCTTCCCGGGCGTGCCGACGACCTCTCGCGGGCGCTCGCGGAGACCGGCTTTGCTCCCGCGAGGTTCGAGGCTGCGCTCGCGGGCATGCGGACCCCGACACGGCAGACGCTCTCGCTGGACGACCTGGCGTCGAGCCCGGCGTCGATCCTGCTCTCGCGCTACCTCGCCCGTGACGGAGAGGATCACCTCGCGGCGGTGTACGTGCGGCCGCGGGACAAGGCGGCCGTGGGACACATCGAGCAGGCGGTGCACGAGACCGATCCGGACGCCGCGCTCACCGGCTACAGCCGCCTCGAAGCCTCGCTGCGAAAGACCCTGACGCACGATCTGCCGCGCATCGGCCTGGTCGCCGGGGTGCTGGTCATCGCTGCGCTCGCCGCCTCTCTCCGCAGGGCGCGAGACATCACGCTGGCGGGCCTGGTGGTCTCCACGGAGATCGCGGCGGTGCTGGTGCTGGCGCGCCTCTTCGGGGTGCCGCTCCACGTCTACGACGCGCTGGTGATCCCGGTGCTGCTCGGGATCACGGTGGACGAAGGGATGTTCCTCCTGCACCGCGCGCGGAGCGTGGAGGCGGAGGGAGGCGCGACGATCCGGGAGACGCTCCTCCGGGAGGGACCGATCATCGCGGCCACGGCCCTGACCACGGCGGCGGGCTTCGGCGCGCTCGCGGCCTGTGATTTCGACGGGCTACGCGACCTCGGGCGGATCGGCGCGCTCGGCAGCGCGGTGGGCCTCGTCATCGCCCTGGCGGTGGTCCCGGCGGGCCTCCGGCTATGGCCCGCGCCTGCTAGCATGGCCTCCCCCGAAGATCGCCGATGACCCTCTCACGTCGTTTTCTGCTGCTCGCTGGTCTCGTCGCCACCGCGCCAGTGTCGGCGTCGGCGCAACCCGCGCCGGCCCGCGCCGCGCGCGCCGCGCGCCCCACCAGCGCAGAGCAGCCCGCGAAGGCGCAGTCTCCCTCGGCGCAGCCTCCCTCGGCGCCCCCCGCGCCGACCCAGGCCGGTGCTCCGTCAGCGCCGCCCGCGCCGCCTCGACCCGCCGTGAGCCGCGTGGTGGAGGCGCTCGCACGCACCCTCACACCCATGGGGCAGCGGGCCGTCGTCGTGGCAGCCCCGCTCGTCAGCGACGCCGCAGCTCCGCGCGCTGCGCAGCTCACCGCGCTGCTCGCGACGCAGCTCGCCGGGCGTCTCGGCGAAGGAGCGCAGGCCCGCCCCGAGCCCGCAGCGCTCCCGGCCGCGCGCGCTGCCGCGGCGGGTGCGCCCGCGCTGGTGCACCTCGCAGCCGAGATCGCCGCGGGCAAGCTGCGCGTCACGGCAGACGTCTACCCCGTGCCGCGCACGGTCTGGTCGCGCATCCGCGATGCCGAGCCTGGTCCTGTCGCCCATGGGTTCGCCGAGGCGCCGGTCGACGCCGAGGTGCGCGCCTACCTCGCCCAGGTGCCGCTCGTCGCCGCGCTCTCGGTGGACCGCGCCAGGAACTTCGAATCCGACGTCGTGGCCCTCGCCTGCGGAGACGTGGACGCCGACGGCGCCCCGGAGATCCTGAGCGTGAGCCGACGCCGCGTGTCCCTCCTCCGCCTCGCCGGCGGCAAGGCCGTGCCGGTGCTGTCACGACCGTGGGCCGACCTCGCCGGCGTGCACCCCACCCCGCTGCGCGAGCCCCTGGGCTTCGCGACACTCGTCGCGCGCGAGCAGGGCGGTGACGCGCTGCCCGGCTTCGCCGACGTCGGCCTCACGGACCGCGCGCGCAGCTTGCGCCTCGACGGCAAGCTGCAGGTGCTCGCAGAGATGATCGGAATCGCCTTGCCCGACGCGGGAGGCACGGCGTGCACGCGTGTGTGGGGACTGCACCTGAGCGGCGCGCTCGGCGCGTGCGCGGCAGGGGATGCGCCGCCCGCCTCCGGGTCGGTGGGTGGCCAGTACGACGCATTCGCCTCGGCCAGACTACTCACCCCGCGCGGCGAGCCCTTCGCCGTGTGGGCAGGCCGAGAGCGCGGCGCACTGGAGCTGCGCGACAGCGCCGGGCGCCGGCAGGTCCTGCCGACCGCCGGGGCGCAGATCGCGCTCGGTGACCTCGATCAGAACGGCGAGCCGGAGATCCTGGCCAGCCTCGACGTGCAGAACCCGCTCGACGATGCGGTGGTGGTGTGGACCTGGCCGAGGCCCGCGCTGCAGGCCGCGCGCGCCGCCCCGGGCCGCACCAAGGACGCCGTCGCCCCCGACGACGACAAACCGCGCGAGGCGCTGCGCCTCCCCGCGCCCGCGGGGGTGCATGCGGTGGCCGTGTGTCCCCCCGACGGCCCGGGCCGCGCCCCGTTCGTGGTGGCGACGACCGACGAGATCTGGGTGGTGCGGTGACGGCGGGCAGGCGCGCGTTCCTCGGAAAGGCGGCTGCGGCGCTCGCGGGCGCGCTGCTCCCCGGAGGTCCCGGCGTTCTCGGCGTCGCCATGGCGATGGGCCGCACGCCGCTCGGCGGTCGCTTCCTCGTGCACGTCCCCTGGCCGACGGCCTCCCTCGATCCCCACGACCTCCGCGACCCCCTCGCCGCCCTCTTCGCGCCCGCGCTCGCAGACAGCCTCTACGCGCTCGACGCGAGCGGCGCGCCTTACCCGACGCTCACCGCAGCGCTCCCTGCGCGGGAGGGCAACACCGCAGTGCTGCGCCTCCGTGAGGGCTTGCGGACTGCGCGCGGCGTCGCCCTCGACGCGCGCGACGTGGTGTTCTCGGTGGAGCGCGCCCGCGCACGGGGCGCAGCGGCGGCCCTGGCCGACGTCTCGAAGCCCCGCCCCCATCCCCGCGAGCCGCTCGGCGTGATCTTTCCCGGCGCGGACCCGCAGCGCCTCGCGCGCGCGCTCGCCACGCCCCTCGCCGCGCTGCTCCCGCGCAGCTTCTCGCCCTCCGCGCCCGACGGCACCGGCGCCTTCCGCGCCGAGCTCGGCCCCCGCCGCATGGCGCTCACCCGGAACGTCAACGCCGCGCGCGGCGCCGCCTACCTCGACGCGATCGACGTGATGAAGTCCGACGACCTCACCACCTCCCTGCGCGAGTTCGAGGCGGAACGCGACGACGTGGGCTGGCTCGGCGCTGGCCTCTACGCGGCCCGCCGCGGGAGCGTGCGCTTCGACCATGGCCCGGTCGCGTGGGTGGTGCTCGCCACCGGCTCCGAGGCCGGCGTCTTCGGCCAGCCGGGCGTCGCCCAGCGCCTCGCGGAGGCCGTCCCGCCCGAGAGGCTCGCCCACCTGGCGCTCGGAGCCCTCCCCGCCGCGCGCGGCGACGCCGCCTGGGGAGGACCGCCCACGGAGCTGCTCGTCGACGAGTCCTGCCCGCACCTCCTCGAAATCGCCCAGGCCGTCGCGCCCATCCTCTCGCGCCCCGGTCATGAGGTCACCGCCGCCCCCGTGGCGCGCGCCGAGCTCGCGCGCCGACGCGCCCGCGGCGCTGCGCTGGCGATCGACCTCGCCCGACCTGCAGGCCCTGGGCCTCTCGGCGCGCTCCTCGCGCTGGCGACCGCCGAGGACCGAACGCGCGGCGTCGATCTGGCGCGCTATCCGCCGAAGCTCGCCGCCGGCACGCCTGCCAGGGCGCTCACCTCATCGCTGCGCGTGGGCGTGCTTGGAGAGATCCGCATCGCCGGAGCGCACATGCCCGACCTCGTGCTCGGCCGTGCGGGCGGAGAAGGGAGCTGGGATCTGGGCGCGACCTACCGTAGATCAGCGAGGCGATGACCGACCTGGAGACAACGGGCGACACCGACTTTCACGCGGAGGCTGTGCGCGCACTCGGTGCGGCGCACGAACGGATGGGTGAACTGATCGCGCGGGTGGGCGCCTGCGGGCTCCGCGCGGGAGCCGGCCGGGGCGGAGATGGACGGAGCCACTTCACCGCCCTCACCGCAGCGATCGTGGGACAGCAACTCTCCCCGAAAGCTGCCGACACCATCTTCGCGCGGGTGGTCGCGCTCGGCCCTGGCGGCAAGCTTCCCGACCCTGCGGGGCTCCTGGAGATCCCCGAGGACGTGCTGCGCACCGCTGGCCTGTCGGGGAGCAAGGCGCGCAGCATGCGCGACCTCGCCGCGCGCATCGTCGAGGGCACGCTCCGCCTCGAAGCCCTCGACGCGATGGACGACGAGGAGATCATCACCTCGCTCAGCCAGGTGCGCGGCATCGGGCGCTGGACCGCGGAGATGTTTCTGATGTTCCAGCTCGGTCGACCCGACATCCTGCCCGTGGGGGACCTCGGCGTGCAGAAGGGCCTGGTGCGGCTCTTCTCGCTGAGGAAATTGCCCCGACCAGAGCGGATGCACACGCTCATGCGCCCTTTCCGGCCTCACCGCTCGGTGGCGTGCTGGTACCTGTGGCGGTTGAACGAGATGCCCGCCGACGTGCTGCGTCCTCCGCGGCGGGGACGTTGAAGTGCCGGGTGGCAGGCGGCGCTCGGCGCCTGGCTTGCTCCTCTTCAGCCTGCACCCATCGGGCCACGCTGGCCGCTCCTGAGGTGGCCCGTTGTCCATCCGCGGTGGCATCGTTTGCTCTTCACGGATTTTGCGCTGCTCGAACCGTCAGGGCGCCTGCTGGAAGCACATCCCGTGCGTGCCGCCGTGCGTGAGACGGCATGCGCCGTGCCCGCCCCTCACGGACGCAAAGTGTTCACGAGACGCGCATTCGGCGCCTCTACACCCTTGCAGACGGTGGTCGCTTGGCTACCATGATCCAGGTCACGTACGTCACTGGACACGACACGACGTTTCTCTCGTGGGGGATCGCCGAATGCTCGGAGACTGGGCGACGCAGCGTGGGGCGCATCAGGAGGCTTCTCTCCGGCGCCGTCCTACCGATCGATCCTCGCGGCTTCATCGAAGGGTAGGGCATCACGGCGCGCTGGGAGCGCGCAAGCAGGTGGAGCCGCGGGACACTTGATACGATGGGTACTCGTCTCTACGTCGGCAATCTTCCCTACTCCGCCACCAAGGCCAGCCTCCAGGCAGCGTTCTCGTCCACCGGTGAAGTCACCGATGTCCACATCGTGATGGATCGCGAAAGCGGTCAGTCGCGCGGCTTCGGCTTCGTGACGATGTCGACTGAGCAACAGGCTCAGGAAGCGATCGCCCAGATGAACGGCGCGATGCTCGATGGCCGTCCGTTGCGCGTCAACGAGGCCGAGGAGCGGCCGCAGCGCTCCGGCGGCGGCGGCGGCGGCTACGGTGGTGGTGGCGGCGGCGGCGGCGGCTACGGTGG
>NZ_ASRX01000100.1 GCF_000601485.1 Chondromyces apiculatus DSM 436
ATCCCCCCCTTCTCACCCCCTCTCCGCCCCGCCAACCCCGTCTTCTCCCCCCTGCCCCTCCCTCTCCCTGCCTCGCCTCCCATCTTCCTCCTATCCCCTAGTCTCTCCCCCCTCCTCCCACCCTCCTCCTGATCTCTTGCGCACCGAGCGCCTCCTTCCCCCCGCCTCTGCCTCACCCGGGCAGCTTTCGGTGCAGCGCCCGACTCCGCCGCGGAGGGTCGAAGCGCGCGCATGGACGAGCCCAGGCGGGAAGCCGATGAGCCGCAGGTCGGCGCCCATGCAGCGCCTGCCTTAGACGCAGCCGCCCCGCGCGATCTCTCCCTGCCTGATCCGCACGCGCGCCCCCTCGAACCCGCGCGGAGTCACGCCCCTCTCGTGCTCGGGCGCTGGCCGCCGTGACGACGGCGACGGCCGTGATGGGTGCCTCGCCTGCGGCATGGGCGCAAGACACGGGCGCGCCGACCCCGCCCCCTCTCGCGCAGCCCCGGCCCCCGGCCCCCTACGCCTCTTCCCCTGGAGCGCAGGCCGCGCGCTTCTACCAGGAGGGAAACGCGGCCTTCGCGCAGAAGCGCTGGACCGACGCCGAGGCGGCCTACCGCAAGGCCTGGGCGCTCTCCCGCACCTTCGACGTCGCGGCGAACCTGGGCGAGGTCATGGTGCGCCTGGAGAAGTGGCGCGAAACCGCGGCCCTCCTCGCGTTCGGCCTGCGCTCCGCGCCCCCGTCCGCGAAGCCCGCGCAGCGCGACAGAACCCGGCACTTCCTGGACGAGACCCTCGAAAAGGTCGGCGCCCTGCGCCTGCGGCCGAGCGTCGAGGGCGCCGAGGTCCTCGTGGACGGCGAGCAGATCCGCCCGGACGACCTCGCCGACGCCGTGTTCGTCCTCCCTGGCGCGCACCAGATCATCGCCCGGAAGCAGGGCTTCCGCGAAGCCAACGAGACCATCGTCGCCGCCCCTGGCTCCTCCCAGGACGTGTCGTTAACGCTCGTGCCTGCACCGGTGACACCGCCCTCCGCCCCAGCCGCAGGCACGACGCCCTCGCCTGGATCTGCACTGACGGTGACCCTGGGCGCGGACGCGACCCCTGGAACCCAGCGCAGCCTGCTCCCCGCGTTCGTGCTGGGTGGCGCGGCAGTCGCCGGAATCGGACTGGGCATCGGCCTGACGGTCACCTCGAACGCAACGAGCGCCGACGCCGACCAGGTGCGCGGCAAGATCCTGAGCGAGGGTGGCCAGTGCGTGTCCCCTGGAGCGTTCGCGGACCCTTGCGACGAGCTGGCGTCCGCGCTGGATCGCGTCGACACGCTCGGAAACGGCGCGCGGGTGGCCTTCGTGGCCGGCGGGGCGCTGGCGCTTGGAGCAGCCGCGTACGTGCTCTGGCCGGTGCTCCTGGGACGCGGCAGCGCGGAGACCCGCACCCAGGGACAGCCCGCGCCCCTTCAGTGGGCACCCCTGCTGGGCAGAAACCAGGCAGGTGTGGCCGTGCTGGGCGGCTGGTGACGACCACCCCTCTCTCGGCGATGCAGCCTGCCCTTGCGCAGCAGTGCATCGAATTCTTCTGACACCTCCCGATTCCCCTCCGGAGACCCTCCCCCCCGCCCGTCACATACGAACTCCCCCCCTGAATGGAAATCCGACACCCCGAGCCGTAATTGTTCTTTGTGAGGGCTGCGCGTGAAGCGCGCCCGAGCGAGGCAGCATGGCGCGTCGATTCATCCGGCACGTGTGCAGACCGTTGAGCCCCGAAGCGGCTGCGTGGGAGGCGCGGATGCTGCGCGAGATGGGCCTCGAAGACGTCCCCTGGGACGGCGAGCAGTGGTGCGCCATCTGCGCCGACCACGCCCGCAAGGCTGTCGCCAGAGACGAGGGCAGGGCGCCTTCCTGGAAGATGTGGCCCTTCCCCGCCTGGCGCACCCGGACCGTGCGTTTGCTCGTCGCAGCAGCCATGGTCGCCGAGGTGACCACCCTGCTCCTCCCCTGACGCGCCCCCTCCATCTCCGCCCGCCCCGCCTGCCACCCCTCTCATCTCCCCGCGCGCTCTCCCCGCGCGCTCTCCCCTTGCACCTCTCCCTCTCTTCCCCCGCGCGTCTCCCTCTCTTCCCCCGCGCGTCTCCCTCTCTGCTTCCGCCCTTCCTTGACGCCCCGCCCTCTGCCCGCCAGATCGCCCCTCATGCAGCCCGACGTCGACACCCAGGTGAGCTTCCCCTGGCTCATCCGCCTGCGCTGGCTTGCCCTGGGCGGCCAGGCCGCCGCCGTGCTCATCGCCCGCTACGGCTTCGAGGTCGAGCTCTCCTGGATCGCCCTGGCCCCCCTCATCACCGCCTCTGGCCTCTCCAACGCCGCCCTCTCCGTCTGGGTCCGCAACAACCCCGCGAGCCGCGCCGCCTCCATGGTCCTCGGCGGCGTCCTCACCCTCGACACCCTCGTCCTCACCGGCCTCCTCGCTGCGGCCGGCGGCGCCACCAACCCCTTCAGCGTCCTCTACCTCGTCCACATCACCATGGCGGCTGTCGTCCTTGGCGCCCGCTGGACCACCCTCATCGCCATCCTCTCCATCACCTCCTTCGCAGCACTCTTCCTCCTCCCCCTCCAGGCCGACCACGCCCATCACCAGCACGCCCACCACATGCACATGCCTGCTGGCGACCAGTTCAGCACCCACCTCTACGGCATGTGGCTCGCCTTCACCCTCGCTGCCGGCCTCGTCGCCTACTTCGTCCGCAAGATCGCGGTCACCATCGCCCTCCAGCGCGAGCAGATCGCCGGCCTCCGCGAGAACGCCGCCCGCCACGCCCGCCTCGCCTCCCTCACCACCCTCGCCGCCGGCGCCGCCCACGAACTCGGCTCCCCCCTCGGCACCATCTCCGTCGCCGCCCACGAAATGGAGCTCTCCCTCGCCCGCCTCCCTGGTGCTGCCGACATCCACGAAGACGCCCAGCTCATCCTCGCCGAAGTCGACCGCTGCCAGGACATCCTC
Source organism: Chondromyces apiculatus DSM 436 (assembly GCF_000601485.1). Lineage (GTDB taxonomy): Bacteria > Myxococcota_A > Polyangia > Polyangiales > Polyangiaceae > Chondromyces > Chondromyces apiculatus. The sequence continues at coordinate 2,977 of NZ_ASRX01000100.1, forward strand.
CGCCGCATGGGCGCCCGCGCCACCACCGACGCCGGCACCGCCACCATCACCCTCGACGAACTCCCCCCCCTCCTCCAGGCCCGCCTCGACCCCCCGCGCCGCGCCCGCGTCACCCTCGACACCGGCCCCCTTGCCTGGCCCGTACACCTCCCCCGCGAGCATGCCCTCCAGTCCCTCACCGCCCTCGTCAAGAACGCCCTCGACGCCAGCCCCGAAACTGCCGACGTCCACGTCCGCGTCGACGCCGAGGACGACCTCCTCCGCCTCTCCGTCGAGGACCGCGGCACCGGCATGACCGACGACATCCTCGCCCGCGCCGGAGAGCCCTTCTTCACCACCAAGGAACCTGGCCGCGGCCTCGGCCTCGGCCTCTTCCTGGCCCGCGCCTTCGCCGAGAGCCATGGTGGCTCCCTCACCCTCGAACGACGCCCCGACGGCGGAACCCGCGCCACCCTGCGCCTCCCCAGAAAGACCCTGGTCGAATCATGACCCCCTCACCGCCTCCCCAGAGCACCGAGAGCACCGAGAGCACCGAGAGCACCGAGAGCACCGAGAGCACCGAGAGCACCGAGAGCACCGAGAAAAAGAGCGTGGATGGATCTGAAGTACCGTCGACCTCCCACCTCTCTCCCCATGGCGTCCCGCGTCCCCTCCGCATCCTCGTCGTCGACGACGACGACCGCTTCCGCGAGCGCCTCGCCAAGGCCTTCCGCCAGCGCGGCTTCGACGTCGTGACCGCCGAGGCCCACGACCCAGCCCTCACCGCCGCCCGCGCCGCCCCCTTCGACCGCGCCGTCATCGACCTCAAGATGCCCGGCCCGAGCGGCCTCGCCGTCGTCCGCGACCTCCTCGCCCTCACCCCCGACCTCGTCGTCGTCATCCTCACCGGCTACGGCAGCATCGCCACCGCCGTCGAAGCCATGCGCCTCGGCGCCCGCGACTACCTCACCAAGCCCGCCGACGCCGACCGCATCCTCGCCGCCTTCGACGCCGACCCCCCCGTCGAAGCCGACCCCCCAGCCTTCGACGTCCCCTCCCTCGCCCGCCTCGAATTCGAGCACATCGAGCGCGTCCTCCAGGAGTGCGGCGGCAACGTGTCCCGCGCCGCCCGCGTCCTCGGCATCCACCGCCGCACCCTCCAGTACAAGCTCGCCAAGTTCCCCGCGAGCCGCTGATCCTCCCCCGCGAGCCGCTGCTCCTCCCCCGCGCGAGCTGCTCCTCCCCCGCGCGGGTTGTCCTAGATAGCCCAACCAGCCTTCAAGTTGACCTACGCCTGGTTGGCGGATCAGGGGCGAAGCGCTGCTCGCTCCGACGCCACTCTCTGGCCTCGCTCACCGCCTCGTGAAGCGCGGCTAGCTCAGGGGTCATCGGGAGCGCCTCGCCCACGACGAGGAGGCTGCCGCCAATCCGCTTCACGGCGGTAGGCGCGAGCCCTGCCGCGAGGAGCGCCCCCTCGGCACGCTGTCCCGCCTCCTCTGCCTCAGGGATGGGCAGACCGCGCACGTCCACTCGCACGAACAGGCGCACCTCTGCGCGCCCCTCGGGGCACTCTGCGGCGCCATTGCCCTTCACCGTCCACATCGCCGGGTCGAGCCCCTCCAGCGCGAGAGCCACGATGCGCCGGAGCCTCGCTGCAAAGGCGTCGGCCTCGGTCTGCGTCACCTCTTCCAGCGCGCGACGCGCCTCGCCAACGGCCTTGCATGCCGCTTCCCAGTGGCGCCGGTTGATCTCGTCCATCTGTGACATGGCCGCGCCTCCTCTTCGCCCCTCATCCTACAGCCCGCGTCCCACACCCGTGTGCGTTGCCGATGGGTGACCTCAACCGGCATCGCAGTACTCGCTGGGCCCCGACCCCGCACGACGCGCCAACCGTTCACAAGCCCTCGTAAAACGAAGCCTCGCGGCGTCTGGCCCTGCGACACGCGCTGTCCCGGCAGCGCGCTGGATGCTGGCTCGCTTCGCCTGCTGCTTCGCTACTGTCGCCGTCACCAAGCAAACCGCCCCGCGCCCGCTGACCTCTCTCCGCCAACCGTCCCGGCCGGGCTTTGCTCGGCGGCCGCGGAGGCATGAGCCCCTCCCGCACCACCGAGGTGCGAAAATTCACCGCATGCCGAGCCGCTCCGAGCGGCGCTACAGCACCCTCCGCATGACGAGCCGGAACCTGTCCAGACGCCCCTGGATCGCACTCGCCTGGGCCGCCCTCACCCTCACCGCCGCCGCCTGCAGCGACGGAGCCGGCCAGGACGGCGACGAACCGGGCTTCACCAACCTCTCCGGCGCCACCTGCCCCCCCGACTCCACCCTCACCTACGACACCTTCGGCCGCCCCTTCATGGAGGCCTACTGCACGAGCTGCCACAGCGCCCACCTCACCGGCGCCCAGCGCCAGGGCGCCCCCACCGATCACAACTTCGACACCCTCGAAGCCTGCCACGAAGCCGGCGCCGACCACATCGACCAGACCACCGCCGCCGGCCCCGACCGCGTGAACGACAGCATGCCCCCCATCTACCCCGCCCCCTCCGAAGCCGAACGCCGCCAGCTCGGCGAGTGGCTCGCCTGCGGCATGCCCTGAGGTACTGCGTACCCTGAATCAGGGGCCTTTCGGCCCCTACGCTCCCGATGGTCGCTACCCCCGCAGCCAGCCAACAGCGTCGCGCGAGGAACCTGTGACGTACTTCGAGAGACCCGTGACGCGCTTCGAGAGACCCGTGACGCGCTTCGAGAGACCCGTGACGCGCTTCGAGAGACCCGTGACGCGCTTCGAGACCCGTAACGCGCTTCAAGGAACCCATGACCTGCCCTGAGAACCCCGTGACCAGGCCCCGCGCGCTCCTGCCCCTCGCCGCCTCGCTCCTCGTCGTGCTCGGCGTCTCCTCCGAGGCCCACGCCGACCATTGCCACCCCGACCACCCTGTCGAGTACTTCGTCAAACCCCTCCGCCTCCGGGTCGGCCTCAGCGTCGAGGCCGCCACCTACGCCACCGAGCGCTACGAGGGCGAATACCAGGGCACCTCCCTCGACGTCTCCTGGAAGCACAAGTGGGTGGAATTGCGCGCCGCAATGCCGGCCTACCGCATCGTCCGCAATGGCCTCCCCGAACTCGGCCTCGGCGACGTCTTCGCCGACGTCCGCGTCCCCTTCATGGACACCAACAGCCTCTCCAACCTCAACACCGGCATCGCCCTCGCCGCCACCTTCCCTTCCGGCGACCCCGAGCGAGACCTCGGCATGGGCCATGTGATGCTCATGCCCGCCCTCTGGCTCACCTGGCGAGGACTCGCGCCCTTCCTCCAGGTCCAGGTCGCCTACGGACGCGCCCTCGCTGCCGCCTCCGAGCACGCCCACCACGGCGGCGGCCCCAGACCCATCGTGAACCCCATGAACGCCTCCGAGATCGAGTTCTTCGCAACGGCCGGAACCCTGCTCCACCCCTTCGTCGTCGTCCGCGGCGGCATCTACGGCGCCGTCCCCATCGCCACCGAAGCCGGCGAATCCCGCGGCGCCCTCGTCCTGGGCAGCGATCTCATCCTCCGCTACGCCGAATTCGGCCTGGAGACCCACCTCCCCGTCGCCGGCGACCCCTTCCTCGCCAAGGTCCAGATGACCGTAGCCGCGCGCTTCTGACCCCCGCCCCCCCCGCGCCGCGCCGCCCCTCAAGGCTCCGCCGGCGGCGCCACCATGAACGACGACATGCACATCTCGTTCTCCGTCCCCCACCCGGGCAGCACCGGCCCCTCGGCATCGCGCGTGTCATACGTGCACGTCACCCCCACCAGGCTCGACGCCTCGATCCGCGGCGGCGTCCGGTACCAGTACAGCCCTTGCCAGTGGAAATCCCACGCATCCACCCGCGCCACGCACTCCTTCTGCCCCCCCGTGCTCACGCTCATCTCGAAGGTCCGCCCCCGCTCGTGCATGTGCGGCATCACCCCCAGCACCTCCAGCGCCGGCACCGACGCCGCCACATCGAGCGCCTCCCGCGGCACCTCCCACGAGTAGCTCGCATTCGCCTGCCCCTGCGGCAGACTGTGCGGATCCCCCGCGAACATGCTCCCGAGCAGCCCATCATACCCAAGCATCATCGCGCTCCGCTTCACCGACTCCGCATACCGCAGCCGGATCAGCGTGGAGTCCGCCTCCTCCGACCCCCCATGCCGCGCGCTCCCCCCGCCATCCTCCCCGTGCCCGTGCAGGTTGTAATGCATCTGCACCACCATCACATCGTCCGGTGCAATGCGCAGCCCCACGTCTTTCGGATACTCGACCACGTTCTGCCCCGGCGCCCACGTCACCGGCAGCGCGTGATGCACCACCGCGTCCCCGGGCCCCCCGAAGCAATCCCACCCCGGCCGCTCCGGCGAAGCCTCATCCATCTCCGCCATCACCTCCCCGTTCGTCTTCCCATCCACGTACGACGGCGCCGAGGGATTCACCACGTAAACGGCCGCATGATGAATGATGGCCGGATTGCCCGGAACCACCTGGTACCCCGTGATGAACCGCTCCCCGGGAATCCCCGCCGGCATGGGATAGCACCGGTACTCGTCATTGGCGCCCAGCGGGTTCGAGGGATCGACCACCGGCGTCACCAGCGGCGTCCTGTACTCCGTCGCATCCTCCAGCATCGGCAGCGGCGGCAGCCCCGCCGGCCCCTCCGCGCGCTTCCCCTCCGCGCGCCCCCCTGCCGCCCACCGGTGAATGACATCCAGCTCCCCCGCGGTGAGCGTCACATCATCCTGAAAATCGCCGCAGCTCCCATCGTGGTCCACGAGGAAGGGCGGCATCCTCCCACTCTGCACCGCATCATCAATCGCGCCGGCCCGCTCCCTGGCCACCTCGTAATCATCGAGCGGAAAGTGCGCGATCCCTTCCTTCTGATGACACGACACGCACTTCGACATCATGATCGGCGCCACGTCCTGCCAGAACGTGGGCTCCTCGCGAACGTCGTCCTCCCCGCCGCTGCAGCCGACGACGATCGGCAATGACAGCAGCCCCGCAACACAGAACCCAACGGCGTGACTCGGCATGGCTGGCCTCTCCTCGTGAATGATGGAGCTGCGTACCCCCTCGCCCCCGATCCGTTCAATGGCAGCTCCACATTTCTCACCGACCCCTTGAGGACCACCCCTGCCCCTGGCCTGTCGACGCTCGCCGACCGCCGGCAGTGACGACGGTCCCTGACGACGGCCCCTGACGACGGTCCCTGACGACGGTCCCCTGACGACGGTCCCTGACGACGGTCCCTGACGACGGTCCCTGACGACGGTCCCCTGACGACGGTCCCGCCCTGACGCCCCTCTACCCAACGCGCCGCGTTAAATTCTCAGCCTCCTCAGCGGATACGCCGTGGAAACAAGCCGCCCCCGAAAATCGACATCGCCCCCTGAACGTTCTCCCGGGGTGCGGGCACGGAGGGCGCAGGCCTGGTTCAGGGGGCCCGCGGCGGGGCAGCGGTCGCCCTCGTCAACCAGCAACGATTCGTGGGATGAGCGCCGTCGGATGATGCAGCGAGCTGCAAGAAACAGGGAGTGGTCCTGCCAGGCCCGACCGGCCTCGCTGCCCCGCGCCTGCTCGTCACCTGACCACCTGCCGCAGGAGCGGCGATGAGCGTCATGCAGCTCTTCGGCGCGCTGGTCATGCCCGGCAAGGAAGAGGGCGGCAACCGCGCCGAGGCCGCCCTCGTGCAGCGCCTCCGCCGCAGCGACCCTTCCGCCATCGGCACCGCCTACGACCAGCACCACGCTGCCGTGCGCGCCTTCGCCCGCAGACTCCTCGGCGACGACGCTGCCGCCGAGGACCTCGTGCACGAAGTCTTCGTCAGCCTCCCCTCGGCCGTGCGCCGCTTCGAGGGCAAGTCCTCCCTCCGCACCTTCCTCATCTCCATCGCCGTCAACCACGCCCGCCACCACCTCCGCGCCGCCACCCGCAACCGCGCCGCCATGGCCCGCTTCGCCCAGGAGCCCGAGTCCACCGCCGAGGACCCCGAGCACCTCGCCCACCGCGCCTCCCTCGCCCGCGCCCTCGCCACTGCCCTCGACGCCCTCCCCATGGAGCAGCGCGTCGCCTTCGTCCTCTTCGAGGTCGACGAGTACACCTCCCGCGAAGCCGCCGAGATCATGGGCATCCCCGAAGCCACGGTCCGCACCCGCGTCTTCCACGCACGCCAGAAGCTCCGGGCCCTCCTTGAGGAGCAGGGAATCCGATGAACCACGACGTGCTCCAGGAAGCCGTGCGCGCCCTGCGCGAGCAGACCGGCGAAACCCCTGCGACCCCTGACGCCACCCGCGCCCGCATCCTCGCGAGCCTCCGCAACCAGCGCGCGCGCCGCCTCACCCTGATCAAGACCGTGCTCCCCCTGGCCGCCGTTGTGGTGGGCTCCCTGGCCTGGGCTGGCCCGAGCAGGCTCCCCGCCCTGTGGAACGCCATGACCTCGCTCCTCGACGACGTGGCGCCCGCGACCCCTCCCTCCACGCCCCCCGCCTCCTCCGACGCCCCTGCTGCCGGCCAGGGCTCGAACACCCACGGCGCACAGGACACCGACCACGCCCCCAACACCGAACCCCCCGCACAAGCCCCCGCCGCATCGCCCCCGGAAGCCCGCATCGACACCCCTGACGAAGCACCCTCCGCAGCAACCACCGCATCTCCCTCAGCAGCGCGCGTCGACACCCCTGACGAAGCACCCTCCGCGGTCCCCGTCGCAGCGCTCCCCGTCGCAGCGCCCCCCGCCGCGCGCTCTGCCACGTCAGCGGTCCGCATGTCAGCAGCCGGCACGTCAGCGGCCAGCACGTCAGCAGCCGGCATGTCAGCGGCCGGCACGTCAGCGCTTCGCGACGCCACCCGCCAGCCCCCCGCCGCCTCCGACGTCCCTCCTCGCCCCGAGGCCCCCGCCTCCGCCACCTCGACGGCCTCTTCCCCCGCCGCGCCTGCCGCCACCCCGGTGACCGCGCCCGAAGGCGCCAGCGCAGCCGCTCCCCGGACCCCACAGCCCGACCCCGTCTCGAAGGAGCACGCCCTCTACAAGGAGGCCCATCGCCTGCACTTCGTCGCGCGCAACGCCAGCGCCGCCCTCGCCGCCTGGGACGCCTACCTGCGCGCCGACCCCCGCGGCCGCTTCGCCACCGAGGCCCGCTACAACCGAGCCCTGTGCCTGGTGCGCCTCGGGCGCGCCACCGAAGCCCGCAGCGCCCTCGACCCCTTCGCCCGCGGCGCCTTCGGCGGCTACCGCCAGGCCGAGGCCCAGGCCCTCCTCGACGCCATGGACCGTGCAGCAACCCCCGCTCCTTGAGCAACGCTGAACGAAACGCGACGCTGAACGAAGCGCGACGTTGAACGAACACGACCCGCGCGGGCACCCAGCGCATATGCCTCCGGCCGCCGACCCCTCGACCTGGGCCCCCCGCGCCCCCGGCGCGCGCGCGTGGCGTCGAGCGCTCCTCCTCCCCGCCCTCCTCCCCGCCCTCCTCGGCGCCGCCCTCGGACACGCCCCCGCATCCTTCGCCGCAGATCCCGCGCCCCCTCCTGGCAACCCCCCGCCTTCCGCCGCCGCCGACGCTGATGCCGCCGCCAACGCCACATCCGGCGCGCCCCTGATGGACGCGCGCCTGGTGCTCGTCCTCGCGCATCTCCCCCCCGGCACCGACGCAGAGCAGGTGCGGTCAGCCATCGCGCGCGAGCTCGGCATGACCGTGACGCTGGCCCCTTCCTGGACCGGCCCCAGTGCCCTCGTCCTCCGCCGCGACACCGCGTCCACCGCGCCCACTGCGCATCGCGCAGCCCTGACCTTCCACGCCGAAGACGGCCGCCTCGTCGAGCGCGCCGTGGACCTCCCGGCCAACCCTGCCCAGGCCGTCGAAGTCATCGCGCTCCTCGCCGGCAACCTGGTCCGCAACGAGGCCGCAGAGCTGAGCGAAGCCTTCGGACAGCGCCTCCCCGCAGCGCCCCCCCTCGCAGCCCCAGCCCCGCGCCGCCCCTCACCCGAGCAGGGCAGGGGAGCCTCCCCCCCCACCACCAACCCTTCCGCCCCTGGCCTCACCACCCCCTCCGGCCCCAGCGCTCCCCGTTCCACCGCGCCCTCCGCACCCTCCGCACCCTCCACACCCCCCGCGCCCTCCGCGCCCTCCGCGCCCTCCCCCTGCGGGCGCCCTCCCTCTGCGCGCGCCTCCGTGACCCCCTTCGGCCTCGACCTCGCCCCCTTCGTCGGCACCTCGACCTTCACCGGCGTCCACGTGAGGCGCAACCTCGCCCTGAACCTCACCGTCGGCCTCTCCGAGGGCCCCCTCGGCTTCGAGCTGGGCGGCCTCAACATCGCCACCCAGGGAGCCTGCGGCGTCCAGGCTGCCGTCGGCGCGAACCTCGTCACCGCCCCCGTCTCCGGCTGGCAGCTCTCGGTCCTCGGCAACACCGGCACCGCCCTCACCGGCGTGCAGACCTCAGCGGGCGCCAACGTCTCCACCGGCGACGCAGAGGGCCTCCAGCTCGGCGGCGTCAACGTCACCACCGGCGCCCTCTCCGGCGTCCAGCTCGGCCTCGCGAACATCACCACCGGCACCCTCTCCGGCGTCCAGTTCGGCGCCGTCAACATCGCCGCCCAGGGCATCACCGGCCTCCAGCTCGGCGTCGTCAACATCGCCCCCCGCTCCACCCTCTCGCTGGGCGTCCTCACCATCATCCCCGAGGGCCGCACCCACGTGGACCTCTGGGCCACCGACGAGGGCTTCCTCATGGCCGGCCTCAAACACGGCGGCGACGCCTTCCACAACCTCTACGGCGCCGGCATCCGCCCCGGCAGCGACGGCGTCCGCGCCTGGGTCGCCTACGGCCTCGGCGGCCACCTCGACGCCACCTCCCGTCTCTTCGTGGACGTCGACCTCCTCTCCTACTCCCTCATCGCCCCCTCCGACCCCTTCTCCCTGGTCCTGCAGCTCCGCGCCGTGCTCGGCGTGCGCCTGCTCCGCGGGGTCGCGCTCTTCGGGGGACTCACCTTCAACCAGCACCTCTCCGCGGACCCTGACGCAGAGAGCCTGGGCCTGCTCGGAGGAGCGCGGTTCCACGAGGGCGACACCGGCTTCGCCCTCCGCGCCATGTGGCCAGGGTTCACGCTTGGCGTTCAGGGCTTGTGACGACTGCGAAAATTCACCGCATCGCAGGGGCAGACGGCGCGCAGTAGACCTTACCGCGCGCTGGCTCCCCGGCGTGGAGATGACCATGAAGCTTGCACTGTCGAGGACGGTCCCCGTCGTTCTTTGTCTCGTCCCCGGTCTCCTGCTCGCCGCAGCCTGCGGCGACGACGAGCCGGAGAACCCCACTGGATCGAGCACCACCACCACCAGCACCAGCAGCTCTGGCGGCTCCGGCGGCCCTGGCGGCTCTGGCGGCTCTGGCGGCTCTGGCGGCTCCGGCGGCTCTGGCGGCTCTGGCGGCTCCGGCGGCTCCGGCATGATGGACGTCGAGCTGAACTTCGAGGGCCGCGTCGGCGACGAGACCTTCGACTGCGCCACCCCCTACCCGGGCCTCGGCACCGGCGCGACCGAGGTCTCCTTCACCGACTTCCGCCTCTACCTGCACGACTTCGCCCTCATCGCCGAGGACGGCACGGAGGTGCCTCTGACCCTCTCCTCCGACACCCCCTGGCAGCACCAGTCCCTCGCCCTCCTCGACTTCGAGGACCGCTCGGGCGCCTGCGCCAACGGCACCGTCGAGACCAACCAGCGCGTCCTCGGCGTCACCGAGGAGAGGCCCTACACCGGCGTCGCCTTCAAGCTCGGCGTCCCCGCGGATCTCAACCACGCCGACGCCGCCGTCGCCCCCTCGCCCCTCAACCTCACCGCCATGTTCTGGAACTGGCAAGCCGGCTACAAGTTCCTCCGCGTGGACAGCGTCCCCACCGGCGCCGCCGAGGCCTTCAACCTCCACCTCGGCGCCACCGGCTGCACGGGAGACGCCATGGGCGGCGAGACCGTCACCTGCGAACGCCCCAACGTCGTCAAGGTCGTCCTCACCGGCTTCGACCCTCTCACCACCCCCATCCTCGTCGACTACGCCGCCCTCATCGCTGAGAGCGACCTCGCCACCAACGGCGGCGGCGCCCCGGGCTGCATGTCGGGCCCCACCGACCCGGAGTGCGCCCCCATCTTCGAGCGCCTCGGCATCGACATCGAGAACGGCGACCTCCTCCCCTCCCAGCAACTCTTCCGCGTGGAGTGATCGGACGTCGCCATGACCCTGCGGGTGCCTTCAGCAGCGCTGGTGCTTTCTCTGGGCTGGGCCACCGTCGTCGGCTGCAGCGGCGGAGACGACGGCAACACCCCCACCTCGGGTGAGGGCGGCAGCGGCGCCCACAACCCCACGGGCGGCGATGGCGGCCAGGGCGGCCAGGGCGGCCAGGGCGGCGACGACGCCCAGCCCTTCGACTGGGGCCTCCCTCCCGGCTTCCCGCGCCCCAAGGTCCCCACGGACAACCCCATGTCCACCGTGAAGGTGGAGCTGGGCCGCAGGCTCTTCTACGACCAGCGCCTCTCCGGCACCGGCGACTTCTCCTGCGCCTCCTGCCACCGCCAGGAGCTGGCCTTCACCGACGGCCTCGCCCTCTCCGTCGGCTCCACCGGAGAGGTCCACCCCCGCGGCTCCATGAGCCTCGCCAACACCGGCTTCATCTCCGCCCTCACCTGGGCCAACCCCCTGCTCGACACCCTCGAAGAGCAGGCCCTGGTCCCCATGTTCGGCGAAGAGCCCGTCGAGCTGGGTCTCGCCGGCAAGGAGGTCGAGCTCCTCGAACGCCTCGCCGCCGACCCCCTCTACCAGGAGCTGTTCCCCGCCGCGTTCCCTGACGACAGCGATGACGACGGCCCACTCACCTTGAAGAACATCACCCGCGCCATCGCTGCCTTCCAGCGCACCATCCTCTCGTACCGCTCCCCCTTCGACCGCTACACCTACGGCGGCGACCCCACGGCCATGACTCCCTCCGCCTTGCGTGGCAGAGACCTCTTCTTCTCCGAGCAGATGGAGTGCTTCCACTGCCACGGCGGCTTCAACTTCTCGGACTCGGTGACCCACGACGGCAGCACCTTCACCGAGGTCATGTTCCACAACACGGGCCTCTACAACATCGGCGGCACCGGCGCTTACCCGGAGGGCAACACCGGCCTGCGCGAGATCACCGGCCTCGCCGCCGACATGGGCCGCTTCCGGGCGCCCACCCTGCGCAACATCGCCGTCACCGCCCCCTACATGCACGACGGCAGCGTCGCCACCCTCGACGACGCCCTCGACCACTACGGCTCCGGCGGCCGCACCATCCCCGACGGCCCTCACGCCGGCGTCGGCAGCGACAGCCCCTTCAAGAGCGAGCTCCTCCTCGGCTTCACCCTCACCCCTGCCGAGCGCGACGACGTGAAGGCCTTCCTGGAGTCCCTCACCGACGACAAGCTCCTCACCGATCCGCGCCTGTCGGATCCCTGGACGGAGACCCCATGACGCCCTGGACCCGACGCCTGGCCTGCACCGCCCTCTCGACCCTCGCCGCCTCGGCCCTGCTCCACGCGGGCGCCTGCACCCAGGCCACCTCCCCCGAGCCCGACGACGAAGACCTCCTCGCGGGCGTCATCTACCGCGGCGGCGCCACCGACGAAGCCCTGCGGGCGCTGCTCGCCGTCGCGCCCGAGGACGTCCCCGCCCAGGCCGCAGTCATCGACGTCCCCGTCCACGGCGCCACCTTGACCGGCGCCACCGCCCCCGAGCTGCGCTGGCACATCCGCGACGCCTTCGGCGACATGCGCCTCCCTGACCGTCGGCCACCCCCGAACCTCCCTCTCCCCTGGAACGACCGCGCCTCCTCGCCGCTGCGGCGCGCCTTCGCACCGCTCCTGGATCTCCTCGGCCCCGAGCGCGAAGCGCGCGCCCACGGCTCCCCCCTGAACGGCCGCGGCTACCTCCTGGTGTTCACGTCCTCCGACGACGACCAGGTGGTGATGCGGGTGTTCACCTCGGTCCTGACCTACACCCCTGACCCCTCCGAGTGGGAGCGCCTCCAGACCGCCGCCCAGCCCCTCACCCTGGTGATCACCAACGCCGTCTTCGAGGACAACGTCATCGCCGAGGACGCAGGCCCCTTCGCCGGCGAGCCGAGCACCTTCATCGTGTCCCCCTGACCCCGCCCTGCGCGTGTCCTCCCGGCCGCGCCCTGCGGGTGTCCCCCTGACCGCCCTCTGCGCGTGTCCTCCCGACCGCGCCCTGCGTCCGCCCCGCCCTACCGCCCCAGCAGCCGCGCAATCCGCCCCGGGAAGTCACTCATGATCCCATCGACCCCGAGCGCGAGCAGCGCCTCCGCCTCCGCCGCGTCGTTGATCGTCCACACATGGACCTCGACCCCCAGCGCATGTGCCCGCGCCACGAACTCCGCGGTGACCACCGGCATCCCCTGAAACGACGGCGGTACCTGCAGCGCGAACCCGGGCGCCCGGTACTCCGGCGTGTTCCCGGCCATCATGAACGCGATCACCTCCTCCGCCGCGAACCCCGTGAGCACCTCCGGCGCCGCTGCCCGGATACGTTGCAGCAGCGCCACCTGCTCCGCCGCGAGCAGCGTCCGCTCCCGCGCCTTCGCGCCGTCGAGCACCGCCAGCGTCCCCTCGATCGCGCGATCATCGTCGGGCTTGATCTCGATGTTCACCGGAACCCCCGGGAACGCTTCGAGCACCTCCGCCAGGCGTGGAATGCGGAAGTCGCGCCCCCGGTGAGGCATCGACCCATCGGGCATCACGTGGTGGTGCCCGGCATCGAACCGCGACAGCTCCGCGAGGCTGTGCGCCGCGAGCAACCCCCTCCCGCTCGTGGTGCGATCCAGCGTGGGATCATGGAAGACCACGATCTCCCCGTCCGCCGTCCGGTGCACGTCCAGCTCCAGCCGATCGGCGCCTGCCTCCAGGGCTGCCGCGAACGCGGGCAAGGTGTTCTCGGGCAGCTCACCGCTCGCGCCGCGGTGACCGAAGAGGCGAGGGCGGGGCCCGTCGGCGTAGCGCATGACAGCGACGCTAGGAGGTCGCCCCCGCGCGTGTCCAGCTTGCACTCGGCGGCGAGGCAGGCGAGGCTCACCCCCATGCCGGGCCGCACCTTCGCGATCGGCGACATCCACGGCGACCTCACGGCCCTGCGCACCCTCCTCGGCCGGCTGCCCCCGCTCGTCCCGACCGACACCCTGGTCTTCCTCGGCGACTACCTCGACCGCGGCCCCTGCTCCGCCGAGGTCATCCAGCTCCTCCGCGACCTCCCCCGCCGCACCCCCGCCCGCGTCGTGGCGCTCCGCGGCAACCACGAAGACGCCTGGCTGGAGATCCTCGACCACGGCTGGCCGGAGTTCGTGCTCCCCCGCAGCCATGGCTGCCTGGAGGCGTTGCGCTCCTTCGAGCGCCGCCCTCAGCCCAGCCCCGACGAGCAGCCCGACCCCAAGGAGCTGAAGCGCCTCCTCAAGGGCTCCTTCCTCCCCCGCGCCGTCGTCAAGTGGATGCGCTCGCTGCCCTACTTCCACGAAGACGAGCACGCCATCTACGTGCACGCCGGCCTGCCCTACGGCCCCCGTGGCTTCCTCCACCCTGCCCAGGCGCAGGTCGAGGCCCCGCGCGCGCTCCTCTGGCTCCGCGACCAGCGCTTCTTCCGCGACTACCGGGGCAAGCTGGTGGTCTTCGGTCACACCTCGACCGAGCTGCTACCGCCAGAGCTGTCTTCGTACACTCCGGAGGATCCGGCGGACCTGTGGGCAGGCCCCTCGACCGTCGGTCTCGACACCCGCTGCGGCCGCGGCGGCTTCCTCACCGCGCTCGAGCTGCCGGCGAGGCTGGTCTACGAGTCCCGCTGAGGGGACGATCACGGCGGCGCCAGACGTGTGCGACGGGTGCGTCTGGCGCGTCGGGCGCGTCTGGCGCGTCTGGCGCGTCTGGCGCGTCGGGCGCGTCGGGCGCGTGAGCCCATGGACACGGGCGCCTCACCCTCGATACGTTCGACGATTGGCATGTACCGTCTCCACACCCCTGCGCGCGCAGTGCTGGCCTTCGCAGCATTCGCCGCGTTCCTCCTCCTCTCCCCGCGCGCCTTCGCGGCAGACCTGATCCTCGACGGCAACGTCGCGGGGCCTGCGGTGTGCCCCGACGGCGGCACGCCCGTCGACACCACCTGCCAGGTCAACGCCACGGCGGGCCAGAACCGAGGGTGTCGCTACGGCGGCGTGAAGACGTTCGGCGTCGTCTCGCTGACGAACAACGCCCTCGTCTGCACCACCGCCTACAACGGTGATCGCGTCAACACGGGGCAGCTCGTGATCAAGGCCGACGTCATCACCGTGGACGCCACCTCGCGCATCTTCGCCAAGGGCACCGGCTACCGGGGGGTCGACTGCGGCGACGGCGAGGGACCGGCGACGGCGCCCCTCTCGGGCGGACGGGGTGGCTGCTCGGTGCTCGACTCGGGCGGCGGCGGCGCCCACTTCGGCAACGGAGGCCGCGGCACCAAGGACTGCCAGAGCTTCGGAGACGCGAACACCTGCCAGTTCCCGCAGGAGTGGGAGGAGGACTGCGGCAACCTCAACGCCGCGGGCACCGCCTGTGTCACCACCACCGAGCCCGGCTTCCCCACCTGCCGCGGCACCGCGAACCCTGCGACGGGCGCCGGCAACGCGCTGCCCACGGTGGCGGGAGGCGCGTTCCGGCACAGCATCTACGACATCGAGTTCGGCGCGGCCGGAGGCGACAAGGGCTGCGCCGACGGCTTCGAGCCTGGCCTGCGCGCCGGCCGGGGCGGCGGTCGCATCGTGCTCTTCGCGGCCAACGGCGCCCAGACCGGCATGATCAGCATCGCCGGCCGCGTCAGCGCCGACGGTCACCGCGGCTGCGCGGTCGGCAACGACTCCGCGGGCGGCGGCGCCGGGGGCGGCGTGCTGATCATCGCCGACCAGGTGAGCATCGCCGCCTCCGCGCGCGTCAGCGCCCGCGGCGGCCGCGGCGGCGACTCCCAGCCCAAGTGCCTGCCCTGCACCGCGAACAACCAGTGCGAGTCGGGGCAGACCTGCCAGGCGGGGCGCTGCGGCCCCTGCAACTGCACCCCCTGCAGCAACAACAGCCAGTGCAACGCCCTCCTCGGCCAGACCTGCAAGAACCTCGGCGGCAACCTCGGCTCCGTCTGCGCCAACAGCAGCAACCAGTGCACGCCCTTCGACCCCACCGACAACGAGATCGAGTGCCGGGCCACCCAGAACAACGGCACCTGTGACGACTGCGCCGGCGGCGGCGGCGGCGGCATCATCAACGTCCAGTCCCGCGTCGGCAACATCCACCCCCAGGCCATCTTCGACGTGCGCGGCGGCGTCGGCGGCATCTGCCCCATCTGCTCCGGCGAGGCTGGCGGCGGCACCGGCGAGCTGCAGATCGACAGCGGCTACGTCGGCGAGATCTGCGACGGCTACGACAACGACTTCGACGGCCAGGTCGACGAGGACCTCGGCATGATCACCTGCCCCGACGGCACCATGATCGCCTCCTGCGTGGGCGGCGAGCCCCAGCTCTGCGCCTTCGACCCCGCCGTGTGCGGCGTCCCCGCCGAGGACGCGCGCCCCCGCTTCGCGATGATCGTCGACACCTCGGGCTCCATGCTCAACGACCTCCAGGGCACCCCGACCTTCGGCGACGGCTCCGTCGACTTCCCGGGTGTCGACACCGCGAGCGACCCCGACACCATCCCCGGCAACAACTCCCGCCTCTTCATCGCCAAGGAGGCCCTCTCCCAGGTCCTCAGCGCCTTCCCCGAGAGCGACTTCGCCCTCGCCCGCTACTACCAGGACGTCGGCGTCAACCGGAGCTGCCAGTCCGCGGCCAACTTCGAGTGCGCGAAGAGCTGCTGCTCCTACGACGACCCCTCGAACAACACGACGCCGCTCTACCCGGCCCTCTACCCGGACAACCAGTGCGTCCTCGCCCAGCTCTACCCGGGCGCGGGCTTCCCGGCGAGCGGCACCTTCACCAGCAACATGCCCATCGGCTGGCTCCCCGAGGCCGCCGAGAACCCCCCCACCTCCGACTGCATCAACTACGCCGGCTCCTGCGGCCCCCCCCGCCGCGGCTCGCAGTTCCTCGTCGGCTTCAACGAGCCCATCAACCGCTACCTCTCCTGGCTCGACGGCACCGAGGACGAAGACGCCCAGTTCGACAGCGGCACCCTGGAGGGCAACCACTGCCCGAACGGCGACTGCGAGCTGCGCGGCTCCGGCCCCACCCCCCTCGCTGGCGCCCTCGAAGCCACCCACGACTACCTGACCCCCATCGTCACCTGCGACGCCGTGAGCGCGTGCCGCTCCTACGCCGCCATCCTCCTCACCGACGGCGCCGAGAGCTGCGGCGGCAACGCCGTCCAGGCCGCCTCCGAGCTGCTCTCGGGCATCAACGGCAAGCCCGTCCCCACCTACGTCATCGGCTTCTCCGTCCTCCCCGCGGAGCAGACCCAGCTCAACCAGATCGCCCAGGCGGGCGGCACCCAGCAGGCCTTCTTCGCCTCCTCGAAGAGCGAGCTCGCCGACGCCCTCGCCGAGATCATCGGCCAGAACCAGCGCTTCGAGATGTGCAACGACCTCGACGACGACTGCGACACCCTGGTCGACGAGGACTTCCCCGAGAAGGGCCTCGTCTGCACCGACGGCGAGCTCGGCGCCTGCCTCGGCGTGGGCACCTACGTCTGCAAGGCCGACGGCACCGGCACCGAGTGCGTCCTCACCGACCCCGGCGCCTCCCCGAGCCCCGAGGTCTGCAACGGCATCGACGACGACTGCGACGGCCTCATCGACGAGGACGACGCGGGCCTCCCGCTCGACTGCCCCACCTGCACCCCCTCGCCCGAGATCTGCGACGGCATCGACAACGACTGCGACCTCAGCATCGACGAAGAGCCCGACGTCTCCCAGAACCAGCCGACCATCTACGGCCAGGACTGCCAGCCCCCCACGGCGCCGAACGACCAGCTCCCCTGCCGCCCCGGCACCGTGCTCTGCATCAACGCCGGCCCGGTCTGCGTCGGCGCCGTCGGCCCCCAGGCCGAGCTTTGCAACGGCCAGGACGACGACTGCGACGGCCTCGCTGACAACGAAGCCCCGTGCCCTGGCGCGAGCCAGTGCGTCTCCGGCCAGTGCGCCATCCCCTGCGACGCCGGCGAATTCGCGTGCCCGCCGGGGCTCCTCTGCAAGGAAGGCTTCTGCCTGAAGGCGACCTGCGACGACATCACCTGCCCCTCTGGCCAGGTCTGCGAAGAGGGCGTCTGCGTCGACCCCTCGGGCACCGGCGGCGGGAGCGCGAGCGGAGGCGGCACCGGCGGCACTGGCGGCACCGGCGGCGACACCTCGAGCACCAGCACCACCACCCCCAGCGGCGGCGGCGAGACGCCCCCCCGCGGCGTCTACGGCCAGGCCGTGGGCGGCGGCGGCTGCGCCACGGCACCGACCGGCGCACGCAGCACCGCATCCGGCGGCTGGCTGATCGTTGCGGCCGCATGCGCCGCAGCGACCGCTCTGCGAAGGCGTGCTGCGAGGCGTGCTCCGAGGCGCGCTCCCCGCAGCGCTTGCGCAAGCAGCACCACCCTCGCCACGGCACGCGCCGACAAGGAGGCCGCATGAACGCGCGCACCCTCCTCGGCACCTCTGGCCTGCTCGCCCTGGCCCTCGGGGCCTTCGTCGCCGCCGGCTGCCAGGGCCCTGCCTACTGCTACGCCGACTGCGAGCCTGCTGCCGGCACGGGCGGCGCTGGCGGCTCCGGTGGCGAGGGCGGCGACGACCTCGGGCTCGGCGGCACCCCCAACCAGGGTGGCGGCCCCCCCTGCACCGCCGACGTGCAGAACGACATCGAGAACTGCGGCGCCTGCGACAACCGCTGCCTCCTCCCCAGCGCCTTCCCCCGCTGCGAGATGGGCGCCTGCGTCATCGACGACTGCGTCGACGGCTCCTACGACCTCGACGGCAACGCCGGGAACGGCTGCGAGTACACCTGCCCCGTCGCCGTGCTCGGCCCCGAGCAGTGCAACGGCATCGACGACGACTGCGACGGCCTCGTCGACGGCGACGACCCCGACCTCGTCTTCCCCACCACCCTCTGCACCATCGTCCCCGGCACCCCTTGCGAGGACACCCAGGTGGTGTGCAACGGCGCCGCTGGCTTCGGCTGCGTGTACCCGCCCGACGTCGAGGTCGTGAGCGGCTTCGTCCGCCACAACGAGACCCGCTGCGACGGCATCGACGGCAACTGCGACGGCGACGTCGACGAGTGGTTCGCCGACCTCGGCGACGACTGCTCCGACAACGCCCTCGGCCAGTGCGCCGATCACGGCGTGCGCATCTGCGACCCCCAGAACGCAGGCCGCACCATCTGCGACCTCTCCGTCCTGCCCGACCCCATGCCCCCGTCCCCCGAGCAGTGCAACGGCGTCGACGACGACTGCGACGGCTTCGTCGACGAGGACCTCCCCCCCTCCGCCTTCGCCATGGCGCCCCTCCTCAGCAACGCCTCGGTGTTCGTGGACCGCTTCGAGGCTTCCCGCCCCGACGCCACCGCCGCCATGCCGGGCATCCTCGAAACCGTCGCCTGCTCGACGTCCGGCGTCCTCCCCTGGACCGGCGGCTCCTTCAGCGAAGCCGAAGCCGCCTGCGCCGCGCGCGGCCCCGGCTTCCGCCTCTGCACCGCCGCCGAGCTGGAGGACGCCTGCCGCGGCGCCACCGACACCCTCTACCCCTACGGCAGCAACTACGCCGGCACGGCCTGCAACGGCGTCGACCGCAACGCGAGCGGCGTCGTGTCGCCCACCGGCAGCATCGCCTCCTGCAACCTGGGCAGCCCCAGCCTCGCCGACCTCTCTGGCAACGTCACCGAGTGGACGCGCACCCAGACCAACGCCGCCCAGGCCCCCGACCGCATCTTCCAGCTCCACGGCGGCTCCTACCTGTCCCCCGCGATGGGCCTCGCCTGCACCATGGAGCTGCCCGCCCGCGCCGCCGAGGGCACGCTCCTCCCCAACATCGGCTTCAGGTGCTGCCGCCAGTAGCTGCGCGCTGCACGGTGAGGGGACGCGCGTCCCCTCGTCGAGACTCAAAACACCACGCGACCACCCTCGAAGCGCACCCCTGCCGAGCGCGGCGTCGCCGACACCAGCTCGATGCTCGTGCTGTTCGTGGCGACGAGCACGATCCCCGTGGCGAGCACCGCCGCGCCCGCCCCGATCGCGACGAACCCTCCCGTGGTGAGCGCCGGGTTGCGCCCCTCCACGATCTTGCCGTCGCTCAGCCTGCTGTCGCTCCCCCCGTACCCGAACGCCAGCATGATCCCGCCCCCTGCCATCGCCACGCCTCCCAGCGCGCTGGCCAGGTAGCCGCCCTGTCGCGCCGCCATGCTCCCGCCGTCCACGTGCACCGTGAGGTCATCGTGGTAGCTCTCCAGGCCGAACCCGCGCGACGGCATCATCCCGGGCGCCCCCACGAAGAAGCTCTGCCCCTTGCGGCCCTCGACCACCTTATCGCAGGGCGCCACGCACGCCGTGCGCACCAGGATCGCCTCCCCCTCGTCATCCGAGATCACCCCATCGATGCGCAGCAGCTTCACCCCGGGCCGGTCCGCCTCGATGTGCACCCGCGGCGTCCCCTTCGTCGGCGGCGGTGACGGGGTAGGGGAGGGGACCGTGGGCGTGGGCTGGGTCGGCCGCGGCGTGTTGCCGGGCGGCTTCGGCGTGGGCCCGGGCGTTGGCGTCGACGGCGCAGGCGGCGCCGGAGGAGCCGGCGTGGGCGTCGAGGGCGCCGGAGGCGTTGGCGCCGGAGGACCCGGGAGAACCGGAGGTGCCGGCGGGGTAGGGGGAGCCGGCGGGGTAGGGGGAGCCGGGGTAGGTGCAGGCGGCGTCGGCGGGGGAGGTGTCGGCGCCGGGCTCGGCGCCGGAGGCGTCGGCGGCGCCGGCTGCACGGGCGGCTTCGGCGGCTTCGAAGGCGTCGGCGGATTCGACGGCGCGGGAGGCGGCGGCGAAGGCGAGGTCTGGGCGAAGGTCGGCTGGGCGAGGACCACGGACCCCAGGACCAGCAGCGTGGGCAGACGCGAGGAGCGCATGATCTTCGGATAGTGGACCCAGCCACCTTCAGCAAGCCACGCCGACCGGACCCGTGGACGAGGAACCGACCAGGATCGACCACGGCGGGGTGCTCGCGGCCAGGTGCGCCCCTACACTTGAAGCATGGGTCGCCACCTGCCGACGGGACCGTACCGCCAGACCCTCTCGACCCCGCGCCCCCGCGCCTCCACCGCGTGGAGCGCCGTGGAGCAGGAGCTCGGCCCTGACGAGCAGCTCCTCTGGGCAGGCCGCCCCAGCCGCGGCGTGCGCTTCTCCCTGGCCGATGCGTACCTGATCGCCTTCGGCCTCGTGTGGGGTGTCTTCGCGGTGATCTGGGAGGCGATGCTCCTCCTCTTCCACGGCCCCTTCTGGTTCCACTTCGTGGGCATCCCCTGCGGCATCTTCGCCGTCCACCTCCTCGTCGGCCGCTTCGTGGTCGACGTGCTTCGCAGGGCCCGCACCCTCTACGCGCTCACCGACCGACGCGCGATCGTCATCGAAGGAGGCGCTGGCGGACGCGTGGTCTCCGTCGCGCTGGGCGAGCGGCTGCCCATGGAGCTGCGCGAGGGCTTCTTCGGATGGGGGACCATCCGCTTCGGCGTCGGCCCGGGCGCGCTGCAGGGACTGAGCTGGCCCGGACTGCAGGGCCTGGAGCCGCCGAGCTTCGTCGGGATCCGCAACGTGCGCGCCGTGTTCGACCTGGCAGCAGAAGTACGACGAAAGCAGCTCGCCGCGCCCCGCGCCCCGCGCGCCCCGCGCTACGCGCCGAATAACACCCGCCGGCTGGCGCGCCAGTCCTGTGTCCCCTGAAGAGTTTTCCCCTGCTGTTTTCGGTGAATACCTCGCTGGTCTCCGACGTCGAACGCATCGCATCGGTCGAGAGCCGTGCCCCACCCGGTGTACACTGCTCACGACTCCACGAGGCGTGACGAACAAGGACTGAAGAGGACCCTATGAACAAGGCTTTTGCGCTCGCTGCTCTGCTCGTGACCTTCGCCGGGACCGCGTTCGCCGGCGACAACCAGACCACCCTGAAGTACGAGGGCGTGACGGCCAAGGTCGGCGCGAAGACGGTCGCTCTGGTGACCGTGGAGCCCACGGCGGGTCGCAAGCTCAACATGGAGTACCCCGCCAAGGTGAAGCTCACCGCCCCCGACGGCGTGACCATCGACAAGGCCTCCCTCACCAAGGCCGACTGGAAGAAGTACTCCGAGAAGGGCGCCGCCTTCGAGGTCGCCTACACGGTGGCCGCCGCCGGCAAGAAGACCATCACCGGCGAGCTGAAGATCGCGACCTGCACCTCGAACGACTGCGTCCCCGAGACGGCCGCCGTCAAGATCGAGGTCGAGGCCAAGTAGTCCTCCCCGCCCGACGGCCGCGACGGCGCCTCCCGCGCACCACGCCGCCCCCTCATCCCCTGTTCCCCAAGCTGGTCCCCTGATCCCTGGCTCTGCGGTCTGCAGAACACCAGGGTAGCGACCACCGGGAGCGTAGGGGCCCACAGGCCCCTGATTCAGGGGACGCAGTACCCCATCACGAGCGCGGGACCTCCGCTGAACACGATCGCATCGAGCAGCCGCTCCTCGCGCACCAGCGCGAGCTGAGGCGCTGCCCTGTCGATGCTGATCGTCCCGCCCGCGTCGGCGAACCCGCACGCCTCTGCCCCGAGCTGCGACCCCACCCGCCACAGCTCCTCCGCCGGCGAGCGCCCCTCGTCGAGGCGCCCCTCCTCCCCACCGCCTCCCCCCTCTGCAACACCCCCACCTCCGCTCCTCCGCAGCGTCACCCGCCTCCCCGTGCGCAGCCGCTCCCCCAGCTCCACCGCGCGCATGTCCTCGAACGGATCGCTCATCACGTGGCTGTCCACCCCCGTGCACAGCCGCACCCCCGCTGCCCGCAGCGCCGTCACGTCGGGCAGCCCATCGCCCAGGTCCCGCTCCGTCGTCGGGCACAGACAGGCGAAAGCGTTCGCCTGACCGAGCAGCGCCGGCTCGTGCGGTGCCAGGTGCGTCGCGTGCACCGCCACGAACCGCTCCGACAGCACCCCCCGGTCCGCGAGCAGCTCCACCGGCCGCCGCCCCGTCTCTGCCAGGCACGCCGCGATCTCCGCCGGCTGCTCGGCCACGTGCATGTGGAGCGGCAGCGCGTGCCTCGCCGCGTACGCCGCGATCTCCGGCAGCCAGTCCGGAGGCACCGCCCGCACGCTGTGGGGCGCCACGCCGATCACCACGTCCTCGGCCCCCGCGTAGCGCGCCCTGAGCGCCTCCACGTCGGCGATGGCCGCCTCCAGCGTCGCATCGCAGAACCGCCGCTGCGCCCCCTCCGGCGCCTTCCCCGCCCCCGCGCGCGCGTAGATCACCCGCAGCAGCGCCACCCGGATCCCTGCCGCCCGCGCCGCCTGGATCACCGCGTCGGCCAGCACCGTCCGCTCCGCGTACGGCACCCCGCCCTGCTGGTGGTGCACGTAGTGGAACTCGCCCACCGTCCGCACCCCCGCCTCACGCAGCTCCCGGTAGGCCACCAGCGAGATCTCGTAGATCGACTCCGGCGTCAGCGCGTCGGCGAGCCCGTACATCGCGGTCCGCCACGACCAGAAGTCGTCCTGCCCCGCGTCTCCTGGGCGCTGCGCCTCGCCCCGCATCCCCCGCTGAAAGGCGTGCGAGTGCGCGCTCGCCAGCGCGGGCAGCTCCACGGATCGGCTGGTCACCCGGATCATCCTCGCCTCACTTTCCCCAGTCCACCGCCGTCCGCCCTGGCGGCGTCACGATGGGCATGTCGTGGAACAGCGCCCGCGCCACGTCCGGCAACGGCGCGCAGGCCTCCTCGCCGAGGTTGTGCACCTCGTCCGGGTCCTTCAGCACGTCGAAACAGTGGAACTCCCCGTCCCACTCCCGCGCCTCGATCTTCATGGGCCCCTGCATCATGCCCCAGTTGCGGAACTCGCACTCCCACACCCAGGTGCAATTCGTGAGCGGCATCGGCCCCAGGTTCCGCCCCGGCCTCGTCACCGGCAGCCCGGGCATCCGCGCCCGGAACGGCGCGAGCGCCGGATCGTCCCACACCCCCACCAGATCCAGCAGCGTCGTCGCCAGGTCGAGGTGCCACACGAAATCGTCCCGCGCGTCCCGCAGGCTCGCCTCTTCCTCCGGCGCAAGCGTCCCTGCCGGCGCATCGACCCAGGTCGGCACCCGGATCTCCTCGTCGTAGAGCGAGCTCGTGTGCCCGAGCTGCCAGTGCTCCCGGAACGACTCCCCGTGATCTGCCGTGTACACGATCACTGTCCGCTTGCCGGCCTCGGTGGAGCGCACGTGATCGATGAGCCTCCCCACCGCCATGTCCGAGAGGTACACCACGTTCTTGTAGTAGTTGCGGAAGCTCTCGTTCTTCTCCGCCGACTTGTTCATCTCACTCGGCTGGAACGGCGCGTGCTCCGGATCGAAGTGGTACGGGTAGTGGACGTTCGAGTAGTGCACCACCGCCAGGAACGGCTCCTGCAGCTCCCCGAACTCCTCCACCACCCGGTCCGTGAGCAACCGATCGTACGCCCCGTAGTCCAGGTCCGCGCGCGCATCGAGCTGCGGCCCCGTCGCCCGGTGCGACACCGGGATGTCCTGCAGGTAGAGCCGCATGTTCCCGAACTCCGTGTGCTGGCTCGTCCAGTACGCCGTGTCCCACCCTGCCGCGTGCGCGTAGTCCCACACGAGCGGCACCCGGTGCAGCGTCTCGAAGCGCTCCGTCGGCGAGACCCCGCTCCACAGGTTGGAGATGGAGATCGCCGTCGTCGAGTCGTGCGCCCGCATCTGCAGGAGCGGGAGCCGGTCCGGCGCCGCGCTGTTCGAGAACGGCGTCGCCAGCGTGCACGCCGGATCCGGATCGACGCACGTCACGTCGAACCGCAGGCTCTCCTGCAGGATCAACAGCACGTTCCGCGGCCGCGCCGGGCTCGCCGTGAGCTTCGGCACCGCCTCCGGTGACCGCCGCTGCACCCGCCGATCCGGCGAGTCGTTGATGATCCCGAGGTGCTCCTTCACCACCGACGTCATCCCGTGCACGTAGATGAAGTCCGGCATCGACGACTGCCACAGCCGGTAGCTCACCGGCACCTGCGTCATCCCCGCGAGCGCCAGCGGCGCCAGCGACGTGCTCACCACCCACGTCACGAACCGCGGCTCCACCCACCGCCGCCCGAGGTGCACCAGGAGCAGCGCCAGCCCGAACGCGACCCCCAGGTGCAGGATCACCCCCACCCGGGAGAGTGGCAGCGTGCACACCACCGACCACGGGATCGACGCCGAGTGGATCTGCGAGTCGTGCGAGCAGTAGAGGTTGTAGAGCCCGTGGTAGGCCCCCTGCACCCCTGCCGCGAGCGTGAAGAAGGCGACGAACACCCCCGCCGCCACCTGCCGCACCACCCCGCGCCGTGGCGACGCCGCGTGCAGCAGGAGCGCCCAGACCACCAGCGACGCCGCCACCGTCGCCGCGTACCCGAGCGCGTGGATCCGATCGAACGTGTGGATGTGCCTCCACCGCCGCACCACATCCGAGGCCAGCAGGATCACCCCCGGCGCGAGCAGCACGACCGCCGCCGGGACACCACGCCGACCCTTTGCCGGGTCGCTCCGATCCTTCACGGCGCTGGACGACCCTTGCGCCTTCCCGCGGGCTCCGCCGGCCGTGGCGGCTGCACCTCCGGATCCCGCGCGTCACCCTGCAGCGCCGTGGGCGGCAACCGCTTCCGGGGCAGCACCCCCGGCCCTGGATCGTTCGGCATCGCCAGCGCCGCCTCGCTCCCCGGAGGCCCCCCGTAGATCGCCGCGGCCAGCGCTGGCAACTCCCCGCACGCCGCTGCCCCGAGATCGCGCTCCTCCTTCGGATCGTCGAGCACGTCGTAGCAGTGCCACTCCCGGTCCCACTCCCGCGCCTCCAGCTTCCGCGAGCCGCGCATCATCCCCCAGTTCCGGAACGCGCAGCCCCAGATGCCCGTGCAGTTGGTGAGCGCCACCGTCGCCGGCCCCCCCAGCGGCCGCAAGAGGCTCCTGCCCACCATCGCCTCGCGGTACTGCGCGAACGCCGGCTCCTCCCAGAGCCCCAGCAGATCGAGCACCGTCGGCGTCACGTCGGTGTGGAACACCAGCTCGTCGCGCGCCGTCCTGAGCGACTGCGCCTCGTCCGCGCGCAGCGCTCCTTCCGGCGCATCGATGAACGCCGGCACCCGGATCTCCTCGTCGAGCACCGCCCCCGTGTGCCCGAGCTGCCCGTGCTCCCGGAACGCCTCCCCGTGGTCGGACGTGAACACGATCACCGTCCGCTCCCCGTAGGGCGCACTCCGGACCGCCCGGATCAGCGACGCGATCGCCTTGTCCTGCCGGTGCACCGCGTTCAGGTACAGGTTCCGGTACCCCTCGTTGTCCTCGGGCGCCTTGCTCGTCGTCGACGGCTGGAACGGCGCGTCCTCCGGGTCCTCCAGGTACGGCACGTGGGTGTTGCCGAAGTGCGCCACCGCGAAGAACGGCTCCCGCATCCGCGGCAGCTCCCCCGCCACCCGCTGCGCGAGCAGCCGATCGTCCGCCCCGAGATCGATGTCCGCCAGCGGATCCAGCTCCGTCGCCCCGCACTGGTGCGAGGTCGGCAGGTCCTGCACGTAGAGCCGCGAGTTCGCGAACATCATGTGGTGGCTGGTCCAGTACGCCGCGTCGAACCCGGCGCTCCGCGCGTAGTCGAACAGCAGCGGATACCCGTGCAGATCGTCCCGCGACGCGATGGGCTGCAGCCCCGACCACAGCACCGCGAGCCCGATCGCCGTCGTCGACGCGTTCGACCGCATCTGCGTCAGCGGGAACCGCTTCGGCAGCGCCGCGTCCACCTCCGGCGTCGCCTGGCAAGCCCCGCGCCCCGCCGGCGCCTCCCCTGGCCGCTCTGCCCCTCCGGGCGCCGAGCACGCCGCATCGGCGCGCACGCTCTCCGTGAGGATGAACAGCACGTTCCGCGGCGCCGCCTGCCGCGCCGACGCCAGGGGCATCGCCGGCACCTTCCTGAGCCCTGGCCGGATCTGCGCCGTCGTCCCCCCGCCCGCGATCTCCTTCACCAGCCCGCCCACCGCGTGGAAGTAGATCACGTCGGGCGTCGACGCCTGCACCTTCCGGTACGAGCAGGGCACGAAGAACACCGCCACCGCCGCGACCGGCGCCGCCACCAGCGCGATCCGCGACGTCACCGTGCGCCGCGGCCGCACCACCCGCCGCGCCATCCAGAGCAGCGCCGACGCCCCCAGCGCCGGCAGCAGCATCGACTGCAGGAAGTTCTTCCCGTCGGCCCCGAGCTGGCTGAACAGGCTCTCCGCGAGCGAGGTCCCGAACAGCGTCGCATCGAGGTTCAGGTACGTCGCATACTGCCGGTGGAAGTAGAGCTGCCCCCCCACCGCGAGCGACGCGAACCCCACGAACAGCGCGCTCGCCGCCCAGCGCAGCGCCCGCCTCCGGCTCGACGCCGCGTACAGCAGGAGCCCCCACAGCGCCGCGCTCTCCACCACCGCGCCCAGGTAGCTCACCACGTGGATCCCACCCAGCTCTGCGAGCCGGTCCGCCCGCAGGCACACGTCCACCACCACCACGAGCAGCGCCGGCAAGAGCAGCACCAGCCTGGAGAGGATCCGCCGCGTACGCGCGACCCCACGCAGCCGCGCCACCTTGCCGCGGCCACGCCGGGGCGCGGAGGCGGGACCACCGTTCTGCAACTCGGGGGTGAGCACGTTGTTTCGCACGTCGGGGGCGCAAGCCTAGCCAGGATTCTCCTGCCCTGGAACCAGGGTGTCGCCCGCCCGTCACCGGATTGTCTCCCGATTTGACCGAAGCCCTGCTTGTTTGCCGGCAACAAAGCCCCCCCTTCCCGCAACTCTCTCCCGCTGCTCCTGCCAGGCGGACCCCGCACTTCTGGCGCACCAGAAATGCTTCGACGTGCCTGCGCGCCCTGCGCTACGACCCCTCACCGCGCATGCCCCAGCAGCTCTCTCTCCCGCTCGACGCGCGGACCAGCGCGCGGACCGACGCTCCCCCTGCATCGTCACCCTCTCCCATCCCCCTCCCGGCATCCTCGGCCACCCCGACCGACGAGCCCCGCGCCGCATCTCCCGACCCCGCGCCGGCCCGGCCAGATCGCACGGAAGCCTCGCCACCCTCCGAAGCCTCCGAAGCCTCCGAAGCCTCCGAAGCTTCCGACGACGTCAAGCAGCTCAGCGCCGACCTCGAAGCCGCCCTCGTGCGCGAGCTGATGGCGACCTACCAGCAGGTCAACTACAGCCACTTCCGCCGCAAGCTGCAGCCCCCCTCCATCCTCCTCTCGGACGCCACGGGCCGCCTCGGGCGCTGGATCTCCGACGCCCGCGCCATCGAGATCTCGCGCCGCCTCGTCCTGGAGAAGCCCTGGGGCGTCGTCGTCGAGGTCCTCAAGCACGAGATGGCGCACCAGTACGTCTTCGAGGTCCTCAAGGTCACCTCCGAGACCGCGCACGGCCCCCGCTTCCGCGAGGTCTGCGAGAAGCTCGGCATCGACGCCCTCGCTGCCGGCATGCCCACGGCCGTCACCAGCGCCGAGGAGAACCGCATCCTCGAACGCATCGCCCGCCTCATGGCCCTTGCCGAGAGCGCCAACGTCCACGAGGCCGAGTCCGCCATGGCCGCGGCCCAGCGCCTCATGCTCAAGTACAACCTCGACCTCGAGCAGGCCCGCGCCACCCGCCGCTACAGCTTCCGCCACCTCGGCAAGCCCACCGGCCGCGTCACCGAGAGCGAGCGCATCGTCAGCGGCATCCTCGGCAAGCACTTCTTCGTCGAGGTCATCTGGGTCCCCGTCTACCTCCCCCTCGAAGGCAAGCGCGGCAGCGTCATGGAGATCTGCGGCACCCCGGCCAACCTGGAGATGGCCGCCTATGTGCACGCCTTCCTCCTCCACACTGCCGAGCAGCTCTGGCTCGCCCACAAGCGCGACCAGCGCATCCAGGGGAACCGCGACCGCCGCACCTTCCTCGCCGGCGTGATGCTCGGCTTCCTCGAAAAGCTCAACACGGAGCGCAAGCGCGAGATCTCGAAAGGCCTCGTCTGGGTCCAGGACGCCGACCTCCAGAGCTTCTACCGCACCCGCTACCCCCACGTGCACCACGTCAAGCACACCGGCAACCAGCGCACCGAGGCCCACGCCCACGGCCGCGAAGCCGGCCGCCGCATCGACCTCCGCCCACCGCTCGAAGGCGAGTCCCGCCGCGGCCTCATGCTCCCGCCGAAGCGCGGCTGAGCGGCTGCCTGCCCGCGTCCCGTGCCATACTCCCTCCCATGTCCCTGAGCCGCTACGAGCGAGGCGCCGTCGTCGCCGAGCTCTCCGACACCACCGCCGACGTGGCCCGTCGCATGCGTGACTTCCACATCGGCGCCGTGGTCGTGGTCCGCGAGGGCCGCGTCATCGGCATCGTCACCGACCGCGACCTCGTCCTCCGGGTGATCGCCGAAGGCCTCGACCCTGCAACCACCCGCGTCGAGACCGTCGTCACCTACGACCCCACCACCGTCGCCCGCGACGAGAGCATCGAGACCGCCCTCCGCCTCATGCGCGATCGCTGCGTCCGCCGCCTCCCCATCGTCGACGGAGGCGGCAAGGTCACCGGCATCGTCACCGCCGACGACCTCCTCTCCCTCCTCACCCAGGAGCTCGCCGACCTCGGCGTCGGCATCCGCGACAACGTCGACGCCACCGAGAGCCGCTGACCCGCCCCATGCCCCTGCGCCCCGCGATCGGCATCGACGACTTCCGGCGCCTGCGCGAGGACGGCCTCGCTTACGTCGACAAGTCCCATTTCATCGCCGAGCTGCTCGACAAGGAAGGCGTCCAGGTCCTGCTCCTCCCGCGCCCCCGGCGCTTCGGCAAGACCCTCAACCTCAGCATGCTGCGCTGGTTCTTCGAGTGCCGCGACGAGGACCTCTCGTCCCTCTTCGCCGACCTCCGCATCTGGCAAGCCGGGCCCCACGTCCGCGCCCACTTCCAGCGCTACCCGGTCATTTCCCTCTCCCTCAAGGGCACCAAGGCCGCCACCTACGACCAGTGCTGGGACGCCCTCCGCAAGAAGCTCGAAGTCCTCTTCGACGAGCACCGCAGCCTCCTCGACGCCGGCCTCCTCAGCGACCGCGAGCAAGCCGACTACCGCGCCGTGCTCGACGGCACCGCGAGCTGGGCGACCTACACCCGGGCCCTCCTCGACCTCTCCGCCTACCTGCACCGCCGCCACGGCGAGCGCGTCATCCTCCTCCTCGACGAGTACGACGAGCCCCTCCACGCCGCCCATGTCGGCGGCTACCTCCCCCAGATCCTCGACTTCTCCCGCGCCTTCCTCACCGAGGCTCTCAAGGGCAACCCCCACCTCTTCAAGGCCGTCCTCACCGGCGTCCTCCGCGTCGCCCGCGAGAACATCTTTTCCGGCCTCAACAACCTCGCCGTCTACACCCTGCTCGCCACCGAGATGCGCACCTGCTTCGGCTTCACCGAGGACGAGGTCACCTCCCTCCTCGCCAGCGCCGGCCGCAGCGACCTCCGCGACCCGGTGCGCGCCTGGTACGACGGCTACCGCTTCGGCGGCGAGACCATCTACAACCCCTGGTCGATCCTCAGCTTCCTCGACCGCGAGGACAAGCTCCTGCGCGGCTACTGGATCAACACCAGCGGCAACGACCTCACCCGCGAGCTTCTCCAGCAGCACGCCCTGACCCTCGAAGACGACTTCCAGACCCTCCTCGAAGGCGGCGCCATCGAGCGTCGCCTCGACGAGCACGTCGCCCTCGCGCACCTCGACGACCGCGAAGACGCCCTCTGGAGCCTCCTCGTCTTCTCTGGCTACCTCAAGGCCGAACCCGGCCACGGCCAGCCCGGCGAGGAGCCCCCCTACCGTCTCTCCATCCCCAACCGCGAAGTGCGCGAGGTCTACACCACCACCTTCCGCGACTGGCTGGAGGACCGCCTCAAGGCGCACGGCGGCAGCATCCGTCGCCTCACCAGCGCCCTCCTCGACGGCGACGCCGAGCGCGTCGAAGCGCAGCTCCAGGCCTTCACCGCCGACCTCCTCTCCCACCACGACCTCCACCCCCGCGACCCCGAGCGCATCTACCAGGCCTTCCTCGTCGGCCTCCTCGCCGCGCTGGAGCCGGCCTACCAGGTCCGCTCCAACCGCGAATCCGGCCACGGCCGCCCCGACGTGCTCATTCGCTCCGCCCAGCCCGGACACCCTGGCGTGGTGCTGGAGCTGAAGGTGGCCCGCGCTGGTCGCAAGACGCTGGAGCAGGCCTTGGAGGAGGGCATCGACCAGCTCCAGCGCGCAGACTACGCCGCCGAGCTGAGGGCCGCAGGGGCCACCCCCATCCACCAGCTCGCCGTGGCCTTCGATGGAAAGCGGGTCCGCGTCGCTGCAGCCTCGCTCTGAACGGCGTGGTCGTGCTGCGGAGCTGGGTGGGCTCCGCGCAGCCTTGGCGCTGCGTTCATGCCGCGAGCAGGGTACTCTCTCGCGGTACCACGATGGGACAGCCCGCCGAGAAGCAGCATCGACCCGCCACGTACGCCGATCTCGACGCCGTCCCGGAGCACCTCGTCGCGGAGCTTCTCCACGGCGTGCTGTA
This sequence comes from Chondromyces apiculatus DSM 436, assembly GCF_000601485.1. Classification (GTDB taxonomy): domain Bacteria; phylum Myxococcota_A; class Polyangia; order Polyangiales; family Polyangiaceae; genus Chondromyces; species Chondromyces apiculatus. Next base: position 33,744 of record NZ_ASRX01000100.1, read on the forward strand.
CACCTTCCCGCGCCCGGCGACGCCGCACACGAACGCTGCCTCGTACCTCGCTGCCGACTTGATCACTCCCTTCGGGCGAGGTCGAGGTGGCCCCGGAGGCTGGCACATCTACGTGGATCCCAGGCTGCACCTCGGGCCGCACGTGCTCGTCCCCGACCTCGCCGGCTGGCGCAGGGAGCGGGTGCCGCAGATGCCGCGCGCCCCGGCCATCACCATCGCGCCCGACTGGCTGTGCGAGGTGCTGTCACCCTCGACGGCGGCCCACGATCGCATCCGGAAGATGCCGATGTACGCCGCCGCGAACGTGCCCTGGCTGTGGCTCGTCGACCCTCTGCTGCGCACCCTCGAAGTCTTCCACCTCAACGCCAGCGGGTGGTACGAGCAGCAGCAGGCATTCGCCGACGACGAGGTGGTCCGTGCCCAGCCCTTCGCCGACATCGCGCTGGAACTGGCGGGCTGGTGGGAGGGCGTGGCGCCAGAAGGGGACGCGGCACCCGGGACCTGACGTCGCGACGCCTGCCAGGATGGACCCCCGGGAGTCCGGTTGGGCCACCGGGTCCACCAGCCTCTGGCGACCCCAGTGGCTCGCGCCCTACCGCCCGTGAGAGATTCGCCTCTGCATGTCGAGGTGGTCCATGGGTGGCGGGCTTGGTCGGTGGCTGATGAACGTGGTCCTCGGGGCCATGCTGGTGATGATGTTGCTCTCCGCGCTGGGCTGCGCCGCGGGCGACAGCGCGGGAGGCGCTGCCGCGGACAGGGTCCGGCAACGCTTCCCCGCGCACGCCGACGAGGTGCTTGGCAGCGCCACCGGGGACGCGCCAGCCGTGACCTCCACCGGCTTCGCGCTGGGCACACCCGGACCGCGCGGCACCTGGCAGCGCCTCCGCGCCGAGCTCCCCCAGGAAGGCCAGGGCTGGCTTCGCCTCGTGGCGCGCGGCGGCTTCTCGGTGCGCGTGCGTGAGACGGGCGTCGTGGGCGCCGGCGCGGTCGTCGACGGCGCGGTGAGCTACGACCGGGCCGGCGGTGCCTCCTTCTGGCGCACCGAGGCGGGCGGCATCGAGGAGTGGCTCCTCCTCGACCCCGGCGCGGACACCGTGACCTGGGAGGTGGAGGGCGCTACCTTGCGCCAGCGCGGCGACGACGTGGAGCTGCTCGACCCCGAAGGGCGCACCCGCATGCGCGTGACGGCCCCGCGCGCCTTCGCCGCGAGCGGCAGCGCGCTCCCTGTCCGCCTCGAAGCCCAGGGCGCCCGCGTCGCCTTGCGCGTCGACGCCGGTGACCAGCTCGCGCTCGTCGACCCCCTGTGGCTCTCGGTAGCCCCCATGAACGAGGAGCGCGACCAGGGGCACACCACGACGCTCCTCCCCGGCGGCGAGGTCCTGGTCACCGGCGGCCTCGGCATCTCGGGCGTGCTGGCGAGCGCCGAGCGGTACGACCCTGGGACGGACACCTGGACGCTCGTCTCTCCCATGCTCCAGCCACACATTGGCCACACCGCCACCCTCCTCGACAACGGCGATATCCTCGTCGCAGGAGGCGACGGGCCTTCCGAGCTGTACGACCCTGCCGCCGACACCTGGACCGCCGCCGCTCCCCTCGCCGGCGGCCGCTGGAACCACACCGCCACCGCCGTCGGCGCTGGCCGCGTCCTCGTCGCCGGCGGTATCAACTCCGCGAGTGTCGAACTCGGGACCCTCTTCCTGTACGACCCTACCCTCGACACATGGACCCTCGCGTCCTCCGTGATCCAGGCCCGCTTGGGACACACCGCCACCCCCTTCTCGGACGGCCGCGTCCTCATCACCGGCGGCTCCCAGAACGGGATCTCCCTGGCGCTCGCCGAGCTGTACGATCCTTCCACCGACACCTTGTCCGCCGTCCCGGCGATGACGGAAGCCCGCGAGTCCCACACGGCCACCCTCCTCGACGACGGCCGCGTCCTCATCGCTGGCGGACGGAACATCGACGTCCACTCCGGCACCGCAGAGCTGTACGACCCGTCCACGAACGGATGGACGCTGACGCCCCCCCTCATCGGCAATCGCGCCTTCCACACCGCCACGCGCCTCGACGATGGCCAGGTCCTCCTGACGGGAGGCTTCGACGCGAACAGCGAAGTGTTCGCCAGCGCCGAACTCTTCGATCCTGTGCTGAGCACCTGGTCGAGCGCCCCCGCGCTGAACGTCCCGCGCACCCTCCACCAAGCCACCCTCCTCATGGACGGCAGGGTCCTCGTCACGGGCGGCTCCGCGCCGGGCACCGAGCTGTACGAGCCTTCCTCTCCGAACCCGTGGTCGCCCACGTCCTCCATGCTCCACGCGCGGGCGGAGCACACCGCCACCCTCCTGGGGAGCGGCAGGGTTCTCGTCGCTGGCGGCGCAGGGACCAGCGACGCTCTCATCCAGGCGGAGCTGTACGACCCGCTGACGGCCACCTGGACCGGCGCCGCTCCGATGAACCAGGCGCGCGCCCGCCACACCGCCACGCTCCTCGCCGATGGCCGGCTGCTGGTCGTCGCTGGCACCGCGGCCGGGGCGCTCCTCCCGAGCGCGGAGATCTACGATCCGGCGACGAGCGCCTGGAGCGACGCTGCCCCGCTGATCGACACCGAGGCCCGCGAGCGCCACACCGCCACCTTGCTCCCTGGAGGCCTGGTCCTCATCGCAGGTGGCGCCGGAACTGCGGGCTCTACCTCGTCCGCCGTCCGCTACCAGCCAGCGATGAATCAGTGGATTCCCACCTCGCCCATGAGCACCGCCCGCGAGTCCCACACGGCCACGAGGCTCGCCGACGACCGCGTCCTCGTCACGGGCGGCTATTCCCAGGGCAGCACCACCAGCACGGCCGAGATCTACAACCCTGCGGACGACACCTGGACTCCCGCCGCTCCCATGCTCAACCCGCGGCAGAGCCACACGGCCACCCTCCTCCCGGATGGCACCGTCCTCGTCGCCGGTGACAAGACGGTCGCCGCCTCCCTCACGCTTACCGGCGGCAGCGCGAACCTCGGCGAACCCCCCACGACTGCCGAGCTGTACGACCCTGTAAACGGCACCTGGACCATGGTGGGCACCGTCCACTCTGCGCGCTCCTTCCACACGGCGACCCTTCTGCCTGGCGCGCGCGTCCTCCTCGCCGGCGGTCGCATCGGCACCATCTTCTCGACCTCGAGCGCCGCTGCCTTCAGCCCCCTGACCTCCCTCTGGTCCCCGGAAGGCACCATGCACGAAGCCCGCCTCGGCCACACGGCGACCCTCCTGCCGGACGGCACCGTCCTCGTCGCTGGCGGCTACTCGGGCAGCGACCCCCTCGCCAGCGCCGATCTCTACGGCGCCACCGCCCCTGGCGAAGGCACCCCCTGCACCACCGCCGCCGACTGCAGCACCGGCTTCTGCGCCGACGGCGTCTGCTGCAACGCCGCCTGCGACAGCCCCTGCCTCGCCTGCACTGCCGCCATCAAGGGCAGCGGCACCGACGGCCAGTGCGGCCCCATCGCCGCCGGCACCGACCCCGGCGAAGACTGCTTCCCCGACGGCAACGCCTGCGGCAACACCGGCCAGTGCGATGGCAGCGGCGCCTGCCAGCAGCAGCCCCAAGGCCTCTCCTGCGGCGCCACCTCCTGCAACGGCTCCAGCACCCTCTTCACCTTCCAGTGCGACGGCCTCGGCGCCTGCGTCGAGTCCTTCCAGTCCTGCGGCAGCTACCGCTGCGCCGGCAGCGCCTGCCGCACGAGCTGCAACACCGACCTCCAGTGCACCGTCGAGTACTACTGCACCATGAACGGCGCCTGTGAGTCCTACAAGCCCAACGGCGCTCACTGCGCCCTCGCCCGCGAGTGCGCCTCGGGCGCCTGCCTCGCCGGCACCTGCCAGAGCGACTTCGACGGCGACAGCATCCCCGACGAGAACGACAACTGCCTGGAGGTCGCCAACACCCCCCAGAAGGACACCGACGCCGACGGCCTCGGTGATGCCTGCGACCCTGACGACGACGACGACGGCGTCCTCGACGCGGCCGACAACTGCCCCACCTTCGCGAACTCCGGTCAGGCCGACACCAACGGTGACGGCGTCGGGAATGAGTGCGACTGCACGGACCCCGCCAACTCCGACGGCGACCCCTGCGACGACGGCAACGCCTGCACCCTCACCGACACCTGCCAGAGCGGCGTCTGCACCGGCGGTAACCCCTACGTCTGCCCCCCGCCCAACCCTCTCGCCTGCCGCTTCGCCCTCTGCCAGGCCGCCACTGGCTCCTGCGCGGATCTCCTCAAGGTCGACGGCTCCCCTTGCCCCGACGGCGAGTGCATCGCTGGCGGCTGCTTCTCCGGCCAGCTCCCTGGCGACCCCACCGGCAGCGGCGGCGCTGGCGGCTCCACCGGCGAGGGCGGCTCCACCGGCGAGGGAGGCGGCTCCCCCACCACCACCGGCACCGGCACCGGCAGCGGCGGCGACTCCGGACCGAGCCTGAGCGGCGACGGCACCCTGCGCCTCCACGGCGGTGGCTGCGCCGTCGCCTCCACCCCTGGCAGCACCGTCGACGCTGGCGACGCTGGCGACGCTGGTGACGCTGGCGACGCTGGCGACGCTGGCGACATCGACGACCGTGACGCGCCCCGCAACGCACCCCGCAGTGGGAGCACCGCGCCCTTGCTGCTCGTGGCCGCCGCCGCCCTCGCCCACCGCCGCACCCGGCAGCGCTGCCTCTCAACAATGGTCAGGTGAGCTGGTCCCCGTCATCCAGCGCGGCTCACGGGCAGCGCGGGATGCGGATGTCCTGCTGCAGCTCGCTGGCGTGCGCGCTCACGCCGTTGAAGCGCACCAGCAGCTCGGTCGGGAGGATGCTCACCACCTCGATCGTCCCGTCGGTGAACGAGCCCCCGCCGCCCGAGCAGATCTCCGGGTCGTTGCTCGGGAGCTGCTCGCTCGCGAAGCTGTTGAGGTTCGGGTCCGCGAGGTCGTAGATCCCGGGCGTCTGGTACGCGAGCGGCAGCGACACGCCCACGTGCCACTCCGCGACGGTGCAGTCCTCGTTGAACCCGAAGGGATCGCCGCAGGTCGGCCCGTAGTTGCCGAGGATCACGTGCAGCGTGTCGGGATCGACGCCGCCGCCCGACGTCGACGACGACGAGTCCCCGCCGTTGTCGGGCGGGAACTGGCTGGCATACAGCGCGATCGCCTCCGTCTGACCCACCGGCCCCACCCCGCCGCAGTGGAACAGGTCGTGGGTGCCGTTCACCTCGACCTCCGGCACACCGCTGAGCGTGACGGAGAGCCCCGTGGCGTCGGAGCTGACCACCTCCAGCGTCCCTCCGGTCAGCATCCCCAGCGACGCCATGCAGGTGTTGGGGTCGGGGCCGTGGCCCTCGGTGGTGAAGCTGGTGGTGATGTCCGGATCGGGCAGCATGTACACCCCAGGCGCCTGCCGCGACGGTCCCAGCACGACGGTCAGGTGCCACTCGGTCGGGCAGCCGTTCCCGCCCGACGGAGTCGGGTCCGCGCACAGCGGCGTCTCCGAGCCCAGCTCCAGCGTGAGCGTCCCCGGTTCCCCGCCCCAGGGCTCATCCGCGGCGTCGAAGACGACCCCGTCGTATCCGCTGGGGGTCACGGTGCCGCCGACGCCGCCGCTTCCGCCGGTGTTGACGCCGCCGGACCCGCCGGCGCCTCCCGCGCCTCCCGACGAATCGGTCCCGCCGATGACGGTGGGCTCCAGGCACGCCGTGGTGACCGTGGAGAGGAGTGCGCAAGCTGCAAGGAGAAGGTGCTTCCGGGAAGAAGTTGAGCTGAACATGCCCCCTTCATGGCCGACCCCTTCCGCGAGCTTCACGGAAAATGCATCTTCCTGATCCGGATGCGTCGACCCCCCCTGCGTGCCCCTGGAAACAGCCCTGAACGAGGCCCCGGGCGGGACCCGTGACCCAGGACATGACCAAGGTCCTCCTCACGGCAGCCCTGCTGCTCCTCGCCTCCTCTGCCTCCATCGCCCATGCCGCGGAGGGCTTGAGACCCATCGAGGAGGCCATCACCCTCGGCGCGCACCGCTGCCTCGAAGGCGGCAAGCTCGCGGAGCACGTCGGCATGTGGCTGAAGACCCGCGACCTCGACACCCGCCTCGCCATCGAGGTCGCCGAGACCCCGGAGGGCGTGCGCTTCGTCGTCCGCCGCGAGGGCACGGTCCTCGGTGAGCGCACCCTCGCAGTCCGCGACGTCGCCTGCCCCGAGATCCACGCTGCCGTCGCCCTCGGCATCGCCAGCGCCATCGACGCCACCCTCCTCGTCGACCTCGGCCTCGCGCCCCCCCGCCCCCCCGAGCCCGCCCCCCCTGCTCCTTCCCCGACCGCCGCGCCAGATCCCGCGACGACCCCTCCTGGCGCCGCCGCCCCCGGGATGTTCCCCCCT
>NZ_ASRX01000101.1 GCF_000601485.1 Chondromyces apiculatus DSM 436
GGTGGGAGGCGCGGGGGCAGGGGCAGGGGCAGGGGGAAGCGGGGGAAGCGGCGGGGGCGAGGTGCCCGGGTGTCCTGGTGGGCACATCCCGTTCGTGGACGGGTTCGACGATGGAGTCGTCGGCTCCGCGTGGCTGACCTTCATCAATGCTCCCGCCACGCTGGCAGAGGCGAACGGGGCGGCGGAGGTGAACCTGCCGGCGACGAACGAGAACGAGATGTACGGCGGTCTGCGCTCGGTGGACGAATTCGACGTCGCAGGGTGCGCGGTGTTCGTCGCGGTGGACCAGGCGACCGATTCGGCCACCCAGGGGTTCACGCAGTTCTACCTGACGGCAGGGGACCAGGTGGCGCAGGTGGAGATCTCGAAGATCTCCGGGCAGCTCCAGTTCAAACAGGTGGTGCAGGGACAGCAGGAAGAGCTGCTGCAGGTGCCGTACGATGCGGTGGCGCACCGGTACTGGAGGCTGCGGGAGGCAGGGGGGGCGATCTACTGGGAGACCTCGGCGAACGCAGTGGGCTGGCAAGTCCACGTGAGCAGGCCGAGCGTGCTGCCGAGCACCCTGGCGAGGGTGGGCGTGGGCGCTGGGACCTACCAGGTGGAGCCGAGCACGCCTGGCCTGGTGCGCTTCGGAGCGGTGAACCTGCCCTGACCCGTGCAGCCGGGAACGCGGCGGCCTCCCGAGCTGGCGAAGGTCGGGCGAAGCGCCGAAGGATCCGGAGAGGCGACGGCCGAAAATCGACGATAGAGCGATGACGCGACGCAGCGGCGGGGTGTACAAGGCGCCATGCGCCACTTCTTGACGACGCTCGATTACTCCAGGGACGAGCTGCAAGGGCTGCTGGACGTGGCGGCCCGGATGAAGGCGGGTCGGCACGACAAGACCCTGGAGGGGAAGTCGATCGCGCTCCTGTTCTTCAACCCCTCGCTGCGCACGCGGACGAGCTTCGAGCTCGGGGCGCACCAGCTCGGGATGAAGGCGATCGTGCTGGAGCCCGGCAAGGGTGCGTGGCCGATCGAGTTCGAGGACGGGGGGGTGATGGACGGCGAGCCGGAGGAGCACGTGCGCGAGGTGGCGCGGGTGCTGTCGCGGTACGTGGACGCCATCGCGGTGCGGGCGTTCCCGAAGTTCCAGCGGTGGGAGGACGATCGGGAGGACAAGGTGATCCGCGCGTTCGCGGCGCACGCGACGGTGCCGGTGATCAACATGGAGACCATCACCCACCCCTGCCAAGAGCTGGCGCTGATGCTGACCTTGCAGGAGAAGCTCGGGCGCACGGACGGGAAGAAGCTCCTGCTCACCTGGACGTACCACCCGAAGCCCTTGAACACGGCGGTGGCGAACTCGGCGCTGATCATCGCGGCGAAGTTCGGGTTTGAGGTGACGCTGCTGTGCCCGACGCCGGAGTACGTGCTCGACCGGCGCTACATGGACGCGGCGGAGGAGATGGCGCAGGCGGCGGGGCAGCGGATCACGGTGACGCACGACGTGGAGGCGGGCTACCGGGGGGCGGCGGTGGTGTACGCGAAGTCGTGGGGGGCACTGCCGTACTTCGGACGGTGGGCGGAGGAGAAGCCGATCCGCGAGGCGCACCGGCACTTCATGGTCGACCGGCAGAAGATGGAGCTGACGTCGGGGGGGCTGTTCTCGCACTGCCTGCCGGTGCGGCGGAACGTGAAGGTGACGGACGAGGTGCTCGACTCGCCGCAGGCGATCCACATCGACGAGGCGGAGAACCGGATCCACGTGCAGAAGGCCTTGATGGAGGCGCTCCTCGCGGGCGCTTCTGCGGGCGCTGATCGGGCGAAGTGAGCGGTCGAGAGGAGAGGCGATGAACCAGCACGGTGGGACGAAGAAGACGGCGGTACTGGCGTTCTCCGGAGGGCTCGACACAAGCTTCTGCGTGCCCTGGCTGAAGGATCGGGGCTACGAGGTGGTGACGCTGTTCGTGGACACGGGCGGGGTGGACGCGGAGGAGCGGAAGTACATCGAGGAGCGGGCGCGGGCGCTCGGCGCCCTGGACCACGAGACGTACGACGGGGCCCAGGACATCTGGGACGAGGTGGTGGTGCCGCTGGTGATCGGGGGGCAGCTCTACCAGGACACCTATCCGCTGCTGGTGAGCGATCGGTACATCATCGTGGAGCAGTCGCTGCGGCTCGCGGACCGGCGTGGGACGAAGGTGTTCGCGCACGGGTGCACCGGGATGGGGAACGATCAGGTGCGCTTCGACCAGACGGTGCGCTCGCTCGGGGACTACGAGATCGTGGCGCCCATCCGGGAGATCCAGCAGGAGCACCGGGCGGTGCGCGCGTACGAGGCGACGTTCCTGGAGGAGCGGGGCTTCCCGGTGCGGGCGAAGACGACGCGGTACTCCATCAACCAGAACCTGCTCGGCGTCACGGCGTCGGGATCGGAGATCGACGAGTTCCAGGCGCCCGGCGACGAGACGTGGACGCTGTGCGCGCACCCGAGCCGGTGGCCGCGCGAGGCGCTGCGGGTGAGGATCGGGTTCGAGAAGGGCGTGGCGGTGACGCTGGACGGGGCGGCGCTGCCCGGGCCGGAGATCCTGAAGGCGCTGAACGAGCGGATGGGGGCCTACGGGGTGGGCCGGGGGATCTACACGGGGGACACGACGATCGGGCTGAAGGGGCGGATCGTCTTCGAGTGCCCGGGGATCACGGCGCTGATGGTGGCGCACCGGGCGCTCGAGGAAGCGGTGCTGACGGCGCACCAGAACACGTTCAAGCCGGCAGTGGCGAAGAAGTGGGTGGAGCTTGTCTACAAGGGGTTCTTCTTCGAGCCACTCAAGGCCGATCTGGAGGCGTTCCTGCGCCAGAGTCAGGCGTTCGTGTCTGGCGAGGTGACGCTGGAGACGTGGGGCGGGACGGCGCTGCCGGTCGCGGTGTCGAGCGAGCACATTCTGAGGAACAAGGGCGCGGTGTACGCGCAGAGCGCGGACTGGGGTGCGCGCGAGGCGGAGGGGTTCATCAAGCTGTACGGGATGAGCTCGACGCTGTCGGCCGCGATCAACCCGGCGGGGCGCGGCGGCAAGGCGGCAGCGAAGGGATGAACGGGAGGATGGGCGACGAGGTCGGGAGCGAGGGGCTGGGCCGCGTCCTCGCGCACCTGGAGCGGCTGGTGCAGTTCGATACGCGCAATCCGCCGCGCGCGATGGATGAGGGGGGCATCTTCGGCTACCTGCGGGAGGCGCTGCCGGCGGGGTTCGCGGTGGAGGTGCAGGACCTCGGCGAGGGGTGCGTGTGGCTCCACGCCGTCCGGGGGACGCCGCGGGTGCTGTTCAACGTGCACGTGGACACGGTGCCCGCAGATCCGGGGTGGACCAGGGATCCGCTGCGGCTCGCGGTGGAGGGGGATCAGGCCGTGGGGCTCGGGGCCTGCGACATCAAGGGGGCGGCGGCGGCGCTGCTGGTGGCCGCAGAGATGACCGGAGGCGATGCGGCGTTCCTCTTCAGCTCGGACGAGGAGGCAGGGTCGTCGCGCTGCATCCGCGATTTCACGGCGCGTCACCGCTACGAGGAGGTGGTGGTCGGGGAGCCGACGTCGTGCAAGGCGGTGCTGGCCCACCGGGGGATCGGGACGGCGACGGCGGTGTTCCAGGGGGTGGGGGGGCATGCCTCGGGGGCACGGGCGCTCAAGGACAGCGCGGTGCACGAGGCGGTGCGCTGGGCGGCGCGGGCGCTGGAGGAGGCAGAGCGCACGGAGCGCGGGGAGGGCGAGAGGGGCGAGAAGGGTGGGGAAGGCGAGGCGACCGGGGCAGGGGAGGGGGGCGCAGGAGGGCTGCGCGGGATCCGGCTCAACCTCGGGGTGATCGAGGGAGGGGTGAAGTCCAACATGATCGCGTCGCAGGCGATGGTGCGGTTCGGGGTGCGGCCCCCGCCGTCACGGCGGCCGGAGGCGGTGATCGACGGGCTGGCGGCGCTCGCGCCGGACAGAGCGCGGATCACGGTCACCAAGGGGTTCCTCGCGCCGCCGCTGCCCGCAGACGGGGAGGCCGGGATCCAGCGGGGGAGGGCGCTGGCGGCGCGCTTCGGGCTCACGGAGGGGGCGGCGGTGGACTTCTGGACGGAGGCGGCGCTCTTCTCGGAGGGCGGGGTGGCGGCGGTGGTGTTCGGGCCCGGGGACATCCGGCAGGCCCACACGGCGGGCGAGTTCGTGCCGCTCGCGGATCTGGCGGGGGCGCTTGCGGTGTACAGGCGCATGCTCGGCGGGGCTGGAGGCGGTTCGTGACCGGTCACGCGTCGACGCAAGAGCTGATCGTCAAGCTGCTGCGCAACCTGGGGAGCCGCAAGGAGGTCGAGCAGTACCTGAAGCAGTACTCCAGCGTGGAGTCGCGCAGGTTCGCGGTGATCAAGGTGGGCGGCGGGATCATCGCGGAGGATCTCGACGCGCTGGTCTCGTCGCTGACCTTCCTGTCGAAGGTGGGGCTGACGCCGGTGGTGGTGCACGGGGCCGGGCCGCAGCTCACCGAGGCGCTCAAGGCCGCGGGCGTCGCCACGACGTCGGAGGAGGACGAGCCGAAGCGGACGTCGCCGAGGGCGCTGGAGATCGTGCGGCGCGTCTTCCGGACCGAGAACCTGCGCCTCGTGGACGCGCTGGAGGCGATGGGGACGCGGGCGCGGCCGATCACCAGCGGGGTGTTCGAGGCCGAGGTGCTCGACAAGAAGGCCTACGGCCTCGTGGGGCGGGTGACGAAGGTGCACGGGGAGGCGATCGATTCGTCGCTGCGGGCGGGGCACCTGCCCATCATCGGGAGCCTGGGGGAGACGCCGGCGGGGCAGATCCTGAACCTGCCGACGGACGAGACGACGCGCGAGCTGGCGGCGTTTCTGGAGCCGTTCAAGATCGTGATCCTCTCGCGGAAAGGGGGGTTCTTCGACGAGTACGGGGATCTCATCCAGGGCGTGAACCTAGAGGAGGACTACGCGCCGTTCCTGACCGAGGCGTGGGTGCCGCGGCTGATGCGGGTGCGCCTCGACGAGGCGAAGGCGCTCCTCGAGCGGTTGCCGCGGACGTCGAGCGTGTCGATCACCTCGCCGGATCAGCTCGCGAAGGAGCTGTTCACGCACAAGGGGTCGGGCACGTTGATCCGGCGTGGTGAGCGGATCGTGCGGCACGAGACGATCGCGACGGTGGACAGGGGGCGGCTGTCGGAGCTGCTGGAGTCGAGCTTCGGGAGGAAGCCGGTCCCCGAGTACTACGAGATGAAGCCGTTCTTCCGGATTTACCTGGCGGACAGCTACCGCGCGGGCGCGATCCTGACGCTGGAGGAAGGGGTGCCGTACCTCGACAAGTTCGCGGTGACGGCGGAGGCGCAAGGGGAGGGGATCGGGGGGTCGCTGTGGCTGAGGATGGCGCGGGAGAACCCGAAGCTGTTCTGGCGGGCGCGGATCGACAACGAGGTGAACCCCTGGTACTTCCAGCGCGCCGACGGGTCGTACTCGAGCGAGAAGTGGACGGTGTTCTGGTACGGCATCCACGACTTCGACGAGATCAAGGTCTGCGTGGAGCGCGCGCTGGCGATGCCGGCGACGTTGAAGGAGCACAGCATCGGGCAGTAGGCGTGCCCTGACCGGCGGATCAGGGCGGCAGGAGGAGGTCGGGTGGCGCGCGAGGGTGGTGCAGAGCGGATCGGCGTGGGCCTCGTGGGGGCGCGGGGGTACACGGGGGCCGAGCTGGTGAGGCTGGTGGAGGCGCACCCGCGGTTCCACCTGACGTTCGCGGTGTCGCGGCAGGGGAAGGGGAGGCCGCTCTCGGAGCTGTGCGCGGGGGCGGAGACGGAACTCGTGGTGGAGGCGCTGGAGCCCGCCGAGGTGGCCGCGCGGGGGACCGAGGTGGTGATCCTGGCGCTCCCCAACGGGCAGGCCGCGCCCTACGTGGCGGCGATCGAGGCGGCGGGTGGGCGCGCGGTGATCGTGGATCTGTCGGCGGATCATCGCTTCGATGCCGAGTGGCGCTACGGGCTGCCCGAGCTACGGCGGGAGGCGCTCTTTGGGGCGAGGCGGATCGCGAACCCGGGGTGCTATGCGACGGGCGCTCAGCTCGGGATTGCGCCGGCGCTCGGCGTGCTGGGCGGCATGCCCCACGTGTTCGGGGTGTCGGGGTACAGCGGCGCCGGGACCACGCCATCGGACCGGAACGATCCCGAGAAGCTGCGCGACAACCTGATGCCCTACGCGCTCGTGGGGCACGTGCACGAGCGGGAGATCGGGCATGGCCTCGGGGTGGAGGTGGCGTTCGTGCCGCACGTGGCGCCGTTCTTCCGGGGGATCACCCTGACGATCGCGATGCCGCTCGCCACGACCGTGTCGGCCGATGCGCTGCGCGCGATGTACCAGGCAGCGTACGAGGGGGAGGCGCTGGTGGCGGTGCAGGAGGAGATCCCGCTGGTGCGGGATGCGGCAGGGCGCCACGGGGTGACGATCGGGGGGATCACCGTCGATGCGGCGCAGCGGCGTGCGGTGGTGGTGGTGACGCTGGACAACCTGCTGAAGGGCGCGGCGACGCAGGCGCTGCAGAACATGAACCTGGCCTTCTCGCTGCCCGAACTTCTGGGGGTGCCGCGGTGACACGACCGATCTGGGACAAGGGTGGCGCTGCTGCCGACGAGGCGATGCAGCGGTTCTGCGCGGCAGACGATGTGGCGCTCGACCGGGAGCTGTTCGCGTACGACGTGCGCGCGTCGATGGCGCACGTGGGGGGGCTCGCGCGGATCGGGGTGCTCACGGAAGGGGAGGCGGCCTCGCTGGTGGAGGGGCTCGCGCGGATCGGGGAGGACTTCGCGGCAGGGCGGTTCGTGCTCGACGCGCGCTTCGAGGATGGCCACTCGGCCATCGAGCACCTGCTGGCGGAGCAGCTCGGGGAGGTGGGGCGCAAGGTGCACACCGGGCGGAGCCGCAACGATCAGGTGCTGGTGGCGGCGCGGTTGTGGCTGAAGGAGCGGCTGGGGGCGCTGGTGACGCTGTGCCTGTCCGTGGCCGGAGCCTGCCTGACGCGGGCGAGGGGCACGGCGGGGGTGCCGATGCCGGGGTACACGCACCTGCAGCGGGCGGTGCCGAGCTCGCTGGGGGCGTTCTTCGCGGGGCATGCGGAGGCGTTCCTCGATGATGCGGAGACGGCGCGCGCGGCGTGGTCGCGGGTCGATCAGAGTCCGCTGGGCACGGCGGCGGGGTACGGGGTGAACCTGCCGCTCGACAGGAGCGGCGTGGCGGCGGAGCTGGGCTTCGGGCGGGTGCAGATCTCGCCGATCTACGCGCAGAACAGCCGGGGGAAGCTGGAGCTGCTCGGGCTGGGGGCGCTGCACCAGGCGAGCCTGGATGTGCGCCGGATGGCGTGGGATCTGTCGCTGTTCGCGACCGCGGAGTTCGGGTTCGTGCGGTTGCCGGATGCCTACACGACCGGCAGCTCGATCATGCCCAACAAGCGGAACCCCGATGTGGTGGAGCTGCTGAGGACGCTCCCGGCAGTGGTCGAGGGGGCGATGGCGGAGCTGTCGGCGATCCTGTCGTTGCCGAGCGGCTACCACCGTGACTTGCAGGCCACGAAGGGGCCCGTGTTGCGCGCGTTCGGGCGCGCGCTGGATGGGCTCGCCCTGGTCCCCGCGCTGGTCGCGCACGTGGCGTTCGACGAGGCGCGGATGCGGGGGGCGATCGATCCGACGATGTATGCGACGGATCGGGCGGTGGAGCTGGCGGTGGGCGGGACGCCGTTCCGTGACGCCTACCGGCAAGCGGCGGCGGAGATGACGGGTACGGCGGGGCTCGCTGGACGTACGCCAGAACAGAGCCTGGGGGCGCGGGTATCGCCGGGGGGGATGGGGGCGCTCGGCCTCGACCAGCTCGCGGCGCGGCTCGCTGCGCTCCAGGTCGAGGCCGGGGGGGCTCCGTCGGGATGAAGGCGGCGCGCGTGGCCCAGGGTCAGCCCTGGGTCTTCGCGGCAGCCCATGCATCGCCGATGAACTTCATCATGGCCGGGTCCATGGCGTGCTTCTGCGCGACCTGAGGCTCGCTGTCGTACATCTTCTGGAGGGACGTGCGCAGGCCGGGATCCCCGCCGGTGAACCGCTCGATGAGTTCCTTCCAGCGGGCGGCGAGCTGCTGGACCTCGGGGCTCGCCACGTCGGCGCTCCGATCCATGGCTGTGCGGACCTCGGTGATGAGCTTGGGCCACTCGGCCTGGGTCTGCTGGATCAGGTCGTCGCCGAGCGCTGCGCGACGCTCGGCGAGCTGCTGGAGCTGGTCCTCGGTGTAGTACTTCTCGAACATGGTCATCTCCTCCATGGTGGTCAGCAGGTCTTCGGTGGATACGGCGTCCCGCGCCGCGAGGCTGGCCGCGAGGCCGTCGAGCCGCGCTGCGAGCCGCGTGAGGTGCTGGATCTGCTCGCGCACGCGCGTGAGGTGAAGCTGGACGACCTGGGCGGGCGAGGTGTCGCGTCGCTTCAGGGTGTCGCGGATCTCCTCGAGCGAGAGCCCGAGCTGCCGCAGTGACAGGATCTGCTGCAGTCGCAGGAGATCCTCCGGTCCGTAGAGCCGGTGGCCAGCCCGGGAGCGGTGAGAGGGCGCGAGGAGGCCAATGTCGTCGTAGTGGTGGAGGGTGCGCACGGAGACGCCAGTGCGCTTCGCGAGCTCTCCCACCTTCCAGCGACGTGGCCTTTCGTCGTCGTCGTGTTCGCGGGCCGTCCTGGTCACGGGGAGGAGCCTAGGACCTCACGTAACGTGAGGATCAAGGGGGCGAGCGGAGAAATCGTGGTGGTTCGCGGCCTGGGGTCAGGCGGGCGAGGGCGGGGCGGTCACTGGGTCCAGCTCGTCTCGGTCTCGCCGAGGGTGCGGTAGCGCTGATCGATGTGGTCCATCAGCTCGAGCAGCCACTGCTCCATCTGCGGGCCATCGGGGCGCGCGCTGTCGCCGTAGAAGGTGCCCTGGAGGCACTCGGCCTTGCCCGCGGCGTTCTCGCGGCAGCGTCCGTCGACGTAGACCACGATGGCCTTGGGGAGCCGCGTCTTCTCGCTGACCTGGCCGTCGTTCATGAAGGCCTGCAGGATGAGGCCCGCGGCGGCGAGATCCTGAGGCTCCTGGCCGTAGCCGTGCATCAGGTAGATCACGGGGTAGCGGCGATCCTGCAGATCGGCGTGGCCGTAGCCGGGGGGGAGGTTGACGGCCACGGGGCCCATGCGGCCGAAGGTGGAGGTGAAGTCGAAGATGCAGGTGCCGTTGATCTCGCAGCGGTCCAGGCCCTCCGCGGGCTTGTCGGCGCTGGGCGCGACGAGGCGGCGCAGGTGCGGCTCCGGCCAGCGCGAGCCGGCGAAGTAGAGGGCTGCCTGCAGGCGCGCGATGATCTCCGCGCCGGTGCCGACGTGCTGTCCGCTGCCGCTCTCGATGTCCGCGGGGGTGGGGTCGGCCTTGCCGTAGCGCTGGAGGACGACGCCTTGCAGGTCTTCCCAGACGATGCGCCCGGGGGCGTACTGGTCGGGCGTGGTGGCTTCGAGGCCAGGGGCGAGGCCGAAGTCGGTCAGGTAGGCGACGTCGCGGCCGCGGGCGGCGAAGGTGCCGACGAGGTGCTGGGCGTCGGCCATGAAGTTGAAGAGGTCGCGGGTGCCTCCGTCGGTCCAGAGGTCGAGGCGCGAGAGGGCGACGTCGTCGAGGGGGCCGCCAGGGATGGCGGTGGACCAGCCGCGCACGACGCTGTGCGGGTCGACGTCCCAGACGCGCTGGAGGCCGCTGGAGACGGTGAATGCGCCGTCTGCCTCGCCCACGTCGAAGCCGTCGCCCGGGTTTCGCCACCCGCCGGGGGGTTGCTGGGTAGTGCCGGGGACGCCATCCAGGCCGACATCGTCGAAGGGTTCGCCCTGCTGGTAGCGATGGTCGCCCTCGGTGCCGGTGGGGTTGTACTGCGGGTCGTAGTCGTCGCCCGCAGGGTCTTCGTTGACGAGGGGCTCGTAGCCCGGTTCGAGGGCGCTCGGGAGGCCGTCCTCGCCGGTGTCCTGGAAGGGCTCCCGGCCAGCGCGGATGAGGGGTTCCATCTCGTCGCGCACGCCGTTGCCGTTGTAGTCGACGGCCAGCGCGAGCTCGAGCGGGTAGCCGTTGCCCTCGGCGGACCAGGTGTTCGCGTAGGGGGTGAGCGACTGGTTCTGGGGCGAGCCATCACAGACGGTGATCACCGGGAAGGTACCGTCGGGGTTGTACTCGTCGTCGAAGTAGCCGGTGAGCGTCAGGGTGTGGCTGCAGCGCTCGGTGGGGCACTGCTGCTTGAGCTGTTCCTGGTGCTCGCGGTTCGGGTGGTCGTCGAGCGGCTCGACCCACACGGAGCACTCTCCGCTGTCGCCGATGACGCTGCGGTCATCGGGCGGGACACCGGCCGGAAGGCTCTCGGCGCCCTCGGAGAGGTTCTCTCCGTTGGGGTTGCCGAACATGAGTGCGAGGTCGCGGAAGATCTGGATGTAGTCGTTGCGATCGAAGCTGCCGCCATTGCCTTCGCGCGGGTACTCGTACCACCAGCGGTTGAACGTGGAGGGGTGCTCGTAGGGCGTGCCGGGGACGGGCAGGAAGGCGCAGTGGCCAGGGCCCACGCCCTCGGGGCCGAGGCAGGTCTCGTCGGGCTCGCAGTCGGCGCTGGTGGTGCAGGCGGCTGCGGTGAGCTCGATGTCGTTCAGGGTGGTGCCGGATGCGATGGGGCGGAAGCCGCCGAGGTGGTTCTGCTCGATGTGGTGCAGGAGCCAGGTCCAGTCGACGGGGCCGCCGAGGGGGGCGACGACATCGAAGAGGTGGTGGTTGCGGAGGCCCACCATGGCGGAGCCGCCTCCTCCCATGGAGATGCCCATGATGGCGCGGTGGCTGAGGCGACGCTTGCGGCTGGTCACGCCGCCGTCGGCGCGGACGAAGGCCTGGTAGGTGCCGAGGCGCGGCGCCTTGAAGGTGAGCGCCCACTGGCCGTCGATCTGCTCGATGCGGGGGTCGGCGATGGGGACGGGTCGCGGGTCGTGGAAGCCCGGGCCGGCGTAGGCGAGGCGGATGTGGCGGAGGCGGGCCTGGGCGGGAATGAGCGCAGGGTTGAGCGGAACGGAGAAGGGGATCTCGCGCGGGAGCTTCTTGTCCTCGGGGCCGAAGGTGATGGCAGGGCCGAGCGGGAGGTGGCCCGGGAGGTCGAGATCCGCGGCGCAGTGGAGAGCGGCCGGGAAGGGGGCGACGCTCCAGATGAAGCTGCCCTGGTTCGGGTGGTCGGCGCCTTCCGGGAGGGTCAGGGTTGCGCCTGCGAGGCCTCCCTCACCGCGGAGGGTGTCGCCGGCATTGAGGAGGGGAGAGGAGGCCTCGCCCGTACACGCAGTGCGTTCGCCGGGGAGCACGGCGACGGTGAGCTCGGCGGTGGCGTTCGAGCCATCGCCGCGGGGGACGAGCGCAGTGATGGTCGACTCACCGCGGGCGCCGGCGCGCACCACGACGGACAGCGTGGGCTGGCGCAGGCCGACGTTGCCCTCGGCAGGGGGAGCCACGACGCTGGCGTCCGCGCTCTGGAAGGTGACCGGCGTGGAGGTGCAGACGTCGGGATCGACGACCACGTTCACCGTGCGCTCGCAGGGCGCGCCCGAGGGGTTGCCGCAAGGCGCGAGGGCGATGAAGGATGGTTCGAAGCGGACGCGGACCGAGGGGGGGGCCGGGGTGACGCAGACCTCGCCGGGCGCCAGCTCGGGCCCTTCGGGGACGTCCGCGGGGGGCGGGTCATTCTCGAAGAGCGACGTGCAAGCCGGGGCGATGAGCAGGGCAGGGAGCGCCGCTCTGGCCAGCGCGCGCGCGGCGCGGCCGAGGTAGCGGGAGGGCAAAGACGGCATGGCGCGAGCATAGGATAAGGAGAACCCTGGAAACCATAGGGAGCGGGTCCTCCACCGCGGTGCGCGCGCTACTCGATGGGGGTGCTGCTTTCGACGGCCGTGGCCTGACCCTGCACCGTGGCTTCGGTGTCGCCGTCGCTGATCTTGCCTAGCCAGGCGGCTCCCCAGCCGACGGGCGTGGCTTCCTGGTCGATCGTCGCGGCGCCCGAGGCAGCCACGGCGACGGTGCCCGTGAGGGAGGTCGACGCGGAGGCCTCGATGCCCGTGGTCCAGCGGGCGTCGAGCGCCGAGGTGCACAGCGAAAGCATGCAGGTCTGGTCGCAACCCGAGAAGCCACCGAGCGTCGCGGCGAGCCCTTCGCAATCTGCCGCAGCGGAGAGCGCTTCAGCCATGGATGCTTCCGGAGGCAGGGTGGCGAGCGCACCTTCACGGGCAGCCGCGCCGACGTAGCGGCTGGGGATCCAGTACATCCTGCCGTCGAGCCGGAGCACGTCACCGGGCTCGGAGGTCCATGAGACCTGGTGCGCTGTCGACGGCACGCCCGCGTTTGCGGCAGGGACGCCGCCGAACTGGGTGACTTCGAGCCACGCCTTGTCGGGGACCTGGTCGATACCCCGAAGCCGCGCCGAGATCTGCGGGGTCAACGTGGCGAGGCCGGTCTCTGCCCAGGTACGGCACACCTGGGGCAGCGGCGAGGGGAGATTGGCCAGGTGCTCGTCTGCGAGATCATCCCAGTCCTCGGTCTGTCGCCGATCGGCGAAGGCGTCCTGCAGATCGGTGGCCGTGAGCGCCTCCATGGTGTCCAGCAAGGCCGACCCATGCATCTCATCGGGCAGGAAGCTGTCCATGACGCGGGAGACGTTCGCCTGGATGAGGGTGCTCACGTCGCTGTTGAGGGCGAAGGTCAAGGTGAGGTCGAGGTTCGTGGAAGCGAGCGCGAGGGGGCCATCCTTGACGCTCACGACGACGGCGCGCTCGGTTCCGGCTTCGAGATCCGCGACATCGGAGCAACCCCACAGGGCGCGACCTGCTCGCAGAGCCACGGCCAGGTTGGGCCCCACGGGCGCGCTCATGATGCTCACGCCGTCGGCTGCATCCGCGGGAGCGCTGCCGACGAGAGCGCCTTCTGGATCCTCCGGCAAGATCGCCGCGATCTCTGCGCAGGTGGTTCCGGCCTTCACGCTCGCGGTCCACTCCGTCACCAGGCGCTGCCCTGCATACAGAGGCGTGATGCGCAGAGGGGCAAACCCTTTGTCGCTGACGGAGACGTTGAGGTCGGCGGAGGGGCCATCCTTGACCACGGCGCGCAGCCGGAAGGTGGTGGCCACGCTGGGGGCGTGGAGCACGACGGTGGCGCGCCCTGCAGTGCTGGCTGCCGTCGTGGTCCGATCGAGCCATGCTCCCGAGGTGTCGCCAACGATGCTGAAGCTCACCTCGTAGGGAGCCGGGGGGCTCGTGGCGATGGTCACGGAGCGTTCTTCCCCGGGGGCGAGTTCGAGCGTGCCCTGCACGTCGAACCGAAGCGTCGCGTTGGGACCGGGAACACCTGGCGGCGGCGGATCAGGTGTTCCATCGTCCTGTACGGAGCACCCTGGCCCCGCAGCGATGGCCGCGATGAGAAGCGGCAGGTGTAGCCAAGTGAAGCGCATATCGCTTCAGCTTAGCGCGCAGCAGAAGGAGCGGGAAGGATGTGGCCGGTGCCGCGCCCGTGCTGGACCTGGGGGAGAAGGCGGCGCTCCACGGCCACCGACTTCTCCAGGGCAACGGCGGGCTGGAGCAAGGGCTGCGTCACGGCTGCCAAGGTCGACGGTGTTTGCTCGACCGCCCCCGACAGTCGGCGCGGTGCCGCCGGCAGCCTCATGGTGTTCGCCAGGACGAGGATGGCTTCGAACAGGGCGATCAGGGCTGCAATGGCAGGGGGGCACCAGCCGAGCGCGGCACACGGGATGAGTACTGCGTTGATGATCGCAGCGATGGTGGCGCCCCCGCGCATCCTGGCCTGGAATGCCCGTGAGATGTCGAGCGCATACGCGAGCGGTTCCAGGCCACCGTCGCTCAGCTCGGCGCTCATCGAGGGAGAGGCTGCCGCGAGGCCGATGGCCAGATCTGCACGGCTCGAGGCGATGTCGGCGCTGGATCCAACGAGCGCGACGGAGAACCCTGCGAACTGCAGGTCGCGCACATGCAGCGCTGCTGCCATCGGTGTGGGGGTGTTGAAGGCGCGCGCACCTCGGAGCGGAGCCCTACCCTGTAGGTTCTCTGGCCCGTGTTGCCCGAGCAGGTGCACAGCCACGCCCCGGGCGCGGAGCCCGTCGATGGCTCGTGCCAGGTCTACCGTGACAGCGGCGCTGGTGCGGACACAGACCACATCGACGCGCGCGAGCCGGCCGAATGCCTCAGGGTCGCGTACGAGGAGCCCGGCGGCGCGCGTACGGACCAGAGCCATGGCGCGCATGACGGGCGCTCCCAGCCAGAAGGCGGCCAGAGAGCAGCTTGCAAGGACGGCGATGGGGGCGGTGAACGCGGAGGGAGCGAGTGGACCGGGGCCGAGCGTGGCATGCAGGGCGGCAGCAAACGCCGCGAAGGCGATCCCTGCAACGCGCAGAGCGCGCCCCGCGATGTCGAAGGCACCGTTCGGTGTGCCCTCACCGCCAGCGGGGGGCTGGGTGGTGAGCGCAGCCGAGGCCCGACGAACGGCCAGCGCATGTGCGTGGTCGGCAGACATGGTCAGCACGGCGAGGAGGCCGCACAGCTCGAACCCCATGGGCCGTGCGGAGCGCCAGGCTGCCGGCGAGAAGCCGAGCGCCGTCAGTGCGTGAGGAACCTTCGCCTCCGTCACGGTGACTGCCCAGAGCTCGAAGATCCCTGCGAGGAAGGAGAGCGCCGTGGCCGCAAGAAATGACGCTCCAGCGCAAGCTCCAGCGTCCCGCTTCGGCTTCAGAGCACTCAGCCGAGTGCCCGTGGCCAGCAGCAGGAGCAGGGCGGCCAGGGCACATCGGGCCGCTGCCGATCGGTCAGGGGGAGAACTACCGCCCAGGAACGATATCGCCAGCTGCCCGCAAAAAAGGGCCATCGCGACGCTGAGTGTTTGAGGCATCCTCCCCACGGCTTGCTCCCCTTGCGAACTCTGGGCCGACGCCCAGGCAGGGCCACGCGAGCAGATACGTGCGGTCTGAGCGTCGCGATGCCAGAACGATGGGCATGCGGTGCACGCCACAGCGGCAAGCGTCAGCAGGACTGGATTGACGAGAGGGGAAGGGGGAGAAGAGACGCTGGTTCGAAGCGCCCCCCACAAGGGAAGTAGGGGGGAATGTGAGGGGTAGGCTTCGGCGGTCCTACTTCACGTAGATCTGCGCGATCGCCATACCGGCGCCCTGGGAACGGAGGACCACCTTGGCGGGGCCGCCGATGGGGAGCGGGTTCTTGAAGCACTGTCCCTTGCCACCCAGCGTGGCGTTCGGGCCGCTCGTGTTGCTCTGCGCCAGCGTCACTGCGGGCAGAGGAGCCTGCTGGGCCACGATCTGGATGCTCAGGTTCTGCATGCCGACGCCCGCAGCGATCACCGAGTAGCACTTGCCGGGCTGGATGTTGAACGCCTGCTCGAAGGTCTGACCATCCTGGAACTGTGCAGCGAACGATCCGCCTTCGGCCGCCATCCCCTGGACTTCCGAGGCAGCGAGTGCCGTCATGATCGGGGTCGCAGCGGCCGCAGCAGCCGGGGCGATTGCGGTTGCGGTGCCACCCGAGGAGGTGGATTGGCCGCCCAGGATGCCACCCAGTCCGGGCTGGGTCGGCGCTGCGGTGGTCTGAGGCTGGGGGGTGGTGGTCTGTCCGTAGCCCGGCTGCTGCTGTCCGTAGCCCGGCTGCTGCTGTCCGTACTGTCCAGCCGGGTACTGTCCGGCTTGGTACTGGCCGTTCTGCCCCTGAAAGTTCGACGGATCATTGGGATCCGGCTGATCGGAACCTCCGCACGCAAGCGGCAGGAGGGTGAGCAACGTCACGGGAAAGAGAAGAGAAATACGCATGGAGGGTTCCTTCCAGGTGTTCAGGGTGGGGGCCACGCCTCTTGGACGCGCGTGGACACTTCGATGGCTCAGGACAGTCGTGTCGATGTCGTGCTGGGGCGAGCGCGAAGGCGAGCAGGCTTGCCACCATGCTGTTCGCCATCCCCACATCATGTGAGACGGACCCCCAAGGGCGATTGTTCTACACCGGGTCGTGCCCTGGTGACCAGGGTGCGGTCCAGGCGCTTCCTCGATGGCTGGAGTCAGGGCCGCAAGCCCCCCGCTGTTCAAGGGTGCCGGGGGCGCGCTTTGAACAGGCCTGTCTCAGGGTGTGGAGTTGACAGGGAGGGTAACAGGCCCAAGGTAGCTCGGTTGACTCGCGTTGCAGCACGCCCAGGTGCGTCGGCCGGCAATCAAGCGCGGCGGGTGAGCGCCGCACAGGGAGAGGGTCAAGAACGAGCCATGAGCGACATCCTTCAAGTGATCAAAGAGACCATCGAGGGCAACAGGGTCGTCCTGTTCATGAAGGGGACCAAGACGTTCCCGCAATGTGGCTTCTCGGCGCGTGCCGTCGAGATCCTCAAGCGCAGTGGAGCGGACTTCAAGGACGTCAACGTCCTCGTGGACCCAGCGCTGCGGCAGGGGATCAAGGAACTCTCGAACTGGCCCACGATTCCGCAGATCTACGTGAATGGAAAGTTCGTTGGCGGAAGCGACATCCTCGCCGAGATGCATGAGTCGGGTGAGCTGCAGAAGCTGCTCCGCGGGGATGAACCCTCACCGTAGCTTTGCGGCCGAGCCCTCTTCTCCGCTGATCATCCCAGCGACGATCTTGTCCACCACAGCGTCGAAGCGGTGACGGTTGAACCGTGCGCCGCTCGCGAGCCAGTCCGTGTGACCACCACGACCCGGGAAGTGGCCCACCACATCCAGGTGGTCTCCGCGTCCTGCCCAGACGAGCTTGCCCCACACCTGTGACGTGAGCGGTACCACGCCGTCGTTGGCATCCAGAGGTGGAACCTCGCCCAGCGCGGCGGCGAGCTTCTGCTCGACACCTGGCTCGAGAGCACGGCACGGGTAACGCGCGTCCTGCCGCGCAGTGATGTTCGACATCGCCGTGAAGATGGTCGCCGACATCGCGCCCCATGGTGAACGGAGCGCAGAGATCCAGTCGCGAACCTCGTTGCGCGGCGCATACGAAGCGACACTCTGGTAGTGCACACCAGGACGATCCTCCAGGCCGGCGTGGAACAGATCCATGGCTTCGGGGGTGAGCTGGATGATGGCGCCCTGATCGTCACGGAGGAGCTGTAGCCACGCCCGGAGCTCACGGCTCGAAGCCTCGTCGAGAACCCTCAGCACACCGTCGATTCCTCGATCGAGCAGCTCCAGCTCCAGCACGCCGACCTGAAGGCGACTGATGGCGGTCACCAGCACCGAGGCTGCCGCGAGCGGGGGGGCTCCGAGCTTGAGCGCTGTCACGGTCAGGGCGCTGATGGCGTACAGAAGCCTCTGACCACTGACGGTCGCGAAGAACGCGGCGAGGGGGGTTCCGAAGTGGGGGGTGTTCATGGTCGTCACCGAGCAGAGTCGATGCGTCCAGCCAAGGCGCCGTCCTGCGTCGCCGGGTAGGCGTGCCGTGGGGCAGGCGACCAGGCGCGCGTCAAGGCCGCCCGTGGAGTGCCCCACCAGATGAATGGGCCCGTCTTCATCCCCCGCGCTTTCGTCGATGAGACGGGCCAGCTTGGCGGCGCGGCGGAGGATGGATGCCGTAGGGTGCACCTCGCAGACGCGCACGACGATGTCACGTCCCCGGTCCCGGAAGCGCTCCTCGAGGGCCCGGATCAGGTGCTCGAAATACTCGAAAGAGGCGAGCCGGGCGAAGCCAAACATGCCCGGCGAGAGATAGATTCGGGTTCGCTCCACGCGAGAGACTGTGCCATTTCGTGGGCTTCCATGGAGCAGCGAATGGTGAGCGTCGCTCTTCTTTCAGAATCACGGTAGGCTCTGCCTCCGTGGAGGAGGTCGCGCGTGAGATCGAGGCAGCAGTCGGGGAGCAGCTCGGTCATTTCGGCGCTTCTGGGAGGGTCGTGTTCCTCGGTCGGCAGATCGAGCTTCACGGAGGTGGGCCCCCCGTCGTCCTCGAAGTCGACGCGATCGGTGAGCAGTGGTCCCTCTTGCCTCCGGACCTGCGACAACGGAAGACGCTGGATCTGGCCAGGAGGCTTGTCGAAGGGCAGCGTACGACCGGGCCTTTGCAAGCCGGGGCTGCAGGGGGGGGCCTCAACCCGATGGGGGGCGAGCTGGCGGGCTTTCGCGACCCACTCGGCCCCTCCCCGGGAGAGCCGAGCACGCTGGCGGAGCCCATCGCGCCCGGGAGAGCATCGTCCAGGAGCTCGGCTTCGGCGGGCCTCTCTGCAGGCGCTCCGGGCAGAAGGGCGCCCGATCATCGCGGCAGAAGCTCCGCACCGA
Organism: Chondromyces apiculatus DSM 436; assembly: GCF_000601485.1. Lineage (GTDB taxonomy): Bacteria > Myxococcota_A > Polyangia > Polyangiales > Polyangiaceae > Chondromyces > Chondromyces apiculatus. The sequence continues at coordinate 18,320 of NZ_ASRX01000101.1, forward strand.
CGCGACTCATCGCCGTCCCGCTAGGGGCGGTCGTACTGGTTGGTCTGGGGGGGTACTTCACCTATCGGCTGGTCAACCCGTCGTCTCCCTCCGTCACGCCGGTACAAGCGTCACCCGTGGTCGAGACACCGGTCGAAGACTCTGCACGCATCGCGCGCGTCTGCGAGGCCGCGCGGAGGCGCATCTACTCCGGGGCATCGATGGGGGCGCTGGACACGGAAGGCTGGGTCGCGGAGCTGTGGCTAGCTGGTCGCAAGCCGGTCCACGAGGCCTTCGGGCGCTTCATTGCAGACGGTAAACTCACGCCGGAGACCGATGCCGAGTTCGGTTCATTGAAAGATGGGCGCGTCGAGATCGCTCCGGGGTTTGCGCGCGAAGAGGAGGCGAGATTCTCGGGCTGGCACGCAGCTACGTTGCGGTTCTCGGGCGATTACATGAGGGCGTTTCTGGAGCCGGCGCTGCGTCCACGCTTTCTTGCGCTCTCGGAGCGGTTTGCCGACGCCGCTCAGGCGGAGTTCGGCGCTCTCTACGGTCGATGTGCTCATCTTTCGTACCGAGAGATGGGAGCCTGGGTACACGGTTCGGCGCCCCCTGCGGCCGCAGCAGCACTCGTGCATGCGATCGGCTCCTTCGCCGAGAAGCCGGCTGTCAACCGACATGCGCTGGAGGCGCTGGGGGGAAAGACGCCGCTCGATACGCTCTGCGCTGCCGGGGTGAAGCTCGATGCAGACGCGCTTGGCTCGCTGATCGGCGCCGAGGGAGGGAGCCTCACCACGCGAGAGGGAGGGGCCATCAGCATGACGTTCCCGCTCGGGGGACCCATTCGTGCGACTCGTGCGAGCCGGATTGTCGCGCGCAAGCTCAAGGTCGGTGAGGGGGAGTGATCACCCCGGCGGGGAACGCTGCGCAGCTCACGGGCTGGTGACGTGGATGAGCGCGTGAACCTGAGCCTCGCCATCATGGGCGAGGCGGCTGCGTCCGAGGAGCGCATCGAGTTCGATCACGAAAGCGAAGCCGGCCACGATGGCATGCTGACCACGTGCAAGGGTCGCGGCCGCAGCAGCAGTTCCACCCGTGGCGAGGACGTCATCGACGATCAGGACGTGGGCTCCGGGGCGCAGGGAGCCCTTGTGCATTTCCAGCTCCGCTTCGCCGTACTCCAGGGCGTAAGCCACGCGGTCGACGGCCGCGGGCAGCTTCCCAGCTTTGCGCACCGGTACGAGGCTCGCATTCAGCCGAGCCGCCAAGGCGCCCCCGAACAAGAAGCCACGGGATTCAATGGCAATCACAGCATCGATCTGGCGACCAATGAAGGGGTGAACCAGGAGATCCAGCGTCATGTGGAAGGCGCGTGGCTCCGCGAGCAGGGGAGTGATGTCCTTGAAGAGGATGCCAGGCCTGGGGAAATCAGGCACGTCGCGAAGATGGGCCTGCAGGTAACGGGTTGCTTGTGCAGAGAGAAGGGCGTCTTGCTCGAACATGGCGGCTGGCGGGAGGCGTATCAAGCTGAGCCGATATGGTTGATGAGTACTGCCAGGAGATCGGTGTTCCGCTGTGTCGAGATATCGAGCGTCAGGGCGGTGATCCCCACCGCTCCTTCGTCGTAAGCCTCGGTATCGGAGCCGACCACATGATCGTGTCGCACACCAGCGCCGCCGATCCAGAGGTACTCGTGGCCGCGGGGATCCTCACGGAAGACCACTTCTTCGGAGTAGAGCCGAACCCCGATGCATGTCGAGCGGATGGGCCACGAAGCACCTGCCGGAATGTTCACGTTGAGGAGCGGTGCAGGGCGGGCCGCCACCGCGGAAGTTGCATGGTAGAGCGCCAGCGCGAGCTTCGCACCCAGTGCGGCAGCGGCCCCCCGTTCTGCCTTCGCGTCGGCGGACAGCGCGATGGCGGGAATGCCACGCAGAGCGCCTTCCCGGGCTGCAGCCACGGTTCCTGAATAGAAGATGTCCGAACCCAGGTTGGGTCCGTTGTTCACGCCCGAGACCACGACGTCCGGGCGCCGCGGGAGCACCCGTTCTCCCGCGTGAAGGGCAACATAGATGCAATCGGCTGGGGTGCCATCGAGCGCAAAAATGGCAGGTCCATGCTGACGCAGCCGGAGGATTCGATGCAGGCTGAGCGAGTGGCTGGTCGCACTCTGATTGATTTCAGGGGCGCAGACCACGACGTCAGCGAGTTGCGCTAGCTCAGCATGAAGGGCGATGAGGTTTGGCGATGCATAGCCATCATCGTTGGAGAGGAGGATCAGCGGTCGCATGGAGCGCGTGTTCCAGGCACGGATACCCGTCAGCCGCCGAAGAGCCGCTTGGGTAGCGCGATGATGAGCGCCACTGCGGCGGCTATCCGCCCGAAGAAACCTGCGCCTCCGCGCACCTTCGCCAGAGAGAACGCGACGCGTCGCAGAGATGGCGTGTATGGATACCACCAGAGTTCGCTGCGGGCGCCGCTGCGATCCTCCAAGATGAACCTCGGGCGCGTGAGATCGCTCAGCGCATGAGGGCCATTCGTGACGCCGTGGCCGCTGTCGCCGACTCCCGTCCATGGAGCACCTGGCACGGCTGCAGTGAAGCCATGGTTGTTGATGGTGACCACGCCCGAACGCAGCCTGCGAGCGAGTGCTTGGGCCACCTCGTAACGGCGTGTCCAGATGCTCGTGGTGAGACCGAAGCGCGTGCCGTTGGTGCGTTCAATCGCTTCGTCGGCACTTTCCACCACGATGATCGGAAGGATCGGTCCGAACGTCTCCTCCTGGAGCAACGTGATGTCTTCGTGGGTTACGCGAACGACCGTGGGGGGGAACTCGAGTGAGCCCTCCTCGGGCGCGCCACCCACGAGAACTTCGGCACCTCCAGCCTCTGCTTCCGCCAGGTGTTTACGCACGATGGCACACTGGCGCGCAGTGGTCAGCACGGCTGTATCCACGCCTGGCTTCAGCTCACGGGTGAGGGCGGAGACGCGATCAATGAACCGCTCTGCAACCGGGCGCTCCACGTAAACACGCTCTATGGATGCACAGTTCTGCCCCGCGTTCGTGAAGGCTCCCCAGACAATGCCGCGTGCTGCACGCTCCAGGTTGCAATCGGAGAGAACGATTGCTGCGTCCTTTCCGCCCAGCTCGAGCGACACTGGAATGAACCGCTCTGCACAGGAGACGGCGACTTTACGGCCCGTGGCAACGCTGCCCGTGAACACGACCAGATCCACCCCAGCGTCGATGATTGCCGTTCCCACGTCACTGCCACCCTGCGCGAGCTGCAACAAGCCAGCAGGGAGGAGCCCGTCGAAGAGTGACGCCACGAGCGCGCCAGCGCGTGGGGTGATCTCACTCGGCTTGAAGATGACTGCGTTTCCTGAGAGGAGTGCCGGAATCAGCGTGCGCAGGGGAATGGCGACAGGATAGTTCCAGGGTGTGATGAGGCCGATCACTCCCCGCGGTTCCCGGCGCACGGAACCTGCCTTGCCTGGGTAGGAGAGAGGATCCAGCTCGACAGGCGTGTCTTCCAGGAACTCCTCGGCGGAGCTGACCCAGTAGTCCACCAGGTCTGCGTTGGGGAGCACCTCGGCGAGTACGGCTTCTTCGACTGGCTTGCCACACTCCAGCCTCAGGAGGGACGCGATCTCCTCGGCGCGTTCCAGGAGGCGCTTCTTGACCGAGGCGAGCAGCTCGGAGCGCTCGCGCACCGAGGTTGCCATCCACGTTCGCTGTACCTCTCGCGCCTTGGCGACGAGCTCCGGCACCCTCTCCGGTGGTGTGGCTTCGACTTCGGCAAGCGCCGAGCCATCGAGAGGACTGTGCCTGGGGAAGAGTTCCTCCCCCGAACCTGCGCTCATGATTCGCTTCTAACCTGCTCTGGTGAGAGCTTCGTCGCGTCTCTCAGGGGTACGGTTCGCCGTCACCACCCTGCCGCGGAGAGGGAGGGGGAGTGCCACTTGGAGCTGCGCCACCAGGAGGCGTGTCACCGGGAGGCGTGCCACCAGGAGGCGTGTCACCGGGAGGCGTGCCACCGGGAGGTGTGCCACCCGGAGTTGCACTGCCGGGAGCCGCTCCGCCCGGAGCCCCACCACCGGGGGAAGGCGGCGGGCTGGCCCCCGGAGAGAAGGAGACGGTCGTCGTAGCTTTGCAAGCAATGATGGCCGGCTGCCCAGGCGCAACCCACTCGGGGACAGCAGACGCATCCGTCGTCAGCTTACCCAGGCGCACATTGCGGGTACCACACAGCACCGTCAGCGGTTCACCCGTGTTGCCAGAGAAAACGCCGTTCACGTAGACGCTGGCCTGCTGGGGTGAGTTCACCACCAGGTATCCCTTGGTTGCTGGGAGCGTCGAAGCATCCGGCGGGGGGGCAGCGCTCGCAGCGCTGGCCGTGGGCTCTACCGATGCTGCAGGAGCCGCAGTGTCGATGGGCGCGGCTGTCGGTGCGCCATCGTTCACAGCCGACGCGCTGGGAGAAGACGGCGGCTGCTGGCCGGTTGTCTCCGCTGGCTTGAGCGTGGGGGTGGAAGACGGTTGGTTCGGACTCGGAGGTACCGGATCGGGGTGACCACCATACTTGCTGAAGCCCCAGTAGGCGGCCGCTCCAGCAAGGGCGCATGCCGCCACCGCAAGGAGCAGCAGCGAGGGGGACTTCTTGCCGGGTTGAGGCTTGCTCTCCGTGCCCATTCCCGGGCGGCGACGTCCGATCTCGGTCGGCTCTTCTTCGCTCGCTCGTTGCGCCTCGGGCTGCTTCTGGCTCGGCTTGACCTCGCCAGCAGGTTTCTCCGCAGGCTTGGTCGCATGGGTGGGAGATTTCCCGTCCGTCTTCTTGCCGTCCGCGGCCTCTGTCCGAAGGGCTGCCGCGGCGATCTCGACGGAGGGAGCGTCCGTCGTCTTCTCTTCCTCGACGGATGAGGCAATCACACGCGCATGCGAGCGCGACGACGGAACTGCGGTCTCCTCATCTTCCAGTCCCGGCTTGCGGGTCGCAGCAGCGAGCTCCTCTTCAAGGCCGGTACGGACGACGGTCGGTTCATCGTCCACAACTTCGAGCCCCGGACGCCCTGCTGGAGTGACGTCGACCTCACGGCGCGGCGTGGGCGGCGGCTCCTTCGTGTCGATGGCGTCGTGATGGGCATCCCCGGACAGGTTCGACACCGCGGCCGTCGGGGTCGCGGGACGGGTAGCATCCGAGATGGGGATGATGGGAGCGATGTCGACAGGTTTTGCGCGGAGGGCTGCAGCCTGATCGACTGGCTTGTCCGCTGCTCTGTTCGGCGGGGCCACGGGCAGCGCGCGGCCAGGTGCCGCGCTCGGATCGTCCGGCAAGACATCTGCGAACGAGACCTCGCTCTCGTAGTCCGGGCTGGTCGTTACGCGAGGAAGATCGAAGAGTCCGGGCAGCTTTGCCGGGGGCTTCTCGACGGGCGCGGGCGGGGCATCGAGATTGTCCTCGAGGTCGTCGACTTCGAAGAGCTTGGCTCCCGTCTCTGGCCGCGAAGGAGCGGGCGCTCTGGGAGGGGGCGCACCCGGGGCCTTCGCGACCGCAGCGGGCTGTGTCTTGGCTCCAGCCGGGGGGGTCGCAGGTCTGGCAGCCGGGGCCACGGGCACCTTTGCCACTCCCGCAGCGGGCGCGACGACCGTGGGAACTTCGGGCTTCGCTGGGGGCGCGGCTCCCGCTGCGGGCGTCGCGGGCTGCTTGGGCTGAGCACCGGCACCGGTGAGAGGCGGGGCCAGCGCGGTCAGTTTCGGTGCCTTGCCAGCAGCCGGGAAACCCTCGGGCGAGTGTGCCTCGATGGCGCTGATCACGTCGTCGAAGCTGGGCTCGGGCGTGCTCGTGGCACGGACTCCCGCGCTGTTCAGGAGCGCCCCCCCCGCGAAATCCTGCGAACGTGTGCGCGGTAGCGCAGCGTTCCGATGGACCTTCTGGAGGAGCGCTTCGAGTGTGGCGACTTTCTCTGCAACGTTCACGCAGGGCGAGCATATCGCGGCTTGGCGTTGTTGCGCCATCTAGCTGCAAGGTCAGGGTGCAATCCGCCAGAAGCGCGGCGATCTCGCCGTACTTCCTGAAGGCGCGACCTGCCTCGGACCCTCAAGAACTCTCTTGGAGAGGGCAAGCCCTGTGTAGAGTCCATCTCATCAGGCAAAACCGAGGTTTCTGGTCGCGCTGGTGGCAACGCGAGAACGGCGAGATGCCTTTGCTTCGGTCACGACGACCACCAAAGGGAGGAAGCCGGCAAAGGGAGGAAACCGATCGGCTCGGTACATCCTCGTGAGGAAACTCGTCAGGGGGCTGCGCCGCGATCTTGACTGCGATGGCGGGCACTCATAAGTGACCGGCCGGTCATGAAAGTCTCCGCCTCCATGCCACGTCGATCGTTCCGCGGCGAGCCAGCGCTCATTGCTGCGCTCTCTGTTTTGCTCCCCGCTTCGCTTGCTCAGGCGCAAGGCGCCCCTGCGCAGCCTGCTGAGTCGCCCCCGTCCCAGACCGCGCAGGCGGTCTCGCCGGTAGCAACTCCGGCGGCTCCTCCGCCCACCACGGCGCGCCCCGATCCTGTGCAAGCTGCGCTGGCTCCCAAGGCGGGTGGGCTCACACCGGATGAAGTCGCGCAAGCTGCAATGCGCGTGCGTCCTTCGCTGCAGTTGAAGCAAGCTGAGCTTCAGCAGGCTTCCGCTCGCGTCAATCAAGCACTCGTCAGCTACTTCCCTCGGGTCACCGTGGGGGCGAGCTTCACGTATCAGAACCCCGTCGTGAACTCGCTCGGAGCAGGGACGACCAATACGGCCTCCGTGGTGGCACTCCCGGCTGAGCAGGGAGGGGCTGCGCCTCAAGGTCCCGTCACTGTAGGACCCTGCACGGGAGACCCTGCGACGGACTGCCTCCTGGTCGGCGGGCAGCCTGCGCAGATCCTGGCCGCCCCCACGCAAGGCTTCGAGTTTCCGGTGATCACCAACAGCTACCAGCTCACTGCCAGCGTTTCCGTTCCCATCTCGGACTACGTGCTCCGCCTGTCCCAGGGGTACACGGCGGCGACGCACAGCGTGAAAGCAAAGGAGCTTGAAGTACAGGCCGAGGTGCTCACCATCGCCGCCGACGCAAAGATCGCCTTTTACAACTGGGTGCGGGCCCGAGGGAACCTCGTCGTCGCGAAGGAGGCCGTGGCGCAAGCGCAGGCGCACCTCGAGGATGCACGACGCTCTTTCGAGGTCGGGCGCCTGTCGCGCGCGGACGTTCTACGCCTCGAGGCTCAGGTCGCGAGCGCGGAGCAGGTCGTCGCCGAGACCTCAGCACTCGTTTCGGTTGCTGACGAGCAGCTTCGCATCGCCACGAATGCTCCTGCTGAACGGCGCTTCGAGATCGGTGTGAACGTGATGGGCACGCAGCCAGCCCCACCCTCGGACTCGCTGCAGACTCTGCAGCAAGAGGCGTTGCGCAAGCGCCTCGAGATCCGTGCGCTCGATGAGACCATCTACTCCCTCAAAGATGTCGAATCGGTGACCCGGGCAGGCTACCTGCCACGCGTGGATGCGACCGCTTCGGTCATGTACGCCAACCCGAACCCCCGCGTCTTCCCGATGACCCAGGACTTCCGTGCAACATGGGATGCAGGGGTGCGTCTCACCTGGACGGTGAATGACACCTTCAGCAACATCGGGTCTATGGCCGAGGCTCGTGGGCGTACTGCCGCCGTGCAGGCCCAGAAAAATTTGATGCGCGACAGCCTTCGCCTCGAGGTCGCATCAGCCTACAACGACGTGCTCAACGCCTCGAGTCGCATCAACTCGGCAGAGCGGCAGCTCACTGCTGCGGAAGAGACGATGCGGGTCCGAGGCGAGCTCTTTCGTGCCGGTCGAGCGACCAGCGTTGATGTGGTGGACGCCGAGACGGAGCTGACGCGCGCCCGACTCGCGCGGCTCGATGGCCGCATCGGCCTGCTCGTTGCGCGTACCCGTCTCGACCACGCGGTTGGACGCGACATCAAGTAAACACCGGACGCAGCGCCGTAGGGGCGAGCCCAGGCCGCCTCCCGACAGCTCCTTCTTCCCTTGCGCGGCCAGCGCGGCCGGAGTAGGGAAGGACGTGCGTTGCCACATGCCGCTCCTTGCGGCTGGGTCGACGTCAAATAACCGTTGCTCCCAGGCTTCACGCCAGGTCTTCCAGAGCTCCAGTCACCCTGGAGACTCTAGACCTCGGCAGAGCATCTCGGAGAGGAGCGTGACCCTGAGCACTGGCCGGGCCGTTCCGTCTGTCGCGCCTCAGTCTGCACGAAATGACCGAGCTTGCGCTCATCTTCGGCGGCGGCCTCCTAGGGCTCGCATTCGCGGCATACCTCGCCCGATGGGTGGTCCTGCGACCACTGCCAGAGCCTGAGGTGGCCAGGGTCGCGTCTCTGATTCAGGGCGTGGCGGAAGCGTTCTTCAGGCGGCAGAGCGGCGTGATCGGAGCCGTCAGCGCAGCGGCTGGCGGGGCGATTTTCCTCGCTTACGGCCTGCTCCGCGGCGCTGGAGAGAAGAACCCGGTGCCAGCGCTGGAGCTTGGCGTCTGGTTGACGGTTTCATTCGCGATCGGCGCAGCGAGCTCGGTGGCGACGGGCCGTATCGCAACGTGGACGGCAACGAGGACCAGCACCAAGGCTGCGAGTGGCGCCCGCCGATCTCTGGATCTCGCCTTGCAGATAGCAATGCGCGGCGGCGCCGTATCTGCACTGTTCGTAGCTGGTATCAGCCTGCTCGGTCTCGGTGGACTGTTCTCAGCCGTCTTCGCTCTCCACGGTGGTTTCGGGGCGGAGCCGGGGGAGGCACTCGCCCTGGTGCCAACCCTCCCGTGGGTGATCGCGGGCTATCCGCTGGGCGCATCCTTCGCTGCACTGCTCGCGCAGCTCGGAGGAGGAACCTTCGCCAAAGCCGCAGATCTCGGTGCTGACATCGCTGGCGCGGAGCTGGGACTCGCTGACGATGACCTGCAGAATCCTGCGACTCTGGTTGATCTGGCAGGCGATGCCGTCGGCGATGCCGCAGCACGCGCCGCAGGGCTGCTCGCCACGATCGCGGCGGAGAGCATGGGCGCGATGGTGGTCGGGGCGATGGTCTTTCGCGTCAATGAAGGGCTTCCAAGCGCTCTCGCCCTGGTGCTCTTCCCACTGGTCGCGTGCTCTTTCGGGCTGGTCGCAGCCGTCTTCGGGGTCATGGTCGTTCGCACCGACGACCGCGAGAACGCCTTCAATGCCCTCGTCCGAGGCATCTACATCACTGCTTTGCTGCATGCGGTCGGCGTCGCAGGTGCAGCAAAGTGGCTGCTTGGGGAGCACTGGATAGCCCTGTTCGCCTGTGGATGTATCGGTATCGGTAGCGGCGTCCTCCTGCTTCACATCACGCAGTACTACACCGAACAGCGTTACCGCCCTGTTCGTGAGGTCGCCGAGGCAGCACGCGGAGGGCCTGCCCTCATCACTCTGCGAGGATTGAGCATCGGTCTGGAGAGTTCCGTCACTCCCCTCATCCTCGTCGTGCTCGCCGCGTTCGGAGCTTACTGGCTCGGAGCGCGAACCGGTCTCGTGGGCGGAGGACTCTTCGGGATAGCCGTTGCGGCGATGGGCTTGCTTGGGATCTCTGGCTACATGCTCGCGATGGATGCCCTGGGCTCCATCGTGGACAGTGCAGGAGGGATCGTCGCGGTCACGGTTGGTCGCGAGAGGCCCGATGTTCGTGGCAGGACGCTGGTGCTCGATGCGGTGGGGAACACGGCAAAAGCGGCAACCAAGGTGTACGCCTCGGGCGCTACCGCGCTCGCATCGGTGCTCCTGATCGCGGCTTACCTGGACGAGTCCCGCCGTCGTGCGAACCTGCCGAGTCAACCAGGTTTCACGGTTCGACTGGATGGTCCTGAGGTCTACCTGGGCGCCCTCGTGGGCATCTTGCTCGTGCTCTGGCTGGCGGGAAGATGCATCCGCAGCGTTCTTCAGGCGGTGCGCCGGGTGGTCGACGAGGTTCGCCGTCAAGCAACCAACCCACCACCAGGCTTCATCGGAGACCATGAGCCCTGTGTGGAAATGGTGTCGCGCGCCGCACTGCGGCAGATGATCTGGCCCGCGGTCATCTCGGCGTCGGCACCGATCGCCGTCGGACTTGTCTTGCGCTTCGCGAGGACGGAGGATAATCCTCTGGTCGCCGTAGATTCTGTCGCGGCCCTTCTTGTGGCTGGAACAGTCGCTGGCGTCCTCGGATCGCTGTTGCTCGGAAGCACCGGGGCAACTTGGGACAACGCGAAGAAGTACATCGTGACAGGGGCTCACGGCGGTCGGTACCTCGTCGATGAAGCTGGCGCCCGAGCGGACAATCCCACCTACGGCGCAGCCGCAGTGGGTGATGCTGTAGGTGACCCCCTGAAAGACGCCGCCGGTCCTGCGATTCACGTGCTCGTCAAGCTGCTTCCTGCGGTCACCATCGTCTTCTTGCCATTCTTCATCTGAGCCGTGCTGCTCATCGCCATCGGTACGAAAACTGCCGGCCTTCGCCGCGCCAGGACATGAATTGAGCTGAATGTGCCGTCGCCCATTTCTGACGCCCTCTCCACCCTCAGTGATCGCGGGCTGCGACGTCTTCTCGGAGCCCGTACCTTCCTTCGCGGCCTTGAGTACTTTCGCCGCCGTGTCGTTGAAGACATCTCCCTCCAGGAGACGTCTGCAACCGGGACCGTGCGTGCTGCGGACTCTGAACCCTATGGCGTGCGGGTCGAACTCACCCCGGACGGGATCAAGTCTCAATGCTCCTGTCCTGCCTTTCAAAAGGCTGGCCAGCACTGCAAGCACGTCGCTGCGCTCCTGATCACGGTGCGTGATCACGCGCGCGGCTCTCAGCCCCGACGCGAGCCGCCTCCGGCTCCAGCGATCCTGCCGCAGACGGCTCATGCGGGGGGAGCGAACCCGAACCACGAGGCCCTCAAGCGTGTACGGCGACGTGACCGCCGTGGGCGCGTCTCTCTGATGCCTGCCATGCCTGTGCAGCCTGCGGCCCATCAGAGTCCCTCGGTGACGGCAGTCAACCTGACCGCGCCTGCGCAGGACGCGACCGCCCGGCAGACGGGCATTGGTGCCTGGTTGCCTCCGGAGGGTGTTGCCGGGGCTCGTCGGGTCGAGTTCCGGCTGCATGTACGTCAAGGCGCGCTCACCGTCACGGTGCTCGATGCTGAAGCGCGCGTTCCGGTCCTGCCTTCCGCTGCGCTGTCGTGGCAGGCCGTGTATCCGTCGCCCGATCGTGACGCCCTCCGGCTCCTCTCGCGCTTCGAGAGCGGCAACCCGCGCCACCCTGCGGTCGACATCCGCGGTGAGGACGTGGCCGAGCTCCTGCCGTTGCTCGAAGGGCAGCGGGTGCTGCTCGAACCGGCGTTGATGCAGCTTCGGTTCTCCGAAGACGTGCTGCGCCCTCGCTTCGACCTGGAGACCGTCGGGGGAGACACCATCATCGTCAAGGCGAGCTTTGAACGTCCGAATGACCGGCGGCGCTTCTCCCTCCTCTCGGGAGGCTGGTTCGAGGGCTGGCCGGGCTGGCACATCGACACCCAGGAAGGGATCGCGCGTCGCGTGGACAGGCGTGTCTCACCTGCGGCCATGCGCCGGCTGTTGCGATCACCGACCATCGGCGAGCCCATGGCGGAACTCCCCCGGATCATCATGCAGGGGTTGCCGAAGATCGCCCTGGAGGTCGGGGCCGAGTTGCCGGATCTCGGGCAGATTGCCGACGTGGTCGACCTGGTACCTACCTTCCGCATGCGCGCCGGCGGCTCCCTGATGGAAGCCCAGGTCTCGCTCTTTGCCGCCTACGGCGACGCGGAGGTCGCCGTCCGAGCCGATGGCATCACCCTGCCGGTGATCGTCCAGCCGCCTGAAGAAGGAATGAAGCGAGCGCGCTGCGTTCGTCTGGACATCGCGGCTCAGCAAGAAGCTGCGAACAAGCTCCTCTCGCTGGGCCTCCAGCCTGATGAGTCGGGTCAAGGCTTCACTGCGAGCGGAGACAACGCGCTCCGCTTCTGGACGGATGGTCTCGGCGAGCTTCCGGACGACTGGGATCTCTTCGTGCCCGAAGACCTCGTCGACACGCAGGTTCGGGGCAAGCCCATCAGCGTGTTCGCGAAGGTGACGAGCGGGATCGATTGGCTCAACGTCAAGTTGAGCTTCGAGAGTGAAGGGCTGGGCGTCGATCGGGAGGAGCTGCGTCGCTGCCTCGCCCAGGGCAAACGCTACGTGCGCCTCGAAGACGGCTCGTTTGCGCCCTTCGATCCCGATGCGATCCGCGCGATGCTGGATCGTGAGATCGAGCTGCTCACTGTGGCGGGCAAGGGCGGACGCATCCCCCTCGCGCAAGCAGGCAGGGTGCAAGAGCTGTTGCAGCACACGGCTGGAACCAGCGTCTCGGCGGGTGCGCGTGAGCTGTTCCACAAGCTGAGCAGTCTTGATGAGATCAGCAGCACCAAGAAGCCTCGTGCCCTCAAAGCGACACTGCGCCCCTACCAGGAGGCGGGCCTGTCGTGGCTGAAGTTCATTCACGACATCGGCTCGGGTGGCGTGCTCGCGGACGACATGGGCCTCGGCAAAACGGTGCAGACGATCGCGCTTCTGCTCGCCGTGAAGCAGGAATCGAAGCACCTGCGCGCCTTGATCGTTGCTCCCACCAGCGTCGTCATCAACTGGGAGCGTGAGCTTGAGCGCTTTGCACCGTCGGCCTCCGTTGCGCTGTGGCATGGCGCAGACCGCAAGGAACAGATCGATGCCGTGAAGGAGGCCGAGGTCGTGATCACCAGCTACGCGCTGCTGCGTCGTGACGAGGACTTCCTCACCAGGCAAGACTTCGACTACGCCATCCTCGACGAGGCGCAGCACATCAAGAACCCACTGAGCGCGACGGCTGCGGCCGCGAAGCGGCTCAAGGCCAAGCGAAGGCTCGCCCTCACCGGGACGCCCATCGAGAACCGACTCTCGGAGATCTGGTCCATCTTCGACTTCGTCTCACCCGGGTTGCTGGGGCCACTCGACAAGTTCGAGCAGCGATTCTCTCGGCCGATCGAGGCAGGCGACTACAAGACCGCCCAGCGACTCCGGGCTGTCATTCACCCCTTCATTCTGCGCCGGACCAAGTCGGAGGTAGCACGCGATCTCCCCGAGAAGATCGAGACGGATCAGATCTGCGATCTGACTGGAGAGCAGCGTGCCATGTACCTCAACGTGGCGCGCGAGGTTCGTGCCCAGGTGATGGGCGAAGTCGAACGAGTCGGCCTCGCGAAGAGCCAGATCCAGATCCTCGCGGGCCTGACGCGCCTCCGCCAGGCCGCATGCGATCCGCGCCTGCTGGGACTTCCTCGCGACTTCACCGACGAGGACTCCGGCAAGCTCGTCGCGCTGCGCGAGCTCGTCTCCAACGCGGTCGAGGGAGGCCACAAGGTCCTCATCTTCAGCCAGTTCGTGATGATGCTGAAGATCATCGAGAAGGCGATGAAAGAGGACGGCGTGGCGTACGAGTACCTCGATGGCTCCACGAAGGATCGCATGGATCGCGTGGAGCGGTTCCAGAACGACCCGAGCATCCCCCTGTTCTTGATCAGCCTCAAAGCAGGCGGCACGGGTCTCAATCTGACAGCCGCGGACACGGTGATTCACTTCGATCCGTGGTGGAATCCAGCCGTGGAGCAGCAGGCCACGGATCGCGCTCACCGCATCGGTCAGACCAAGGTCGTGACAGCCTATCGGCTGGTGGCTGCGGGCACGATCGAGGAGAAGATCCTGCAGCTCAAAGCGAAGAAGAAAGAGCTCGTCGCTTCCGTGCTGAGCGAGGACGTGGGGGGCGCCAAGAAGCTCACCAAGTCCGACCTGGAAGAGCTGTTCTCCGTCGACTGAAGCAAGAGCTGACCCGGGGCCCGTCACGACCTCGCCGGTCAGCTCCTCAGCTCATTGCTTCCCGCTCAAGACCATCAGGTGGTACTTGCCGAACTCTGTCTGCCCCAGGGTGAACAGAACCTCGATGAGGAGTCGGTAAGGGGTCGTCGCGTCCGCAACCACGATGGCCTCCGACGTGGAAGCATCGAGCCCCTTCGCAGTCCGGATGGCCTTGTCCGTTTCGCGCGCATGGGCAAGCGCATTGGCGAGGGGCACGATGTAAAGATCGTTGGGGCCGCCCCGCTTGTACTTCGCGTCCAGACCCGTCTGGGTGAGCTGCTCTCGGCCCGGGAGAAGGGCGACGGGCGTGGGATCGTCACCCACCAGGATCTGCGACTTGGAGATGACGATGGCCACGCCTTCTTGCGAAGGCTCGCCCTGCATGACCGAGCGCGGCAGCGTGAGGTCCTTCGACTGGGGGAGCGAAGCGGAGGACGCCCCGACGCTCTTCAGCATGAACACCAGGATGATCGTCATCAGATCGAGCATCGCCGTGATGTTCAGGAAATCGATCTCCGGCTCTTTATGATTCCGCCGGATCGCTTTCCGCAGCGCAGCCTTGTACTTGACGATGCTCACCCCAGGCGTCGGCGCTGCCGCTCGGCGATCTCCCGACGCAGATGAACTCGACCTGCTGCGTGCGTCGTTCTGGCTTCCAGAGCCGCCTTGGCCCGCTGGATCAGGAGGCGCGTGTCGGTTGCTCTCCGCGTGGTCGGTGAGAGGACGCCGATTCTCGCTCATCGCGTTACCCCGAAGTGAACGTCTGGAAAGAGCTCGTTCTCCCCTTCGCGACGGAGTGCGTCCATCGTGCTCACGATGACCTGATACTCGATGTCTGCGCTGGCGGTGATGGTCACCTGAGTCTCGTCGATGAACTCGGGTTGCGCTGTCTTGAGCCGCTTCGCGCAAGCGGTGACGGCTGCGTAGTCATGCGCGCTGCTCACCATGGGGATCGTGATCCCGGAGCCCACACCGGTGCAGCCAGGGGCGATGTTGCCCCCTGACGTCTTCAAAGAGATCCCCTGGCTGGTGATGAAGGCCGACAGGTTGAGCGCTTTGCTCGAGATGTCCGAGCGCACCTTCCCCCCACCGATCGCCGGAGGCGTCGTGTCCACCGACGAGATGAAGATGACCGATACGCTCGCGAGCACGAAGATCATCACGTTCGTGATGATGTCGAGGTAGGGCACGATGTTGAGTTCACCTGCCTCTTCTCCAGGAGCCGGCTCCTTCGGTTGCGACAGGCGCCGGATCTTCGAGCGCTGTGCCGGACTGAGGCTCTCTCCTGCGTCCGACATGCGCTAGTAGCTCGGCTTGTTGCTGATGGTGAGCAGGTTGAACACCCGCTCGGTGGTGGACTCCAGGTCGTGCTGGATGTTCTTCGACCGCGTGTGCAGGAGCACGTGCGCGATCATGCAGATCACCGCGATGCCCAGCCCGAACGCGGTGTTGTACATCGCCTCGGCGATACCGTTGGAGAGCATCCGCTGCTTGTCGGCCTGAGAGAGCCCTTGGGCCGCGATCGCGGCGAAGGTGTTGATCAGACCGAAGACGGTTCCGATGAGCCCGACGAGGGTCGCGATGTTGGCGAGCGACCACAGCGCACCGATGCGCTTCTCCACCTGCGGCTTGAGCTCGGAGAGCTTCTCGCTGAGGGCTGCATCGATCTCGTCTGCGCCCTTGTTCGCGTGGGTGAGCCCAGCCTTGACGAGCTGCAGGATCGGATAGTCGCTGGCGTCGCAGAGCTTGATGGCGCGATCGATGTTCCCCGCCGCGACGAGCTTCTTGATCTGTGAGAAGAACTCCTTGGAGTTGACCCGGTAACGACCGAGCTGGAACGCCGTCCGCTCGATGATGATCGTCACGACCACGGCCGACACCACGAGGTTTGCGATGAGGAAGGTGGGGTTGTGCTTGATGGCAGCCCACATCCCGCCTTCGCCGCCCCCTTCGGCCGCCAACATCACCAGAAGACGCATCCTCGCAGTTCCTTTCTCGAGCCCGCGCGCATGAAAAACCGTCGAAAACCGGCGCTTGGGGACTATAGCCGCCGGCAGATCCTCCACGCAAGCGCGGCGCGGCCAGGCGTCGGCGCACTGTTTCGCGTGTCCAGCGCGCCGAACGCGTCGAGCAGCGCTCATCGCAGCGCAGAGATGGAGCCGTGACGCTGCGCAACGGAGACTCTTCGCGCATCGAGGGGTGGCCACGCCGCGCGCGGTGCGTGCCTTCGCCCGTCTCCAGCGTCTCCGTGCACCCCGTGTGAGGGCGCTCTGCGCGCACGATGCAAACGACAGAGGCCCCGAAGGTGCCTGGCCAGCCCCTCGCCAGCGCGTGGCCAGCGCCTCGCCAGAAGGCGCCAACCTGCGGATTAATGAAAAGTTTCTGCCGCACGGTTGTCCATGAGCATGGGCCAAATCTTTCTTGACGGCCCCGTGTTCCACTCGCGAAGATGAACACCTTCCTGGCCAGATCCTGCAGAAGCGACGCACCGCGCTGCAGTGAGCGGCATGGCGCAACGACGCGCTGCGTGCAGCGGTCCGCGACGTCGTTCTACGCTGGCTGGAGCTTGAGGCTCTCATCGCATCCCCGCGTCGCGCGTTCCGGCGAGGAGTGCTGGGACGGGTGAGCCGGGAGGCCAGAAAGCCAGGCGTGCACGGCCAGCGGAGAGGTTTGGGCTCCATCCAGTGGGAGCGCGAAGAGCCTGGCGTGTCCGTGGGCCGCGCTGCAGGTCCCCGGAGACGAACGTTGCGCCTGCGGTTCGCGCCACACAGCCCTCTTGCGAAGAGCGTCGGCGCTCGGCTAGCGTCCCCTAGCGCTCGCGGCGCACATCACGCCGCTCCGGCACCGGACTAGAAGGAACGAAGCTGCAGCAAGGCGCCAAGGCCGGGCGACAAACTCTCTGCCCAGTCTCACGATCGGATTCAATGCGGAACCTCATGCTGGTGACGCGAGGCGAACTGGAGGACACAAGCAATGCACGGTTTGTATGAAGCATTCAAAGAGGGTGGGTGGGGGATGTGGCCCATCCTGTTCTGGTCGATCGTGACGATCGGCATCATTGTCGAGCGCGCCCTCTATCTGTTCGGCTCGTCGATCAACAAGGACGTCTTCCTCGCCACCATGCAGAAGTGCATCCTGGCAGGCGACGTCGCGAAGGCCGTGAAGATGTGCTCGGCGGCGAACGCGCCCCTCGCCCGCATCGTGCAGGCGGGCCTCGTCAAGGTGAACCGCCCCGACGAGGAGGTGCAGGCAGCGATGGACGAGGCCGCGCTCCGTGAGATTCCCAAGATCAGCGCGCGCACCTCGTACCTCGCGCTCCTCTCGAACCTCGCCATGCTCTGCGGCCTCCTCGGCACGGTGGCCGGCCTGATCAAGTCCTTCGGCTCCGTCGGTGGTGAGTCCGTCGATCCCAGCCAGAAGGCGCGCATCCTGGCCGCCGGCATCTCCGAGGCGATGAACTGCACCGCGTTCGGCCTCGGCGTCGCCATCATCGGCCTCATCGGCTACGCCGTGCTGAACGGCAAGACGCAGAGCCTCGAGGACGACATCAACGAGGCCTCCGTGCAGGTACTCAACCTCGTGATCGCGAACCGTCAGAAGGTGAACGTCGCCGCGGTGGGTCAGCAGCCTGTCTGATCGCCTGTGACGTTGCTGCGAGGATGGGCCCACCACGTACGCCTCGGCGTCAGCGTGGTGGGTCTGCGGCTTCCTGGTCGAAAATTGATCTTCGGCTCGGGAACCCCTGGGCAGAACCTGTGTCGTATTCAGAGCCTCAGGTCTGTCCAGCATCGGTAGGTGAACGGACTGCTGGGGAGTGGTCGTAAGGCGCTTGGGTGGGTCCTCAGGGCCCACGGTTGGGAAGGCAACATGGGTGGCGTAGACGTTGGCGATAGCGGCGGGAAGAAGCGGTCGACGAACACCGAAATCAACATGGTTCCGTTCATCGATCTGCTGATGTGCACGATCTCGTTCCTGTTGCTCACCGCGGTGTGGGTCACGAACTCTCGGATCAACGCGGATGCACAGGTCCCTGGTCCCCCGGACCCCAATCAGGAGCTGACCCCGCAAACCCCCGAGAAGGTGCTGAACCTGCACATCGCCGAGAACGATTTCGGCCTGGTGTGGAAGCAGGGCGCCACGGTGGTGAGCGAGGTGCGGGTCCCCAAGGTGCCTGTGGAGATCAAGGACGGAGGGCGCACGCTGGTGCGCTATCCGGAGCTGGGCAAGAAGATCGAGGAGGAGTGGAAGCAGCAAGGTGGTCATCGCGACCCCAGCGACAAGAAGCTCGATCAGGCGATCCTTCACACAGACAACCGTCTCCCGTTCAAGGAGATCATCGCCGTCCTCGACGCGCTCTACTCTCCGAAGCGCGAGATGAAGATGGCAGACGGTCAGGTGAAGCCGATTCCGGCGTTCAACATGACGTTCTCGGTGCGGTGAGGAAGGAAGAGTCGCGATGTCCGGGATGCACGATAAGTTTTCGACCAAGCACCACAACCCGCACGCTCACGTCATCCACCAACCTGGCAAGCGGCTCCTCAAGAAGGTCCCGCTGCGGTTCGTGTGGAACAAGGTGTCCGGGCACGGCAGGAAGGGCGTCAGCACCTCGCTCAACCTGACCGCCTTCATCGACTTCCTCATCACGATCGTCGTCTTCTTGCTCATGTCCTTCTCGGCATCCGGTGAGATCGCGGTCGACAAGAACGTCAAGCTGCCCAAGGCAGAGAACGTCGATGACGTCGTCGATGCGCCCATGATCGCCGTGAACGGCAACCAGGTCCTCGTCGACGGGACGCTCGCAGGGTCGACGCGCGCGATCGAGGAGCTCGGCCGCATGCAGAAGGTCGACGAGCTGTTCAACATTCTCAAGAACAAGCGCGAGCTCTGGAAGCAGGTCGAGCCGAACCGGCCCTTCCCCGGCGTCGCGATCCTCCAGGTCGACGCCGACATCCCGGCGATCGTCGTGAAGAGCGTGTTCCAGACGGCTGCGTTCGCGGGCTACCCGAACGTGAGCTTCATGGTCCAGAAGCTCCCCAAGTCCAACTGAACCGCCGCAGGGTCGTCGCTCTTCGAGGGACGGCCTGCGTAGCGGAGCACCCCCGATGTCACACCAAGAGCCTCGTGAGCGTGGGCTGTCCTCAGTCGCCGACGCAAGGCGGGGGCGCAGCACCCAGCGCTGGATGCCCCCGAAATTCTGGGCCTACGCGGGCATCGTGCTCGCCGTCACGCTGATCCTGAACTGGAAGTGGTCTCAGGGGCAGATCGAGAGTTCCCGCCAGAAGCTGATGGCCAAGCAGCGCGCCGTCCTGGTGGAGCTGGGGCCCCGGTGGACCGAGCTGCGCGATCGGGTGGAGCGCTGGACCTCGGAGCTCGCCCGTGAAGCCGGTCCTGACGTGATCGACAGAGAAGCGCTGAAAGGGTGGGACTTCCGGCAGATGCCCGGTGTCTACCTGCGGCTGCGCACCGACCAGGTGGGCACCGCCGAGGACATTCGCAAGGGTGCGGTCGGCTCGCTCCGCGACGCGTTCACCGCCTGCCTCCTCCGCGCGAACAACCAGAACCCACTCGCTGGCAAGGAGTGCCAGCGGACCCGAGACTGCGCCCAGGGCGAGTACTGCAACGAGAACGACCACTGCTCGCGCCCCGTTCAGCCGTTCAACCTGCGGATCGCGTACCGGACCCTGCGCGTGCTCTCCGACGAGTTCGTTCGCGACGTCCAGGGATCGAACGAGCTCGGTCTGCGTGCCCTCGATGGCACGTTCGAAGACATCATGCGGGACGACATGCCGCTCGCCACCGAGCTCCTGACCCGCGCGCAGTACTACCTGGTGGTGCTCGACGAGCCCGCCGAGGGCGCGAAGGTGCAGAGCACCGAGGACCTCCTGGCCACGCCACACCATGCCCGCATCGGCGTGTGGCGCCTCTCGGACGGCAAGCTGGTGCTGCGGCTTCGACGAGAAGCGAGCGCGGACCTGAGGGGTGGAATGCCGGTCGTGGACGCCGATGTGATGGCTGCACAGCAGCGCCAGGCGAATAGCTGCGCGCTGGCCCTCTCCGTGCGTCAGGCCATGGGTGATGCCTCGGCCGCCGCTGTCGCTCCTGAATGAGAGAACCGGGGGAGCGCTCTCCCGGCCCGCAAACTGCCCTCAGCCATGCTCACCCCACCGCCACGGCTCACCTCCGCGGAGGTCCCCTGACGACGGCATGCACATCGGACAGGTTGTGACCTGTCGGATCGCCCACGAGCTGGGTGCCTAGCCTCCGGTGAAGGGGGCCATCGTCGAACCTCCCCAGCGCCGCGTCGATCTCGCCCACAGAGACGCGGGCAGCATCGGCGCCGCTGACGAGCGCTCCTGCCGCGCCCGACGACCCGTCGACACCGTCGCTGGCTGCGCAGAGCAGCGCTGCATCGGGCGGCAATCTCTGGAGGGCTGCCAGGGCCACCCACCCTGCACGGCCCCCCTCGCCGCGGCGCGCAGGCAGGGTGATGGTGGGCTCACACGCGATCACCAGCGCCTCTCCGGGGGCCAGCATCGACGCTTGCGCCACCCGTCGTGCCGCGACGACCTCGGCCTCTCCTGCCTCCGCGGGCGCCACCCGCGCTGCCCAACCACGCGCTTCGAGGGCAGCGGCGAGCGCTTCTGCGAGGGCGTCCGGCGTCGCCAGCATCCGGCTCTGCTGCGCCCCCAGGCCGCGCACCGACGCAGGATCGAGGGACTCCCCGAGCGCCCCGGCGAGGCGCGCGAACTGCGGCGCCCAGCGCAGCAGCGCGGCGTGCGCCTCATCGACGCACGTGGGATCCGGCACGGTCGGCCCCGAGCCAATGTCATGGGGCAATCCCCCGATCACATCGCTCATCATCAGCGTGAAGGTCACTGCAGGGGACGCCGCGGCGGCGACCCTCCCACCTTTCACCTTCGACAGGTGCCGCCGCACCAGGTTGACCTCCTGGATCGGCGCCCCCGCATCCAGCATCGCCGACACCAGCGCCTGCTTCTCCCCGAGCGACACCCCTGCCGGCGGCACCGCGAGCAGCGCAGAGGCCCCGCCCGACACCAGCGCCAGCAGCAGGTCCCCCGCCTTCAGCCGTCCCGCCAGCGCGAGCGCCAGCTCCCCCGCGGCCACGCTCCTCTCATCGGGCACCGGATGCGCAGCCGCGCGCACCTCCACCTTGGGCCCGAGCGCCAGCCCCTCGGGCAGCCTCGGGACCACCACCAGCCCCTCCGCGACCCGCTCCCCCCACGACCCCATCGCCCCCAGCGCCCCCAGCGTCATCGCCCCCGCCGCCTTGCCCACCGCCAGCAGCGCGACCCGCCCGGGGACCTGCGGCACGTCCTCCAGCGCCTGCGCCACGAGCCTCCCTGGCTCGAGCGCCCCCAGCGCTTCCCCGAACGCCTCCCGCAGCGTATCCACCCATCCCGGGCGCACGCTCACCACCCGTCGCGCGCGCCGGACCCCCCGGACTCCGCAGCTCCGGTCACCCGCCGTCCCCCGCCCGCGCGATCGACACGGTCACCCGCATCCACCAGGTGCACCGGCACCGTCTGGTGCCAGCTCAGGGTCAGGGACAGCAGCGCCCCCCGATCGAGCACCCCACGGCTCCCGTGACCCTCCAGATCCGCAGCCCTCCACCGCAGCGCGCCGCGCAGATCGAGGTGAGGCCCCGACGCTGTGGTGAAGAGCGGCAACGAGACCGAGAGCGCCAGCTCCAGCCCTGGACGGCCTACCCCCGCCGTCGCCCCCCCCTCTGCCATCGCCCCCCCCTC
>NZ_ASRX01000102.1 GCF_000601485.1 Chondromyces apiculatus DSM 436
CGTACAGGGCGGTGGAGACGGCAGCGGAGGAGAGCGGAAGGTGAGGGGCGGAGGGCAGGGGAGGGCGATCGGAAAGATCGCCGGGTGATCCGTCTGATCGCCAGGGGGGCGATCTGACGGATCAGGGGGGTCACCAGCCGGTGTTGCCGTCGAGGCGGTCGATGGTGAAGGCGGGGGCGTCGTTCTGGAGGCCGCCCTCGGCGGCGTCGGTGACCACCACGTCGGTGGCCTGGAAGCCGCCGAGGGCGTTGGCGTTGATCAGGATGCCGGTGGCGCCCGTGCCGGTGATCTGGATGCCGTCGAAGACGATGTCGCTGAAGGTGCGGGGGCCCTGGAAGTGGATGCCGGAGAAGGTGGCGTCGTCGATGTGCAGGTCCTCGACGCGGATGCCGGTGACGTCCTTGCCGTCGGCGAAGAGCTTGAGGGCGCCGTGCTCCTGGCTGTACATGGGGCCACCCGCGCGGGTGAGGGTGTTGCGGCGGAGGGTGGTGGTGCCGCTGAAGGGGTGCGGGCTGAAGGAGCTGGTGGTGGCGACGAGGATGCCCGGGTAGACGACGACGTCGGCGCAGAGGTTGTCCTCGACCGTGCTGTCCTTGCCGCCGTAGAGGCCGACGCAGTTGGCGTTCCAGGTGGTCTGGACGGTGTTGAAGCGGAAGGTGTTGCCGACGCCGGGGACGCCGTCGAAGTCGGGGCTCCACATGGCGAGGGCGTCGTCGCCGTTGTTGCGGAAGTGGGACTGCTCGACGACGGAGTTGCTGGTGCCGTTGCAGAAGTTCACGCCGTCGGCGAAGGTGTTGCGGACCCGGACGCGGTGGATGACGAGGCCGTCGGTGAGGGGCTGGGTGGGGGCGCCGACGTGGTCGCCTTTGCCGACCCACCAGCCGACCTTGACGTGCTCGATCCAGACGTTCTCGAGGCGTGAGCCGGTGCCGGCGGGGCCGTCGAAGGCGTTCTCGGGGATGTTGTCGCGGCGGGCGTCGACCTCGCCCATGACGGCGAAGTCGTGGAAGCGGTTGTCGTTCCCGGAGACGCGGAAGTGGGCAAAGGAGCCCTGGATCCGGGAGTGCCACATGCCGGCGCCGCGGATGGTGACGCCGGAGGTGACGAGGGGGCCGGAGGTGCTGCGGAAGGTGCCGGGAGGGATCCAGAGGACCTTGCCGTCGGCGCGGGCGGCGTTGATGGCGGCGTTGATGGCGGGGCCGTCGTCGGAGGCGTCGTCGGGCGTGGCGCCGTGGTCGGTGATGGAGAGGGCGTCCGCGGGCCTGTCGAGGGGCGGGTCGATCTTCTCGAAGTCGACGAGGTCGATGACGTAGTAGGGGGCAGCGTCCTCGGCGTCCTTCTGGAGGGTGATGGTGGTGCCGGCGGGGACCTCGTCGAAGACGAGGTGGGCTTCGTCGTAGAAGTGGTGGGCGCCGCCAGCGGCGGGGTCGTTGTTGGCGTGGCTGGACTCGCCGCCATAGAGCCAGGCGTAGCGGGAGGTGAGCGCGAGGCTCGCGGTGCGGGTGCCGTTGACGTAGAGGCCGAGGGTGGCGTCGATGCCGCCTCCCGCAGGCGCGTCGGGGAGGGCGTAGCGGACGACGATGGAGCTGGTGGCGTGCTCGGTGGTGAAGGTGACGTGCTGGCCGTCGGCGTCGAGGCGGACGGCGCGGCGGCCCGAGGCCTCGGCGGCGATGTCGCCGAAGGCGCGGCTCGGGCCGAGGAGGGTGCCGGTCGTGGTGGCGTCCTCGGCCTCGTACTCCCAGTAGAGGGGGGTGGCGCCGCGGTCGGCCTCGGGAGGGTAGTCAGGGCCTCCCGCGCCGGAGCCGCCGCCTCCCTGGGAGCCAGCGCCGGAGCCGGTGGAGCCAGCACCCTGTCCGCTGGAGCCGCTCTCCGTGGAGCCCGGGTCGTCCTGGGAGCCGCACGCGGCCTGGAGGAGGGCGGCGGTCACGATCAGAGGCATCAACCCGGGTCGCTTCATGAGGGGACTTCCTGGCAATGGGCGTGCCGCGTGGGAGGAGGACGCGAGGGCAGGGGAGGGCACGCGTGGAGAGAGCACGAGAGGAAAGAGGTGGCGTCAGCGTGCCTGCGAGGGCGGGCGTCGTCGAGGGGGTCGGTGAGGGCGGCGGGATCCTGGGCTCGGTGAGGCAGCCGCCGTGAGGCGACCGGCGCGCGCTCCGTGAGCCGGTGACCAGCGAGGTCGGAGAGCCGTGGGGCTAGGATGGGAGAGAGGGGTTCGACGAGGTCATGGTGGTGAATCAGGGCGCATCGAGGAACGAGCCACAGCCTCAGGGCTTCGCGTTGCTGCTGCTCCTGCAGGGCGGGACGCAGGCCGTGCTGGCTGCGTTGAACATGCAGTTCTCCATCACGCTGATCAGCGTGTTCCGCCTCCCGACGGGGAACTTCGCGGCGGTGTTCGGCGCGCTGTCGCTGATGCAAGGGGGCGCGCCGATGCTCGGGGGCTACCTGGCGGACCGGGTGATGAACCCGCGGAAGGTGATGCTCGCCGGTGGGGCGCTGGCGACGCTCGGCGCCACGGTGATGTGCCTCGGGGAACGGACGACGTTGATCGTGGGGATGGTGATGTGCGCGGTGGGGGGGGCGCTGATCAAGCCCTGCTTGCTGGTGCTGCTCGGGAGCCTCTACCGGCAGGGGGACGCGCGGCGGGACAGCGGGTTCACCTGGATGTACACGGTCGCGCTGGGGGCGTGGGCGCTGGTGGCGTCGCTCGCCGCGGTGCTGCGGGCAGCGGCGGGCTGGTGGGTGGTGTCCCTGGGGGCGGCGTTCGGGATGCTCGCGGTCACGGTGGTGGCGGCGGTGTCCCAGTCCTCGCTGCCGGCGGAGGGGTACGTGGCCGGCGCGGCGGGAGTGCCCCGGGCGCGGCTCACCTCCAGGGACGGGCTCCACGTCGCGCTCACCACGCTGGGGTTCGCTGCGGTGGTCGCTCTGGTGATGACGGTGCTGGGCGTCGAGGGGGAGCACCCGGCGTCCGTGTCGAGGGCATGGGGCGCTGCGGCGGTGCTGGTGGCCGCGGCGGTGATGATCGGGATGGAGCGTGCGCGCCGCGGGAGCCTGGCGGAGGCGAGGGGAGCCTCCGGGGTGGTGATGTGGCAACGGCTCACGGTGCTGCTGGCGCTGGCGCCGGTCTTGATGGCGGGCTCCCTGGCAGGGGCGGTGCTGGACACCTGGGAAATGCTCGCGCGCCTCGATCACACGGAACTCGCCATCGGTCAGGGGACCGTCGCGTTGTTCGTGGCCGTGGCGGGGGTGGTGCTCGCGCTGGTATGGCGTCGGGTGGATGCCTCGGAGCGCAGGCCGTCCGCGGTGATGAAGATCGTCGCGGGGTTGCTCGTGGCGATGGTCGGCGCAGGCATGAGGGTGACCTCGAACGGGAACCTGTGGCCGGTAGGCGTCTTGCTGGCCAGCAACCTGCTGATGGACCTCAGCCATCTGATCATGAACCCGGTGGGGCAGGCGCTGGTGACGAAGCTGGCACCTGCGCGCAGCATGACGATGGCGATGGCGGCATGGATGTCGATGCCCCTGGTGGCGTCCGCGCTCGCGGGGCTGCTCCTGGACGCGGTGCTGGGGACCAGTGCACCCGAGCCGTGGAAGGTGGCGGTGATCGCGGCAGGGCTCGGGCTCTGCGGGGCGCTCCTGGTCGCGCTCAGGTCCACGCTGAAGCGCTGGATGCACGGCGCCGAGGAGCCGCCGCTTCTCCAGGGCGCAGGCTACCTTTACCGCGGGGATGGCGCGCAGGGTGGCGAGGGTGGCGCGGGTGGCGCGCCGGCCCGCTGGGATGTCGCGCAGGGCGCAGCGCCGAGCGCGGCGCCAATGGAGAACGTTCTGCCAGAGCCGGCGGAGGTGCACGCCAAGCAGATGCTCGTCGGCGCGGCTTGGGGGATCGGAGGCGTCGTGGTGACGGGGGTGAGCCTGCTGTCGGCCGAGGGAGGCGGGAGCTACGTGGTGGCGTACGGCGCGATCGTGTACGGGCTGGTCACGTTCATCCGCGGGCTCGCCGGCTGGTCGAAGGAGAAGCCCTGAGGGAGTCCGCAGGGCACGAGTCTCACCGAGGCGGCCCGGCGTTCACGGGGGAGGTCGTGTGCCGAGCTGCGCGTGCAGGCGCGTGACGTCCTCAGGCTTGAGGCCGAGCATGGCGGGCAGTCCGTGGAGGTACGACCGCTCGGCCTCGGTGTCGGCGTGGATGGCGAAGAGGGAGACCAGGTAGAACTGCTCGGCCATCTCGCGGGAGCGGATCTGGCCAAGCAGCGCGTAGGGTGGGTGCGGGGACTCGATCTCGCGCGCGAGGGCGTCCCGCTCCGCAGGAGGGAGGCCGGTGGCGGCGATGCGATCGAGGATGGCGGCACGCTCGGTCGGATCGAGGTGGCCGTCGATGCTGGCAGCCGTGACCATGGCGCGCACGAGGAGCAAGGCGTCCGCATGGTCAGGCGCTGAAGGCTGGGGAGGCGTCCATGCGTTCTGCGGGGCGCTCCAGCCAGGCTGCGGCGGAGGTTGCGGAGGTGTCCATGTCGCCTGCGGTGTGCTCCAGCCAGGCTGCGGTGCGTTCTGCGGGGCGCTCCAGCCAGTCTGCGGTGCGTTCTGCGGGGCGCTCCAGCCAGTCTGCGGTGCGTTCTGGGGCGCGCTCCAGCCAGGCTGCGGTGCGCTCGGCAGAGGTCCCCAGCCACCCTGGGGAGGGGGAGCGGCGCCCTGGTAGGGGGCCGGTGGGTCAGGCTGTTTGAAGTGGCGGTAAGCCGTGTAGGCGAGGCCGCCGGCTGCGGCGAGCCCGGCTGCGCCGAGGAGGACGCCGCCTGCGCTCTCTGCCACGCCTCCGAGGAAGCTGTCCTCGCCGAGGGCGCGGCGCCCCATCCGGCGCAGGCCGCGTCGGTAGTTGCGGGCGTGCTCGCTGTCCATGCTCTCCATGCCGTCAGAGAGGAGCGCGCCGAGGAGGTGCTGGGCGTCGAACATGCGCCATGGTCGCGACGTGCCCCGCGCAGCGCAAGCCTCTCCGCGCTCCGGCGGGGATCCTGGTGGTCGCGTCAGTCGCGGAGGCCGAAGCGCGCGATGCACTTTTCGAGGCGGATGGCGTGGTTGATGACGGCCATGTGGGTGAAGGCCTGGGGGAAGTTGCCGCGCGCTTCACCGGTGGCGGGGTCGATCTCTTCCGAGAAGAGGCCGAGGTCGTTTCCCTTGGCGAGGAGGCGCTCGAAGTAGGCCTGCGCAGGTCGGGTATGGCCCGCGAGGGCGAGGCAGCCGAGGCGCCAGAAGGAGCAGACGAGGAAGGCGCCCTCGTCACCCTCGAATCCGTCGGGCATGCGGTAGCGGTAGGTGAGGTCGTTGCCGTCACCACACCCGAGCTCGCGCTCGATGGCGGCGAGGGTGGCGGTGAGGCGGGGGTCGTGGGGGTCGAGGGCGTCGAAGAGGGGGAGGCGCAGGACGGAAGCGTCGAGGAGTTCGGAGTCGTAGGCCTGGGTGTAGGCGCCGCGCGTCGGGTTCCAGCCTCGCTCGTGGTACTCGGCGCGGATCTCGGCGGCGGCGCGCTCCCACGCGGCGATGCGGTCCTCGTCGACGTGGTCGATCTTGCGGGCGATCTTCGCGGCGCAGTCGAGGGCGACCCAGAGCATGGCCTTCGTGTGGAGGAAGTGCTTCTTGCCGGTGCGCAGCTCCCAGATGCCGTGGTCCGGTTCGTGGCGGCTCGCCATGGCGTGATCGGCGATCTTGGCGAGGGCCTCGGGCAGGCCTTTGCGGACGCGCTCAGGCGGGTCGTCGTCCATGCGAGCGAGGTACGCATGGAAGGCGGAGAGGAACTCGCCATAGATGTCGTACTGGTGCTGGTTGCTGGCGTCGTTGCCGATGAGGACAGGGTGGGCGCCGCGGTAGCCCTGGAGGTGGTCGAGCCGCTCTTCGGGGAGGACCTCGCCGTCGATGGCGTACATGAGGTGGAGCTTTCCATGGCGCGCGTCGTCGCAGGAGCGGAGGAAGCGCAGGAACTCGTCGGCCTCGCGCACGTAGCCGAGGTTCAGGAAGGATGAGAGGGTGAAGCTCGCGTCCCGGATCCAGGTGAAGCGGTAGTCGAAGTTGCGGTTGCCAGGGATGGCCTCGGGGAGGCCGGTGGTGGGGGCCGCGACGATGGAGCCGGTGGGCGCATAGGTGAGGAGCTTGAGGCAGAGGGCGCTGCGGACCACGGCTTCCCGGTAGGGGCCGCGGTACTCGCAGCGGCGGCTCCAGTCCTGCCAGTAGTGGGTGGTGCTCTGGAGGCGCTCGGTGATGGCGTCGGGGCCTTCGATGGGCGGGGCCTGGCCGTCCTCGCCGTGGGTGAGGACGAGGTAGGCGCGTTCGCCGGCGCGGAGGTGGAGGTGGGTGAGGGCGCTGTCGTCCTCGAGGGTGAGCGGGTGGGACGCGGTGACGCGCAGGCGTTGCGCGCCGGCGTCGAAGAGGATGGAGCCTGCTTCGCTCGGGACCGGGACGCAGGGGCAGCGGGCGTAGTCGAAGGTGGGGCGGGTGCGGAACGTCGCCTGGATGGTGCCCTCTTCGCAGGAGAGGATGCGGATGACGCGGCTCTCGGCACAGGAGTCGGGCCCTTCGTCCGCGAGGGTGGACGGGGGGTTCACGGGCATGAAGTCGTGGAGGACGGCGCGCCCGCTGGCCGTGACGAAGCTGGTCTCGAGGACGTTGGTGTCGGGCAGGTAACGCCGGTGGGTGTGGCGCAGGTCGGTGAAGGCCACGCTGCAGGCGCCGCCGCGTCGTTCGTCGAGGATGCGCAGGAAGAGGGCAGGGCTGTCGAAGCGGGGCCAGCAGAGCCAGTCGATGGAGCCTTCGCGGCTCACGAGCGCCGCTGTGCGGGTGTCACCGAGGATGGCGTAATCGCTGATCTGGGGCAGCACGGGTGCTGCGTTCTTGGGGCCGGCGGAGGCCTTCAGCAAGGGGCAGGGAGCCTTCAGCAAGCGCTGGAAAGAAGGCGGGGCGGTTCAGCCGAAGGGGATCGCTTCTCCGGCGCGGTAGGCGTGCTTGGTGCCGTCGGGGCCGAACCGGTAGACGGCGTCGTCGTTGCCCCAGCTCGTGGCGCGGCGGGGGGTGAGCTCGAGGAAGAGGAACGAGCGCTGGTTGAGGCCGATGCAAGCCTGGTGGCGGAAGCGGCGGGCGAGGTAGGCGAGGTTGTCGGGGTCATCGGTCTGGATGCGCTCCATGCAGTGGGGGAAGAGCTGCAGGTCGCGCACGAGGCCGAGGCCGCGGTCGTAGAGCTGGAAGTCGCGGGGGGTCTCGGCGAAGTCGTCGTAGACGATGACGCGCTCGCACAGGGACATGGCGCCGGCCGACATGGCGACGATCTGGGCGCCGCGGCGGAGCGCTTCGGCGAGGGGTTCGCGGAGGCGGAAGAAGCGCAGGGCGTCGAGGAGGAGGTCGAGGCGGCCGCCGAAGAGGAGGATGGTGTTGGCGTCGAGGATGCGCTGTTCGAGGCGTTCGCGGGTGGCGCGCCAGCCGGGGTGGTACACGGCGCCGGCGGCGTCGAAGGCGCGGCGCTCGATCTCCGCGAGGAGCTGGAAGAGGTGGTCGTCGTTGGCTTCGAGGGTGGAGAGCGCCTGACGGAGCTGCTGGGCGAGGGCGTGGCGCGCGAGGGGGCGAGGGCCACCGGTGGGGCTCTCCCGGGAGAGGAGGCGCGGGACGGTGAGGTCGGGGTCGAGCTGCTTCGCGTCATGGAGGGCGCGGCGGAAGAGGGTGAGCAGGTGGGCGTTGTGCTCCAGGTAGAAGCGTCGCGCGGTCTGCTCGGCGTCGCGGAGCTCGCCCCAGGCGTCGGAGAGCTCGGGGGCGCGGCGGCACAGATCGTTCAGCTCGGCGAGGAGGGAGAGGTTGACGAGGGCGCGGTCGTAGCCGGCGTCCCACGCCGAGCTGAGGCCGATGCGGTTGAGGGCGCGCTTGATGTGGCCCTCGTCGTGCTCGTGCTCGGCCCAGCCCGCAGTGACGAGGAGGACCGTGCGCGAGGCGGCGAGGGCAGGGTCGGCATGGCGGGAACCCAGGAGGAGGGGGGCGGCGGCCTGGATGAGGTGCTCCTCGGACTCCGCGTTGCCGTTCAGAAGGAGAGTTCCGCGCATGATCGCGACAGAATACAGGGGCCTGTAAGCTCGGCGAGGGCTCCCCGTTGATCGGGCACGCGCCCTGAGCTTCCATGGCGCTGCGCCTCCGAGGGCCTTATGCGTCACCGCCTGTCTTCCCTGAGTTTGCTCCTGGTCTCCTGTCTGTTCGCGCTCTGCCTGATGGGCTGCGGTCCACGGCTGGTGCCGTTCACGCACGAGCTGCGGGTGCAGCACAACCTGACCAGCAAGGATCTGAAGAACCTCCAGTTCTACATCTCCCACGAGGTCACCCTGCGCCGGGAGCTGGAGTCGGGCGGCTCGCAGGTGACCCCCGGGCACAAGCTGCTGCTCCTCTCGGGGAAGTCCATCGAGGAGGTGGTGATCGAGAAGCACACCCCGGGGGTGGCGACGGAGGTGTCGGACAGGGCGCTCGCTGTCAGCTTCGAGGCGGGCTTCTCCATGATCTTCGCCGCGTCGGCCGAGCCCGGGACGCCCTCGCCCTCGTTCCAGTCCTTTGCCACGGCGCCTGATCCGTTCCCCGGGAACCCTTCGTCACCCCAGCCCGAGCCCATCGCGGTTCCGAGCGGCGCGTTCGGGGGGAGCTACTGGCTGGCGACCGAGGAGGGAGGCAGGGTGCCCTACCAGGGACGGTTGTTCGAGGCCGTCGAGCAGAGCTTGCGGGCACACCTCCTCATCGACGCCGAGTCGCTGGAGGAGGTGGTGGAGAGCCGCACGGTGCTCCCCGGGGTCCGCCTGCAGAGCAAGTGACGCTGGCCTCTCTCGTCGCGAGTCCCCGGCTGCGCGCCGAGCTGGTCGCCGTCGTCTGGGAGCTGTTCTCCGCGCTCCTCTTCATCTCCGCGCTCCTCCCCGCAGCGTTCACCACCGTCTGGCCCGCGGTCCTGTTCGTGGGATCGATGGCGGTGTCCGCGCTCGTCGGCGGCAGGCTCGCCCACGGAGGTGAGCGGGGGATCGCGATCGCCGGGGTGCTCCGGGTGGTCGCCTGGCCCCTGGCAGCGACGCCGCTCCTGTCGCGGGCGGGGAGCCCGGGGGCCTCATCGCAGGTGGGCCTGATGGTGGCGGCGCTCGCCTTCGGGTTGATGGCAGGGGGCATGCGCCGGGCGATTTACCGGTGGATGCTGCTGCCGAGGGGCGCGGCGCACGCGACGCCCTCGGCCGGCGAGCTGCGCGACCAGCTCGCGGGGGGCGCGATGACCGCGGGCGTCGTCGGTGGTCACCTGATGCTGGTGTTCATCGTGGCCGTGCTGCGCACCCGCAGCCAGGTCATCTTCCAGGCGTGGGTGGAGGTGGTGCCGATCCTGGCGCTCCTCGGGACCTTCGGGTTCACGGCGGCGCTGTGGCCTGCGACGACCTCCATCGCGCGCGCGCTGGCCACGGGAGAGCACCTGGCGCGGGGCCTCGCGCAGGCAGAGCGGCTGCCGGACGCGCTTGCGACCCTGAACTTCGTGCTCTGGCTGGTGTGCATCTCGGTGGGCGTGATCTACGTGCGCCCGGGGCCGTGGAGCCTGGGCGACGCGCTGATACAGCTCGGCTTCGGCGCGATGTTCGCGGTGGGGGTGTCGTTCTACCAGCGGTCCTGGCACCGCGACGCGGTCGCGCCGGTGATCACGGCGCTGCGGGAGCGGCTCGGGAGCGCTGCTGGGGAGCGGACACCGGGGCCGGCGCTGAGGCTCGGCCAGCGGCTGCTCCGGGACTTCGGGCTGCCGCTCCTGTTCACGGGGCTCCTGTCGTTGCTCGCCACCCTGGGGATGTACCGGACGCTGGCGAACGACGTGGACTTCGAGGAGCTGGTCGGGGCGATCACCGCGCTGTTCGCCTCGTTCTCGCTGCTGGTCATCGCGGCGCTGGGGGTGGTGGCCCGCGCGGCCGGGGAGCTGTCGCGCCCGATGGGGCAGCTCGCGCGCGCTGCCGACGTGGTGGCGCGCGGGAAGCTCGACGAGGCGGTGCCGCTGCTGGATGGGCCCGCGGAGGTGGTGGTGCTCGGCGAGAGCGTGGAGCGGATGCGCGAGTCGCTCTCGCGTAACATCGCGGAGCTGGAGGCCGAGCGCGCGGGCCTGGAAGCCAAGGTGGAGGCGCGCACCGCGGAGCTGTCACGGACGCTGGAAGAGCTGAAGCGGACGCAGGCGGCGCTCATCCACGGTGAGCGGCTGGCGACGCTCGGGGAGCTGGCAGCGGGGCTGGCGCACGAGATCTACAACCCGCTGAACGCCATCGGCGGGGCGGCGGTGCCGCTCACGCGGATCTCCGACGAGCTGTCCGCGATGGACCAGGCGTGGATGGCTGCTGCAGAGGAGCTGTCACCCGAGCGACGCCAGGCGCTGGAGCAGCGGCGTCAGGACATCGACGTGGAGGCAGCGCTGGAGGACCTGCGCGGGATCTCCACGCTGGTCCGGCGGGCGGTGGACCGGGCGGCGCGCATCGTGACCAACCTCAAGAACTTCGCGCGGGCGCCGGGAGAGGCCCAGCCGGAAGATCTGCACGCGGGGCTGGAGGAGACGCTGCTCTTGCTCGGGCCGCGACTCCGGCGGGCGGAGATCGACGTGGTGCGCAAATATGGTGAGCTGCCGCCCGTGGTCTGCCGTGCGAGCGAGATCCATCAGGTGCTCATGAACCTGCTGGTCAACGCGATCCAGGCCATCGAGTCGCGCGCCGCACCCACCACGCTCACCCGTGAGGCGACCGGGGGCGAGCCGAGGAGAAGCAACCAGGGGCGGAAGGAGATCCGGATCGAGACGTGGAGGGAAGACGACACGGTGGCGATCGCCGTGACGGATACGGGACCGGGTGTGCCGCCGGGGATCGCTGGTCGGATCTTCGACCCTTTCTTCACGACCAAGCCGCGGGACCAGGGAACCGGACTTGGCCTGTCCATCGCGACCGAGATCGTGCGGAGGCACGGGGGTATGCTGACGCTGGACTCGGCTGCCGCGGCCGGAGCGCGGTTCATCTGCCGGCTTCCAATGAACGTGGGGAGGGGTACTGCCGCGGGCTGAAGCGGCCCTCTGGCCACCCTTCAGAGGCGCCTGCGGGGGTCCACTGGCGCGTAGACCGGCTGAAACAAACCGGGTAGCCTCATCCCTGACAGACGAATCAGGCGTAAATCAGGCGTAAATCAGGCGTAATTCAGGCATTAATGAACGCGTCCCGATGTCGCGCAGCGCAGTAGGCCCCGCGGGCATGTGCTCGAGGGAGCGCTGGGGAGAACACGAGAAGCCATGGAGCAGCGCGCGATCCGACCGGCAGGTCCAAAGGCCTCGACCGTGGATCCAATGATCGGCAAGGTCGTCGCCGGCCGTTACCGCCTCGAAGCGCGGGTCGGCGAAGGCGGCATGGGTGTCGTGTACAGGGCTCGCCACGTGCTCATCGAGCGCGTCGTGGCGCTGAAGCTCATCCGGCCAGACCTGCGCGGGGAGACCCATCTCCGCGCGTGGATGCTGCGCGAGGCGCGCGCGGCGAACCGGGTCGACCACGCCCACATCATCGACATCCACGACATCGGTGAGACCGAGGAAGGGGAACTCTACCTGGTGATGGAGTTCCTGGTGGGCACGCCGCTCTCGGCGGAGCTCGCGCGGGGACCGACGCCCATCGCCAGGGCCGTGGACATCCTCGAGCAGATGTGCGCCGCGCTGGCCCGCGCGCACGACCTGGGTGTCGTGCACCGCGACCTCAAGAGCGACAACATCCTCTTGACCCAGCGCGGTGGCAGGAAGGACTTCGTCAAGATCCTCGACTTCGGCCTCGCGGCGATCGCGCGCGATCCGCGCCTCGCGCCGAAGGGCGCCGTGTTCGGGACGCCGGAGTACATGTCTCCGGAGCAGGCCCGCGGAGAGGAAGCAGGGCCGCAGTCGGATCTGTACGCGCTCGGGGTGCTCTTCTTCGAGATGCTGACGGGGCAGCTCCCCTTCCGCTCGAACGATCGCGACACGCTGCTCGAGATGCAGCGGACGCACCTGCCGCCGAGGCCACGGTCGATCCGGCCAGAGGCGCACGCGCAAGGAGAGCTGATCTGCCTGCGCCTCCTGGAGAAGGATGTGCGGAAGCGCTACCGCGACGCGCATCACCTCCAGGAAGAACTGAAGGCGATGCAGCGGAGCCTGCCCACACAGGCTGCGTGGGAGCTCGAAGGCGCCGACGCGATGGCGATGCCGCCGCCGGCACCTCCACCGCCGCAGAGCCCGGGGGTGATCGAGTGGGCGAGCCGCGCTGCGCTGTTCGCGCGCATGGTGTCGCGCGCGTATCCGTCGGGGCAGACGCCGCCCGAGGTGCAGACCGGGCTCACCCAGATCTGGGATCTGGCCCAGCGCGCCAACCGGCTGGAGGGCGAGGTCGCGAGCCTGACACGGAAGCTCGACGCGCTGGAGCGCCGCGGCCGGGCGCTGCGCGCGGAGATCGGCCGCAAGGTGGAGGAGCTGGCGCACGAGGAGTCGCGCGTGATGCGCGAGGCCGCCGTCGACGCCGAGGACGTGGACAAGGTGCGGGGCGAGCTGGCCGGCGCCGAGAAGCAGGCGCTCACCGCGCGCCAGCTCGCCGATGCGGCGGCCCGGCAGGGGACCCACGATCCCATGGTGTACGAGCGCGCCGGGGCCGCGGGCGCCATCGCCCAGGCGAAGCGGGAGCAGCTCGGACGGTACGAGCAGAAGAAGAACATGCGCGAGGCCACGGCGCGCGACCTGCGGCGGCAGATCGAGGAACTCCGGGCGCAGCTCGCGCGGTACGCCGAGGCGCTGGAGGAAGACCTGGCGCAGGGGAGAGAGCGGGTCGCCGTGCGCACCCGGGAAGGGGTGCAGTTCGAGCGGTCCTTCACCGAGATCTCGAACATGCTCCTCGGCCAGCTCCGGAACCGGCCGGAGTGCCGGGACCTGGTGAACGAGCTGCTCGCCTCCTCCAACAGCGTTCCCAACGGAGAGAACGCCACTGCGGAGCAGCGCCTCTCCGGCCGTCTCGGCGCTCCCTGAGCGCATTTATTCCCCACCCACAGTCTAATTCTCGACGGCCTGTCACCAGCGTGGTAGCTAGCGCGCGCCCTGGGGCCCGTGGGCTCCACAACCGGCGGGTTGCCAGGGGCGAGGCTGTGCTGAAGCGTCTGTGTGAGAGGTAACCTCCCGCAGACGGCCAACCCCTCGCATCACGCGGCGGACCGATTTGCCCGCCGCACGGGATGTCGATAGGCGGGGATCGCGAGGCGCTCCCCGTCCTTGTTGGATGGAGGCACATCGTCTCATGACTGTCGTATCCTCATCGCGAGGAGCGAGCCGCCGCCAATGGCTCACTCCGGCGCTGGCTGCCCTCGCGGCGCTGGCGCTCCTTCTTGTCAGCAGGGTGGCTCAGGCGAGCGAGGCAGATCTGATTCTGCCGGACCTCGGCTCCCAGAGCTTCATGGGCATCGATGGCCGCACCTTGCTCTTCGGCGGCATGGGTGTCTGTGCGCTCGGGTTCATCTTCGGTCTCAGCATCTACATGCAGCTCAACCGGCTGCCGGTGCACCGCTCGATGCGGGAGATCTCGGAGCTGATCTACGAGACCTGCAAGACGTACCTGCAGACGCAGGTGAAGTTCATCCTCATCCTGGAGATCCTGATCGGGGCGATCATCGCCTTCTACTTCGGGGTCCTCCGGCACATGGAGGTGGGCAAGGTGGTGATCGTCCTCCTGGCCAGCGTGGTCGGCATCGCAGGAAGCTGCGGCGTCGCCTGGTTCGGGATGCGCATCAACACCTTCGCAAACTCCAGGACGGCCTTCGCCGCCCTGAAGGGCAAGCCGTTCCCCGCCTACGCGATTCCGCTCAAGGCCGGGATGAGCATCGGGGCCGTGCTGATCAGCACCGAGCTGCTGATCATGCTCATGATCCTGCTCTTCATCCCCGCCGACTACGCGGGTCCGTGCTTCATCGGCTTCGCCATCGGCGAGTCGCTCGGCGCGTCGGTTCTCCGCATCGCGGGCGGTATCTTCACCAAGATCGCCGACATCGGCTCCGACCTGATGAAGATCGTCTTCGGCATCAAGGAAGACGACGCGCGTAACCCGGGCGTCATCGCAGACTGCACCGGCGACAACGCGGGCGACTCGGTCGGCCCGAGCGCCGACGGCTTCGAGACCTACGGCGTCACCGGCGTCGCGCTGATCACGTTCATCCTCCTCGCGGTGCCCGATCCCCGGGTGCAGGTCCAGCTCCTCGTCTGGATCTTCGTGATGCGCATCGTGATGGTCGTGGCGAGCATCGTCTCGTACTGGCTCAACGAGGCGATGGCCACGGCGACCTACGGCAACGCCGACAAGATGAACTTCGAGGCCCCCCTCACCCGCCTGGTGTGGATCACCTCGATCGTGTCGGTCGGTCTCACCTACGCCGTGTCGGTCGTGATGATCCCCGCCATCGGCGGTGACAGCTCCCTCTGGTGGAAGCTCAGCACCATCATCACCTGCGGCACGCTGGCCGGCGCGATCATCCCCGAGATGATCAAGGTCTTCACCTCCACCGAGTCGCGGCATGTCCGCGAGGTGGTGACGGCCTCGCGCGAGGGCGGTGCTTCGCTGAACGTGCTGTCGGGCCTCACGGCCGGTAACTTCAGCGCGTACTGGATGGGCATGGTGCTCGTCGTGCTGATGGGCATCTCGTACCTCGTCGCCGGTCAGGGGCTCCAGCAGCTCATGAAGGCCGAGAGCGTGTTCGCCTTCGGCCTCGTGGCGTTCGGCTTCCTCGGCATGGGTCCCGTGACCATCGCGGTCGACTCGTACGGTCCGGTGACGGACAACGCGCAGTCGGTCTACGAGCTGAGCCTCATCGAGCAGGTCCCGGACATCGAGAACGAGATCAAGAAGGACTTCGGCTTCACGCCCTTCTTCGAGAAGGCCAAGCACTTCCTCGAGGAGAACGACGGCGCCGGCAACACCTTCAAGGCGACGGCGAAGCCGGTGCTCATCGGGACCGCGGTCGTCGGCTCCACCACCCTGATCTTCTCGATCATCGTGGTGCTCACCGAGAAGCTGACCTCGAACCTCGACAAGCTGTCGATCCTGCACCCCCCGTTCCTGCTCGGGCTGCTCACGGGCGGCGCGATCATCTACTGGTTCACCGGCGCCTCGACGCAGGCGGTGTCCACCGGCGCTTACCGCGCGGTGGAGTTCATCAAGGCGAACATCAAGCTCGAGGGCGTGGAGAAGGCCTCCATCGCCGACAGCAAGAAGGTCGTCGAGATCTGCACCCTCTACGCGCAGCGCGGGATGATCAACATCTTCCTCGGCGTCTTCTTCTCGACGCTGGCGTTCGCCTGCCTCGAGCCGTTCTTCTTCATCGGCTACCTGATCAGCATCGCGCTGTTCGGGCTGTACCAGGCGATCTTCATGGCGAATGCCGGCGGCGCCTGGGACAACGCGAAGAAGCTGGTCGAGGTCGAGCTGAAGGAGAAGGGGACCGAGCTGCACGCGGCCACCGTCGTGGGTGACACCGTGGGCGATCCCTTCAAGGACACCTCGTCCGTCGCGATGAACCCCGTCATCAAGTTCACCACCCTCTTCGGCCTGCTGGCCGTGGAGCTGGCGATCGAGATCGATCGGACCTTGAGCGTGGTGCTCGCGGCAGTGTTCTTCGTGCTCTCGATGGTGTTCGTGTACCGCTCCTTCTACGGGATGCGGATCACCTCGGGACAGAAGACCAGCGCGACCAAGCACGCCGAAGCCTGACCGTCACGGTCTGAGGCGTCGTAGCCGCCCGCCCCGCAGGTCGCGAGACCGGGGCGGGCGTGCTCTTTTTGAGCCCCCCAGAGACTTCTCAAGCCCCCGGCGTGGACTATATTCAAAGGCCCATGCGCGCCCTCTGCCCCGCTTGCGGCTTTCATCATGAGGTAGTCCGGGTCCTCGAAGACGGCCATGGTGAGGACCGTCGCGACATGTACCAGGTCGCTCCGCTGGAGACCTGCGAGCGCACCTGGCTCTCCGACAAGGAGATCCTCGAAGCGCGTGCGCGGTTCGGCGAGGACGCGATCATCTCCGACGAAGACGTCGACTGATCGCGAACGCGCTGACGCCCGGCCGGGCCTGCGAGGGGCAGGTCGAGGTCGGGCGTTCCGTGAGCTCAGCGTCTCAGCGTCTCAGCGTCTCAGCGGTCAGAGAGAGCCGCGATGGGTCAGGACGCGGTCCGGCTCGGTGTGTTCTGGGACGTCTGGGTCTTCGTTGACGCGCCCGTCTCCGAGGCCGCCGTGGTGCTTCGCTGCTGCTCGGTGCCGCGCGCCTCGCTCGACGTGTCCATGCGCTTGACCCGCACCTCGTTGCGGACGTCCGTCACGCCCGAGATGGCCTCCGCGAGCTGCTCGATCAGGTGCTTGTGGCGGCGCTCGGTCACGGTGCCGGTGAGGGTCACCTCGCCGCCTTGCACCTTCACCTCGACGTCGCTCGAGTCGACGACCGGGTGGTCGCTGAGCTTGTCACACAGCTCCTCGCGAATCCGGTCGTCGGAGCGCTTGTAGCCCTTGGGCCCGCGCCTCATGCCGCTCTGCTGACCGAAGTTCTCGGCCATCCCCATGCGGCCCTGGTGCTCCCCACCCTGACCCATGTGGCCCTGACCCATGCCGCCCATGTTGCCCTGGTAGCCCACATGGCCCTGGTAGCCCATGCCACCCATGCGACCCTGGTCCTCCCAGTCCTGGCCCATGCCGCCGCCCATGCGGCCCTGGTGCTCCCAGTCCCGGCCCATGCCGCCCATGCGGCCCTGGTGCTCCCAGTCCCGGCCCATGCCGCCCATGCGGCCCTGGCCTTCCCAGCCTTGATGACCCCCATGGTAGCCGCTGCCATGCTCCTGGAAGTGACCCTCGCCACCGTAGCCGCGCTCCTGGCCGTACATGCGCGGCTCCTGGCCCCCGAAGTTGCGGCCCATCATGCCGCCACCTTCGTACATCGAGCGCCCCCCCTGGTCCTCGTCCCAGCCGCGGGAGCGCCCCCCCTGGCCACGCGGCTGACCCCAGCCGCCTTGCTCGTCGCTGCTGCTGAAGCTGCGCTGGTGACCCTGCTCGTAGCCGCGCTGCTGCCCGTAAGCGCCCTGATCGGTCTGGCCGCGCAGGCTGCGGTCGTAGTCACGGCTGTAAGAGGTGCGCTGCAGCTCGTCGTAATCGCGGCCCGTACCGCGCTCCTGGTCTCGCCCCATCCCGCGGCTGGTGTCCATGTCGCGGTCACCATACCCGCGGTGCTGTGACATCTCGTAATCGCGGCCGCCTGCTCCGCCGCGCTCTCCGGTGCGGCGCTCGTCTTCACGCCCGCGCCCGAACCGCTCCTCGTCGCGCCCCATCCCATATCGCTCCGCCATGATCGTTCCTCCTCGGGTGTTGCTCGCCTCGTTGCGCCCCCGCGGTCGCGCGGGGTCGTCGTCTTCTCGGCCCTGTCGTTCCTGCGCCAGGTGCTCCTGAGCCTGTTCATGCGCGCGCATGCCTGGCGCCTCGTGCGTTCCTCCGGTGGTCACCGCGATGCGCCCGGCCTGCTCGGCCTTGCCCACGCGGGCCGTCAGATCCTCCGCCGTCACGATGCCGATGAGCCTCCGCTCCGCATCGACGATCGGGAGACGCCGCACGCCGCGCGAGTGCATCATCCGCGCCGCCTCGTCGACGTGCTGATCGTCGTGCCCCACCAGCAGCTCCCGGCTTGCCAGCTCGCCCACGGTGGCTCGCGGCAGGTCGTACCCCGCGGAGACGCCGCGGACCACGATGTCCCGGTCGGTCAGGATGCCGATGACCCGCCCTCCTTCGCACACCGGGAGTGCCCCTATGTCGAGGCGTCTCATCCGCTGCGCTGCCTCCTCGACGGTGGTGTCGGGACCAACCCATTCCACCTTCGTTGTCATGACCTCCCGCAACCGCATGACCGTTCTCCTCCCTGCCCCCGTCAGCCAGCGACACGCGGCAGGACCGCGACGCCGCTGCAGCGCGGAGCCATCCCTTAGGACGAGGGGTGGTGGCGGTCATTCCGAGGGATCTCTGATTCTCTGTCGTGAGCCTTCGGTAGGGGCTCCCCGGAGACCACAGCTAGGGCAGCGGTGGCGAACGAGCCTCGGGCGGAACCATCCGCGGTGATTCCTGCCGCCCCGCTCAGAACGTTGCGTCCTTCATCGTCCGTTGCCGGGAAGCTCCGCGCAGGAAACCGCCCCGAACGCGCGCATCTGGTGTTTCATCGTCACCTGAGCGATACACCAGGGACTCTGCATCGATGTCCGGTGCGTCCCTCACACCGTCATGGATCAACCCCTTCACACCTCCACGCCCGCGACGCCGCCTGCGCGGCTTCCTCGTCCTCGCTTCCGCGTCGACGAGATGACGGTTCTTCTCCGACGCACTGCGCCGAGTGGCGTGCGCATGGAGCTGCGACCAGCCCGTCAGGTCACCGCCGCGCAGGAGGTCGTGCTCCCCGCATTCGACGGCTGGGTCGCCGGGGGTGAGCTGCTCGTTCGCTGCGCCGGCGTCTGCGAGGAGCCCTTCAGCGCTGGCCTGGAGCTCGACGGCGTTCGCCTCTGCGAGCCTGTGCCGGCCCACCTGCCGGAGGTTCCTCCGGACGAGGGGAGCGCACCCTCCGTGCGGCCCTTCTCCATCGACCTCGCCGTCCCGCTCTCGCTCCTCGACCGCGGCCCGGGGACGGCGCGCACGCTCTCGCTGCTCGTGCGCCACCCCGTGCGCAGCGTCCCCATCGTGCACCTGCGGCTCCCGGCCATCCCGGCAGAGGGACCCGCGATCGCGGCCCTCGATCTGCAGGACGTCACCGACACGTTGCTCGTCGACGCCCCCGAGCGCAGGCTGTTTGATCTTCAGAACCCCGAGGAAGGTCTCTGGATCGGCACGGGGCGCTTCCGACTGCGGCTGCTCGCCGAGTGGACCGAGGCGTCGCCCGCACACTACGCGCTGGATGGCCGCCCGTCACAGGTCACCCACCGCTTTCACAGGGCCGGTGACGCGAGCGACGTGGTCGTCGAAGACCCGGGCAGGCGCGGCGTCCTGCTGGGCCGCTACACCACGACAGAGCTCACCCTCGACACCTCGCACCCGGAGCTGGGCACCATCCCGGAGGAGGGCCGGGACATCCCGCTCGACGTCGTCGCCGTCCACGCGCTCGCGTTCAACGAGCCGGCGGCACGCCCCGGAGGTCAGCCCCAGCAGCACGCCGTGGTGTGCGCGTGGCGCGCGGATCTCCCGGTGCGCCTCCGGGACCCGCGCCCCCTCCTCCGCACGTTCCAGCGCCTCTCGGCGGTGGGCATCGATTTCGGCACGACCGCCACCGTGGCCGCGCTCTACCAGAAGGGCTACCGATCGCTCCTCCGCCTCGGCACCTCGAGCGCCGCCTCGGCCAAGCCTGCCGAGAATCCCGCCTACCTGCTCATCGAGGACCACGAGCGCCTCTGGACCGAGATGGCGCGCGTCGAGCGCCGGGGCGAGGACGGCGCGTTGCCGCCACGCTTCCCCGACCTCATACGGGTGATCCGCGGGAGCCACGCCGCATATGAGGCGCTCGCCCACTTCCCGAGCGCCGTCGTGGGCGAGCTGAAAAGCCTGCCCGAGAGGGTGATCGGCCTCGATCAGTCCCCCCAGTTCCGCGACCGCGAGCGGCAGCGCGACTTCCTCCTCGACGAGGCGCGCGTCAGGGCCCTGGTCAGGGCCTACGCCTACCTGCTCGGCCGCGCCATCAACCGCCCTGGCCAGGACGTCTACCTGCAGTACCGGCTCACCCACCCGGCGAAGTTCGACGAGCGCGCCAGGGGCATCCTCGAAGAGGAGATCCGGCAGGGGCTCCTGCTCAGCATCCCGGAGGGCATCCCCGCCGAGGAGGTAAGCGTGTCCATGAGCGCCAGCGAGCCGGAGGCATTCGCCGCCGAGGTCTGCCCGGAGCTCGCTGCCCACCCGGCCCTGGAGCCGCTGATCGAGCGCCTCGGCGAGCTGCGCTTCGCGGTCTTCGACTTCGGCGGCGGCACCCTGGACATCGCCTGCGGCCGCTTCAGGCCCGCCACGCCGGAGGAGCAGGAGCAGCACGGCAGCTCCACGGTGATCGAGACCCTCCAGACCGGCGGCGACGACCACCTCGGCGGCGATTACCTGACCCACGAGCTCACCTGGCTCACCCACCAGAGCGCCCAGGTCCTGCCGGAGATGGAGCACAAGGAGGTGCCGATGATGCGGCCCCAGACGGTGCCCCCGAACAACCTCGCCAACAAGCCGCATCTCTACAAGCGCAGCCTCGCCGCGCGCCAGAACCGCTACCGCTTCGAGCGCGAGCTGGGTCTCGAAGCGGTGAAGCATGGCCCCGAAGCCTCTCCCCGCAAGGCGCCAGGCCTCGTCGCCGCGCGCCTCGACGGCAGCGAGGTGCCCGTGACGTCACTCGGTGGAGACCTCGAACCCCTCGCCGGCGAGCTGCGCAACCACCTGCGCGCGCGCATCCGCGAGGGCGTGAAGCTCATGAAGAACATGCTGGCGGTCGCGCCGTACGGCGACCCTCCCGGCGGTGGCGGTGACGGCGGCTTCCTCGACCAGGGCGTGGTGATCCTGCTGGCGGGCAACTCCTCGC
Organism: Chondromyces apiculatus DSM 436; assembly: GCF_000601485.1. Lineage (GTDB taxonomy): Bacteria > Myxococcota_A > Polyangia > Polyangiales > Polyangiaceae > Chondromyces > Chondromyces apiculatus. Next base: position 20,595 of record NZ_ASRX01000102.1, read on the forward strand.
GCAGCCGCTACGTCGAGCGAGCCCTCGCCGACGAGCTTGGGATCCAGGACCTCAAGGTCTGGCGCCCCGACTCCACCGATCCGTTCAGCCAGGTGGTGCTCTACGAAACGCCCCCGCGCACGGAGCGGGGCGTATCCATCGTGGGCGTCACGCCGAAGACGGCGGTATCTCTCGGCGCCCTGAAGATCGCCAACCACGAGGTCTTGCTCGTGCGGCGCAGCCAGGGGTTCAGCTACTTCCTGGGCGATCTGCGCGGCTTCCCGCCCAAGTTCAGGGCCATCGTGCCCATGGGGACCAAGGTGAGCGATCCGGCGGTGCTCGGCGATCACTACATCGACTTCGGCCGGTGGGACGCGAAGACGCCGCTCCGCGCCGCGAAGGAGTACGAGCCGAGCAAGATGACCTCCAGCGATCCGCGGCTGATGATGGTGCCCACGGGGCTCCCGCCCGGCGCTGTGGGACGGCTGTACGTGTGCGTCTCTTCGCCCGACGAGATCGTGCTCCACCTGGAGCGTGAGGGGCAGGAGCCAGCGCGCAGCCAGGTGAGCCTTGGTAAGCTCACCCGGTAGTTTTCGTGCTACCTGCCAGAGGATGACCTATACCTTGCAGGAGCAAGGTCTATGAAAGTTCGGAGGACCACACGGATGAAGCTCCCTGGGCTGAAGTTGAGCACCTTTGCGCTGCTGGCCGCCTCGATGGTGACCGGCTGTGGTGGAGGCATCGCCGGATACTGTGAAGACGCGATGGAGTGCTCACGGGGCAACGAGTCGGACGTCGAGGTCTGCATCATCGAGCTGGAGCGCCAGGAAGACATCGCCGCGATCTACGGCTGCGAGGACGACTTCGACAAGGCGTTCACCTGCCTGCAAGACGAGTCCTCGTGCAGCAACCGGATCTGGTCGCACGACAATGAGTGCAACGGCGATCTCACCGACTACGTTCAGTGCGTGAACTGACCCGCGCGGAGAAGGCGATGAACAAGCTCAAGGCACTGTTTCTCCTGACGATGCTCAGCTTCTCCGTCCCGGCCTGCGGCGGGACTGCTGCCGAGTACTGCGACCTCCTCTGCGACTGCGAGGGGTGCAACGACGACGAGTACGACGAGTGCGTCGTGAACACGCAGGCCTCGATCGACAAGGCGTACGAGTACGACTGCATCGACGAGTGGGACGACGTCGAGGCCTGCATGCTCGAGAAGTCCGACTGCCGCGGCGACAACTTCGAGACCGACATCGACTGCCTGGACGACCTCGCAGAGGCCGAGGTATGCGTCCACGATCGCTCGGACGGGCGCTTCAGCCTGTTCAGCTACTAAGCCGAACCTCGGGCGATCGTTCCCTTTGGATGGCGCGGAGCGCTTGCCAGCAGCGCTACGGCACGCATAGACTGCCGCGCAAATGGCGATCCAGTCGAGCGGCGAGTTCGAGATCATCATGAACAGCATCCTCATGAGGCTCGACCGTGCCCTGAGCGATCAGCCGAACAACTCGGCGCTCGTCCGCGCTCGACTCCTCATGAACGAGTCGATCCAGTGGGCCCGCAAGGGAGCGAAGATCTCCCCCATGCAGCTCAAGAACTTCAGCGACGTGTGCGATAGCGTCCGCGAAAACTTCCGGAACGACACGCAGCTCAGCGACAAGTTCTTCGACCTCCTCGACTTCCTCGAGTACCGCCTCGGCTAAAGCGCGCCCTCGCCCCTCGTCGCGGTGCCCCCGCGAGGCGCGTTCCAGACGCGCATCCCTCGCGCGCCGCGCGCCGCGCGGCGCGCGTCCCTTGAAGCCCCTCCTCACACCCCCACGGCTCGACCACCACGCCGGCATGGCGCGCGGAGGCTCCCGTCCACGGCGGCCACCTTGGCCCTTTCCGCTCCGCCGCCGTGCGCGGTACTTTGCGCGCGAGGTGACCTGGCATGTGGAGCCCCGAGAGCCGTAAGCAGAAGGCCGCCGAGCTGCGGACCATCGCTGACAAGATCCTCCGCTACCGCCAGCTCTGCGACAGGTTCGCGAGCTACTTCCCCCACGAGAGCGACAACGGCCGCTTGCTCCAGCAGCTTCGCGGCAAGCTGGAGGACCTGCGCGGGCGCTCCCTCGACCGCGAGAAGCGCCTCGCCAAGGGCGTGGTGAAGATCGGCGTGGTCGGCCTGGAGAAGCAGGGCAAGAGCGCCTTCCTCTCGGCCTGGCTCAAGAGCGAGAAGCTCCTCCCGAGCGAGGCCGAGCGCTGCACCTGGAGCACCACCGTCGTCGAGCCCGGCGAGGAGGGGCAGTTCTCTGCGCTCGTCACCTACTACCCCGAGAACGAGTTCAAGGCCCGCATCCAGAGCTACTTCGACGCCCTGGAGCCCGGCAGCGTGGAGCGCTGGCAGGGCCTCACCCAGGCCGAGCTCCAGCGCCTCAAGGCCGCCTTCCGCGACCGCGAAGGCTACGACGTCGACGACCCCGATCGCGCCGGCCGCAAGGAACAGGCAGCGCTCTCCGAGCTGACCGAGATCGCGGCCACCCTCGGCGAGATCAAGGCCCGCCTCAACCGGGAGCCGACCAAGATCACCGCCGCGAGCCTCGACGAGCTTGCCGAGCTGATCCGCCCCTACATCGCCCTCAAGGACACCCGGAACGGCAACCGCCCCTACCCCGGCGTACGCGCCGTCAAGCTGGTGACGGTGAGCATCCCCGTGGAGGGCGCCATGCCCGGCGTGGTGCTGATGGACCTGCCGGGCATCGACGCCCCCAGCGACAAGGCGCGCCGCGACACCGAGGAAGCCCTCACCCACGAGGTCGACGTCACCATCTTCGTGAAGGACGTGACGCGCCCCTCCCTCGTGCGCACCGAGCTCGACCTCCTCCGCACCGCGCAGTCTGCCGACCGGAGCATCTCCCTCAAGGACCGCATGTTCGTGGTCCTGACCAAGGTCGACCTCTTCGACCACCCCGACGAGAACGGCAACTGGCACTGGGCCCTCGCGGCGCGCAACTTCAAGGAGCAGGGCGTCGACCGGATCTTCCCCTACTCCAAGGTCTGGGTGCACCAGGGCGTCGACGAGGAGCACCCCGTGTCCCGCCAGGTGATGGACTTCTTCGGCGCCACCCGCCCCGTGAACGGCCTCGACCAGCTCAAGGCCGCCATCGAGCGCTACCTCTCCGGCGACGTCGAGGCGCTCGACCGCAAGGTGATGGCCCAGGTGCACACCGAGTTCTCGGAGATGGAAGTGCAGCTCCGCGGCGCCCTGGTGAGCGTGAAGGACGGCCTCAGCGACCGCGAGTTCGAGCGCCGCTCCGAGCAGACCTTCGACGAACTCTGGGAGCACGTGCAGGCCGGCGAAGACCCTGTGGGCTTGCTCCCCGAGATCCGGCAGCGCCTCAGCTCCTTCATGGATCACGAGATGAGCGAGCCCGAGCGCCTCGCCCGCGCCGCCCGCGCCGACGTGCGCATCCATCAGATCCGCGACGACCTCCTGCGCCGCCTCACCCCCGCCGAGGCCGAGGCCAAGCGCCGGCAGATGCCGAGCCCTGGCCTCATGAACGAGACCGCCGTCGAGATCGAGATGCGCAAGCAGATGCGCGAGCGCGTCGCCGCCCGCATCGCCGGCCTCGGCGAGGACTTCCGCAACACCGCCCGCGAGAGCGTCGAGAAGATGCTGCGCGAGATGTTCGTCAGCTCCGGCTACGACAGCGGCCGCCTGGAGGTGCTGCTCCCGCCTGGCAATGGTGGCCTCATCACCCGCATCGACGCCCTGGGTCGAGCCGGCCACGTCTCCGAGAGCGTGGTGCGCTACCAGAACAACGAGATGGCCAAGGCCGACGTGGCCTTCGAGGTCCTCTCCCGCTACTTCGCGCGCCAGATCGTGGACATCCTCGACGCGACCGACGCCGGCGACCGTGACCTGCGCGAGCGCGAGATGCGCGGCCTCGAGCAATTCTTCGGGATGACCATTGCCGACAAGGCCCAGGGTGTCTCCAGCTCCGCCTCGTCAGCCACCCCCGCCCAGGGCCCCGCCGCGGGCGCTCCCTCCGGCTCGACCTCCGGCAGCGCCAGCGGCATGCTGGGCCAGGTCAAGTCCAAGCTCGGCTTCGGCGACGACAAGCCCGAGGGCTCCGGGTTCGGCTTCCCCACCGGCGGCCCTGCCGTCGCCGCGCCCAAGCCTGCCGCGCCCCCCCAGCCCGCCACGCCCCCCGCGACCGCCGCGACCCCGGGCGTGTCCGCCGCGCCCCCCCTCGCGAATGCCTCGGGCCCAGCCGGCGCCACGCGCGACTGGTCGAAGATGCTGGCCCGCGTCCGCGTCGACGTGGAGCGCATCTGCAACTTCCTGGAGGCGCTCGCCAAGCACCCCCGCGGCCTGCAGAAGTACCACGAGGAGGCCGTGCGCACCGTGCACGACTCCTGGCTCGACCGCGAAGGCGAGCAATCCCTCCGGCGCTGGGTCCGCAGCGAGTGCACCCGCATCTGGCCCCACCGCTTCGCCGCGATCCAGGCCGAGCAGGAGCGGGCCCGCGCCGACATCGACGCCCTCGAAGAACTCTTCGGCGGCACCTCCCGCGCAGCCCACCTGCCTCCCTCCGCGCCGGCCACCCCCTCCACCGCGAGGACCTGACCCGTGACGACGGTCACCTCCCCGCTGTCCTCCTCCCCTTACGACCTCGCCGCGCTCGCGAGCTACGTCCGGTTCTACCTGGCCGTGAGCCAGCAGATCCTTTCCGCCTGGCGCAAGCTCAGCGAAGCGCGCAACACCATGCGCGAGGAGCTCACCCCCTTCACGCTCCCCCTCGCCCCTCTCCAGAACATGGCCCTCGTCGAGGCGGCCGAACCCCCGCCCGACGTCCAGCCCGACGCTCCGCCCGACGCCCTCCCCGGCGCCCCCCCCGGCCCCGACACCGGCGCGCCTGCCCCGGCCTCCCGCACCCCCTACGCCCCCCCCGCGCTCGCCGAGCTATGGCAGCCCGAGGACCCCGAGGCCCTCTCCGGCCTCACCGACATCTACGAAATCGTGGGCCGCTTCAGCTTCCAGGGCGTCGACAACGAGAACCTCTCCCGCGTCCAGTCCCTGGTCTCCGCCGCCCGCAACGAGATCGTCCTCCTCCGCGCCCGCCTCGTCGACCTCACCAAGCTCCCCGAGCTCTCCCTCGCCGCCGCCACCCGCCTTGGCGAGACCGAAGCGAGCGCCGCGGAAGCCGCCCAGCAAGCCAAGCTCGCCGCCTTCGGCCCCCTGGCCGACATGGTGCTCCTCCGCGCCCGTCAAACCAGCGAAGCCGTGCGCGCCGTCCACCTCCCCGACCTCGGCCACGCCGAGAGCGCCGCCGACGACTACCGCCGCTACGTCGCCAAGGTCGACCAGGTCTACCAGACCTGCCTCCCCTTCCTCCGCAAGGCCATCGAAGTCCTCTACGAGTTCGTGGGCGCCGAGATCCCTTCCGCCTGGCCCGAGCGCCTCCCCCTCGTCGCCGAGATCCCCCCCGAACTCCTCTCCCTCCCCCCCGCCGACGCCCCCGAGCTCGGCCAGGCCGAAGCCTCCCTGCGCGCCCTCGGCGAAGAGCAGCAGGCCCTCGGCCGCGCCCAGGGCGAGATCGCCGCCGTCATCGCCCGCGTCGACGCCGAGACCACCGCCGCCCTCGCCCGCGACCAGGACATCGAAGCCGAGATCCAGGTCGCCCTCCTCGCCCTCGACCACGCCATCACCGAGGAGCAAGCCGCCGGCATGGAAGGCGCCATCGCCGGCTACGAGCGTCAGAAGGCAGACCGCGTCCAGAGCGCGGGCGACGTGTGGCAGCGTCACCGCCGCACCGAGGCCTCCATCAAGGCCCTCGAAGAAGAGATCCTCTCCCGCGCCCAGGAGATCACCGAAGCCCAGGACGAGCTCGCAGCCGCCCAGAAGAGCGAGCCCGTGCTCTTCGGCAAGGACGAGTGGCGCGCCCGCGTCGCCTCCCTCGAAGCCCGCCTCACCGAGCTACGCAGCACCTACGCCCAGCGCCAGAGCATGCTGAACCAGCTCCGGATCGACCTGTCCGCCATCTCCGTCCAGGTGCAGACCGAGACCGCCCAGATGGCCCTCGTCGAGCGCACCCTCGCCGACGTGCGCGCCAAGCTCGGCGTGCATCAAGCCACCCTCTCCGAACTCGCCACCCGCCTCGGCCCGTCCCGTCCCCCCCGAGGAACCACCCCCGCCGACGCCCAGCGTCTCCTCGACACCCGCCAGCAATCCCGCCGCGACCTCGCCGAGCGCATGGAGCGCCTGCGCGGCGAAGGCCGCCGCCAGAAAGAAGAAAACGTCCGCGTCCTCGCCCGCCTCAAGCAGATCGAGCTGGAGCGCCAGCACGCCCACGCCCGCCTCCAGAGCGCCCAGGTCGCCGCGACCCAGGGCCGCGAAGCCGCCCTCCAGCGCCTCGCCACCGAGCGCCGCACCGCGGCCCAGCAGCACGTCAGCGAAGTCCTCAGCAGCCTGGAGAAGGCCCTCGGCGGCATCGAGACCAACTTCATCGCCCCTGCCCGCGCCGCCCTCCTCGCCCCTGCCGAGCAGGGCCCCCCTCCCTCCCAGGTCGTGCGCGAGCACGGCGAGAAGATCGCCCCTGTCGTCGCGTCCCTCCTTCGCGCCCTCGACCCGGAGCTTCTGGCCCAGGAAGCCGCTCTCTCCCAGGTCCAGCGCGAGTTCTGCGACATGGCGGTCGGCGCCTGCAAGGCTGCCTGGGGTTAACTCCTCTTCGAATCTGTGTGGAGGCTTCTTGGGGTCCCCCCGCCCACCTGCGCTGCCCCCACGCCACGCACACGACCCTCATCGGAGGGTTGGTTCGCGCATCGACGTCGTTCGGCATCGAGGACCTGATCGCCGTGACGGCCCTGCATACGCCCCTCATTGGAGGGTTGGTTCGCGCATCGACGTCGCTCGGCGTCGATTGCCTCGTCGTTCCAAGGTTCTAGCGCCCTTGCCGAACGAAAGTCATTCACCTGCACAGCCCATCGATCACCGCAATCGTCCGTGCAAAGCAATCCCACCCGTAATGGCCGCCATCACCCTCAACGCCCTTCTATCGCCACCCCCTTCCGCCCCCCAGCAAAGGCTTCCTGCCGTAGGGACCGCGGTGCGGAGGGAGGGGTGGTTCCGCGGAGCGGGGTGCCTGGGGGGGCCCGTGCGCTGAAGCGCCGGCCTTCAGGTCACCACCCCGCCAGGGTCTTGCCTCCCCCTCCCAGCCGAGTCGAGATTGCTACAACGGCGCGATTCGCACGGGGGGCCCCAGGCACCCCGCTCCGCGGAACCACCCCTCCCTCCGCACCGCCCCCACGCCCAGCAAGCCGCCGCGCCCCCTCCCAGGAAGCCGCGCCCCCATCACAGGAAGCCGCCCCCGCCCCGCCGCGCCCCCTCCATCAGTCCCCCTTCACCGCCTTCACCGCCTCCCCCGCAATCTCCAGCACCGCCGGCTTCCCCCCATAATAAGCCGACATCCCCACATCCACCCGCCACACCCGCCCATCACAGCCGGACGTGATCCCTTCCTTCTGCACCGTGTGCCCCACGACCATCCGCTTCGCCCCCATCCCATCGAGCGCCCGCCCTAGCACCTCGCAATCGTCGGCCCCCAGCTCCTTGCTCCCGTACCGCCGCGTCCACACCGGCCCATCCTCTGCCAGCACCGCGGCTGGCGGCGACGCACTCTGCCCCTCCAGCCACGCCGCCGTCTCCCGGTTCATCTTCCCGATCCCGTAGCGCACGTGCGTCGGCAGCACCCCTGCGTGTGCGAACACCGTATCGCCCACCATCAGGATCACCTTCCGATCCGCAATCTTCCGCGCATAGGGACCCCCGGGCAGGAACGCTGCCGCCCGCGCCCGCCCCACCTGCGGCATGCTCGCGAGCCGCGGGTTCCGCAGATCGAGCCCCCCGACCCCCTCGAAGTCCTTCATCGCCCCCTCGGTCACGTAGCGCAGATCCCCCTGCGCATTCATCAGCTCGTGGTTCCCGTTCAGCGCGTGCACCGCGCCCCCGGCTGCCCGCGCCTCGTCTGCGAGCCGCTCGAACAGCTCCAGGATTGCCCGGTCCTGATCTCCCCGATCGATCTGGTCCCCGTTCTGCACCACCGTCAGCGTCCCACCCACCCAGTGGTCCTGATCATCGATCGCCCCGGCCAGCTTCAGCGCCGCCCGCGTCGCTGCCAGGTCCCCGTGCAGATCCCCGAGCGCGATCAGCTTGGGCACTGCTGGCAGCGCGAACGCCGCCCGGTCCTCCTCCGCGCTCGACCCCTGCTGCGCCGCGGACCCGGGCGCCGCGACCGCCGCCGACGTCGCGCTTGCTGGAGACGACGCTGCCGGTGGCCGCCGATCGCTGTCACACCCCACGAGCCAGAGCCCGCACAGCGCCAGAGCGCAGCTCACCGAGCGCATCAGGACGGCAGCTTCGCGGAGAGGAACGCCGACAGCTTGATCAGGTTCTTCTCGTCGCGCGTGAAGGACGGCGCCGCATAGCTCGTCGCCCACCCCCGCACCTCTTGCAGGAACCCTGACCGCACCTCCTCGCTCCCCAGGATCTCGTCCACCGAGCGCCCGCGCGCCGCGATCTTGCCCTGCCCCTTCACGTAGTTCACGAGCCGCCCGTAGTCCTTCCCGAGCAGCTCGGACACCAGCCCTGCCTCGTTCGCGAGCCGCCCCAGGATCGGCGCCTGCCGCACCGCGTCTGGATTCGCCTCCACCGCGAGCGCCGCTGCCACCCGCAGCACGAACGCATCATCGAGGAACCCCAGGTCCTCGATCCCGTCCGGAATCAGATCCAGCGACTTGAACAGATAATTCAGCCCCACGGCCACATGGCGCCGTGCCGGCTCGGCCAGCTCGCCCACGGACAGCACCTCGCCGAGCTCCGCGGCGTCGGAGGCGAGGGCGCGCAGCCACTCCGGGAACGTATCGAGGCAGCGGTTCTGCAGATCGGTCATGGTCGAGATCCTCCGAGGGCGTGCGAGCCTAGCCGCTCCAGCGCATCCCCGTCCAGGGACGCAAGCTCAGGGCGCTGCTGCCCCCGCCTTCGCGGGCCGCCACCCCAGCACGCGCAGCGCGTTCAGCGAGAAGATCTTCAGCACATCCCCCTGTGCCATCCCCCGCTTCCGCAGCCGTGCTGCGAGGGCAGGGAAGGATGACGCATCCTCCAGCCCCACCGGCACCACGATCCCCCCATCGAAATCCGACCCGATCGCCACGTGGTCCACGCCGGCCACCCGCACCATGTGCTCTGCCTGCTTCACCACATCGTCCAGCGTCGCCTCGGCCTGACCCGTCACGAACGGCGCATGAAAATTGAGCCCCGCCACCCCCCCGCTCTTCCCGATCGCGCGCAGCTCCTCATCCGTCAGGTTCCGCGGATGCCCTGCCACCGCGCGCGCATTCGAGTGCGTCGCCACGATCGGCGCCCCGTGCGCCTCCGCGATGGGCACCAGGTCTGCGAACGCCGCATCCGACACGTGCGACACATCGATCAGCGCCCCCCGCGCATACACCCGCGCGCAGAACGCCTTCCCCAGCTCCGTCAGCCCGTGGTCCACCCGCTTCCCTGTCGCCGCCGACGCCAGCCTCGTATTGCTCGCATGTGCCGGGCTGATCAGCCGCACACCCCGATCGATGAACCTATCGATCTGCGTGATGTCATCCGCGAACGCCCCCGCCCCCTCGATGGACAGGAACGTACTGATGCGCCCCGGCACCGCCTCCGCGGCCCCGAGCGGCAGGAACACCGGATTGTCCCGCACGATGCCCTCGATCGTCGCCAGGATCGCGTCCGCATCCTCGATGAGCGGCCCCGTCTTGCGTGCCTTGTCCGGAATGTAGATCGGCAGGACGATCCCCCCGTAAGCCCCTGCCTTCAGCGTCCGCGCCGTCGCGTGCCCTTCCGGCAGCTTCGCCGCCCGCCCCTTGAAGTGCACCTGGTACGGCACGTCCACGTGCAGGTCCACCACCTGGTACGCCGGCTCCGCCTCTCCCCCTGCTCCCCCCGCCGCGAACCCCACGCACATCGTGCCCACTGCCGCGCCCATCGCCGCGACGGCAGCCAGCGCCCGCCCCCCCCGCCTCATCACCCCGCCACCAGCGCCCCGAGCAAGAACCCCAGCCCGAGGCACACCACCCCCACCACGATCACCACCCACAGCGCCACCGTCACCCCTGGCGACGCTGGCGGCGTGAGCACCTGCACCTGCGGCATCTGCCCCGGGTACCCTTGCATCCCCGGCGGCATCTGCGCGCTCACGTGCGTCGACACCGGCCCCGCCCCGCTCTGCAGCGTGATCACCGGCTGCGGCGGCATGTAGCTTGGATGCTGCGGCCCGTGCCCTGGCGCAGGTGGCGCGTAGCTCTGATGCTGCGGCGCATGGTTTGGGAACGTCGGCACGTGCGGCGCTCCGCCCCCATGCCCCCCCGCCCCCTGCATCCCCGCCCCCTGCATCCCCGCCGCATGCCCCCCTGCCCCGTGCATCCCCGCCCCATGGGTCCCTGCCGTGGGCACCACCGCGGGCACCACCGCCGTGGGTCCCACCGCTGACACCCGCCCTTGCGGCCCCTGCGCTGTCTGCGGCCCGTACATCGGGCTTGGCATCGAGTGCGTGTGTTCTCCGGGTGGCGGCGCCATGCTTGCTGGCCGCACCATCCCGAGCAGCGCCTGCGCCATCTCCTCTGCCGACTGGAACCGCTGCCCTGCGTCCTTCGCCAGCGCCCTCCGGAAGAACGGACTCCACGCGGCCAGGTGCGGCGCCACCGCCTCGATCGGCCGGTGCTCGCTCGTCAGCACCACCGTCAGCCTCCCGAACTCGTTGTCGGCCGGGAATGGCGACTGACACGTCAGCATCTCGTACAGAATGATCCCCACCGACCAGAGATCGCTCCGCAGATCCACCCCCTTCGAGTTCTTGATCTGCTCCGGGCTCATGTACCCCGGCGTCCCCAGCAGCACCCCCGTCCGCGTCTTCGCCCCCATCCCTCCAGCCGCGTCCATCACCTTCGCGATCCCGAAGTCCAGGACCTTCGCGTGCAGATTCCCGTGCGAATCCCGCACCAGGAACAGATTGTCCGGCTTCAGATCCCGGTGAACGATCTTCCGCCCGTGCGCCATCGAGAGCGCCTGCAGCACCTCCACGATCAGCGCCACCGTCTGCTGCGCCGCCATCGGCGTCCCCTGGTCCAGGTACGCGCTCAGCGCCGCCCCCTGCAGCAGCTCCATCACCAGGTACGGCGTCCCGTCCTCTGCCCGCGCCGCCTCCTGCGCCGCCGCGATGTTCGGGTGCGACAGCGACTGCATCGCCTGTGCTTCCGCGAAGAACCGCTGGAGGATCTGCTCATCCTCCATGAACTCCGGGTGCAGGATCTTGATCGCCCGCTTCCCCTCGCCGCGCAACCCATCGGCCTCGTAGACCGCCCCCATCCCCCCTTCACCGACGAGGCGCGCGAGCCTCCACCGGCTGTTGAGCACAGCCCCTACGAGCTGCTGGGCAGGGCTAGTGGGTTCCACCACGCGGCGCACTCTAGCAAAGCTCTCCGAGCCTCACGCAAGGGATCACGCCGCCTTCTCCTGTAGGCCCCGAAACGTCTGGCAAATCTCCGCGAGACCTCGCAGGCAGCCACCCCGCTGCATCATGGTGCGCCTGCGGGCCGCCAAAGGGCTGTGTTAGTTTACGCGTCGAGATGCGTATCGATGGCCTGACTGTGCGGAACTTCAAGGGTTTCGAGGAGCGCACCTTCGAGTTCCTCCCGTCCCTCGACGCGCGCGCTGGTGAGGGCTCTTTCCACGTCCTCATCGGCGAGAACGGCTCGGGCAAGACCACCGCCCTCGACGCGCTCGCCGTCGCCCTCGGGATCTGGCATGTCGCAGCGCCTCGCGGAGGCTAGCGCAACATCGACCCTGCCGAGGTCCGGCTCATCGCGCGTCAGACCGGCGACACCACGCGGTTCGACCCTGCGCCTTCCGCCGAGATCGAAGCGCGGGGCGTCATCGACCAGGAGCCCGTCACCTGGAAGCGCATGATCCGCCAGGGCGGAAAGCGAACCACGAATGCCGAGGCCAAGGACGCCCTCTCGCGCATCACCCGCCTCATCGCGACCCCCGAGGGCGACGCGCAGGACCGCACCCTCCCGGTCCTCGCCTACTACAGCGCTGGCCGCGCCTGGATCCCGGCCCGTGACAAGCACACCGAACCCGAGCTGGACATGTCCAAGCGGTCCCGGCTCGATGCTTATTACTACTGCCTCGACGGCCGCATTCGCGACCGCCAGATCAACGAATGGTTCCTCTGGGAGAAGCTCGCCGCCATGCAGAGCGGCAGCGAGCGCGCCGGCTACCGCGCCGTGAAGAATGCCGTCCTGCGCTGCCTCCCTGACGGCCGGGACATCAAGTTCGACGTCGACCGAAAAGAGATCGTCATCGTGTTCAGCGACAAGCCGATGCCATTCTACGATCTCAGCGACGGCCAGCGAGCCACGGTCTCCCTGGTCGCCGACCTGGCCATCAAGTCGGTCCAGCTCAACCCTCACCTCGGTGACGAGAGCGCCCAGCAGTCACCGGGCGTGGTCCTGATCGACGAGCTCGACCTCCACCTCCACCCTCGGTGGCAACGGCGCATCGTCGAGGACCTGCGGGGCGTCTTCCCCGCGCTTCAGTTCGTCGCCACCACCCATTCCCCCTTCATCGTCCAGACGCTCCGTACCGGCGAGCTGATCCCCCTCGACGCCCAGCCCGTCCCCACCCTCGACAACCTCGGCATCGAGGCAATTGCGCGTGGCCTCATGGGCGTCGCTCATCCCGAGGTCGCGCCCCGCTACGCGCAGATGGTCGACGCCGCCAAGGACTACCTGCTCATGCTCGAAGAAGCCGCGGCCGCGCCCGAGGACAAGTTTCGCGAGTACGTGCAGCGCCTCGCCGCTGGAATCGGCCCTTACGCCGACAACCCCGCCCGTCACGCGTGGCGCGAGCCCTCGAGAAACCGACTTCGACGACTACCAGGACGCTCGCCCCTTCCTGATCCAGCGCCTCGGCCCCTACTGCTCCTTCTGTGAGCGACGCATCCCTGCCTCGCTGGCCGTCGAGCATCTCCAGCCGAAGGCCCTCCCCCAGTACGCCTCCCTCGTTGGACGCTGGGACAACTTCCTCCCCGCCTGCGTGAACTGCAACGCCACCAAGCAGGACAAGGACGTCCAGTTCGACCGCCTATTCTTACCCGACCGCGACAACACCTCCGCCGCCTTCCACGACACGGCAGACGGCAAGGTCACCCCTGCACCGGCCCTCACGCACGCCCAGCAGCAAATCGCCTCGGACACCCTCGTCCTGGTCGGCCTCGACAAGTCCAGGACCCAGGTCACCGACGAGAACGGCACATTTGTGGCCATCGACCGCGTCGCCCAGAGAATGGAGGTCCGCGCGCTCGCCTTGTCCAGCCTCGAAGACCTCCAGACCAACACCACCGCCGCCATGCGCCGCCAGATCGTCCGCACCGCCCAGGGTCACGGCTTCTTCAGCCTCTGGATGAGCGTCTTTGCGCACGACCCAGTCATGACCCGCATGCTCATCGAGGCCTTCGAGGGCACTGCCACCGAAGGCTTCGACCCCGAGACCGGCCGGAGCCTCAGCCCTCGACCCTCCAACGGCCTCCCGCACGCTGGAAAGATCTAACCCTCTGTCTCCGCGTGCCCCTTGCTCCCTCAGCCTGCGCCCCCTGCGCCCCCTCTCTCTCCACGCCCCCTCTCTCTCCACGCCCCCTCTCTCCACGCCCTCGCCCGCGCTCAGCGCCTCGCGCTCGCCCCGGCTGTCTTCGCGAGCGGGCTCACCGCGCTTGGACTCCGCAGCGCCTCCCCTGTCATCCCCTGCGCGTACAGGTGCTCGTACGCCGCCATGCTGGTGATCACCCGCTTCGTGTAGTTCCGCGTCTCCTCGTACGGAATCCGCTCCACCCACAGATCGAAGCTCTGCTCTGGCCTCTCCTTCACCCACCGCTTCGGCGCCCCCCCGCCTGCGTTGTACCCTGGGATGGCCAGCAGCGGATTCCCCGGGAACTCCCCCCGCAGCACCGACAGGTACTTGCACCCCAGCGCGATGTTCACCTCGGGCCGCTTCAGCGCCTCCGCGTCGTACGGCAGCCCCATCTTCTTCGCCATCGACTTCGCCGTCGGCACGATGAGCTGCATCAACCCGTACGCCGCCGCCACCGACGTCGCCCGCGGATCGAACGCACTCTCCTCCCGCATGATCGCGTACGCCAGCGCCTCCGGAATCCCTGCCCGCCCCGCCTCTGCCGTCACCATCGCCGCGAACGGCCGCGGAAACGCCAGCTCCCATGCCGACCGCCACGCCCCTGCCGGATAGTGGTCCAGCCACTCCCCGATCTCCGTCCGCCCCGGCCTCGGCCCGATCATCGCCGACCGCAGAATCCCGTGCGCATCCACCGGCGCCCCTGTCGCTGCCAGCAGGTACGCCGACGCCCACAGCACCTCCGGCGTTGCCGTCCGCGCCCCGAGCCCCAGCAAATCCAGCTCCCCCCGCGCAAGCTTCACCTCCCCCTGCTGCGACAGCGCCACGGCCCGCGCGAACGCCGCCTCCCCGAACGCCGGACTCCGCGGCACCAGCGACGGCCCTGGATCGTGCTCATCGCGCGCCCGCGTCTCCTCCACCGCCACCTTCGCCGCCGCCGCATCCAGATCGTGCAGCCGCGCATATGCCAGCGCCATGTAGAACGTCAGCGGATACTCCCGGATCACCTCCGTGTAGAGCGCCACCGCCCCTGCCTTGTCCCCTGCCTCCCCCCGCGCCCGCGCCAGGTAATACGGCAGCCTCCCCGCCGTCTGATACGCCCTCTCCCGCGGAAACCGCTCATGTGCCTTCCGCAGCGGCACCACCGCGGCCCCCCACTCCCCCTTCTCCATGTGGGACAGCGAAAGCTCGAACAGCCCATCCGCCGCCATATCGCCTTCCGGATAATCATCTGGCAGCCGCAGCATCATCTGCGCGAACGTCGCATCATCCCCGCTGTCCTTCGCCGCCCGCGCCGCGTGGTAGCGCGCATCGTCTGCCAGCCGGTGCCGCGGATAATCCCGCTCCAGCATCGCGAACCTCCGGATCGCCTCCGGCTGATTCCCCCCCCGCATCGCCGCCCGCCCTGCCCGATACAGCACCTCCGGCTGCACCGCCTGCCCTGAGCAGCGCGCCACGGCCACCCCGTACGCCTCTGACGACTCCGACTTCCGCTTCAGCAAATCCAGCGCCTGCGCCTGGATCTCCGCCGCCGCACACGCCACCTCGATCTGCACCGTCGTGAGCGCCGCCGGCATCGCGCCCGCCCCCTGCCCTGAGCCCCCCGCCGTCGCCGTCGCCGTCCCCTGCGCCGTCGCCGTCCCCTGCGCCGTCGCCGCTCCCTGCGCCGCCGCCCCCTGCGCCGCCGCTCCCTGCGCCTTCCCCTGCAGCTCATTCGACGTCGGCAGCGCCTCGATCCGCGCCTGCGCCGGCAGCATCTTCTCCAGCGTCTCCGCCACTGCCAGCGCTTCCCGCCCCCTGCGTGCCCCCACCAGCGCCCGCCCCCGCGTCGCCATCGCCTCCAGCCCTGGATGCTCCAGCGCCCCCCGCCGCGCCGACGGCAGCGTCATCAACGCCTGCTTCTCCAGCTCCTTCGCCTCCCCGGCCCCGGCCCCCCCGGGCGCCTCATCGAGCACCCGCCGCACCACCCGTGCTGCCTCCTCCGCGTGCGCCTCACTTGGCCGCGCCAGCAGCGCCTTCGCGAACTTCAGCGACGTCTGCACCCACCCTGCTGGCCGCGGCGACCGCGCCAGGTGTGCCCGCCACGTCGCCGCTGCCTTCTCCATCTCCCCCTTCTGCGCCAGCGCCCCCGCCACCGTCGCCTCCAGATCCTTCTCCACCGCCAGCCCTGGAGGAATCAGCGCCGCCTCTGCCAGCGCCCCATCCGCATCTCCCGCCCGCCCCAGCAGCGTCGCCGCCTCGTAGTGCGCATAGCTCGCCAGCACCCCTTGCGGTGCTGCCCCCGCCGCCCCCTGGTAAGCCTTCACGGCCCCCAGCGGATCTCCCCCCATCTCCCGCAGCCTCCCGAGCTGATACAACCACGCCTGACGCTCTGCCGCCCCCGCCCCGAGCGCCTCCACCAGCCCTCCCATCTCCTTCGCCGCCTCTACGAACGCCCCCCGCTCCACTGCCGCCCGCACCTGCACCAGCCGCGCATCTTCCAGCACTGCCTTCGTGCGCGTCGGATCGAACGCCGGCGCCTCCCCTCCTGCCCCTGGCACGATCGCCTCAGGCACCGCGGTCAGCGCAAACGCCGGCGCCGTCGGCATGAACCCCGCTGCCGTCTCCGCCGGCGCCGCTGCCCCGCTCCCCTCCGAAGACGTCGACCCCGACCTCGACGCCCCTGGCGCGAGAAGCTGATGGGCGCACCCCACCCCGACCAGGGCGACCATCCCCAGGACAGCGGTACGGGAGCGTGCGTTCAGGCGGATCATGCGGCGAAGGATACCCCGGATTCGTGTGAGCTCTATCTTTCCCAACCACAAACGCCCCACCCCCCACCTTCATGCCCAGGAACCCGACCACCTCGCTCCCCGGCGGCAGGCCACGGGTGGGGAAGGTCACCCTGCTGAAGCGGGAAAGCCACGCGCGCCCGCAGGAACATCGAGGCTGCAAGTGTCGCGCGCCACCAGCGTGTTGCATCGCCCTGCGCCCGCCACCCACGGCCGGGTTGCTCTCGGACCGGCCACCCTCGCGCTGCTGCCCCTCCCCGGCCCAGCAGCAGCGGACCAGATCCTCGTCTTCTCGCTACCTCGCGGATGGGCCGCTTGCCCTCAACCTCCCTGCTCGCCCTTGAAGTATTCCGCCATCTTTTCGAGGAAGCTTGCTTGGAGCGACGAGATGACCTGAAGCTCCCGAAGGCCCTCGACGGTCTTGCACAGCTTGTCGAACGAGAGGAACCCACACACGCCGGGGAGCGGCTTGGCGCTCAGGGAAAAGGTCGGCCGCAAGATCTGCTGTCGCACCTTCTCCCGGCGACTCTCGGCCGCGACCAGGTAGAGCTTGATGTCGAGGTTCGGCTGGAGGGCCAGCAGGTCTGACATTCGAAGCAGCCCTGAATAAATCGACGTGGTGCATTCGACCTCGAATGCCGCCACGATGCTGTGGCTCTTGAGCCACAGCACATCCACCAGTTGAATGGTGTCGGTCGTCACCTCGTTGAAGTGGTCAGGGAGCTTCTGCACCATGCGCCGCATGTCGCCCAGCTTCGTCCCTTTCCACGTGCGCGACCGATCATTGCGCGCCACCCACACGTCCAGACCCAGCTCTGCGCCCAGCGAAAGCAACGTCCACTGAATTTCCGTGTGCCGCGTGACCGCCTTGCTCTCGTTATCTTCTTCGGATTGCGAGGCCAGTTCTTCCCGGAGCGGCTCCTCGGGCCCGGGAACGGTGACCTCCACTTCCACCTTGCGATCCCCTTCACGGCGCTCGACGGCGTAGTACCGGAGTTTTCGCTTGTACTTCCAGGCCGCGACAGGACGAGAGACGGGATCATCCTGCGCTTTTTTCATCAACCTCAGCAGGAGCGCGCCATCCTTGTCGAGCCTGAATCGATTGGGAGAACGGCGCAAAAAGCCCTTGAATTGTCCCTTCACGGAAGCGTCGGGATAGAAGTCCACGCGTCCCTCGAGATCATCGAGAGCCACACCATGCTCGACCTTGAGCAGGATCTGCGGACGAACCTTGAGGCGCAGCGGGAACTCGTCATCCAGCCAGATCTGCGCTTTGCTCTTGGTGGGACCCATGGCTTCGAGCACCGCAACCCACCGCGAGACGCTGGTGATATATCCGAGGATGATATCGCCAGGCTTGATCTGATTGAAGGCAGCCTCGTTCTGGGCGCCTTTGCGGAACCCGAGCACCGTGGCGCCAGCCTCCTGAAATTCCTCGTAGGTGGTTCCATTGAAACTTGCCAGCCAATAGGTCAAGGCCCTGTCTCCGTCCGCTTGGCGCGTGATGTCGTGAGATATCGATCTGGCTTCGCGTTCCCAGCCCGCGCCCGACGTCCAGCTTGGGGGACCCTGGCACCCCGCACGACCCAGCGTGCGTCGAGGAGAGCTGGGTAGGTGGTGTTACGCACCCTGTCTTCGGGTCGAGGCATTTGAAGCCGCGCAGAGGATATTCAAGACGGGTGGGCGACGTCGATACCCTGGATGCCCGTTCACCGGACGTGCGCACCTGTTCTTGTGCGTCCACCCCCGTGAGCGCGTTCGACCTCTCGGCCGGCATCTCTCCCCTTTCTGGAGACGCCCCCAACCTCTCCTCGCGCGCCCCCAACCTCTCCTCGCGCGCCCCCAACCTCTCCTCGCGCGCCCCCAACCTCTCCTCGCGCGCCCTCAACCTCTCCTCGCGCGCCCCCAACCTCTCCTCGCGCGCCCCCAACCTCTCCTCGCGCGCCCCCAACCTCTCCTCGCGCGCCCCCAACCTCTCCTCGCGCGCCCCCAACCGCTTCTCCCCCCTCCCCAAACTCTGCCCTCCACCCTTCCTGCCCTCTTCCACCCTCCCAGCCTCCCCCTACCTCCTCCCCACGATCCCCCCCTTCTCACC
>NZ_ASRX01000103.1 GCF_000601485.1 Chondromyces apiculatus DSM 436
CGGGGGAGCGATCCCCCGGGGCTACTCTACTGCTCTCGCTCGCCATCGAGGGCGGGGTGCAGGCGCAGGGCTTCGAGGGAGGCTCCTCCCTCGCGCCCCATGCGCAGCTCGTCCTGCGTCCCTATTTCTGAGCGGGAGTGTGCCCGTCAGGCCGCGCGCAAGCCCTCCGCGCGTTCGCGCGCCCCGTTGCGCCGGTTGCGCACCTCGCTGCTCAACTTGCGCAACGCGCCTCCCTCCCGTCACGCGTCTCGGAGAGGGGGACGACTTTCTGGAGGCTGCGATCCAGGGCCAGGCGCATGATGCGGGCTGTCCACGGAACGGTCCGTCCTTTGCAACATCCTGCGCTCCGAAGGAAAGCTCCCGGCACTCTCGCCGTGGCCGCTTCGTGCCCGAGGCCCTCCCCATGCACCACCCTGCCTTGCTCGCCATCTCTGCGTCGATCGTGAGTCTGGTTCTCTCCGCCACGGTCAGCGCTGCGCCGCAGGAGCGACCTCCTGCCAGCGCAAGCAGCGCTGCGCCCTCGGAGACGTCCAAGGTCGCCCAGTCCACCGCCGCGCCGGCCACACAGAGCGCGACGAAAGAAGGGGTGACGGCTGCTCCGTCAGCACGTGATGAGGGCAAGGATGCTCAGGGAGGGGTGCAGGGATACCGCGTCTTCGTGGGGATCACGGGAGGCATCCTCAGGGCGTCGGCCGAGCACCCCTCGATCAAGAAGTCGAGCTTCACCGCGCCCACCCTGGGGCTTCACGTCGGTTACCGGGTGAGCTCCTCGATCTCGCTGGGATTCGAGATCACTTCGTTCGAGAAGTACATGCGGCGGAGCAACGAATTCGCGCGCTTCGAACCGGAGGACTCGCTGGAGGCTCAGGCAGATTGCTCCAACTGCACCGAAGCCGCGCCGGCTGGTGGCAAGACGATGGCCCTCACGGCCGTGTTCCTGACGGCTGGCCCGCGGCTGGAGTACACCCCCTTCGGTGAGGATGGGCTGTACCTGGGGGCCTTCGCAGGGATGGCGTCGGTGGTGGGCCTTCCCGGGTCCACAGGTGTCGGCGGTGCTTTGCGTGCAGGGTTCCGGCTGCGGCCCGCTCCGGTCATCTCCCTCGCGCTCGAAGGAGGAGTGCAGGCGCAGAGCTTCGAGGTGGGGAACGTGTTCGCTCCGTACGCGCAACTGGTGCTGCGTCCCTACTTCTGAGGGACGGAGCGGCTCGGGGCGCACGGCAGGCCGCAAAAGTGACGCCCGAGCGACATCGGAGTTATCCACAGGCTGTGGATAACTTGTGATCTGTCTGGGGGTATGTGGGGCGTTCAGGCCTGTATGGGGCGGCCAGCATCGATCCTGCCGGCGATTTCCGCGTGAAATGCCCTGAAGGTCGACTCTTCGGGCCAGCGGGGGGCATCGTTGAGGAGGCCACGGGCGCCCCCGAGATCACCCTCGTCAATGGCAATCACGGCTGCGGCGTACCGCATGGCCCAGTAGATGAGGGGGCTAGCGTCGCCTGCGTGTTGCAGGAGTTCTCGATCGCCGGGCTGGCTCTGGTGGGCGAAGGCACGGGCGAGGGCCGCGGCAGCCGCGCGAAGCCGCAGGATCCGGTGCTGGAGAGCGCTGCTCACCTCGGGCAGAGGGAGCCGCTCCAGCCGACGCGCATGGACGAGCGCGGCGTCTGGATCTCCCTCGAAGGCGTCGAGGAGCGTGTCCAGGAAGAGCCGGTGCTCGAGCGCGGCGTCCCACGCAGGGCCGCGCTCGGCGAGGGCAAGGGCGTTGCGCGCCCGCTCCACCCAGCCGCAGGCCGCGAACGCCGTGGCGGTCATGAGCGGCGCCATGGTCGCCGGATGGGGAGCCCGTCGGAGCGCAGGGGACCAGCGCTGGAGCAGCGCGCGTACGTCGCCGGAGCGCAACACGCGGACGAGCCGCTGCCGGGCAAGCCAGCGCGCGCCCACGATGACGAGCACCATCCCGAGCACCACCGCGGCTGCGAGCGGCTCGAACCAGGCGAACCGCAGCGCAGCGGCAGCGAGCCCTGCAGAGACGACGAAGGCGAGCGTACGGAGGAAGCGCGCCGTCGACGCTGCCATCGTGTCTGGTTCGAACGGATCCACGCTGAACTCAAGGTAAGGGCTGAGTCGCCTGAATCAAGCGTGGAAGACGCTCGACAGGGTTGTGGGCATCAGCTAAGAGAGCTTGGTCAGGCGAACACGCCTGGGACCTCATGGGTCCGTCGACAGCGCGCCGCGAAACCCGCCAGGCCCGGAAGGGAGCAACGGTAACGGAAAGCGAGTGTGGCGGACCCTTTGCCTTTTGTCCTCCCCGCATCCGCTCGGCAGGGCGTGGTCAGCGGGGGATGATCAGGGTGTCGAACACGGGATCGGTGGCATCCAGGCGTAGCTCGTGCGCCTCGAAGCGCAGCTCGTTCCTGGTCGCTTCGAGCAAGCCATAGTTCCCGAGAGCGCCCCCGGTCTTGTAGTCGCGGGAAGTCTCGGTGAACTCGCTGGTGCCTGCCGAGTACGCGGGGGCACCCGCGCCAGCGCACACCACGTAGACGGTGCCGTCCGCGAAGCCAGGCTGGACCTGGGGGACGCCGCTCGGGTCGGTGGTGAGGGGTCTGGTTCGCTCGTAGTTATGGTCGTGGCCGTTGAGCACGAGATCGACGTGGTGCTCGTCGTAGATGGGGCCGAGGAGGGCGCGGCCGCGCAGCACGTCGACGTCGGTGCCGTGGTTCGAGGAGGAGTAGGGGCCGTGGTGGTGCACGGCGATGATCCAGGGCACCTGCGCGCGGTTCTCCTCCGCAGCGGTGAGGTCTGCGTGGAGCCACTCGGTGAAGGCGGCCTCGAAGTCGGGCTGGTCGGCGGGGTTGACGAGCCAGGCGTCGTCGAGGACCACGAGGTGAACGGGGCCCGCGTCGAAGGAGAAGAACAGCTCGCCCCAGGCGGGGAAGCGGTCCACGTCCTGCGGCATGGTCACGTTGGAGAAGAAGAGCGAGGAGTGGTTCTCGTGGTTGCCGTGCGCGGGCAAGGTCAGCACCTGGCCGAGCGTGAGCGGTGCGCCGTCGGTGTCCTTCGAGGCGGCGTCGAGCCAGAGCTCCCACTCGATCTGGTCGAAGGGCAGCCCCACGAAGTCACCCGAGAAAAGCTGCATGTCGACGTTCGAGGCCATGACCCGTCGCTGGATGAGCCGCCAGGCGTCGTTGCTCTGGCCGCGCGAGTCGCCCGTCACCGCGAAGCGCACCGCGTCGGCGCCGCCCGCCGGCGCAGTCTTGAAGCTCAGGACGTCGCTCCAGACCTCCTGCCCCTCCGGGCCTCCACCGACGCGGTAGTGGTAGGTCGTGTCGGGCGCGAGGCCGCACACGTAGGCCTCATGCATGCGGGTCGGGCCAGTCTCGCTGATCAACCCCGCGGGCGTGATCCAGGTCATGCCGCTCTGGCGGTTCCCGGCAGGCCAGGTGGCAGGGTCTGGCGTCGTTCCCCACTGCACCTCGCTCGCCAGGGTGCCGTCGTCGGTCTGCCAGGCGAGGGCGATGGACGTCGCAGGATCCGCGCGTCCCGGTGCATCCACCGCCACGTTGCCGCCGAGCCCGAGGCGTACCCGGCGGATGTTCGGGGTGGCGCCCACCTCGGTCCGACCCACCGACACCTCGGTGTACTCCGGGCGAGGTGCCACGGCGAAGGGACACCCGGGGGGGTCGAAGCGCGTCACCGGCAAGTCCGGCGGGGCTGGTGGGGGCGCAGGGGGCTCGCCGCCGCAGGTTACCGTCAGAGACGCCAGCGCCGCGGCGCCGGTGAGGTGGAGGAGCAGAGCCTTGCGCGGGTCGGTCACGAAGCGTGCCTCGAACTGCGTGAGGAGGGTGGGGGTTGGAGGCGTGAGGTGGGGTCAGGCTACCGGCTCGGGTGGGGACCGCAATCCCTGGATCACGCCTCGGGCTCTGGCGGGGACGCCGACGTCGTCAGCGCCGCAGGGGTGAGCGGCACCAGCTCGATGCCGAGCTGCGTCGCGAAGTGGAAGATGCGCTCGTCCCGGTAGAACTCGCCGAACACGATGCGCGTGAGGCCGGCGTTGGCGATCACCTTGAAGCACCCCCAGCAAGGCGATGCGGTCACGTAGATGGTGGCACCCTCGACGCGCACACCGTTCCGCGCAGCCTGGATGATGGCGTTGGTCTCCGCGTGGAGCGTCCTCACGCAGTGGCCGTCCTCCATCAGGTGCCCGTCCTCGTCGCAGTGGGGGAGGCCGCGGATCGAGCCATTGTAGCCCGTTGCCAGGATGATCTTGTCGCGCACCACGACGGCGCCGACGTGCTTGCGATCGCAGGTGGCCCGCGAGGCCACGTCCTCGGCGATCTTCATGAAATACTCGTCCCACGAGACGCGATGCCGCTTCATGCCACCCTCCTCCGCGCTCCCATCGCCGGGCTGCGCGCTTCTACCACAGCCACCGCCTCCCACCGCCCGAGCAGTTCTTCACGAGGCCTCCCGTCCCGCCCGGTCACGTGGTAGCGCGCCGGGGGTGAGCCTCAGAGACGTCTCCCGCTCCTCCGGTCGCCGCGTCCTCGTCATCGGATCCGGCGGCCGCGAGCACGCCCTCGCGCGTGCCCTGGCCCGATCGCCGTCCGTGGCCGAGGTGGTCGTCGCGCCTGGCAATGCTGGCACCACGGCGCCCGGCACGCCGGAGCGGGCCCCGATACGCCGGGTGGCCGCGCCCTCGCTCGCGCCAGAGGACGTCGTCGGGCTGGCGCGGGCCGAGGCGGCGGACCTGGTCGTCATCGGCCCCGAGGCCCCGCTCTGTGAGGGCGTCATCGACGCGCTCGCAGCCGAGAGGATTCTCGCCTTCGGCCCGAACCGGGAAGCAGCCCGTCTCGAGGCCTCCAAGGTGTTCCTCAAAGAGTTCGCTTCACGGCACGGCATCCCCACGGCGCCTTACCGGGTGGTACGCAGCTACGAGGAGGCCGAAGCGGTCATCCGCGCGCACGGCGCACCCATCGTGGTCAAGGCCGATGGGCTGTGCGCTGGCAAGGGCGTGGTCGTCGCGGCCTCGGTGGAGGAGGCCCTCGACGCGGCGCGCGCGGCGCTCGTGGAGCGTCGCTTCGGGGCTTCCGGGGAGGCGGTGGTCCTCGAAGACGTCCTGGTGGGCGAAGAGGCGAGCTTGCACGCGATCACCGACGGGAGCGCGCTCACCATGCTGCCTGCGGCGCGCGACCACAAACGCATCTTCGACGGTGACGCGGGCCCGAACACGGGCGGCATGGGGGCCTTCGCGCCGAGCGGCCGCGTGACGCCGGCCCTCGCCGCCCGCATCGAGGCCGAGATCCTCAGGCCCACGCTCGACGGCATGCGCGCCGAGGGGCGGCCTTTCCGTGGGGTGCTCTTCGCGGGGCTGATGATCACGCCCGCGGGAGCGCCCATGCTGCTCGAGCACAACGTCCGCTTCGGCGATCCGGAGTGCGAGGTGCTCATGGAGCTGCTCGAAGGTGACGTCGCCGAGCTCCTCGCCTCGGCTGCAGCGGGGGCCCTGCGCCCCGAGGCTGCCCGGGTCGTGGAGGGTCGGCATGCACTCACGGTGGTGCTCGCTGCCCGGGGCTACCCCGGTAGGCCGGCGGCGGGTGACGTGATCCACGGCCTGGACGCTGCTGCCGTGGTGGAGGGCGCCACGGTCCACCACGCAGGTACGGCCGAGCGGGAAGGGAGCGTGGTGACCGCGGGCGGGCGCGTGCTCGCCGTCACTGCCTCCGGCGATTCGCTCGTCGAGGCCAGGACGCGCGCCTACCGCGCGGCCGACGCCATCGATTTTGCGGGTCGTCAGCTCCGGCGCGACATCGGCGCAGATCAAGCCCCTTGACCCGGCCCCCGGCTGCGGGCGACGACGGGGCATGCAGCCGATCGTGGACCTCGCCCCTGGTGCCGAGGACAACCTCCTGGCCGTCCGGCTCGGGGAGCTCATCCGCGACAACCTCGCCAGGCACCCGAAGCGGCGCGCCGGGCTTCGCGCCTTCCGCGCGTCGGTGCTGGTGGTCGCCCAGGACACGGGCGTCTCGATGACCATGCGCTTCGACCACGGCCGCCTCACGGTCCACGACGGCGCCATCGGGATCCCCACGGTCACCTTCTGCGGTGACGAGGCGGTCCTGCTCCGCCTCCCGCAGATTGCCTTTCACCGCCGGGTCGCCCTCCCCGTGCTCGGTGTGCGCCACCCCCACGCGGCGGCCCCCTTGCGTGAGGTGATGGTGCAGATCGCCCGAGGCGATCTCAAGATCTATGGGCTCCTGACCCACCTCGGGCTCGTCCTCGCCCTCCTGCATCTTGTCTCGCGGCCCGGCGCCGACAGATAATCACGAGCGCGTCTTCGAGAGGCCGAGCGGTGTACGTTGCACCACCCGGCTCCAACGGTCTGAGCAGTGTCTTTTGACGGCCTCTCGGCCGGTTTGGTATGGCTCCACCATGGGCATCCGGCTGCGCTACCTCGCCCACGACCTCGAGGTCCCGTTTGGCGAGTTCGTCATCGGTCGGAGCGCGGATTGTCAGCTCTCCCTGGATGACCCGCTCGTCTCGCGTCGGCACGGGTTGCTCACGGTGTCGGACAGCGGGGTCACCGTCGAGGATCTCGGCAGCCGGAACGGCGTCTTCGTCAACGGGACACGGATCTCGGGCAGGAAGGCCATCGCCGACAGTGATCGAATCACCATCGGGAGCCAGGAGATGCTCCTGCTCGGCAGCGTCGAGCCGATCGCGAGCCCCACGAAGACCGGGAACGCCTGGGCGCGTCAGACGCAGAACG
The DNA here is from genome assembly GCF_000601485.1 of Chondromyces apiculatus DSM 436. Lineage (GTDB taxonomy): Bacteria > Myxococcota_A > Polyangia > Polyangiales > Polyangiaceae > Chondromyces > Chondromyces apiculatus. The sequence continues at coordinate 6,764 of NZ_ASRX01000103.1, forward strand.
CTCGGCCGGCCGACATCGCCGAGGTGCTCGACGCGGTCGACGAGGAGGACGATGGCACCACAGCGATCGCCTCGCGTCGCCTGCTCCACGAGACTCCCTCTCACCCCGACAAGCGGGTCAATGCCCTCAGCCTCATCGGAGGGGTCGCCGACAAGGCCCTGGCGCTCGGGCGCCTCGACGAGGCAGAGCGGATCCTCAACCGCTCCCTCACCGACATCCTGGTGCGCGCGCGCATGGGGGCGGAGGTCCAGCCCGAGCTCGCCGCCAAGGCGGGCATGTACGCGGCGCGCCTGGCGAACGCCACGGGCCGGGGCTCCTGGATAGACTACATCTTCGAGCTGAACACCCGGCTAGGATTGCTGCTCCCTGGCCCTCTGGTCGACGATCTGTACTCGGTCCTGCGGAAAGTGAAGTCTGTCGATATGTCGATCTTGCGGGGGTATGTGAAGCGCGTCCGGGAAGGTGCGGGAGAGCGGTCGCCGGCCGAGCGCTTCATCTTGCAACGGATCGAGGGTCTGGAGCGCCTTGGCGCGCTGAAGTGACGGCATGTCGTTTCGTCTTCGATACCAGGCCCACGACTTCGAACTCCCCGAGGGGACCTTCCTCATCGGACGCAGCGGTGAGTGCCAGCTTTCGCTGGACGATCCGCTCGTGTCGCGGAAGCACGCCGCGTTGCAGGTCGCGTCCGATGGCGTCGTCGTCCAGGATCTGGAGAGCCGCAACGGCGTGTACGTGAACGGTGCCCGGATCAACACCCAGAAAGAGGTGACGGACGGGGACAAGATCACCATCGGCAGCCAGGAGATGCTGCTCTACGGCGGCGAGGAGCTGCACCAGGACGGCCTGGGCATCGATTTCCGGCGCGCCACGCAGACCCTCGGCGCCATGGCGCTGAACGACATGCGCAAGATCGCCGATGAGCCCACCGAGTTCGGTGGCAGCGGCGACGGCGGCTCCAAGGGATTCCAGTCGCTCAAGCTCCTCTCGAACCTGGCCGACAAGGCGCTGGGCCTCGGCCGCGCCGACGAGGCGGAGCGCATCCTGCAGACCATCCTGCTCGACATCCTCACCCGCGCGCGCTCCAACGTGCCCCTGGAGATGCCCGCCGCGGAGCTCGCCACCCGCTATGCCGCGCGCCTCGCGGGAGCCACCGGCAAGTCGAGCTGGGTCAACTACAGCTTCGACCTCTACTCCATCGCGCGCCGGCCCTTGCCCGCTGCCGTGATCGACGAGCTCTACACGGTGGTGCGCAAGGTCCGAGCGCCCGATCTGGGTCCGCTCAGGGCTTACCTCGACGAGCTGCGCCGGTTGTCCCCTTCGTTCGGTCCTGCCGAGCGGTTTCTGGTGCAGCGGATCGAGGGGCTGGAGCGGCTGCTCGCCCTCCAGTAGCGCCCGCAGCGCCCGCAGCGCCCGCAGCGCCCGCAGCGCCCGCAGCGCCCGCAGCCCCGCCATCGGAAGGCACTGGTGGCGCTGGCGTCAGCGGCGTCAGCGGCGTCGGTGCGGCTCTGACCTTCCGTGCGCGCCGTGATGCCGCCTGCGCCTCCATCGCGTTCACCACCTGCCAGCCCAGGTTCCGCGATGCTGCGCGGGCGATCGCCGCGCGCAGGTCGAGGTCCTCGACCTGCACGAGCTCCTCCTTCAACTCGGGCGGCAGCGGCACCTCGGGAGGCTCCGGCCGCACCTCGTCGCGCCAGGGTGGCCTGTCGGGAGGGTTCACCGGCCCGACCCGGAAACGGAGCGATCGCACCGGGAATCCCCGCGACCGGAGCTGCAGGGCGATGGTATCTCCGAGCAGCGCCAGCTCCTGCGACCAGGTAGCGCTCGCGGCTTGCACGAGCAGCACGCCGCGCTCGAGCTTCATCGGCCGAGCCCGCGCCGCGATACGGCTACCGACCGCCGCTTCCCAGTCCCGGTAGGCCATGGGCGCAGCGTCCGCATGCTCCGGGGGACGGATCTGCTTCTCCCTTTGGATCAGCGCCCCCAGGCGTTCCAGTGCTCCGCGGCGGCGAGCCACCCCTGAAGGTTACCAGCCCACTGCGGGGACCCGCACTTTCTTGCAGACGCCGACGCGAGACGCCCCTGGTCGGCGTTTCAGGCGCTTCAGGCGACTCGCGGGGATGCCCCGTCACATCCCCTCGGCCACAGCCCTGCCGTCTCCACCAGCTCGGGCAGGCGGCGGTTCCGGGCGAGCACCATCTGGGCGAGCGCCTCGTGGAGGCGCGGCTCCAGGAGTTCCGGACGCAGGTTCCGGCGCTTCGTCAGCATGAACCCGTGCTCCATCAAGAACCGGAGCCCCCAGCGGCGCACCATCCCGTGTTGAGGCACCACCGTCGCCTCCACATGGGACACGTCGTACCCGTCGGCGTAGTAAGCAACGACCTCCTCGGGGGCGATGGAGAAGGGCGCCGAGGGCAGCACCGGATCGTACTCCAGGGTGTTCAGGAGCTGCTGAGCGCCCACGGGGGTCAATCGATCCAGGGTGCGCAGGTAGTTGAGGCGCATCTCGAGCGGCATCGCCACGAGCGACGCCCGGTCGTACACCAGATCGACCTGCCCCACGTCCTCCGCCTCGAGGCTCAGGAAGTCGGCGCAGAGCAGGGTGATCCGCTCCCCCTCGAAGCGGTTGCCCTTCTGCACGAAGTCGAGGGAGTTGTCGGTGAAGAACTGCAGGATGGCCTTCTCCACCAGCTCGACGCCCGTCACGTGCCGAGCGAACTGCCGGTAGTACAGCATGTCGTTCGTCTTGCCGCAGAGCGGCACGAGCACGTGCGCGCCGGCGAAGCGCTCAGCGGGTGTGTGACGCTCCACGAAGGGGTGGATGTCCCTGCGGTGGAAGGAGGTGTAGAACCCGCCACGCTCCCAAGAGTCGAACCAGAACTCCGCTTGCATCCTCGCGCTCCAGGGGCGTGCCACAGGACGTGGTCCGCCACTGGTCACCAGCATCGCTCGTCTCGCCGTCCGGATCGAGATCCTCACGCACCCCGTTTCGACTTAGCTCCTACCCTGGATCCTGGTGGGCGATGGCGTACGGGCCGTTCACGAGAGGAGCTGCTCGGCGGTGAGCTTGTCGGCTGCGGCCCCGCCGAAGTACTGCATCAGACCAGCCTCTTCGTAGCGCGGCATCACGCGCGGTGAGAGCAAGCCGATCTCCCGCAAGTTCGGCACCAGCCGCGAGAACATCACGGTCCGGAAGTGGACCATCCCCGGCGTCCTGTTCACGAAGGCGCGCCAGTTGGCCCGCGACAGGCGCCCCTCGAAATATTCTTCGAACAGCTCGTACGCGGCGAACCGGTTGCGCATCAGCAGCGCCACCTCGAAGGCCCAGTCCTCGCGCTCCTGGCGCTCCCGCTCGGAGATGTGCTTCGTGAAGTGCTCGCGCAGCGCGCACACCCCGTAGTGCACGTGCCGCGCCTCGTCCTGGATGACCATTTTCAACAGCTCCTTGAGGAGCGGCTCTCGCGTCTGCCGGTACAGCGTCCCGAAGGCTCCGAGCGCGAGCCCCTCCACCATGATCTGCATGCCGAGGAACTTCATGTCCCAGCGCCCGTCGGTCATCAGCGAGTCGATGATCACGAACAGGTTGTCGTTGATCTGGTAGAGCTTGTTCAGCTTGGTATCGAGGTAGCGGTTGAACACCTCCACGTGCCGCCCCTCGTCCATCACCTGGGTGGCGCCGTAGAGCTTTCCGTCGAAGAACTGCACGGCCTCGGTGACCTGCGCGGCTGCAAACAGCGCGCCCTGCTCGCCGTGGAGGAACTGGCTGAGCATCCAGGCCGTCATCGCGTATGAGATTTCGCGCTTCTCCTTCTCGGAGACCTTGATCCCGTAGTCTTCCAGCATGTGCAGATCGAGGAACCTGTCAGGCAGGAGCGGCACTTCCGGGTTCAGCGGATCGACGTCGATGGCCCACGGCAGCGAGTCTCCGTTCCACTGCCCCTCCTTGGCGCGGCTGTAGAGCTCCGCCATTTCCGGCTGATCGCTCGGGTAGCGCCAGTCGAAGTGCGCTGCGTGCGCCGCTTGCATCTGCGTCGGCACCCCTTGCTTGCCCCGGTGCAGGAAGATCCCCCGCACCCCCGAGGGCCCCAGCGCCGCGAGCACCCGCGGATCGCGGATGTTCCGGAGCAGGTCCAGGGCTTCCAGGTAAGCGTCGAGCTGACTGCGCATGCGCGCGGGGAGGAGATTCGTCAGGCGGCTTGTCGCGAGCATGGCTTGCCTCACAGGGTGGGAAAGACGTTACGGACGCGCGCGAGGTGGAATCGCGCGAGGAAAGCGTTGACGTGGGGCAGCCCGATCTCGACGAGCGCTGCCACCCGCTCGGCAGGGAGGTGCGAGAGCTTCGACAGCACGAGCCGCGCCTCCTCCCGGATCATCATCGACATCGCGGCCTCGTACACCGCCAGATCCCGCGTGGAGAACCCGAGCTCCGCCGTGAACCCTGCGCGCCGCAGCTCGGCCCACGTCTCCAGCAGCCAGGCCTCGTCGCTCGCGATCAGCGTCCGCCCGTCGTCGGCGACCACCGTCCCGAGGAGCCCCGCCTCCACCATCCCGTCGAGGTCGTCCTGCGTGAGCCCCAGACGGTCCAGGAGAGCGCGCGCATCGGTCACCGCCGGGCGCTCGTCCCGCGGGCGGAGCGCAGGGCTCAGGTGTGCCTGCACGTCGCGCAGGAGCGCGCGCTGGGCCTCGCTGAACACCTCGTCGCGCTGCTCGAGCAGGGCCCGGATCGCCTTCAACGGCAGGAACCGCTCGTGCTGCAGCTTGCGCACGAACTGGATCCGCTCGACATGTGCCTCCCCGTAGTAGGCCATGTTCCGCCCCGTCTTGTGCCCCTCCGGGACCAGCCCCTGCTGGATGTAAAAGTGGATCACCTGCCGCGGCAGCCCCGTCTTCTCGCAGAGATCCTTCATCCGGTACGGGAACCGGGCGCGGTCCACCCCTTCCTCGATGCCAGCCGCTTCCATCACGGCACCTCGACCGTGATCGCGCTCTTCGCGCGCGACGCGCACGCCAGCACGAACCCCTGCGCCCGCTCCTCGGCGCCGAGGCAGTTGGGCTCCTCCATCTCGACCTCTCCCTCCACGAGCCGCACCTTGCACGCGCCGCATCCTCCGAGCGCGCACGAGAACGGCATCCCCACCCCGGCCCTGAGCCCTGCTTCCAGCACGGTCTGACCTGCGGTCGCCACCACCACCCGCCCCTGACCGCGTCCCTGCAGCGTGATCGGCTGCGGCTTGAGCGGCTGCTCGTCGGACGCCCCACGCGCTGCCACCTGCTGCCCCGGCGACGAGAACCGCTCCTCCCTCACCCGCGAGAGAGGCACCCGCCGCGCCGTCAACGCCTCCCGCGCTGCGGCCATCATCCCCTCCGGCCCGCACAGGAACACTTCCGGCGGCTCCAGCGCCTCTACCGCCTTTTCCCCGTCGTTTGCCTGAGCTCCCACGCACCCGGGCGCTTCGTCCGCGAGCGCATCCAGCTCCGCCCCGCATCCTTCGACATCCAGCCGCCCCACGCCGCCGGTCCATCCCTTGGGCGCCACCTCCAGCACGTGCCGCACGGCGAACCGCCCCGGATACGCCGCCACGAGTTCCGCGAGCGCGTCCCGGAAGATCACCTCGTCCCAGGACCGGTTCCCGAACACCAGCCGCACCCGACTGAACGGCTCACGCGCAAGCACGCTCTTCGCGATCGACAGGAGGGGCGTGATCCCACTCCCGCCCCCGAGCAGCACCAGGTCCCGCCGCCGCGCCGGCTCCAGCGCCACCGTGAAGCTTCCCGACGGCCCCAGCACCCGCAGCGTGTCTCCGTCGCGCGCCTGCGTGAGCAGATGCGTCGACACCCGCCCACCCGGGACCCGCTTCACGGTGACCGCGACCCCGCCGCCTCCGTCCTCCACCCCCGAGCAGATCGAGTAGGCCCGCCGCAGCGTCTCTCCGTCCAGCTCGACCAGCAGCGTGAGGAACTGCCCCGGCAGGAACGTGAATGCCGCTCCCTCTGCGTCCACCAGGTGGAGGGTCACGGCATCGTCCGTCTCCCGGACCACCCGGACCACCCGCACGGTCCGGGGGGACAGCACCTCGCGCGGCGGCGCTGCAACCTGCAGGTGACGCCCCAGGGGCTCCCGCCTCTCGAAGGAGGCTCGGGGCCGACCTGTCACGTCCCCAGCCACCATCCACAGATCCCGCTTGAATGCCTCCAGCCGAGATCCGAGGAGCGAGAGCGGAGAAAACGTCGCGCGCAACGACATCGTCCATGGCTAAAGGTCACCCGGAAAAGTGTCAAGTGTCAGTTGTCACTCGACGCTGACCGGACCAGCCCTCATGGGTTCCCAGGCCGCTTACCTCCTCGCTCGCTGTTACGCTCCTCACGTCCGGGCTGCCCGCCGCGTCTCTTGTTCCCCCTCGGGTCCCCTGGCTCCTCCTGCCGACCAGGCGGTCCACCCGGGCGAAGGAGCAGATCTCGTGACGAAGACCATCGCTTTTCTCGTCTACCCCAACCTCACCCCCCTCGATCTCATCGGCCCCCTCCAGGTCCTCAAGCCTCTTGAGCGCTTCGGTCCCTACCGCGTGGTCACCGTTGGCGAGCGCCTCGAAGCCATCCCCTCCGATGCTGGCCTGAGCCTCACGCCCGAGCGGCTCCTCACCGACGAGCCGCACCCCTTTGCCATCGTCGTACCGGGAGGCCTCGCGGGCCCCATCCAGGCCATCACCCAGGAGCCCCTCATGAGCTGGGTCCGCGCTGCGGCTTCCTCCGCCGAGATCGTGGCCTCTGTGTGCACTGGCTCGCTCATCCTCGCCGCTGCCGGCCTCCTCGAAGGGCGCCGCGCCACCACCCACTGGTCCTTCATGGATGCCCTCGGACGCCTCGGCGCGCAGCCCGTGCGCGAGCGCTGGGTCGAGGACGGCAAGTTCATCCTCGCCGCCGGTGTCTCCGCGGGCATCGACATGGCGCTCGCCCTCGTCCGACGCCTCACCGACGAGACCACCGCCCGCACCATCCAGACCCTCATCGAGTACGACCCCGAGCCCCCTCTCGGCGGCATCGACTGGGGCTGGGTCGAGCAGGCCGACCTCGGACGTTCCCTCCTCGCCCCTGCGCTCCCCGAGCTGCGCCGCATCCTCGCCGGCCACCCCGATCTCGCCAGGAAGCTCTTCCCCTGAGCGCCTGAATCCTCGCTGCAGGTCTCACTGTGGCAGCCTCCCCGCTACCGCTCCGCCCCGGGGCCATCTAGAGTCCGGAGAAGGCCATGGAAGAGCACATGCAGCAGATTCAGGTGACGGCCGTCGGCGTCGCAACAGGTCCTGGTGAGCGTGTCGTCAAGGTCTCCGGCAGCGCCTCGCACCTGCTCGACGGCGATCCCGATCAGGAGAACCCCCGCTACAACGGCCATGCCCTTCCCGTGCTCCTGCACGAAGGGTGGCGCATCAAGATGGGCATCCCCTTCAGCGGCGGTGTCTACCTCGTCCTCGAAGGCCTCGCCGCCCCTGTCCCGCGACCGGCGCCCACCACGACCTGAAGCGTCGCGTGGAGATGGGATGCGAGCGCCTCCGCGTCCGGCCGGCTTGATGGGCCACCGCTTCCATCGGGCTCCCGACCATGACCTCCCTGCCCCCTGGCCACCTCTCCATCACCACCACCAAGCGACGCCGCTACCTGTGGTGCGCGTGGTGGACGGCTGCTCCGAGCCGCGAACCTTTCCGCAAGCCCGACGCCTTCGCTGGCGGTGCCCGCACCCTGGAAGAAGCGCGCCGTGCCGCCGAGCGCGCCGCTGGCCGCCCTCTCCAGGACATCGAACCTTCCTGGGCAGGCGCCTGGGTCCGCATCCAGGCGGGGCTTCCTCCCTTCCCTGAGAAGAAGCCCAAGCGCCCGCGTCCCGAGCCCCCGCCGCCAGGCGACGCCCACCGGTCACGCCAGAAGCGTCGCCCTGACCGCCCCCCTGGGGTCACCTCCCGCACCAGCCCCTTCACCCTCCTCGGGCTGCCTGCCACCGCTCCTCTGGCCGACATCAAGCGCGCCTTCCGCCGCCTCGCCCTTCTTACCCACCCCGACCAGGGCGGCGACCCCGCGGCGTTCATGCAGGTCCGCTGGGCCTACGAAGAAGCTCTCGCCCGTCACCGCGATCCTGCTGCCCGCTGAGCGGCTACGCCTGCGTCTCCGCTCCGCGCCTGCACTGGAGGGCGCTCCTGCCCGCCACCTCGGGCCTCGCGCCGACGGCTCTCCTCCGCCCGCCGCCCGCCCCGACCGTCCCGATGGTTGCCAGCATCCCGTTCCTTGGACTAGGGTCTCCGGGTGCTCGGGCCCCAGCGTCAGCCGGGACCGCGCGGTGTGCAGCAGGCCGAAGTGGCGGAATGGCAAACGCGGCGGATTCAAAATCCGCTATCCGAAAGGGTTTGTGGGTTCGAGTCCCACCTTCGGTACCGAGTGAACGAGTCGTCGCGTGGAGGTCGCCGGCTGCCCGGCGATTTCCCGCTCCACGCTCGGCCGGTGCAGACCATGTCCTCTCGGACGGGGCGATGAGCAGACGCGCTGTCCGTCGGGTGTCGGTGCGTCGAGCGCCCTCCTGAGAGAAGTGGACCGGAGCGCGCCCGCCTCTCACGGGTTCAGGCAGGCCGAAGCGAGGGCTCGCGAGGATGTCGCGGATGTCGGCCCCTGACGCGAGCATCCCGAGCGCTCCAGCGAGCCGTCCGTAGCTGGGAACGAGGTGAGGCTTCTTTCCAGCGTTGGTGGCCGGAGACAGAGCACCCTCTGCGATGGCGACTTGCCGGACCGGCTTACGAATCGAGTGCCATTCTCTCGAATGGTCAGCTTTGCGCTGCTATCGCCTGGGTTTCATTGGAGGCGCGCATTGACTTGCGTGGCCAAAGAATCGCCTGAGCGGGGGCCACGACCATGGGGTCGGCTGACCTTGCACAGACCCTGACCACAGACGTTTCGGACTTTCCAGCCATGGACAGCACGCCGCATGTGCTCTCCGTCACGCCTCGCGCCAATGGCAACGGAGCGTTGCTCCGGGTGTCCTGGCGTATTGTGTGGCTGGGACGCTGGCTCACTCTCCTGCGTGAAAATGCATTGCGTGTCTCTGGTGACCTGCTCACTCTTAGGAACGCGTGCGCAGCACCATCCTGCCCAGCCGCCGGGCAGGTGGAATGGTGGACACCGGTGTCTCTGGGCGCGGGCCGTGCAGCCCTTGGACACACGCAACGTTGGGCAAGGGGGATCCCCGTGGACAGCGATTTCATCACGGCACTCGCCCCTGACGGCAAGGCCTATGCGCGAGCGTTCTCTGTTTTCCTCGCGCACACCGACCAGAAGGACCAGGCCTGCAGCTTCCTGTGGGAGGTCATCGAGCAACTCTCGGACCATCGCGTCTTCCTCGATGCCGGAGCGGGCAACGGTCGGGTGACCCAGGGGTTCACCGATGCCTTCGAGCATACCATTGCCATCGAACCCAGCGCTCACCTGCGCGACGAACTCGCGCGGGCTTGCCCTTCGGCGACCATCATGCCCAGCACGATCCTCGGCGCGTCGCCGGATCTCCGCGCCAGCTTCGTCCTCTGCTCCCACGTCCTCTACCACGTGCCGACCGACCGGTGGCCGGCTCACTTACACCGCATGCTCGGGTGGCTCGACCACGAGGGCGAACTCGCCATCATCCTGCAGAACCCCGAGAGCGACTGCATGCAGATGGTCCATCACTTCACAGGGAGTCAGTTCGACATCGCCGAGCTGCTCCGCGGCCTTCGCGATGGACCCGATGGTGAGCGCTATACGGTCGCCGTGGAGACGGTCCCCTCGACCATCCAGACGCCCGACGTGGACACCGCGATGATCATCGCCGGGTTCATGCTCAACCACCTCTCGCGACGCCCGCCGCTGCGCCGCGATGATGTGAGAGCTTACGTGCAGCGCGTCTTCGGGGATGCCGCAGGGCGATGCTCGTTCACGTGCACCCAGGACTTCCTCCGCGTCCGCCGCAAGTAGGCGCGGCGTGCGCGGCATGCGCGGCGTGCGCGGCATGCGTCCGCGGCGCCGCCCGAGGTCATGCGCTTCAGCCGGTGATGAGGGCTTCGCCCATGTCCTCGGCGCCCTCGATGCGCAGGGCGGGGCTCGGTAGCTCGAGCTGCTCGCAGGCGTAGATCACCTCGAGCTGGATGGGGTTCACCACCTCGGGGGGCTCGCCGCGGGTGAGGGCCTCGACCACGGTGCCCAGCGTCCAGCGGCCCATGGCGCGGACCTCGACCTCGTCGCCGGTCACGGTGGCCGTGTCGCGCAAGTCCTCCATCTGGGCGAGGCGGGCGTCCACCTCGTCGCCGAGGACGAGGCGCGCGGTGTAGAGCACGCGCCGGAGCACGCTCGTCCAGGCGGCCATGGCGTCGGGGCCGTCGCCCACCTCGTCGATGGTGTCGAGGCCGACAGGGAGGCGCTCCAGGCGCTCCAGGAACTTGGTCATCATCGCCCCGCGCAGGAGGCGCCCGTGCTGCGGGGCGATGATCTCGACGGGCGGCTCGAGGCGGCGGATGGCGCGCACGGCCATGGAGAGGGCGCGGCTCGCGGGCATGTACATCTGGTGGAAAGCCCGCACACCGCCCCAGTCGCTCTCGTCGGCCCAGAGGCCCTCGGCGCCGGCCGGGGTGAGGCCGCCGAGCAGGTCGCCGGTGAACAGGACGCGCGTCTCCGGATCGTAGAGGGCCACGGCGCCACGGAAGTGACAGAAGGGTGTGGGCACGGGCAGGACCCGGTGGCCGGTGCTGAGGGTCATGCCGCCCGCGTGGCGCTCGGTGTCCACGAAGCGCTCGCGGGGGAGGTTGAAGTGCACGATGAGGCGCCAGGTGGGCTCGGAGCACATGATGGCTGCCTTGGGTGCGTGGCGGGCGCTGATGGCGGCGGCGGAGGAGCCCACGTCCGGGTCCTGGTGGTTGATGAACATCGCGTTGAGCCGGCCCATGCCGCCGATGAGCGCGTTCACCTTGGCCGAGACCACCGCGTAGTCGGAGCTCGACCCCGGATCGATGAGCATGTTGTAGGACGCCGCGCCGTCGCTCCCGCGGAAGATGCGCAGGAAGGGGTTGGCGTGGAAGATGGCGCCGGGGTCGCGCTTGCCGACCCAGTAGGTGTCGGGCGCGATCTCGACGGCGTGGGTGTTGTTCACCGAGGGCATGGAGCGCGGCGGCGTCGAGACCCGCACGGGCGCCATTGCCGTGTGGGCCACCTGGGATACCTGGGCGTGGCGCGGCACCCGCACCGACGCCGAGGCGCCGGCGCGCCAGAGGGGGTGGTCGGCGAACATCTTCAGGGCCGCCTCCACCGCGCCGCGCATCTCCTCGGCGCTCTGCCAGCGACTCGCTTTGGGGGCCGCGAGGGCGCGGGAGACGAGCTCCACGACGGGGCGCGGCAGGCCGGGGGAGACTTCATCGAGCGAGGGCGCGGAGCGGGTCGCTGCCAGGTGGAAGCTCGGGTGGCCCTCCTCGTCCTCGTGGAGCTGCTTGCCCGAGAGCAGGGAGAACATGGTGGCGCCGAGCGCCCAGAGATCGCTGCGCGCATCCACCTGGAACCACTGCCCGCGCGCCTGCTCCGGCGCCATGAATCCGGGGGTGCCCATGGTGTAGCCGAAGCGGGTGCCGGCGCGCTTCTGGTGCTGCGGCATCTCCTTCACGCGGGCGAGGCCGAAGTCGAGGACCTTCACCGCGCCGTCCTCGGTGAGGAAGATGTTGTCGGGCTTGAGGTCGCGGTGGAGGACGCCCTTCTGGTGGGCCATGGCCAGCACGTCGAGGACTGCGGCGGCCGCTGCGAGGACCTCGCCGGGGGGGAGCTTGCCCCCGTGGGCCTCGGCGCGCTCGCCGAGGGTCTGGCCTTCGAGCAGCTCCATCACCAGGAAGACCTCGTTGTCCTGGGTGATGTCGTCGTCGAGCACCTGCACGACGCCGGGGTGGCCGACGGAGTTCGAGGCGTAGCCTTCCTGAAGGAAACGGTCCCGGACCTCGGGCAGGGCCGCGAGCTCGGGGTCGAGGATCTTGATCGCAGCCCGGGTGCCGTTCCGGTGGGTCGCTGCGTACACGCAGGCCACGCCGCCGATGCCAAGCACCGCGTCGAGCCGCCACTTTTCCTTGAGCTGCTTGCCGACGCGCGCCTGGACGCGACGTCGCAGGGTATCGTCCGCTGCGCTCACGTGAACCTTTCTGCGGCAGCGCGAATTCGCACGGCGGGGAGGTCACGTCAACCCGACCCGGTGATCAAAGGCGCGCCCGGCGGATGGCCTGCCAGAGCAGGAGCGCTGCTGCGGAGGGCGCAGCCACCGCGGAGACCATGACCAGGTGATCGATGAGGCCGTGCGCGCGCGGGGCATTGTACACGACCGCCTGCGCGAGAGTGAGAAGCGCGTCGGCCGTCACCGCGCTGGCGAGGAGGACCGCGAGGGGACGCCGGTAGCGCTGCATGAGCGCGAACAGGCCCGCAGCGACGAGGACGTCGAAGGCGACCCACGCGGCGCGCACGGCGGCGCTCGGGAAGTAGGGAGCGGCGGGCGGCGAGGCGAGCAGCAGGGTCCAGGGCACGAGCAGGAGCGCCATGAGGCGGATCACGATCCCGGGCGCGCGGAGGATGGTACGCAGGCCGAAGCGCACGAGCCCTCCGCTGGCGAAGGCGCGGAGCACATCGAGGGTGGTGACGAGGCTGCCCTGGCGCTCGGGAAAGGAGAGAAAGATGGGGACCCAGGCGTGGGGGCGCAGCTTGGCCTTGAAGGCGTGGAGGCCGTGAAAGTCGTAGAGCCCGGCGCCCAGCCGGCGCGCGGCGCGGAGCCACGGGGAGATGTCCCCGGAGAGGGGGGCCAGGCCGAGCGTGGCGAAGTCGCTGCCGACCTGGGCGAGGTGGCGCATGGCAGCGTCGACGAGCAGCTCCACGGAGCCGTTCGGCGCGTCGGGGTGACGGAGGAGATCCTCGATGAGCCAGCCGTTGCGCGCGTAGACCGGGACGGCGGCGAGGAGGCCGACGAGCACGCCTTCGCGCTCGGCGACGAAGCACAGCCGCTCCTCGGGGAAGGTGGACAGCTCGATCTGCACGAGGAAGCCCATGGGCGCCATGCCGCGGCCCTCGGTCCACTGGCGCGCGAGCTCTCCGACGGCCGCGCCGAGCGCCGTGTGCGGGTCCGCGGCCTCCGCGGGGGGCACGGCGCGGATGGTCACGCCCTTGGCGCGGGCGCGCCGGAGCTGCTCGCGCAGGCTACGGCTCGCGCGCAGGCTGGTCTCCCATGTCCGCGGGTCCCAGACGGGCTGCTCGCCCATCTGCATGGAGGTGAGCACGGCCTCGGAGGGAGTGGCGGCGTCGCGCCGAGAGCCGGTGGCACTGCTGCCGCGCGTGGGGACGTCGCCGAGCGCGGGGGCGTCGCGAAGCGTCTCGCGGACGAAGCGCAGCTCGGTGGCGAAGAAGCATGCCCGTCGGCCGCGTGCCCTGGCCTCGGCCACGAAGCGTGCAGCGACCTCGGAGCGCGTGGCGTCGGAGGCGAGCGGCGCGCCGGCGGCCACCCAGGCCCCGCCGGTGTCGACGTAGGCGACGCAGGCGTCGTCACCATCGAACCAGTACGAGAAGCCCCCTTCGAGCACCTGGGGGGAGGTGGCGTTCCAGCCGTGGCGCCGGAGGAGCGCGGTGACACGCGCACGTGTGTCCTCCAGCGTCGCCTGGCCCGCGGGGTTCATGCCCCGCTGCCTACACGATGCGGCGCACGACCTCCAGCGCGCCACCACCACGCGGCGGGCTTCACTTCTGTGCCGGAGCCGGCGCCTTCACGGGCTCGGGCGGTTTGAAGGCAGGCTTGTGGATCTCCTGCTCCATGCTCGGCCGCTGATCGCGCCGGTAGGGGGTGAGCTTCACGGGCTGGCCTGTCTGGGCGGAGCGGAGGATGGCCTCGAAGACACGCACGTCGGCGAGGCCCTCGGCGCCTGAAGGCTCGGGCTCCTTGCCCTCCAGGATGCACCGCGAGAAGTAGACGATCTCGGGGCCGAACTGGTCGCGCTTCTCGAACGTCGTCTCCGTCGTCTCGCCATCGACGGTGAGGTGGTGGACGAGCGCCTCCGTATAGCCATAGGCGGGCTCGACGCGGAGGTCGCCCTTGGTGCCGAGGATACGGTACGACCCGGTCGCGGCGAGGCCCTGGCTCACCACGAACTGGGCGAGGCGGTCCCCAGGGAAACGGAGCACGGCGAAGGTCGTCTCGTCGACCTCGCGGGAGCGCCCGTCCTGGCCCTTGATGGCGTAGGCGAACACCTCCTCGGGCTCGGCCTGGAAGAGGTAGCGGGCAGCGTTCACGCAGTAGGGGCCCATGTCGTAGAGCACGCCGCCGCCGAGCTCGGCATGGGTGCGGATGTCGTCGGGGCGCACCTGCTGGGTGAACACCGAGCTGAAGACGCGCACGTCTCCGAGCTTGCCCGAGGTCGCGATCTCGATGGCGCGGAGGTTGGCCTCCTCGAAGTGGAGGCGGTAGGCGATCATGAGCTTGACGTTGGCCTCGCGCGTGGCGCGGATCATGGCCTCGCAGTCCTCTTCGCCGATGGCCATGGGCTTCTCGCAGAGCACGTGCACGCCCGCCTTCGCGGCCCGCTCGGTGTACTCGCGGTGCTGGTTGTTGGGCAGCGCGATGAACACGGCGTCGACCTCGCCGCTCTCCAGGATGGTCTCGTAGTCCTCGTAGTCGCCCACGAACTCGATGCCGTGGCGCTCGCCGATCGCCTCGCGCTTGTCCTCGTCGCCCGAGATGAGGGCGACCAGCTCCGAGTTCTCCCGGGCGTTCTGGAATGCAGGCAAGATGGCCACCTGGGCGAGGTTTCCGGCGCCCACCACGGCATAACGGACCTTGCGCTTGTCTTCGGATCTGGACATGCCCTCTCCTCCTGCATGCGCCATTGCGGGGCACCGATGCCTCGCTGCCATGCGACGCCGACAAACCTGACCTGGCAGGGCGAGCCGTCAATCGTGGAAAGCCCGTCCAGCAGGCCCCCAGCGTGAACGGGGGAGGCACCCGACAGCGCTGGTCGGGGGTGAGCAGGATCGAGGTGAGGTGGGAAGTGCGCGGGGTGCGGCGCGGCGAGGAAGCGGGGTGCGGGCCCTCGCCGCGCAGGTCAGCCGTGCAGGTCAGCCGCGGTTGACCCGCCGGGGGCGGCGGAGACGCGCGCCCATGAGGGCCACGCCCGCGACGACCAGCAGCGAGGCCGGGGGTGCAGTGGGCTGGGTGCCAGGCGTGGAGCAGGAGCAGCCTCCCTCGGTATTGACGGGGTTGCTGACGCCCGAGCCGGCCGTCCCGCCTTCACCGTCGTTGCCACCATCGCCGCTGCCGCCGCTGCCGCCGCTGCCCCCGTTGCCCTCGCCGGAGCCACCCGCGCCGCCAGTCCCGCCGGAGCCACCCGCGCCCCCGCCCCCGCCCGTGCCGGGGTTCTCCTCGGTGCAGGTGGTGCCGTCACCTTCGTAGCCCGGGTCGCAGGTGCACTCGAAGCCGCCGTCGGTGTTCTGGCAGGAGGCGTTCTCGTCGCAGGTGTTGGTGGTGGGGTCTGCGCACTCGTCGACGTCCGTGCACGTCGTGCCGTCACCCTCGTAGCCCGGGTTGCAGGTGCACTCGAAGCCGCCGCTGGTGTTCTGGCAAGAGGCGTCGTCGTCGCAGGTGTTGGCCGTGGGGTCTGTGCACTCGTCGATGTCGGTGCACGTGAAGCCATCGCCCGTGTACCCGGGCTCGCAGGTGCACGTGTAGCTGCCTGGCACGTTCGTGCAGGAGGCGTCGTCGTCGCAGGTGTTGGCCGTGGGGTCTGTGCACTCGTCGACGTCGACGCAGGTGAAGCCGTTGCCGGTGTAGCCGGCGTTGCAGGTGCAGGTGTAGCTGCCCGGGGTGTTGGTGCAGGTGGCCTGGGGGCTGCAGGTATTGGTGGCGGGGCTGGCGCACTCGTCGACGTCGACGCAGGTGAGGCCGTTGCCGGTGTAGCCGGCGTTGCAGGTGCAGGTGTAGCTGCCCGGGGTGTTGGTGCAGGTGGCCTGGGGGCTGCAAACGTTGAGCGCGGGGTTCTGGCACTCGTTGACGTCGACGCAGCCGTCGGGCGGGCTGTCGACCGTGCAGGAACCGTTGCCCGCGGGGTTCGCGGGGTCGTTGTTGCAGAGCGCAGTCCCGGTGTAGCCGGCGGGGCAGACGTCGAGACCAGCGCCGAACTCGAGCTGGTCGCAGGCCTCCGTCGCGGGGTTGCGGTAGCCGTCGCCGCAGACGTTGAGCTGGCACTGGTTGGAGCAGGCGTCGTTGTTCGAGCTGTTGCCGTCGTCGCACTGCTCGCAGAGCTGCAGGGTGCCGTTGCCGCAGTTGGGGAGGGTGCCCTGCGCGACCAGGAAGCGGAAGACGCCGGGCTCGTTGGCGTTGGTGGCATCGACGAGGCTCAGGACCCCGGCAGTGCCCGAGCCTGGCAGCGCCACGGCGTTCACCGTGTCGCCGGCATCGATGCCCGCAGTGGCCGGGTCGCCCCCGAGGCCCATGGAACCCCCGCTGGCGTCGCCCGTGGTCCAGGTGAGCTGCTCGTAGCGGAACTCGACCTCGAAGTTCGCGACGTTGGGGCAGGTGTCGGCGTCGTTGTTGGTGAGGATGACCTGGAAAGCGTTCAGCTTGTCGGTCTTCTGGTTGAAGTATCCGACCTGGTCCCAGGTGACGATCAGCCGACGGCCCACGGTGTCCACGCAGAGGTGAACGTCGCCCTGGACCGGCCGCAGGTCCACGTCGGCGAAGAAGGGCGCGATGGTGGGAACACTGAGGCCCGGGATGGCAATCGGCGTGTAGGTGCTGACGGCTTGCCCGAAGGAGAGGTTGCCGTTGACGTTGATGTAGAAGGTGTTGAACGTGCTGAGGAACGGGATCCCGCCCGGGAAGACCTGGCTCACCGTGGAGACCGGGACGAGGTAGCTCCCGTCGTCGAGAGGGTTGGAGCTGCTGCCGACCAGCGGATCGATGATCAGATCCTGAGCGCCGGCGGGACACTCGACGAGCAGCGCTGCGCTCGCCGTGCGCGGTGACGCGGTGAGCGCTGCGAGGCCCGCGAGACCTGCCAGCACGGCCACTCCGGCCCGACCGCCAGACGAGGCGAGGCGCCTCGCTACACTTCTTCGGATCATGCTCATTTCAGCCCCCTCGGGGTGCGCGACAGAGGATTCATCCCTGAGCATTGTTTGCCCGGGGCGTGACCCATCATTCTGCCAGAGTTCGCTTCTCTGGACCAAGAAGAGGTGTGTCGGGGGCTTCTGCGTGTGACCCCGGTGCACCCGGGACAGGGCATGTCGTTTGCTCCTCCGCGCACCGTGGCCCGATCGACGGAGATAGTCGTGGGAGGCCGCCAGAAAGCCACCGACCTGCGGTCATGCTGACAGGTCGATGTCGCCGATACGGAGTCGGCGCGTCGTGGGAGGGGCTATGCGTGCTCTGTCGCTACAGAAGAAGAGCTGGTTTCCATACGCCGCCGGCGCGGCCCTGTTCCTCTTCGCCTGGAGTACCTTCTCCATGGCGTCGCAGTGGGGTGCGCTCCTCTCGGTGCCCGCCGTGATCGCCGCGCGCGTCGCGCAGGGGCTGAGCGCGATGCTCGCCTGGCTCCGGACGTTCACGCAGGCGCACGCGGCGGTGGTGCCCTGGCTCTGGATCTCGCTCCTCGTCGTCTCGTACGGGCTGATGGCGCTCTTCGTGCGCGGTGACAAGCGACAGGCGCGGGGCGGGGTCCGCACCTCGGGATCGGCCACCGGCATCGAGTGGCTGTGACGTGCCCCAGCGCCGTTCACGCGGGCCACGCACTCCAGTCAAGCCAGTCAAGGAGCGGGGATGAGATCTCGTGGAAGCCGCAGGGCAACGGTCGTGGCAGTGCTCGGCGTGTTCGTGGCGGGGGCGCTCGGGGCTGCCGGGTGCGCGGATGGGAAGCCGGCACCGCCGCAGGTGGAGCCGCGAGGGGAGGACAAGAAGGCGGGCACGAAGGTGCTGGAGAAGGGGGCCGAGGCCCTGCAGGACCTGAGCCCCGTGCGCGCGCTCGACTACTACCTCGATGGTTTCCACGTGATGAAGGACGACACGGGCCACCACATGGAGGCCCACCACTACTGCAGGAACCAGAACGAGGAGCTCACGCAGTGCGTGATCTATGACGGGACGGTCGCCACGGCGAACCTGATCGGCATCGAGTACATCATCTCGGAGCGGCTCTTCGAGCAGCTCTCCGAGGACGAGAAGCCGCGGTGGCACCCGCACAACTACGAGATTCTCTCCGGCCAGCTCACGATGCCCGGCGTCCCCGAGATCGCAGAGAAGGAGGCGCTCGCGAAGAAGCTCAACAGCTACGGCAAGACCTGGCACGTGTGGGACACGGGGCACGTGGGGCACCCGGCGGCGCACTCGCTGCCGGTGGGCCTGCCGCTCCTCGCCTGGTCGTACAACCGTGACGGGGAGGCGCCTCCCGAACTCGTGGCCGAGCGCGACAAGCGCACCGGCACCTCCACGGAGGAGAAGCGCAAGAACCGGGAAGATCTCGCCAAGGATGCGCGACCGCAGCGCGGAATCGACGATCTGCGCAGCGCATTCCCGAAGGCCTCGGGCGCCCCTGCGGGGGTCTCTGGCAAGTAGCGCCCGATATGTCTTGGTTTCGTCCTGGTCCTCGGCTCGGCGTGCGCGCAAAGTCACGGGGGTAGCGACCATCGGGAGCGTAGGGACCGCAGGTCCCTGATTCGCCGTACGCAGTACTAGCGAGCGACGGCGGGTCGGCTGAGCTTCGCGAGGGAGGCCACGGAGAGGGCGGCGCGGCGCTTGCGCTGGACCACGAACTTCTCGGCCTGGGCACGGAGAGCGGTGAGGCGATCCTCGGCGGCGAGGATGCGCTTCGTGAAGGTCTCGGCGCCGTCGGAGCCGGTCTTGGCGGCGGACAGGTAGCCACGGAGGCGATCGAGCTCGGAGCGCACGCTGGTGATGGCCTGTTCGACCTTCGGGAGCGCGTCCCGCCACTGCTCGGCGATGCGCATCTCCGCGGCCGCCGCGCGCAGGGCGGCGCGCTGGGTCGCGGGGAGCGTCGCCACCTCGGAGAGGGCCGTGAGGTTCTTCGAGGACCACGCGCTCTGGCCGATGGATCGCCGCAGCCCTTCCTCCACCTTCAGCACGGCGGCGCGCTGGCTCTTCGCGCCGACCTGGAAGACGGCCATCGCCTTGTTCGTGCGGGTATCGAAGTCCAGCTCGTCGGCGCCCTGCACGCGCGAGTTGGTCACGTAGCCGAGGTTCACGAAGACCGTCCGCGGGCTCGGGCTCTTGTTGGTGATCTCGTAGGTGTCCTCCCGGAAGCGCACGTAGTGCTCGACGAGCGTATCGCCGTCGAACTCCAGCAGCCGGGGCTCGTCGCGCCGGGGTCCTCCGCGCTCCACAAGCTCCACGTCGAGGTCCTCGCCGAAGGCCACGGTGCGGCGCTCGTCGGGGATCATGCGATCGATGGTGGCCTCGCCGGCAAACCCCCCGTCGGCGAAGAAGGCAATGGGGCCGGCGGGCAGGGTCTGGCCGGTGTCGTTGCGGAGGCGGGCGGCGCTCCGGGCCTTGCCCGAGCCATTGAAGTGGGCGATGCGGCGCGCGGTCACGGCCCGCTGCAGGAACGGCAGCAGCGCCGAACCATGGGCGCGCAGGTCGATGGGGGAGGGGAGGGCGTACCGGAAGAGCACCCCGGACTCGACCCCCTCGGCCTGGCCGACGGCGGCGAGGTTGCCGATGGACAGCGCGGTGCTGCCAGGGCCGGCGGAGCCCGTGCCGCTGCCGTGCCCGATGGTGCCGATCTGGCCGAGGCCGATGCCCTCGCCGCGGCCACCGCCGCCTTCGCCGATCCCTGTCAGGCCGAAGCCTCCCGCGCCGAAGCTCTGCTCTTCCCACATGGAGTCCACGGTGCGGCCGTGGAGCTGCGGGACCGTGCTCAGCGCCTCGTCGGGCGTGACCAGCTCGCGTCGCCCGTAGCGGGGCGCGGCGAGCGGGAACAGGAATGACGAGGGTTGCCCGTTGACCAGCTCCACGCGCACCTGCTTCCAGTCCTCGTCGGTGTCGTTGTGCACCAGCGCCCAGCCCTGCATCACCCCGCCTCCGGCGTCGTCGAGCACCAGCCGGTAGCTCGACCGCCACACGGGCGTCTCGGCGACGTAGCCCAGGGTGACCGGCGTGGCGCTCTGGGCGAGCACGCGCAGGGGTTTGCGGGTAGCGGCGCCCTGGGTGGAGATGGCGTCGAGGCCGGAGCCGATGCGCGCGGCGAAGGCAGGGTCGGTGGGACGGACGCCGATGACCTCGGAGGCACGCAGGCGGCGCAGCTCGCCGCGATCGGTGAGGATCAGCAAGGTGAGCTGCCGCGAGGGGGCGCAGGGGGAGGGCGCGCGCGCGTGGGGGGTCTCGTCGCCCTTGTCGCTGGAGCCAGGCGCCGCGGTCACGGGGGCGCACTCCTCGGCCTCGGCGACGGCGGGCTCCACCACGTCGATGAGGCGACCGCGCAGGGCTTCGCGGGTGGTCTTGAGGTCCACGGAGGCGCCCTTCAGGCCGCGGAGGAGCTGCGGATACGTGATGGAGTCCTCGCCCTCCGGCAGCCCCGCGAGCGCGCGGCCCATGCTCGGGGACACGCTGCTGGAGAACTCGACGCCGGTGACGCTCGCCTTGCCTCCTTCGCCGAGGATCACCAGGGTCTTCAGCGCGTCATCGAGGTGGGTGGCGGGCACGGGCAGCGCCACCTCGGGGCCCTTGCCGAGCCTCCCGGTGCGCTCGAAGTAGCCGAGGCCCACCTCGTAGAGGCGCACCGTGCGCAGGGGCAGGGTGTTCTGCACGCGCTCCTGGGCGCGGGCGGTGCTCGTGAGCGCGGCGAGCGTGAGTGCACCGGCAACGGATAGCTTCCAGGCGGATGTGGCCATGTCTCTCCCTGAGGTGGGGCGGTCGCACTCGGACATCCCGGTCCGGCGGAAGTTCCTGGCGAGGATCACCCCCGCGCGTGCATCTCCCGCCTCACGCGCGCCCGTTGACGCGCCGGTGTTGACGCGCCGGTGTTGACGCGCCGGTGTTGACGCGCCGGTGTTGACGCGCCGGTGTTGACGCGCCGGTTGACGCGCCGGTGTGGGATGCCGTCCGATGGAACGATGACCCAGAGCAGTCCCGGCGCTCCCGGCGCCGCCACGGGACCCGAGGCCTCCAGGAACCCTCCAGGATCGGGGGACACCGCGAGGCCCCGCCAGAGCGGCGACATCCCGGCGATGCTGTTCTGGTCTCCGGTGGCCCTCGCCAGCGCCGTCCTCACGTACCTGGTGGCGCGCAGCGAGGCGTGGGTGGCATTGTTCAACCCCGAAGCGCGGGGACAGAGCCTGCCGCTCTTCGCGGCGTTGCTGGTCGGCTTCTGCGTCGCATTCCTCGGCCCCTTTGCGATGCGGCGCCAGGGGTCGCGCGCAAACGTCTTCTGGACGCGCATGGAGCGGAGCTGGATGGCCACCCTGGAGGGGATAGCCCTCGTCGCGCCCTCGTTCGTGCGGTGGATCCTGTTTGCCCTGCTGGGCTTCATCCTGTGGGTCACCTACGGCTCGCTCCCGGCGGACCCCGATCTTCAGGGCGCCGTGCTGGGGTCCGGGGAGAGAAAGCGGCTCGGGATCATGGTGCTGTGCGTCATGCCCACCCTGCTCACCGCGTGCTCGACGCTGCTCGTGGAGCGCCGGGTCGCGCGCAGCGACTACATGCTCGCGCCCCACCCCGCCCATGATCCCTCGCTGCTCAAGGAGGTCCAGAGCACGTGGATCTACGAGAGCACCCTGACCAAGGAGTCCATCCAGAGGATGGCGCGCCACGCGGCGATCCTGGGGTTCCTGGCGTCCGCGATCCTGTGCGCCTGCGTGGTGCTCGTCGCGGGGTACGCTCCGCACAGCGCGCGCCACCTGGGCGCGCTGACCGTGGGCACGGCGGCGACGGTGTCGTTCCTCATGCACCTCGGCAAGATCCTCTTCAGGTCTGCCAGCAACGACGCCACGGCGAGGATGATGGCGTATGCCGCGAGGACGCTGCTCTTCGTGACGGTGTGCGCGATTTTCCTGAGCATCGTGCTGCTCGGCACCTCGGCGGGCAAACCGGAGGGACAGGCCGCGGACCAGGCGGTTGTCGTGGGCGTGGCGGTGGCGCTGCTCGGGGAGCGCGCGCTCCAGCTCGTCACCGATCGCGCGGCGGCGATCCTGGGCATGGCGCCCATCAGCCCCGGGGCGCTCGCGGACCTGCGGCTCATCGAGGGCCTGAACGAGGAGGACATCGCGCGCCTCTCGGAGGAGCGGGTCGACTCGGTGCACGCGCTGGCGTACATGCCGACGCCGCGGCTGTTCTTCAACACCATCTACAGCCTCCAGAGGATCTGCGACTGGCAGGACCAGGCGCTCCTGATCGTCCTGCTCGGGCGCACGAACGCGCAGCTCCTGCGGGAGCGGTTCCTCATCCGGGGAGTCATCTCGGCGCTCGCGCTGGCGCGGCGCCTGGGGGACGCCCCCCCGAAGGCCGTGGCGCGAGCCGGGGAGGGCGACGCGGCACAGCCGAAGGGCGCGCCGATCACGGAGGCGCAGCGCGAGGAGGCGCAGCGCGAAGAAGCGCAGCGCGACGAGGTCCGCAAGCAACGGAACGATCTGCTGGCCCAGCTCACGCAGACCATGGGGATCCCGGACGGGGCGGCGTACCTCGGGCTCAAGGCCCTCCTGGATGACCCGCTGGTGCACCGGCTCGCAGCGTTCTCGCGCGCCGTCACGGGCTGGAAGGAGCTTCCGGACGAGGGGGACGTGCCCCCCGAGGCAGCGGCGCCCACCGCGTCGGGGGAGGCGGTGCGCCAGGCTCCTCAGGACGCGGAAGTCGCGACGAAGACGTCGGCGCTACCCGTCGAGACCAGCAGTCCAGGTCCGAATCCGATCGTGGACATGAAGTGATCGGTGATGGCGATCCGGCCCTGACGGGGCGGCGCGCTTCCGGGCGGGGCGAGGGGACGCGCGCCCCCTCGTGGAGGCTCAGACGATGAAGTCGAGCAGCTCGAGGCGGGTCAGGTAGTCCTGCAAGGCCTTGCGGTACTCGTCGATGAGCAGGTCGAGGCGGATCAGGATGAAGCCATCGTCGCGCGCTTCGACGCGCCCGCTCACCGGGAGCTCGTGGCCGGGCAGGATCAGGACGCCGCTCCAGTCCTCGTGGCTGACCGAGGTGTTCTCGGGCAGGGGACCGAGGCGCAGCCAGCCGTCGGACAGCTCCTGCACCGGGACCACCTGGCCGCTGTCGAGGCGCACGGAGCTCTTCAGGGTGCGGCTCGGCTCGACGAGGTAGTGCCAGCGGCGGTTCTTCTCGATGAGGTCTTCGAGCGTCGCGCAGATCTGACGGCTCAGCGCCGTCTCCTCGTTCTCCAGCACGAAATCGAGGAGGTTCTTCATCCCCTTCTGGCTGCGGATGAGGTTCGTGCGCACCTCGTCGAGGCGGTGCTGATCGCGGCGGAGCTTGTCGGCCACGATGTTGAGGAGGTTGTGGTACACGGGGAACGCGACGTCGCCGTACTTCTCGAAGAACTGACGCAGATCGGCGATGCCGATGCGCCAGACCTCGGAGGGCTGGGTAGCCACCGCGGTGGTGGCGCGGCGGAACCCGGTCACGGCGCCCAGCTCGCCGATGGGCGCGATGGGGTGCAGGATGAAGCGGGTGGTGGCGCCTTCTCTCAGGGCCACCTCGCCGCTCACCAGCAAGTGCAGGTGCGCGGGGGGGCTCCCTCCTTCGAAGAGCACCTCGTCGGCCGCGATCTTGCGGCGGTCGAAGGCGTTGATCAGGGTCTCAAGGTGGGTCTCGGTGATGTTCTCGAAGAGGGGGATCGCGCGCAGGTCGGAAGGCTTGATGGTCATGCTGCCTCCAGTGCCGGGGCGAGCGCCGCATGGGGCGCCCGAGTCATCGTTCGGGCCGGGCATGCTAGCGAGGTTCGGAGGGTGCCGGTAGTGTCCTCCGCATGGAGCTGATGCGTCGCAGGGTGCGCGGTGGGTGCGATGACGGTAGTGGGCCCGACGGCGGTGGGGGCGCGCGGCTCGGCGTGCGTCGCGGGTCGGCCTGGCTCCTCACCCTGGGATGCGCGCTCTCGGCGCTCTCCATGGTGGCCTGCGGCGGCGCGGCAACGCCGGCCGCAGAGGTGCCGGTCGCCGAGGCCCCGCGCCCGCGGAACGCGGCGGCCCTCGCCCAGGAAATCGCCGGGGGAAAGGTCTCGGTCCTGGTCTACGCCGAGCGCGCGCGGGGGCACGCCCTCGCCGCGCAGCTCGCCAGGATGAACCTGTGGGGCCCGCTGCTCGATGGCACCGGCATCGACCCGGAGAAGAACCTCCTGCGCGCGTTCGTGACGGCGCCGAGCCTGCGGGCGGAGCGCGAGGCGGTGATCGTGCTGGAGCACGACCTCACCCCGGAGAAGCTCCAGGCGGGGCTCGACACGCTGAAGGGGCGCAGCAACCCGCCGGCCGTGGAGCTGGAAGGGCTCGGAGTGCCGGCGACACAGGTGACCATCCAGGGCCATACCCGGGTGGTGGCGGTGGTGGAGCCCTCGTTCCTGGTGGTCCTGCCCGAGAGCAAGGCGAAGCTCGCCAAGCGCTTCGTGGGTACGGGGGGGTTCCCCGATCCAGAGGGGCCAGAGGCGGCGGTGGCCACGGCGCTGGAGCCCGCGAAGACCCTGCGGATGCAGTACGTCCCGCGGGTCCCGGAGACGGTGCGCTCGCTCTCGCTGGATGTGGTCCTCGACAAGAGCGGCGCGGTCGACCTGCTCTTCGATGGGCCGAGCGAGAGCCCCGAACAGGCCCGGAGCGACGCGGCCGAGCTGACGGAGGGGGTCGACCGGGCCACCTCGTACAAGGTGGCCATCCTCAAGATCCGGCTGTTCGATCCCATCGTCTTCACGGCGGAGGCAGACCGGGTGAAGGCAAAGCGGCGCCTCACCCCGAAGGAGATCGATCAGCTCTTCGGGCTGCTCTCGGCCCTCACCCCGCGCTAGTACTGCGTACCCTGGATCAGGGACCTGCGGTCCCTACGCTCCCGTTGGTCGCTACCCCCCTTCGTGCGCGCGATCGCCTCGCCAAGAACCCGGGACGAACTCGGGGGACAGTGCGCTAGGCTCCGCCCCGTGCGGCTCATCAAGATCGGCATCGCCAGCGTCAACTCCACCGTGGGCGCCGTGCGCGCCAACACCGACCGTTGCATCGCGCTCGCCCGGACGATGGCGGCGGACGACGTCACCCTCGCGGTGTTCCCGGAGCAGGTCATCGGGGGCTACCCCACCGAGGATCTCATCCAGTGGCACGGGTTCGTGGACAGCCAGCGCCGCGAGCTCGAACGGTTCGCGGCGGAGACGGCGGGCCTGCTCACGGTGTTCACCCTCGGCCTCACCGTGGGCATCGGCGGGGATCTCTTCAACTGCGCCGCGCTCGTGCACCGGGGGCGCGTCGTCGGCTTCACGCCCAAGGAGAAGCTGCCGACGTACAACATCTTCTACGAGGCGCGCACCTTCTCCCGCGGCACGCCTTACCTGGAGCTCGACGCGGACGGGGTGTTCTGCGGCGACCGGCTCTACACCTTCGACTTCGGCACGATCGGCCTGGAGATCTGCGAGGACGTCTGGTCGCCCGACGGCCCCATGCGGCGCCGCTGCTACTCGGGCGCGGAGGTGATCTGCAACCTCTCGGCATCACCCTTCCGCGCGGGCGTGCAGTCCACCCGGCGGGAGATGATCGCGACGCGCGCCGCCGACAACCAGTGCACCGTGGCCTACGCGAACATGGTGGGCGGCAACGACGGGCTCGTGTTCGACGGGGGAGGCCTGGTCAACCAGAACGGGCGGCCCATGCTGGAGGCGCCGCGCTTCGTCCAGGGGTACGCGGCGACCGTGGTGGACCTCGACCGGACCACGCGCGGGCGCCGCGAGGCGAGCACCTGGCGCAGCGACCTGGAGGAGTTCCGGCGCACCGGCCAGCGCGCGGTGCCCACCGTCCGCGAGGCTGGCGCGACGGCCGAGCGCACCCACCTCGCGTACCCGGCGCCTCCGCCCGGGACCACCTTCTTCCTGCCCACCGCGTCCATCTCGAAAGCCTCCCCGCGCGACGACCTGCTCGACGAGTTCTTCGAGGCCGCAGCGCTCGGGGTCGCCGACTACTACCGGAAGATCGGGGCGTTCCGCAGCATCGGCATCGCCCTCTCCGGGGGGCGCGACTCGGCGCTGAGCGTGATGGTGGCGTGGCGGGCGCTCTGCATCCTCGCCCCAGACCTCGAAGGAGACGCGCTGCGCGAGGAGATCGGGCGCAAGCTCCAGACCTTCTACATGCCGACCCGCTACTCGAGCGACGCCACGAAGGGGGCCGCCGCGCAGCTCGCCAGGGACATCGGGGCGCAGTTCGCGATCGAGCCCATCGAGGAAGCCTTCGAGCGCGAGGTGCAGGCCGCGACGTCCATGCTCGGGGGCAAGGGAGAAGTCACCGAGATCACCCGGCAGAACGTGCAGGCCCGCATCCGTGGCACGCGGATGTGGAACTGGTCGAACTCGAGCAGCGCGCTCTTCCTCCAGACCGGGAACATGAGCGAGAAGGCGCTCGGGTACACCACGGTGGGCGGCGACCTCGAAGGCGCGTTCAGCGTCATCGCCAACCTGCCAAAGACGGTGGTGATCGCGCTGCTCGAACGGCTCGCCCACCGCTTCGGCTTCGAGGGGCTGCGGCAGACGCTGGGGACCATGGCCGGCCCCGAGCTGGCCGAGAACCAGTCCGGTGAAGCGGAGCTGATGCCTTACGAGGTGCTCGACGCCTGCCTCTACCTGTACGGCGCCGAGAAGCTCACGACGGACGAGATCTCCACGGCGCTCCCGAGCCTCTTCCCGGAGCGCGACCCCGATGCGCTCCGGGCGTGGGCGGAGAAGTTCGTGACGCTCTTCTCCCGGGCGATCTTCAAGTGGGTACAGGCGCCCCTCGCGGTGCACCTCGGCACCCTGGATCTCGACCGCGAGCGCGCCCTGCAACTCCCCGTGGTGCAACGCACCGAGTGGGAGGCGAGCCTCTCGGCGGCGCCGGGGCGCCTGGGGTCGGAGCACGTGAAGCGCTGAGGGAGCGCGGCGGCGGGGCCTGCCTCGAAAGCGGCGGGCCTCCTGCGGGGCGATCAAATATTCTCGGGGAATGAACCCCCCATTAACGCTCGTCCTGCGCCCACCCTCACACGCGGCCCGGACGCGCAGCCCCCGAAGCTCACCTCGTCATCCTCCTCAAGAACGGCGGCATGCTCCGCGGCATGGTCGTCTCGGCCGAGCCAGGCAAAGAGGTCGTCATCCTGGTCTTCGGCACCGGCGAGCAACGCCGCATCCCCTGGGCCGACGTCGAGAAGCTCGATCGAGGCAAGCACGCGCGCGTCGAGCTTCTTCCGCCCCCGCCGCCGCCGCCGCCCGCCGCTCCTCCAGCGGGAGCGCCAGCGCCCACCGCCCCGGCCCCAGCTCCTGGCAGCGCGCCTGATGGCCTCCCGCAGCCGCCTCGCCCGGGAGTCGTGCG
The DNA here is from genome assembly GCF_000601485.1 of Chondromyces apiculatus DSM 436. Classification (GTDB taxonomy): domain Bacteria; phylum Myxococcota_A; class Polyangia; order Polyangiales; family Polyangiaceae; genus Chondromyces; species Chondromyces apiculatus. Next base: position 34,289 of record NZ_ASRX01000103.1, read on the forward strand.
GCTCCACGTCGACGCCGACAACCCTGGCGTCGATCTCTTCCAGGTCACGGCTTCAGGGGTCGTGGTGGGGGCCAACGTGTCAGCGTTGATCTCGGTGTCCCGGAAGGTCTGCACCGCGCCCTGTGATCGCGTCATCGACGGCAGCGATGGCGGGGACTTCTTCTTCGGCGGCAACGGAGTCACGCCTTCTCGCTCGTTCCGGCTCGACGATCGCTCCGGCGATGTCACCGCGCATACCGAGGCGAGGAGCAGCGGCGCGCGCAAAGCGGGCATGTGGCTGACGATCATCGGAGGAGGCCTCGTCGTGACCGGGGCGAGCTTGCTGATCGGCGAGGCCCTGACCAGCTCTGCATCGAGCCTCGACGACGCCCCCTCGTCGGCGTCCCCCTTTGGTCCCCTGGGTGGCGCGGCCCTGGGGCTCGGGGGCGCTGCGATGATCCCCGGGATCATCCTCCTGGCGACCAGCGGCACCAAGCTCACCCTGGGCCCCGTCCGCGGGCCCATGGACACCGCCCTCCTGCGCTTCTGACGCTCCGGGGGCGCGTCCCGCCGTCAGGAACTCTTCAGCTTGCGCAGCCATGGCTTGGCGTCCGGCGCCTCCACCACGGCATTCCATTCGGGATCACCCTCCTGGAGGCGCTGTCGCGCATACTCGTCCCGCAGCATGACCTCGCGGTGCCGATCACGAATGAAGGCAAACTCCTGCTTGCCTGGCGTCGCCTGCACGGGACGGGTGCCATCGATGACGTCGATGGCGAGCGCCTGCCGCGGAGGATCGATGTGGTGGGCATGCTCCGCGTAGGTCTGGGGAAGCGACTCTGGAACCCGCTCCAGCTCGTACACGGAAGGCCTGAGATCCGGTCCACCGTCCTTCGTCCTGAACTCCATCCTCTGAAGCTCTTTGACGGGCACGTCGCCTTCCCAGTTGGCCGCACGCCTCGCGAAGCGGATCAGGCGCTTGGTCACGGCTCGTCGAGGGCATCCGCGGCGGCAGCACGCACGGCGGGGCTCTGATCCTTCTCCACAAGCTCCGCGAGCCTCTCGCGAGACGCTTCATCAAGGTGGTTGGACAGGCCGTAGATGGCCCCCTCCCGCACGACGGCCCGAGGATGCGCGAGCAGCGGCAGCAACGTGCGTCTGACGGCCTCGCTGTGCTTCAGTCGTCCCGCGAGCTCGGCAGCGAAGGTCAGGTCTGCCGCGTCGAGCTTTCCTTGCTCAATCAGCCTCAGGAGGGACGCAGGGTGCTGGACGGCGAGGAACTCGAACATGGCCTCACAGGGCTCTTTCCACCGGCGGGACACGAACTGCGCGATCGGAGCCTGGAGGACATCGAGGGGCGGCGGCACGGGAAGCAAGGCATGCTGATCGACGAAGACCCGCTCCTCGATGCTCGACATGGTCCTGGCCAGCTTTCCCTGCGCTGGCGAGGGCTCATAACTCATGAACTGTGCCGCCATGCCGAACGGGATCAGCACGTTCATTGGTAAGCCTCCCAGGTGCTCTTTTCCAGCGACGAGAAGAAGCAGGTGTTCTTGATGTCTCGAAGCCTCTCGAAAGTGGCCCAGAGTGCGTCCGAATCGGGCGCGAGCTCCCCGGTCGTGGAGACGTCGATGTCCAGGATCACGACGCGATCTGCGCCGTTCTCGGGAAGGTTCTCCGTGGCCTGGGTGATCACGGCGCGCGTCGCCTCGTCGAAGGGGACCAGCACGCGCATGAAGTACTCGGCGATGGGTTGGGGAGATCGGGGCTCAGCTCTGGCCGGGTCCTAAGGTGTGTCTTGAGATCGCCTCCCGCGGAGAGTGACAGCCTGTTGATGTAGCGGAGCGCGCACCGCTGCACCTGGAGCGGTCGCGCGACCTGGCAGTAGGTACTGCCACAGCGTACGGGCCTGTTCACGCAAGGCCTCCCAGTCGGTGTAGGACCCGACGCAGTTGACGGAGAACCCATCCACTCTCGCCTGCACCGCGCGTGAGTGGTCGGCGTTCCAGTAGATGTTGCCGAGCACCTCCGTCGATCCGGAGACGTCGTTCAGTCCCGGATCTGCCGTGAGCTGGTCGTTGATGCGGTGGATCGGGCGGGCCTCGAGGACGTCCCTGTCGACACTGGAAGAGAAGCCTTGCAGCGTTGACGCCGTGGTCTCCGGGTCCTGCACGACCCGGATGTCGAGCAAAGCCTCCGTGATGGGTGCCTGGCTGAGGTGCGGGTAGGGGCTGCTCATGCGCTCTGGGGCAGTGAAACTGGGCAAAGGCGTTCCCAGTCCTACCATGTTCCAGGAGCTGAGAGAGCGCGTCCCCGAAAGAGGAACACGCCACCTCGTAATCGAGCGCGGTTCGCGGAGAAGGCCCCGTTTTCCTGCGGTGAGAGTGGCTGGTGACGCCGGACTCGGGCTGGATCCGGCACTTACGCGTGAGCGTGCGTCTGCATGTCAGTTCGCGTCGCTGCTCGGCGCCCGAACGGACTCGCTGGCCGACGGCCGTGCGGGCTCGCTGCCCGAGGAGCGCGTCGCCTCGGTGGGCGGCGAGAGCTGCGGGCCCTGCGGCCGGTACACGCGCGTGTCGGCGAAGTGGAAGCTCTGCTGGGTGCGCAGGGCGACGACCTCGGGGGACTCGGGGGAGATGGTGCCGTCGGCGTGGAAGCGCTCCAGCTCCTGGGTCACGCGGCGGAGGTACCCCTGCTTCACGTGGAAGGGGAGGAAGGCGCTCTTGAAGCCGGCGACGACGAGCGCCTTGATCTCGTCGAGCGAGAAGCCCATCTCGGTGTGGCAGCGCCACAGCTCCTTCGAGACGGTGGTGTCGGTGACGAGGCGGTTGTCGGTGTTCACGGTCACCCGCAAACCGAGGTTGTGGTAGAGCTTCAGCGGGTGCGACGCGAAGTCGCGCACGGCGCCGGTCTGCACGTTGGACGAGGGGCACACCTCCAGCGGGATGCGCTGATCGTTGATGTAGTGCAGCAGATCGCCGGACTCGCGGAGGCGGCAGCCGTGGCCGATGCGGTGCGCGCCGCACACGTGGAGGGCCTGGGCGATCGACTCGGGGCCGTAGGCCTCCCCCGCGTGGATCGTGCAGTTGATGTTGTTCTGGCGCACGAGCTGGAAGGCGGCGCGGTGGTGCTTGGCGGGGTGGTCGTACTCGGCGCCCGCGAGGTCGAAGCCGACGACGCCGCGGCCCTTGTAGGCGACCGCGAGCTCGGCCATCTCCAGGGACGACTCGGGGGAGATGTTGCGGATGCCGCAGAGGATGACCGCGCTCTCGATGCCGAGCTTGTCGTGGGCGGCGCGCAGGCCCGCGAGGACGGCCTCGACCACGCTGGTGAGGTGCAGGCCCTGGCGGGTGTGGAGCATCGGCGCGTAGCGGACCTCCATGTAGCGAACATTCTCGCGGGCGGCGTCCTCGGCGAGCTCGTAGGCGCAGCGGAACAGGGCCTCCTCCGTCTGGAGCACGAGGAGCGTGACATCGAAGGCCTTGAGGTACTCGACGAGGGAGCCGCAGTTCTCGCCGAGGTTCATCGCCTTGCGCAGCTCCGCAGGCTCGAAGCTCGGGAGGTCGATGCCGTCGCGGCGCGCGAGGTCGATCAGGGTTTCGAGGCGGATCGATCCATCGAGGTGGACGTGGAGGTCGGTCTTGGGGAGCTGCTGGAAGAACTCCAGCGGCAGTTTGTGCCCAGAGTGCTCGGAGGGGTCAGCCATGGGCCATCTTGCCACCCGATTCCGCTCAGGGAAAGCCCGGGGGGGGTCATGGAGAGGATGACAGGAAGCTGACTTTGCGGCGGGGCTGGGGCCCTGGCCCACGGGCTTCCCCTCTGTGCCGGGGTCGCTGGCAGCTCTGTGCCGGGGTCGCTGGCAGCGGTCGCGGCTGTCAGGCCCGAGCGGCCTCGACGGCCTCGGCGAGGACGCCAGGGTTCACGGCCTGGAGGAGGCGGCCAGCGATGTCATTGACCACCTGCTGGACCCGCTCCGCAACGGCGGTGGGCGCTGCAGCGACGGCAGCCTGGAGCTCCGCGAACCCGGCTTCCAGCAACAATCCTGCTTCTTCCTGGGAAGAAGCCTCCACGAGGAGGCGTGCAGCCTTGTTGGCGCGGGCGAGGTGCGTGGAGACTGTTGGGCTCACCCGGGTAACATTAGGCCGGTCCGTCTGGGCGCAAGGGGGGGACCTGAAAATCATCGCCGGACGAAGGTCGATCGCGTGAGGCTGAATTCTCTCGCCCTCACCCGATGTATGGCCCGCAGGTCCGAGGTGTTCCGGGAACAGGTCCGAGGTGTTCGCGTGACACCATATGAGTTGTCACGGGAACAGGTCCGAGGTGTTCCGGGAACAGGTCCGAGGT
>NZ_ASRX01000104.1 GCF_000601485.1 Chondromyces apiculatus DSM 436
CATCCGCTCCCCCCGCCCCCGGTACCCATCCCCCTGCGGCGCCGCCCCCATCCGCTTCAGATACCCCTGCGACATCGGCGTGAACCCCGCAGCTTGCAGCGCCGCCGCGATTGGCGACGCCCCCACCGGCCCACCGTTCACCGTCGCCAGCAGCATGCTCCGCCGACGCCCCTCATCGACCAGCCCTGCCAGCGCCCGCGCAACCGCCCGGATCGACTCCCCACGCCCAGGCTCCGCTTCGGGCAGGAACGTCAGCAGGCTCCGCTCCGTACGACCCACCCACGCGATCAGCTTCCCTTCCCGCAGCACCACCAGCGCACCCGCTGCCCGCTGCGCCCGCACCGACGCCTCTGCCTCTGGCCATGGCACTGCAGCGCCCCACGGACTTGCCGGATCCGTCGCCGCCAGCACCCGCGTCTTCGCGTCTGCGCCCTCCGGCACATCCCTGCACCCGCGCAGCCGATCGTCCGCGCCGGGCAGCGAGAACTGCGCCGCCCCCAGACCTGCCACGAAGTATCCCCGCCGCACCTTCCCCGCGTCCTCCATCGCGCGCAGCACGTCGTACACCGCCGAGAACCCCCCCTGGATTCCCTCCACCCCCACCGCTTCCCGCGTCAGCACCCCGTGCCGCTCCAGCAGCACCCGCGCCAGCGCCGCGCGCCGCTCCGTCTCGCTGACCGCGCTGGCACCACCCGCGCCACCCAGCTCTGGCAACAGCGACCACCGCCCCTCGCTCCCTGGAGGCCCTGCCCGGAAGCCGCCCACGCCACCCCCGCCGCCCACGCCTCCCATCCCGAACCCACCGGCTCCGCGCGCCGCGCCAGGCAGAAAGCTCGACCTCTCGAACCGCTGCTCACGCCCCCGCCGCCCCCCGCGCTTCTCGGAGCGCCCCAGTGAACGCAGCGGCGCCAGCGTATCGTTCGTCGCCTCGCCCGCCCACACCAGGTCCCACAGCGCGCGCACCAGATCTGCCCCGAAGGCCCCCGTCTCGCGCGACAGGTCTGCGAAGAACACCGCACCGCGCCGCCGCAGCGCCTCGCGCACCTTCTCCACCAGCGCCCCTTCTGCCTTCTGCGCGGGCGGCGCCAGGTACGGGTATGCCTCTGTCAGGTAGAGCGCGATCCGCCCGTCGGCATCGCCGATGGGATCCACCCCGCGCCACAGCACCACCCCTGCTGCGCACAGCGCGTCCAGGTCCCCGGCGCGGTAGCCCTCCACGCGCGCCGGCAGGATCTGTGACGACAGCGCCGACGCTGGCATCGGCGCCCCCTGGAGCTGCGTGATCGCCGCGAGCAGCCCTTCCACGCCCCGCCGTGGCCGACCCAGGTTGTGCCACTCCCCCAGGAACCGCGCGTATGTCTCCGGCTCCACCGGCTCCACCTCTGCGCGCAGCCGCGCCAGGGAGCGCCGCTTCAAGAGACGCATCACCTCGGCGTCGCAGTGCTCGTGCCCGCGACCCCCGGGCGACAGCTCCCCCTCCACCACCCGCCCCCGCTCCACCAGCCGCCCCAGCGCCCCGAGCACCGACCCCAGGCCCAGATCGAACCGCTTCGCCACGTCCTCTGCGTGGAACGGCCCGTGCGTGCGCGCGTACCGCGCCACCAGATCCTGCAGCGCGTCTGCCACCGACTCCAGGAATGCCGCCGGCAACCCGGGGGGCGGCATCACCCCCAGCGCGTCGCGCAGCCTCCCCGCGTCCTCTGACGCCGCGAGCCGCTTCTCCCCCCCGATGCGCACCTCGATGATCCGCCGCTCGCGCAAGAGCCCATCCACCCACCCGTCCGACCGCGCCCGCGCCGCCTCGATCGCCTCCCCCTCGTACCGACACCGGAGCGCGATCTCCCCCCGGTCCAGATCGCCGAGCCCGAGCAGCATGTCGTGCACCTGATCCGCGTGCTTCGGCGTGATCCGCCCGTCGAGCCGCTGCAGCGACGCCTCCATCGCTGCCACCGCGTCGGCGTCGAGCAGCTCCCGCATCTCCGCCTCGCCGAGCAGCTCCCGCAGCCGGCTCTGATCGATGGTCAGCGCCTGCGCCCGCCGCTCCGCGAGCGGCAGATCCCCCTCGTACATGAACGTCCCCACGTACGAGAACAGGAGCGACGCCGCGAACGGCGACGGCACCCGCGTGTCCACCGTCACCATGCGCACCTTGCGGCTCTCGATCCCCCGCAGAAGCTCCTGCAGCGACGTCAGATCGAACACGTCCCGCAGACACTCCCGGTACGTCTCCAGCAGCATCGGGAATGCGCTGTAGCGCGACGCCACCGCCAGCAAGTCTGCTGCCCGCTTCCGCTGCTGCCAGAGTGGTGCGCGCTTCCCGGGCATCCGCCGCGGCAGGAGCAGCGCCCTCCCCGCGCACTCCCGGAAGCGCGACGCGAACATCGCCGTCCCTCCCAGGTTCGCCACCAGCAGGTCCTCCACCTCGTCCACCTGCGGCAGGAGCTGGTACGGATCCAGCGGCTCCGTCGACTCCGGCAGCCGGATCACCACCCCGTCGTCGGTCCAGTGCGCCTCGATCTCCAGCCCCAGCTCCGACTTCGCCCGCGCCACCATGCACGTCGCCAGCGGCGCGTGCACCCGCCCCCCGAACGGCGACAGGATGCACACCCGCAGGTCGCCCATCTCGTCCTGGAAGCGCTCCACCACCACCGTCCTGTCGCTCGGCACCTCCCCCGTCGCCGCTGCTTGCTCGTGCACGTGCCGCACCAGCCGCTCTGCCGCTCGCGCATCGAGCCCGTGCTCCTTGCGCAGCAGCGCCTCTGCCTCCCCTTCCCCCAGCCCTGCCAGCGTCCGCGTCAGCGCCCCGATCGACGCCCCCAGCTCCGCCGATCGCCCCACCTGATCGCCGCGCCAGAACGGCATCTTCCCCGGCTCCCCTGGCGCCGGCACCACCATCACCCGATCATGGGTGATCTCCGTGATCCGCCACGACGACGCCCCGAGCAGGAAGATCTCTCCTTCCCGCGCCTCGAACACCATCTCCTCGTCCAGCTCCCCCACGCGCCGGCTTGTCTTCCCTGCCGGCTCGTCCGTCGCCAGGAACACCCCGTACAGCCCCCGGTCCGGGATGGTCCCTGCGTTCACCACCGCCAGCCGCTTCGCCCCCTCGCGCCCGCGCACCAGGCCCCCCACGCGGTCCCACACGATGCGCGGCCGCAGCTCCGCGAACTCGTCCGACGGATAGCGCCCGCTGAGCATGTCGAGCACCCCCTCGAAGCTGCTCCGCGGCAGCTCCGCGAACGGCGCCGCCTTGCGCACCAGCTCGAAGAGCGCGTCCACGTGGATCGCGTCCATCGCCGTGATCGCCACGATCTGCTGCGCCAGCACGTCGAGCGGGCTGCGCGGATAGCGCGTCTGCTCGACGCGCCCCTCCCGCATCAGCGCCGACGCCGCCGCGCACGAGAGCAGATCCCCCCGGTGCTTCGGGAAGATGATCCCCCGCGACGTCCCCCCCACCTGGTGCCCCGCGCGCCCGATACGCTGCAGCCCCGCCGCCACCGACGGCGGCGCCTCGATCTGCACCACCAGCTCCACCGACCCGAGATCCAGCCCGAGCTCCAGCGACGACGTGGCGACGATGCACGGCAGCGTCCCCGCCTTGAGCTGCTCCTCGATCGCCTGCCGCTGCTCGCGCGCGATGGACCCGTGGTGCGCCCGCGCGATCACCTCCCCCGCGAGATCGTTCAGCGCCGCCGCGAGCCGCTCCGCGAGCCTCCTGCTGTTCGAGAAGATCATGGTCGAGCGGTGCGCGCGCACCAGCTCCACGAGCCGCGCGTGGATGCCCGGCCAGGCCGAGGGCGCGCGCGGCGGCGTCGTGGGAATGCCCCCCGCCGCCCCACCGAGCAGCGGCACCTGCATCCCCACCGGCGGCGCCGCGCCCACCATCTCCCGCTCCGGATCCCTGACGATGGACTTGCGCGCCTTCTTGCCTGAAGCCTTCCCGTCGACCCCTGCCGCCGCCCCCTTCACCGCAGGCGCCGTCGTCGCCCCGAACGCCTCGGTCACCGCCTCCGCGCCCGCCCTCGCCTTCTTCCCCTTCCGCGCCGCCCTCCACGCCGCAAAGTCGTTCGCCTCCTCGTCCACCGACTCGCCCGCGCTCTCCTTCGTCTTCGCGGCCTTCGCGCCCTCCGCGCCCTCCGCAGCCTCGGTCGCCCTGGCGCCCTTCGCGTCCTTCGCGTCCTTCGCGTCCTTCGCGTCCTTCGCGTCCTTCGCCTTGCGCGCCTCCTTCACCGCCGAGGGCGCCGCGCGCACGTCATCGAGCCGCGGCGCCGGCGCCCCGCTCCCCATCATCACCGTCGGCATCTCCTCCGCCGGCACCTCGATGCTGATCTCCAGCGCCTTCGGCGCGCTCGCATCGACGATGGTCACCGGCCGCTGCTTCCACCCGCTCTGCCCCTCGACCTCTCCCCCGCCGAGCAGCCTCGCGATCTCCTCCAGCGGCCGCTGCGTCGCCGAGAGCCCGATCCGCTGCAGCGGCCGGCCCGCCGCGCGCATCGCCTCCAGCCGCTCCAGCGTCAGGAACAGGTGCGCCCCCCGCTTCGTCGGCGCCACCGCGTGGATCTCGTCGATGATCACCGTCTCCACCGACCGCAGCCCCTCGCGCGCGTTCGACGTCAGCAGCAGGTACAGCGACTCCGGCGTGGTGATCAGGATGTCCGGCGGCCGCTTCGCGAGCTTCACCCGCTCCTCCGGCGCCGTGTCCCCCGACCTGAGCCCCACCGTGATCTGCCGGTGCGGCACCCCCATCCTGTCCGCCGCCACCGAGATCCCCGCGAGCGGCGCCCGCAGGTTCCGCTCCACGTCCACCGCCAGCGCCTTGAGCGGCGACACGTACAGCACCCGGCACCGCTCCCCCGTCGCCGGCTCCGGCGAGAACAGGAGCTTGTCGATCGCCGTGAGAAACGCCGCCAGCGTCTTCCCCGACCCCGTCGGCGCCAGCAGCAACGTCGACGACCCATCCAGGATCGCCGGCCACCCCTTCGTCTGCGCCCCCGTCGGCTCCGAGAAGGCCGCCTTGAACCAGGCGCGGGTGGGCTCGTGAAAGCGAAGAAGAGGATCGGCGGGGCGCTTGCTCATCCGGCTAGGGCCCATGTAAGTCCGAAATCCCGCTCCCGCCATGGGCACCCACCGCGGAGATCCTCTGGCCGCGCCTTACGCTCTCCGGGCCGTGTCTCCCGGTCCGCTCATGACATCCCCTCTGCTATGCGCCCTGCACAGGCGAGAGGCTGAGGCTTGCTCATCCGGTTGCAGGGGGTGTAGGTCGGAGAAGCCTCCTCTGCCATGGCCCCGCGAGGCGTCCCTCGGTTCAGCCCCCCAGGCAGGGACACACGGCAGCAGGCTGCATCCCTCCGGACGCGTTGGTGCCCCCGCCCCGAATACAGGTTGAGCCCATGATCCAGCGAGCCTCCTTCAGATGCTTCAAGGCGCTGGAAGCTCTCGACGTCGACCTCTCTCCGTTCACCCTCCTCGTGGGCAAGAACGGCTCCGGCAAGACCAGCGTCCTCCAGGGAATCCAGCGAGTCTTGCGGATCGGCTTCCAGGCGAGTGCGCGCGATCGTGCGCATGACGCTCTGAGAGCGCGCCTCAGCGCCCTGTTCGATGAAGACGACATCCGCCGACTCTTCACGATGCCCACGGACGCTCCTCTGTCCCTTTCCGTGACGGAGCGAGACGGTCGCACGCTACGCATGACGGCTGCTCTCATGCAGGCAGGAGAGCGTCATCGGCTTCCTGAAAAGGCCCTCTGCGATGTCCATGTCGACTGCGCCGACGGCTCAAGCATCGTCATCTCGACGCCTTCGACCCCTGGTACCGGCGAAGCTCCGTTTCCCCTCTCTCCCGGTGCTCCGCTCGTCGACCACGACGTTTTCGGCTCCGGAGCAGCCGCATATCTGCGCTTCGACGCGGTCCGGATGGTTCAACCTTCCTTCACGACGTCCTCGATGCCCCGCCTGGAGCAAGACGGCACCGGGCTCTCCTCGGTGCTCAGTTACCTAGCCGGCGCAGAGCCGGACATCCTGGCTGCGATCACCCGCGATCTTCGCGCTGTGGTGCCACAGGTCCGCAGCATCCGCGTCTTTCCCACCACCATCACCCGCCGACGCGAGGAGCGCATCGTCATCGGGGACCAGGCCGTGAATCGCCCCGTCCAGGAAGAGGTTCCAGGGCACCGCTTCGCCCTCGACATGGGCCCCGATCGAATCATCCCCGCCGACCTCCTCAGCGAAGGCACCGTGCTTGCCCTGGGCCTCCTTGTCGCTCTTCGCCACCCGAGCCTCCCGAAGCTCGTGCTCGCCGACGACATCGACAAAGCCCTCCACCCGGACGCCCAGGCCGATCTCGTGCGCTGCCTCCGTACCATCCAGCAAGAGCGCCCCGACCTGCAGATCGTGTGCACCACCCACTCCCCCTACCTGCTGGATCACGTCGCCCTCGACGAGGTGCGGGTGATGGCGCTCGACGACGCGGGCCACGCTGTCTGTCGCAAGCTCAGTGATCACCCGGAGAGCGCACGCTTCCGTGACATGCTCCGCACCGGCGAGTTCTGGGCCTCGGTCGGCGAGGACTGGGTGAAGGAGCCTCGCGCCCGTGGGACCTGATCCCGGTGGTCCCTTGCGCGTCGCCCTGGCCTGCGAGGATCAGGCGCAACGCGCGCTGCTCATGCATCTCAGCCGCAACGTGGTGCTGAAAGAGGCCCACCGCCGCCAGGCCGACTGGCTCGCCGACACCCTCGACCAGCAGATGGCCTTCTGCGGCCTCAAGGACCACGCTGAGACGCCCGAGCACCTGCGGTTCTACCACCACGACCACATCGCCAAGGACTTCGGCGAGCTGCGCATCGGCGGCCGCCCCGTGCGCCTCAACGCGCTCCGCGAGGGACGGCCCGCAGGTCCCGAAGCCCAGCGCTGGCGGCGCTTGACCATCCTCTTCGGCGCCCAGCCGTCGCCACCTGACGTCCTGATGATCGCGCTCGACACCGATGGTCATCCCGAGCGGCGTGAAGCGCTCCAAGCTGCGCGAAGTGAGGCCTCCACGGCACCCATCGCCGTCATCCTCGCCACGCCCCACCCGGAAGCCGAGGCCTGGTTCGTGGCTGGGTTCGAGCCCCTCGACGGCGAAGAGGCCGCGCGGCTCGACGCTCTCCGCAAGGACCGCGACAAGAAGCTCAACTTCATCCCCACCGAGGAGCCCCACCGGCTCACCGCGCACCCCAACGATGCTCCGACGGACGCGAAGCGCGTGCTGCGCTTCCTGATGTTCGGCGACTATACCTCGCGCGCCCCCGAGCTATCGGAGCTGCCCGATCTCTGCGAGCGGTTGCTCGGCGATCTCGACCGCCTCACCCGGCGGAGCGCTGCCACTTACCTCGGCGAATTTCTCCGGGAGCTGCGCGAGATCCTGGTCCCGCTGCTCCTGCCAGGACCTCCGCCCTCCAGCTCCTGAGCCTTGCTCACCGTGTCGCTCTCGCTACCTGCCCCCTTCATAAGCTGCTCTGCCTCCAGCTCTACCCCTTCCGCACGCGCGACCTTCTTCCCCTCCTCCACCCGCTTCCCCTCCTCCACCCGCCCGCCTTCCCGCGCCGGCTGGCACGTCGGGCAGAAGTACGTCGACCGCTGCGCCTCGCCCTGGCGCTTCATGCGGACCATCGTCCCGCACTCGTAGCAGCGCTGCCGCGCCCGCCGGTAGATCGCCAGCGCGCCCTCGCGGCGGCGGGGGCTGTTGTTGTCGATGAACATCGAGGCCCGCTTCCCCGGCACCCGGCCCTCCCGCGTGGTGCGCGTGTAGCGGTAGAACTGCCCGGGGCTCTGGTACGCCCACGGCCCCGCGGGCATCTGCACGTTGGCGACCAGGATGTCGCGGGCGAGGCCCAGCAGTTCGCGCAGCTCCGCCTCCGTGAAGGCCTTCACCGGCGCGAACGGGTCGAGGTGCAGGCGGAAGAGCAGCTCGCTCTTGTAGACGTTGCCGATCCCGGCCACGGCGCGCTGGTCCATCACCGCGACGCCGAGGGGGGTCTCGGGCTGGTCCTGGAGGCGCCGCAGCGCCGCGTCGAGGTCGAAGGTGGTGCCGAGGAGGTCGGGGCCCAGCGAGGCGAGCTGCGGGTCGTAGGGGATGTCGCTGAGGCGCAGGAGGCGGGTGACGGGGGCGCGGAAGCACACGGCCAGGTAGCCGGCGACCTCGATGACCGCCGTCGCCTGCTCGGGCTTGCGGCGCCACGGGTCCTCGGTGCGGTAGAGGTGCCAGAGGCCAGTCATGCGCAGGTGGGTGTGCAGGACCGTGCCCTCGTCGAAGACGATCAGCAGGTTCTTCCCGCGCGCCTCCACCCGGACGATGCGCCGGTGGATGAGGTGGGCCACGCGCTGAGGGCTCTTCGGGAGCACGAGCGCCAGGACCTTCTGGCCCGTGAGCGCCGGAGCCAGCCCGGCGGCGATGCGAAAGAGCGTGTCTCCTTCGGGCATGGTCTCTTGCGGCTGCCTCCCGGATGCATGGGTCCATGCCAACCTCTGCGGGAGACTGGCTCAGGATGGGGGCACGCCTTCACAAAAAATGGCCATCGGTGGCGGGGTACGCCAGCACTTCCAGGCGATGCGATCGATCACAGGGAGCTTCCACGACTCTGCAGGGCTCTGTGGCAGGGGCCGGTTGAACGACTCGAACTCCTTTGCCATCGCCTCCAGCCCATGCGTTAGCTCGAAGACTTTCACCATGCCCCGGTGACGGATCTCCTGCACGTACCATTCATCGGCTGCATCCTCGGGAGGCCGCCACGACTGGAGGTACACCAGTCGCTCTGGCCGTCCGGGTACCGATGCCTCCGCAGAGACCTTCGCACCTGGAGAACCTGCCTCCGTCTGTAGGTCACCAGGAGCGGGCGGGGTAAAGCTGGCAACATCCGACGCATCCACGGACCCACCCCTCCTGTGCGCCAGATAGAGAACGAGTGGCAGGATCGTACTTCCGTGATCGTTGAACGCAGGAGGCGCTTCCAGCCAGCCCCTGAGGTGCGTCTCCGCCAGAACGTGAAGATCCTCATCATCCGGCGGCACCCTGGCGTGCTGATAGAGAGCAGGGAGTGGCAGCCCCAGGTCTTTCATCCACCGCAAGCGTTGCGCTGTGCTCATCGCCATCTGAACGGACAGCGCTTCCATCCCGCACCGCCTCCAGAACTCGAAGACGAGTGATATCTCGATGATCTGATCGTCGGTAACGGGCGACGTGCAAGCTGGCACGTTGTTCGTCCAGAGGTTCTCCAGCGTTCTGGCGAGACGCTGTGCACTCCTGGGCTTTTTCACATCCAGCAGAGCGAGACCTGCTACCGCCAGATAGCCGCTCAGCCTGAGTGCGCGCAGGGGGTAGTCGATCCTCTCGCTGGGAGCGCCCAGAGCAAGGCCGTAAGGCGTCTGGAGCAGTGGCTCCAGGTGACGGCAGAGACACTGCGTCTGGGCGACATACTGTCCGAGCAACCTCCGAAGCAATGTCCGGATCTTGCCTCGATGGCCCCCGATCTCCTCTCGCGGGATGCGACGAACGTGTTCCATCACCCGGCAGATGACCCGCTCGATCGTGTCGAGTACCGGCAGAGAGATGCTCGCGGCGACTCTGCGACACTCAATGGCCACCATCTGTGTGAAGAGCGTCATCTCCGCAAGGCGGCGCCGCAGCTCCCTGGCCTTCAAGGCTTTACCAGGCCCCAGCCCGCTGCCTGGGCCAGTCCCGACGGGCGCACGGCCGACCGGCAACACCTCATCGAGCAGGCGATCGACAGCGCCGAGATCGAAGCTGTGCCCGCGGTTGTGGGCCACCGAGTCCAGGGCGGCACGCGCGAACGGGCGAACACCGGGCGGGAACAGCGAGGCGTCGGCGCCACGCGCGAGCCCTGGGGTTGCAGTGTCTCGCGGCGGCAGCATCGCATACTTCACCAGCTTCGCCGCATCCCACCACCGAAGCCGGACATCCCGATGGCGGCGAAAATGGGCGCGTTTCTCGTCGACCATTCCCACGAGCCGCTCGTCGAGGTCGCCGTTGTGGACCGCGATCACGGTACGAACGTCGAAAGCCCTCCCCTCCAGGTCGAACCACGCGTCCGACGTCGCGGGGCGCTGCGAGGCCAGCTCGATGTCGTGAAAGATCGTGCCGCGAGCACCACCAGCCATCTCGAGGGTGATGTTCCCCTGCTTGAGCACGAACAGGTAGAGACAGCGACGCCCATCACGGAGGCGACGGGAGGCGATGATGTCGACCCCTAGCTGGGTCAGGCCGGAGTTCTTCCGCCTTTCGGCGCCCTCGTACCTGAACGACCGCAGGTGGATGGTGAAGCCACGTCGTTCCAGCAGCCAGACGACGAACGTGCCTAGATCCTGAGAGCGCTCTGGAGCGCGCGCATCCTGCTCCTGCTCCGCCAGCGAGCGCACGTAACGGTCGAGATCTTCCTTCATTCATGCGCCTCCCTGGCGAGAAGCGTCGCAGCCGCTTGGCGGTGCCGGACACGGCTCGCGCGAAAGATGAGGGGATCGATCAGCTCGCGGAGTGGGAGTTCGATCCCGCTGCTGAAGGTTTCGAAACGTACCGGCTCATCGCCGGGGAGCTGCGGTGCAGTCGCCTCACCCCTCGCAATGGGCACCATCGTCACCACTGAGGCGAACACGTAGCGTCCAGAGCTGCGTGCATCGCGTGCACTCTCTTGGAAGAGCCGGTTCTGCACCTCGTGCCACGCACGCCGAGCAGGCCGCAACGCGATCACGTCGCCTACCTGACGCGCTCTCTCATGAACCGCATCCGCCTCGTCCAGTTGCGTCAGGACACGGGCCCTCAGCGCGATGAGCGCCGCCAGCGCATCCGGACCGGAGGTGGGCAGAAGCGCCATTCCACGCCTGCACGCTGCTGGATAGTCCTCGGCGACATCCTCCAGGAGCAGGTTCTGAACGAGATCCAGTCGGTCGGGTCGTTGCTGCGCGATGTGGACGAGCCATCGAACGACAGTGTCCGGATTCGTCACCCCGCCGATGATCTCGTGAGCAAGCGCGTCCACCTGTTCTGCCGAGAGAGCCGCAAGAAATCCCTCAGGAACGACGACTCCACCCAGCTTCCCGAGGAGGTAGGCGGCAACAAGGCGCGTGTCCGCACGGGGATGCACGAGGAAGCTCAGCAACCATCGAGTGATCCCTTCGGCCCCCAGATCGTGCTCGAGCACCGGCAGCATGTCACCGAAAGACAGGTGCTGCCTGAAGATCTCCCGGCTGTGAAGCGCCAGCCACGCCGCCGTGAAGTCCTTCGCCACCCCGGCAGACACCACCACCTGCTCCGCGAGCCAGTAATCAAGGCCTCTCGGTGCACCTGCTGGCTCGACCAGCATGAGCACCGGGACCAGTGCCTGCAGGTCGAGCGCTTCCGTCTCGCTCGGGCCCTTTCGAACACTGCCTGTCGCGTACCACGCGACGAGCGCAAGGAGCGGGGCGCATCGCCTCTCGATGTCCTCACGATCGTGCCTCTCCGCGAGGAGGCGCAGCAAGCTAGCTGCGGTCGACACCGACTCCACAGGGTGAACCTGCGCTTCACGGACCATCGCGGCCAGCCCCTGCTCCACCAGCAAAGGAGGGAACCGCATCACCGCATCAATGAGCGCCTTGTGTCGAACACGCGCCGGGGGCTCCGGTGCGGGCCACGCGAAGCATGCAAGCCAGACGGCGTCCCCCCACAGCCGCTCGTCAGGCTCCCCTATAAGCCTCGCAACAACCTCGTCCCGCCACGGCAGATGCGAGTCCCCGGCACGCACGACCCCGATCACGAGTTCGCACGCCGCCCTGGAGGTCAGCCCCTCGGTCCACGACTCCTGAGCAAACCAGGCGTCCACGATGCGCCTGCCCACCGAGGGGTGGTGAGAGATCCAGGTGGAAGCAGCGCTGAAGGGCTTGCTTCTAGCGAGATCATTCGGGGGTACGGCGTCGAGGCTACGCACCAGCGCGAGCACGTCGTACTCGTCGAGCGCCAACCCGGGCAGCACCTCCGGGATGACATGAAGTACATTCCAGGAGCTGATCTGGCCGAGGAAGAACCGTCGCTGGTCGGTCCCCCTCAGCAGAAGCTGACGCAGCAGGAAAGCAGCCAGACCAAGCTTGCGCGATCGTGGCATCTCCTCGATGGGCCGGTTTGCGCTGTCTGCCCCCGCTGCGCCACGCTCTTGCAGTTCGGCATCTTCCATCTTCTCGATCTTGTGGAAGTAGATCGCGACGAGATCCACCGCGACCTGCCACCGCTCCGGCATGTCCAGCACTGCGTCCACGCTCGGAGCTAGCAGCGCCTCTCGCCACCCGTCCCCTGTGACGTCATCCATCCCCCCTGCCAGGATCTCGGACAGCGTGGCCCGGATTGCCTCTGCGCGCGGACGATCCCGCGCTGGAACCCTGCCTCCCAGCGCATCCCGCAGGAACGCCGCCACTTGCTCGCCGAGAACCCGCAGGCGCTCCAGTGTCACGGCCTTTTCCCCATGACATCCATCCACGCCTCGTCCATCGGCACCATACTCGCGTCGATTGTCGAGGCGCGTGCGATGGACTGTGCCAGGGCGCGGTACTGCCCTGCGAGCCGCGATCCTCGCGCGATCTGTAGCTCGCCTGTCAGCGGCACCAGCGGCTCGTACGCCAGTTCGTGCAGGAGATCCTGGTGGTGAAGGTTGGGGAACGACTCCAGCCCTGGGCCGAACTCCTGGTAGATCGGCACCATGACGCGGCGTTCGATCTCCTCCATGCGGCCCAGGAGGAGCAGCTCCTCGGAAGACAGCCCCTCTCTGCCCGTCCCTGGACCAGGCAAGCCACGTGGCCACGAGAACTGCCTTGGCCCGGCTCCTGCCCCCCTGCTGGCCAGATCCTGCTGGAACTGCGGCACCGGGCTCAGCGCCACCAGGGTCGCGACCTCGGGCATCTCGTTCTCGTGACGAACGTGTCGCATCTGCTGAAGCACATCCGCCATCCCCTCGACGTTCTGCTCCCCCAGCCCGCAGACTGCCACCACCACCTGGGGCAGCTCCAAAGTACACACCCCAGCGATGTCCGCCGTCCCTGTGCGACTGTCAAAGAACAGGTAGTCCGGCGCCAGTGTCTCGGCGATCTCGGCCACAAGCAGGTCGAACAGGCGCGTCGAAGGATCCTCAGGGTCGTCGTAGAGGCCCGGGATGAGATCTGCCAGCTCCTTTGCACGCTGCCCTGCGGGCATCAGCCACAGATTGTCGCCGCACTGCAGAGGTAGGATGGGATATGCGTACGCATCGGCCTGGAGGTGCATGTTTTCCCCGGCCCGACGTTCCAGCAGGAACTCCGAGACACCTCGCTGCGCATGTCCTTCCGGTGAGCGAGTCAGCAGCGACAAGCCGAAACCTGGCGCCTCCAGGTCCAGATCCACCGCCACGACCTTGCGCCCTCGCCGCGCCAGGACTGCCGCGACGTTGAGCAGGGCCAGCGTCCTGCCGACGCCTCCCTTGTAGCTGTAAAAGGTGACGCGCAGCATCTCAGCGCCCCGCCACCGGGGGCGCCAGCCTGGGTGGCTTGCGCGTAAGCCGCGGAAGCGGCAGTTCGCCTAGCTCCTGCCGGCGCGCCACGATGGCACCCGGGCGCACCTGAGCGGCATCTCCTGCACTCTCCGCGCCCATCTGGATGATCAGCATACGCCTGAACTCACGGAGGAACGCCACCAGCTCGCGCTCACGATGGCTCTCAGCAAGCAACGCAGTCAGGGGCAGAGGCGGCGCTCCGGGGAAGTTGAGCGCGAGGAAGCGCGCGAATTCATCGAGGACCGCGCGAGGGTCCTGGCGCTCAAGCTCTGGTCGCAGCGTTGCGGATCGGAACTCGAGCAGTTGCAGGTACTGGAGCTCCACGCACAGGTCCGGCCCCCACATCCGAGGACGGCGCTCGATCGCGTCGAGTTGCTCATCGATGTACCGAACGAGGTTGCCTTGAAGCGTGGTCACGGAGCTTCCCCTTCCAGATCAACATGGAAGACGCGGTACGCCTCTGCCTCGGTGCACTCCCAGTGCGCGCTGAAGTACTCCGCGACGGGCGTACCATCAGGGCCCGTCAGCGCATCCACGTGGTGCGCCCTGGCCTCGACAGTCACGTGGAAACGCCACAACGCCTCGTCGAGGGGTGCCTTCGGCACCACGAAGCGCGCATGTCCCGCAGGCTCGATCCGTACGGCAGAAGCAGCAGGATCCAGGTCCCTGGCGACCGGCAGCGTCTCGCGCGCGGCGTCCTCGCACCGCCCGCTCTTCGGCGGATAGCTCTGCTGGATCGCTGCGACCGACTCCCTCTGCTCTGAGTTCCACGGGATGGCCATGCCCGTTCACCCTCGGCTTGCAGCCCGGCTCCAGCGCCGATACCAGGTCGGCCGAGCAGAAGTCGAAGGGCTGCGCAGCATGTCTGGCAGTTCAGCAGTACAGACGTCAGCGCAGGCGTCGCACATCATGGCGTCCTCTCGGCCGAAACTGGCCATGCTCCCGACAAACCATCGTCCAGGTGCCTAGGATCGTAGGGTCAAGGATGTCAAGGTTCCGACCGATGACAATTCCTGTCCGTGATCTGGCGCCAGAAGCTTGACAGTTTACCGCCCGAGCGATTCCTATCGTCCCCGAACCATCCTTCAGACCACTGAGGCCACTGTGGAGAGCATCGACGTTCCGGAAGCACGATCCCTCGAAAAGGTGCGCGCTGTCGTCCAGGCCATCAAGGATGGCGTCAAGGACAAGACCAAGCTCGCGGATCGTGCCGAGCTGACCGACCGCCATGTGGACTACCACCGCCATGCGGCGCGCGTGATCGGGCTCGTGGACGAGCAGAACGAGAAGTGGAAGGTGACCAAGCTCGGCAACGAGCTGCTCGGCACCCCTCTGCGTTCGCCCCAAGAAGCGGCAGTCCTTCAGCGCGCCATCCGCGGCAGCGTGCTCATGGAGGCCGTGCCGGCCCTCCTCGACGTGGTGCCCCCGACCCTGGACAGCCTGGCCGAGGCCCTCACCGAGAACCCCGGCCTGTCCCCCTCGACCGCGCGCAAGCGTGCCCGGGCCCTCCTCGCCTGGCGCGCCTACCTGCGCGAGATCACAACCGAGGCCACGCTCGACGACGAGCCGGCCTCGGAGCCCTGAGCCGCCCCGCGGCACGCGGAGCGGTGCACCCCCGGTGAACCCCGGCGGCACCGCTCCATCCTCCCCACCGCACTCCCCTCCCCGACCAGACCGTCTCGCAACCAGGCTCCCAGCAGCCTAGGCACGGGTGCGTCTGGCCCCCTCGGGCCCCAGCGCCAGGGTCTCCCAGCAGCCAGCATCGCGCGCTCTCCCAGCGCTCTGCGGCTGCGGCGAGAGGCCGTCCGGTCATCCTGCGGACAGGTTCGACCCCTCCGAGGGATAGGTTCCTACCCATCCACCGGATACCTCCAGAGGTATCCCCGAGATACCTCCAGAGGTATCCCCGTGACCACTTACAAGTGGTCACTCGGATACCTTCCAACCTATCCCCGTGACCACTTGTAAGTGGTCACTCGGATACCTCGGACCCATCCCCGGGATACCTCCAGAGGTATCTCCGTGACCACTTACAAGTGGTCACTCGGACACCTCGGACCTATCCCCGTGACCACTTACAAGTGGTCACTCGGATACCTCGGACCTATCCCCGAGATACCTCCAGAGGTATCCCCGGGATACCTCGGACCTGTTCGCAGAACACCTCGGACCTGTTCCCGGAACACCTCGGACCTGTTCCCGGAACACCTCGGACCTGTTCCGCGAACACCTCGGACCTGTTCCCGTGACAACTCATATGGTGTCACGCGAACACCTCGGACCTGTTCCGCGAACACCTCGGACCTGTTCCCGGAACACCTCCGACCTGTTCCCGGAACAGGTCCGACCTGTTCCCGTGACAACTCACATGGTGTCACGCGAACACCTCGGACCTGTTCCCGTGACAACTCACATGGTGTCACGCGAACACCTCCGACCTGTTCGATAGACACCTCCGACCTGTCCGCCAGACACCTCCGACATGTGCCTCGGATGGGTAGGTCTCCGCCTGTCCTCGCAGTGCTCTGAGCTGTCTCGATCCATGGAACATGGCGTTGCGGCCCAGGGTGGTAGACCATGAACGTGTGCAGCTCCCCACGAGCACAGACGAGGAAGTGCGCCGGATTGAAGCGGCGCTTCACGCTTTGTTTCAGGCGGGCCGCGTGAAGAGTGCGCGGCAGTTGCTGGAAGGGCTCGATCCCAACTTGAAAGCCGCCCCGCAGTTCGCAAAGTGGTTCCGCGCGCTGGGCCCAGCCGTCGCCAACCTCGGGGCACCAGGCAACACGCCGAGCATCAAGAAAAACGCCGCATGGTTGGAGGCGAATGCCATGCGCCACTTCGGAAACTGGGTCGCTCTGCGGGAAGGCGTGTTGCTCGGGAGCGACCCGGACCATGTGACGCTACACCGCGACCTGAAGCAGCGTGGAGAGCTACATGGAGCCGTATTTGTATGTATCAAGAACGGGTAGTGGAGGCTTCACTTGCATGCAGGCAGTGACGTTGCTCAGACGAGGAGCGCGCAGCACTGTCAGCAAGATGGGTATCGCTCTCAGTGAGCCTTCGGGAGCAACTTGTCGCCGCTGAGGAGGAGGAGCAGGAGAAACAGCGGGGCGAGAGGGTCTGTGTCGCGTGCCAATTCCCAGTCGCTGAACGCTTTCTGTGCACGGTCCACCATCTGCAGGGTGTCCTGACGGGTGAAGCGCGCGGTGAGGTCGTAATCCGCCCTGTGTCTCGCCTCTTGAAGTGCAATGAAGGCACTCGCGACGCTCTTCAGCTCGGCGGAAGCCAGTGTAGAGAATAGCCGAGGCGGACTCTTGGCAGGTGGCGATGCTTGCTGAGGAGCGGCAGCAGGCGACGATGGGAACAGGGCGTTCACCTTGTCTGGGGTCTTGATGCCGCCGACCCATCCAGCGACGGTTTTCATCGAGCCGTGGTCGAACCATCGCCGCGCGCCGAGGTTGATCTCGGTTGCGATACCCCCGCTGGGGGGACCGAGAAGGCTGCCGGTCGCCTCGTGGATCAGGAGATGAAAGAGCGCGTAGTAGGCGCTGGAGATAGCTCGGCGCAGGTTGGCCTGTACTGGTTTTTTCGGGTCGATCCTCGCCAGTTTGATGGCCTGCTTGAGCAGTTGCTGATGAAGCTCCACAGTCAGCCGTTCGCTGCGCGGGGAGGGAATTCGTCCTCGTCTTGGTCCTGCTCCTCAACGCCTTCGCTGCCATCGTCGACAGGCTCTTCCAGCTCTGATTTCAGGACGAATCGGACGTAAGGCCACCGGTTGATGCTCTCATCTCGGAAGGACTGCTGGATGATCCCCTCAAGTGGGGCAAGTTCAGACCAGTCATAGACGGGAGTTCCGGCTCCCTGCTTGTCCGTCAGGACGATCGTGATCTGAGCCGCGTTGTCACCGGTGGAGTCGATGTACGGGAACCAGGACCAGCTCTCCACGTTAGGGGAAGAAGGGAAGCGCGCGATTGCCTCCGTCAGGACATGGGAGATCTTTTCGGAGTCATCCTGCACCGCGCGGCTATCCTCGGTGGGCATGGGAGCAGGATGCCAGTTCGCATGAAGCTGTTCCATCTCTGGATGCGATGAGAGGTCTCAAGATTCCCCTCTGAACCTCAAGCAACCACCCACGATCTGCGAACTGGACCTGCTCCACTGCACTCAGGGAGCAGCGGCGGCAGCGCCGGGAGCAGCGCTTGTCAGCGGGCGGGAGTGGAAGAGGGCGAGGTGGCGGTCCTTGCCGCCCTGCTTCTCGTGGTAGCCGACGACCCAGAGGTCTTCGAGGGAGTGCGCGGCGAGGCTCCAGGGGCGGTAGGGCTCGCCCAGCTCGGGGTGGACCGGCATGGGGCGCTCGGTCCAGGTGCCGCCGCGGGGCAGGGCCCAGATGGAGCGGGCCTCGGGGCGGGATGCGGGTGGGCTGCCGAGAAGGACGAGCGTGCCGTCCTCTGCGAGATCGGCCTCGCCGATGTGAGGGGTGGGCGGCGTCGGGAGCGAGGTGAAGGACGCGCCGTCGAAGTGCAAGAGGAGCGGGAGTCGCTCGGTGCCGCGCGTGATGTTGCCGAGGATGAAGACGTTGTCGGGGGTCGGGCCGAGCATCTGGCAGGAGGTGAGTCGGGAGGGCTGGAGAGAGAGATCGAGCTCGCCCGAGAGCGGCAGGGGGATCTCGGTGCGGTTGGGAGGGCCGGGGCGGGACACGGCAAGGCGGGGTGGGAGGGATGCGCCGTTCTTCGGGCGGGTGGGCTGCTCCAGCACGAGGACGTGGCCGGAGGCGAAGCCGAGCGTGGCGGCGATCGCGACGTCGGGTTGCGGGGCGGGCTTGAAGGAGGAGCGCGGCGCGGGCTGGCCCGGGCAGTCGAGGGCGTTGACCTCCGCTTGCCAGGCGGAAGGGATCTCCCTGTCGTCGGAGATCAGGCCGACGAGGCAGCCGGCAGGTTGCTCCCAGAGGCCGCGGTAGAGGGTGTTGCCGCTCGGATCGTGGCGCGTCTCGTGGACCTTCTCCCAGCGATCGCGCCGGTGGCGGAAGAGGCGCTGGTACCACATGTTGTACTCGGCGCTTTGCGTGTCATGGTCGCGCCATACGATCCAGAGGGCGTCGGGCCAGCGTCCCTGGATGGCCTGCACGGAGCCATGGGCTTCGGTGCCGTCGTCGCCGTCGTCTGGAGAGAGACCACGGGCCAGGTGCGGCAGCATCTGGACAGCGTCGTGCTGGAGCAAGGCGAAGAGATCCGGGGCGTGCTCCAGCAGGACCGCGCCTCCCTGGAGGTGCCAGAGGGTGGCGCTGTGCACGCGAAGGTCGAGGACCTGGCGGAGGGCGCCGGCTGCGGCATGCGGCGGAGCGGCGGTGGGGTCGGCCGAGGGGCGCGAGGCGGAGGTCGTGGTGGTGGCCGCTGGGGAGGTCGCCGCTGGGCGGGGCTCAGGAGCCGTGCCGGTGCGGCATGCCAGGGGGAAGAAGGCGGTCGCCAGGAAGAGGGGCAACGCGCGCGCGGAGGGTGTCCACGGTCGGGAGGAGGACCTGGATGCCATCAGCGGTATCCGAGCGCCTCGCGCAGCTTGGCGGTGTCGATGAAGCCTCGCAGCGGGTCCTTGGAGGCCTGGACGTCGCGCCTCGTCTGCGAGACGCCCTGCCACTTGCCACCGGGGAGGTCGAGCTTCGTCCCCTCCTTTTCGAGCTTCGCCAGGGTGGGTAGCCAGCCGTTCTCGCGGTCCTCGTCGAAGGATTTGCCGTCGATGGTCATGAAGTTGCGGAACCCTTGCTTCGGGGTGGGGTTGGCCAGGGCCTCGGCGGAGGCGACGATCGAGATGTGGCCCCCGGCCTGGCGGTTGGCCATGAAGATGTCGCCCGGCTTCGGGACGTAGCCGTCTCCGGGGGGATGCCAGACCATCAGGCCGTTCGGGCTCCCCGCGGCGTTCTGGTTCTTCTTGAAGACGTCGAGGGCGAGTCCCTTCGCGTAGGCCTCCACCATCGTGAGGTTCTCGCCAGGTTGCCAGGCGCCGTTCAGGGCTTCGCGGTTGAGGAACTTGCCGAGCTCTGACTTCGCGATCTTGTCCTCGGGGCTCCCTCGCAGCACCCAGGCTTTCCAGAAGACCCAGGTGACGAAGTCGCCGCACCAGGAGTGGAAGTCGTTGGTGAGCGGCGGGAACTTCTTTCGGGCTGTCTGCTCCGCGGTCGCGCTGTCGGTCCCGGAGTCCGTCAGCCGTCGCTTCTCGCTCTGGTAGTCCTCCTCGCGCTTGGTGCGCGCGCTCGCCATCTCGTCGTGGGGCCTCCTGCAGGGGCCGCTCTCCTTCACGCCTGGAAAGGCGGGGAGGGTCTTGGGGCAGGTGGCGCCGCTCTGGCTGCCGTGGCGGTTCTCGGTGATCTCAAGGACGAGGGGCTTCCACTCGATGTGGTTCACGGCCTGCCACGCGATGTCGACGAGCCACTCCTTGGGGCTGATGATGGTGAGCTGGCCGTCGGCCTTGGGGACGTGGCTGTCTTTCCCGGGTTGCTCGGGCGCGCTGGACTGCGGGGTCGCCGGTAGGAGAGGCGGCGGGTCCGCGGGAGGAGGCGCCGGAGGCTCGGGCGGAGGCGCGGGGGGCGGCTTGTTCTTGCGGTCCACCACGTACGTGGCGCTGACGTTGCTCCCCACGCTCGGGCCCTGGAGCTTGACGATCACGTAGTCGCCGCTCGACGTCGCGCCGTACTCGTTACCGCCGACGAAGGGGTTGTCCCAGTAGAGCGTCACCGCGCCGCTCGAACCCCTGTAGACGACACGCCCTTCGGTGCCGGTCATGAAGCCGTCAGACTCGCCCGACCAGGAGGCGCTCCCCTCGCAGACCGGGGGAGGGGCTTGCTGCGGGGTGAAGATGCCGTGGTCCAGCGCGGCGTCCGCGAAGGACAGGATCTCGCCGGTCTGGTTGATCAGGGTGCATGCCACGCTGCGCGCTGCCATCGATCGCCCTCTCCTTCTTCCGTGCCCGCCTCCGTGCCCGCCTCCGTGCCCGCTTTCGTAACCGCCTCAGTGCCCGTGCGCCGAGGCGATCCGCGCCTTGGTCTCGTCGTCGAGGACTCCGGTGGGGTCGAGGCCCTGGTCTCGCTGGAAGGCCTTGATGGCGTCGGCGTACGCGCCCTCGGTCTGGCCCTCGGTGATCCGGTAGTAGCCGAGGTTCTTGAGGCGTAGCCGGATCCCGTGCGGGGTGTCCATGGGAGGGAGGTCGCCGAGCTTGAGGCGCCACCTCAGGGTCGGCTCCTGGTCGGGCTCCTTGATCCAGACCACGAGCTCGCCGGTGTCTGCCGTCGGAGGGAGGTCCTGCTCGACCATGCCGTCGTCGGTGGTCTGGCCCTCGTGGAGCACGCCGTCGACGCGCAGGTGGTACTTCTTGCGCGCGTAGGGTTTTTCGTAGACGTCGGCGACCCGGACGCGGAAGGCCTTGGGCGGCTCCGGCTTCTCTTCCGGCTCTTCCCAGTCGTCCACGGTGTCGCAGTTGAGCTTCACGAGCTTGCCCTGGAGGCTGGCGTCTTCTTCGAGCTTGAGGAACGCCTGGGGGGTCTTGAGGGTGATGGCCTTGGCGTCGATGAGCGCCTTGTCGGTGAGGTGCAGCGCCGGGCCCTTGCCGAGGAGCGAGACCGAGCCGCCGCCGAGGATGGTGATGGCCTTGGCGTCGAGCCTGATCTCGTCCGGGGTCAGCTCGATGACGCTGTCGCCGCAGGAGAGCCGGAGGGAGCGGGTCGCCTTCACCCGCACGCTGCCGGTGGTCGCGACCGCGCCGTCTCCGTGCACGTCGAGCGTCGCGACGGCCTCCTCGGCGTCGGTCCCGACCGTGGCGCCCAGTCGGCCCTTGACGGCGAGGTCGAGGTCCTTGCCCACCACGCTGCTCGCGTCGCCTTCCACGGCGAGGTGCTGCGAGCCCTTCACGGTGACGAGGCGGTTCTCGCCGACCCGCTCGATGGAGGTGCCCGCGGTGCTCCCGGTGCGGTTGCCCTGGACCGAGGTGGTCTGGTCATGGCGCACCACAACAGCGCGATCGCCCTGCACCGAGATCTGCTGGTCGTGGCCGATCATGAGCGCGTGGTCGTGCTGGACCACCTCGTCGAGGTCACGCTCCGCGAAGAGGAAGACCCGCTCCTCGCCGGCGCGATCGTCGAACGAGAGTTCGTTGGCGCCGCCTGCCCCCGGGGTGCTCTGGGTACGGAGCCCGCTCTTGGCCTTCTCCGCGGGCAGGGGGAAGGGCGGCGGGTGCGTCGCGTTGTAGAGGCACCCGAGCACCACCGGGCAGTCGGTGTCCCCGCCGAGGAAGCCGACCAGCACCTCCATCCCCACCCGGGGAATGTGCTGCGATCCGAAGGAGGCGCCCGCCCAGCTCTGGGCGACCCGCAGCCACGCCGAGGTGTTCTCGTCGTGCCGGCCGTCGAGGTCCCAGTGGAACTGCACCTTGATCCGTGCGTGCTCGTCGGTGTGCACCTCGTGCGCCTCTGGCCCGGTGACGACCGCCGTCTCCATGACCTGACGAGGTTGCCGCGCCGGAGCGCGAGGCCTGAGCAGGGTGGTCGCAGGGACGCAGGTGAAGCTGTTGCGGTAGGTGCGTTCCTGGGGGCGCCCGGACAGCTCGGGCGTGTGGCCCTCGTGGATGACGCGGGTGACGGCGTAGGTGCCATCGATGCTGTGCGAGGCTTCGGTGCGCAGCTCGAAGCTCCTCCCCGGCGCGAGGGCCCGCACCCAGCTCTCGCCGCGGCCAGCAGTGGCGCGGCGCTGGACCTGTTCGAGGTAGGTCTGCGCGCGCGCCGGGGTGATGTCGGGGGCGTCGAAGTCGGCGTGGTGCTGGTACACCCCGAGGGGCGGCTTGCTGGACGAGGCGTCTCCAACACGCGCGCTCAGGTTCAGGTTGGGGCGGCGGAAGTCGTGGTCGGTGAGGTGCACCGAGGTGGGCTTGAGCGCGCGCTGGAGGCCGAAGGAGAGGATTTCGTTGCCGGAAGGGGTGAGGCCTTCCTCGGGGCGGAGGGGCAGGGCCGCGGGCGCGTCGCCGCCGCCGACGGTGGGGTAGTGCGCAGGGGCATCCAGGAAGATGACCGGCGCGGATGCCGCGCTGCCTTCGCGGTCGCCGCTGCCCGCCAGCGCGTCCGCGAAGCAGAAGGCGATGCCCTCTTCGGCGGCGAGTCGCCGCACGAAGGCGTAGGTGGTCTCCCGGTACTGGACGCAGTAGTTGCGGACGGCGTAGGTGCGCGCGAGGCGCAGCTCCGCTGGGATCGACGCTTCCTGGAGGATGTGCTGCAAGATCTGCGGGACGGTCTGGTCCTGGAAGATGCGGCTCGTGGTCTGTCGTCGGAGCAGCGCGAGCGGGGGGACGAGGCGGAGGTGCCAGGTGGGGCCGGTGCGCGGGGTGAACGTGGCGGAGGCACGCACCTGGTCGACGAGAACCTCGATGCGACGTTCGATGCCGCGCGGGTCGCGCAGGATGAGGATCGCGTGGGTGCCGAGCAGCTCGGCGTCGCGCCCGTCGAGATCAGGAGCAACGTGGACCTCGAGCCGAAACGAGAAGAGGTCGGAGAGCACTTCGCGGCCCCGGAGGGAGACGATGCGAAGCTGAGCCGGAGAAAAAAGGCCGGTCTGAAGCTCGAAAGGATCACGGGTCACGAACCCGACGCTATCAGCTCGGCCCGTGGTTGGACGCTCGCTCGGAGGTGAGGAGATCCCGAGCCGGCCCTGGTCCGGATGGCATGGTGCCCCGGTCGTGGGTCAAGAACCGTGACGAGGAGGTGCGGGCAAGAGGGCAAGGGGTGCGTTGTGGGGAGGGGCGTTGCAGTCAGCGTGGCTCTGCCGGAGCTTGCGGCTATCCTGACGCTCCTGCGATGACACGACTCCCCGAGAGTGCCTCACGAACCCTCCCGCCGTCGGCCTGCAGGGACGTGTCGCCTGCCCGCGTTGATCAAGTTCCAGTGTGCACCAGCACGAAGCGCGGGCTGCCGCGGCGACGAGGCACGGGCGCAGGAATGGGCGCCGTGGTGCTGGGGGCGCTGGGGGCACTCGGAGCGCTCGGAGCGCTCGGGGCGCTGGCCGTGATCGGTGGGGGCGTGGCGCTGGGGTGCAGCGCGGTGAGTGAGCGGCAAGCTGCACCGGAAGGGGGCGCGGGGAAGAGTGCGCAGGCCGCGACGTCAGCGGCGCCTTCGGGATCCACGGGTGCGGGGGCGAGCGCTGGAGAGGCTGCGAGCACGGCAGGCGCGGAGGTGGTGCCCGTGGCGATGCGCGCAACCTCGGCGACGGCGCAGGCCAGCGCGGGCGCGATGGCGGCGGTGGGAGGAGAGCCCGCAGGCGCTGGAGCAGGAGCAGCAGGGCAAGGCGCGGCGGGGCAAGGCGCGGTGGGGCAAGGCGCGGTGGGGCAAGGCGCGGCGGGGCAAGGCGCGGCGGGCGCGGGTGCTGCCAGGACGCCGGGAGGCGCGGGCGCGGGCGCGACCAGCGCGGGCGATGCGTTCTACGAGGGGATCGAGAAGGGGGCGTCGACGCCGCGGCCAGAGGATGGGCCGTATGCGCGGTTCTTCGCGGCGCTGCGCGATCTGGAGCAGGGGCGGCGGAAGAGCCATGTGCGGGTGATGTGGCTCGGGGATTCGCACGGGGCGTCGGACTTCTGGAGCGGGGCGCTCCGGTCGGAGCTGCAGAAGAAGTTCGGGGTGGCAGGGCCGGGGTTCGTGCACCTGGGGTACTCGGCGTACAGGCACGATGGGGTGAAGCACGGGGTCGGGGGGAAGTGGCGGATGCGGCCGAAGGGGCCGTCGACGTCGGTGAAGACAGGGGATGGGGTGTTCGGGCTCGGGGGGATCCTGTTCATCCCCGAAGGCGGGTCGATGGCGCAGCTCAGCCTGACGGAGCCGGTGCCGACGGCGAAGGCGACGTTCGATGTGTGCTACCGGCTGACGGCGCCGCAGGACCAGGTGCAGGTGACGGTGACGGGGCTGCCTCCGGTGATGGTGAAGGCGACACCGGATGAGCCACCGGGGGCGGTGAGGCACCTGGTGCTGACCGGAGACGCGACGGCGACGCTGAGCGTGTCGGTGGCAGGAGGGGTGCCGGAGCTCTGCGGGGCGGTGATCGAGGCGGACGCGAAGGAGCGGCCAGGGGTCGTGCTGGATACGCTGGGGATCAACGGGGCACGGTTCGGGACGCCGCTGGCCTGGAACGAGGCGAGCTGGGCGGCAGAGCTGGCGCGGCGCGCGCCCTCGCTGGTGGTGCTGGAGTACGGGACGAACGAGGCAGGGGATTTCGCAGCGAATCCAGCGATGTACGGGCGGCAGATGACGCAGGTGCTGGCGCGGATCCGGCGGGTGCACCCGGAGGTGGAGTGTCTGGCGCTGGCGCCCACGGATCGGAACGACACGCCGGACAGGACGCCGCTGGTGC
Source organism: Chondromyces apiculatus DSM 436 (assembly GCF_000601485.1). Classification (GTDB taxonomy): domain Bacteria; phylum Myxococcota_A; class Polyangia; order Polyangiales; family Polyangiaceae; genus Chondromyces; species Chondromyces apiculatus. The sequence continues at coordinate 24,910 of NZ_ASRX01000104.1, forward strand.
GGGACGCGATCAAGGATGCAGCGCGGACGAATGGGTGTGGGTTCTGGGATACGTACGAGAGGATGGGGGGGAAGGGGTCCATCTCGGCGTGGGGGCGTGAGAAGCCGCCGCGCGCTGCGAAGGACGGTGTGCACCTCGCCAGCCGTGGCTACCGGGAGCTGGGGACGAAGCTCGCGGAAGACGTGCTGCGGGGCTATCGGCCCTGATCCGGCTCGGGCGGCGTGCCGGAGGTGCACGCCGGGGAGCTTGGGGCGGGGGTGTACTGGGTCGGGAGGTGCCGCGGGCTGTGGGCTGGCGTGACGCCCAGGCTGGCCTCGATCCTGCTCATGCCGGGGCACGGTAGTTGGGCTGTGTGAACACACCTCACGGGCGCGTGGAGGGGATGCAGTGCTGCACGAAGACGACATCGCGGGCGGGCGATTCCGGCTCATTCAGCCGATCGGGTCCGGCGGTATGGCCAGTGTCTGGTGGGCCAAGCACGAGCTGCTCGGCCGCGACGTGGCGCTGAAGCTGTCTCCGCTCGGCAGGGATGAGCAGGTGGCCGCGCGGTTCGTGCGGGAGGCGGCGATCATCGGGAAGTTCCAGCACCGGAACATCGTGGGGGTGGTCGACGCGGGGGTGCTGCACGAGGGGGGGTACGTGTTCCTGGCAATGGAGCTGCTCCACGGGAAGCCGCTCGCAGACCTGATGGTGCCGAACCGGCCGATGGCGCCGAGCGAGGTGCTGCCGATCCTGATCGAGGTCTGCAAGGGGCTGGAGGTGGCGCACGCGGCAGGGGTGGTGCACCGGGACATGAAGCCGGAGAACATCTTCCTGGCGGAGGAGGCCGGTCAGGGGACGGTGCCGAAGATCGTGGACTTCGGGATCAGCCAGGTGGCTGACTCGTTCGACACGATCACGATGGAGGGGCAGCTCCTCGGGACGCCTTCGTACATGAGCCCGGAGCAGGCGCGCGGGGAGCGCAACGTGGATGGGCGCGCGGATCTGTGGGCGCTCGGGGTGATCCTGTACGAGGCGCTGACGGGGCGGCAGCCCTTCAAGGCAGACGGTCACCTGGCGGTGCTGCTGCGCATCCTGGAGGAGGATCCGGAGCCGCTGCCGCCGACGGTGCCGTTCGCGCTGCGCTCGATCGTGACGCGGTGCTTGCAGAAGGATCGGAACCGGCGCTTCCGGGACGCGGCGTCGCTGCGGGCGGCGCTGGAGGATGCGCTCGACGAGGGGATGGGAGCGCCGAGCACGTTGCCGCAGCCGCCACTGCCGAAGCCGTCGGTGATGGAGGCAGGGCGGGCCGCGCTGCGGAGCATGAGCCGGCGGCGGCGGCGGGGAGAGAGCTCGCTGGAGATCCTGTTCGGGAACGGGTCGAGCCTGGCGCGGTCGTGGCCGGCGGTGGGGTTCTTCGGGGGGGTGACGGCGGCGGCGGCGATCTTCGCGGGGATCATGTACTTCGGTCCCGGCGAGGCGGAGGCGTCGACGCTCGCGGAGACGCCGACGATGCAGGTGGGGCTCGCGGCGGCAGCGCGAGGCGCGGTGGCCGGGATGGGGAGGCGCGAGGGGCGCGAGGGACGCGAGGGGCGCGAGGGGCGCGAGGGGCGCGAGGGGCGCGAGGGGCGCGAGGGGCGCGAGGGGCGCAAGCCGCAGGGGTCGCGGCAGGCAGGGGCGGACGCGAAGCAGGAGCACGCCTGGGTCAGCGCGGGGAGCGCGGTGAAGTACGTCGATGTGGTGCCGGAGGCGGCAGGGGAGGCGATGGGCGTCTCGGAGGCGACGCGGCCTGCGTCGCCCGTGCGGAAGCGGAGTCACACCATCTCGAGGCCAGGCTTCTGATGCGCATGATGATCCTCCCCCGGAGCACAGGGTTCATGGCAGCGCTGGTGCTGGCGCTCTCGCTGGCAGCGCCGGCGAGCGCGACGGCGAGCGCGACGGCGAGCGCGACGGCGAGCGCGGCAGCGGGTGGGTCGACCAGCGCGACGACCAGCAAGCACACGCTGGCGCTGCGGCTGCGCTTCGCGGAGGCGCGGGGGCTGGCATCGGTGGGGCGCTGGGCAGACGCGCTGACGCGGTTCGAGGAGGTGGCGCGGGCGAAGCCGACGCCGCACGTGATGTTCCACATCGCGACGTGCAACGAGCAGCTCGGGCGATTGCAGGAGGCGGGGCGGATCTACCGGAAGGCGCGAGACGCGGCGCGCGGCAACGATGCGGGGGTGGTGGCGGAGTCGGAGAGCCGGCTACAGGCGCTGGAGATGCGGATGCCGCGGCTGACGGTGCACCTGGAGGGCGCGCCGGAGAAGGTGACGCTGCTGGTGGATGGGGTCGCGGCGACGGCTGCCGAGGTGATCCGGCTGGATCCGGGGCCGCACGTGGTGGTGGCGATGCGCAACGGGCAGCAGGTCGCGGCGGCGGCGCTGTCGGTGCTGGAGTGGCAGGCGCGTTCGGTGCGGCTGCGGATCTATCCGGCCTGATCCAGGGCGAGGTCTTCGCCATAGGCAGAGAGGCCGTGGCCGCGCATGGCGGCTTCGACGAGGGCGAGGGGGTGCGCGCTGGCAGGGTCGTCGAGGGGCTCGGCGTCAGGTTCGCCAGCGAGGGCGGCGAGGCGCAGGGACATGGCGCGGGCGACGAGGAGGCGGATGGCAGCGTCGCGGAGGCGATCGGCGAGCGGGATGCGCGCGGTGTCGTCGAGGAGCTGGTGGCCGTGGAGCGCTGCGCGCAGGTAGAAGCGCTCGTCGGCACGGGCGGCGGGCGCGTCGGCAGCGAGGGTGAGGGCGGCGAGGTCAGGGTGGTGAAGGGCGCGGGTGGCGGCGGCGATCCAGGTGATGGTGCGGAGGGCGAGGTCGCGCGGGCTGCGGAAGGCGGCGTCCTCGGTGGCGCGGCGGTGGGCGCGGCGAAAAAGGGCGCCGAGCCAGGGGAGGAGGGGCTCGGGGGTGAGAGGCTCGGGAGCCTCGAAGGCGTGGGTGGCAGCGGTGAGGTCAGGGCCGGTGCGTTCGAGGGTGGCGGCGAGGGTCCAGAGGGCGCTCGGGATGTCGTGAGGGGGTGAGGCGGCGAGGAGGGCGCTGGACCAGGCGAGGAGGTCGGCGCGGGGGGCGGTGGTGTGGGAGGTGATGTGGAGCCGGGCGGGGAGCTCGGTGATGTGGAGGGCGGAGGGGAGGTCGGCGCGGGTGCGCGGGGGGTGCGGGAGGCTGGCGAGGAGGGGCGCGCCGTGCGGGGAGGGTGACGCGGCGCTGGCGAGGACGCAGGCGCACTCGACGAGCACGGAGACGCGGACGTGGTGGCCGTCGTCGACGATGCTGACGGGGAAGAGCTGGCAGCCGAGGGGTTTGGCAGCAGCGCCAGCGGCGGCGTGGATGGCGCAGCGGTCGTGGGGATCGAGGTAGGCGCAGCGGCCGTCGATGAAGGCGACGGCAGCGCCTGCCGTGGGACCAGGGCCACGCTCGGGGAGGAAGGCGCGCGCAGGCTGGTCGCCAGCATCGAGGAGGAGGGGGAGCGCGGCGCGGGCGCGGGCAGTCTCCGGGGGGGAGAAGAGGACGGTCGTGTAGAAGCGGCAGCAGCTTCCGTGGCCGTCGCAGTGGAGGGTGAAGTCGGGCAGGAGGTCGATGGGGTGCGCGGTCGCGGGGAGCGCGGCGGGGGCGTCGGCGAGGCGCGCAGGGGTGGGGGTGGCGGACGTGGAGGTGGACGTGGAAGGGAGCGGGGCGGGGCCATCTTCGAGGAGGCCCGCGGCGTGGATCTGTTCGAGGAAGGCGCGGAGGGCAGGGGCGCGGGCGCGGGCGCCTTCGCGGGCAGCGGCGGCGAGGATGCCGTCAAGGTCGCGGGTGCCGTCGGCGCAGGCGAGCAGGCCCCAGGTGCGGGCGTCGAGGACGAGGCGGGCGCCGGTGCGGGCGTCGTGGAGGATGATGCGTTCGTCGCCGTCGACGATGTGGCGGCGGGCGCGCGCGTGGTCGGCGAGCCGCGGGCGCGAGGGCAGCGGGCTCACGCGCGGAGGCTCACTGGGGGGCCTGGACAGGGACGATGGTGCTGATGCCGGCGCCGTACCAGGCGATGCTGCTGAAGGCCTGGATGAGGCAGGCAGAGCCGTCGGCGTTGCTGATGTCGACGAGGTTGCCGCCCATGTCCTGGGGGAAGCGGGAGAGGCCGTAGACGCGGTCGGCGTAGATGCCGATGCCGTACATGTTGCCGTAGTCGCCGACGATGCCGTCGTTGCAGCCGGCGCGCTTGACGATCTGGCCGCGCATGCTCTTGGTGACGGAGCCGGTGGTGGCGGTGGCGAGGGCGTTGACGTTGATCTCGAGGAGGGTGTCGACGACGTTGCAGTTGGTCGTCGAAGGGGGGTTCGGGCAGTCGCGGACGGTGACGAAGCCGAGGGGGTTGCCGTTGTTCTCGGCGAAGGCGATGTCGCCGGAGAGCTCCCAGGCTTTGCCGACGTTGGCGTAGGTGTGGCCATGGCCGTCGTTCGCGGGGACGACGCCGAAGGTGCCGCGGCGGGCGATGTTGCCGTCCTGGTCGACGGACCACAGCTCGCCGGCGGTGTTGCCCGCGATGAGGACCTCGCGGTCGGGGGCGAGGACGCCGCGGGGGACGAAGGCGAGGCCGTAGAAGCTGGTGCCGCTCGGGTTGTTGAGGGAGATGGTCTCGGCGCAGTGGACCTGGGTGCCCTGGATCTCGAGGCGGTAGACGTGGTCGGAGCTGATGCCCCAGATCTCGCCGGTGGAGCTGACGGCGAGGTCGGTCATGGAGCCGTCCTGGCCAGTGCCGCCCACGCAGTCGAAGAGGCCGACGTACGAGAGGGCGAGGGGCTGGGCGCCAGGGTCGCCGCGGTAGAGCGCTGCCCTGTCGTGCGCGTAGAGGGGCGGGGGCGGGAGCGGGGTGGTCTCCTCGACGCCGCCGTCGAAGAGGCTGCCGCCGTCGCCTCCTCCCCCGGGGCCGCTCGCGGGGCCGGAGCCGCCGCCCCCTTCGCTGGAAGATGAGCCACCCTCGCCGCCGATGTTCGAGCCGGTGGCACACCCGGGGGCAAGGGACAGCGCAGAGGCCGTGAGCCCAATCACTGCTGCCAGGGCCAGGCCGAGGGTGGTGGCGCGGCCCGGGTGGTTCCCGGCGTCATGCGGGGGCGTCATCTGCGGGCTTGTACACCGGCGCGTGCGATCCTGCTGCGGCATTGGCCCGAATCCGAGGCCGACGGCGTCCGGGTGTCAACCCTCGCGCACGGGCCGGAGGCCTGGAAACAGCAGGCGCCCCCACGCGCACCCGCGCTTCCCCGCTCTGTCTGCGACACGGTGTAGGCGTGCGTGCAGGTGGTGGTCAGGTGGTGTTTCTCCAGGCGCGGCAGGCCCCGTCGCGGCTGTCGCGGCCGTCGCGGCCGTCGCGACCGTCGCGGCAGCGCGCGACAGCGGCGCTGTTCAACGAGGAACACCGCGGTAGAAATGGCGTTTCTGCAGGTGGGTGGCGCTGGATCCATCTTCTGGCGTCCTGCTAGCATCGCGGTCCCATGGCGCTCGAACGGTCCCCCAGCGGGGGCTCGCCCTCACGGCTCGGTAATTACGAGCTGATCAAGGAGCTCTCCGGCGGCGGAGCTGGCTCCGTGTGGCTCGCCCGGGCCGACGCGGCCGCAGGTGGCGCGGCGTCAGCGCCCGTGACGATGTTCCGCCTCTACCGGCAGCTCACGAAAAAGGCGGAGATCATCGAGAGCGTGCTGCGCGAGGCCGAGGCGGTGCTCCCGGTGCGGGCGCCGAACATCCTCCCCATCGAGGAGGCGCGCGTCGTCGACGGTGAGGTGGTGGTGGTGTCTCCCTACGTGGAGGGGGAGCCGCTGATGGCGGTGATGGTGGCCGCGGGGATCAACGAGACGGCCAGGGGGGCGGCGGCGGTGGCGGCGGCGCAGGGGATGCCGCTCGGGGTGGTGCTGCGGATCGCGGCCGATGTGCTGCGGGCCCTGGTGGCGACGCATGGCGCGGAGCCCTCGCTGATGCACGGGGAGCTGAGCCCGCAGCACGTGCGGATCGGGGTGGACGGGGTCACGCGGGTGGGCGGGTTCGGGGTGGCGCGCGCCGTGGCGCCGCTGGTGCCGATGGGGAGCAAGAGCCACGAGCGGCTCGCGTACGCGGCACCCGAGCGGGTGAAGGCGATGGCGTCGCACGGGGAGACGCCGCTCAAGCCGGCGGGGGATCTGTTCCCGGTCGGGGTGATGCTGTGGGAGCTGTGCGCGAAGCAGCGGCTGTTCGCGTCGAAGCTGGAGGCGGCGATCATCCAGAAGGTGCTCACGACGCCCATCCCGGCGCTCTCGACCATGGAAGGGATCGAGGTGCCCGGGATCGTGGACGAGGTGATCCAGAAGGCGCTGAAGCGGGATCCGGCGCAGCGCTACGGGAGCGCCGAGGAGATGCTCGCCGCGCTGGAGGACGCCGCGGGGGATCTGATGGCGGGGGCCGCGGAGGTGGCGGCGGCGCTCGACAAGCTGTCAGGGAAGGTGATCGAGGCGCGGAAGACGATGATCACCGCGGCGCTCCTGGGGAAGGGCGCCGGGGCGGCGGTGAGCGCGGGGCCGACGTCGCGCAGGCGCGGCGCGACGCTGGTGGGGGTCGCAAACCCGCTGGCCGAGGGCGCAGGGCGCGGAGGGGCGGGGTCGCGGGTGGCGATCACCGCGCCGTCGCCGAAGGCGCCCGCAGGGGGCCACGCGGCAGCGGCGGAGGAGACCGGGGTGCGCAACGCGGCAGGAAAGACGCAGCCCCTCGACGTCCCCCCGGAGGAAGGGGTGGACGCCGCCTGGGGCGAGGACGCTCCGGGGCGGCCACGCATGGGGACCCTGGTCGGGTTCTCGACGCCGGAGGCGACGTCTGCGGCAGTCGCAGCCGTCACGGGAGCGTCGGTGCGGAAAGGCATCGATGCTCCATCGCCTGGAGGGAGCAGGGTGCACGGAGGGGGAGAGGGCGTCATGGGCGCGGGGAACAAGCGGGCTGCGCTCGCTTCCGATGCCGGTGCTGGAGCGGCTGCCAGGATGGTCGAGGAGAAGGCTGTGGAGGCGCAATCCACGGAGAGAAGCTCTGCAACCCCGGTCCCGGCGGCGTCGACGACCCGGGCTTCCACTGCGCGGGCGTCTGCGCCGGACCTCAGCGCGCGGGCGTCTGCACCGGACCTCAGCGCGCGGGCGTCTGCACCGGACCTCAGCGCGCGGGCGTCTGCACCAGACCTCGCGACGGTCCGGGGTTCGTCCCCCGGAGCGGTGACTGCCGGGGGAGCGTCGACGATCAGCGCGGGGCTCGTGCCGTCGTCAGAGCCGGAGCGCAAGGAGAGGGAGGGAGAGGCACCCATCTCCGCGTCGCCCACCACGGCGAAGTCGAACGAGCTCGCCAGGCCGGGCGTGCCGGCTGCTCCGAAGCCGCTGGCCAGCAAGCCGACGGCATCGCGCGGGTCAATCCGACCCGGTGCGCTCGGGACCAAGTCGGCGCCGCTGAAGCCAGGGTTCGCGCCGCCTCCGAAGGCCGAGCTCCCCATGGCGCGCGCGATGCCCGCACGCTCCGACATTCCGACGGCGATGGCGCCGCTCGCCATCCCATCCTCCACGGCAGAGGGGCTCCGCGCGGTGGAGCACGTGCCGCCGTCGAGCACCGCGAAGCCCACGCCCAGCAGCACGCCCACCAGCACGACGAAGCACACACCCACGGGGCCTCAGAGCGTCCTCAAGCAGCGCGGGCGCGCAGCGTCGGCGGTGGACCGGCTCGGTCCCGGGAGCACGCTCGGGCGTTACGAGATCCTGATGCCCGTGGCCAAGGGGGGGATGGCCGCGGTGTGGGCGGCGCGGCTCCAGGGGACGCGGGGCTTCCAGAAGATCGTCGCCATCAAGACGATGCTGCCGGACGTCTCCGACGATCCGGATTTCCAGACGATGTTCCTCGACGAGGCGCGCGTCGCAGCGCGCATCCGTCACCCGAACGTGGTGGAGATCCTCGATCTTGGCGAGGAGAACGACGTCCTCTACCTGGTCATGGAGTGGGTCGAGGGGGAGACCGTGGGGACCCTGCAGAAGGCGGCCAAGGCGCTCGGGGGGGTGCCGCAACGCATCGCGCTGCGCATCGCCTCGCAGGTCTGCGCGGGGCTGCAGAACGCGCACGAGCTGCGGGACGACAACGGCACGCTGCTCGATCTCGTCCACCGCGACATCTCGCCCGCGAACGTGCTCATCTCGGCCTCGGGGTTCGTGAAGATCGTGGACTTCGGCGTGGCGAAGTCGAAGGGGCGCCTGCACGTGACGCGCGCGGGGGGCATCGTCAAAGGGAAGACGCCCTACCTGTCGCCGGAGCAGCTCGGCGGTCTCCCGCTCGATCGGCGCAGTGACATCTTCTCGCTGGGCGCGCTGCTCTACGTGCTGGCCACGGGGCTACACCCGTTCCGGGGCGAGACGGAGATGCAGACGGTGGAGAACATCGCGCTGCGGAACCCCATCCCTCCGCATGAGCTGAACAAGGCGATCCACCCGGAGTTCGAGAAGATCATCCTCAAGGCGCTGGAGAAGGAGCGGGCCATGCGCTGGTCCACCTGCGCCGAGATGCAGAGGGCGCTCGACCAGGTGGCGACGCAGCTCGGGCAGCCGACCACCGACGAGGACGTGGCCGAGTTCGTGCGCGAGGCCATGGGCAGCGTGCTCACGAAGCGTGCCCAGGAGCTGCGGGAGGCCATCACGACGGTGGACGCCTCGGCAGCGGAGTCGAAGCCCGCTGCGTCGGGCGGGGGAAGCGTCGAGGGGGCGGCGCGGACGACGTCGGTGGGACTGGTCGCGGACAACGCGGAGACGGCAAGGAAGAGCGCGCCGGCGATCAGCAATCCCGATCTGCTGGAAGAGATCCAGGTCGAGGGGGAGCCAGAGCCGAGCCCGCAGGCAGACCTGCCACGGCTGGTGATCGCTCCCTCGGCACAGCCGCCACCGCTCGAGCCGCAGGCGGCAGCGCCGGCAGGAGATGCGCACGCCGCTTCGGCACCCGTCGGGTTCGTGGCACCGCTGCGCGATGGGGACGCGACGACGCCAGGGCGCTACCTCACGGAGAAGGATCGCCGGAAGAAGGTCCAGCAGCGGGTCGTGGCGGGGGTCGGGGCAGCCGTGCTCGGCGTGACGCTGATCGCGCTCTTCGCAGGCGGAAGCGATCCGCACAAGACGGTGGCCGCCGAGACGGCTACGCCCGCGCAGCAGGCTGCGCCCGAGCCAGTGCCGACGCCGACTCCAGTGCCTCAGGTGCCCGAGGCGCTGGCTGCACCTCCATCCGAGCCGCCGCCGGCAGTGGAGGAGCAAGCCCCCACGCCTGAAGACGGCGCCGCGGCCGCAGCGAAGGAGCCGCAAGCTGCCGCGGCCGCGGGAGCTGACGCGACGACGAGCAAGGCGCCCACGGCCAAGGCGCCCGCGACCAAGGCGACGACGACCAAGGCAGTGACGAAGGCGCCCGCGACCAAGGCGACGACGAAGACGCCCACGACCAAGGCGCCCACCAAGACGACCACGAAGAAACCGGGGAAGCCGTTCAACCCCACGGAGATCTGAGCAGTGCGTTTGCCGTCCTGGACCCGAGCTGTACCGTTCTGCGTGCTGTCGTCCCTGGCGCTCGGCGCCCTGCCCTCGACGCAGGCCTACGGACAGACTGCGACGTCGACCGCCCCGTCGCCCGAGGACCTCAAGAAGGCCCGAGCGGCGATGACGAAGGGCGTCGCGCTCTTCAAGGCGCATAAATATAACGAGGCGATCATCGAGTTCCGCGCCTCTTACGCGGCGGTGGCGAGCCCCAACTCGCGGTTCCAGGTCGCGCGCGCGCTCGCGGCGCTGGGCGAAACGCTCGATGCGTACCTGGAGTACGAAGGGGTCATCGAGGACGCGACGGCGCGCGCCAGCGAAGGCAAGTACGTCGATACGATGGAGAACGCCGTCGTCGAGCGGGACCAGCTCGGGGAGAAGCTCGCGCTCGTCACGATCGACGTGCTTCATCCGGAAGCGGCAGGGGGTCTGCAGATCGGGGGCAAGGAGGTGCCGCGTTCGCGCTGGGGCAAGCCGTTCCCCGCGAATCCTGGTCCCGTCGAGGTGGTGCTCAGCTCGACGGCAGGGCCCCCCGTGCGGGAGACGCTGACGCTCGCGGTCGGTGAGAAGAAAGAGCTGAGCCTGGACCCAGCACCGGTCGCAGGGCCGAGCGATGGTGGTGGCGCCGAGGAAGAGGTGATCGTGCCCGCCTCCCGCCGTGCCTTGCGGCCTTATGCTTATGTCGCCGGAGGGGTGGGGGTCGCGGGTTTCGGGCTCTTCACCGTTGCAGGGCTCATGGCCAGCAGCACGTACGCGGATCTTTCGGAGACGTGTGGCGGTCGCTGTCCGGCGAGCCGGCAGTCCGACGTCGACGCTGGCAAGACGCAGCAGACGCTGGCGAACTTGGGGTTGATCGTGGGCGCTGTGGGGATCGCGGCAGGCGCCACGCTGTTCGTGCTCAGCGTCACGGGCAGCGAGTCGGCGAAGGACGCCGACGAGACGACAGCGCGCACGCAGCTCCTGCTCGGCCCTGGCTACGCAGGTCTGCGCGGCACGTTCTGAGGCGACGACAGCCAAAAGAAAACCGCCGCATACCCTGGTGAGCACCGGGGGTATGCGGCGGCTTCTTGCTTCACGACCTGGAGCCGAGCGCGCGGAGCCCTGTCGGAGCGTGAGGGAGGATCCCCCTGCACGCCCCGATGGGCTGCGCCCTCAGCGGCCGCCCGGCTTCGAGACCTTCGACTTCTTGTCGCCGGAGTGTCCGTGGAAGGTGCGGGTCGGCGCAAACTCCCCGAACTTGTGGCCGACCATGTTCTCGGTCACGAACACCGGCACGAACTTCCTGCCGTTGTGAACCGCGAACGTCAGCCCCACTGCTTCGGGGAGGATGGTCGAACGACGCGACCACGTCTTGATGACCTTCTTCGCGCCTGTCGCCTGGGCCGCCTGAACCTTCTCAAGCAGGTGGCCGTCGATGAAAGGCCCTTTCTTTACGCTCCTAGGCATGGGTCAACCCTTGGTCCCGCGTCGCCGGACAATCATGTTGTCAGTCCGTTTGTTGTTCCGCGTCTTCAGCCCCTTGGAGAGCTGGCCCCACGGCGAGCACGGATGCCTGCCGCCACTGGTCCGCCCCTCGCCGCCGCCCATCGGGTGGTCAACGGGGTTCATGGTCACGCCACGGTTGTGCGGCCTCCACCCAAGCCAGCGGGTGCGGCCCGCCTTGCCGAGGCTGATGTTCGCGTGATCCGTGTTCGACACCTGGCCGATGGTGGCCCGGCAGTCGAGGTGCACGCGGCGGATCTCACCGCTGGGCAGCCGGACCTGCGCATGGTCGCCGTCCTTGGCCATGAGCTGTGCGCTCACGCCCGCGGACCGCACGAGCTGTCCACCCTTGCCGAGCTTGATCTCGATGTTGTGGATCGAGGTGCCCGGCGGGATGAAGCGCAGCGGCAGGCTGTTGCCCGGCTTGATGTCCGCGTTGCGGCTGGAGACGATGGTAGAGCCCACCACGAGCCCGTCGGGCGCGAGGATGTAGCGCTTCTCGCCATCGCTGTAGTGCAGCAGCGCGATGCGTGCCGTGCGGTTCGGATCGTACTCCACCGAAGCGACCTTCGCGGGAATGCCGATCTTGTCGCGCCGGAAATCGATGATGCGGTAGCGCTGCTTGTGACCACCGCCACGGAACCGCGAGGTGATGCGGCCGTAGTTGTTACGGCCGCCCGTCGCGGTCTGCTTGGTGAGCAACGAGCGCTCGGGCTCCGACTTCGTGATCTCCTTGAAGTCGCTGACCGAGTAGAAGCGTCGCCCCGGCGAGGTCGGTTTGAAGTTCCTGATACCCATGGCTACTCCGTCTTCTCCTCGTCGAAGAACTGGATCTCGTCGCCCGCTTTCAGGGTGACGATGGCCTTCTTCCAGTTGCGCAGCTTCGCGTAGCCACGGCCCATGCGCTTCTCTTTGCCGCGCAGAACCATGGTGTTCACGTCAACCACGCCAACCTTGAAGAGCGCCTGGATGGCGTCCTTGATCTGGATCTTGTTCGCCTCGCGGCGGACCTCGAAGATGACCTTGTTGTCACCCTCGCGAAGTCGGCTCGACTTCTCGGTGAGGATGATGGGCCTGCGGATGATTTGCTCGGGCGTGAGCTGCATGGAGTGTCTCCTTCTCCTCCAAAGCCTCTAGCGGAGGCAGCGCGCCTCGAGGGCCTTGGCCGCATCCCGCGACACGACGAGGTGATCGTGCCGAAGGAGGTCGTAGACGTTCACACCCTCGGGGGGCAGGAACTGGTGCTCGGCAAGATTGCGGATGCTCTTGACGAGTTTCTCATTGCTGGGGCTGTCCACCACCAGCGACTTCTTGCCGGCCTGGAGCGCCTCCAGGGTCGACACGAGCGCCTTCGTCTTGATCTCGGGGAGCTCCAGCGTATCGAGGACGATCAGCCGGTTCTCCTTCGCGAACAGCGAGAGCGCGCTCTTCAGCGCCCCGATGCGCACCTTGCGCGGCGGCCGGTAGGACCAGTCCTGCGGGGACAGCGCGTGCGCGTGACCACCACCCGGATGGTGGGGCGCGCGGATGGATCCTTGCCGCGCCCTGCCGGTGCCTTTCTGACGATAGAGCTTCTTGGTCGACCCAGCGACCGCAGAGCGCTCCTTCGTCGCTTTCGTCCCTGCCCGCCGTGAGGCGAGCTGGGCCTTCACCACCTCGTAGAAGAGGTGTTCCTTGACCTCGGCCCCGAAGACATCGTCGGACAGGTCGAGCTCGCCGACTGCCTCCCGCTTCAGGTTGTAAACCGTCACTTTCATGGATCGTGCGCTCCAGGCGGATGGTTACTTATCCGCGGCCTTCAGCTCTTGATCTCCACATCCACACCGGCGGACAGGTCGAGCTTCATCAGCGCGTCCAGAGTCTGCTGGGTGGGCTCGATGATATCGAGCAGCCGCTTGTGCGTTCGGATCTCGAACTGCTCGCGCGACTTCTTGTCCACGTGGGGGCCACGCAGCACGGTGTACCGGCGGATCTCGGTGGGCAGGGGGATGGGCCCTGCCACACGCGCGCCGGTGCGCTTTGCGGTCTCCACGATGTCGCTGGTCGACTTGTCGAGCAGCTGATGATCGAACGCCTTGAGGCGAATGCGGATCTTGGTCGTCTCAGCCATGGTGCGTTTTCCTTACGCCAGGATCTTCGTCACGACGCCGGCGCCCACCG
>NZ_ASRX01000105.1 GCF_000601485.1 Chondromyces apiculatus DSM 436
TTGCTTGCGGCTTAACTGGTCAGGTCTCTAGCGCTCTGGCGTCTGGTCGCTGTCGTGGCCGGAGATAGAAAGAGCGCCAAAGCTGGCCAGGGGATGGTCCACGAAGTGCTTCGGTAAGCGCGAGCGCTCGGTGAGCCGCGTGGGTGAACCTGGCTGAGGCTTCAGCAAGTCGGGCTGGGTGCCGGCGAAACGCCTGGGAAGACTGCGGATGGGGCGGTGGCCGGTGGGCAGCCGTGTCAGCAGGACTGGCGATGGTGGGAGCTGGTCGCAGTTCTGGCGAGCAGGGCGCCGGGGCGCGCTTACGACTTCCGAGGGATCAAAGAAGAGGGGACCGGCATCCTTGGCGTGACAGGCGGGATGCAGGTTGGCGGGGGTGGCGTTGACGAGAAAGAGCCCGCGAGGGCCGCGGGTTCCGCAGCAAACGGGAGTTGTTGGGGCGGTGGAGGCGCGTTCCCCTTCGGGATGGATTAGTTCGCATAAGATACATTATGTAAACTAAGCCTCCGGGGCAGGAGGGGGGCCTCCCTGGAGCGTTCTGGCGGCGGGTTTGTGCCTTTCAGACGGCTCCGAAGTGCCGCGTCTTCAATCCCCGAAACTGGGGGGTGCTTGGGTGTCCGGCGTGTCTGGCATGTCCGGCGTGCCCACTTCGGTTCAGTGCTGGGGTCCGGACCACGTTCTGCGGAGCTGATTCAGGCCTGGACCTGGTTCGTGTCAGTCCCTGGAGCCGTGCTGGGGCGTCGGAGCGTCATCGTCGACCAGGGATCCGTCAGCTTCGGATTCATCGCTGTCGTCGTCCTCGTCGTCCGGAGGCTCCGGCGCGTGGGCGATCGGCATCCAGACCAGGGCTCCGGCCGCTGGAGGCGACGAGAGCGCGCCACTGTCCCCGGTGTGCTGCGCTTCGCGCCATCGCTGGACCGCTTCCGGGACGATCTCCCCTGCCCTTTCCAGGCCTGCGTGACGACAGAACGCGGCAGCCCACGGGGCACGCTCCTGAAGGTGACCCACGACATGGCTCAGACCGTGGCTGCCGGCGCTCTCCTGCAAGGCTTCGAGGAGTCGCGAGGCCACACCGAACCTCTGGTAGTCCGGGTGGACAGCGAGCTGCGTGATGCGGGCTACACCAGGGGCTTCATCGCGCCAGGCCAGGTAGCCGGCGACCTGGTGGTCGGCTTCGGCGACGAGCACATCGTGATCCTTCGTCAGGGCCGCGATGTCGGCAGCGGTGCGGGGTTTCCAGGCCGAAGCGTCGGCGCCAAGGTTCTGGTACATGGCGGCGCTGGTCTTCTCGACCTCGGTCAGCGCGGGGAGTTGAGCTTCCTGCAGGCGGCTAATCCGGATCCGGTCCGGCGGCGTCCGTTCGGCGTCCATGAGGGCCAGGGTAACGCGAACCACCGCGACTGGCGGACGTTTCGGGTCACAAGGCGCTCTCTGAAGAGAGCATCTTGGGGGCCGGAGCGTGTGGCGAAGGCGCCGTGCGCCGGCGAGGAGGAGCGTTCGCGGAAGGCAGGGCGCAGGTCAGACGCCGCTGAGGAGGCGGGCGATGGCGCCCCCCTCGCTGGCGCTGAGCGGGACCAGGATGGCGGTCGCTGCACCCATGGGGGGCTCGGTGCGCTCTCCGAGCAGCACGACGCGCACCTCACCGGGCGTGCCGGTGGCAAGGACGGCGACGCGGAGCGCGGGAAGCGGCTCGAGGGGGGTCGCGGGGACCCGCGGAGGTGCTGGGGGGCGCCACCGGGTGGGGTCGGCGGCCCAGGAGGGATCGGGGATGTGGGTGAAGGCGGCGGTGTCGTCCTCGGAGGAGCCGTCGGCGTCCGGGGTCGTGGCGTGCGGTTGGCCGGTCAGGCCTGCTTCGGCGAGTGTCTCACCGCGCACGGGTCCATCGGGGTTGGTGGCGCCGGACCAGGCTTCGGCCGCCGCAGAAGCCTGAACGAGGGGGGCGACGTCCGTGCGGGCACCCTCGATGACTCGGGTATCCTCGTCGAGATCGTCCACCCTGATGTTGGCGAGCTCAGGATGCTCGCGGGCGAAGGCAGCGAGCTCCTGTTCGCGCAGGAAGTCGACGCTGAGGCGCTGCATGGTCACGTCTTCGTCCCAGCGCAGACCCGCCGAATTGCTCGGCTGGGATCCGCGCGAGCGCTTGGAGCTGGTGCGGGTGGTGTCGGGGGCGTGGAGCGGGTCGACTTGCAGCGCAGAGGGCGGCGCTGCGGGAGGAGCGGCAGGGGTGCTCGCGTCGGTCCGCGGATGGCCGGGCGAATGGCCAGCAGCCTGGGGATGCTCGGAGGTGTGGATCGCAGGCGACGTGGCTCCCTGCTGTGCAGCAGCGTTCCGGGCCGCCGCGAGGGCGCTCGCGGGAGGAGCGAGGCCGATGTGGGTGACCACGCGTGGCTGCTGTTGCCTGACGCGCCGCTGCGCTTCGGGGGAAGGCTGCTGTTGCTGTGCAGCCGCAATGCGCGGGTCGCCTGCAGGTCGCTGCAGGCGCGGGTCGTGACCCGGGGCGCGCGCGTGGTTGCCCTCGGGTCGGGGGTGCGCGGAGGGGCGCACGGCGCCAGGGTCCGGGATGGGTTGCACAGGGGCGTTGCGGTCTTGAGGGGGCTGGCCAGGCTGACGCATCACAGCGCGCTGGGGCGCTGGCGGGTACTCCGAGCGTCCCACGGGAGGAGGTGCCGCAGAGGGACCCCTGATAGCTCCGGGCGGGGGCGGTGCCGCCGAAGCGTTGCGTGGGCGGCCGGCAGCGGCTGCGGGAGGCTGTGACGCCGCAGGGGGATGACGCGAGGGCGCGGCGCCCGGGGGGGCAGCAGAGGGGTTGCGCGACGGGGCGATTCCCGGCGGGGCGGGCGCGGCGGGCGGGGCAGCAGAGAGGCTGCGTGCGGGAGCGGCTGGGGGAGGACCAGAAGGCGTGCGCGGGGAGGCAGGTGGTGAGGGCGGTGCCGGGTTCGCCGCCCGGATCTGAGGGGGCATCTGCGCCGCGCCGGGAGGCTGAGGGGTGACGGAGGCAGCGGCCGGTGGTGGCGGGGGGGCAGCGCTGGCGCCAGGTGCTGGTGGCGCCACGCTTGAGGCCTGGGCCGGCGCCGGAGGGGGCACGCTCGTCGAGAGGTGTGTGGTCACCTCTGCGGCTGCTTTGAAGAGCTCCAGGGAGCGCATGTCCGCGTTCGCATCGGAGGCATGCTCTGCGGCCCTGCGGAGCCACTTCAGCCCTTCTTCGCGCTCACCCCGCCCCCACAGGGCGTTCGCGGTCAGCAGCGCAAGGTGGACATCCTCGTTGTCGTCATCCCGCGGTGGCGGGATCAGGCGCTGCGTGACCTCCATACCACCTGGTCCATATCATCTCAGGGGAGGCCCGGCTCTACCGTGTATCACGATTCGCTCATCAACCGTCCAGGCGCGGTGCGTCGGCAGCGTGGGAGCTTGGCCCGGGCGTCCTGTCGAGGGGGCGCGGGCCGTAACCTTGAGCAGGGCGCCCCGTTCGTGGCACGCTGGGCGCTGCGTCGGGGTTACCCCACCACGCCGTCGCGGTCAGGGACCGCGCAGGAGCGCCGTTGCTGTTCCCGTCGGAGCTGAAGCCAGGATACACGCTGGGCCGCTACGAGATCCTCATGCCCGTCGCCAAGGGCGGGATGGCTGCCGTGTGGGCAGCGCGGCTCGTCGGAACGAGGGGCTTCCAGAAGATCGTCGCCATCAAGACGATGCTCGCTGACCTCAGCGACAACGCCGATTTCGAGGCGATGTTCCTCGACGAAGCCCGGCTCGCGTCGCGCATCCGCCACCCGCACGTGGTGGAGATCGTGGACCTCGGCGACGAGGACGGGCTCCTCTACCTGGTGATGGAGTGGGTCGACGGCGAGACCATCTTCACGCTCAACAAATCGGCGAAGACGCAGGGCCGCATGCCCCTGCCGATCCTGCTCCGGATCGTGAGCGACGCCTGCGCCGGTCTGCACGCGGCGCACGAGCTGCGCGACGACAAGGGCCAGCTCCTCAACCTGGTCCACCGCGATGTCTCTCCGCAGAACGTGATGGTGTCGTTCAACGGCATCGTGAAGATTGTCGACTTCGGCGTGGCCAAAGCCGCAGGGCGCCTTCACGAGACGCGGGTGGGCGGCGCGATGAAGGGCAAGGTGCCGTACCTGTCCCCGGAGCAGCTCACCTCCGGCAAGGTTGATCGGCGCGCCGACATCTTCGCCCTCGGGATCCTCACCTACGCGAGCCTGACGGGCAAGCACCCCTTCCGTGGTGAGAGCGACGCCAAGACGATGGAGAACATCGCCCGGCGAGATCACGTCCCCCTTCGTCAGCTCGCCCCCGACGTGCCCCCGGAGCTCGCGGCTGCCGTGGACCGGGCGCTCGCCAAGGATCCCGCGGAGCGCTGGCCTGATTGCGCGGCGATGCAGCGGGTGCTGCAGGAGATCGCAAGCACGGTCGGACCTCCGGTCACCGACGGGGACGTGGCGAGGTACATGCGTGCGACGCTCGGCGACCTCGTCGAGGAGCGTCGCAAGAGTCTCGCGATGGCCATCCAGCTCGCCGATGCCCGGATGTCGCCGGAGCGACAGCGATCGTCTGGAGTGCGGCCGGCGGCGCGGGGGGGGGCTCCTCTCCCCGCCACGTACTCGGGGATCCTGCCGGTCCGTCTGGATGATGGCCCAGAAGCGCCAGCGCCGGAGCCAGAAGCACCCGAGAGTGTCACGGCGGTACCGACAGGCGCAGCGCCGATCGTGGCAGCCAGCCGCCCGACACGCTCCGCGTTGCCCTACGTCCTGCTCGGGGTGCTCGGGGTCATCGCTGGAGCCGCCATGGCAGTGAGGGCTGGTGTTCTGCCACTCCCAGACGCGGTACGGCCTTTCGTCCCGCGGTTCCTCGCGCCGCCGCAGAGCGACGCGCTTCCTCCTGCCGCCGGTCCTGCGTCGCCTCTGTAGCCGTCCCCCCCGACGGCTCCTGGAGCGGTGCTCAGTACACGCCTGCCCTGGGCTCGGGGATGCAGACGCCCATCGTGCACAGCAGGAGATCGAGGTCGCCCGCCGCGCAGTACACCTGGCGGGTGCAGTAGTCGTCGAACCCGCAGAGCCGGTGACAGGACTCCTCGTTGCCGAGCGCGCCGGTGAAGGTCACGCAGTCCCACCCGCTGGTCATCCAGAGGGCCTCGTTGCTGCTGGTGTCGAAGAGGCAAGTCTCGGCCCGGTTCACCGGATCGAAGACCTCCGCCGTGCACGGCTGGTTCGGCTTCAGTCGGGAGCGTGCCGTGGACATCGTGTTGAGGAGGTAGGTGAAGTCGCAGGCGTGCTCGAGCTGTGCTTCGCGGCTGACGCGATTGCGCAGCTTGTCCCTCTTCATCCCGTAGATGCGCACCGCGCGGATGGCGGCGAGCATGCCGTCGTTGCCCTCTTCGGGCTTGGGCCCTGCCTGGAGCGCCGTCGCTGCCCGCTCGACGAGCTGTTCGGCCTCGGGGTCCTGGCCCCCGGAGCCTTCCTTCGCGTAGCCAAGGCGCACGTAGTTCGTCGGCGTGCGCGAGTCACAAGGCTTGGCATGTTCCCAGAGCTCGGGGTTGACGATCTTCGGACGCTTGCTGAACGGCTCCTTGCAGACGCCGACCGCGCCTGGAGGCAGCGCGCCCGAGGCTCTCTCGGACGGCTGCCCTGGTCCCTCTTGGAGGTACTCGGTGGATGCACAGCCCACGGCAGGGGCCATCGCAAGCATGCAGCCCGTCATCAGGACCGCGGCGAATCGTTGCGTAGTGGACATGTTCTGCGCCACGCCTGCACCGTAGCAGAGGCCGCGACCGCGCCGAAATGTCTGTCGCATGCTGGCGACGAAGCCCACGAAAACCAGCCCCAAAGCCTTGCCACCCCCTCCCCTCCCCTCCCCCGCGCCCCCAGGCCCTTGCCGCCCCGGGGGATGGGCGGGGGTGGCTCCAGGCGAGACGTTCTACCAGGGGCACTGCGTCGCGGCTGGCGCGAGCAGTTCGCGGGGAGTGGGGCCCGACGGGATGCACTCCCGGCGGGGCGAGGGGACGCGAGTCCCCTCGGGAGACTCAGAGGCCCAGCGAGGACTGCTCGATCAGGTGGTCGACCACCGCCTGGTAGGAGTTGGTCTTGCTCAGGACCGCGAGTTGCTGATCGGCGCTGGTTCCCTCCGCCATGATCCCCCGGATCCGCTCCAGCGCCTCCTGCGACTTGAAGATCACCGCGGCTTCCTCCACGAAATCGAGGAGCTCGCTCACGAGGTGCCGGACGGGCACCTGCTCCTGCTTGCCGAAGTCGATGAGCGTGCCGTCGATTCCGTACCGCACCGCGCGCCACTTGTTCTCCTCGATGAGCTCGCGCGAGTACTCGCGGAACGCCCAGTTGCGCCGGTAGAGCAGGTAGAGCTTGCCCATCACCGCCTGGATCAGCGCCGCGATCGCGACGGTGTCGTCGATGCGGGTGGTCATGTCGCAGATGCGGACCTCGACCGTATCGAAGAACGGGTGCGGTCGTACGTCCCACCAGATCTTCTTCGCGTTGTCGATGCACTTCGTCTTCACCAGCGTGTCGATGTAGCGCTGGAACTGACCGTAGGAGTCGAAGGCCCCGGGGATGCCCGTGCGCGGGAAGCGCTTGAAGATCTCGCTCCGGATGCTCTTGAGGCCCGAGGGGCGGCCCAGCCAACACGGGGAACTCGTGGTGAGCGCCAGGATGTGGGGGAGGAAGTACCGGACCTGGTTGGTGAGCGCCATGGCCACCTCCTTGTCCTTGATGCCCACGTGCACGTGCAGGCCGAAGATCAGGTTCGCGCGCGCGACGTCCTGCAGATCCTCGACGATGCCCTTGTAGCGCTCTCCATCGGTGATCTCCTGCTTCTTCCAGTCGCTGAAGGGGTGCGTGCCGGCGGCGACGATGCGCATCCCCCCCTTCTCGGCGAGCGACTTCAGGCTCCCGCGCAGCTCGATGATCTCGTCGCGCGCCTGGTGGATGTCGCGACAGATGCCCGTGCCGGTCTCCACGACCGACTGGTGCATCTCCGGGCGCACCCTCTCCCGCAAGATCGCGTTCTGGGTCCCCTCCAGGATCTGGCTGACGTAGGACCGGAGTTCGCGCGTCTCGGCATCGACGATCTGGAACTCTTCCTCGATGCCTATGGTGAACTGACCGTCGAGAAGACCTTGCACCGTTGTCATAATGAAGCGTGACCCCTTCAGCGTGGCTCGTCCTCGATGATGAACGTGGGCACCGTCCCCGCGCCTGCGTGGACGTTGCAAAGCGTGGTCGATGAGAGCCGGGTGAGCAGACCCTTGAACTCGCCCCTGAACAGGTATGCGTCCGGCTCCAGGTAACGTCGCGAGAAATACATCTCTCCCGCCGCCCCGACCTCGGGGAACATCGCGCTCGCGAGAGGGACCCGCCGCTGCACGACGGAGGGATCGACGAGCGCCAGCTCGAGCGCGCGCTCCCAGACGCCTGGCTCGACGTTGGCCCCGATGACCACGCCGCGCCCGCCGACCTCGTCGTTCGGCTTGATCACCAGGTCGAGGCGGTGCTCCGCGATCCACGGGACGAGATCGACCTCCGCCCCTTCAGGGCCGGACGTCCGCGTGTGCTCGACCTTCCGGGTCCATGGAACGTGGTGGGCGATCACCTCGCGCTCCTCGGCGGAGAAGGCCACGTCGACGCGCGGGTCGTGGAGGAGCGCAAACAGCATCTTCTTGTCGAGGAGCTTGGCGCGGAAGCTGTTCACCACGCACGCCACGCGCGCGCGGCATGCCTCCAGCAGCGGCTTCACCTCGTCCTCGCGGCTCAGCAGCTCGCTCGTGAGCACGCGCCGGTAGACCACGTCGATGACCTCGCCGTTCGCCAAGAGCTCCCCGTCGCGGTACTCGAGCTCCCGCGGGTCCACGAAGCGCGCCGGCACGCCCTGGCGCTGGAACCGCTCACAGATGAGATCGAACTCCGTGCGCGTCGCCACCTCGCGCCAGTCGACGAGGGCGACCCGTGGCAGCCGCGTCCCCCCGAAATCGTGCCATGCGTCGAGGATGGCACCCACCAGCGCCCCCTCGCTGTAAACAGGCGTCACCTGGCGCTCTGCGCTGAACTCGCGCATGGGCTGGAAGGCCTCGAAGAGATCCGTCAAACCGTCGGCGTACCCCACCCCGAACGCGCCCTCGGCGTTGAGCTCCATGAGCTGCAGATCGGCTCCGCAGAGGACCATGTCGAGGCGGGTGCTCACGCCGAGCGATCGGGTCTCCGGGCAGAGATCCAGGAGCCGCCGCTCACCGTCCGTGAGGCCCATGGCGTCGAGCAGCTCAGGGTTGCCCTGGATGACGTCTTTGGCTTTGCGGACCGCGTTCCGGAAGTGGCGCAGCGCGTGCGCGATGAGGGTGTGCTGCGACCGGAGCAGGAAGTCGGGCCGCAGCAACGTACAGATGGGTCGCCCCCCGAACACCGCACCCCGCTTGACCATGCGGTCCAGCAGGGCGAGGTGATCCTCGCCACCACGATCGACGTACGAGGTCAGGATGTCGTGGTAGCGGTCCACAGCGGCAGCCAGGGCTGCCACATAAGGATGAGGGGCGACCTGGGTCACGTCGCAGCCCCGAGCCGCACCTTCTCCAGATCGTTGTTGAGCAGCTTGGCCCAGGCGTAGTTGTCCCGCGTCCGTCGCCCTTCCTTCGCGGCCGCAGCAGCGAACTCGACCATCCAGTCGATGGCGATGTTGAAGTAGCGCTCCCCGAGGTGCTCGATGTGCATGTCCGGCGCGGGGTTCGTGAAGTCGATGGCGTAAGGCACGCCGTCCTTCACCGCGAACTCCACCGAGTTCATGTCGTAGCGGAGGGCCTTGTTGATGGTGATCGCGTCGTTGAGCACCCGGTCATGGAGGTCCTGGGGCAACCAGCGGTCTTCCTCGCGCCCCACGTAACGGCCACGGAGCCCCGTCGGCCCGATCTCCTTCGGGTTGTACTGGATGGGGAGGATCCGATCCTGGCCCACGCAGATACAGCGGATGTAGTCATCGAAGTCGATGAACTCCTGCAAGGTCATCACGTTGAGGCCCGAGGCGTTGTAGGCCGCGAGCAGCTCCGCGGGCGTGCGCACCACGGTCACGTCCTTCCACCCTCCCCCATCCGCGGGCTTGAGGATGGCGGGGAAGCCCACGTAATCGACGATGGCCTCCCAGTTCAGCGGGTACTCCAGGTTGCGCAGGCTCCGGTCCTTGGAGATCGCCGGGATGTAGTCCTGCTGGGGGAGCATCACCGTGCGGGGAATGGCGACGCCGAGCTGAGAAGCGAGGGAGTAGCCGAAGAACTTGTCGTCGGCGCTCCACCAGAACGGATCGTTGATCACGAACGCGCCGCCGAGCACCGCTGCCTTCAGGTAGAAGCGGTAGTGCTTCACCTCGTGGCTGATCCGGTCGATGAGCACCCGGTAAGGGCTCTCGAAGCGCTCCGGCGTACCGCCGAGCTTCGCGAGCTCTGCGTGGATCCCGGGCACCTTGTTGCATCGCTCGATGAAGGCCTTCGGGAACGAGTGCTCCCAGCCCACGAGGACGCCGATCTTCTCCGTCATACGCTCCTTCTCTCTCCGACTCTCGTTGACCACGGTGTGCTGAGCGACCGTGACGCGCCCGCTGGACAACCGATTGCAGCGCGCAGCGTACCGGCGGATAGACCGGAAACCCAGAGAAGAGAAGCGGCGCCCCCGTCCTCCCTGGGAGTCGAGCCGCCACCGCGCCGGCGAGCACCCACCCTCGGCGTCTCGCGCCATCAGGGCGCGCATTGCCAGGAAGGCCCTACCCTGGAAGGGAGGCCCCCACGCATGCGCTCCCTTCCCTCCTCCGCTCTTCCCATCCCACCCTCATCCTTCTCCGTCGCCCTCGTCTCTCTTCTACCTCTCTCCACCTCTCTCCACGCTCTCCAGCGGCATGGCTGACCGCGCCTCGGCTGGAGGCCGCGCGACCGTGCGGAAGGGCGGGGGGCGGGACTGCCCCGTGGCGCACACATGAAGAGCGCGCGCGTGCGCCGATGGAAGCGGGTTCCGGGTAGCGTTCTTGCTGCGGTGACGAACCGCTGTCACTTCACCCATTGACAAAGGGGACGTCAGAAGGCATTGAGCACGCGCCAGTTGGGCTGGTCCCGAAAGGGGACGAGGCCAGCGGGCCGCATGGGCAGGGTGTATTCACAGCCTGACCAGACGTGACGAACGAAGATTCTTGACATAATAGGTTCCCCGAGTAGAGTGGCGCGCCTCTCCGTTGGGGCGGGTAGCTCAGCGGCAGAGCGTCGGCCTTACAAGCCGATGGTCGCAGGTTCGATCCCTGTCCCGCCCACTGTGGACGTGGTCAGGTTGCTCGTGATTCCTGTGTCGTGTGTGTTTGGGGTGGTAGTTAAGTTGGTTATAACGCCGGCCTGTCACGCCGGAGGCCGCGGGTTCGAGTCCCGTCCACCCCGCCAACTTTCTCAACGAACCGTGCTCATTGCGGTTCCTATGAATGAAGTCTGATGGCTGTCACTGCGCAGCATCGTCGCTTCATAGGGCAATGAGAGTGTCGCAATCAGTGGGTTACCGGATCGGCAATCGGTCCAGGTGATGCACCGGGTTGTCTGTCTCGCCTTCACCGACGAGAAGTTCTTTCGTTGAAGGTGCAACGCCGCACTGTCTGCGGCGGTACCATCTGTCGAGCCGCGACGAGCGCTGTGCGGGTCTCTGGTTTCCTTCGAGGCTGAAGAGGAACTGGGACCGCTGGCCAGACCGGCGACCGAGCCGCGCCTGTTTGCTGTACCCACGCGGCCTCGCTCGTCATTTCGCCCGGATCCAGGTTACCCTGCCGCGGGCTCTCGCGGGAGAAGCCAAGAGGGAAGTCCGTGCGGGAAGGTTTGCTGGATGTCGGCGCGCGCATCGACGACCGCTACGAGGTGCGAGGTTACCTCGGGAGCGGTGGCCACAGCATCGTGTACGACGCGCGCCAGCTCATCACCACCCAGCGGGTAGCGCTCAAGCTGCTCCGCATCGAGACGCTGCGGCGCTCGCGGGATGCGGTGGCGCAAGCCGCACGGTTCGAGCGGGAGATGCAGGTCATCGCCCAGCTCAACCATCCCCACATCGTGCGGCTCCTCGACGCCGGCCACCTGCCCGACGAGCGGCTCTACCTGGCCCTCGAGTTCGTCGAGGGAGAGACGCTGACCACCCTCTGCCAGAAGCCGGAGGCCCTCGACATCTCCGAGGCGCGCCGCCTGATGCTGCAGGTGCTGGACGCGCTCGTCTACGCCCACGGACGCGGCGTCATCCACCGCGACCTCAAGCCGCTCAACATCATGGTCACGGGCTCGGGCGCGCGGCGGCACACCAAGGTGCTCGACTTCGGCATCGCCGCGCTGGTCGGAGACGCGCGCAACGAGAGCTACCGCGCCCTCACCGCGACGGGAGAGTTCAACGGGACGCCTGCGTACATGGCGCCCGAGCAGCTCGTCCAGGGCTCGCCGACCGTGGCCTCCGACATCTACGCCTGGGGGCTCACCTTCCTCGAGTGCCTCACCGGGGTGCCCGTCATGCGCGACGCCTCGGTCGCCGAGGTGATCTTCCGCCAGCTCAGCCCGGATCCCGTTCCCCTTCCCGCACCGCTGCGCGGACACCCGCTCGGTGACTTCCTCGCGCGGGCGACGGCCAAGAACGTCGCCAACCGGTTCGCCTCCGCGAGCGACGCTTACGACGCCCTGGAGCGCTGTGACGTCAGCGGCCTCCCCTGGCCGCTCCCACCCGGCGAACTCGCCGCCAAGGCCTCCATCGCCGTCCCCTGGGGAGCCAACGACGCAACGAGCGAGGTCGTGATCCCCGATCCGACCGGTGCCACCATGGAGGTCTCGCGCCAGCGGAGCACCGCACCTGATGGCAGCGAGCAGATCGCCTCGGCCCCTACCCTCGCCCTCTCCGGACGAAATCCTCTTCCCGGCGCTCCCTCTGTTCCCCCTTCTCTGGGCGCCCCTTCCTCGCTGGGCGTCCCTTCCTCACTGAACCCTCCCTCATCGGCAGGCGGCCCCCCCTCCGTCGGTGCGCCCTCCTCGGCAGGCATTGGCAGCAGGGCAAGCGGCCCGGTGTCCGTCAACGTGGCGCGCCCCCAGTCGACCCGGAACCCGGCAGGCTTCCAGAGCGCGCAAGGCATCCAGTCGAGCGGCAACTCCGTCTCTGGCGCGGCGAGCGGCCTCTCGGGCCGCGCCAGCAGCCCCATGTCCGTACGTGGCGAGCGGCGACAGCTCACGATCCTGCTCTGCGGGCTCGCCGACGTCGACAGCATCGCCGCCACCCTCGATCCCGAAGCCTTCCACGACCTGGTGCAGACGTTCCAGGCCATGTGCGCTGCCGTCATCGAGGCGCACGGCGGCGCGGTCATGCGCCACCCGGGCGAGGGCGTGCTCGCCTACTTTGGCTTCCCCGTGGCCCACGAGGACGACGCCCAGCGCGCCGTGCAGACCGCCCTGGATCTCGTGGAGCAAGTCCCCCGCCAGGGCGCGGAAGCGGGCTTGCCCGTCCCCCTCGCGGTCCGGGTGGGCCTCCACGCTGGCCTCGTGGTCATCACCGACAGCGAGGCGCAGCCCTCTCTCGTCGGCCCCACCCTCGGCGTGGTGAGCCACCTCCTCGAACGCGCCGCGCCCGGCGTCGCCCTGGCGAGCCGCAGCGTGCAGCGCAGGGTCGAGGGCTACTTCCGCTTCGACCGCTTCGGCGAGAGCGCCCCGCGCGGCAGCACCCAGCCCATCGAGATCTTCGTGCTCCAGGGCCGCACCCTCGCCCGTGACAGGCTCGACACCCGCGGCCTGAGCCCGATGATCGGGCGCAGCGAAGAGCTGCGGCAGCTCATGGCCCGCTGGGAGAAAGCGGCGGGCGGCGCCGGCCAGGTGACCCTGCTCAGCGGCGAGGCTGGCCTCGGCAAGTCGCGGACAGTACGCGCGTTCCGCGATCTGCTCGCGTCCGAGGAGCACCGCTGGCTCGAAGCCCGCTGCTCACCCCAGCTCCAGAACAGCGCCTTCTATCCCTTCATCGAGCTGCTGCGCGAGCTGCTCACGGAAGGCGACCGCGACCCGCTCTCGAGCGGCAGCCTCTCCACCACCACCTCTGGCCCGGAGAGCGTGCGTGACCCCCGCACCCTGACCGGAGAGATCCGCCTCTCGCTCCTCGAACGCCTGCTCGCCAAGGTCGACGCAGGCCCGCTCGCCGTCCCTCTCATCGCCGCGCTCCTCGGGATCCCCACCGGCGGCCGCCACCCCATGGCCCCCCTCACCCCCCAGCGGCAGCGCCAGGAGACCATCGGCGCCCTGGTCCACCTCTTCCTCGGCCTCTCCGACCAGCAACCGCTGGTGCTCGTCGCCGAGGATCTCCACTGGGCGGACCCCTCCTCGCTGGAGCTGCTGGGCCTCCTCATCGACGAAGCGCGGCACGCCCCTGTCCTCGCCCTGCTCACCGCGCGCCCCACCTTCATCCAGCCCTGGTCGGTGCGGCCCCACATGAACCACGTGGTGCTCGGCCCCCTCGGCAAGGACGACAGCGAGCGGCTCGTCGGCCACCTCGCGGGCGCCTGGAGCGGCGAGTTTCCCTCGCTCACCCCCGAGGTCATCCGCAACCTCGCCGTGCGCAGCGACGGCGTCCCCCTCTTCGCCGAGGAACTCACCAAGATGGTCCTGGAGGCCTCCGGCGCGCGCGCCAGCAGCGACGGCGCCCTGGAGATCCCGGCCACCCTCCAGGACTCGCTCATGGCGCGCCTCGATCGGCTCGGCTCGGCCAAGGAGGTCGCCCAGCTCGGCGCGGTGCTCGGACGCTCCTTCCGCTACGACGTCCTCGAGCAGGTCGCCCTCGGGGATGGCCAGCGCCCCGGGCTCCTCTCCTCCACCGACACCACGGCGCTGCGTCATGCCCTCGGCCAGCTCGTCGACGCGGAGCTCGTCTTCCAGCGCGGCCGCCCCCCACGCGCCACCTACACGTTCAAGCACGCCCTCGTCCAGGACGCCGCCTACCAGTCACTCCTCCGCAGCACCCGCCAGCAGGTGCATGCCTGCATCGCCGAGGTGCTCTCCGCGCGCTTCCCGGACACCCCCCCGGAGCTGCTCGCGCACCACTACACCGAGGCCGCCCTCATCCCCCAGGCCGTCGCCGCGTGGCAGCGCGCGGGCGAGGTGGCGCTCGTCGCGTCAGCGCATGCCGAGGCGATCCACCACCTCCGCCGCGGCCTCGATCTCCTCAAGCAGCTCCCCGAGACCACCGACCGCGCCCGCGAGGAGATCACCCTCCAGACCACCCTCGGCGTCCCGCTGATGGTCACCCGCGGCTATGCCGCCCCCGAGGTCGAGGCCGCCTACGCCCGCGCCCACGCGCTCTGCCGCAAGGTCGGCTCGTCCCCCCAGCTCTTCCCTGCCCTCTGGGGACTGTGGATTTTTTACCATGTGCGCGGCGACTACGCGATGGCCGAGCAGCACGGCGAGCAACTCCTCGAACTCGCGGAGGCCACGAGCGACTCCGGCATCCTCCTCGGCGCGCACCAGGCCCTCGGCGCCACCCGCTTCCTCCGTGGCCGCCTCCGCGAAGGCCGCGACCACTTCCAGCGCGTGCTCGCCATCTACGACCCGGCGCGCCACCTCCCGCTCGCGTACCTCTTCGGCCAGGACGCTGCCGCCTTCTCCCTCTCGCACCTCGCCTGGATCTCCTACCACTTCGGAGAGCCGGAGCTGGCGCGCTCCCAGGCCACCGAGGCCCTCACCCTCTGCGACGAGCTGAACCAGCCGGTGAGCCGCGGGTTCGCCCTGCACTTCGTCGCCTCCCTCGGGTGCCTGCTCGGCGATCTCGACATGGCCGAGGCCCACGCGCGCACCGTCATCCAGCTCTCCGAGGAGGTGGGCATGCCTCACTGGAAAGCGCTCGGCGAGATCGACCTCGGCTGGGCTGCCTCCGCGCGCGGCCACCACCAGGAGGGCGCCGGGCGCATCCGCGGCGCGCTCGCCATGCTCACCGGCGGCGGCAGCTACGTGAGCTTCTCCGAGTGGCGCGCCGCGCTGATCGAAGCCGAGATCGGCGCTGGCAAGCTCGACGAAGCCCGCTCCCTGCTCGACGACACCCTCGCGTACGTCGAAGCCCGCGACGAGCGCTACTTCGAGCCCGAGCTGTACCGCCTCGCCGGCACCCTGGCCCTCGCCCGCGGCGCCCGCGACGAAGCCGAAGCAGCCTTCCGCAAGGCCCTCACCGTCGCCGAGATCCAGGGCGCCTCCGGGCTCGCCTCCCGGATCCACGAGTCCATGGAGCGCCTCGCCTTCCCCGGCACGGCTGCCCAGGCCCCCCCCTGACCCCTCGTCGCGCGGCCCGCCCCTCTCGTCGCGCGGCCCCCGTGCCGCCGACGTCCCGCCGATGTCGTGACGGGTACTGCGTTTCCCAGGTTCGTCCCGGATCCCCCGCTCGGCATTCGAGCGAAATCACGGGGGTAGCGACCATCGGGAGCGTAGGGACCCAAGGTCCCTGATCCAGGGTACGCAGTACCTAGAGCGCGCCGCCCGGAACCTGCCCCTCCAGGATCAGCGCCTCCTGCTCGGGGGAGAATGGCCGCCCGCGCAGGCTCGGATCGCACTGACGCGAGCGGAACAGCTCCAGGATGTACCCCATGCGCGACGGCAGGTACGCCCAGTCCGACGCACCGCATCCGAGGCTCGTCGAGTCGTGCGCGCCGTACTCGCTGAGCAGCTCGTGCAGCTCCTGATCCTCGATCGTCCTCAGGTACTCCGGGTACAGCGGCTGCCCGGGCAGCACCGGCAGATCGCGCCCGAGCTGCAGGTAACCCGTGGGCAGACGGAGCCGCATCATCTCCCGCGTCGCCAGCTCCCGCCACAGCTCCCCGGTGCGCTCCGCGATGGGCTTCATCAGCGACTCCATCGCCGTCTGCAGCAGGCCCGGCAGCCGCCCCGACGTCACCGTCCGCAGCAGCCGGCGCACCGGCGCGTTCAGCGACCCCTTGATGTACGGCTGGAGCCGCGTCTGCTCGTGCAGCCCCACCCGCGCGTTCCCGAGCAGCACCTGCTCCGCGCGCATGTCCGGATCGTCCGAGAGGATGGCCCGGTGGTAGTGCGTCAACGCGCTGCGCAGCAGCTCCTGCCCGCCCTCCATCGTCGGCCCCGGCTTCAGCGTCTCCATCACCGCGGCGAGCATCTCGTCGGTGGGGATGGGGTGGCCCTCGTAGACCTCCAGCATCCGCGCGAACATCGGCCCGATCTCCGAGAACACCAGCAGGTTTCCTCGCGCGATCAGCTTGCTCACCTCCTCGAGGATCCGCTCCGGCAGCTCGAACAGGTTGAAGTCCGTGCTCGGAGGCCCGAACAGATCCAGGCTGCTCGGAGGCGGCCTGCTCTCGTGGTCCATCCGCACCTCTTCCACCCCGAGGAGCTGCCGCAGAAGCTCCGGGCAGTCCTCCTTGCGGATGAAGCGCCCCGCCGTCTTCGAGGCCCACGTCGCGAACGTGCACCAGTTCGCGTCCTCGAAGCCCAGGACGTGCCCGAGGCCATCCGACAGCTCGTAGTAGCACTGCGTGATCAGCAAATTGCGCAGCACCGGATCGCGATCGAGCGCGCAGATAGCCTCGACCTGCGTGACGAGTGGCCGATCCTCCAAGACCATGGCCCCTTTCACGCCGCCCGCAGCAATGGGCGACAGACCTCTGGACGCGCCGCGCAGAAACATCCCGGGCACGACCGACGACAGGTGAACCTCTCCCATGCTCCGCTTCTACACGATTTGGAATTATGTTCCAACGACGGAAAGCGCTGAGCCCCTCCGGTCAGGGTGATTGAGCCCCCGAAACCGCGGCGGATGATGCTGCTGAGGGCAATGGTCCACCTGCCGCAGCCACCGCTGCGGCGCCTCGCGGCCACGCCATCACGACCACCCGGTGCCGACGCTCGAACGTCTTGCGCACCGCGCTCCGCACCGTCGCCGGCGAGACATCCTCCAGATCGCGCAGGAGCCGCTCCACGCTCCCCGGGCTCAGCGCCTCGCGCAGCCGCATCCCCGTCAGCGCCCCGCCACCCGCAGCCTCGCCCCCTCGCACCCCTGCGCTTCCTGCGCTTCCTGCCCCCCCGCCACTCCCTGCTTTGCCCGGCCCGCGCCCGAGTTCCCGCTCGATCCGCTGCTTCAGCAGCACCTTCGCCAGCGCCATCTCGTTCCAGCTCGGCCCCGCCATCGCGAGCGCCCCGAGCTCCGCCTCCAGCCGCTGCTCCACGGTCGGCGCCTCCTTGCCGACCCCTGGCGCGATCTCCAGCGCTGCCACGCTCGCCCGCGGCCCCATGTCGAGCCGCCCCTTCACCTCGGATGCCACCTGCCCCTCGGCCACCAGCGCCTTCGACAGCCGCGCGATCCGCGTCCCCACCAGGATCTCCATCGCCACCCGCAGCGACGCCTCCCCGGGCTCCCCCTCCCCCACCCCGATCCACCCGTAGAGCAGCCGCGGCGCGGGCACCGCGTCCTCCACGAGCACCCGCTCCTCGCGCGGGTGCGCCCCCACCGGCGCCTCCGCCTCGCGCTGCACCGCGCCGAACGTCCGCCCGAGCGCCTCTTCCACCTGCGCGCGCGTCAGATCGCCCGAGATGGACACCACCGGATGCGCCGCCAGCCGCTCCCGCCGCAGCGACTCTGCGACGAGCAGATCCCGCGCCGCCTCCGGGTTGTCCCGCGCCCCGATCACCAGCCCCTCCAGCGCGTGTCCCGCCGGGAACAGCGCCTCTCCCAGCGACAGCCACGCCCGCCCATACGGCGCCTGCAGGAGCCCCTCCCGCTGGGCCTTCCCGGCCTGCCGCCGCAGCGCTGCCAGCCGCTCCGGGCTCGACTCCCCGAGCAGCAGCCGCAGCCTCCCTGCCACCAGCGACAGCCCCACATCCAGATCCTTCGGCTGCACCGTGAGCGTGTACCGCGCCTCCCCCACCGCCATCGGCCCCACGCCCGCCCGCGCCCCGTCCGCGCCTTTACCCCCCACCTCCGCGCCCGTCATCCCCACGCTCACCGCCACGAACGCCGCCGCCGCATCCCGCCGGATCTCCACCGCCACCCCGCCCGGGAGCCACAACCGCGGCAGCCGCTCCTCCCCGAGCGCCCCCAGGATCTGCTTCTCGATCAGCGCCTCGCGCCCCTTCAGCCGCGACGGCCGCGGCGGCCTCCCGCTCAGGATCCCCAGCGGATCCTCCTCGAAGTTGCGCTGCCACCCCACCCCGCCGCCCACCACCATCACCGGCAGCCGCGCCTCCGCGCCCCGCGGGTCTCCGAAGAGCGGCATCGCCGACGGAAGCTGCCCTGGCGGAAAGAACGCCGGCAACCGGTTTCGCCCGAGCGTCGACGGCCGCGCCGGCAGCCCCTCCTCCGCGAAGTCCGCCACCACGCCCCGCGCCCCGCCCCCTTCCGCGCCGCCCTCCACGCCCCCTTCGACGCCACCGAGCCCGGCCCCCCAGGACACCTCCGCGCTCTCGCCGCCGTCGCCGCCCTCGCTACCTTCCTCGCTCCCCGCGACCTCCTCGTGCTCGTGGTACGCCGGGAACGTCGCCAGCGTCCTCCCCACCCGATCTGCCGGCAGCGACACCAGGTACTCACCGCCTGTCGGCGGCACCCGATCGCGCAGGAGCTGCGGGTTGAACTCCCGCAGCACCGCCGTCGACACCCCTGCCGCGCGCGCCAGCGTCCGCAGCCGCGTCCCGGCGGGCACCGCGATCTCCCCCATCTCGAGCGGCTTCGCCTTCTCCAGGTCGGCCTGGTCCAGCCCGAACCGCGTCCGGTTCGACGCGATCAGCGCGAACGCCATGATCTGCGGCACGTAGCTCGCCGTCTCGTTCGGGATCGCCCCCGCCTGCGCCAGCTCCGCCACCCCGATCGGACCCCGCTCCGACGGATCGCGCGCCGCCGTCACCCGCTCCATCGCGTCGAGGATCCGCTCGTACCCCGCGTTGTACGCCGCGAGCGCCAGATCCCACCGCCCGAACCGCTCGTGCAGATCGCGCAGGTGCGCGACCGCCGCCGTCGTCGCCTTCACCAGGCTCCGCCGCTCGTCCACCCACGCATCCCGGTACAGCCCGTACGTGTCCCCGGTCCGCGGCATGAACTGCCACAGCCCCGCCGCCCCTGCCGGCGACACCGCCCGCGGATCGAAGCTGCTCTCGATCCCCGCGAGCCACAGCAGATCCTCCGGCAGCCCCGCCTCCCGCAGCGCGTGCTCGATCACCTCACGGTACGCCGACGCCCGCCGGTAGCGCTGCAGAAACGCCGCCCGCCCCTCCTCCGTGCGCCCGAAGAACCGCACGAACCGCATGGTCCGCCGCGTCAGCGGCACCCGCAGATCCGGCATGGTCAGGCTGGCGATCGTCGCCCCCTCCGGATCGTCCAGATCCTCGTCCGCGGGCGCCTCGAAGTCGCGCTTGATCCACGCCTTCATCGCCTCCGGATCCTCCGTCGGCGTCGCCGTCGCGCACACGATCGGCGGGTGCTCGGCCGCCTGCGCCGCGGCCGGCGCCCGCCCCTCCAGAAGCCCCGGATCCTGGAACGCCCGGTACGCCGCCCGGAATGAGGCCTTGAGCGACGTCGACGCCCCGGCGGCACCGATCGTCACCCCCACGATCGTCCCGAGCCCGATCGCGTACGCAGCGCGGCGCGCGCTTTGCCTCATCGGGCCGAATCATTCTCCAAGATCCCTCACGAACGCCACGGGAAAGCGCTGCCCTCGCCCCAACCGCGCCGCACCGCGCTGCCGCGTGCCACCCCCGCAAGACGTGGTAGGTGGATTCTCCATGCCGCAGCCCTCGACCGCGCCCTGCCCTCCCCTCCCGCGGGCCACCTGGACCACCGCGCTCGCTACCGCGCTCGCCACCGCCCTCGCCCTGACGCCGCTGCTCTCCGTCGTCTGCGGCTGCGCCTCCACCCCGCCGGCCCCCACCACGCCCGGGTCCACGGCGCCCGCGTCCACGACCGACCCGTCCGCTCCCCCTGCCTCCCCCCAGGCCCACGGCACGCCAGCCCCCGCCGCCCACACCCCGCCCTCTCCCCGTGGCCATGCCCATGGTCACCACGGCCCCGAGGGTGGCCCCCTCGTCCACCGCTTCGAGAAGGCGGCCGACTGGGTCCCCATGTTCGACGCCCCCGACCGCAACGCCTGGCAGAAGCCCGCCGACGTCATCGCCGCCATGACCCTCGCCCCTGGCATGACCGTCGTCGACCTCGGCGCAGGCACCGGCTACTTCCTCCCCCACCTCTCCCGCGCCGTCGGCCCCTCGGGCGTCGTCCTCGCCCTCGACGTCGAGGCCGACATGGTCCGCCACCTCGACGAACGCGCCCGCCGCGAACAGCTCTCCAACGTCAAGCCCCGCCTCGTCCCCTTCGACGACCCCCAGCTCGACGCCGCCTCCGTCGACCGCATCCTCATCGTCGACACCTGGCACCACATCCCCGACCGCCCCCGCTACGCCACCCACCTCCGCAAAGCGCTCCGCCCCGGCGGCGCCGTGGTCGTCGTCGATTTCACCCAGGAAGCGCGCCAGGGCCCCCCCCGCCACCACCGCATCACCCCCGACCAGGTCGTCGCCGAGCTGAAAGCTGCCGGCCTCGCCCCCACCATCGCCACCGAGGACCTCCCCGAGCAGTATGTGGTGATCGGAAAGCTCCCCTGACCCCACCCCCCTCGCGCCTGCGCCTCCCGCCCCGACGCACTGCGACGGTCCCCCCGCGCCGCTCCCGCCATTCCGCTGGCGAGCGCGCTCACCCGCATCCCCATTTGTGCCCCAACCGCTTCACCGCCCCCTAGCCAACGCCGCGCGGGCGATGTAGCTAGCGCGGAGCTTATATGCGTCTCTCTTCTGCGACGCCTTCTTCAAAAGACAAAGATGCCCCTCCCCGCCTCGGGGACGTGCTCGACTTCATGAGGCTCCTCTGGGCCGTCGACCATGGTCTCCAGTCCATGTCGAAGCGCATGGAGTCCAAGATCGGCGTGACCGGCCCCCAGCGCCTCGTCATCCGCATCGTCGGCCGCTACCCCGGCATCTCCGCCGGTCAGCTCGCCGAGATCCTGGAGCTGCACCCGAGCACCCTCACCGGCGTGCTCCGCCGCCTCCAGGAGCGCGGCATCGTCGAGCGCCGCACCGATCCCAAGGACGGCCGCCGCGCGCTCTTCGATCTCACCGCCCGCGGCAAGGAGCTCGACGCCATGCGCGTCGGCACCGTCGAGGCCGTGGTGCGCTCCACCCTCAAGACCCTCCCGCGCCGCAAGGTCGAAGCCGCCCAGGAAGTGCTCACCATCCTGGCAAGCTCCCTCGGCCCCGAGCCCGACGAAGAATGATCATGCCCTTCCGCCCCCAGCACGCGGCCTTCCTGGCCGCTCCCCCCGCCCGTGCCTTCGCGCGCGCCCTCGCATGCAGCGCCCTCGCATGCACCCTCCTCGCCTGCGGCGGTGACGAAGGCGACGACGGCACGGACCCCGGACCGGACGACGGGAGGCTCCACCCTCCCTCGAACGGCGTCCACATCACCGAGGCCGACGCCTGCAGCGCCCTCCTCGACGCCTACACCGCCCAGCTCGACGCGCTCGGGTGCACCATCACCACCACCCGCACCTGCCCCGACCTGATCCGCGCCATGGTGAACGGCACCACCTGCCTCGAGTTCGACGAGGGCAGCGTCAACGGCTGCATCGCCCACTACGGCGAGCAAGCCGACTGCCAGACCCTCGCCTCCTCCCTCAACTACTGCGCCGCCAACGCCTACGCCGGCACCACCTCCGCCGGCTGCACCCGCTAGGTACTGCGTACCCTGGGTCAGGGACCTACGGCCCCTACGCTCCCGATGGTCGGTACTGCGTACGGCAATTCAGGGACCTTCGGTCCCTACGCTCCCGATGGTCGCTACCCCCGTGACTTCGCTCGAACGCAGAGCCGAGGACGGGGGACGAACCTGGGAAGCGGAGGACTCGCTCCGCGCCTCAATCGGGCGACGCGCTCTGCTCGATCCGCGCCTGCATCGCCTGCACACCTTTCGAGGCGCCCTTCAGGTTCTCGTTGTTCACCAGCTCCGTCGGTAGCGGCAGCTTCGGCATCAGGAACACCTCCAGCGACAGCTCGGTCCGCATCGCATCGAGCCGCCGCAGCCGCCACACCGCCGAGAAGTCGTCCACGTTCCCTTCGAGGAACCGCGCCTCGATCACCTCGACCCCGCTCTCCACCCTCCGCGTCACCTCGCTCCGCGCCCACATCTTCACGGCCCCGTGCAGCGCCGAGATCTCCGTGTACACATCGCGCCCCCCCGCGGGCGTCCGCCCGAGCACCCGGCACGCCTCGTAGTGCGGCATGAACTCCGCGTAGCTCCCGAACCCCAGCACCGCCTCCCGCACCCGCGGCAGCGACCCCCGCACCACCACCGTCGCCCTCCCCCGCGTGTACTCCGACCCCTCGATCGGCACCGCCACCGGCTCCACCTCCGCCGCAATCGACGACGTCCGCCGCGCGTCCGTCGACGTGGTCTGCGCAGGCACCGCCGCCACCCGCGTGGGCCGCGCCGACCCGGCCGAGTCGGCCGCATCCACCGCCCCCGCCGCACCCGCCGAAGGTGCAGCGACCGACCTCCCCACCTGCGCCCCTGCGCCTGCACCCCCTGCACCCGGCGATCCCCCGCACCCGGAGAGCAGCATCAGGACGGAAGCCGCACCTGCTGCGCAGCGAACCGCATGCGAACCGCATGACGCATGCCACCGACGCGACCGACGCGACGCACACCACCAGCGCGGGAAGCGGGCCTCGGAACCTGCAGGAAGAACCGTCAGCATGGGGGGGGATTTTACCTGGTCGGACGCCGAGAGCCATTCCACGACACAAATCTCAGGACTCGCCGGACGTTGCGAACACCACAGCCGGTTCCACACCCTACACACGAACATCAGGGGGCACGAACCAGCATGATCCAGCGAACCATCGTCTCGATGTCGGCCGTGGGACTCACCATCCTCGCCTGCGCCTGCGGCGGCGATGGCGATGACGGAGAGGGAGGGGGAAGCAACACCGGTGGAGGCGGAGGCTCCTCCAGCTCGGGCACCACCGGCACCACCGGTACCACCACCGGCAATGGCACGGGCGATGTCTGCAACGTCGCCGCCCGCAACCTCCCCATCAGCGACGCACCCGGCAGCCAACCCTCCCTCGTCTGGGCTGGCGACCGCTACGCCCTCGCCTGGACCGACCGCGCCAATGCCGAGGGCAACATCCACCTCGCCCTCGTCGGCTCCGACGGCGCCGTCCAGAAGCACATCGAGATCACCACCGGGCCTGAGGACTCCTCTCACCCCACCGTCACGGCTGCCGGCGACGGCCTCCTCGTCCTCTGGCAGGACACCGAGGGCACCGGCAGCATCGTCCGCGCCCAGCGCGTCGGCATGGACGGCACCCTCATGGGCAACGTCCTCAACCTCGGCCAGAGCACCGCCGCCGAGTCGTGGCCCGTCAGCGCGACCACCGGCTCCGGCGCTGCCATCGCCTGGATGGACCAGACCAGCTCCCGCCTCACCTTCACCGACGCCACCGGCTCGGTGAGCAGCGCGGTGACACTCCCCGGTGCCCGCTTCCCCGGCCTCACCACCGACGGCGCGCAGATCGGGATCGGCTGGAGCGAGGGCAGCAAGGTCGGCTTCGGCCGCCCCGACACGAACGGCGTCATGACCCCCGTCCACCACGACGGCGTGACCGCCGCTGCCACCCGCGTCGCCCTCGGCGACGACGCCAGCTACCTCATCTGGGAGGACTCCCGCGGCGGCTCCGGCTCCGAGCAGATCTACGCCGCCCGCATCGCCTCCGACGGCGCCCTCGGCGAAGAAGTCATCGTCCCCTCCATTGGCGGCAGCGCCAACTGGCCCAGCGCCGTCTGGACCGGCAGCCACCTCGCCGTGACCTACTACCAGTTCCGCGACGGCCCCTCGTCCGTGTTCCTCGAACTGTTCGCCGACGACCTCACCCCCTCGCGCATCGACCTCGTCGTCAGCGGCGACGCCGCCGCCCGTTTCCCATCCCTCGCCTGGAACAGCACCACCCAGGAACTCGCCGTCGCCTACGCCGAGCGCGAGGGCAACATCTACCTCTCCACCATCACCTGCCCCTGACGAACCCAGCCGAGCCCACCACACCGAGCGCAACAGGCAGAGCCAGCCCGGCCCGGTCCGTGCAGTGCGGTTGGCGTGGTCCTCTTCTCCTGCCTCCTGGCGCTCCTCCTGTGCACAGCGATCCTCGTCGGCTACCGCATCAGGCTCTCCCTTGCGGGCCGGCCCGACATGCCTCGCCTGGGCTCCTCTCCGGGCAGCGTCATCCTCCCTGGCTGGGTCGTCGAGGCCTTCTACTGGTCCTTCCACGCCCCTGCGCGCCTCCTCGTCCGCCTCGGCGTCGACCCTGACGTACTCACGTACCTCTCGCTCGTCCTCTCCCTCGCCAGCGCGCCTCTCCTCGCCTTCGGCCACTTCGAGCCGGCCGCTGCCGTCCTCATCGTCGGCGCCCTCCTCGATGCCCTCGACGGCATGGTCGCCCGCGCCCGAGGCCGCGCTTCTCCTGCGGGTGCCGTCCTCGACTCGTGCCTCGACCGCATCGCTGACGCCGCGCCCCTCGCCGGCCTCGCCCTCTTCTACCGCCACCACGCCCCGGCCCTCGCCGTCATCCTCCTCGCGCTCGTCGCCTCCTCCCTCGTGAGCTACGCCCGCGCCAAGGCCGACATCTACCGCCTCACCCTCCCTGCCGGCGTCATGCGCCGCCACGAGCGCCTCGGCTACCTCATCGCCGCGCTCATCGTCGCCCCCCTGTGGCCCACCCTCGGCCCGACGGGCGCTCTTCCCTACCCCGTCCTCGTCACCGTCCTCGCCTTCATCGGCACCGTCGGCCTCGGCGCCGGCTTCCTCCTCATCCACCGCACCCGCGCCGCCCTCCGCGCGCCGTCCATCCCCGCGCCCACCAGCACGCGCAAGGTCCACGCCGTGAAAACCCTGCCCTCGCCCATCGCCGCTGCCGCCACCGCCGCCACCGCCACCACCACCACCAGGACGGCGCCGCCCACCGTGCGCCTCGACCCCAACCAGCGCGTCCACGCGGCACTCGTCGCCGCCTACCGCGCTCACCTCCCCGCGCGCCCTGGCGCGCCCTCCGCGTCCTTCATCGAAGCCACCCTGGCCGGCCTCCCCTCCATGAACCCCTTCCCCGTCCCCAGCCCCGACCCCGTGCCGCACCCCGACCCTGTCCCGGTGCCCACGCCCAACCCCATCCCCAACCCGGCACCCGAGCCCGATCCCGCCCCGGCCCTCATCCCCGTCGAGGTCCGCGATCTCCACGCGCCCGCGGTCTCCGCCTTCCTCATGGCGCCCCCGACCCAGCGCTCCCCCACCATCGCTCCCGTCGCCGCGCCCAGCGTCGCCGCGCCCAGCGTCCCCCCGCCCTCCTCCATCACCTCGGCCCTCACTGCCGCGGCCCTCACCGCCGCGACCTCGGCCCTGCCTGCACCTGCAGCTCCGCCTGCACCCTCCGCAGATCTCACGGCGCCTGCCACCACGCCCGTCAGGCCCACTGCCGCGCAGCCTGCCGCCCCTCCGCAGCCGAGCCTCACCACCCTGCTCACCACCCCTTCCCCCCGCCGCCTGCGCATGGCCTCGCGCCGCCTCCCGCAGCGCCCCCGCCCCGCCGCACCCCGCGAGGCGCGCCGCACCCTCCCCCCGCCGCGCTCGACCAGCCAGTCGCTGAACTGAAGCGCGCCCTCGTAGCGCACCTCTGAAGGGCGCCGCTGAAGCGTGCCTCTGAAGCGCTCGCCCCGACCTTGATCACCTGCGCGGTTTGCGCGAGCTGGCGGCAGCGTTCCCGCCCGAGCGAGTCTGGCGATTTCCATTTGGAGGTCTGAGGGAGGTCGTCACCCGATGGTACGAACGCGACACCCAGGATGTGCGGCTGAGAGAGCTTGAAGAGGCCCTCGCCTGGTTAGAAGTGTGCGAGGAGCGCAATGAGGTGGCAGCGTTCCCACCCGTGCGTGCCCGAGATGCTGCATGGGTTCACGACCAGGCACTGTCCCTTCCAGGGCCAGTGCCTCACCTCGCCTCACCTCTCGCCCGCTGCGCTCACAGCGTCGTGGGCTCGTACTGCAAGCCCTTGGGCTTCGTCGTCTTCGTCGTCTTCGTCGTCTTCGTCGTCTTCGCAGGTGTCCCTGCTGCCGGCGTCTTGGCGCTCCCCTGGGGCGCCACCGCGGCCCTGGATGCAGACGTGGAGGTCGCCGTGGGCGTCACGCTCCCTGTCTTCGGAGCGCGCGACGGCGTGGCCTTCGGCGCGCGCGGCTTGCTCGGAGCTGTGCTCTCCCCCTCCTTGCGCGGCTCACCCTCGCTCTTCTCGGGGGCATCGGCCGGTGGCGTGGCGGCCGGCGCGCCCTGCTCCGGAGTCTCCGCCGCGTCTTTCGGCGTGCCGCTTCCCTCCGGCGCCGGGGCCTCTTCCTGCCCTGGCCCTTGCGTCTCGTTTCCCGCCTCGCGCCTCTGCAGGAGCGGCGCGTCGATCGGCGCTGCCACGGCCACCTCGGAGCCGCGGGTCAGCAGCACCGTGCCCGCTACCCCCAGCGTGAGTACCGCGCTCGCCGTGGCGAACAGCGCCACGATCTTCGCCCAGGAGAGCGCCGGGAGAGGGTGGCGTGCCGTGCTCCCCGAACTCGTCCCGCGGGTGATCCCTCCGGGAGCCGCCTCGGAGCCCGTCTCTGCCATGGGGGGCAGATCCATCGGGGGCAACGGCACCGTTTTCCTCTCGAGGATCCCTGCCTTCTTGAGCGCGCCCTCTGAACCGAACGCGTCCCTCCACCCCTGCATCACCCCCGCGCCCCCTGCCGCATGCGCAGGCGCCCTCGGCGGGATCTCGTCCGCCTGCTGCCCGGCGCCTGCGCCTCCGGACCACCCGGCTCCTTCCGGCCTCCTTGGCCACGCTGCAGCCACCGTGGCCTGCGCTGCGACGCCCTGCGCTGCGACGCCCTGCGCTGCGACGCCCTGCGCTGCCGCGCCCTGCTCTGCTGCGCCCTGCCCTGCTGCGCCCTGCTGCGCTGTCGCGATCCCGGGCAGTGGCGTCATCCCCGAGGGGAACTGCCGCGGCGCTGCCTGCGCGGCCTCGTCGCGGAGCACCCCCTCCAGCGCCTCGGCCAGCGCCTCCGCGGTCTGGAAGCGCCCCCCGGCCACCTTCTGGAGGCACCGGTCCACGACCGCGTCGAAGGAGGCCGGGATCCCTGAACGGCGCTGGCTCGGCGGGACCAGCTTGCCGCGCACCACCCCTTCCACCACCTCGGCCATCGTCTCCCCACCGAAGGGCACCTCTCCCGTGACGAGCTGGTAGAGCACCACCCCCAGCGACCAGATGTCGCTCCGCCCATCCAGCTCCTTCCGGCGCAGCATCTGCTCGGGCGACATGTAGAGCGGCGACCCCACGAACGAGCCGTCCTGGGTCAGCGAGCGCTCTCCCTTGGCGCGCCACTTGGAGATGCCGAAGTCGAGCACCTTCACGCACGGCTTCGCCCCCCTCCGCCAGGCCAGGAACAGGTTCGCCGGCTTCAGGTCCCGGTGGATCAGGTGGAGCGCGTGCGCCTCCGCGATCGCCTCGCACACCTGGATCACGTAGCTCGCGGCGTCCCTCACGGACAGCGGCCCGCGCACCTTCAGCACCTCCCCGAGATCGCGCCCCTCCAGGTACTCCATCACCATGCAGGGCAAGCCCGAGGCGAGCTCCCCCACGTCGTGCACCCGCGCCACGTGCTCTCCCTTGAGCTTCGCCGCCGCGCGTCCCTCCCGCTTGAAGCGCTCCACCGCCTCTCTGTCATCGAGCGCCTGCGGCAGCAGGACCTTGATCGCGAACAGCTCGTCGAGATCGCGGTGGCGCGCGGCCACCACCATCCCCATGCCGCCCGTGCCGAGCACCCGCTCGACGGTGTACTTCCCGAGCAACATATCCCCAAGCTGAACCGGCGCTCCCATGACTACCCCGCCTCACGCCCGGGCGCGCCCGCATCTCCGGGCGTCCGCGGCGTTCAACTGACCCATCTGTAAGTAGCGATGCTCGCCGGCTCCCTGGAGTTTCAGCTCATGCACACGTACGCGTGTGACGTCGCCCCTCGCCGCTCCGTCCACCGTGAGCCCCCGTGAGCATGCTCGGGTCCTCATGCGCGTCACCAGGCTGACTGGAAGGACAGCCCACCTGGGTGGACACCGACCCGTGCATGCACGGCGGCATCTTTCCCCGGCGAGGCTTCTCCGAGGGGAGTCGTGAAGAATATCAACGCCCCCGCTCCGGCCAGCAGACCCCCCGCGACGCCGGACCAGAGTGCAACGACACCCGGATCCGAGGAAGACCCTCCAGTAGCCTCCGTGACCGCACTGAAGGCTCCTCCCGTGGCAGCAATCCCAGCGCCGACACCCATCATCACGATCGACGCGGAGCGCTGCCTGGTGTTCTTCCGCCTCGTCGCTTCCTCCTTCTGCTTGTCATTGGCCGAACCTGCCTTTTCCAGGACCACCGTCACCTTGAGCGCCGCAGGCTCCGCGGGCGGATCGATCTGCTTCGACCATGTCCGGTACCCTGGCGCGGACGCCACGAGCGTGTAGGTCCTGTCATCGAGGAGCACGGACTGTCCCCAACGCGCTTGCTCGAAGGGCCTCCCATCGAGCAAGAGTTCGAGTCCGGAGAGACCCCTCAGCGTTTCAGGCACCTCCACCTTGAGGGCGCTGATGCGCAGCGCGAGCGCTTCGGCCTTCGCGCGCGCGCGCGTCACCCGTGCGTGCTGGCCGGAGCCTTCGGCCTTCGCGATCGCCCCCAGGTAATGTTCCAGGGCGCTCGCCGGGTAACCCAGCTCCTCGTAGCACTCTGCCAGCGTGAGCTGGGCTCCGATGGCCTCGGGCAGCAGATGGATCACCTTCTTCAAGCGGGGACAGGCGAGCGCGAAGTTGCCGGCCTCCATGTCCGTGACCGCCTGGTCGTAGATGTGCTGCGCCGTCTTCGTCGTGCTCGGCTCTGCCGCCCCGGCCACAGCGGCAACCAGTCCGAGCGAGAGGCTCAGCACGATCCCTGAGAAGCGTGGCATCCGTCGCGTATTCGCAGGTCTCATCCGCCGCTATCCCCTTCCCGCGAGTCGCCGCCGCGCGGCATGACCGCGTTCACATCATCGAGCCCCACTTGTTGGATCTGGCTCCGGCAGGGGCCGCGGGCGTCGCGGGGCTCGCCGACGGCTTCGCCGCAGCCGGGTCCGCAGGGCCCGCCTTGCTCGCCCCCGCCTTCCCCGGCGCGGCCGCCTTCTTCGTCGGTTTGGTCGTCGCTCCACGCTCACTGGCGTCGCGCTCAGGAGCCGACGGGGTACCCGGCCCCTGAGCCACGGCTGCCGCCGCGCCAGCCATGCTGGCCACGCTGACCACGCCCTCACTGCCCTTCGGCGCTCCCTCCTTCAGCGCAGCGAGTTCCGCATGGCTGTCCGCCGCCGCGGTGGCTGTCTGCGTCGATCGCGTGGCGAGCCACGCACCGCCGAGCCCCAGCGCGACCACGGCACTCCCGCTGGCGACCAGCGCGGTGAGTCTTCTCCTGGACCACTCACCCGCAGATCGTGGCCCCGTGAGTCCCCAGCCCGCGCCCACGGTGGTCGCACCGGGAGCTGCTCTGAGCGCGCGCGACGGAGGCGTGGACGCCGCTGATGGAGGCGTGGACGCCGCTGACGGAGGCGTGGACGCCGCTGACGGAGGCGCGGACGCCGCTGACGGAGGCGTGGATGCCACTCCCGAGGGTGTGGATGCCGCTGGTGGAGGCGTGGATGCCACTCCCGAGGGCGTGGAGGCGGGCACTGGAGAGCCAGGCCAGGGTGTCGCGTGAGGTCGCGGCATGTCCCGGGAGGTGGTCGTGGTCGTCGGCAGCGCGGACATGCGCTGGGCCTGCAAGGCTCCGAGCAGATCCTGCAGCGCCTCCGCAAGTTCTCCCACCGCCTGGAAACGCGCGGCGGGCTGCTTCTGAAGACAGCGCGCCACCAGCGCGTCGAACGCTGCCGGGATCCCGGAGCGGAGCTGGCTCAGCGCGGGCGGCTCCTCTTGCAGGACCCGCCCGATGATCTCGGGCATCGACTCGGCGGCGAAGGGGGAGACGCCGGTGACCAGCTCGTAGAGGACGACCCCCAGGGCCCAGATGTCGCTCCGGCCATCCACCTCTTTCGTCCGGATCATCTGCTCGGGCGACATGTACATGGGCGAGCCCAGG
Source organism: Chondromyces apiculatus DSM 436 (assembly GCF_000601485.1). GTDB lineage: Bacteria > Myxococcota_A > Polyangia > Polyangiales > Polyangiaceae > Chondromyces > Chondromyces apiculatus. Next base: position 30,212 of record NZ_ASRX01000105.1, read on the forward strand.
AGCGCGCCGGCCTGGGTGAGGTCCGGGGCGCCATCCTTGAGCTGCTTGGAGATCCCGAAGTCGAGGACCTTCATGCACGATCTCCCGTGCGACCGGCGGACCAGGAACAGGTTCGCGGGCTTCAGATCGCGGTGCACGATCCCCTCCGCGTGCGCTTCGGCGATCGCCTCGCAGACCTGGAGCACGTAGCCCGAGGCCTCCACCACGGGCAGGGGACCACGCGAGCGCAAGAGCACCCGGAGGTCGCACCCCGACAGGTGCTCCATGAGCATGTAGGGCGCGCCGGAGTCGAGCCTCCCCACGTCGTGGACACGGACGACGTGCTCCCCTTTGAGCCGCGCCGCCGACCGCGCCTCTCGCAGGAAGCGCTCCACGGCGCTGTCGTCGGCGAGCGCCTCGGGCAGAAGGAACTTGATCGCAAAGACCTCCTGCAGATCGCGGTGGCGTGCGGCCACCACCACCCCCATCCCGCCGCTGCCCAGCACGCGCTCGACGGTGTACTTCCCCAGCAACACGTCCCCAGGCTGAACCGGCGCCGCCATGGCTTCTCCGCACCGCGCCAGGACGTCACCGCGTTCAGCGATGGTCCGTAGCGGTCAAACGACCCTGCACAGAGATAGGGATGCCTGGCAGGCCCAGGCGGTTGCAGCCGGTTCATGGAACCTGGAGAGACCTCCCCGCAAGACGACGGTGCCGTCCGAAGTAGACGGTCGCTGCCCGATGCACCGCCTTGGCTGAGGAGCTATGCGGCACGCATCGTGCCAGACACGTGCAAGACCGCAGGCACTTCCCGCTTCCGCAGCATCCCTCCTCCTCCCCGCCCCACGCGCGCGACAGGACCCTTCATCCGCTGCGGCCGCTGGTACCTGGCGCGCGACAGGAGCCCCTGCCCGCCGCGAACGACGTCACCTGGCGCGCGACAGGAGCCCTCGTCCACCGCGTACGCGCTCACCTTGCACGTGTAAGGACCCCCCACCCGTCGCGTACGCACCCATCTTGCGCGTGTAAGGACCCCCCACCCGCCGCGTACGCACCCATCTTGCGCGTGTAAGGACCCCTCACCCGCCGCGTACGCGCTCACCTTGCACGTGTAAGGACCCCCCACCTGTCGCGTACGCACCCATCTTGCGCGTGTAAGGACCCCTCACCCGCCGCAGGCGACGTCACCTTGCACCCGACAGGACCCCTCGTGCGCGCCGGCCGACGCTTCCTGTCGTCCCCTCACGGGGCCTGACCTGCCCCGCGTCACCTCCCTCATGCTGCGCAGGCGCCCCGCGCGACCCCGGTGTGCGCGTGATCCGGGGGCGCTCTCGGGGTAGGTCTCACCTCCGCGCACCGATTTTTCTGGCACGCGATTCGCGTCCCCTCACGCTGCCATTGTGCAGTGGGGGGGGCAGGGTTGTGGCGTCACGTTGCGCTTGTGTGGCCGCAGCGGACCTGACTAGCGTGCCGTTCATGACAGCCGGAATACTCCGCCCCGATTTTTCCATGGATACGTTACTGGAGCACCTCACCCACACCCGGGTGACGCTCGGAGCCAACCCCGAGACCAGCCAGCACGCGCCGGCGTTCGAGAGCAGCCTCGACCGCTGGTGGGAGCTCGACAGGCAAGAAAAGCAGTACTGGATCGACATCCACAGCGCCGCGGCGCGCATCACCCTGGCGGACAGCCGCCTCGATCACCTCGTCGATCGCCTCTCGCACACGCTCCTCGCGGAGAACACCGACCGCGACGGCGCGCTCTACACCCTGTACTTCGAGAACAAGCGCCCCGGTCAGCTCAAGCGCCCGGTGCTCTCGTCGCAGCTCGACACCATGCGGCGGTGGGTCCCGTCGCTCCTCGGCTCTCCGAACCCGGCGCTCGCCGCCATCGGGACCGATCTGCAGGCCGCCGTGGCCGAGGCCGACGCGGCGGTGACGGCGCTCGGCGTGCTGAAGCAGCAGAACCGCGAGTTCCGCACGGTGGGCGCGCGCAAGGTGTTCGTCGACGATCTGAACGCGCTGCGCAAGACGACCCACGGCGCGCTCGCGGAGCTGCCCCACAGCCGGCCGGATCTGTTCCTGCCGGGCGGGTTCGCCGACCTGTTCTTCAAGCCGATCCGCGCCAGGGGCGAGGAAGGCCCGGAGGACGCGGAGGAGATGCGCGAGCACATCGCCGCGCTGGAGGAGCAGCTCGCTCTCGCCCGCGCCACGCTCGCCGAGATGGAGGCCACCGAGGCCGCCGAGGCCGCCGCCGAGGCGCAGCGCGCGCAGGAGGAGGCCCTCCTCGCCGCCGCCGAGAAGGAAGCCAAGCTCGCCGCGGCCAAGGTCAAGGCGATGCGCGCCAAGCTCGGGGTGTGAGCCGCCCTCACGCCTGACCTGCCCACGATCCCCATCCCGATCCGACGCTGCGCGGCGTTGCACGAGAAGCTTCACGTGCAGCGCCGCGCGCGCTCCCCACCGCACAGCCTTCTCCAACAGACCGTTGTCGCGAGACGCCTCGGCGTGGGGCCGGTGCTCGGGGTCGCCTCAATGCGGGAAGACGTAGCCCTCGGGGAGCGGGATGGGCTCGGCCTCGACGGCGTTCTTGGCGTCGACGAGGCCGGGGTAGCCGGCGAAGGCGGCGCGGTAGCGGAAGGTGGCCTCGGCGATCTTGCCGCTGGCGCGGAGGGCACGGAGCGTGGCGAAGAAGGCGGGGACCTCGGCGTGGGCGCGGAGGATGGGCTGGTCGAAGGACGGGAGCGTGGGGCGCAGCTCGTTGTTGAGGTCCCAGAGGCGGGCGACGAGGGGCTCGTGCTCGGGGCTCTCTTCGGGGAGGCTGTAGATGGCCTCGTCGAGGAAGATGGTGTCGCTCGGGTCGCGGACGATCTCGGCGAGGTAGTCGAAGAGGGGCTCGTCGTGGGGGGCCTGGGTGAGGGCCGTGATGAGCTGGGTGGCGGCCTCCGCGCTGCCGAAGCGGGCGCGGGTGAGGCGGGCGCTGGCGAGGGCGAGGCGCGGGGAGAGCGCGGGCGCAGTGGCGAAGGCGTCGTCGCAGGCGGCGTGGAAGGCCCACGCGAGCGGGCGCGCTTCATCGGTGTCGAGGCGGGGGCAGCGGGCGCGGTAGGCCTCGAAGCGCGCGAGGAGGGTCTCGGCGAGGGCGTCGTGATCGAGCGTGGTGGAGGCGAAGGCGTCGGCGATGACGGAGGCGTGGTTGCGCTCGGGCGGGGGGGCCGCGGTGAGGAGTTGGTCGAGGAAAGCCGCAGGGGTGGGCGCCGAGGACGGGGTCGGCGACGAGGTGGGCGGGGCGGAGGGAGAAGGCATGCGCAAAGCATCGGGGGTTGAGGGGGTGAGGCGCAAGGGTCGGAGCGGCGGAAGGGCGCTGGGGAGGGAAGCGGTGGGCGCCGCACCAGCCGTGCTGCTGGAGGGCCTGGCGCGTGTGGCCTGGGAGGCGCAGCGCTGCGCGGCGGTGGGGCGCGCGCTGGGGGCCGAGGAGGTGCGGGCGCGCCACTCAGGCAGGAGAGCTTCCGGCGGCTGCTCGTCGCGCGGTACTGGGAGGGGCAGCTCCGCCGGATCGCGGAGGCGTCGGACGAGGGGGCGCGGGAGGCGATCGCGGGGACGCTGCTCGGGGCGCGGCTGCTCGGCGAGGACGATGAGGCGCTCGGGTTTCTGCAGGTGATGCTGGGGGGCGCGCGGTGGTCGGAGGAGGCGCGGGCGATCGCGAGCGTGGTGGGCGTGGACGGGGGCGCGCATGGGGGCGTGGACGGGGGCGTGCAAGCGGCAAAGCCCTCCAGCCTGGGGTCGCTGCTGGAGGCGCTCCGCAGCGCAGGAGAGCGCGCCCGGATCGTCAGGATGGTGTGCATGCAGGTCCTCGACGACGCCGCGACACGGTGGCCAGGGACCCCTGCCCGGCCGGCTCCGCCGAGGAGGCCACCGTCTTGGGAAGGCGCGGAGGAGATCCTCGGCCCGCCGAAGAAGCCACTGCCTCCGGAAGGCGCGGAAGAGGAGATCCCCTGCTGAGGCGCCGCCAGGTGAGGCGCGGAAGGCGCGGCGTGACGAGGTGCGGCGTGACGAGGTGCGGCGTGACGAGGTGCGTCGGGGTCAGCCGCGCTGTTCGAGCATGAGCATGGCGCTCAGCTCGAAGGCGGTGTCGACGCGCTCCATGCGGTAGAGTTCCTTGGAGATCCAGCACTTCACCTTGGCCTCGGAGGGGGCGAAGGGGGCGTAAGCCTGGTGCAGGAAGCGGTGGGCGCGTTCGAGGGCGAGGCCGAGGCCGGGGTGCTGCACGCCGTGGCGTTCGAGGTGGCCGAGCATGAGCACGGCGTAGGCGGTCTCGGTGGGGTTCGGGCGCGGGTTCGAGCGCGGGTCGGAACTCCAGCCGCCGTCGGGGGACTGGGCCGCGAGCACGGCGTCGAGGGCGCGGCGCACGGCGTCGGCATGCGCCAGGGGCATGGTGGACACGGCGTGCGAGGCGCGCGTGGAGGACGGGGGCGATGCAGGTGACGCGGGCGACACGGACGACGGCGGCGTGGGCTGCGGGGGGAGGAGGGCGAGGACGGCGTGGGAGGTGGCGTAGAGCCAGGAGCGGTTCCACTTGTCGAGGGTCCAGCGGCCGTCAGGCTCCTGGCGGTCGAGGAGGTAGCGCTGGAAGGTGGGGAGGTCGCGGGTCTCGCCGAGGGCCGCGAGGGCGTGGATGCAGCGGGCGGTGAGCGTGGGCGAGGAGTTCATCTCGCCCGGGTAGGCGATGAAGTGGTCGTCCTTGCGGAAGCGGTCGAGGAGGTGGGGGTCGACGGGCAAGCCGCGGGCGTGCATGACGGCGAGGGCAGCGCTGGTGTCGTCGCCATCGGGGAGGTAGTGGTCGCTCATGCCGAGGCCCTGGGGGCCGAGGGCGCGGGCGAGGTCGCCGAGCACGGTGGTGACGCCCTGCGCGAGGCGGGGGTCGTCGAGGATGCCGGCCATGAGCAGGGCGTAGAGGACGAAGGCGCGCTCGAAGTGGTCGTGGGGCGCGCCGACGGGGACGAGGCCAGGGATGCCGGTGCCAGTGGCGCGGGAGACGTCGCGGAGGTAGGCGCGGGCGCGGGCGGCGTGCGCGTCGAGGGCCGGGAAGGGCGCGGCCGCGGCGAGCCAGGCGGCAGTGGCGGAGGGGCTGTGGCCGATGCTGCCAGCGCCGTCCATGAGGCCCAGGGAGGGCTCGGTGCCCCAGGTCTCCCAGACGTGGAGCCAGGGGACGCCGGGAATGAGGGGGAGGTGGGCGATGATCTGGCGCTTGCGCGCGCCGAGCTCCATGAGGCGGGCGTAAGGCTCGCGGGGGAGGCAGCGGAGGGCGTGGGAGGGCGCGTTGCGGTCGAGGGGCGGGCCGAGGCGATCCTCGACGCGATCGAGGAGGTGCGGGAGGAGGATCTCGGCAGCGATGGGGAGGTCGTCGATGTGGGCGGTGGACCACGCGGCAGACTGGTTGCGCACGAAGCGGAGGCCCGCGGCGATGGCATCGCGGGTGCCCTTGCGGGCAGGCTGGTCGAGCAGGGCGAGGACGGCGGAGAGCGTGGGGATGTCGCGGTGCAGGGGCATCACAGGATCGCCCCAGCCGCCGTCGGAGCGCTGCTGGGCGAGGAGCCAGGCGACGACGGGTGAGGCCGCGGCGTCGGCGGCAGCGCGGGCGTCGGTGCTGTTGGTGATGTCGGCGGCGGTGTCGACAGTGAAGACGTCGAGGAGGGCGAGGACGCGGGCAGCGTCGGGGGTGCCGGGCGCGGCGGCGAGGCCGGCGTCAGGCACGACCGCGAGGGTGGACGCAGGCACGGCCGCGAGGCTGGCGGGAGGCACGGCCGCAAAGGCGGTGTCAGGCGTGGCGGCGAGGGCGGCAGCGCAGGAGGCGCGGAGGGCGCGGGGGGAGTCGGGAGCGCGCGAGGCAGGACCGCGAGAGGCGGAAGCGTGGGCGGCGGGAGCGTGGGAGGAGACCACGGCGCGCGCGCCAAGGGCGCTGGGGGAGCCTGCAGCGCGCGGACCACTGGCGCGGGAGGAGCTTGCGGGGTGCGGATCCGCGGCGCGCGCTCCGAGGGCGCGCACGTTGGAGGGACGCGGTGCGCTGGCCCTGCCGGAGCCCGAGCCCGAGCCCGAGCCCGAGAGCGCGAGCGCGCGGCCAGGCGCGGAGAGGATGCGCAGGACCTGGGCGGAGTCGTAGATGGATGGGCTCATCAGTCCTCCGTGGGTGCCGGTGACGGAGAGCAGCGCGCGCAGCTCGTCGAACAGGACGTCCTGGATCTTCTTCATGGGGATGCCGTGGCCTTTCGTGTCGCGCGTCTCCCCTGCCCTGCGGTCCGCCGGAGAGCAGGAGGGCTCCTGGCGCGCGAGGCAGAGGGCGACGCACGGAGCGCTCCTCTGGAACGGAAGCTGCTCGGTGGTTCGTTGCGGTCCTTCAATGAAAGGTGCGTGCCAAGGGAGGTCCTGGCGGCACCGCGAAGGCGCAGGCGCTCCGCTGAGGGCGCCGCGAGGGCCGCAGGCGCTGCAAGGTGCGCGAGGACGCACCGGAAACGCGCCGAAAAACGCGCCGAAAAACGCAACGTGAGATCAGGAAAGGGGCAGGTCGAGATGCGAAGCGGACGACACCACGGGGTGATGCGCGAGATGCGGAACACCTATGCGGCGGGCGGGTGGCGCGAGAGCCGGCGGCCAGAGGAGCGGCTGCGGACGCTGGTGGTGGCGCGAATTGCGCAACTCACGCCCATGTTGTGCGACTGGCAGCAGCGCTATCCGGTCCTGCTGGCGGCCCGCATCGTGCCGGTGATCAAGGCGATCGTGGTGCCGCTGCCCGGAGGGACGACAGCGCAGCACCTGGCGCTCTGCAAGCTGGGTCTGGTGGCCTTCGCGCTGGACGACGTGGTCGACGGGGAGCTGGGCGATCTGTCGGACGGAGAGACGTACGAGATCTGCGCGCGGTACGCGGAGATCGCGCGGGGGACGATGGGCGTGGGCTGGGCGCGGGAAGACACGGCCGCAGGGATGCTGGCGCGGGCGATCGCGGAGGTGCGGGAAGAGATGCGGGCCTGCCCGGGGGCAGCGCGCTACCTGGGCGCGTGGGAGGACGCCTTCTGGGCGCTGTGCCTCGCGAACCGGGCGGAGCTGGTGCACAAGCGGCAGGCAGGGATGGACGGGTCGCTGCCGTCGCTGAAGGCGTACCTGCGCGCGGGGTGGGTGACGTCGGGCGCGCCGATGTACTTCGCGGCGGTGCTGGTGGTGACGGGCGCGGGATACGCGGAGCATCCGCTGGAAGACGCGGTGGTGCGGCGGGCAATGCTCCACATGGGGCTTTCGATCCGGTGGTTCAACGACGCGCGGACGGTGGACCGGGAGCGGGAGGAGGGGAAACTGAACAACGGGGTGAACCTGCTGGTGGCGGCCGGGATGGAGGAGGGCGAGGCGGAGCGGAAGGCGATGGAGCGGGGGGACTGGAACCTGCGGAAGCTGGAGGCGCTGGTGGAGGGGATGGGGGGAGAGCTGCAGGGGTTCGGGGCGGGGATGGTGGCGCTCGTGCACCTGATCCGAGGGGTGTACCTGGAGCAGGGGGAGTTCCACGCGGAGGAGCGGCGGGAGGGAGGGGTGCTGGAAGGGGTGGCGGGGATGGGCGGGGGATGAGGGCACGAGGGGG
>NZ_ASRX01000106.1 GCF_000601485.1 Chondromyces apiculatus DSM 436
CGAACAGCACCGGCTGCACAACCTCGATCGCCTCCAGACGACGCTCGCTGTCCTCCGCTTGCAGCACCTCGCACACCGAGAACCCGGCCTCTCTCCGGATCGCTCCGTCGCACGCCTCCAGCGCTCGCCGGAACACAGGCTCCTCCGCCATCAGTTGCCGCCCCATCCCCGCCCACTGCGACCCCTGACCCGGGAACACGAACACCACCTTAGGCGCGCTCGCTCCTGCTTCTCCCTCCACCACACACGACGACACCTCCCCGCGCCCGTACGCTCCCAGCGCCGTCGACAGCTCTCCCGCGCTCCTACCCACCACCGCGAGCCGGTGCTCGTGGTGCGTCCTGCGCACGCCCGCCGAGTACGCGATGTCTTCCAGCCGCGCGTCCGATGTCGTCAGGAATGTGCTCCACGACCTCGCCAGCGCGCGCAGCGCCTCCGGGCTCTTCGCGGACAGCGGCAGCAGGTGGCTCGTCACCTCCTTCGCAGCCGCCTCTACCTGCCTTCTCCGCGGCGCCTCCTCGAGAACGACATGGGCGTTCGTCCCGCTGAAGCCGAAGGAACTCACCCCTGCGACCCGAGGCTTGCCGTTCGCCTTCCAGGGCACTGCCTCCGAGGCCACCCGCACTGGCAGCTCCGACCACGCCACGTGCGGGTTCGGCTCCGTGAAATGCAGGCTCCGGGGGATCAGCCCGTGCTGCATCGCCAGCACGGTCTTGATGACGCCGGCCACACCGGCTGCCGCCTGCGTGTGCCCGAAATTCGATTTGACCGAGCCGATCAGCACCGGATCGTCGGACGCCCTGCCAGCGCCGTACACGGCGCCGAGCGACTGAACTTCGATGGGATCCCCGAGCGGCGTCCCCGTCCCGTGCGCCTCCGCATACCCGACCGACGCCGGGCTCACGCCCGCCTGAGCCAGCGCCTGCCGGATCACCGCCTCCTGCGACGGGCCGTTCGGCGCCGTCAGGCCCTGGCTGCGGCCGTCCTGGTTCACCGCGGAGCCGCGGATCACCGCCAGGATCGCGTCGCCGTCCCGCTCCGCGTCCGAGAGGCGCTTGAGCACGACCATGCCGCAGCCTTCGCTCCAGGCCACGCCGTCCGCCGAGGCGTCGAAGCTCTTGCACCGGCCGTCACGGGCGAGGCCGCGCAAGCGGCTGAACTCCACGTGCGCCGCCGGTGTGAGCATCACCGCCACGCCACCTGCCAGCGCGACGCTGCATTCGCCGGACCGCAGGCTCTGGCAAGCCAGGTGGATGGTCGCCAGCGAGGAGGAGCATGCCGTGTCCACGGTGAGGCTCGGCCCTTTGAGGCCGAGCCAGTACGAGATGCGCCCCGAGGCGATGCTCCCAGAGCCGCCCGTCCCGACGTAGCCGTCGAACGCCTCGGGAGTGCTCCCGGCAAGCGCTCCGTAGTCGTGGTACATGAGGCCCACGAACACGCCGGTGTCGCTGTTCATCATCCGCTCGGACACGAGCCCTGCACTCTCCAGCGCCTCCCAGCTCGTCTCGAGGAGGAGCCGCTGCTGCGGATCCATCTTCTGGGCTTCCCTCGAGGAGATGCCGAAGAACGCAGGATCGAACCGGTCGATGTCGTCGAGGAAGCCCCCGCTGCGCGTCATCATCTTGCCGGGGGCGTCGGGATCGGGATCGTAGAGCGCGTCGATGTCCCAGCGCTCCCGCGGCACTTCACGGATCGCGTCCACGCCTTGCTCGAGCAAGGTCCAGAAGGTCTCCGCATTGCGAACACCGCCCGGGTAGCGACAACCGAACCCGATGATGGCGACAGGCTCTTCCCGCGGCGCCGAGGGCCTCACAGGTGCGGCGCTCGGTGTCTCGTCGATCTGCAACCGCTCGAGCAGATGGCGCGAGAGCGCACGCGCCGTCGGGTAATCGAAGGCCAGCGTCGAGGGCAGCAGCGTCCCGAGCCGCCTGGACAGCACGCCGCGGAGCTCCACCGCCATCAACGAGTCCAGCCCCAGCTCCTGGAGGGGTCGATCTTCCGGGACGTCGCTGGTCGACGGAAGCGACAGCGCCTTCGCGATCTCCGCCCGCACCATGCCCTCGACCTCAGCCCGGCGCGCCGCGGCGTCGAGCCCGAGGAGCCGCGCATCGAACCCCGCCGTGCGGGGAGATCTGTTGACCGCCTTCGGTACGATGAGCTCGCGCCACAAGGGAGGGATCTCAGCGCCGAACGACCGCTGCGCGGCGGACAGGTCGATGGGCATCAGGAGAAGCTCGGCGTCCGGACGGAGGAGCGCCTCCCCGAGCAGGGAGAGACCGAGAGCCGGCGCGATCATGCCCACCCCCATCCGAGCAAGGCGCGCCAGCGCCGCACCGGCCAGGCCAGCCGCCATCCCGCCGCCTTCCCAGGGTCCCCAGTGCAGGCTGTGGGCCGGCAGGCCCTCGGCGCGACGGTGATGCGCGAGGGCGTCAAGGAACGCATTCGCTGCGGCGTAGTTGGCCTGCCCCGCGTTGCCGAACAGCGAGGTCGCCGACGAGAAGAGCACGAACACATCGAGCGGCGTGCCCCGCGTCGCTTCGTGGAGGGTCCATGCGCCGCGGATCTTCGGCGCCATGACGCGCTCGAACCGCGCCGCCGTCTGCTCGGCAAGGACGCCGTCGTCGAGCACGCCGGCCGCGTGGATAACGCCGCGCAGAGGGTACTCCGCGGGCACGCTGTCGAGGAGCGCCCGCAGCGCGGGAAGGTCCGTGACGTCCGCTTGGGCGACCGTCACACCCGCTCCTTCGGCGCGCAACCGCGCGATGGTCGCGACCGCCTCTGCCGAAGGCGACCTCCGGCCGACGAGCAGGAGGTGCCTCACCCGATGCTCCTCCCAGAGCCATCGTGCGACCTCGAGGCCCAGGGCCCCCAACCCGCCCGTGACGAGCACCGTGCTCTCTGCCCGAAGCAGCGCTCGGTCACGCGCGCTCTGCCCAGGAGGTGCCTCGACCAGCCGCGGCACGTGACGCTTGCCGCGCCGCCATGCGACCTCCGCGTCGCCATGCGCACGGGACAGCTCACTCCAGATCACGTCGACGTGATCCTCCGCGCCAGGATCGAGGTCGACAAGCGCGCAACCGACCTCGGGATGCTCCTGCACGACCACACGGCCGAGCCCCCAGAGCGGCGCTTGGTTCACAGCGGACAGGTCACCCGCCCCCGCCTCCTGCGCTCCCGCGGTCACCCAGAGCATCCGCAGTGGCGCCGTGTGCTTCGCGAGCGCCTGCACGATGCGCAAGGCCGCGATCGAGGTGCGCTCGGCGCGCGTCGCCGAGGAGTTCTCCCCCTCGCCTGTCACCGGCTCGAACCAGAGGCAGATGACCCCCTGCAACGGCGCCGCAGACGCCGGATCGAGCACCTCCGCCAGCGCCTCCAGAGGCGCGTCAATGCTCGCCGAAAGGCAGGTCGCGCCAGAGGCCCTCAGGCGCGCTGCAATCTTGTGCGCAGCCGGTGTGTCGCGGCTCAGCAGGAGCCATCTGCCCAAGGGCTGGACCACGTCGCCCGCGACAGGCTTCTCACGCCAGCGAACCGTGTAGAGGTGCTCCCCGGACACGGGCTCTCCACGGACGTCGCGCAGCACGGCCGTACCGGCGCGCTTCAGCCGGAGGCGCGACAGGCGGATCACCACCTTCCCCGCGCTGTCGGCCACGGTGACGGTGGCCTCGATCGTCTCCGCATCCGACGCGATCTCACGCTCGATCGTGGCATGTACCCACGCTTCGGTGACGCCAGGTGCGAGGGCCAGGACTTCGCCGAACTCGAACGGCAAATACGTGTGCCCGACCGGTACATCCACGATGGCTGCAAGCGCATGAAGTGATGCGTCGAGCAGCGCAGGATGCATCCCGTACGCCTCGGCATCGTCCCGCGCCCCCTGCGGTAGCACGACGCGCGCGAGCGCTTCGTGCTCGCCGCGGTCAAGCTCCGTCATCGCTCGGAAGGCCGGTCCATACCCGAGCCCCGAAGCTGCGAAGCGCTCGTAGATGTCGTCCACCACCATGCCCGTCCGGCAGCGCGCGCGGATCGCGCCCACATCGAGCATCCCTGCCTGCTCGATGCCCTTGGCAAGCCCTGCGTACCCGTGAGCGTGAAGGGTCCACCGCGCCTCGGGTGCCGCGTCGCCGGCACGGCTGTAGATGGACACCTCGACGGCCTCGGCATCCCTGCGGGGCAGGACCACCTGCACCCGGCGGCTCCCTGTACCGGGCAAGCGCAGTGGCGCCTGGAGGAGCAGGTCCGTCACCCGGACCTGCTCCCACCCGTAGCGGGTCGCCGCCGCAGCGCGCACGATCTCGGCCAGCGCAGCACCTGGGACGACGACGTCGCCGAAGACGCGGTGGTCCGCGAGGTACGGGAGCGTCGCCGCGCTCAGCTCCACCTCGAACACAGCCTCCGCGAAAGCAGAGGGCGTGTGGGAGCCAAGCAGCGGGTGCCCGGTCGCGACGCCATGCCTCTCCGTCGAGCGCGCTGCATCGATCCAGTGGCGCGTCCTCTGCCAGGGATACGTGGGCAGCGCGACGACTCGACCCCTTGCGGGGTGAAGCCGTCCCCACGACACAGGAACCCCGTGCACATGCACAAGGCCGAGCGCTTGCAGGACGCGCTGGCGCTCGTCCTTTCGGCGCCTCAGCGTCGCCACGATGTGGCCAGCATTCCCGCGCGCTGCGAGGCACTGTTCCACGTCGAGCGACAGGACCGGGTGCGGACCCACTTCCACGAAGAGGGAGTGCCCTCCCGCCAGCGACGCCGTGATGGCCTGCTCGAAGCGCACTGTCCCGCGGAGATTTCGCCCCCAGTAAGCGGCGTCGAGTTCCTGGCCCGAGACGGCTTCTCCGGTGACGGTACTCATCATCGGGATCGTCGCGCGCTGAGGCGTGAGCTTTCCGACGGCCTCGACGAACTCGCTCTGCAGCGGATCCATCTGTGGACTGTGGAAGGCATAGTTCACCCGTAGATCCCTGCACGAGACCCCCTGCGCCGCGAGCCTCTCCGCCACCGCGTCGAGCGCTGTCGCCTCCCCCGAGAGGACCACCTGCCGAGGTGCGTTGACCGCAGCGATCCCCACCTGCGCCGCGATCCCGCCGATCGCGTCACGCGCATCGTCCTCGCTCAGCGCGACCGAGAGCATCCTTCCTTGCCCCGTCGCGCGCTGCATGATGCGACCCCGGAGCACGACGAGGCGCGCTGCCTCTTCGAGATCCAGAACCCCGGCGACGTGGGCTGCGGCCAGCTCGCCCACGCTGTGGCCGATCACCATCGCTGGCACGACCCCCCATGACCTGAACAGCGCAGCAAGCGCCACCTCGACCGCAAACAGCGCCGGCTGTGCAACCGCCGTCTCGCCGAGCAGCGAGCGTTCCTCGCTCTCTCCGAGCGCCTCGATCACCGACGCGCCCGTATGCGGCCGGAGGGCGGCGTCGCAGGCCTCAAGCGCCCGCCGAAACACAGGCTCCTCCGCCATCAATTGCCGCCCCATCCCGGCCCACTGCGACCCCTGACCAGGAAACACGAACACCACCTTCGGCGCGCTCGCTCCTGCTTGCCCCTCCACCACCCCCGACGACACCTCCCCGCGCCCGTACGCGCCGAGCGCCGCGGACAGCTCCTCCCCGCTCCTCCCCACCGCCGCCAGCCGGTGCTCGTGGTGCGTCCTGCGCACGCCCGCCGTGTAGGCGACATCTTCCAGCCGCGCGTCCGATGTCGACAGGAACGAACTCCACGATCTCGCCAGCGCGCGCAGCGCCTCCGGGCTCTTCGCGGACAGCGGCAGCACGTGGCTCGACGCCTCCTTCGCAGCCACCTCGACCTGCCGACGCCGCGGCGCCTCTCCGATGAGGACATGCGCGTTCGTCCCGCTGAACCCGAATGAACTCACCCCCGCCACCCGGGGCTCGCCGTTCGCCTCCCAGGGAACCGCCTCCGAGGCCACCCGCACCGGCAGCTCCGACCACGCCACGTGCGGGTTCGGCTCCGTGAAATGCAGGCTACGGGGGATGCGCCCGCGCGCGAGCGAGAGCACCACCTTGATGATCCCAGCCACGCCCGCGGCGCCTTCCGTGTGGCCGATGTTCGTCTTCACCGAGCCGATCCAGAGCGGCGTCTCTGCCGCGCGCCCTTCACGGTAGGCAGCGCCGAGCGCCTGCACCTCGATCGGATCTCCGAGCGGCGTCCCCGTCCCGTGCGCCTCCACGTAGCCGACCGATGCCGGGCTCACGCCCGCCTGGGCCAGCGCCTGCCGGATCACCGCCTCCTGCGACGGACCGTTCGGCGCCGTCAGACCCTGGCTACGGCCGTCCTGATTCACGGCGGAGCCACGGATCACCGCCAGGATCGGATCCCCGTCACGCTCTGCGTCCGAGAGTCGCTTCAGCACGAGCACGCCGCAGCCCTCCCCGCGCACGTAGCCGTCAGCCTGCGCGGAGAACGCGCTGCAGCGGCCCGTGGGGGACATCGCGCGCATCCTGCTGAAGTACACCGTCGTCTCCGGTGTCAGCACCAGGTTGACGCCCCCGGCCAGCGCCATGGTGCACTCACCGGATCGCAACGCCTGGCAGGCCAGATGCACCGCGACGAGAGACGAGGAGCACGCCGTGTCCACTGCCAGGTTGGGCCCCTGGAGGCCGAGCCAGTACGAGAGCCGCCCGACGCTCGCGCTGTGCGCCGAGCCCAGGAGCGAGTACGGATCGAAGCGCTCGGCCCCGCGGGCGAGCATCATGGACTGGTAGTCGTTGCCGCAGATGCCAACGTAGACGCCGGTGTTGCTGCCAGCCAGAGCGTCGGCCCTGAAGCCTGCGCGCTCAAGGGCCTCCCAGGTGGTCTCCAGGAGCAACCGCTGCTGGGGGTCGATGCTCGTCGCTTCGCGCGGTGAGATACCGAAGAACACCGGGTCGAAACGCTCGATGTCGTCGATGAAGCCACCCCAGCGCGTGACCATCTTGCCGGCGGCGTCCGGATCCGGATCGTAAAACGCATCGATGTCCCAGCGCGACCTCGGCACCTCCCGGATGGCGTCCACCTCCCCCTCGATCAGCCGCCAGAAGCCATCGGGGTCACGCACCCCACCCGGCATCCGGCAGCCGATGCCGAGGATGGCGATCGGCTCCTCCTGCAGCGCGGCGCGAGGAAGAGCCACGGCTTGCCTGGCCTTCGGAGCATCGACGCGCAGGACCTCCTCCAGCAGGTATTGCCGCAGCGCCGCCACGGTGGGTCGATCGAAGAGCAGGGTGGCGGGCAACGCCTTGCCGACGCGGGCGGAGAGTGCGTTCCGCAGCTCCAGGGCCATCAGAGAGTCGAGCCCCAGATCCCGGAGCGGTTGATCGGCCGTGAGCGCGCCGGCGGAGCCGAGGGACAGGACCCTCGCGAACTCGCTCCGCACCGCCGCCTCCACTTCCGCCGCACGCGCCTCGGGAGACAGCGCCGCCAGACGCGCCGCCCAAGGGCCCACGGCTCGGGTGCTCCCGCCACCGGCCACACCGCTGGATGGCGGACTGACCAGCGCCCTCCACAGCGGCCCGACCTTGCCTCCGAACGCCTGACCGAGCACCCGCAGGTCCAGCGGCAAGATCCCGAGGTGCGCCTCGGGGCGCGAGAGCGCGCGCCCCAGGAGCGTGACCCCCTGGGCCGGGGCGAGCGCGCCGATCCCCATGCGCTGGTAGCGCGCGCGCTGGACGTCGTTCAGCGTCTCGGCCATCCCCCCTCCGGCCCATGGTCCCCAGCTCAAGCTATGGCCAGGGAGCCCCTCTGCGCGCCGCGCGTGGGCGAGGCCATCCAGGAAGGCGTTGGCCGCGGCGTAGCTCGTTTGCCCAGCCGAACCGACCAGAGAGGCGCCCGACGAGAAAAGCACGAAGCACTCGAGCGGCACGCCCCGCGTCGCCTCGTGCAGGTTCCAGGCGCCACGCACCTTGGACGCGAAGACCCCGGAGAACCGCGTCTCGGTCTGCTGCGCGACCATACCGTCGTCGATCACGCCAGCCGCATGGATGACGCCCCGGAGCGGTAGCTCCACAGGCACGGCCGCCACGAGGGCCCGCACCGCGTCCGCATCCGCAACGTCGAGCTGGGCCACCGTGACGCGCGCCCCCATCGCGCGCAGCGCCGCAACCGCCGCGCCCTGCGCTCCCTCAGGCGCCCGTCGCCCGACGAGCAGGAGGTGCTGCACGCCGTGCTCTTCCCGGAGCCAGCGCGCCACCTGAAGGCCCAGCGCCCCGAGTCCGCCGGTGATCAGCACCGTGCTCTCCCGTGTGACAGGAGCGTCCTTCGCAGCGGCGGGCAGGAGGACGATCTTGCCAAGGTGCCGCGCCTGCGCCATGAACCGGAGCGCGCTCTCCGCGTCGGTGATCGGGAACGTGCGTACCGGCAGCGGGCGTAGATGCCCCGCGGTGAAGCCGTCGGAGATCGCACGGAGCATCTCCTGGATCCGCTCCGGACCCGCTTCCCACAGGTCGAAGGCCCGGTAGTCGACACCTGGATGGGCTGCGCTCACGGCCTCTGGCGAGCGGATGTCAGTCTTCCCCATCTCCAGGAACCGACCGCCTGCGGAGAGCAACGACAGGCTCGCATCCACGAAGTCGCCCGTGAGCGCGTTCAGCACCGCGTCCACCCCGCGCCCCTGCGTCGACGCCCGGAAGGTGTCGGCGAACGCGAGCGTCCGCGAACTCTCCACGTGCGCGATCCCCATCGCACGCACCGCGTCCCACTTGCTGGGGTTCGCCGTGGCAAAGACCTCGGCGCCGATCCACCGGGCGATCTGCGCCGCCGCCATCCCGACCCCGCCAGCCGCGGCATGGATCAGGAGCCGCTCCCCGCGCCGCAGGCGCCCGAGATCGTGCAGCGCATACCACGCCGTCAGGAACGCGATCGGCAAGGCCGCCGCCTGCGCCGCGGAGAGCCCCGCCGGCGGAGGGCACGCGAGGCGCGCGTCCACCGTCACGAACCGACGGAAGGCCCCCAGCGCGACCGCCATCACAGCATCCCCCACCGCGAGGTGCTGCACCCCCTCCCCCACCGCCGTGATGATCCCGGCGCACTCCCCTCCCATCTCCACGCCCTCCCCCGGATCCCTGCCCAGGGCGCGGAGGACATCCCGGAAGTTGAGCCCGGAGGCCTTCACCGCGATCTCGATCTCACCCGGACCAGGCGCCCGTCGCTCGGCCGGAACCAGGCGTAGATGATCGAGCAGTCCCTTCCTGGCCGTCTCCAGACGGTACGACGGCGTGTCCGGGATCGTGAGGCCCAGCGTGGCGGAGACCCTGGAGAGCCGCGCTGCGCGTCGCTTGCCCCCCCGCCACGCGATCTGGTCCTCGTCGTCGGGGCGTCCCAGCTCACGCCAGAGCACCTCCGCCGTGTCGCTCGCCCCGCACTCCACGTCCACCAGCGTGCAGCCAAGCTCCGGATGCTCCTGCATCACCGAGCGCCCGAGCCCCCACAGCGATGCCCCCGCCGGCGACACGGTCTCGCCGGGATGTACCGCTTGCGCGCCCTCGGTCACCCACAGCAGCCGCGACGGCGCCGAACCCTCGCGCCGCAGCAGCGCCCTCACAACCTCCAGCGCCATCACATTTGCGGCCTCGGCATGCTCCGCCGATGAGCCGCCCTCGGTGCTACCCCACAGGCACACGATGCCCGCGGGGCCCTCCGGGCCGACCGCATCCAGCGCCGCGTCGATCTCTCCGGCTTGCTTCGTCAGCCTCACCGCGGCGCCCTGCGCTCCCCGGGACCGGAGGCCCTCCAGGAAGAATTGAGCGCGGTCGTCCTCGTCGCTCATCACGAGCCACACCCCCGGAGGCACCGCCACCTCTCCCAGCGGATGGGTCTCCTGCCAGGTGATCTCGTAGAGGTGCTCGAGCGGCGCCGACGCCATCGCCCGCCGGAGCGCCGCCGCATCTGCGCGCTTGAAGCGCACCTCGGTCAACTCCGCCAGCACCTCGCCACGATCGTCCAGGGCCACGACGTCGCCGCAGATCACCTCCCCGCTCCCGCCTGGCGTGCCCCTCAGCCGCGCATGGATCCACGCAGAAGAGAAGCCTGGCTGCCACACCGTGAACGCACCGATCTCCCACGGCAGATAAGCCTCACTCCCGATCTGAGGCCCGAGCGCCGCGGCGAGCGACTGCAACGCCGCATCGAGCAGCGCGGGGTGCGCGCCGTAGGCCCCCTCGTCTCCGTCGGTACCGGCAGGCAACCCGACCCGCGCGAGCGCCTCACCGTCGCCTCGCCACAGCGCTTCGATGCCGCGAAAGGTGGGACCGTACGCCAGACCCAGCTCGCCGAACGCCGTGTACAGCTCCGCCACCGCGACCGCGCTGCCGCACCGGGCGCGCACTGCCCCGAGATCCCCCACCTGGCCTGGCGCGCCGCCAGTGGCCACGCGAAGCTGGCCTCGAGCGTGCTCCACCCATCGCTCGTCCGGCCGCGCGGAAAGCGGCTGGCTGTACACCGCGACCTCGCCGCGACCCTCGCTCGGCTCGGAGACCACCACGTGCACGCGCACCGCTCCCCGCTCCGGGAGCACCAGAGGTGCACGCACCACCAGCCCCTCCACGCGCGCCCGCGCCCCGAGGCCCGACGCCTCCGCAGCCGCCCGCGACAGCTCCAGCAGCGCCGTTCCAGGCACCACAACCTGCCCGAACACCCGGTGATCCGCCAGATAGGGAAGCGTCTCCGTACCCAGCGTCGCCTCGTAGAGCGCCTTCGCTTCAGCCGCCGGGATCCGCGCGCCGAGCAACGGGTGCCCCGACGGCAGTGCATCACGGTGCGCGCCCCGGAGCGCGGGCGCATCCTCAAGCCAGTACCTCTTTCGCTGCCATGGATACGCCGGCAGCGCGACGACGCGCCCGCCCTCGGGGTAAAACTGGCTGAAATCGACCGCGTGGCCATGCGCATAGAGCGCCGCGAAGGCCATGAGCAGGTTCCTCCGCCCCTCCTGGTCGCGCCGCAGCGTGGGGATGGCGCGCCCCTCCACGCCCCCCTCCGAGAGAGCGCGCTCCACGTGGAGCGACAGGACCGGGTGCGGGCCCACCTCCACGAAGGTGCGAAACCCGTCGCCGATCGCGGCAGCGACCGCGCCCGCGAAATGCACGGGCGCGCGGACGTTCTTCGCCCAGTAGGTCGCATCGAGCGCTTCACCGGCGACGAGGCCGCCCTCCACGGTGCTGTACATCGCGCGCGCGCACGGGCGCGGCCGGAGCGCACCGAGGGCGTGCTTGAGCGCGTCGACCAGGGGATCCATCTGCGGGCTGTGGAAGGCGTAGTCCACGCGCAGCGTCTGCCCGCGCACGCCCTGCCCTTCGAGCTGCGCGAGGACCTCCGCGAGTGCCGTCGCGTCCCCCGACAGCACCACCGAGCGAGGGTCGTTGATCGCCGCGATGGTCAGGTGCTCCTCGTGACCCCGCAGCGCCCGCGCGGCTTCCTCGAAAGGCAGCTCCACGGACGCCATCTTTCCCAGTCCCGTCGCGCGCTGCATGACCCGGCCGCGGAGGCACACGAGCCGGATCGCTTCCTCCAGGTCGAGCGCGCCAGCGATGTGCGCCGCCGCCACCTCCCCGACGCTGTGGCCGATCACCGCCTCCGGCACGACACCCCACGACGCCCACAGCGCGGAGAGCGCCACCTGGATCGCGAAGATTGCCGGCTGGGCTACCTCGGTCTCACCAAGACGAGCTGTACCCTCTTCGGCTGCGAGCTCGCCCAGGAGCGAGTAGCCCGCGTGGCGCTGCACGAGCGGCTCACAGGCCTCGATCGAAGCGCGGAAGACAGGCTCCTCGGCGATCAGCGCGCGGCCCATCCCCACCCATTGCGATCCCTGACCGGAGAATACGAACACGACCCCGGACCGGGCAGCCCGCGACGTCCACCCGCGCGCGACGCTTGCAGGTGCCTCGCCGCGCACCAGCGCATCGAGCGCGGCGCCGATGTCGGCCCGGGAGCTGCCCACCACGGCCAGGCGGTGCGGCCAGTGGCCGCGCCGGACGCTCGCGGTGTACGCAATGTCGCGGAGTGCGTGTGACGCGCCCGCGCCCTCCTCCGAGAGGAAGTGACCGTACGCCGTTACCAAGGCAGCGAGCGCCTCGGGCGCGTGCGCCGAGAGGGGGAGCACGAGGAACGCCTCCTCCGCGGGGGCGTCCTCCATGATCCCTCGATCCGGCGCCTCCTCGAGGACCACGTGGGCGTTCGTCCCGCTGAGCCCGAACGAGCTCACGGCAGCGATCCGAGGCGTCCCGGAGGAGGGCCAGGATGACGCCTCGGCCGCGACCTTCACGGGTAGCTCGTCCCACGCAATGTGGGGGTTCGGTGCGGTGAAGTGCAGCGTCCTCGGGATGTGCGCATGCTGCAGCGCGAGCACAGCCTTGATGACCCCCGCGACGCCCGCGGCGGCCTCCGTGTGGCCGATGTTCGTCTTCACCGAGCCGAGGATCACGGGACTGTCCGGCGCGCGGCCTTCGCCCAGGGTGACCCCGAGCGCCTGCACCTCGATGGGATCGCCGAGCTGCGTCCCTGTCCCGTGGGTCTCCACGTAGGCCACGGCGGAGGGCGAGACGCCCGCCTGCGCGAGGGCCCGCCGGATCACCGCCTCCTGTGCAGGGCCGTTCGGCGCCGTCTGGCCATTGCTCCGACCATCCTGGTTGATCGCTGAACCGCGCACGACGGCCAGGATGGGATCCCCCCTCCGCACCGCGTCCGAGAGGCGCTCCAGCACGAGGACGCCGCACCCTTCGCTGCGAACGAAGCCGTCCGCGTCCGCCGAGAAGGCCCGGCACCGTCCCGTCGGCGAGACCGCCCGGGTCCTGCTCAGCGTGACGGTGTGCTCGGGGATCAGGATGAGGTTGACGCCGCCCGCGAGCGCCAGCGAGCACTCGCCGTTCCGCAAGGCCTGACAGGCCAGGTGAAGGGCCACCAGCGACGACGAGCATGCGGTGTCCACAGGCATGTTCGGGCCCTTGAGCCCGAGCCAGTACGACAGCCGCCCGACGCTCATGCTGTGCGCCGTCCCCAGGAGCGCGATGGGGTCGATGGTGTCGGCGCCGCCCCGCGCCATGATCTGATAATCGTGGGTGCACATCCCGACGAAGACGCCGGTGTCGCTGCCCATCAGCTCTGCCGGCGTTCGACCGGCGCGTTCGAGCGCCTCCCAGCTCACCTCGAGGAGCAAGCGCTGCTGAGGGTCGAGCGCCGCTGCTTCGCGGGGCGAGATCTCGAAGAAGCCAGGATCGAAGAGGTCAGAGCCCTCGAGGAAACCGCCCCAGCGGGTCGTCATCTTGCCGGGGGCGTCGGGATCCCGATCGTAGTACGCCTCGATGTCCCACCGCTCCTTCGGGACCTCACGGATGGCGTCTTCTTCGCGCTCGAGCAGGTCCCAGAAGCTCTCGGGATCGCGCACGCCGCCAGGGAAACGGCAGCCGATGGCCACGATGGCGATCGGCTCGTCACGCATCACCGGCACCGGTGAGGGCGCGGCGATGACCTTCTCCAGAGGGCCGCCGATGCGACCGATCAAGAAGCGCGAGAGCGCTTCCACCGTCGGATGGTCGAAGACCACCGTCGCCGACAGCGGCTTGCCGATGCGCGCGGAGAGCCGGTTGCGCAGCTCGAGGGCCATCAGAGAGTCGAGCCCCAGCTCCTGAAGCGGACGATCGACGGGGGTGTCACTCGCCGAACCGAGCGACAGCACCCGCGCCACGTCCTCCCGCACTGCCGCTTCCATCGCCATGCCTTGCGCCGACGGAGGAAGCGCAGCCCACCCCCCGACCCAGCCCGTGGTGACCATGACCGCGCGCGGCGGCTGGACGAGCGCCCGCCAGAAGGGGGGCGGCGCGCTCGCGGAAGAGCTGCGCCGCACCGCCTCCAGGTCCAGGGACAGCAGGCCAAGCTGCGCCTCCGGCCGTGCCAGCGCCCGCCCGAGGAGTACGAGCGCCTGCGCGGGCGCGATCATCCCGAGCCCCTGCCTCCGGAGGCGCGCTTGCTGAAGCTCATCGAGCGCCTCGGCAAGCCCCACCTCGGCCCACGGCCCCCAGTTCAAGCTGTGCGCCGGCAATCCCTCCGCCCGACGTGCGTGCGCGAGGGCGTCCATGAACGCATTTGCCGCCGCATAGCTGCTCTGCCCTGCCGAGCCGAGCATCGACGCGGCAGAGGAGAAGAGGACGAAGAAGTCGAGGGGCACGCCACGCGTCGCCTGGTGCAGGCTCCACGCTCCCCTCACCTTCGGCGCAAGGACCCGCTGGTAACGTGCGGCGTCCTGCTTCGCGAGGACCCCATCGTCGAGGACGACAGCCGCGTGGATGACCCCACGCAACGGCAGCTCCTGCGGGACGAGCTGCATCACGGCCTCGACCTGCGACGCGTCGGTGACGTCGAGCTGGGTCACCGTCACCTGCGCCCCCGCCTCGCGCAGCGCCTCGACCGCCGCGCGCGCCTCCCCCTCGGGTGCGCGCCGCCCTGCGAGCAGGAGGTGCTGCACCCCGTGCTCTTCCCGGAGCCAGCGCGCCACCTGGAGCCCCAGCGCGCCGAGGCCGCCCGTGATCAGGACCGTGCTCTCCGCCGTGATGCGCGGCCGCTCCCGGAGCTCCTTGCCCGGCGGCGCCTCCACGAGGCGCGACACGTACCGCCTCCCCCCGCGCCAGGCGATCTGCGTCTCGTCATCGGGGCGCCCGAGCTCGCGCAGGAGCACCTCCACGGCGTCGCGCGCTCCGCGCTCCAGATCCACCAGCACGCAGCCAAGCTCCGGGCTCTCCTGCATCACCGAGCGGCCAAGCCCCCACAGCGAAGCCTCGGCCACTGCCGCCGACTCACCGGGCCGCACCGCTTGCGCCCCCTCCGTTACCCACAGCAGCCGCGGCGGCGCCGCACCTTCACGCCGCAGCAGCGCCTTCAACATCGCCAGCGCCGCCACGCTCAGGGCCTCAGCGCCCTCCGCCGGTGAGCCACCCGCGTCGCTGCTCCACACGCACACGACACCCGCGAGCCTCTCCGGGGAAGCTCCATCGAGCGCCGCCGCGTACGACTCCGGGGGCGCGGCCAAATCGCCCGTCACGCACCGCGCCCCTGCGTCTTGCAGGCGCGACACGAGCGCCTCGGCGAGCGCTGCCCCCTGATGAAGCACGAGCCACGAGCCTGAAACGGAAGCGCGCGCAACGCCCTCTGCCCGCTCTGCCGGAGAAGTGACCTCCTGCCAGAGGACCTCGTAAAGCCGCCCCGACGGCGCCAGCGCAGGCGCCGGCGCAGACGCACCAGCCGCATCCTCCGCGTCAACCTCGGCAGCGTCGGCGTGGTACCAGTACCGCTCACGCTGCCAGGGATAGCTCGGCAGCAGCACCACCCGCCCTCCCTCGGCCCGCTGTTTCTTCCAGTCCAGCGCGTACCCGCGCGCGTACAACGCCCCTAGCCCCTCCAGCAGGCTCCGCCGCTCCTCCGCGTGCCGCCGCATCGCTCCGAGCGCCACTCCCACCCGCCCGCTCTCCCGCACGTTCTCTTCCACCGACGGCACAAGGATCGGGTGCGGGCTCATCTCCACGAACACCGTGTGCCCTGCCTCCAGCAGCCCTCGCACCGCGCCCCCGAACAGCACCGGCTTGCGCAGGTTGTCCGCCCAGTACGAGGCCCTCAGCCCCTCTCCTCGCGCCCACCCCCCCGTCACCGTCGACCACATCGGGATGCTCGCCGCCTTCGGCGTCACCTCACCCAGCACACTCACCAGCTCCGCCATCAGCGCGTCCATCTGCGGGCTGTGCGACGCCACATCCACCTTCACCCGCCGGCAGAACACCTGCCTCTCCTCAAGCTGCCCCAGCAGCTCCGACATCGCCTCCGGCTCGCCTGCAACCACCGTCGACCGCGGTCCGTTGCTCACCGCAACGCTCAGACGACCCTCGTACCCGACCAGCTCACTCTCCGCCTCCGCCAGCGACAGCTCGCACAGCGCCATCACCCCCTGCCCGCTCACCTTCTTCAACAGCCGGCTGCGCCGGCAGATGATCACCACCGCTTCCCTCAGCGTCAGCACACCTGCCACGTGCGCCGCCGCTACCTCCCCCATGCTGTGACCCACCACCGCGCTCGGCTCCACACCGTACCCGCGCCACAGCTCGCTCAGCGCCACCTCCACCGCGAACAGCACCGGCTGCACAACCTCGATCGCTTCCAGACGCTCCGCGCTGTCCTCCGCTTGCAGCACCTCGCACACCGAGAACCCGGCCTCTCTCCGGATCGCTCCGTCGCACGCCTCCAGCGCCCGCCGGAACACAGGCTCCTCCGCCATCAGTTGCCGCCCCATCCCCGCCCACTGCGACCCCTGACCCGGAAACACGAACACCACCTTCGGCGCGCTCGCTCCTGCTTCTCCCTCCACCACCCCCGACGACACCTCCCCGCGCCCGTACGCTCCCAGCGCCGTCGACAGCTCTCCCGCGCTCCTACCCACCACCGCGAGCCGGTGCTCGTGGTGATGGCGCCGCAGGGCCGCCGTGTACGCGATGTCTTCGAGCCTGCCCGCGTCGCCGCTTGCCAGGAAAGGCGCGTACGCCCTGGCCAGGGCCGAGAGCGCTTCAGGGCTCTTCGCAGACAGGGGCAAGAGCAGAAGCTTCGCCTCGGCCGGCTTCGCTGGAGCCGCGACCGGCGGCGCCTCCTCCAGCACGAGGTGGGCGTTCGTCCCCCCGATCCCGAACGAGCTCACGCCGGCCCGCCGCGGCGTCGGACCGGAGACCCAGTCCGTGAGCCTGGCGTTCACGTAGAAGGGGCTGCGCTCCAGATCGAGGAGCGGGTTGGGGGTCTCGAAGTGCAGACTGGGCGGCAGCTTTCGGTGCCGGAGGGCGAGGACCGTCTTGATCAGGCCAGCGACGCCCGCGGCCGACTCCAGGTGACCCATGTTGGTCTTGATCGAGCCGATGGCGCAGAACTGCCGCTCTTCGGTGCTCGCACGGAAGGCCTGGGTGAGCGCGGAGATCTCGATGGGATCGCCGAGCGCCGTACCTGTCCCGTGCGCCTCGACATACTGGATGCTCCGCGCGTCCACGCCGGCGATGGCCAGCGCCTCCGCGATCACGTTGGCCTGGCCAACCTCGCTGGGCGCGGTGAAGCCCACCTTCGCCGAGCCGTCGTTGTTGACGGCCGACCCGCGGATGACCGCGTGGATGAAGTCCCCGTCCTCGATCGCTTCCCGCAAACGCTTCAGCACCACGACGCCGCAGCCGCTGCCGGGGACGATCCCTTGCCCCTTCGCGTCGAAGGCGCGGCAATGCCCGTCGGGCGCGGTGATGTACCCCTCCTCGTAAAGGTACCCGGCCGGGTTCGGGATCCTCACGGTCACACCGCCCGCCAGCACCATGTCGCACTCGCGGGCCAGGAGGCTCGCGCAGGCCATGTGCACCGCGACGAGGGACGTGGAGCACGCGGTCTGCACGCTGACGCTCGGCCCCTTCAGGTCGAGCTTGTAGGCGACGCGGGTCGCCAGGTAGTCCTTGTCATTCGCGACCAGCGTCAGGAAGCCGGCGGATCCCTTCGCCATCAGCCCTGGCATCGTCAGGAGCTGGCGGAGGAGGTAGCTGCTCACGCTGGCGCCCGCATAAACGCTGATGGCCCCCTCGTAGCTGAAGGGATCGACCCCGGCGCTCTCGAGCGCCTCCCACGCGCACTCCAGGAAGATACGGTGCTGAGGATCGGTCACCTCGGCCTGCCGCCCTTTCATGCCGAAGAACGAAGCGTCGAAGAGATCGATGTCCTCGAGGATCGCGCTCGCCCGGACGTAGGCCGGGTCCTTCAGGACGGCGGCATCGATCCCGGCGGCCAGCAGCTCCTCCTCGGTGAAGAACGTCACCGACTCGACGCCATCGCGCAGGTTGCGCCAGAGCTGGTCCACGTCGCGCGCGCCCGGAAAGCGGCCAGCCATCCCAATGATCGCGACGGCATCGTCGAGGGTATCTCGGTCCATGATCTCCATCCGTTGCAACTTCACGCACACCACTGTCCCTGCGGATCGCATCCGCGCGGAGCCCACACGAAGGGTGCAGGATCAGCACAGGCAGCGACCGTCAGTGCCCGTCAATCAAGTGCTCTACGCCGAGCACACCAGCCCACCCGCGAGAGGCGCCCGGCGTTCATAGCGTCAAGATCTCCAGGTCCTCACCGCCGTCGGGTTCGTCGACCTGCGCGCGTACAGCGCCGAGCAGGTGCCTCACCGTGAGGCGCTCGCTCAGGTACGACGCGACCGATCCGATGCTGTCATGCTGGAGCAGGACCGAGCTCGACACCTGAACGCCGATCGCCGCCTGCACGCGGTTGCGAAGCTCCAGCGTCATCAGCGAATCGAAGCCGAGGCGGCTCAGGCGCGACGTCGCCTCGATCCGGGAAGGATCGAGCCGCATCACGAGCGCTACCTCCTTCACCAGGAAGCGCGTGAGCAGCGCGATGGCGTCCTCGGGCGCTGCGCGCTCGATCTCCGCGCGGATCTCCGAGGCCTCCGGCCTCCCCGGCGGCGCCAGGCTCGCTGCCTCCAGCACCTCCGCCCAGAAGGGCGAGCCTGCCGAACCGCCGTGTGACGCGATCCAGCGCTGCACGTCGAGCCGGGCGATCCCCACCTGGGCCCGTGGCCGCCGGAGGAGCCGCCCGAGCGCCGCGAGCCCCTCCTCCGGCGCGAGGCTCGACAGACCCCGCTCGGAGAGGCGTTGCCCTCGATTCTGCTGTGCCGCCGCCAGGCCCACCTCCGAGAACGTGCCCCACTGGATGCTCATCGCGGGCAGACCCATGCGCTCTCGCCGGTGGGCGAGCGCGTCGAGGAGCGCGTTCGCGGCCGTGTAGTTGCCTTGCCCCGGCGAGCCCAGGAGCGACATCACCGACGAGTACAGCACGAAGAAATCCAGATCGAGGCCGGCGCTCAGCGCGTGCAGGTGCCACGCTCCGAGCGCCTTCGCGGCGAACACGCGCGCGAAGCTCTCCTCCGAGAGATCGAGCACCGTGCGATCGTCCAGCACCGCTGCGGCGTGCACGATGCCGCGGAGCGCAGGCATGGTCGCCGCGAGGGTCGACGTCACCCCCGCCAGGTCGACACCGCGCGAGACGTCCACCTGGAAGACGGCGATCCGCGCCCCGGCCCCCTCCATCGCCTGGATGGCGCGGCGCGCCTCCTCCCCCGGACCGCTGCGCCCCAGAAGCGCCAGGTGTCGCGCGCCTCGGTCCACCAGCCAGCGCGCCAGCGCGAGGCCCAGCCCCCCGAGCCCACCGGTGATCAGGTAGGTCGCGTCCGGGCGGATGGCCGCGACGTCAGCGGGACCTTCTGGCGCGATCCGCACCTCGGGATCCTTCAGCGCGAGCGCGATCTTACCGATGTGCCTGGCCTGCGCCATGAACTGGAACGCGTCCAGCGCGCGCGAGATCGGGAAGACCTCCACCGGGAGCGGCTTCAGCGTCCCCGCCTCGAACATCGCCCTCACGTCGCTGAGCAGCTCGCCCACCAGCGCGGGGCGCCGGATCATCATCCCCCGCAGATCCACGAGCGAGAACGTCAGGCTCCTCAAGAACGGCCGTAGTCCGACCCGCCGGTCCTCGTAGGCGTCTTTCTTCCCGATCTCGAGGAAGCGACCGTGATCCCGGAGCAAGCCCAGGCTCGCCGGGATGAACTCGCTGGACAGAGAGTTCAGCACCACGTCGATCCCTTCCCCGTTCGTGATCCGGTGCACCTCGTCCGCGAAGCGGAGCGAGCGCGAATCGAGCACGTGCTGCACCCCGAGGTCACGGAGATAGGCGCGCTTCTCCTCGCTCCCCGCCGTCGCGAAGATCTCCGCGCCCACATGCTGGGCCCACTGGATCGCAGCGAGCCCCACGCCGCCCGCGCCGGCGTGGATGAGCACCCGCTCACCCCTCCGCAGCCTCCCCACGTGTTCGAGCGCGTAATACGCGGTCACGAAGACCAGCGGCAGCGTCGCCGCCTCCTCCCAGCGCAGGTGTGCCGGCCGGCGCGTCACCAGGGAGCTGACCGTGACCATCCGTGAGCCGAAGGCGCGGGCGCCGAGCGCCATCACCTCCTGACCCACCGCCAGATCAGTCACCCCCTCTCCCACCGCCACCACCGTCCCCGCGCACTCGCTGCCGAGCCGCGGACCTCGCCCATCCGCACCTGGCGCATCGTCCGGCATCGCCCCCAGCGCGAGCAGGACGTCGAGGAAATTGAGCCCCGCCGCCTCGACCTCGATCACCACCTGCCCTGGCCCCGGCGCCACCGGCCGTACCGCGGCGAGCGCCATGCGATCGAGCACGCCCGGGTCCTGGATCGTGAGCTGGAACGGACGGCTGCGCGCAGGCTCGCCTGGAAGGCTCCCCTCCGTGGACGCGTCGGGCTCGAAGCGACCACGAACCAGCCGCGCGACGTACCGATCACCGCCCCGCAAGGCGACCTGCCCCTCACCGCCTGGCGCCCTCATCTCCCGGCACAGAAGCTCCGCCTCGCCCCCACGCGCCGCGGGGTCCAGATCGATCCGCGTGCACCCGAACTCCGGATGCTCCAGCGCGAGCGTCCCGGCAAACCCGAGGAGCGGTGCCTGCGCCACCGACACCAGATCGCCAGGAGACGTCCGCTGCGCCCCGCGCGTCACGAACAGGATCCGCGGCGGCGCAGGAGGGGCATGCTTCACGAGCGCCTGCACGAGGTGAGCGGCGCTCACGCTACCGCGCACGAGCGCCGACGACAGGCTCTCGGCGGTCATCGCCTCGAAGGGCGCCGCGTCCATGGTGGAGAGGTGCACCACGCCCGTGCACGGCCCTGCGTCGCCGAACGCCTCGCGCAACAACCGCAGGTAGTCCGCCGGATTCGCCGGATCGATCCCGTACCGGTCCAGCTCGCACCGCTCGTACCCAGCGCTCGTCGAGACCAGCACGCACCGCTGCCCCTTCGACCGCAGGAGCCCTCCGAGCGCCGCGCCGAGGCCGCCCCGGTCCGTGAAGACCAGCCACGCGCCCCCCGGCGTCAGCATCACCTCCGGCAGGGGGTCCACGCGCCGCCACGCGACCTCGTGGACGCACCTGGCCAGCGCATCGTCCATCGCTCCCGTCTCGAGGCGCCGCAGGCGGACGCCGTCGAGGTCGATCAGGGCCTGCCCCTCGTCGTCCACGAGCCGCAGGTCGAAGGCACGCTCGGCGCCACGCGCCCCCTCCTCGTGGCGCCTCACGATCCGCGCCCACACCTCCCGCGCCGGAAGGCTGCGCGCGACCAGGCGCCGGATCCCCACGGGCACATAGGTGTCCGTGCGCTCGGTGGCGCCGAGGAGCCACATGCAAGCCTGGAGGCATGCATCCAGCAGCGCCGGATGCAGCAGGTAGCCGGCCTCCTTCACCTCGCCGGGCAGGCGCACCCGCACCAGCGCCTCGTCGTCGCCTGTCCAGAGCTGCGCCAGGCTCTGGAACCGAGGCCCGTACACGAGCTGCCGCTCCTGCATCCGCTCGTAGTGGGTCGCGACGGACTGCTCCGATCCTGGCCGCACCATCGACGCGAGCGCCGTGACGGGCGCTCGGCCCTCGCCCTCCCCCTCCTCGACGACGCGGAGCGTGCCGGCTGCGTGCACCGACCATTCCGCCGCCCCATCGGCCCGGGAGGCAATCTGGAACGACGCCCGGCGCGCACCTCGGTGCGCCAGCGCGAGCTGCGCGACGCGCGCCGTCGCCTCCGGGAGCACGAGCATCTGCTGGAACTCCAGATCCTCCAGCACGATCTCCTTCGTGCCGAGCGCCTCCGCGCCGGCCGCGAGTGCCATCTCGACGTAGCCCGTTGCGGGAAAGACCACGTCACCCAGCACGCGATGATCCGCGAGATACGGCGCCTCCTTCAGGCTCAGGCATCGCTCCCAGGTCCGCTCCTCCGGACGCGCGTGGGAGTTGAAGGCCACCCCCAGGAGCGGGTGCCCCGCCCCGCCGTTGTCGAGCGCCCGGGCACTCCCTGGCCTGCGCGAGGGACCCACCGGAGCCTCGAGCCAGCAGCGCTGGCGCTGCCACCGGTAGGTCGGCAGCCCGACCACGCGCCCGCCCCCCGCGTGGATCCGCTGCCAGTCCAGCGAGCAGCCATGCACGTAAAGCTTTCCCACCGCCTCGAGCAGGGTCCCGCGCTCCGGCTGCCCTCGCCGCAGCGACGGGATCGCCGCCCCCTCCGCGCCCACCGCGCCGAGGTTCTCCTCCACCGAGGGCACCAGGATGGGGTGAGGGCTCATCTCCACGAAGAGGGTGTGCCCCTCCGCGATCAGGCGCTGCACCACCTCCGCGAACCGCACCGGCTCGCGCAGGTTGTCCGCCCAGTAGCCCGCCGACAGCTCGTCACCGCGCAGCGGTTGCGCCGTCACCGTCGAGCGCATCGGCACCTGCGCCTCCCGTGGGGCGACGCCGTGCAGCGCGGCGAGCAGCGCGCCGCGCAGGGGGTTCATCTGCGGGCTGTGCGAGGCCACGTCCACCTTCACCCGCCGGCAGAACACGCGTTGCGCATCGAGCCTCGCGAGCACCGCGTCCAGCGCCCCCGGATCGCCCGCGATCACCGTGGACTGCGGGCCATTGCTCACCGCCACGCTCAGCCGATCCTCGTACCCCAGCAGCGTGCGCTCCGCGTCCGCCATGCCGAGCTCGATCAGCGCCATGGCGCCCAGACCGCTCACCCCGCGGAGCAAGCGGCTCCGGGTGCAGATCACGGCCGCCGCGTCCTCCAGCGACAGCGCGCCCGCGACGTGCGCGGCGGCGACCTCGCCCATGCTGTGGCCCACCACCGCGTCCGGCACGACGCCCCACGCGCGCCACAGCGCCGCGAGCGCCACCTCGACGGCGAAGAGCACGGGCTGCACCACGTCGATGGCCTCGAGCCTCCGCGCGCAGTCCTCGGCCTCCAGCACCTCGATCACGGAGAACCCCGCCGCACGCCGGATCGCCTCGTCGCACCCCGCGACCACGCTGCGGAACACGGGCTCCTCTGCGAGGAGCTGCCGCCCCATGCCTGCCCACTGCGACCCTTGCCCGGGGAACACGAACACCACCTTCGGCGGGCCCGCCGGCGCCTTCCCCGCGACGAGGCCCGCGGCGCCCTCCCCGCGCCCGAACGCCAGGAGCGCCGCGGCGACATCCTCCTTGCGCGCACCGACCACCGAAAGCCGATGCTCGTGGTGGCTCCTCCGTGCGCCCGCCGTGTACGCGATGTCACCGAGACAGGCGTCGCCCTCGAGCAGCGCCTCGCGGTAGGCATCGACCAGCGACGCGAGCGCCTCGGGACCCTTGGCCGACAGCGGCAGAAGGTGCGCGCGCGGAGACGCGGCCCCCCCCCCATCCTGCGGGTGACGGAACGCGACCCCATGCTGCGCGAGCGCCCCCCGCGCCTCGGAGAGGGACTGCGCCGCCCCCTTTGTGCGGTGGAGCGAGGCCACGACCGGCACCTCGGGCGCCTCCGGTGCAAACCCTCGGCAACACTCCTCGATCGACTGCTTGACCACGGGATGGGGCGCGATCTCCAGGAAGACCGGTGGAGCCTCACCCGCGTCCGCGAGAACGCGCGCGACCGCCTGCCCGAACCGCACGGGCTCACGGAGCTGCCGCGCCCAGTAGTCCCCGTCGAGATCCTCGCCGCGCACGGGCGCGCCGGTCATCCCGGAGACGAAAGGGATCGACCCCGCGCGCGGGCGAAGCTCTCCGAGCAGGGAGCGCAGGTCCGCCGCGATCGGACCCATGGCGGGCCCGTGCCCGGCCACGCCCACGCCCACCGCGCGGCAAGAGACCCCCAGCCCCCCGAGCTTCGCCAGGATCTCCGCCATCGCCCCGGGCTCGCCGGACAGCACGGTCGCCGTGGGGCTCGCCTCGATGGCGCAGGCCAGGCGCTCCCCGTAAGGCGCCACGGCGGCCTCCGCGTCTCGCCAGCCGAGTGCGACCAGCGCCATCACGCCCTTGCCCGCGATGCGCTGGACGAGCCGCGCCTCCTGGCAGATCACCCGCGCCGCGTCCTCCAGGGTCAGCGCGCCGGCCACCTGCGCCGCCGCGATCTCACCGATGCTGTGGCCGAAGACGACCGAGGGTTCGACCCCCAGCGAGCGCCAGAGCGCCGCGAGCGAGACCTGGAACGCGAAGATCACCGGCCAGAGCACGTCCACGCGCTCCGGCTGTGCGCGCGGGGCCCCCGCCAGGATCTCGTCGAACATCGAGAACTCCAGGTAGGGCTGCATGCACGCATCGCAGCGCGTGAGCATGGCCCGGAAGGCAGGCTCGCCGAGGACCAGATCCCGACCCATGCCCAGCCACTGGGAGCCCTGCCCGGAGAAGGCCCACGCGACCTGTCGCGCGGAGATCCCCGCCTGCCCGGGAGCCGCCGACACGCGCGCCAGGGTTCGCGGCAGCCCCTCCAGCACGAGGTGCGCGCCCGTGCCCCCGTACCCGAAAGAGCTGACCCCCGCCCGCCTGGGCTCCCCCTCCGGCGCCGGCCACGGCACGAGCGCCGTCGTGACGCGCAGGCGGAGCGCCTCGAAATCGATGTGAGGATTCGGCTGCTGGAAGTGCAAGCTCGGCGGGATGGCGCCGCGCGTGATCGCCAGCGTGGCCTTGATCAGACCCGCCACGCCGGCAGCCGACTCCAGGTGACCGATGTTGGTCTTCACCGACCCGACATGCAGCGGCCGCTCGGGCGAGCGCCCGGCGCCGTAGACAGCGCCCAGCGCGGAGGCCTCGATGGGGTCTCCGAGCGGCGTGCCCGTGCCGTGCGCCTCGACATAGTGCACGCTCGCCGGATCGATCTGCGCGCTCCGGCAGGCGTCCACGAGCAGCGCCCGCTGCGCCGCCGGGTTGGGGGCCGTGAGGCCATGGCTCGGGCCGTCGTTGTTGACGGCAGAGCCCCGGATCACGCAGTGAACGCGGTCGCCGTCACGCAGCGCGTCCGAGAGCCGCTTCAGGACCACGATCCCAGCGCCCTCGCCGCGCACGTAGCCGTTCGCGGCTGCGTCGAAGGCCTTGCAACGCCCGTCGGGCGACAGGGCGCCGAGCTTGCCCATCGCCGCCGTCGTCTCGGCGAGGAGGATGAGGTTCACGCCGCCGGCCAGCGCCACGTCGCTCTCCCCGCGCCGCAAGCTGTGGCAGGCGAGATCCACGGCGACGAGCGACGAGGAGCACGCCGTCTCGATCGTCATGCTGGGCCCCATGAGGCCGAGCGCGTACGAGACACGGTTGGCGATGATGCAGCTCGTGCCCCCCGTGCTGGTGTAGGCCGTGATGGCGTCGGCGCCCGCGCGGTCCTGCAGCAGCGCGTAATCGTCGAAGACAGCCCCGACGAAGACACCGGTCCGGCTCTCTCGCAGAGAGTAGGGCGGGACGCCTGCGTCCTCGAGGGCCTCCCACGACAGCTCGAGGACGAGCCTCTGCTGCGGATCCATGGAATCGGCTTCACGCGGGGAGATGCTGAAGAACTGCGGGTCGAACGCATCGATGCCCCCGATGAACCCGCCTCGACCCGACGTCACCGCCGCCGCGCCAGGATCGGCGTCGCCCAGCACCGCTGCACCCCACCTGTCGGCGGGGACCTCGGAGATCGCCTCCGCGCCGCCCGAGAGCAGCCGCCAGAACGCCTCGACGTCCGGAGCCCCCGGAAAGCGACAAGCCATCCCCACGATGGCGATCGGCTCGTCTCCCGCGGCCCCGCGCGTGGCGCGTGCTGGCGCGGCCCCGGACGGCTCCCCTGTCCCCTCCGCGATGTAGCGCGCGAGCGCCCCGAGGGTCGGATACTCCCACACCAGCGTCGGCGAGAGCGGGCGCCCCAGCACCTTCGAGAGCTCGGTGAGCAATCCCGTCGCCCCCAGCGAATCGAGCCCGTAATGGCTGAACCGCTCGCGCACATCAATGGTCTGGGGAGCGACACCCCGATGCGACGCCAGATGGGCGACGAGCCAGGCCTCTATCTGCGAAATCGGATCGAGGATCGCTCCCGCTGCCAACGCGCCTGCATGATCCATCACGATGCTCTTCCTGCTTGTGCAACTCGGGGAGGTCCGGTCGAAGTACAGCTTGAACGTCACCGGATACAGCGAAAAATCCCCCCTCGGATGCCTCCAGCCGGCCATGAAGACCGGGCGCGGCGCATGTCGGACAGGCTAACCGGGTGCGCTCTCTGGCGCCTTGACGGGCACTGCCATGCCGCCTTCACGCAGCGCCGCGATCACCTCGCTGGCGACCCGCTCTCCGGACCGAACGGCCCCCTCCATGAAACCATTCCACACCGAAGAGGTCTCCGTGCCGGCCCAGTGGATGCGGCCCACCGGCGCGCGCAGCGCCCGACCGTAGACGCTCAGGACCTGCGGCTTGAGCGGCGAGGCGCAGCCCGTCGACCACTCCTCGCTCATCCAGTCCATCTCCACGAAGTGCGTCGGCGTCAGCGCCTCATCCCCGAAGTACGTCGCCAGCGCCGCGGTGACGGCATCCCTGCGCGAACGGACATCGCTCGGGAGCTCCTCGCCCGCGCCGAAGGCGAGCAGCACGCCCGCAGAGCCGTCGGACGGCGAGCTGTCGAAGACGAAGTCCACGACGGAGCTGTCTGCAATGACGGTCCCGCTGAGCTGGAGATCACGCCAGAAGGGGGTCTTGTAGGCGACATGAACCTTGTAATCCGGAGCGCCTGTCCAGTTCCTCGCGAGGCCACGCCGGAGCTTGGGCAGCCTCGGCTCGAACCGGATGCGCCGCGTATCCGCCGGCATCATGGCCACCACCACGCGGCTCGCCTCCACCACGAGGTGATCCGTCTCGACACGCAGAGGACCGCCAGGATCATCGACGATCCGCCGCACGGGCGCGCCCAGGATCACCCGATCACCCAGCTCTTCCGCCATCTTCAGGGAGAGGCGCTGAGAGCCGCCCATGAACGACCTGTCCTGAGCATCCGAGGTGGCCAGCAATTTTTCGAGGCCTCCGCAGCCGCGGATGGCGACGAGGAAGCACAGGAGGGAGAGATCCTCGGGCTTGGCGCCGAACGTGAAGTTGATGGCGTAGTTGATGGTCTGCCGCACCCCCTCGAACCTGGTGTGGTCCCGCAGCCAGTTGAACACCGAGAGTTCGTCGTACACGGTGGCGCGCGGCGCATCCCAGGGAGCATCGATCGGCAGCTCCGCTGCCATGTCCGTGAGCTGCTGCCGGACCTGCCGCAGCTCATCGCGCTCTCCCAGGGTGAAGATCTGCCCGGTCCCCGGCATGCGCACACCATCGAAGACCTGCCCGGTCCCGGCCATGCGCACGCCGTTGAAATAGAAGACCGTCACCCCCGAGGCGTACGACTCCGTCGTCTCGACGCCGAGCTCCTTGGCGAGCGCGAGGATCCGGGTGTGGGCGTCACCGACCCACTGCCCTCCTCCGTCGACCACGATGCCATCGGCGATCGGCTGGCTCACCGTGAGGCCTCCGACGCGCTGGCGCGCCTCGAGGACCAGGACCGACCCCACCCCTCCCTTCAGCATCTCGCGCGCCGTCATCAGCCCGGAGAGGCCTGCGCCGACGACGACGACATCGACCCGCCTCGTCTCCCGGGGAACGGCCGCCGTCGTGGCGCAGCCCCGTTGACCACACCCCACGAGGAGGGCCCCCGCCGTCGCGAAGGAGGCCTTCATGACGGCCCTCCGCGTGATGGGCTGGCGAGGACTGGTACTTTGCTTCATCGGTTCATCTCGGCTTGCGGGCCCGGCGCACCTCGGGCGCACCGGGCGTCTCTTGGTGCGCCTCGCTGCATCAGACCCAGGGGTTCGACCCGACAGACCTGAACCCGAGGACCCTCACGAGCCGCCTCAGATTCCGCAGCAGGTAGATGCAGAGCAGGATGACGAGGATCCACATCCCGCGAGAGAGCTGCGGCATCGTCGTGAAGATGTCCCTCAACGGCAGCGAAGCGATGGCCTCGCTGCCGACGTCGTGTTGCTTGTTGATGTAGCGCGCGACGGCGAGGATGGTGACGATCAGGCCGAGGTTGAACAGGGTCGTGAGCAGCGCCTTGCCCACCTCCGCGGCCTTGGAGATCTGCCCCTGGAAGGTGATCGCACGCTTCCGGATGAGTTCCGCCTGGAAGAGCAGGTTCTCGCCCAGGGACGCGGGCAGCCGCATCAGATCGTGGAGGCTCCCGACCAGATCCTGCCGGCTGCTCTTCGAGGCCATGTACTTGAGCATCCGCTCACGACGCCCCTCGAAGTGGCGCCGCGCCAGCTTGAAGAAGTTGACCTCGGGGATCAGAAATTTCAGCGACGCGTCGAGCGCCATGCCGCTCCGCATCACGCGCAGCATGTTCCAGAGCGGCGGGAGGTGGTACTTCCCCAGCACCGCGGAGAGCCTCACGTTCGCGCCCGTCAGGGCCCGCTGCTCGTACGGGATCCCTTTGACGTCCGTCAGGCTCTCCCAGGCCTGCAATTCACGGACGACCTCCATGCGCATCGTCTCCAGGTCGACGTGGGGGAGGCCTGGGACCATGGTCAGGAACACGTCCATGTACTTGGAGAAGTCACGCTTCGCCAGGACCGTCAGCCCCAGGGTGTACTTCTCCAGGAAGCCTCGATCGAGCGAGTCCACCGAGCCGAAGTCGATGAGGCTGTACCGGCTGTTCTTCAGCAACATGATGTTGCCGGGGTGGAGATCGCCGTGCATCAGGTTGTCTTCGAGGAGCTGCTGCAGGAAGCCGAGGAACAGGCGCTTGCCCACCTTCTTCGGGTCGACGTTGTTCTCCTTGCACCAGGCCTTCGCCTTCTCCGGCTCGGCGTTGAGGGCGTTCAGGTAGTCGGACATCAACACGCCGTCGATGAACTCCATGACCAGGACGCGCGCGCTGCAGTACTGCACGAACGCCTTGGGTACATAGACCCTCTGATGGCGCAGCGTCTTCCTCATGCGGCGGATCGAGGCCACCTCCAGCCGGTAATCCAGCTCGTCGGAGAGCGTCTGGCTGAGCTTCCAGTACATCTCTTCCCACTTGCCCCAGGGCATGATCCGGAAGATTTTGAGGAGCGTCAGGTAGAAGCGAAGGATCTTCAGATCGCTCTGGAAGGACTCCACGATGCTGGGCCGCTGGACCTTCACGGCGACCCTCACGCCGTTCGCCCTGATCCGGCCCACGTGGACCTGCCCGATCGACGCCGCGGCCAGGGGCTGGGTATCGAACTCCGAGAACACCTCCCGCAGAGGGCAGCCCAGCTCCGCCTCGATGATCGCGCAGGCGACCTCGCCCGGGAAGCCGGTCGCGCTGTCGTGGAGCTTGGAGAGCTCATCGCAGAAGGCCTTCGGGAAGATGTCCCGGCGCATCGCGATGATCTGGCCGGTCTTGATCCACAGCCCGCCCAGCCTCTCCATGGTCTCGCGGGTGCGCTGCGCGATGAACTCGTTCGTGTACTTGCCTCCGGGGCCCGCGGGTGGCCGCAGGCGGGCGAGGAGCGAGTACCACACCGTCGCGGCGAGGAAGCGGACGACGAAGAGAAGGCGCCACTTGCCGACAGGCTTCATGGGGGCCTTACCGGTCTCCTTGGGGGCCTTCCGGTACGCGAGCTGCGTGGGGATCAACCTCTTCTTCAGCATCCGAGGATCCCCCGCCGCTGACCCTGGAGAGGTCGGGCCCCGACGATGTCGCGGCGTGATTCCTTCACGAGGCGGTGGATCACCACCACCGGTCTGTCGGGCCAACGGTCATGCATGGGGAGCATTGCTAGATACCAGTACAATCCCTGGCGGAGGAGCCATGGCGTGCATGTTCGCAGCGCGCCTTGACGACGCGCGCACGAGCCCCCTCTCGGACAGCGTACGCGGAGCACAGAGCCCCTCGGCCACGGTGCTCCCGGGCGTCGCTACCCTTCGGGTCTTTGCACGTCACCGGTCCACAGGCCTGGGACGGCCACGGGAGAACAGCGATGAGGATGGGGAGCGTGTGACGTCGGAGTCGACGTCCCGGTGAGACAGGATGCGGAGATCCTGGTCAGCCCATACCCCACAGCTTGCCGTATTTGCTCTTTCGCCGACGCTCGCGCACGATCACGACGACCGGCTGTGCGGACGCGGAAATCGCGCCTGCCTCTTTCATCTGCTCCAGCACCTCCTGCACCTTGGCCAGGAGGCCGCCAGACTTGCCCTTGCGCAGCTTCTTGACCCGCTTGCGGCTCTTCTTGCCGAGATCGATGATCGTCGGCCTCGGCAGAGCCGACGCGTGGTTATCCTTGTTGTTCGTCTCAATCTCCATCGGTCGATATCCTCCATCAATCCTTGGGACGGGCCAGCAAAGCCTCAGAACAGCTTGCTGAGCTTGAAGCGCTTGCGTCCCTTGTTGCTGGCTCGGGACAGGTTGTTCGACAGGTCGCGCAACCACCCGTCCTTCTTCTTGCGGTTGGAGCGCTTGTGCCGCTCGAGGTAGGTGTTCACTCCTTTCCTCTGGGCAGTGGCGCCGTGCCTCAGCAGCTTCTCGAGGAAGCGAGAGCTCTTCGAGAGCTTCTTCCGCTTCTTCTTGGGCTTCAGCACGTACACACCCGCCGACGGCCCCTCTGCGGTCGCCTGCTGCGGGATCACGATCCTCTTGACCGCTTTGCTCAGCTTGAACTCCAGCATGATCTCTCCGGTAGGTTGGCCAAGCGCAGCGTATTACAACGGCGCCGATCTGGCTCGCAAATCTGCCGGAAATCTGGAAAATGTGTGAGACCTGAGGCTTGGTTCCTGGCGGGACGTGCGCGGCTCTCTGCCCCATCCAGGTGACCTTCAGCAGGGGTGCCGGCGTCGACAGGTGCAGCCCGACCGCGCTCACGTGAACGCCATGGCCGTGCGCAGAGGCAGCTCCAGCACCCGCGGGCAAGCCTGCGCGGACGCAACGTGAACCAGCGCTCGTTCCGCCCAGCGCAGCTCACCCCTGCCGACAGGCGTATGATGGGCATCCGATGGACAACATCACCACGGAGTACGAATTCGGCGCCCGTATCCATGCCGGTCACCGATCGGTCGTCTACCGCGCCCGCTCTCGCAAGGACGGCACGCCTGTCGTGATCAAGATCCAGCAGGAGCACCCGACGGCCGACGACGTCGCGCGCTGGCGGCGCGAGTACGAGAGCACCCGCGCCGTCGCCAGCGATGGCATCATCGGGTGCCTCGGCCTGGCCTGGTACAAGAACCGGCCGGCCCTGATCCTCGAGGACTGCGGCGCCGAGTCGCTGCAGGCCTACATGGCCGCGCACCCGCTCGACCTCACCGACGTCCTGTCCATCGGCATCCAGGTCGCCCGCGCCCTCGGCGAGGTCCACAAGCGGCGCATCATCCACAAGGACGTCAACCCCTCGAACATCGCCATCCAGCCGGAGACCCGCCGCATCCGGCTCATCGACTTCAGCATCTCCACCACCCTGCCCCGCGAGTCGCCCTCGGTGCGCAACCCGAACGTCCTCGAAGGGACGCTCCGGTACATCTCCCCCGAGCAGACCGGCCGCATGAACCGCGCCGTCGACTACCGCGCCGACTTCTACTCCCTGGGCGTCACCCTCTACGAGATGCTCACCGGCGCGGTGCCCTTCCAGGCCGCCGACCCCATGGAGCTCGTCCACTGCCACATCGCGCGCGCGCCCATCCCGCCGCACGTGGTCCGCCCCGCCATCCCCGAGGCCGTCTCCGCCATCGTCCTCAAGCTCCTCGCGAAGATGGCCGAGGACCGCTACCAGAGCGCCCACGGCCTCGTCGCCGACCTCTCGGAGTGCCTCGCCCAGCACCGCGAGCATGGCCGCATCGACGGCTTCGTCCCTGGCCGCCACGACGTCCCCGACCGCTTCCAGATCCCCCAGAAGCTCTACGGGCGCGAGCCGCAGATCGCCGACCTCATGGCCACCTTCGACCGCGTCTGCGACGGCAAGGCCGAGGTGGTCCTCGTCGCGGGCTACTCGGGCATCGGCAAGAGCGCCCTGGTCAACGAGATCCAGCGGCCCGTCGTCGGCCGCCGCGGGTACTTCATCTCGGGCAAGTTCGATCAGCTCAAGAGGAACATCCCTTACGCGCCCATCATCGAGGCCTTCCAGGACCTCATGCGGCAGCTCATGGCCGAGAACGAGGCGAGCTTCGCCGCGTGGAAGGCCAGGCTGGAGGCGGCGCTCGGCACCAACGCCCCCGTGCTCGCCGAGATGATCCCGGCCGTCGAGCTGCTCCTCGGCAAGCAGCCGCCGCCCTCGCCGCTGCCCCCGACCGAGTCCCAGAACCGCTTCAACTTCGTGTTCCAGAGCTTCGTGCGCGCCTTCGCCGCGAACGAGCACCCGCTCATCCTCTTCCTCGACGATCTCCAGTGGGCCGACGTCCCGTCGCTGAAGCTCATCCAGCTCCTCATGAGCGACGCCGACTTCCGCCACCTCTGCATCATCGGCGCGTACCGCGACAACGAGGTCGGCTCGGCCCACCCGCTCCTCGCCACCACCGAGGCCATCCAGCAGGCCGGCACCCGGGTCACCACCATCACCCTGAGCCCCCTCGACCTCGGCAGCGTGGTGAGCTTCGTCGCCGAGATGTTCCGGTGCGGGACCGAGCGCGCCACGCCCCTCGCCGCGCTGCTCCTCACCAAGACCCAGGGCAACCCCTTCTTCCTCGGCCAGCTCCTTGAATCCCTCCACCAGGAGGGCCTGGTCACCCTCGACGAGACCCGGAGCGCGGCGCGCTGGGACCTCGACGCCATCCGCGCGCGCGCCCTCTCGGGCGACGTGATCGACCTCATGGTCGGCAAGATCCACAAGCTCTCCCCGGGGGCCCAGGAGGCCCTCGAGCTTGCCGCCTGCATCGGCAACCACTTCGACCTGCACACCCTGGCCGTGGTGCACGAGCACCCCCCCGCCGCCACCGCCGCCCACCTCTGGGAGGCCTTCGAGGAGGGCCTGCTCCTCCCCATCGGCGAGGCCCACCAGGTGGCCGTCGCGGCGCGCCTCGCCGAGCCCGGCGACGAGGTCCCCGCGGCCTCCT
Organism: Chondromyces apiculatus DSM 436; assembly: GCF_000601485.1. Classification (GTDB taxonomy): domain Bacteria; phylum Myxococcota_A; class Polyangia; order Polyangiales; family Polyangiaceae; genus Chondromyces; species Chondromyces apiculatus. The sequence goes on from NZ_ASRX01000106.1 coordinate 32,902, forward strand.
TCAAGTTCCTCCACGACCGCGTCCAGCAGGCCGCCTACTCGCTCATCGAGGACGCCCGCAAGCCGGACGTCCACCTCGGCCTGGGCCGCCTCCTCACCGCCAGCACCCCCGAGAGCGCGCTCGACGAGGCCGTCTTCGCCATCGTCAACCAGTACCAGCTCGGCATCGAGCGCCTCACCTCCCGGGACGAGCGCCTCGCCGTCGCCCGCCTGAGCCTCCTCGCGGGCCGCAAGGCCAAGACCTCCGCAGCCTTCGAGCCGGCGCTCCGCTACTTCGACACCGGCGTCAGGCTGCTCCCGGAGGACGCCTTCGACGACCACTACGACCTCGCCTTCTCGCTCCAGCTCGAATCGACGATCACCGAGTACCTCAACGCCAACCTCGACCAGGCAGAGCCCCTCACCGAGGCTGCCCTGGCCCGCGCGCGCAACGTCGTCGACAAGGTGAAGGTCCTCGAAGTGCGCATGCTCTTCGAGCACGCCCGCAACGAGTTCCCGAAGATGATCCGCACCGGCCTCGACGCCCTGGAGCTGCTCGGGGTGAGCTTGCCGTACAGCCCCACCCAGGAGCACCTCGGCGCCGCGCTCCAGAAGAACCACGCGCTCCTCGCCGGCCGGTCCATCGAGAGCCTCATCGACCTGCCGGAGATGGAGGACCCCATCCAGCTCGTGGTCATGCGGCTCCTCGCCGGCCTCGGCGCCGCCGCGTACACCGCGAACCCCCTCCTCTACCTGCTCCTCTGCTGCGAGGCGTCCGGCGTGTGCCTCCAGCACGGCAACTCCCGCTACTCCCCCGTCGCCTACGTCACCTACGGCACCCTCCACGCCGGCGTCCTCAACGACCTCGTGAGCGCCGACGCCTACGCCACCCTGGCCATCAAGCTCCTCGACAAGTTCCAGGCCCGGGAAGCCGCGTCCGAGGTGTACCTGCTCCGCAACGTCGTCATCCGCCCCTGGACCATCCACATCCGCGACACCCTCCCGGAGCTGCGCGAGGCGGTGCAGTGGGGCCTGGAGACCGGCGATCTCCTCCACGCCGGCCAGGCCGCCGTCAACTTCTGCACCCACCCCCTCATCGCCGGCGAGCCCCTGGAGAGCCTCGTCGTCGACCAGGCCCGCTACATCGACCTGGTCACCGCCCACAAGCACGAGTTCTCGCGCCTCTTCGCCAGCATCCCCGGACAGCTCGTCCTGAACCTCCTCGGCCGCGCGGAGGACCCGCTCCGCCTCGTGGGCACGCGCATCAACGAGGACGTGGTGCTGCCGGCCCTGCACGCCGCGCAGAACGTGTCCACGCTCTGCCTCTTCTACACGTGCAAGGCCATGCTCGCGTACCTCCTCGGCGATCACGCCGAGGCGGCCCGAGCCTCCGCGTCCGCGAAGGAGCACCGCGCCGGGCTCATGGGCCACCCGGTGGTCATCCTCCACAACCTCTACCACTCGCTCTCGCTCCTCGCGCTCGCGCCGGACGCCAGCGCCGAGGACCGCGCCGCCTACCTGGAGACGGTGGCGCAGAACCAGGCCGAGCTCGGGCAGTGGGCCAAGGGTGCGCCCGTCAACTTCGACCACCGCCTCGCCCTCGTGGAGGCGGAGCGCCTGCGCGTCCTCGGCCGCCCCATGGAGGCCCTCGCCGAGTACGAGAAGGCCATGCGCGGCGCCGCCGAGCGGGGCTTCCTGCACGAGGAGGCCATCTCCCTCGAACGCTGCGCCGGCCTCTGTCGCTCCCTCGGGTGGGATCACGGCGCCGACGCCTACCTCGCCGACGCCCTCTTCGCCTACACCCGCTGGGGCGCCTTCGCCAAGGTGGCGCAGCTCGAACGCCTCCACCCGAGCCTCCTCTCCCCGCTGTCCTCCGCGCGGCCCGTCTCTTCCCGCGAGGTCATGACCATCACCTCCACGGGCACCGACTCCCAGGCCAACAGCACCCTGGAGCTCGGCGCCGTGATGAAGGCCGCCCGCGCCATCAACGGAGAGATCGTGCTCGAACGCCTCCTCACGGCGCTCATGCGGATCATCGTCGAGAACGCCGGTGCGCAGCGCGGCTTCCTCTTGCTCGAGCGCGACGGCAAGCTGCGCATCGAGACCGAGTGGGCGCCCGACGGCGACGCCGTCATCGTCCGGCACGGCGCCCCCCTGGAGAGCGAGGAGGGCATCTCCACCGCGATCGTGGCGTACACGAAGCGCACCGGCGAGAGCGTGGTCCTGCACGACGCGGCGAACGAGGGCCTCTTCACCCGCGACCCTTACGTCGCGAGCCGCCGCCCGCGCTCGGTCCTGTGCGTCCCCCTCGTCAACCAGGGCAAGGTCATCGCCGTCATCTACCTGGAGAACAACCTCACCGCTGGCGCCTTCACCGACGACCGCATCGAGGTCCTCCGCCTCCTCTCGGCCCAGGCCTCGCTCTCCCTCCACAACGCCACGCTCTACGCCACCCTGGAGCACAAGGTGCAGGAGCGCACCAGCCAGCTCGCCGAGAAGAACCGCGAGCTCGCCACCACGCTCGATCAGCTCAAGGCCACCCAGCAGCAGCTCGTCACCCAGGGCAAGCTCGCCTCCCTCGGCGCCCTCACCGCGGGCATCGCCCACGAGCTACGGAACCCCCTGAACTTCATCCAGAACTTCGCCGAACTCTCCGGCGAGCTGTCCGACCAGATCTCGGACGGTGTCACCGACCAGCGCGACCGCCTCAGCGCCGAGGCCCGCGACGATCTCGCCGAGCTCCTGACCTCCCTCAAGCAGGTGGTCCAGAAGATCGGCGAGCACGGCAAGAAGGCCAACGGCATCATCAACAGCATGCTCCTCCACGCCCGCGACGCCCCCGGGTTGCGTGAGGAGGTGGACCTGCACGCCCTCGTCTCCGAGAGCATCCGGCTCGCGACGGTCGGCATGCCCGGCAAGGACCCCGCCTTCCGGGTCCGCGTCGAGACCGTCTTCGACGAGGCCATGCCCTCCTTCGAGGCCGTGGGCCCCGACCTCACCCGGGTGTTCATCAACATCATCAACAACGCCTGCTACGCCATGCAGGAGAAGTGGCGCGGCGCACCGCCCGGCTACGTCCCCACCCTGACGGTGCGCACCGCCCACCACCGGGACCGCATCGAGGTGCACGTCCACGACAACGGCACCGGCATCGCCCCGGAGGTCGCCGGCAACATCTACAACCCCTTCTTCACCACCAAGCCCCCCGGCGAGGGCACCGGCCTCGGCCTCTCCCTCAGCCAGGACATCGTGGTGCGCGGCCACGGCGGCGAGCTGCGCATGGAGACCTCCCGCGGCGAGTTCACCGAGTTCACCGTCTCCCTCCCGCGACGCGCAACGCCCTGACCCCCCCCAGCGGGGTCACTCCCGCGCGTCGCCCTCGTCCCACGGCGTCGGCGGCCGCGCGGGGATGCCGAGCCGCGCCACCACCACCTCGAGATCCAGCGCGAACATCTCCTCGAGCGGCGCCTGGAACAGGTTGGGGATCTGCCCCGCGATCGCCCAACCGCGCTCCACCTCGCGCGCCGTCCGCGGCCCCTGCCCGTACCGCGCCACCACGAGCGGCAGCATCGGCAGCGAGAGGAACGCGTGCGGCTCCCGGAAGTTCCGCAGGTTGAACGCCTGGAGCCCCATCTCTCCCTGGAAGTCCACGGGAAAGCCGAGCAGGAAGTGGTGCATGTCGTGCACCTTGGCGAAGCGCCGGAGCGCCCACTGCGCCCCCATCGCTTCATCGAAGGGCGGGAAGGCCGCCGTGTAGGCGTCGAGATCCAGCGCGTTGTGCGCGACGAACCGCGCGTAGTGGTAGCCGAACGAGCCGGCGGGCATCTCCCGCAGCGCCGCCACGTCGACGGGCTGTGAGGTGAGCTCCTTGAGGTGCGCGACCTCGGCCGGCGTGAGCCCCTCCAGCATCCGGCGGAAGAACCACTGGAACAGGCTCCCCCGCGACAGCGCGTCCGAGAGCCTGATCGCCGCCGGAAAGTTGGCTGGCGCCTTCAGAAGCTCGGCGATGGCCTCCGCAGCCTGCGCCATGCGAACCGACATGATGTCCTCCCCTTCCTGTCTCGGTGCGGGATTGAGCGCCGCGAGCGCCGCGAGCGCCGCGAGCGCCGCGACGGGAGCGCTCACCGCCCCTGGTTGCTGTCCATTCCTGACGCATTGAGCACGATGCCCAGCAAGCTCTGGGTCATGCCGCCGGTGAAATCGATGGTGGCCCCATTGAACCACTCGGCAGCGTCCCCTGTCAGCACCGATACCAGCCGCCCCACCTCCTCTACAGTGCACAGCCTTCGCGCCGGCGTCACTGCCGCCGCCCGCGCCTTCGCCTGCTCCCAGGCCTCCGACGGGAAGCCCACGCTCCCGGCCCGCGTGTCCACCAGGCCAAAATTGACCAGGTTCACCCGGTGGCCGAGGGGCCCGAGCTCGATCGCGAGCTGGCGCACGTAAACCTCCAGCGCCGCCTTGCTCGCCGCGATGACCCCGAGGCCCGGGCAGAGCGAGCCCACCACCGGATTGGTCAGCGCAATCAGCCGGGCCGAGGGCGCGAGCAGGTCACGCGCGGCCAGCTCCTGCACCCAGTAGACGAATGAATGCGCCATCGAGCTGAAGGTCTTCTCGATCTGGCGCGGAGTGAGCTGCGTCACGCCTCGGGTGACGAGCGATCCCACGGACGCATTGGCGATCGAATGCACCAGCACCTTGACCTGCCGGGCGCCCGCGACCAGAAGCACCTCCTCTGCCCCCGCGCGCGCGCTCTCGGCCGTCCCTGCCTCGCCGATGCGGAAGTGCAGCTTGCGCCCGAGCGCCCCCAGATCGCGGGCCACAGCCCCTGCCGAATCCGGGTGGCGACCCCGGTGCACCCCGAAGATATCGAGGCCCGGGTCCTTTGCGAGCGCCCTCGCAATCGCGGCCCCCGACCCTGCGGACACCCCGAGGACCACGCCCCAACCACCTGCCGTGCCGCTCAACGCCTTGTCCTCCAGCTCGCGCGACGTGGCTACCGCCCGTGACAGCGAGATGCATTTGACGATAGGGTGCAGTGTGACCCTCCGCAACGCATTAGCGCCCATCAAGGAGCACACCGCGTGAGCCAAGAACACCGCCTCGACCCCGAAAACCTCGGGCAACCCACCTCGTCCCTCAAACCGCAGTACATCGCCGCATTCAGGCGCTCGCATTATCTCGAGAACATCAGGCCTCAAGAGATCGCCGAGCTCTGGGCCACCGCGCAGGAGATCGAGCTCGCCCCCGGGGCGACCGTCTTCAAGCAAGGCACCGCGGCCGACGGCTTCTACTTCCTCATGAGCGGTCACCTCCAGGTGTTCCTGGAGGACCAGCCCGAGCGTGTCTCCATCGCCTCGCTGAACGCCCCCCTGGTCCTCGGCGACGAGTCCTTCTTCAGGGGCGCCCCGCGCACCGCCACGGTGGTCGTGCAAGGCGAGAAGAGCGCGAAGCTCCACTTCTGGCCGACGCAGGTGTTCAAGGAGATCCTCGCCACCCGGCCCTCGTTCTCGCGCTCCGCGCCCCAGGTGCAGCAGGCCTTCGGCGTGAGCCACCGCGCCGAGGTCGTCCAGGTGGAGAGCGCGTGCAAGGCCGACGTGCCCCTCGACGCCCTCACCGACCTGCTCGCCCAGGGGGTCGCGTCCATCGCGTCCGGGCTGAAGGTCCTGGTGGTGCACGTCCTCGCACAGGCGGCTCAGGCGCTCGCGTCGCCCCAGATCGAGCAAGGCCCCGGCGCGCTCCACCACCTCAGGGTCGCGGAGGAGAGCCTCTTCCAGCACGTCGATGCTCAGCTCCCCCTCTACGACGTCATCTTCATCGACGCGGCCGCCGTCGATCCGCGGGGCACCCGGGACTGCACCGGCGGCAGGGTCGACACCGCCTTCATCCTGCACGACACCCGCACCGACGATCCGGAGGTCTCCGGGCCGAGATCCGAGCGCCCCTCCAGAGGCGCCCCTGGCCGGGCGCGGAAGCCGCGGACCATCCGCGCGCGCCTCATCCTCCCGAACCCCGACCCCCTCTTCTCCACCTTCCGCATGCTGAAGCACGCCAGCGCCACCCTGAGCGGCGACCTGGCCAGCCTCCAGCACGTCCCCATCGACCTCGGCAGCGACGTGCAGCAGCACAGCCTCCGCGCCCACGTCGACGTCGCCCACCTCAGGTCCCTGTGGGAGAAGAGCGGCAAGCGCCTCTCCTTGAAGGACCTCCCCGACCTGCACAACCGGAGGCTCCCGGGCGCCCCCTCCGCGAGCGCGGTGATGGCCCAGTGGGCCCGCAAGCTCATGGGCTGCCAGATCTGGCTCGCGCTCGGCGGCGGCGGATCCCTCGGCTTCGCGCACGTCTCGCTCATCCAGCAGATGCTCGCCGCGAACCTCCCCATCGACGGCATCTCCGGCACGAGCTTCGGCTCCGTGGTGGGCGCCTTCTACGCAGCCATGCCCGCCATGCCCGCCGGCGCCGGCCCGGGCGCGCTCCCCCAGGGCCTCGCCCTCCTCCTCGACAGCCTCTGGAAGCTCCAGATGGGCATCGACGCCTCGGTGCTCAGCTCCTCGGCGCTGGAGTTCACCATCAACGCCCTGCTCCACGCCCCGCCCCTCGAGGAGCTGCACATCCCCTTCCGCCCGGTCACCACCGACATCGCCTCCACGCGCACCGTGGTCATCACCAACGCCACCACCGGCTTCGGCGTCCGCTGCAGCAGCTCGCTCTCCCCCCTCTTCGCGCCGGTGACCACCCCGAAGGCGCGCTACGTCGACGGCGCCATCACCGATCTCGTCCCCTCGAACGCCACGGGCCGCGACAACGCCCTCGGCTCCGTCGTCTCCGCCTCGCAGCAGTGGGGCGGCGACGTCGTCGTCGCCTCGAACGCCGTCCCCTCCGCCAAGCCCGAGGTCCCGAGCCAGCCGATCAAGTGGCTCGGCCTCCTCGGGAGGCTCATGCACGACATGAACCCCATCGAACGCGCCGAAGACGCGCTGCGCTCCGGCTACATCCTCCTCCACCGCACCGGCAACCTCGAAGGGCGCTACGCGGCCGAGGTCCTCTTCAGCCTCCCTCCCACGTTCTCCCGCGTCCCCTTCTGGCACATGGCGGTCGCCGACAAGGTGATGGAGAACGCGAACACCGCCCTCGCGCAGCAGCGGATCATCGAGAAGATCCAGGCGGCCTACAAGCAGTGCCTCTCCAACCGGACCCACGCATGATCCCTTCCCGCATCCTCGGCACCGGCACCGTCCTGCCGGGCCCCCCCCTCGACAACGCGGCGGCCGTGAAGGGCGCCCGCCTCCTCGACCCCGCCTGGATCGAGGCCCGCACCGGCGTGCGCGCGCGCCACTGGGCGCCCGCCGAGGCGTCCATCAGCGCGCTCGCCGCCGATGCCCTCCGCCTCGCCCTCGACGCCGCGGGCCTCGGCCCCGAGGCCCTGCGCCGCCTCATCTACGTCACCTCCACCGGCGGCGAGCACGTGATCCCCTCCATGGCCAGCGACGTCGTCGACGCCCTCGGCCTGCACGGCACGTGCGACAGCATGGACCTCAACAACACCTGCGTCGGGTTCCTGACCGCGCTCGACCTCGCCGCCCGCTGCGCCCACACCGGCGCGGGCCCGGTGGGCATCGTCGTCGCCGAGCCCTTCTCCCGCTGCATCACCCCCGAGGACCCGAGGCCCTACGTCATCTTCGGCGACGCCTTCACCGCCACCATCGTCGGCTCCGGCGGCCCCGCGGAGGGCATCCTCGGCGCCCGCTTCGGCACCGACCGCGCCCTCGGCAACGTCGCCTGGATGCCCCGCACCGGCATGACCGGCGAACCCGAGCGCATCACCTTCAAGGCCTCGAACCGCACCATGAGCGACCTCGCCGTCTCGACCCTCGTCAAGACCGCCGAAGACGTGGTCCGCGACGCCGGCTTCACCCTGCGCGACATCGCCTGGGTCCTCCCCCACCAGCCCAACGCCACCATGCTCCAGCGCATCGTCGAGGCCCTCGGCATCGACCCTGCGCGCGGCGTCCCCATGGTCGCCGAGGTCGGCAGCCTCGGCGCCGCCTCGGTCCCCGCGAGCCTCGACCGCCTCCTCCGCACCCGCGACGTCCGCCCCGGCGATCACATCCTGATGATGAGCGTCGGCGCCGGCGTCTCCTACGGCGCCCTCCTCTTGCAGGTCGGCGCAGAGGGCATGCACCGCTTCACCTCCCGCAGGCGCGGCACCCTCCCCACCTTGACCGAGGAGGCCTGATGATCCCCGCGCCCCTCACCACCCTGGCGCAGGCCGCCCCCCTCGCCCTCTGGCTCGGCTACTGGCGCGCCATGCGCCTCTACCACCGCTACGAGGTGGAGGGCTTCGAGCACGTCGCCGAGCCTGGCGCCGCGCTCCTCGTCGGCTACCACGGCCGCCCCATCGCCCACGACATGTGCCTGCTCACCGCCGAGATCCACGACCGCCTCGGCTACATGCCCCACGCCATCTTCCACGGCGCCGCCGACAAGCAGCCCCTGCTCAAGTGGATGATCGACGGCCTCGGCTTCGTCACCGGCGACGGCCCCTCCATGGCCGAGGTCATCGCCCGCGGCGAGCACGTGCTCGTCACCCCGGGTGGCACAAAGGAAGGCTGCCGCAGCGTCCTTCACCGCTACCAGGTCACCTGGGGCGAGCGCACCGGCTACATCCGCCTCGCCCTCAAGTACCGCCTCCCCATCATCCCCATCGCGGCCGACGGCGTCGACGACGCCTACATCGGCCTCAACGACGGCTACGCCCTCGGCAAGCGCCTCGGCGTCCCCAACGGCCTCCCGGTGTGGCTCGGCGTCGGCCCCCTCGGCCTCTGGCCCCTCTCCCCGCCCTTGCCCGTGAAGATCCGCCAGCGCATCGGCCCCCGCATCGACCTCCTCGCCGACGGACCCGTCGACCCCCGCGACCGCGAGGCCCTCGCCGCCCTCCACCACCGCGTCACCGGGGCCGTGCAGCGGCTCCTCGACGACGCACGACGCGAGGGGCGTCCTTCTCAAGGGCGCGTCGGCGGGCGCGCCGGCATCCTGAAGCGCAGCGCGTAATAGAACGGCGTGATCTGCTCCTCCAGCACGTCCTCGGCCCCCGCGGGCAACAGCTCGCGCGGGCAGTGCGGATCCGGATCGTAGAAGGTGATCATCTTGAACGTCACCCGGTGGTAGAGGCTCCGCCGCAGCTCCGGGGTGAGCTGCTCGTCGGCCACCACGATGGGCGTCCCCGGCACCGCGACCCGGGCCATCTCCGCGAGCACCCGGCGCGGGTCGCGCATCCCGCTGATCCCGCCCACGTGGAACACCCGATCGAACGAGGCGTCCGGGAACGGCAGCGCGTGCGCGTCGGCGATCAGGGTGCGCACGTTCGTCATCCCGAGCTTCGCCGCGACTTTCCTCCCCACCCGCAGCATCCCCGCGCTCAGGTCGGGCCCCCAGATCTCCACGGCGAGCCCCTTCGGCAGGCGCCGCTGCATCAGCCCGAGGTTCGCCCCCGCGCCCATCCCCACCTCCAGGATCCGGAGCGGGCGTCCATCCGTGCGTGGCGCGAGCGCCGCGAGTGCACCAAGCTCCAGCCGCTCGCCGTAGGCCTCGCGGAGCTGCACCTCGCTCCCCCCGAGCTGCAGCACCGGCAGGAGCAGCTTCACCGCCGGGTTGTGGAGCGCGGGGAGCCCGTCATAGATGTACCGCATCAGCTTGTCGGTCCCGCGCACCTCCGCCTCGCGGTAGAGCCGCAGGAACCCGTCCTCGAACGGCCACCGCGCGCCGCAGCCGCTGCAGGACACGCTCCCGCCCACGATCTCGCCCGACACCACCGGCCCCTCGTGAGAGAGCGCGCCGTGGCAGGTCGGGCAGGCCAGCGTCTGGATGTCGTCGCGCTTCATCGATGAAACGAACCTCACCTGGTCAGACCGTGTCTACACCGCCGAGCGGCCCCTCGCCGGACTCCGGCCCGAGCCGGTCCACCTCGCTCCACAGCGCGTCGAGATCGAGGGTGAGGCCTTCGAGCCCCGGCACCTCCGTGACGATGCCATCGACCGCGCCCAGCGCGTGCACGTAACGACCATCGGTCCCCAGCTCGAAGATGGTCAGCGTCATCTCCTGGGGATCGAGGATCCAGTACCAGCGCACCCCGAACGCCGCGTACTCATGGATCTTCTCCACGCGGTCGCGGCGCGCGTCACGCGGGCTCGGGGACACCACCTCGACCATGATGTCCGGCGGGACGCCGATCGGGCCGCGGCGCGGGGGCTTGCGGCTGCCGGGGAGGTACGCCGAGGCATCGGGCTTGCGGCCCCGGGGCACGCTCACCACGAACTTCGCGTCCGAGCCGAGCACGAGGCCTCCGCGCGGGATGATGAAGCCCCCGAGCATGCGGATGACCCAGACCACGAGGACCTCGTGAACGGCGTCCGGCCCCTCTTCCTCCACCAGCCGCCCGTCCACCAGCTCACCAGCTTCATCCTCGGGCAGGGCTGCCCACGCGGCGAGCGTCATCGGACGCGCGCGGAAGGACTCGGGGGCTGGGAGCGGCGTGACCAAGGCATGCGCATCATACCACGCTGCCTTCCCCCTGCGCCGCTCGCCGACCTTCGGTAGCCTCACGGGGTGGATCTCCAGCAGCAGATCAAGTGGGCAGCGGCCACGCTCGGGCTCACCGAGAGGTCCAGCGGGGCCGAGGGCGTGATCGAGGGCCACGCCATCGCGCTGCTTTACCGCCCCCTCGATCGCGAGGTGCAGCTCCGCATCGACGGCGCGCTCACGCCGCCCCTGGATCTCGGCCTCCACATGCGCCGCCGCGAGGTGATCCTGGGCGCGCTCGGGCAGATCCCCACCGGCAGCGAGGACCTCGACCTCGAGTTCTCACGCTCGGCCGACGACGTGGAGCGGGCCCGGGAGCTGTTCACGCCCGACCTGCGCGCGCACCTCGTGGCCCTGCACCGCGCCGCGTACGACGTCCGGCTGTACGACGAGGGATGCGCCATCGCCGAGCGGAACGGGGTCGACGTGGACGCGCCCTGGATCGTGCAGGCGACCCACAAGGTGGTGGAGACGCTGAAGGTCCTCGACGAGGCGCGCGTCAGCGTCCCGGCCGCGGCGCCGCTGCGGGGGCACGCGGAGGCCCTCGCCTCCCTCGCCGCGACGCACGGGCTCGCGTTCAGGACGGCGCCCCTCGGGGTGTGGGGCGAGATCGAAGGCCGCACCATCGCGGTGGGCTCGGCGCGCAAGGGCAACGGCAAGCACCACCTCACGGTGCGGGCGCCCTTCGAGACGGAGCTGGGCCTCAGGCTCGCGCTCCGGAGGGAGAACCTCTTCGATGGCGTCCGCTCCTGGCTGGGAGGTCAGGACGTGAAGGTCGGGGATGCGGTGTTCGACCGGCGCTTCCTGGTGCGCGCAGATCCGACGCTGACGTCCCGGGTGCCAGGGCTGTTCGACGCGCACGTCCGGGAGGTGCTGCGCGCCCTCGACGCGCAGCTCGGACCGGTGAGCATCGACGACCGCGCGCTCACCATCGCCCCCGTCCTCTCGTCGGTGGCGCCCGACGCCCTGCTGGCAGCGCTGGTGTCGCTCGACGAAGCGCGGGTGCGGATCGAGCGCAACCGGCTCCACGGCAGCGCCGGCGGCCCTTACCGCTGAGGCCCCGGGAAGAGGGCGCTGATGGTTGCGGCGGAGCTGGGGAAGGGATCGGTGACGATCTCGGGCAGGCCGCCGCACGTGAATCCGCCCCGGAGAAAGGCCGCGTTGGCGCCGCGCTCGGCCCCGGTCGGCAAGCGCGCGCGGTAGCGCAGGGGCTCGCGCACGTCGACGCGGTAGAGCGGCTCGTTCCACGTCGAGGGCGGGATGCCGAGCCACCGCTTGAGCAAGGCCACGCGGCCCGCACAGGCCGCGAGGATCCCGTCCATGGTCGCGCAGGTGGCCATGAACTGGCCGGTGGGATCCCCGAGCGTGGCGCGTCCCCTCACGAAGCGGTGAAAGTGGCTCTCGGGGAGGATGTATGCGCCCCCGTGACGGAAGGCCTCCAGGTGGGCCGCGACGTCGAGGACGGGGACCGCGCAGAGGGGGTTCGAGCCCGCGTGAGGCGCGACGCCTTGCCAGACAGGGCGACGTTCTGGGTAGATGATCTGGACGTCCACGAGACCCTACCTCGATGCACGGGGCGGCGACCGCGGGCCAGCACCTTGGCCTCGAAGTCATGGATGCTCCCGTCGCGCGGGCCGTCGCGCCCCACGACACCCGAGGGTCAAGGGATCAAGGGCTCGCGGCGTGGCCTGGTGTCACCGTGGCGACCCGCAGCATGCGCTGGACGTCCGCGTCGAGGTGCGCGCGGACCTGGGCGACGAGCGCCGGGTCGGCTGTCCTCGGCGTCCCTGCGTCGAAGGGCGGCTCCGGGTCGTACTCCACCATGAGCTGGGTCAGCTTCGCGACCTGCTCACCGCGGAGCTGGGCGAGGAGCGTCAGCCCGAAGTCGATGCCCGCCGTGACGCCGCCGCCCGAGACCCGGTTGCGGTCGGTGACGACGCGCGCCTCGACCCGCTCCGCGCCGAAGGCGGAGAGCAGCGCGTGACACGCCCAGTGCGTCGTCGCCCGGTAGCCGCGGAGCAGGCCCGCGGCGCCCAGGATGAGCGACCCCGTGCACACCGACGTCACGTACCTGGCCCGCGGCGCGTGATCCCTCAGGAACTGGAGGATCTCGGTGTCCTCCAGGGCGTCGGCCGTGCCCATACCGCCCGGCACGAACAGGATGTCGAGATCCTCCGGACACGCGGCGAAGGTGGTCGTCGGCAGCATCGCAGGGCCCGAGTCCGAGACCACAGGGTCGCGCGTCTTCCAGAGCAAGTGGGTCTGCCCGTGCAGGCCGAGCACGGCCTGGGGCCCCACCAGATCCAGCAGGGTGAAGCCGGGATAGAGCACCATCCCGACCTGGAGCGGCCGCACCTCGGCGCCTCCCGGCGCACGCATCGGTTCCATCGTCATGGGTCACGCCTGTCCTTGGGTTGCGCGTTGCGCACGTGGCGTCCATCGCCACGCCCCGGTCATCGCACTCCGACGGCTCTCCCGCGAGTGGCCATGATGCCAATCTTCGACGACTTCTGGCCACGGATCGCAGGTGTCTCCCCGCAATCGACAGCCGTTGCCGGAGCGGTCGCGAGGCCGTCGTGCAGGGAGCTTTCGACGCGGCAATGGCTTGGCGACACCGGCCCGATCCGGCATGGTTTCGCCATGCATGTCGTGGCTGTCGTCGCGCTCGAAGGCGTCGTCCCGCTCGATCTGTCGATCCCCTGCGGCGTGTTCGACACCGTCCGCCTCTCCGACGGACGCGCCCCGTACCAGGTCCGGGTGTGCGGGGTCGCCCGCGAGGTGGACGCTGGCGTCTTCACCCTGCGCGTCCCTCACGGGCTCGGCGCGCTCGCGCGGGCCGACACCATCGTCCTCCCCGGCATCCTTGACCTGGATCTGGAGGTCCCGCCCGCGCTGCTCCGCGCCCTTCGCAGTGCGGCAGCCCGGGGCAAGCGTGTGGCGTCCATCTGCAGCGGGGCCTTCATCCTCGCGGCGACCGGGCTGCTCGACGGGCGGCGCGCGACCACCCACTGGCACGCGGCCGACACCCTGGCCAGGCGCTACCCCGCCATCGAGGTCGACCCCACCGTCCTCTACGTGGACGAGGGGCAGATCCTGACCTCCGCGGGCGTGGCGGCGGGGTTCGATCTCTGCCTCCACCTGGTGCGGCGCGACCATGGCGCTGCCGTGGCGGCGGACGCCGCGAGGATGTCGGTGATGCCGCTCGAACGTGCGGGTGGCCAGTCCCAGTTCATCGCACACGCGCCGCCGACCCCAGACGGCGCCTCGCTGGAGCCGCTCCTCTCCTGGCTGGAAGCGCGCCTCGACGCCCGGCTCACGCTCGACGACATCGCCCGCCGCGCCGCGCTCAGCGTGCGCACCCTGAACCGCCGCTTCCGCGACCAGGTGGGCACGACGCCGCTCCAGTGGCTGCTCCGCGCCCGCGTGCGCCGCGCCCAGCGCCTGCTCGAGACCACCAGCCACTCCGTGGAGCGGATCGCCGCCGAGGTCGGCTTCGGCTCCGCGACCGCCTTCCGCGAGCATTTCCAGCGCCTCGTCAGCACCAGCCCCCAGGCCTACCGGCGCGCCTTCGGCAGCGCCCCGAAGCAGGGCTGACCTGCCACGCCGCTGGCTCCAGGAGCAAACGCGCGGGTCGGCGCAGGTTGCCGCCACCCAGCTCCGCACCAGCCGACGCCTCAACACCGCAGCGCGGTGCCACTGAGCGCACCCAACGCTTCGGGTCACCTCGGCGACATGCCACCAAGGGCGCACATCTTTTTGGGTCACCTCGGCGACATGCCACCAAGGGCGCACATCTTTTTGGGTCACCTTGGCGACATGCCACCAAGGGCGCACATCTTTTTGGGTCACCTTGGCGACATGCCGCCAAGGGCGCACATCTTTTTGGGTCACCTCAGCGACGTCTCGCTGCGTCGTTCCTGACGGTCTGGAGACCTCGGCAGCGCTTCGGGACGATCTCTGCGCATGCTGGAGCGCTCAGATACCTTCAAACTTTTACTTCCCGTGCTCTCCCCTGACGCGGGTGCGCCGCCTGCCACGCCGCCACTGCCGACGCGCGGCAGGCCGACGCTCCTCCAGCCCCCGCACTGGCTGTCGACCGTTGCGAAACAAGACGCCCGGAAGAGGACGATTTCTCAGTTGAGTACCCGTGGAATTTCCGCCCGCGACGCTCATTACAGCAAGAAGTACAACAATGCGTTCTGGAACGGCTCGGTGATGACCTACGGCGACGGCGACGGGACGACGTTCACGCCGCTGGTGACGCTCGACATCTGCGGGCACGAGATGACGCACGGGGTGATCGAGCGCACGGCGAACCTGACGTACTCGGGCGAGTCGGGGGCGCTGAACGAGGCGATCGCGGACATCATGGGCGCGATGGTGGAGCGGAGCGCGCGGGGCGAGAGCGCGAACACCTGGCTGATCGGGGAGGACGCCTTCACGCCCGGGACCCCGGGGAACGCGCTCCGCTACATGGCCGATCCGCACCAGGCGACGGACGGTGGGTTCACGGCGAACGGCGATCCACGGGGCCGGGAGCCCCGAGGTGGCAGCCGTGGGCCAGGCCTGGTCGCTGGTCGGCGTGAATTGAGTCTCCACGAAGGGACTTCCCTCCCTGCCTGACGTGTCCTCCCCCACCTGACGCGTGCTCCCCACCTGCCGTGGCCTCCCTCACAGGGGGCGCATGTTTTTTTGCAGAGGGTGTGCATAAGGATTCGCGGCGCCTCGTCGAACACGAGCGCGGCGCGGTCCGCGTCCCTTTCCACCGGGCATCGCCATGTGGGCGAAGCCACGGCGGGAGAGGTCTTCCCTGAACGAACATCCAGAGGAACGTCATGCAACTCCCCTCCAGTACGGCATCCAGCGAGTCCCATCTTGAGTACGCGGCGCACTTCACGGGCGCCGAGGAAGCGTGGCGAGATGCGGAGATCATCAGCGCCGAGCAGCGCGCCGTGATCCAGGAAGTAGGCGCCAGCGTTGCGGCGCGGGCGCAGGCCCTGAAGGCGCGGCACTCCTCGGCAGAGCTGACCGAGGGGGCGACGAGCAGGGCGCGGGCGCGGTTCGGCGTGCGCGACGTGGTGCTGGGAATGCGGGTGATGGCGTGCAGCGACGGCCTGCTCAACGGGCCTGCGCAGCGGAGCCGGGATCACGCGCTGTACAAGTCGGTGATGCTGGGGCGGACGGCGAGCGCGATCAAGAGCGCGCGGCCCCGGGAGGAGCCGGAGCTGGTGGAGCGGGTGCGGACGCAGCTCGCGGAGGCGCCGGACTTCACCGCGAAGGCAGGGCTGCTCACCAGCCTGGACGACGCGCTGGAGCGGAGCTTCGAGGCGCGCGACGCGCTCGATCTTGCCGAGTCTGCGGAAAACCAGGCGGCGGACGCGGAGATCGCGGCGCGGCGCGAGCTGCGTCAGGCGCTCGACCAGGCGTACGGCAGGCTCCGGGCGGCGTTCCCCGGTCAGCGTGATTTCGTGGAGTCGTTCTTCCTGCGCAAGACGCGGAAGAAGGTGACCCAGGCGAGTGAGCCGGGGCGGCGCGAGGCCCGCGCGGCGGCGCGCTGATCCTCTGCGTGAGCCGAGGCGAGGCAGAACCGCGCCTCGGCTTGCGCGATCAGGGCGGCGCTTCCTCGATGACGACGCGCACCAGGTGGGCGATGGCGTCGTGGGAAGCGCCGGGGGCGAGGGCCTTCGCGAAAGCGTCGCGGGCGCGGGGGTCCTCGTCCGCGATCTGACGGAGGGCCTCGCGGGGGCCCAGGTAGAAGGCGCCGCGGAGCTGGAAGTAGGCGGGCAGAAGCTCCGCGAGGAGCTGGGCGCGCCGGTAGTCGGCCTCCAGCGCGCTGCCGGCGAGGCGCGTGAGCATCTTCTGGCCCCAAGACCGGAGCGCCTCCACCTCGCCCGGGGGGAGGCGCCCGGGGCCGGCGGCGAAGATCTCCTGGGCGCGCTGGACGAGCGCCGCCGCGAAGCCGTGGTCGTCGCGGATCACGAGGCCACTGCGGACGCGGAGGAGGCCCGGATCTCGGCTGACGTCGAGGGAGGCCTCGGGATCGATCCAGGCGTCGATGGCGAGGCCTTCGAGGTCGCGGACGAGGCGCTCGGCGGGGCCTTCGCGGCGCACGAGGAGCAGGTCGTGATCGCTGTCGGGACGCGCTTCCCCGCGGGCGCGCGAGCCATAGAGGATGGCGGCGTGGCAGCCGTGCTGCGCGGCGAGGGCTTCGATGACGCGGCGTTCGTGGGGAGAGAGGCGCTCGTTCGCGGGCGTCGGCAGAGGCGGCGGGGACGAGGGCGGCAACGGCGGCAACGGCGGCAACGGCGGCAACGGCGGCAACGGCGGCAACGGCGACGGACGCATGGTCAAAACGGGATGATGGGGACGAGGTCACCGGTCGCGAGGTCGCCGGGTGCCTGGCCGGGCGCCAGCATCTCCGCGAGGCGCGCCTTGCTGGGGTTCCCGGGCTTCCCGAGGCGCACGCCGTCGGCCATGTAGTGAACGACGAGCACGGCGCGCATCTGGTCCGTCCGGTTCGGGTGGGCGCCGTGCACCATCCAGGCGTGGTGGAACGAGACGTCTCCCACGCGCATCGCCCCCAGCTCGTCGCGCGGGAGCCCGCGCTCCCTCACCACCGCCTCGAAGGCCACGTCGGTCGCGTCGGAGATGTCGTGAGGGCCGAGCTCCCCGAGGAGGTGCGAGCCGCGGGCGAAGTACATGCCCCCCATCTCCACCGGGACGTCGTGCAGGGGGATCCAGACGGCGATGCCGAGGTCGGTGTCGAAGGGGCACGCCGAGTGGTCCTGGTGCCACGGGGTGTGTCCGCTCCCGGGCTCCTTGAGCAGCAGCTCGTCGCAGAGGATGCGCACCGCGGGGACGCCGAGCAGCTCGGCGGCGGCGCGCGCGAAGCAAGGCGCGAACACCAGGCGCCGGACCTGCTCGTCCTGCGCCCAGGCATTGAAGGTCTGGATGAACGCGCGCGCATAGGTGTCGCGCAGCGCCGGCGCGCGCCGCGGCAAGGCGAAGCGCGCCGAGGCGTCCTCCACGGCGGAGGCATACCTGCGGATGTCGTCGGGCGGCGCTGCCTGTCGCATCACCAGGTAGCCGTCGCTGCGGAAGGCAGCGATCTGGTCCCGGCTCAAGGAGATGCGGTGATCGAGAGGCGGAAGCACCTTGGCAGACGTACCACCCTCACCGGAGCAGGCCAAGGCGACGGCCCGGCTCCGGGCGGCTCCGGGCGGCTTCGGGCGGACCCAGACGCCGGGGAAGCGACGCCGCGCCGACCGCGCCGACCGCGCCGACCGCGCCGACCGCGTGGAGATCGCCTGTCGAGGAGGTGAAGGCGAGGCGTGAGCGGATGTCGGGCGGTGGCGCCAGCGTGGTACCACGGGGAGCATGAACACGACTGCGCTGTGGCACCGGGGGGCGCAGGGGCTCGGTCTGCTGGTTTCGCTGTCGGTCACCGCGGCGTGCGCCTCGGGAGACGGGGACGGCGTCCTCGATGACGCCCGAGGGCGCGGCGCGCCGTGGGCCACGTCGGGCGCCGAGGCACCGCCTGCCGTCGACCAGGGGCCTGCGCAGGCGTCCCGACGCGCGGCGTACATCGCGGCGGTGCAGGCGAAGGCTCCGACGGAGTACGGGGTGGTGGCCACGGCGGGCAGCGCGCGCGCCCTGAACCCCGCGCAGGGGCTGGCTGCGGAGCTGTCGGCCGAGGGCGTGTGGCTCTCGCCGACGCGCGGCAGGCCGACGCGCAGCACGCCGACGCGCGGCAGCGGGGAGTGGCGCTTCGGGCTCTCGGCGCGCGCGTGGGGCTGTGCCGGGAAGGAGGGTGCAGCAGGCGCGGAGGGCTTTCGCCGCGCGCACGCCGTCGCGCCCGCGGTGGACGGCAACCGGGTGACCTTCGCGCGCGACGCGAGGGGATGACGGAGTGGTACGTCAACGGGCCGCTGGGGATCGAGCAAGGCTTCACGGTGCAGGAGCGGCCCTGCGCGGCGCGTGCGGGGGCGGCAGAGGCGGCGGGGGGCGAGGCCGGCGAGGGGCTGGTGATCGAGGTGGGGATCGAGGGGGACCTGTCGGCGGGCGTCTCAAGCGCGGGCGGCGCGGGGGACGCGCTCTCGCTGCGGGATGCGTCGGGCCACGAGGTGCTGCGCTACACCGATCTGCACGTGGTGGACGCGGCGGGGAAGGTGCTCCCGGCGCGGCTCGCGCTCGTCGAAGGGACCGTGGCGATCCACGTCGACGACGCGGGGGCGACGTACCCGGTGGTGGTCGATCCGCTGGTCTGGGTCGAGCAGCAGAAGCTCCTGGAGCCCGACGGCTCGTCCCAGGTGGGCTTCGGCAGAGGTCTCGTTCTCCAGGGCGACACCGCGGTGGCGACGCGGTTCACCGATCAGAACGGCGCGCTCGAAGGCGCCGCGTACGTGTTCGCCCGTGCGGGTGGCTTCTGGGCCCCGCAGCAGGAGCTCATCCCGAGCGACGCGGCGAGCGGGGCGAAGATCGGCCTGACCGTGGCGCTCTCCGGGGACACGCTCGCGGTGACCGGGCGGCTCCCGGGCTCCGGGCTGAGCCGCGCCGTGTACGTCTTCGTGCGCTCCGGCGACACCTGGGTCGAGCAGCAGAAAGTCCTGCGGCCCTCCACGGCCGTGTACTCGTTCGGCGACGCCCTCGCGCTCGACGGGGACACGCGGCTCGTGGGCGACTACTCGCAGAGCACCCCCCAGAACGGCGCCTGGGTGGAGACGCAGAAGCTCATCCCCCCGACGCCGCGGAGCTGTCCGGGCTCGGGACCAGCGTCGCGATCCATGGCGACACCATCCTCCTCGGGGCGTCGGGCCAGGACAGCACGGACACGGACGCGGGCGCGGCCTACGTGTTCCAGCGCTCCGGCGGCGCCTGGCAGCAGACACAGAAGCTGGTCCCGGACGACAGCGCGCCCGACGCTTACTTCGGGTCCACGATCACGATCGATGGCGAGACCGCGCTCATCCGGAACCGGAACTCCGTGTACGTGTTCGACGCGGTGATGAAGAGCGACATCGGGGACCCCTGCGTCGGCGCGGATGCGTGCGCGAGCGGGTACTGCGTCGATGGGGTCTGCTGCGAGGAGGCGTGCGACGCCGACGCGTGCATGGCGTGCTCCGTGGCGGCGGGCGCCGCGAACGACGGGAGCTGCGGGCCCTCCACGGGCAAGGCATGCGATGACGGCGACGCCTGCACGACCGCGGACACCTGTCAGGACGGGGAGTGCATCGCCTGGTGGGAAACGGTGTGCGAAGGGCCCGCGAGCGGCGCGTGCCGGGTGCCCACCTGCGATTCTCTGAGCGGGCAGTGCATCGAGGTCGACGAGGTGGACGGCGTGCCCTGCCCGGAGGGCGTGTGCCCCGGAGGGCGTGTGCCAGGAGGGGGCGTGCGTGGGCGATGCGGGCACGGGTGGGGGCGGCGCGGGTAGCTCCGGAGGCGCGGGCGGCGCGGGTGGCGCGGGCGGCGCGGGTGGCGCGGGCGGCGCGGGGGCGGGC
>NZ_ASRX01000107.1 GCF_000601485.1 Chondromyces apiculatus DSM 436
GCGAGCGCCGCCGGGGCCCACCGTGGCAGCGCGCC
The DNA here is from genome assembly GCF_000601485.1 of Chondromyces apiculatus DSM 436. Taxonomy (GTDB): domain Bacteria; phylum Myxococcota_A; class Polyangia; order Polyangiales; family Polyangiaceae; genus Chondromyces; species Chondromyces apiculatus. The sequence goes on from NZ_ASRX01000107.1 coordinate 36, forward strand.
CGCCCGCAGGCGCGACGACCGCTCGGGCGCGCACCGGAACGCGGACGCCACACCCACCGGCGCCGCCACCGCGGCGAGCGGCACCGTCATCGCGCACGGCAAGAGCGCCGCGAGGCCCAGCGCCACCATCGCCCCGATCTCCGCAGGCCTCCACGACCGCCCGAGCAGGAGCCCATGAACCCCCGCTGCCACCGCCACCGCCCCCACCCCTGCCAGCACTCCCTCCCCACGCGCCCACAAGAGCGCCCACGGCAGGTGCACGACGGCGAGGTGCCCTCCCGTGACCACCAGGAAGAGCGCCCGGTGCACCGGCAGCGCGCGCAGCGGAAAGGTCGCCGGCAGGTCCACCACCGCGCACGCCACGTGCAGGGTGAGCAGGAGCCACGCCGCGAGGAGCGACGCTGCCAGCAGCGGTGACGCCTTCGCCGCGCCGGTCACGGTGGAGGCCTGCAGCCCGTTCGGTGAGAACAGCACGGGCAGCACCAGGAACAGGCCCAGGTACAGAGGGATCGCGCTCGGCGCCGCCGCACGCGCCGCCGTGCTGGTTAGGACCCTGGCGAGAGCGAGGTGCGCCTTCACGCCGTCCCCCTCGGGCTCAGAACTTCTCCACGGCCGGCCGCACGTCGAGCTCCTGCGTCCACACCGAGGGAGGCTGCAGGTGGAGCTGCCAGTACGTCTCCGCGAGCGCCTCGGGGGAGAGCAGCGTCGACGGCTCCCGGCCCGGCATCGCCTCGCGCACCCGCGGCGTGTCGATCACCGCGTCGATGACCACGTGGGCCACGTGGATGCCGCGCGGACCCACCTCCCGGGCCAGTGACTGGGCGAGCGCCCGGAGACCGAACTTGCCCACCGCGACCCCCGCGAACCGCGCGCTCCCGCGGAGCGAGGCGGTCGCCCCGCTGAACAGCAGCGTGCCTCGCCCCTGCTCCAGCATGGCGGGCAGCACCTCCCGCGCGGCCAGGAAGCCTCCCAGGCAGTTCGCGCGCCAGGCCGAGGTGAAGGTCGCCGGAGCCAGCTCCAGGATGCCGCTCACCACGAACGCGCCGGCGTTGTAGACGAGCACCTCGGGCGCCCCGACATCCGTGCGCACCTTCGCGAAGGCTTCGGCCATCGACGCCTCGTCGCCAGCATCCGCGGGGATGACCGCAGCGCTGCCGCCCTCCTTCGCGATGTCCTCCTGCACCGCGCGCAGCGCCTCCTCGCCACGCGCCAGCAGCGCCACCGCGTAGCCCTCGCGCGCGAAGCGCCTCGCCACACAGGCCCCGAGCCCCGGCCCCACGCCCACCACCGCTGCCACCCTCGTCGTCATGGCCGGCAGGATGGCCCCAGGCAGGTCAGGACGCCATCGTCCCCCGCCTTGCCGGGGGCACGCCCCGGCCCCCCGGCCCTCCATGCCCGACGAGCCGCCCTGCGCCACCGCTTCCAGGGTTCGCGTCCCGGCGCCCCCTTGCACGGCTGAATCTCGCCGAAAGATCATACATTTCGGCCACTTGCGGCGCATGCCGGGTTCCTCATCCATCGCATGAACCATGGCGTTCAAGCGCTCCCCCAGGGGCGAGTCCACAAGTTCAAGTCGATGGATCTTCTTCAGTTTTCTGGCGGCCTGTGGACGCGGCGCGTCGCTCCATTCAATGGATTGAACCTGCCGTCTCCCTGCCTTTGCGTTCAGCGGCCCGGCGCCCTTTCGGTGCCCCTCGAAGCCAGACCCAAGGATGCACGCCAACCCATCGGAATCATGAGATTTCTGATCCGCACCCGGTTCTTTGCGTCACGATGGCTTGCGAGGTTGCAACCCAGCCGCTCGCATGACCCCGCGGAAGCACCGCGCCCGAGGACCGTCGCCCGGGGCCGGTGCCTTCGTCAATTAACCGGCGTCACGCATCGCGCGATGGATCGTCCTCGCCCTCCGCGCTGTCGTCGTCCCCATCCCACGCGCCGGGCACGGCCTGGGCGATCAGGATCGATCCCCCAAACACGAACACCCACCGCAGCGCAGGCATGCCGGGGAACAGATCGAGGGCCTGAGCGATCTGCGTGCCGATCCGCAGGAGGTTGCCGTTGCCCCCGGTGAGGCCCACGGCGAGGACACCGCCGTAGAGGAAGGCTGCGCCGGAGACCCTGAGCGGCATGCCCTCCTGCTGGTACGAGGCCGGATAGGTCACCAACGACACCGCGCGGAACGGGGCGACCTCGAACACCTCCGCGCGGGACGAGGACACCATCGCCACGTGCGCGCCGTCCGGCGATCGCACCAGCGCGTCGCCCGGCATGCCGGTGTGCACCACGTCCCAGGCGCGCACGGCAGCGTCGAACCGCAGCACCGCGCGCTGCCCGAGCGCGAACCAGGTGTCCCCTTCGATCCACGCCACCGCGTGCACCTCCTCGGGGGGCTCCGGCAGCAGCTCCACCGTGCCCTCTGCCGGCATCACCAGCGCGGCGCGCCGCTGCTCCCCGGTCACGAGCAGCCGTCGCCCCACCCCGTCGAACGCGGCGGCGAGCGGCGCCTCGAACGGCAGCTCCGCGGGAGCCCCCACGCCCACGATCCAGATCGCCGTGGCCGTCAGCACCGCCCACAGGCCCGACGCCGACACCGCCAGCGAGCGCGGCGCAGCTCCCACCGAGACCACCGCCTCGCCGAGGACGGGCGCCCCGGTGCGCACCTCCAGCGCGCGCAGCCTTCCCTCCGCGTCGATCACGGCCACCCGGCCATCGCCCACCCCGAGCGCCACCACCTCGGCCTCGCCCGTGTTGCGCCACAGGGGCGCGTCGTTCCGGTGCGCGCGCACGGTGGGGCCGTCGGCGACGACCACGATGCTCTCGCCTGGCTCCGCCGCCACCCGTGGCCGTGACACCGCGAAGGAGCCCGCGAGCGCCGTGGATGCCGGTCTCTCCGCGACAGCTACGGACACCTGCTTGGCCGCGCCGCTCGCGCGCTTGCGCTTGACCTTCGCGAGCACCTCGGCAGGCACCATGTGCAAGGTCGTTCGCGCGTGCGCCTGGTGGCCGACCACCAGGAACCCGGCATCGCTCCACGCCACGAAGCAGATCCCGCCGCGGGGGGGCAGGGCCTTCACCGGGACCCTCACCAGGGCGTCGTCGAGGGGGTCGTAGAGCGCGACGGTATCCCCCGAGTGCACGAGCAGGGTGCCATCGGGGCCCGGTCCGAGCTCCGAGATCGACATTCCTTTCAGGTGCTCTCGCGGCGGCGCGCCCCCGCGGTGCACCTCCCTCAGCGCGGAGCCCTCGTCCACGTAGAAGAAGCCGTCGCGGCCGGCCGGGACCGGCGTCCAGCTCGACCACCACGGCGCCCGGACACGGTGCTCGAAGGTGGACACGAACCTGCGCCCGTCCCACTCCAGACAGTGCCCGTCCCAGAGCAGCACGTCGCTGCCGTCGGCGAGCGCCACGGTGCGCATCGTGCACTTCGCGAGCCGGTCTCCCTCGGGCCTGCGGTAGGGAGGCACGCTGCGCTCCTCGACCCAGTCGTCGCCGTGCTGCAAGTACGGGTAGCAGCGGTCCCCCACGCCTGCGAACCGGGGCAGAAGGACCGCCCGCTCTCCGAGGTAGGCGACGCCGTCGACGGTGTTGACATGCGCGCGCTCGATGCCGCGCGCCACGTCATCGTAGGGCCGGAACGCTTCCTCCCAGGCGGGAGGCGGCACCGGCTCGGGCTCCTCCCGCTCGGGCAACGAGGCGCTGCCATTCGCGTAGGTGCGCAGGAAGAAGGTGTGCGGCGCCTCCTCGCCCACGTAGCCGTGCAGGAGCCAGCGCCCGCTCCGGCTGCGCGCGGCGCCGAGCAGACACCCGGGGAGGGCGTGCTCCATCAGCTCGGGTGGCCAGGACCGCAGGTCGGCGACGAGGGTCGCCCTGGCGTTGCTGTTCAAGGAGGAGGACGAGGAGAAGACCAGCTCGGCGCCTGATCGGCCGACGAGGCTCGGGTACCGCAGGGGCAGCGCGACGCGGGGAGGCATGGCGATGCCCACGTTACCGGGTGATGGGCCGCTTGCCTTCTGGTTGTGCAGGTCGGCAAGCAGGTAGCATCCCCTCACCCCCATGTTCCTCTCCGACGAGCGCGTCACTCAGGGAAGCCTGCGAACCTCTGCTGGCGCTCCCCTTCCCCTGGAACACACCGACGTGAAGGCGCACCTCGCCGGCCCGGTGGCCCGGGTGGAGGTGAAGCAGGTCTTCCGGAACGACACCGGTCAGGCCATCGACGCGGTGTACCTCTTCCCGCTGCCCCACGGCGCCTCGGTTTACGCGATGCGCTTCCGCATCGGCGCGCGCGTGGTCGAGGCGGTGGTGAAGGAGAAGGAGGAGGCGCGGCGCACCTACGAGGCGGCGCGGCGGGAAGGCCGGAGCGCGACCCTGCTGGAGCAGGATCGCCCCAACCTGTTCACGCTCTCGGTGGCCAACATCCCCGAAGGCGAGGCTATCGAGGTGGAGCTTGCGTACCAGGAGCGGCTCGCCTTCGACGAGGGCGAGTTCCGCTTCGTTTTCCCCATGGTCACCGCCGATCGCTACCACCCCTGCGCGCCCACGGGCTCGGGCGCGCAGGGGCCTGGCGCGACGCCGATCGAGCAGGCGCCGGACGCTACGCGCATCCGCCCGCCCCGCGCCGCCACCGGGCAGCGCGCCGCGGACATCGCCGTGGAGGTGGAGATCCACGCCGACGCCTCGGCCGAACCGCCGCGTTCCCCTTCGCACCGCATCGACCTCACGCTCCGCGGGCCGGGGAGGTTCCACGCGCGGCTGCACGAGGCGGACAGCCTCCCGAACCGCGACTTCGTGCTGGCCTACGCCGCGGCGGCCCACGGCATCCGGCCGAAGGCGTACTTCGAACGGAAGCCGGATCGCGTGGGCACCTTCCTCCTCGTGGTCACGCCCCCCGTGGCGCTCCCCGAGGAGCCCCCCTCCGCCGAGCGGGACGCGCAGGGCGCCACGGCGCTCCGCTGCACGAACTGCGGCGGCGCGCTCCGTGATCCCGAGGCTGTGCGCGACTACCCCGACCTCGGCAAGGCGTTCCGCTGCGCCTACTGCGGCGTCGTGGTCGCCGTCAGCCGCGAGGGCGCCACGGTGGGGCTGCCCCGCGACGTGATCATCCTCGTCGACCGCTCCTGCTCCATGCGCGGCGGCAGCATCCCCCAGGCGCGCCGCGCGGTGCGGATGATCCTCGACCACCTGGACCCGCGGGACGCCGTGCAGTGCTTCGCCTTCGACCACGAGCGCATCGCCGCCGACGGGCGTGGCTCGGACTACCTGCCGCTCGACCCGACCACCCTCGCCAGCATCGACGCCTTGCTCGGCGCGTCCCCGGCGCGCGGCGGTACCGAGCTGGAGGAAGCTTTGCAGCGCGCCGCCGAGCTGCCGGTGCGCCCGGGCAGGACGCGGCTCGTGGTGCTGATCACCGACGCCGCGCTGGGCAACGAGGGACGGCTGCTCCGACGGGCGCCCGAGATCCTCGGCGCCGCGACGCGGCTCTACGTGCTCGGCCTCGGCCCGGCGGTGAACCGCTACCTGGTCGAGCGCCTGGCGCGCGCGGGCGGCGGCGCGAGCGACGTGCTCCTGCCGGACGAGGACGTGGAGACGGTGGTCCCCCGCTTTGCACGCCGGGTACGGCAGGCAGGCCCGGTACTCCGCAAGATCCGGCTCGCCTGGGAGCACGCGGTGCCGCTCGACGTGTACCCGAACCCCATCCCCGAGCTGTTCGGTGGACAGACGGTGCAGCTCCTCGGCCGCTTCAGCGGCGAGGGCAAGAGCCGGCTGGTGCTCACCGGCGAGCTGGCCACGGGCGCGCCCTTCCGGCAGGAGATCGACGTCACCCTGCCCGAGGTGGCGGAGGACATCCCGGGGCTCGACAGGCTGTGGGCGCGGCTGCGCATCGACGCGCGCCTCGCGCGCCTGGAGGAGGCGCCGGGCGAGGCCGCGGAGGTGCGCCTCGAAGTGCTGTCGCTCGCGCTGAAGCACGCGCTCCTCAGCCCGTACACCGCGCTCGTCGCCGAGGACAGCGAGCGGCGGGTGAAGGCACCAGCGCCCCCCGCGGAAGGGGCTGCGCGCGAGGCAAAAGAGGACGGGCGAGCCGAGGACGCGGAGAAGAGCGCGCGGGGCGGCGAAGAGCGGATGCGGAGGGCGAAGAAGATCGCGACCTGGGACGAAGCGGAGGGGGGAGCGTCGTCAGGCGCCATGCCCATCGCGGCCCTAGAGCTGCACGAAGTGCGCGACGACTCCCTCGCGGACGAGCCCTCGCCGGACATCGGGGGCCATGCACCGCCGCCACCTCCAGCCATGGCTGCGCCATCACGGCCAGGCATGGCCGCGCCGCCACCTCCAGCCCTGCGCGCTCCACCACCGCCCCTCGCCGCAGCACCTCTTCCTGCGGCAGCACCGGCAAGGGCGCGCCTCTCCATGCCTCTCCCGTCCGCCCCTCCCGCGCCCTCGCCCGCGCTCCCCTCGCCCGAGCCTCCCGCGCCGCCGAGCCCCGCGTTCGGCGCCGCCGGCCTCAGCGCGCCGCTCCGCGAGAAAGGTGGCGGCGGCCTGCTCTCCAAGGTGAAGAGCTTCTTCACCGGGAGCAAGGAAGACGACGACGACGAGGTAAGCGGGTCGGGGATGGACTTCATGGCCGCCGAGGAGTCGTCGCTCAGGAAGCCTGCGTCTCCCTCGGCGGTTCCTCCCCTGCCTCGCGCGGCGACTTCAAAAGGACGGGCGAGGCAGCAGGTGCCGGGCACGGAGGCGTACACCCGCGAGATGCTGAAAGACGCCGCGGACCGCGCGATCGGCGAGCTGGATCTCGTCTTCCTCGTCGACGAGACCGGGAGCATGGGCGACCAGATCGAGCAGGTGAAGGTGCACCTCCTCGAGCTGATCGAGGCCCTGAAGGCGGCGCCGCTCTGCCGGAGCTTGCGGCTCGGCCTAGTGAGCTACCGGGATCATCCTCCCCAGGAGCGCACCTTCGTCAGCCGCACCGTCCCGCTCACCGAGGACATCGCGTCCATCCAGCAAGGCGTGCAGCGGATGGAAGCGTCCGGCGGCGGCGACGGGCCCGAAGCGGTCACCGACGGCCTCTTCGATCTGGTCCGGCTCGGGTGGCGCCCGCGCGCCGCGCGGGTGGTGGTGTGGGTGGGCGACGCGCCGCCCCACGGCGTCGTGCCCGAGGGCGACGGCTTCCCGGGGGGCTGCCCCTGCGGCCACCACTGGTACACCCAGGCCGAGAGCTGCCGGGAGATGGGCATCGTCGTCCACGCCGTGGGCTGCTTGCCCAACCTCGCGCACTACGTGGGCGCGGTGGAGGTGTTCAAGACCGTGGCCAGCACGACCCGCGGCCTCTACCTGCCGCTCACCGAGGCCGGCCTGCTCATCCCGCTGATCCTCAGCGTCGCCGAGACCGAGCTGGACAAGCAGCGCATCGAGGAGCACATCGCCGACATCCTCGCCCGGCACGAGGAGGCGCTCCGGCTGGCCGACGAGCAGGAACGGGTCCGCTTCGTGACCGACGTGCTCCGCGACCAGAACGTGCGCCCCCGCAGCGCGAGCTACGGTCTGGAACTCGCGAAGGTCTCCCCCCAGCGCTTCCGCGAGATCGCCGCGGCCGACGTGGCAGGAGGCCTCGACCAGCTCCGGCGCCTCGGCCGCACCACCCTCTGAGCCGGGGGCGCCGGGGGGGCGCCAGGGACGCCCCAGACTCACCCGCGCCGCTCAGCGGACGCGGACCCGCAGAATCACCGGCTCCTTCAGCCGCTCCGGAGGAAGGTACTGACCGGTCTCGTCCTTCGACCGGAGCTGGCTGTTGGCGATGACGTAGGCCTCGGCGCCGACCAGCGCAGCCGTGGTCGGAATCTCGAACTCCGGGTGCTTCGACGCGAGCACTTTCACCGCGGTCACCCTCCCCGCGGCCGCATCGAGGGTCATCCGGGCGAGCCGCGGACTGCTCCCCATGTTCTGCACCGCGATGAAATCGGTGCCGTCCATGGAGAGGCCGTCGATCCCTCCGATCGTCACGCCTGGCGACGGCTGCAGGCGCCGATGCGCTCCGCTTTCGGGATCGACGCTCCAGATCCCTGCAGCGTCGGCGACGTAGAGCGTGCGCCCCGCAGCATCGAGCGCGATGCCGTTCGGGTACACCATGCTCCCCGCGGGAATGAACGGCTCCAGCGCGGTCGCGCCGGGCTTGAGCCGGAAGACGCCACCCCCCTCGCTGTCAGTCACGAACACCGTCCCGTCTCCCGTGACGGCCAGGTCGTTGAGCAGGTGACGTCCTCCATCCGGCAGCGCGTAGGACCCGAGGAGCGCGCCATTCGCGAGCGCGAACCGATAGATGGCCCGAGGCGCGGGCGGCTGCCCGTCTTTCGTCTTGTCGGCAGCCACCCAGAGCACATCGCGCCCGGGATCCACGCGCAGTCCGAGCACGCGACCCATGCCGCCCGCCGCCGGAGCGATGACCTCGGACACCCCTCCGCCGGGCCGGATGCGGATGATCTTGCGCTTCTTGAGGCTCCCGAGGAGCAGCTCCTTCCGCTTCGAATCGTACGCGATACCCTCGGGGATGAGATCCCGCTCCGCCAGACGAAAGGCGACGGGCGCGTCGGCGACGGTGGTCACCCTGCCGTTCAGCGTGCGCGCGAGGTCCTGGTAGCGTGGCTCCGCCGCGACCATCTTGAAATCGCTGTCGTCGAGCCCGAGGTCCCAGGAGGAGCGCGCCAGCGCATCCAGCCACTGGTAAACCGCGTCGCGGTCCCCCGCCTCGCCCTTGAAGTAGGCGAGCAGGTACATGACCGTGCCGTCCTGCGGCATCGCCGCGTGGAGCTGCTCGAGCCCCTTGAGGGGACTGTCGGGGGGCGCGGGCGCGGCCGCCGGGGCTGCCGAGACCATGGCCGACGGTCCTGCCGAAGGCGCAGGTGACGCCGTCGGCGCAGAGCGCGCGGGCGTCGTCGCCGACGGCGTCGCGAGCGTCGCGGGCGTCGCGGCCGGCGCCGACGGGACCGGGGAAGGCGCTCCGGAAGCGCAGGCAAGGTGGACCAGCAAGAGCAGGAGCGCAGGGACGTGACGGAGCACCGTCACTTGTCGTCGCGGAGCGCGTCCCCCCGGGGAACGACCACCGCGAAGAGATCCCCGACCGCGGCGAGCGCGGCCTCGTGTACCACCTGCGCGGGTACCACGCCGCCCGTGGGGCTCGGCAGCGCGCGAGAGGCCGTGGCGGAGGCGACGATGGTCGGGCGGTAGCCGAGGTTGAAGGCCACGCGCGCGGTCGAGTTCACGCACATGTGGGTCATGAAGCCGATGAGCACCAAGTCCTTCACCCCGAGCTTCGAGAGGCGCTCGTGGAGGTCCGTCTTCTCGAAGGAGCTCGGGTAGTGCTTGGTGATGACCGGCTCGTCGCCCTGCGCCGCGACGATGTCGGAGATCTGGCCGTTCTCGGCGCGGATGTCGAAGGCCGATCCAGCCCCGAAGTCGTGAATGATGTGGATGACCGGCGCGCCAAGCGCGCGGGCCCGATCGAGCAGGCGCCGCGCCTCGACGAGCGCCGCCTCCACGCCCTCGAGCTGCATCACGCCGGAGCGGTAGGTGTTCTGGCAGTCGATCAGCACCAGCGCGGAGTCGCGGAGCGGCGCGGGCTGGGCAGGGAAGCTGTTCAGGGAGCGGAGCGTGTGGAGATCGGCCATGGTCGCTGTCCTTTCGCGGGCGGGCCTGCGGCGAGCTGCAAGCGCGCGTCAGAGGCTGGTACCTACACCACCGGGCCTCCGACTGTTCCGAAAGGTGGTCGCGCCGGGTCAGCGAAGCTCCTGGCGAGGATCACCGCTCTCGTGGCCTTGCAGCGTGAGCGGCTCGGGGCCTATGCACCTCGCCTCCCAGAGGCGCAGAGGGTCGCTTTGGGAGCCTGGCCGCGCCCTCGAGGCCGCGGCGTTCAACGCAGGAGGGTTCCGATGTTCAAGAAGGTGGCGTTCACGATGTACCCCGTGAAGGATGCGACGAGGGCGAGGGCGTTCTACGAGGAGACGCTGGGGCTCACCCGGGGCAGCGGCTCGTCGAACGGGGTATGGACCGAGTACGACCTGCCGGGCGGCGGGTGTCTGGCGCTGTTCGCGGGCGAGGACGTCCAGCCGAGCGCCGACGCCGGGGCGAGCGTCGCGCTGGAGGTCGACGACCTCGACGCCCTGATCGCCCGGCTCAAGTCTGCGGGCGTGCAGTTCAAGGCCGAGATGATCCCCTCGCCCGTGTGCAGGATGGCCATCATGCTCGACTCCGAGGGCAACGCGCTCATCCTGCACGAGCTCAAGAAGCGCTGATCCCTTTCGCGGGCGCACCCCTGAGCGGCGGGCGGCGCCTGGCCATGAAGTCGGTCACCGGCTTCAGCTCCAGCGCGAGCTTCGGGTTCTGCTCCGCCATCCTCGTCAGCACCCTGTAATAGCCGAAGAACGCTTCCCACATCTCCGACTCCGCCTGCGCCTGCGTGTGCTCCGCGAGCGCCAGCCCGGACCGGAACAGGTCCGACAGCGGGTGCAGCCGGGTGCGCAGATCGAGGTCGTTCATCATCCCGGCGAGCGGGATGTCCTGCAGCGCGAGGCCATGCTTCACCGCCAGATCGTGCACCCGCTGCACCATCGGATCCGCCTCTAGGCGGGCATTGAGGAGCCGCCTGCGCTCCTCCGACGTGAGAATGACGCCGAACGCCTGTAGTTGCGTGACGACGTGGCCGAGCTGCGTGACGAGCGCAGCCAGCGCGGCGGCCGTGGGCGCGTTGTCCCCGACTCGGTTGGTGACCATGAGGTGTTGCCCTCCCCGGGGCATGGCTGCGTCTCGCGACATGCGACTCGCGCCGGGCGCCCAATCTAGGGGGGCGCACCACGACTTCAAGGAGAATGACCACCACGCGCCATCTTCCAGGACCATCGGAACGACGACCCAGGAAGGCGGCGTGGGCAGAGGTGCGATCGTGGCGGTGGCATGGCGAGGGTGTGGGGTGCTCCTGGCGGCGTGAAAAGGCGGTCACCGCCGGGAAATGAACGTGCCATCGCCAGGAGAAGGCATGGAGGACCACACCCGGAGGCGCCTTCACTGAACGGGCTTGGAGTTCGCGACCCCCATGGTCGGGGTCCGGGACCCCAACCATTGGGGTCCGGGACGTGGAGGGTTGGGGTCCGCGATGCCAACGGTCGGAGTCGGCGATGCCAAGGGTCCCCCCGCCGCACCCGTCGCGTCCCTGAGCGGACGCCAGCGCCTGCAGCACGGACACGCGCCGTTGCCATGCGCATAACGTCCCCGGAACGTGCGGTTCCGAGGGGCTACCTTGGAAACCACCATCAGGTCGCCCAGGATGTCGTCGTTGAAGATGGTGCGGTACCCGTGATCTTGTTGGAGCTGGGGGGAAGGCTGGGGACATGGCGTGCTCGCGAGCACGGCGAGATCGGTTCCATCGTGGTTGGCACGCATCACCGATCTGATCGTGGTCCAGTAGACGCCATCCGCGTCCACGGCCAGGTTCCGCACAGCCGAGTTGAAGACGCTGAACTCCTCACCGGTGAGGTCGGCCAGGATCACCGCTTCACCGCTCGTGAGCCCGATGGCGCGCAGGGAGCGCTCGGAAGGGGTCGCGTGGAGCCAGTACAGCTTCTGGGTCGCGGTATCGGCGACCATTCGGGGGCTCCACCCTGGCGCGACACGCGCAGGATCCTGCCGTTGTTGAGGCCAGTCGGATTCTCGGACCAGTAGACGAACGCGTCGTCGACCAGGAGGTCTTCTACCCCGTCGAGACCCGGAACGAGGACCACGGGGGTCGCGTTGCTCTCCGGGTCGGGGCAGTCGGGAGCCTAGGTGGCTTCGCACGACAGGGGCTCCTCACCGCCGCCGGCACCTCCAGCGCCTCCCAGGCCGCCAGCGCCTCCCGTGCCGTCGACGCCGCCAGCACCGCCGTTGCCCCCGCTACCGGCTGGCTCCTCCCCGCCAGCGCCGCCAGAGCTGGTGGGCTGACCACCCGTCGGCTAGTCGGGCTCAGGATCCGAGCTGCATCCGGCCAGGAGGCACAGGAGCGCGAGGAACGACAGCGGTGATCGGTGCTGCAACGGGTTCGTCATGGAAGATCGGCTTCGGAAAGCGAGGGTGCCGTCTCCCGGTGACTGCAGCCGAACGTCCCCGCCCGAGGCGGGATGAGCAGCGCGCCAGCGCCGTCCGTTTCCACGCGGATTCCCCCGAGGGATCTGGCGCCTCTGCGAAAGGCGGTCGCGCCGGGTTGCCGCGCTAGGAACGCTTTGCAGCCCCGTGGTAGCGTCGGCCGTCCATGCTCGGAGATGCCTCCCGTTCCGTGGACGTGACCCCTGTCGGCCCTGTCGCTGCGACGTCCGTCGTGTGGCGAATGGGCGGGCAGCTCGCGGTCACGGTCATCGTCAAGGCCACCTTCGCGATGGTGCCCGACGCGGCGATGGAGCTCGCGGATCCCGATCCCATCGTCACCGCCGAGATCCACCACGCCGGCAGCCCTGCCCGGAGCATCCGCGCGGCGAGCGATCTCGCGCCGTTCCTGCCCCGGGCCGACGTGATGCTGATCGGACACGCCCACGCGCCGGAGGGGCGCGCGGTGACGCGGCAGGTGGTGCGGCTGGCGGTGTACCGGGAGAAGACGCTGCTCGGCAAGACGCTGTACGTGTACGGCGATCGGATGGGCGGCGAGCCCGTGCCCTTCCAGGCGATGCCGCTCGTGTACGAGCGCGCGTTCGGGGGGATCGGGTGGAGCGACAACCCGCTGGGGACGGGGAGCGCGGCGGAAGGGCTCGCAGCGAGGGCGCCGAACATCGAGGTGCCGCGGCGGCCCGGGGTGACGGGCGGGTTCGGGCCCGTGTCGCGGGGGTGGCCGGCGCGCCGGAAGCTCGCGGGCGGCATCGATCGACGGGCGCTCGACGCGCCGTTGATCGAGCTGCCCACGACCTTCGACTGGACGTACTTCCAGGCGGCGCCGCCGGACCAGCGCGTCGAGCACCTCGCCGGGGACGAGTGGGTCGAGCTGGAAGGGATGCACCCGGACTTGCCGAACGTGCAGTCGTGCCTCCCGGGCGCCCACGCCGAGGCGCGGGTCACCGTGGCAGGACAGCCCTGGGGCGGGAACGTGGTGTTCCGCGCCGACACGCTGCGCATCGACGCGGACACCGGGCGGTGCGCGCTGGTGTGGCGCGCGGTGCTGCCGCTCAGGACCGAGGAGGAGCTGGCGGCGCTGCGGGTCGTGGTGGGGGTGGCGATGCGGGACAGGCCCGTGGCGTGGCCCGGGGAGCCCGCGCGCGCAGCGTCGCCCCTCCCGGAGGGGCGCCGGGCACGCGAGGGGACGGTGGTGATGTCCCTCGCCGGGGATCTCGCCGCTGCCGGGCAGATCTTCGAGGGCGGCGGCACGGAGGATCTGCCCGCTCCACGGCCTGACCCCACGGTGCACCTGCCGCCCGTGATCGGCCTCGACACGCCGGATACGACCGTGGACGTGATGCCCGGCCGAGCGCCGGTGGCGCCGATCCCGTTCCGCCCTGCGGCGCCTTCGGCCGGGCCTGTGCCCACGTCGGCGGGAGCCTCGCAGGGCGCGGCGCTGCTGCCCGGGGCTCCCTGGTCCGGGGTGCCCGTCGTGCAGCACGCGCCGACGGGCTCGGCGCCGCTGGAGCTCGATGGATCGGAGCAGACGGTGACGTACACGCCGCACGAGATCGCGGCGCTGCCGCCGGCACCTCCCGTGTGGGGACGGCCTGCTGCGCCGCGTCGCGCCCCCGGTCAGGCTGCGTGGATGCCCGAGGCCTCCGCGGGGCCCGCGCCAGCGCCTCCTCCCCCGGCGGCGCCCCCCGCCGCCCGCACCATGGCCGGTGGGCTCGCCCCGGCCGCCCCGCTGGGGTCCCCAGTGCCCGCCGCACCTCCCCCCGCCACGGCAGGCCGCACCCGGGGAGCAGGGCTCGTCCCCGCGCACACGACGGCTTCCACGCCGCCGCCGCTGCCGCCACCTCCCCCACCACCTCCGCCTCCCCTCGCGACAGCGCCTGCACAGCCGCCTCCGCCGCCTGTCCACCCAGGGCGCACCATGGCCGGTGGGCTCACCCCGAGCCCTCCGCTGGCGCCCCTCGCGCCCGTGGCGCCCCCCCCGGGAGCCGCGGGCCGCACTGCGAGCGCGGGGCTCGCGCCAGGCGCCACCGCGAGCGCGGGGCTCGCGCCAGGTGCCACCGCGAGCGCGGGGCTCGCGCCAGGTGCCACCGCGAGCGCCGGCCTGACACCCAGCGCCACCGCGAGCGCGGGGCTCGCGCCAGGCGTCGACGAGGCGCCGGCGCCCGCGGAGACGCTCCGGGAGCAGGTGCAGACGCGGCTCCGCGAGGGGCTCTCGCTCGACTGGCTGGACCTCGCCGGCGCCGATCTCTCGGGCGTCGACTTCAGCGGGAGCGCGCTCGCCGGGATGGACCTCTCCAAGGCGAACCTCGCCGGCTGCCGCTTCGTGGGCGCCAGGCTCGCAGGCGCGCAGCTCGCGGGCGCCAACCTGAAGGGTGCCATCCTCGACGAGGCGGACCTGACACGCGCGGATCTGACGGGGGCCCAGATGCACGAGGTGAGGGCGCGCAAGGCCGTCCTCGACGAGGCGGTGCTGGAGGGCGTGAGGGCCGAAGGCGCGCACCTCGTGGAGTGCTCGCTGCGCCACGCGCGGGCCGCGGGGTCGTCGTGGGACAAGGCGACGCTCGACGGATCGAGCTTCGAGGGGGTGGCGCTCGCGCAGGCGTCGTTCGCACGGGCCACCGCGGTCGGGGCGAACTTCTCGGGGGCGGTCCTCGTCGACGCGCGCCTCGGGAGGGCGCGGCTCCACGGCAGCTCGTTCGTGCGGGCGAACCTGATGCGGGCGAACCTGGAGGGCGCGGACCTGACCGACGCGGACCTGACGGACGCGAACCTGCACGCGGCCGAGACCTGGAAGGCGCGGATGCCACGTCCCAGGTCGGGGTGAGGTCCGGGCTGATCAGGCGCTGCCGAGGTCCCGGAGGGCGCACATGGCAGCGTTGTGGCCGGCACACCCGATGACGCTGCCGGCGGGGTGGGTCCCGGCGGAGGCCGAGTAGAGGCCGGCGATGGGCTGGCGGTAAGGCACCCGGTCGGCGAAGCCGAAGCGGTTGTCCACGTGGTGGATGTGACCGCGGTGGATGCCGATCTTCTCCTCGATACGCCGCGGGTGGAGGGCGTACATGTCGACCACGAGATCGCTGGTGCCGGGGGCGAAGCGGTCGCAGATGGACAGGAGGTGCTTCGCGTAGCGCGTCTCCTGCTCGTCCCAGGTGCCCTCCTTGAGGGTGTAGGGCACCCACTGCACGAAGAGGGCCGCGTTGTGGTGGCCCTCGGCGTCGCGCATGGAAGGGTCGATGGCGGTGTGGATGTACCACTCGACCGTGGGGAACTCGGGGAGGCGGCCCTCCTGCACGGCGCGGTACGAGTCGAGGAGCGACTGGATGACGATGCTCTCGTCGGGCAGGAGGTGGATGGTCGGGCCGTACTGGCCGCGGTCCTCGGGCAGGCAGGTGAAGCGCGGGAGCCCGCGCAGGGCGAGGTTGAGCTTGAAGGTGGTGCCGTCCGTCTCCATCGCGTCGAGGCGCTGGTTGTAGTCGGCAGGGAAGCTCTCGGCGCCGCAGAGCTTGCGCATGCGGAAGGGGTCGGCGTTGACCATCACCACCCGGGCGCGGATCTCGTCGCCACGGTCGGTGACGACGCCGACGGCCGTGCCGCCCTCGACCAGGATCTTCTGCACGCCGGTGCGGGTCTCGATGGTGGCACCCGCGGCCTGGGCCGCCGCGGCGAAGCGGTGGGCGACGGTGCCCATCCCGCCCTCGCAGACCATCCAGGTGCCGTCGGAGCCAGGGAGGCGGCACATGTTGTGGACAAGGAAGTTCATGCCCGTGCCGGGGCTGTCCCAGGTGCCGTTCAGCCCGGAGAAGCCGTCGGTCGTGGCGTACATGGCCTTGATGAGATCGCTCTTGAAGTCGAAGCGCTCCAGGTAATCGCGCACCGGCTTGCGGCACAGGTCCACGAACACCTGGCGCAGCGCGGGGCGCACGAAGCGCTCGGCGGTCCCCTCGATGGTGAGCGGCTCCTGCATCCAGGTCGGGGCGACGTCCTCGCGGATCTGCGCGAGCTCCGCCTGCATCGCCTGGTTGGCGCGCCAGTCGGCCTCGGAGAAGAACGAGATGAACTGGTGCTGCATGGCCTCCTGGTCGGAGCCGAAGAGCAGGTAGCGGCCATCGGTGGTGGGCAGGAAGTAGTGGGGGTCGCGCCGCTTGAGCGGTAGCTCGACGCCGGTGATCTGCAGCAACTCGGGGGGCACCAGGCCGACCAGGTAGGAGGCCGAGGAGATCGCGAGCCCCGGTGCCTTGGCGAAGGGCCGCTCGGTGCGCGTGGCGCCGCCGATGACGTCCTTCTCCTCGAGCACGAGCACGCGCAGGCCACGCTTCGCCAGCATCAACGCGGCGACGAGTCCGTTGTGGCCCGCCCCCACGACGATCACGTCGGTGTTCTTCGTCATGGGCGCAAGGCTACCGAGTTCGGCTCCGGCGTGCATCCAGTCCGACGCGCGCTCCTGCACGCGCGCTCCTGCACGCGCTCCTGTAGCCACGGCCGCGCTCAGCCCCGGGCACCCCCGGGAAATCGCCGCGGGCGTCCAGAGGCATGACCTACACTCCGACCATGCTCGTGCCGTAAGGGATGCCCCGTGTGGGTGTCGCGCCCGCATGTACACGGGGGGAACTTCGCTGGACGGAGCCACGATGTCCTGGCCACCTCGCCTGCCGGGTCTCAAGATGAGGGAGGTGGCAGTCACCCCGATCGAGGCCGCGGGCCTCCGGGAGACGCCCGCAGCGGGAGGGGAGAACGCGATGAGCCGGATGATGGAAGAGCCCCGCCTCGTCGGCACCCACAGCATCTCGTTCGAGCCCCCCTCCCTCGCCGTGGTGCGGCTCCGGGGTCCCATGTCCGAGGCCGACATCCGCGGCCTGCGCGAGGTGATGAACGGTGGCGCGAAGGGCCACACCCACCGGCTCTTCCTGCTGGATCTCAGCGAGGCCGGGCAGCCCTCGCCGGAGGCCCGACGCTACATGGTGCATGGACCGCTGAAGACGCCTTACCGGGGCATGGCGCTGTTCCACGGCAGCTTCCACACCCGCACCATGGCCAAGCTGATGATGGCGGGGCTCAGCGTGCTGGCCAGGCTGCGGGACAACCCCGTGGCGCTCTTCGGTTCGGAGGCCGAGGCGCGCGCCTGGCTCCTGGAGCGCCACCGGAAGATCACCCGCGAGGCCAGGGTCGAAGCGCAGAGCGCCTGACCCGGCGGCTCACCAGCCGACGACGTCCTGGATGGCAGCGACCACCTTCTCCGCCATCTTCTCGTGGGTGGTGATGCTTGGGTGGTAATCGCAGCCCAGGCCATCGGCGGGGTCCTGCTCGTCGAGCTCGACGAGGCCGATGCGGGTGTCTCCGGCCTGCTGCCGGGCGTCGATGGCCCCCTGGATGTACTCCCGCGCGCGGGTCAGGCGCATCTCGCCGGCCGGGAAGCTGTCGCTCAGCATCGGTCCGAGCGCGCAGAGGATGAACGCGTCGGGGTAGTGCCCGCGCAGATCCTCCACGAACCCCGTGTAGGCATCCGCGAAAGGCTGCCCCGGGTCTCCCTGGGCGAAGTCGTTGGTCCCGAGGTTCACCACCACCACCTCGGGCGTCCAGGAGAAGTCCCAGGTGCTCGTCGGATCGTCGCCGAGGGTGCGGGTGAAGCGGACGGGCATCTGGTCCTCGGTGCTCCCGCCATAATCACGGTAGGCCCCGATGCCCGACCACGCGATGCTGGTGTGCGCCGCGTCGAGCGCGCGGGCGGCGATCGCGCCGTACGCCATGTACTCGTTCTCGGTCTCCGAGGAGAACGGGCAGGTCGCCTCGGCGCCCTCGTTGCCGTAGCCGCAGGTGATAGAGTCCCCCACGAACTCGATGCCACGCGCGTGGGGCGCGGGAGAAGCGAGGATCTGTCCCTCGGTCGGGGCGAGATCGAGGAGTTGCACGACGCCGAGCGCGGCCTCGGTGCGCTTCTCGATGAGCACCGTGTGCTCCCCCGCGGGCAGCCCCTCGGCCAGGGTGTAGGTGCTGTCGGGCCCCATCAGCCGCAGGGCCGTCGGCGGGCCGTCGTCGATGACCACCGCGAGGAAGTTGTCCCCCGAGTCGCCGAGGCGGGCCTTGAGGCCGGTCCCCGAGAAGCGGGCGTAGATCGCGCTCCCGGACCAGGAGAAGCGCGGCCCCGCGGGATCGGAGGTGTCGAAGCGGCCGATGAAGTGCGCCTCCCCAGGCACGCCCCCGCCGCTTCCCCCACCGCCGCTCCCCCCGTCGCCGCTGCCGGCGCCGCTGCCGCTCCCCGAGGAGCTGCTGTCACCATCACCCGAAGAGCTGCACGCAGCGGCGAGCAGCGCGAAGGTCCCGATCAGCGTCCATCGCATGGACGCGATTCTAGCAGAGATCTGCGGGAGGTCAGTGCGGCGCCGTCGCTTCGGAGGCGGGCGGGGTGGGGGTGGTGGACGTGGTGGGCGGGGCGGACGTGGTGGCAGCAAGCACGCGCTCGGTGCGCGGGAAGAACAGGCTCGCGAGGAAGGCCACGGCGGCAAAGGCGCTGATGATCCAGAAGTTCGTCGTCAACCCGGTCTCCAGCGCGCCGCTCAGGGTCCGCAGCATCTCCGGGGGCAAGCTGCGGCCGTGCTCGGGGCCGAGCAGCTCGTTCGCGGCGGAGACGGGGATGCTCGGGTCGCGGAGGAGCTGCAAGGCGAGCACGCCGCCCATCACGCCGACGCCGAGCGCGCCGCCGATGGTGCGGAAGAACATGGTGTTCGCGGTGGCCACGCCGCGCAGCTCCCAGCCCACGCTGGTCTGCACCGCGACCATCGTGGCCGTCGAGGAGAACCCCATGCCGATGCCGAAGAGCCCCATCCCGATCTGCGGCACCAGCATGCTGGTGCCCGGCCGGAGGAGGAGCGCCATCAGCACCGAGCCGACCACGGACAGGCCGAAGCCGCCGACGATGATGGGGCGGTAGCCCACCCGGAGCAGGAGGCGCCCGGCCGCGAGGCTCGACAGGGGCCAGCCCACGATCATCGGGGTGATGATGCCCCCGGCGAGCGTCGGCGAGCCGCCCAGCACCCCCTGGACGTAGAGGGGAACGTAGGTGGTGGCGCCGAACATCGCCGCGGAGACGAGCGCGCCCGCGGAGGCCGAGATGGCGATGGAGGGAATCTTGAAGAGGGACATGGGCAGCAGGGGGTCGGAGACCCTGCGCTCCACGAAGACGAAGGCCACCAGCAGGAGCAGCGCCACCGGCAGCCACACCATCCCCTTGCCGGTCCCCTGCACGCCGAAGAGGAGCGCCACGACGCCGGCCGAGAGCAGCAAGGCCCCCACGATGTCGAGCCGCTGGGGCTTGCGCTGCACGTTCTCGTGGAACGACGTGAAGAGCACCGCTGCGGCGCCGAGGCCCACCGGCAGGTTGATGAAGAAGACCCAGTGCCAGCTCAGGTACTTCACGAGCAGCCCACCGGTGAGCGGCCCGAGCAGCCCCGCGATGCCCCACACGGCGCTGAACACCCCCTGCACCCTGGCGCGCTCCGCCGGGGTGTACAGGTCACCGATGACGGTGACCGCCATGGGCTGCATCGCGCCCGCGCCGAGGCCCTGCAGGGCCCTGAAGGCGATGAGCATCTCCATCGAGGACGACACCCCGCACGCCATCGATCCCACGAGGAACAGCCCGATGCCGAAGAGCAGGACGGGCTTGCGGCCGTGCAGATCGGAGAGCTTCCCGTAGATGGGGACGGTGATGGTCGACGAGAGCATGTAGGCGGTGAAGACCCAGGCGTAGTTCTGGATCCCCCCGAGGTCGCTGACGATGCGTGGCATCGCGGTGGAGACAACCGTCATCTCCAGGGCGGCCATGAACATGCTCAGCGCCAGGGCGAAGGTGGTCAGCGGGCGGTTCGTGGTGCTCATGAGGAGGCGTGAAGGGAAGCGTGAACGGTGGCGTGAACGGAGACGGAACGCGACATGAAGGCGGCGAGAGTGCCCCGCTTGCGCGCGGAGTGCCAGTCGTCAAAGCCCATCGAGGATGCCCCGCAGGAGCGTTTCACCGACCCACCCGTCCCAACCGGTCACCACCACGTCGTCGTGCTCACGGGCAGATGCCGCGACGTGCCCGGGGATCACCATCACCACCCGGGGCCAGCCGGTGAGCGCGGGCCCGTACTCCAGCCGGTACAGCAGCGCCTGCTGGAAGCCCTGCGCGAGGTAGGCCGGCTCGCCGGAAAGCTTGGCCTCCACGATGAGCGCGCGCACGGGGGCGCCAGGGACCTCGACGAGCACGGTGATGTCCGGCCGCAGGCGGCCCTGCTGCCCGAGATACCAGCGCACGCCCACCTCGTGCGGGCCGGGCGGCAAGCAGGCCTGGTTGTAGAGCACCCGCAGGCGTGGCCCCCCGGAGGCTTCCAGCACCGCGATCTCGCTGCGGCCTTGCACCACCGCGGTGCGGCGCAGGTGGAAGCGGCCTGGCGCGCGCGCGGCGAGGGCCTGATCGAGTGCCTCGACGAGGCGGAGCAGGACCGCGAGCTCGAAGCGGGTGGGGGCCCGGAGGGGGGCGAGCGCGCCGTCGGCGACGATCTGCGCGAGGAGGGCCGGATCGCGGGTGTGCTCGGCCTGGCGCAGGGCGCGGTGCAGGCGCGCGGCGAGCGGGTAGGCGGGGTGCGGCGCGGCCATGGCGGCGTCTTCCTCGGCACGGCCTGCGGGCGTGGGCATGGGCGTGGCAGGCATGGCGGCGAGCGCCGGGTGGGCGAGGGCGTGGCCGATCGCTGCCATGCAGTCGGCGCCCCGGACCAGGGAACTCCCCTCGCGCAGGCCGGCGGCATCGAGGCGCGTGAGCAGCCCGAGGAGACGGCGCGCGGCGGCGTGGAGGAGGCGATCCTCGGGGCGGTCGAGGGGCGGGGGCGGGTCCCCGGGGCGATCGGCGAGAAGGGCGTGCGCGCGGGTCACGAAGCGCGTCGGGCGCCCCGCGAGCCGCTGGCGCAAGGTGGCCTGGACGTCGAGGCGGCCGGGCAACCGTCCTTCGAAGGTGCGCAAGGAGGGCCTCGGCGACGACCCGCGAGACGCGCGCGCCGCGAGATCCAGGCGCGAGGCGTGGCGCTGCAGCAGATCGGGCAGCGCTTCCAGGGCGAAGGCCTCGATGACCGCTGCGTGCCGGGCCGCGAGGCTCGCCGCGAGCAGCAGTCCGAGCTGTCCCGGGTCACCCCCGAGCCGCTCCAGGAACTGCGCCGCGGCAGCCTCGGGCAGCCGCTGATGGCAGGCCTCAGGCAGCAGGTAGGCGGGGAAGCGGGCGGCGAGGTACGCCTCCCAGGGCGCCTGGCTCACCTGGCACGTCGGTGCATCGGGAACGCCGGCGGCAGCGGCGCCGAGAGTTGCAGGACCTCCGCGAAGCGCGCGTCGACCTCCGCGAGCACGCTGCGGGAAGCGATGGGATCGAGCGCCGCGCGGAGCCGCCGGTGCACCTCCGCCGCGTGGTCGGGTTCGAGGCCTTCGAGCTGCGGGAGCAGGAAGAGCAGGACCGCCTCGGCCAGGCCTTCCCCCGGCTCACGGCGGCGGCGCAGGTAGCGCACCATGTCGAGGGCGATGGCGGGCCCCACCGCGCGCAGGTCGAGCACCCCCGCGGCGCTGAACATCCGGGTGAGTGCAGCAAGGAGCCGCGGCGCGAGCGGCGGCTCCGGCCCCTCGACGGTGGCTGCGCGCACGAGGAGCCGCGCGTAAGCAGCGTCGTCGGGCGCGCCCACGTGGACCACGGCGAAGCGGCGCTGCGCGGCGTAGGAGAGGCGGAACAGGCCCGTACGGTCCCAGGTGTTGAGGGTGGCGAGCATCCGGAAGGGCGGCGGCACCTGGTGGGTGCAGGAGGGCTCGGGACCGACCGACACGAGGCGCCCGTCATCGAGCGTGAAGGGCGTGGTGGTGCCGTGGCCCGCGAGCACGGTGAGTAGCTCCCCCAGGGCGCGGTCCACGTCGGCCCGGTTCAGCTCGTCGACCACGAGCCACGCGCGCTGCTCCAGCGCGGCGAGGAAGACGCCAGGCCTGAACTGCAGCGCCCCGTCCCGCTGCAGCGCGTACCCACCGAGGGCCTCGAAGCTGCTCCAGTCCCCCGAGGCCGTCGCCGCGAGCACCCCGGCGCAGTAGCCCTCGGCCTCGGCGGCGCGCCCGATGGCCCGCGACAGCTCGGTCTTCCCGGTGCCCGGCGGCCCCACGAGGAGCAGGTGCTTGCCCGAGGCCAGCGCCGCGCAGATCCGCGCGAGCAGCCGCCCCTGGATCTCCAGCTCCCCGAGGTGAGGCGCCACCTGCTCGGGGCGCAGATCGAGCCGCGCGGCATGCCAGCGGGGAGGCACCCGGAGGCCCCGTGCCAGCTCTCCCTCGACGTGCGACGGCTCTTCGTCGACGTGCGCCGACTCTTCGCCGACGTCCGCCGGCTCTCCGTCAGCCCACGCAGCCATCCACCCGTCGTCCGCGCTCCCCATGCGGAACCCCACGGCCTCTGCCCACTCCGCGTCCGCCTCGCGCTCGGCCAGGAGCAGGTCCTCCAGCCGCTTGACGATCTCGTCGACCTCCTCGGCATGAGCCGCGAGCACCGCGCGCCCGAGCGGCGTCACCTGCTCGGTCACCGTCGCCGCCAGACCTCGCGCCGACGTCCGCCTCAGCAGCCCCAGGGAACGCAGCCACCCCTCGCGGATGCCGAGCTGCGCGGCGCTGCGCGCGGGCACCTCGACGAGTACCGGAAGCAGCCGTCCCCGATGACCGGCGCCGCGCACCCCGGGGTGTCCGACCAGCACCAGGGTCTCCAGCAAGCCGAGGTAAGCGCCGTTCAGCCGCTCGAACAGCACCGCCGGCTCGGGCGCGCGGCAGTACGCCTCGCCCTCCTCGGTCAGCGCCAGGATCTCTCCACGCCGCGCCACCAGGCCCGCGCCCTGGATCAAGGCAAGACAGCCCTCCGCCGCACCGCGCCCGTGCGCATCGAAGCGCTGCGCCAGCGTACCGCGCAGGGCTTCCGGGGTCGGCCTGGCTGCCTGGATCCACGAGAGCACCCAGTCCAGGGTCGCCTTGAAGCGCGCTGCGCCTCCAGGGAGAGCGTGCACCCGCGCCCGTCGCCCTGTACCGGTCCCACCCGCCCGACCTGCGCGGTACACGTCCCCTACGCGTGCCGCGTCCCCGGCGCGTGCCGAGAGCGGCCGCAGCGGTGCCGGACGGGTCCTGGGCTCGTGTACTTGATGCATGGCGCGGCTCCCTCCGCGCGGAGGGCAATCGATCCAGGAGCTGCACAGAGGGACAGCTCAAGGATCGGGTAACCGCATTTACGTTCCCGGGCCAGGGCGACATGCCGAAATCGACATGAAATCGACAGCCCTGCGAATCTCAGGAAGATTCATCCGGATCTACTCAATGCATGTGAAAGCCACCTCGGCCGGGGAAAAGATCCCGTGTTCATGGTGTATGCGGCAAATCTAAGCTGATCCTCCCAATCCTTCCAGAGAGAGGAACCGGTGCACAGGAGGCCTCCCCGGTCAGGGGCGACAAAGGCCTCCACCGCATTCACGAGGTGCCTGGCAACATGGCGCAGCCTCACGAAAGCACCGTGCGCGCACTCACTGGGGGCGCGGAGGCCCTCCCTCCAGAAGGCTCCGCAGGGCCACGCCGATGCGGCTGATGTGGGGCTCCGAGCCATCGAACAGCGCACCACCGTCGGCGTCGACGTGGACGATGTCGGTCTGGGCGTGATCGAGCACCCGCAGGTGCGCGGCATACGGAGAATCGAGCGGCATCTCCACTTCGTCCCGCGCCTGCTCGCCGACCGCGAGCACCGTCATCCGCCCTCCGAAGCCGGCGCGCGGCCGGTAGGTGAGCATGGCTTCCAGGTTGGCGCGGTACGTCGTCATGCGCTCCCGGAACCGCTCCAGGTCCATGCCCGACAGCCAGCCGCCCCGCTGAATGTGCTCGACGACGTGCGCCATCTGTGCCCCCTCGTCCATCGTCAACAGCCGCTCGAAGGGCAGGTTCATCTGCACCTTGAGGATGCGCTCGATGATGTACGTGTAGTCCATGAAGCCGCGCATCTGGAGCGATTGCTCGCCAGGGAGCGCCTTCCACGGCCGGTTGAAGTTCGGCATCAGGTGCAAGACCAGCGCTGGCGCTTCGCCGGCGTCCTGGAGCTGCCGCGCCGCCTCGTAGGCAGGGAGCCCTCCCATGCAATTGCCGGCGAGGTAGTAGGGTCCCTTCGGCTGGACGCGGCGGATCGCCAGCAGGTTGAAGGCGGTGATGTCCTCGATGGTTCGGAACGGAGCCCGCTCGCCTTCGAGCCCCGGCGTCTGGCAGCCGTACACGCCCCACCCCTCGGGAACGTACGGCAGGTAGCTGTTCATGTACGAGACGCTCCCGTCCGTCGCCGGGAACAGGAACAGGATGGGCGAGCCCTCGCGGAGGATCTTCAGGTTGGATCCTTCGAGCCGCAAGAGCGTGTCACCGCCGACGTTCCTGTCCTCCAGAAGCTTGCGGAGCAGGAGCTTCTTGGTCTCCGAGAGTTGCTTCACCCGTTCTGTGGCATCCATAGCGTGGTTCCCTCCTCCTTCTTCACGCGCTCTTCAGCGCTTCACTGCGCAACGAGCTGCGCGAAGAGCCGCGCAGCCTCCTCTTCGGACATCGATTCGAGCCGGGTCAGGGCGTCACCGATGGCCAGATCTTCCTCGGCACGTCGCATCACCGCGTCCCGCACCCGGGCGGCGAGGCCCGCCACGGTGGGGTGCTTGAAGAGCTCGTGCAGGCCGACGTTCACGCTGTGGCGCTGCTGAATGCCGTACAGCACCCGGGCCGCGATCAGGGAGTGGCCGCCGAGGGCGAAGAAATCGTCGGAGCTGCCGATGTCGGCGATCCCCAGCACCTCGGCGAAGAGGGCCGCCACCGAGGCTTCGATCGCGTCGGCAGGAGGCTCGCGGGTCGCCACCTCGCCCGGCGAGGAGAGCGGCGAGGAGAGCGGGATCGAGGAGAGCGCCCTGCGGTCGATCTTGCCGTTCGCCGTGCGCGGCAGCCGTTCGTGCACGACGAAGCGCTGCGGCACCATGTAGGTGGGCAGGACGCGGGCGGCATGGTCGTGGAGGGCCCGCTCGGAGACCTCCTCGCCCGACGTCGCGGAGGACTGCGCGACGAGGTGCGCGACGAGTGCCCCGCTCGGGGACTGGGTGGCGACGACCTCGCGCACCCCGGGGTGGACCCGCAAGGCATGCTCGATCTCCTCGGGCTCGATGCGGTAGCCGCGCACCTTGAGCTGCTGGTCGGTGCGGCCCAGGAAGACCAGGCTCCCCCCCGGCAGCACGCGCACCAGATCTCCGGTCCGGTAGGCCCGCTCCGGGTGCCCGACGACGGCGCCCAGATCCTGGAAGCGGCGCGCCGTCTCCGCGCTGCGGTTCAGGTAGCCCTGCGCCACCCCGTCGCCTGCGATCCACAGCTCGCCCGCGAGGCCCGGGGGCGTCGGGGCGAGGGCGTCGTCGAGGATGTAGAGCCGGGTGTTCTCGATGGGTTCCCCCAGCGAGATGGGCACGTCCCGCGTCACCCGCCAGCGCGTGGACCAGAGGGTGGTCTCGGTGGGGCCGTAGAGGTTCCAGACCTCCGCGCAGGTGTCGAGGAGCCGATCGGCCAGGGCGCGGCTCAGGGCCTCGCCGCCCACGAGCGCCCGCAGCCCGGGGCGGCCAGCCCACCCGGCATCGAGCAGCATGCCCCACGACGAGGGCGTCGCCTGCATCACGGTCGCCCCGCACGAGGCGAGCAGGGCGCCGAGGGTCACCGGGTCGGAGGCCTCGTCGCGCGAGGCGATCACCACGGTCGCCCCTGTGACGACCGGCAGGAGCAGCTCGAGGAGGGCGATGTCGAACGAGAGGCTGGTCACGGCGCAGAGCACGTCGTCCGCGGTCAGGCCAGGCGCCCGACCCATGGCGTGCAGGAGGTTGATCAGGCTCCGGTGGCTGACGTGCACGCCCTTGGGTTTGCCCGTGGAGCCCGAGGTGTACAGGAGGTAGGCCGTGCTCTCCGCATCCGCGGCGTCCGCCTCCCCCGCGCCCGCGGCAGCCACCGCGGTGAAGGCCTTCACCGCGGTGGCTGCCGCGGCCCCGTCCTCCACGTCCACGAGGAGCTGCGCGACGCCGGCCGGGAGCCGCGCGCGCAGGGACTGCTGGGTGATCACCACCCGCACCTTGCCGTCCTCCAGCATGAACGCGAGCCGCTCGGGAGGGAGCGCCGGGTCGAGCGGGAGAAAGACCGCGCCGGCCCCGGGGATGGCCAGGAGGGAGGCGAGCATGTCGACAGACCGTTCGAGCAGGATGCCGACCGTGGCCCCCGCGCTGCCCCCCAGGGTGACCAGGCGCCGCGACAGCGCGGTGGCGCGCCGGTGGAGGGCGTCGTACGTGGTCGCCTCCCCTCGGCACACCGCGGCGGTGCGGCCTGGCGTGCGGCGCGCCTGGGCGGCGAACAGCGCCTCCAGGCGCGCGCTCCGGGGGTAGTCCGTCGCCGGGGCGCACAGGGCGGTGAGCGCCTGCTCCCGCTCGACCCCGGAGAGCATCCCTGCCTCCGTGATGGGCCGATCGGGATCGGCGAGCAGCGCCTCGGCGAGCCGCGTCCAGCGCGCGGCCATGCGCTGCACGCTGACCTCTTCGAAGAGGTCGCGGTTGTAGAGCAGGATCCCCGCCGGCGAACCGGCCGCGCCGATGAAGAAGTGCAGCTCCAGGTCGAACTGGACCACGCCCGGATCGAGGTGGACCATCTCCGCCTGCGCCCCGGGCACCACGAGCGGCTCGAAGATGTTCTGCAGCGCGAAGAACACCTGGAAGAGCGCGTTCCGGCTCATGTCCCGGACCGGCGAGAGGCGGCTGACGAGCCGCTCGTACGAGGCATCCTGGTGGTCCCAGGCCTCCATGCATACCCGGGCGACGCGGCGCGCGAGCTCGCGGAAGGTCGGCTTGCCGGAGAGATCCGCGCGCAGCACCAGGGTGCTCACGAAGCACCCCGCCGTGTCCTCGAAGCCCGCGTCGGCGCGGTTCGCGTGGGGCGAGCCCACCGCGAGATCGTCCTGTCCGGTGGACCTGTGGAGCAGCACGAAGCTCACCGCGAGCAGCACGGCGAACCGGGTGGCCTCCTCGCGCCGCGCGAAGGCTTCGAGGCGCCCCAGCAGCGCCGCGGTGAAGGGCACCTGCACCAGGCCGCCGCGGTGGGTCCGCACCGGGGGCCGCGGGTGATCGAGCGGCAGATCGAGGTCGGGGATCCCCGCGAGGTGGTCCACCCAGTAGGCATGGTTCGCGGCGCGCTCCGGGCTGTCGGCGCGCGTCCGCTCCCACTCCACGAAGTCCGCGTAGTCGAGCGGCGCCGTCGCAGGGGGGGCTCCGCCCGCGAGGATCCGCGATACCTCGCGGACCAGGATGCCGAATGTGCGCCCATCGGCGACGAGGTGGTGCAGGGCCATGCCCCACAGGTGATCCTCGGGGGACAGCGCGAGCAGGACCGAGCGGATCAGCGGGCCGCGGGCGAGATCGAAGGGCTCCGCCAGCGCCTCCCGCAGGGACCGGGCTGCCTCCTCGAACGACGCGCCGCTCCTGTCGAGGCGGAGCGTGTCGACTTGCACGTCCCCCCCGAGGAGCTGCAGGGGCGTGCCCTCGACCTCCACGAACACCGCGCAGAGCCCCGGGTGCTCGCGCACCGCCGTGTCCAGGGCTGCAGCCAAGCGCGCCGGGTCGAGCGCCCCGCGGATGCGGTGGGTGAACGAGAAGGAGTAGCCGACGCCGCTCTCGTCGAGCCGGCTCAGGAACCAGAGCCGCTCCTGCACGCTGGAGAGCCGCACCGCCCTGCGCCCCCCGAGGAACTTCAGGACCTCGCCCTTGCGCTCCTTGAGCACGCGGAGGTCCCCCTCCGTGAGCACGCCCTTCGCCGCGCGGTAGCGGAGCCGCTCGCCGTCGGCGGTGATCTGCGCGCCTTTCGCGACCATCTCCGCGAGTGCGCGGGCGACGCTCATAGCTCGCCCTCTTCCATGGCGTCGATTGTGTCTGCCGCTCCTCCGCCCGCTCCTCCGCCCGCCCCTCCACCCGCTCCCCCGCCCGCGTCCTCTCCAGTCCCCCGCTCCTGCAGCCGCCCGAGCACCTCCGCCGTGAGGTCCCGGATGCCGTCGGCCATCAGCACCCGGGACACGAGCAGCTCGACCCGCAGCTCGGCCATGATCCGGTTGCGCACCTCCATCGCCGTCAGCGAGTCGACGCCCAGGGTGCGCAGCGGGCTCGTCACCGCGATCGCGTCCGCCGGGAGCCGCAGCACCTGGCCGATGTGCGCCGCGATGGATGCTTCGAGGAGCTGCGCGCGCTCAGCCGGAGGAGCGCTGGCAAGGCGGTCCCGCAGCTTCGCCTCCTCGTCCAGGCGCAGCGCGCGCTCCGACAGCGCCGCGTCATCGATCCAGTAGCGCCGCCGCTGGAAAGGGTACGTCGGCAGCCGGACCACGCGCCCCCCTGCCCGGTAGAGCCGCGCGAAGTCCACCGGGTGCCCGTGGGCGTGCAGCGTCCCGAGCGCTTCGAGGAGCGCCTCGCGCGCCCCCTGACCGCGCCGCAGCGAGCCCACCACCACGCTCTCGCCGTCGGCCACGCTCCCACCCCACCTCGCGCCCCCGGCGGCGACCGCGCGCCCCCCCTGCCCGGTCTGCACCGCCTCCTCGATGGCCGGCACCAGCACCGGGTGCGGGCTCACCTCGACGAACAGCGCCGGACCTGCGGCGGCGATGCGCGAGATCGCCTCGTGGAACAGCACCGGCGCGCGCAGGTTGCGCGCCCAGTAGGCCGCGTCGAGATCGGTGCCCGTGCACGGCGCTCCGGTCACCGTCGAGCGCATCGGGACCCGCAGCGCCCTCGGCGCGATGTCCGCGACCGCCGCCTGCAGCTCCGGCAGGAGCGGCTCCATCTGCGGGCTGTGCGAGGCCACGTCCACCCGGATGTGGCGGAAGAACACCCCCGCATGCCCGAGCGCGGCGAGCACCTCCTCCAGCGCCTCCGGATCCCCGGCGAGGACCGTCGATTTCGGGCTGTTGCTCACCGCCACCGCGACCCGCTCCGCGAGCCCGGGGCGCGACGCCACCGCCTCCCGTGCCCGCCCGAGATCCAGCTCGACGAGCGCCATCGCTCCCCGTCCGCTCACCCGGCGCAGCAGGGAACTCCGCCGACAGATGACCCGAGTCGCGTCCTCCAGCGTGAGCGCGCCCGCCACGTGCGCTGCCGCGATCTCCCCCATGCTGTGGCCCACCACCACGTCCGGCGCGACGCCCCACGCCCGCCAGAGCGCGGCGAGGGCCACCTGCAGCGCGAAGAGCGCCGGCTGCACGATGTTGATCCGGTCGAGCCCGGACCGGGGCGCGTCGGCCCACAGCTCGTCGAGCAGCGACCACCCGGCCTCCCGGTGAATCGCCCGGTCGCACACCTCGATGGCCGCCCGGAACGCCGGCTCGTGGCGGATCAGCTCCCGCCCCATCCCCAGCCACTGCGACCCCTGCCCCGGGAAGACGAGCACCACCGGCAACCGCAGGCGCGACACGCCCCCGCGCGCCACCCCGCGCGTGACCCCGGGCAGCACCTGGCCGCGCAGCAGCGCATCGAGCGACGTGCGCAGCTCCTCCCGCGAGGTGGCCACGATCGACAGCCGGCGCGCGTGGTGATCCCGCCGCACCGAGGCCGTGTAGGCCAGATCGTGCAGCGTCGGCGCGCCATGCCCCTGCGGAGCCCCTCCCCACTCGCGCTCCGCATCCCCTCCCCCCTGCGCATCCCCTCCCCCCTGCGCGTCCCCTCCCCCTGCGCCTCCGAGGGCATCCCGGTGAGCCCGCACCGTGTCGAGCAGCGCCTCGTGCGTCTTCGCCGAGAGCGGGACGAGGTACGGCGTCTCGAACACCTGATCGTCGAACTCCTCAGGGTCCCGGTCCTCGGCGCCCGCGCCTGCCTCTCCGCGCGCGACGGCTTCGGCGACGGCCGGCCCCACGTCGTGACCGAGCGCCGCCAGCGCCCCGAGCCCCACCTCCAGGGCCGCGCGCTCGTCCTCGCCACGGCGCAGCGATCGCAGCACCGTGGCGCGCCTCCCGACCGCCTCCAGGTTCGCGGCGATCGCCCGCCCGACCACCGGGTGCGCGCTCACCTCCAGGAACACCGGGCTCGCGAGGTCCACCGCCACGATCGCCTCGGCAAAGCGCACCGGATCGCCGAGGTGCCTCGCCCAGTGGCCGGCATCCAGCCGCTCGCCCTCGACCTTCCCCCCGGTGACCGACGAGAAGATGGGGATCGCCGCCGCGCCCGGGTGCACCGCCCGCAGCGCCTCGGTGAGCTCCTCCCGCAGCGGATCCACCTGAGGGCTGTGGGCCGCCGCCTCCAGCGCGATGCGGCGGCAGAAGATCCCGCGGTCCGCGAGCACGCCGAAGACCTCGTCAAGCGCTGCCGGCTCCCCCGCCAGGACCACCTCCGCAGGCCCCGCGTGGATCGCCCGCCAGAGGCGCCCCTCGTGGGGGCGGATGACCTCCAGCGCCTCCTCCCACGAGAGCGCCACCACCCCGAGCGCCCCTTGCCCGCGGATGCGGGTGAGGAAGAGCCCCTGCAGGCAGGTGATCCGCATGGCGTCCTCCAGGGTGAGGGCCGATGCCACGTGGGCCGCCGCGATCTCCCCGCTGCTGTGCCCCACCACCGCCGCGGGCTCCACCCCCCACGAGCGCCACAGCGCGGCGAGCGCGATCTGCATGGCCACGATCGCCGGACAGGCCACGTCCACCTCGTGGAGCCGCGCCGTGCGCTCGTCGGACCACAGCGCATCGAGCAGCGAGAACCCGAGGACCTCCTGCACCACCCGGTCGCAGCGCGCGAGCGCCACCCGGAACACCGGCTCGGTGCGCAGGAGCGTCCGCCCCATCCCCAGCCACTGCGCGCCCTGCCCCGAGAACACGAACACCACCGGCGGTGGCTTCACCTGCTCGCGCGGCTGCGCGATCCGCGCCACCGAGGCCCCCCTCACGGACGCCGGCGGCGCGGGCACATTGCGGGTCACCCCTGGCACGGGCGCGGGCGTGGATGCGGCCGCGGACGCACGCGACGGCGACCACCCCTCCACCACCAGGTGACAGTTGGTCCCCCCGAAGCCAAACGCGCTCACCCCCGCCCGTGGCGGTCCTCCTCCCGCCAGCCCTCCTCCCGCCAGCCCTCCTCCCGCCGGCCACGGCGTGAGCGCCCGCGCCACCGTGAGCCGCAGCTCCTCGAAGGGGATGAGCGGGTTCGGCGTCTCCATGTGGAGGCTCGGCGCGATCTGCCCGCGCCCCAGGCAGAGCGCCACCTTGATCAGCGACGCCACGCCGGCTGCCGCCTCCAGGTGCCCGAGGTTCGTCTTCACGGACCCGAGCAGGAGCGGCTGCCGCCGCCGCCGCGCCTTGCCGAGCACCGCCCCGAGCGCGGCCGCCTCGATGGTGTCCCCGAGCGGCGTCCCCGTGCCGTGTGCCTCCACGTAGTCGATGCTCCCCGGGTCGACGCCCGCCCGCGCGCACGCCTGGCGCAGCACCGCCTCCTGCGCCTTCGGGCTGGGCGCCGTGAGCCCGTTGCTCGCCCCGTCGCTGTTCACCGCGCCCCCGAGGATCACCGCATGGATCGCGTCCCCGTCCGCGAGCGCCCGGGAGAGCGGCTTCAGCACCACGACCCCGCCCCCCTCCCCCCGCACGTACCCGTTCGCACGCGCGTCGAAGGTGAAGCAGCGCGCGTCGGGCGACAGCGCCCCCAGCTTGCCGACCCCGCGGGTGCTGTCCTCCACGAGGTTCAGGTTCACGCCCCCCGCGAGCGCGAGCGTCGCCTCGCCACGGCGCAGGGCCTCGCAGGCCAGGTGCACCGCCACGAGCGACGACGAGCACGCGGTGTCCACCGCCATGCTCGGCCCCTCCAGCCCGAACGCGTACGACACCCGGTTGGCGACGATGCTGTGGTGGAAGCCAGGCACCGTGAACTGGTCGAACGACGCCTGCCCCGCCCGGTATTGCAGCGTCGCGTAATCGGCCCAGGCCACGCCGAAGTAGACCCCGGTCAGGCTCCCGTGCAGCGCGCCCACGGGCAGCCCCGCGTCCTCCAGCGCCTCCCACGACAGCTCCAGCATCAGCCGCTGCTGCGGATCGATCTGCACCGCCTCGCGGGGCGAGATGCCGAAGAAGAGCGGCTCGAACCCATCGACCCGATCGAGGAAGCCCCCCACCCGCGGATCGATCGTGCCCTCCGCGCCTGGCGCTTCCTCCACCGGCGAGGTCGCGTCCCACCGGGCCCGCGGCGCCTCGCCCACCGCATCCACCCCGGCGGCGAGCAGGCGCCAGAACGCCTCCAGATCTGCCGCACCAGGCAGACGGCACGCCATCCCCACGATGGCGATGGACTCCTCGACGAGCGGACGCGTGGCGTGCATCCCCGCCGCACCCGCCGCGCCCGCCGCCGCCGATCCTGCATGGCGCGCAGGCGCTGCCGCGTCACCGCTAAGGTGCCGCGCGAGCGCCTCCACGCTCGGGTGCTCCCACGCCAGGGTGGGCGAGAGCCGCCGCCCGAGCGCCTCGGAAAGCTCGCGGGCGAGCCGCGTTGCGCCGAGCGAATCCAGCCCATGGCGGCTGAAGGGCGCAGTGACGTCGATCGACGCCTCCTGCACACCCCACAGCGCCGCCAGCCAGCGAACCAACCACTTCTCTATCGACATGGATGCAGGCAGCCGGGAGCGTTCAAGCATTGCAGGCCTCTGAAAGGCAGCTCGCTCGGTCTGCTTGGCGTTGCGTGCACGTGCGGCGTCGCACCGCAGGGCGCGCGATGGCGTCGAGCAGACAGCCTAGCGCGGTAACACGGCCAACACGAACGGGGCCAGTAACTGCATAACTTGGTGCTCGGGCCCTCGCTGCGCCCGCCCCGCTGCGCCCGAGGGCACGCTCCGGGAAGACACAGCGTACTCCCGAATCGGCACCGCGAGGGCCACGGCGTTGCCGAAGATCACCTCCCCACAGCTTCAGGAGATTCTGCGTTTGCGTGGAACTTCGCGCACTCATCAAGGAATGCATCAGGACAGTCCTGAAGGCTCTTCCGCGTCGCGATGCGTGGTGCCGCGCACCATTGCGCGCATCGGTGCCGTCCTATCGTCCTGAGCCCTCGACATTCTCGATGCTCCGCGGCAGTGCGTCGCACCGTACGCCCTTCTTCTCTCGTTCCATGCTTCCGACCCTGTTGTGTCTCCGGCGCTCACCAGGCCTCGCGACCACAGGCACGGATCGTGATGCCTCCCTGCACCGGAACCACTCCACCGGAGTGCATCACGCGGGGTGATCATGAGCTTTCGAGAACGGCAGGTGCTTCTGGTGTCGAGTGCAGTGGTCCTCACGGGCTGTCTGTTCTCGCGGATCGACGTCCCCTTGCCGGCGCCGGCCAGCGGCTCCCAGAGCATGGCCGTCGGCGATCTGGATGGCGACGGCGTGCTGGACCTGGTGGTCACCCACAATCCCGCGGGCCCCTCCGAGCTGCGTCCCTCCGTGAGCGCGCTCCTCAGCGACGGCGACGGCGACTTCACCACCCGGAGCACCTCCTTCGGCGACCGCACTGCCCGGCGCGTGCTCCTCGGGGACGTCGACGAAGACGGCGCAGAGGATCTCGTGATTCTCGGCAGAGACGCCGATGGCCTCGGGCCCCTCACGCTCCACCTAGGCCAGGGCGACGGCAGCTTCACCCACCACGCCGACCTCGGCCTGGTGAGCCCTGGCGGCATCGCGACCGGAGACGTCGACGGCGACGGCCACCTCGACCTCGTGGTCAGCGACGCCGACGCGAACCGGCTCCTCTTCTTCTTCGGCGAGGGCGACGGCACCTTCGCGCCCGCGCAGCACCACGACGGCCTCTGGGGCCACGACCTCGCGCTCGACGACCTCGACGGAGACGGCGACCTCGACGTGCTCGTCCTCAAGTCCCAGGTGCACGTCCTCCGCAACGCGCGGGGCTCGTTCCACCAGATCGCGACGGTCCAGGTCGCCGCGAACGCCCGCGTCTTCAAGCTCTTCGACCTCGACGCCGACGGCGCCCGCGATCTGGTCGTCGTCGACACCGCGGGCAACGCCGTCGACGTCCACCGCGGCCTCGGTGGCGGCACCTTCGCCGCCCCCCAGCACTACCCCGTGGGCCAGGGCCCGGAGGACGTCACCGCCGCCGACATCGATCGTGACGGGCGGATCGACCTGCTCACGGCCAACCAGGCCGCGAACACCGTCACCGTCCTCCGCGGCGCGCTCGGCAGCATCTTCACCCCCGAGCGCACCCTCCGTGTCGGCGTGCAGCCCGCCCGCATCCTCACCGCCGACGTCACCGGAGACGGCAAGCGCGACATCGTCACCGCCAACCGCTCCGGCTCGCTGACCATCCTCGCCGGCAGCAAGTAGGCAGCGAGGAGCTTGCCGCGGTCCTCAGCTCATTCGTGGGACACGCGCCAGACGGTGCCGCTCTGATCGTCGGTCACGAGCAGCGCCCCGTCGCGCGCCACCGCCACCCCCACCGGCCGGCCCCACACATTGCCCTCGTCGGTCACGAAACCCACCATGAAGTCCTCGTAGTAGCCGGCGGCCGCGCCATTCTCGATCGGAATGCGCACCACCTTGTACCCGGTGCGCTTCGAGCGGTTCCACGACCCGTGCGCCGCCACGAACAGGTCTCCCCGGTAATCGTCGGGGAACTGCTGCCCGGTGTAGAACGCGAGCCCCAGCGTCGCCGAGTGCGCCTGCACCAGCACGTCCGGCACGATGCTGCTCGCCCGCAGGTTGGGGTGCACGTCCTCGTGGCGCGGATCCTGGTTCTGACCGAGGTAGTACCAGGGCCACCCGTAGAACCCGCCCTCCCGGACCTGGGTCACGTAATCGGGCACGAGATCGTCCCCCAGCTCGTCGCGCTCGTTCACCGCGGTCCACAGGTCTCCCGTGGAAGGCTCGATGGCGAGCCCCACCGGGTTGCGGATCCCGCTCGCGTGGACCACCTCGTCCTGCCCGTCCACCGTGAACGAGAGGATGTTCGCGCGCCGGTTCTCCGAGGGATCGTCATCCGCGTTCGACTTCGACCCCACCGACACGAACATCCGCTGGTTGTCGGCGCTGAAGGCGATGTCGCGGGTCCAGTGCCCTCCGCCTCCCACCGACTCCTGCCCGGAGGGGAGGTTGTTCACCAGCGTCTCCGGCTCCCCCTGCGCCTCGATGTCGCCCAGGGTGTAGGGGTAACGCACCACGCTGTCGGTGTTGCCGATGTACACGTGCGTCGGCGCGCTGGAGCCCGACGGATAGAACGCCAGCCCGAAAGGCCGGTTCAGCCCCGAGGCAAAGTCCGACGTCGCATCGGACACCCCGTCCCCATCCGTGTCCCGCAGGACGCGCACCACGCCTGGCTCGCTGTCCACCACGAACACGTCGCCGTTCGGCGCCGTCCGCACGATCCGCGGCTGCTCGAGCCCCGTCGCGAACTCCTTCACCGTGAAGCCCGCGGGCACCATCGGCCACGCCCCCGCCGGCCGGACCACGGCCTCGGGCTGGTTGAACGAGGACTCGGTCGCGAACGGCGCAGGCAAGTCCTCCACCGTGATCTTCCGCTTCACCCCCGGCGCGTCGGAGGTCCAGTCCCCCATCGCGTCCGCCCCCGTGAGCACCTCATCCCCCGACGGAGGCGAGGTCGTCCCCCCGCCGTCGTCAGCCTCGTCTGACGAGCACGCCCCCATGAGGCCCACCCCGACCAGCAACCCTCCCGCAACCCAGCGCCCTGCCCGCCTGTATCCCGCTCTGTGCTCGTTCATGCTCTTCTCCGGGGAGAGTAGATGCCGCGGACGGCAAGGCGGTCGCAGCGGCCGGACCCCGCGGCACCCGCATCAGTCCCCGGGGCAATCTCCCGTGGGGAGGCCGATGTTGAAGCCGCACTTCGTCGACGCGCTACTGTCGTGGACCGTGTCGGTCGAGAAGAGGTTGCCGACCACGCGGGTGTCGCTCGCCGAGGGGAGGATCCGCACCCCGTTGAGGCCGTTGCTCTCGAAGCGGTTGTTCATGAGCATGGTCCCCACGGAGCCGAGCATCATCGCGCCCATGAGGCTCCCCTCGAAGCGGTTCCCCGAGAACAGGTGATCGTTGTTTCCAGGCCGCACCCCGTCCGAGGGCCCGAAGACCTTGACGCTGTAGAACGTCGCGAGGCTCAAGGCGCTGTCGCGGACGCGCCAGTGGTTCGCGTTGTTGTAGATCATCACGTTGAAGGCATTGGCGTAGAAGGTGGAGTCACTGACCCGGACCGAGTACGCATCCTGGCCGAACAGCCCCACCGAGAAGCCCGATACCCGGACCCGATCGAGGGTGATCAGGTTGGCCCCCGACACGTTGATCCCCGCGCTCCAGGCGCCATTGTCATCGCCGAAGATCCCCAGGTCGCGGATCACGATCTCCGAGATACCACCCACGCCCACCGCCTCCTCGACGCTGATCGCGGGCATGTTGTCGGGCAGGTCCTGGAAGACCAGCATGCCCTCGCCCCCCGGGCCGACCCCCGCCAGGGTGAACCGTGACGGGATGCGAATGGGCCCGTCGAGGACGCAGAGCTCGTCAATGACGAGCGTAGCATTGGCGTGCACCGTCCCCGGGACGCTGGCGAGGAAGCAAGGCAAGTTCTCGCAGCCCCCCACCTCGCTGAGGAAGTAGAACCGATCGTTGGTGACCCCCGCAAAGCCTCCGGGAGGGATCGGCGCACAGGAGAGGGGAGCATCCGGGCCCTCGGCCATGGCTTCGGGATCGAAGCCGGACGGCATGTCGCCACCGCTGCCGCCGCTGCCGCCGCTGCCGCTGGGATACTGCGCGTGCGCGACGCCCTCGGGCGTCACCCAGCCGATCTGGTGCCACCCCACCGCCACAGCGCTGAGGCCGAGGGTGACCGCCACCGCACGCCCGAGCACGCGAGAGATCGAGGGCGTAAGCTTCCGGTTCATCGCATTCATGTAGGACCTCCGTGTCATCAATCGTCGCCATTCCCCGCGGCCCGCTCCCCCATCCCAGCCGGTCTGTCCGAGCGTCCCGCCTCCCCACCTCCCCACCTCCCCACCTCCCC
>NZ_ASRX01000108.1 GCF_000601485.1 Chondromyces apiculatus DSM 436
GCCCGCCCCGCCCGCCCCGCCCGCCTCCCCCGATGCCGCCTCGTCTTGTCCGGCGAGGTGGCGCGCGAGGGCCTCGATCGTGGGGTACTCCCACAGGAGCGTCGGCGGCAGGTTCGTCCCGAGCCAGCGCTCCAGGTCCCCCACCAGGCTCACGGCCTGCTGAGAGCCGAGGCCATGGCGCGAGAACGGCTCACCCACCCGGATCGCCTCGCGGCGAGCTCCGAGCCTCCCCGACAGCTCACCGAGCAGCCAGTCCTGGATGGCGTGCGCGCTCCTGCGCACCGCGGTGCTCGCGCCTCGATCTCCCTCGGGGAGGGCTGCTTCTCGCTTCACCGGTGCGTTCACCCAGCGCAGCGTCATATCCAGCCGATCCGCGAGGAAGTCGGCCTGACAGCTACTCCGCTGGATCTTGCCGCTCGAGGTCTTCGAGATGCTCCCCATGCGGAGCAGGCAGATCGCGTGCACCGAGATGTCGTGGTGTTCCGCCACGGCCTGCCGGATCGCATCCAGCACGCCTTCCGCGCTCTTTTGCGACTTCACCTCGGCGACGACGACGAGGCGCTCCTCCCCGTCCACCTCGACCGAGAACGCGGCGCTGCAGCTCGGCCGGATGTCCTCGTGGCATTGCTCCACGGTCCACTCGATGTCCTGCGGGTAATGGTTGGCCCCGTGCAGGATCACCACGTCCTTGAGGCGCCCCGTGATGTGCAGCAGCCCGTCACGGAAAAAGCCGAGATCTCCGGTGCGGAGGAACGGTCCCTCCCCCGTGTCCGCCAGACGGGCGCGGAAGGTCCGCTCCGTGTCTTCCGGGCGCTGCCAGTAGCCGTGGGCGACGCAGGGATCGGACACCCAGATCTCGCCGACTTCATCGGGGGCGCAGCGCCGCCGTGCCTCGGGATGGACGATGAGCACCTTCTCGCAGATGGCCTGACCGCACCCCACGATGCGCAGGTCTCCGCGCGCCTTGTCCCCCTCCACCACCCGGTCGCGCTTCAGCGCGTCCATCCTGAAGGCGGGCGCATGGTCCGGATCCCAGGCGCTGGTGGAGACGACGAGCGTCGCCTCGGCCAGCCCGTAGGTCGGGTAGAAGGCACTCCGGCGGAACCCGCACGGCTCGAATGCCTCCGAGAACCGCTCCAGCGTCTCCCAGCGGATGGGCTCCGCGGCATTGCCCGCCACCTGCCAGCTCCGTAGATCGAGCCCGTCACGGCGGGACGGCGGCACCTTGTGGACGCAGTGCTCGTAGGCGAAGTTGAACCCCTCGCTGTGCGTCACGCGGTGCTTCGAGATGGCGCGGAGCCACCGCACCGGCTGCTTCAGGAACGAGAGCGGCGACATCACCAGGCACGGGGCCCCGACGTAGAGGGGCTCAAGGAGACCCTCCACGAGGCCGTAGTCGTGGAAGTACGGGAGCCAGGTCAGCGCGACGCTGTCCGGCGTGTACCCGAGCGCCCGGCGCAGCAGCTCGCACTGATGCAGCACGTGCTGATGGCTGACCATCACCCCCTTGGGCGTGGACGTGGACCCCGAGGTGTACTGGAGGTACGCCAGCCCCTCCCCGTCCAGCGCTGCAGGGCGCCATTCCGTCGCGGTATCGTCGGAGAGCGTGTCCGTCCCGAGCCAGCGCACCTGGCCCAGCTCCGGCGTCGCCGCGCAGTGGCGGGCGGAGGCGCCCATGATCTCCGCGGTCGAGAGCGCCACCGTGGCGCCTGCATCCCGCGCGATGGCCTGGATGCGTGGCAGTGTCCGCTTCAGCCGCGCATTGTCGATGGGCGGGGCGGGGACCCCGATGACGCCGGCATAGAGGCACCCGAAGAATGCCGCAACGAAGTCGATCCCCGGTGGATAGAGGAGGAGCGCGCGCTCGCCCGCGACCCCCGTCGATTGCAGCCATGAAGCGATTGCGCGGGCGCGGCGATCCAGATCGGCATACGACAGTTGCGGGCCATCCGCCTCGCCGTCGATCAAGAACGTGTATGCTGTCCTGTCACCCTCGTCCTTCGCGCGTCGGCAGAGGAGCTCGACGAGGGTGGCGTCGTGATGGCGCATGTAGATACCAGGCTCGCAATCGAGCGATCAATCGGCCAGGAGTTTGCCGCAATTGAACACGGCACCTCAACTCGGTCAAGGATGCCGGTATGGTCCGGATTCCGTGATTCGTTCGTCTTCGAACGAGTGTCGCTGCTACGTGCAGCCGCCGTGGCAAGAGCCGGGCCGCCGTCGACATCGGGGAGATCGCCGCACCAGATGATCCCCCGGCATTCGGGTTGCGCAATGTTGGCGCTACTGGAGCACACCCTGCGCGACATGCACCGGAGAG
Organism: Chondromyces apiculatus DSM 436; assembly: GCF_000601485.1. GTDB lineage: Bacteria > Myxococcota_A > Polyangia > Polyangiales > Polyangiaceae > Chondromyces > Chondromyces apiculatus. Next base: position 2,321 of record NZ_ASRX01000108.1, read on the forward strand.
AGCCTCCGCCGATCCCAGGCCACAGGGGATCTCCTCCCCACCCTCGCCTGCAGCACATGCCCGTTCGCGCGTGTTCACCTTCATTCACCGTGGATCTTTGAGCGCCGCAGGCCAGCCGCCGCGTGACGGCATCGAGGCTGGCGAGCTTCTTGCTGACCGGCGCTGGAGCTGATCTCTCCTCATGAGGAGAGGCGCGGAGGACAGCACGGGGCACCACGCGCAGACGTCTCCGGAGCGCGACGTCGATGACCGACTTCGAGTGTCTCGGGCCGATTCCCGCATGGAATGGACCCCACAACCTGATGGATTTGCGCGCCGCACATCGCTATGGATGGTCGGAATCGTGACGCTGATCGATATGGAGCATGCTCAATGACCACGAGGTCAGAGAATTTCGATTTGATCGTCGTCGGTGGTGGTCCCGGGGGCTCGACCCTCGCCTCCTTCGTGGCGATGCGCGGTCACCGCGTCCTCTTGCTGGAGAGGGAGAAGTTTCCACGCCACCAGATCGGTGAATCGCTGCTGCCCGCCACCGTGCACGGCATCTGCGCGATGCTCGGGCTCACCGACGAGCTGCGGCGCGCCAACTTCCCCATCAAGCGTGGCGGAACGTTCCGCTGGGGGAAGGAGCCCGAGCCCTGGACGTTCGGCTTCACGCGCAACCCGGAAGACCCTTATGGCTACGCCTACCAGGTGGAGCGAGCCCGTTTCGACGACATCCTCCTCAGGAACAGCGCGCGCAAGGGCGTCGACGTGAGGGAGCAGCACGAGGTGACGGAGGTCCTCTTCGAGGGCGACCGCGCCGTCGGTGTGCGCTTCCGCGACGCGGAGGGCGCCGAGCACGAGGCCCGCGCGAGGTTCATCGTCGACGCCTCGGGCAACCGCACCCGGGTCTCCCAGTCGGTCGGAGAGCGCGTCTACTCGAAGTTCTTCCAGAACGTCGCGCTCTACGGCTACTTCGAGAACGGCAAGCGCCTGCCCGCGCCCCGGCAAGGGAACATCCTCTCGGCGGCGTTCCAGGACGGGTGGTTCTGGTACATCCCCCTCTCCGACACGCTCACCAGCGTGGGCGCCGTGGTGTCGCGGGAGGCTGCGGAGGCCATCAAGGACGGGCACGAGGCCGCGCTCTTCCGCTACATCGAGCGCTGCCCCATCATCAAGGACTTCCTCGCGCCCGCCACGCGGGTGACGAGCGGCAAGTACGGCGAGATCCGGATCCGCAAGGACTACTCGTACTGCAACACCCGCTTCTGGAAGCCGGGCATGGCGCTGATCGGCGACGCAGCCTGCTTCGTCGATCCGGTGTTCTCCTCGGGCGTCCACCTGGCCACGTACTCGGCGCTGCTGGTCGCCCGCGCCGTCAACACCTGCCTCGCGGGCGCGATGAGCGAGGAGCGGTGCTTCAGCGAGTTCGAGCAGCGCTACCGGCGCGAGTTCGGCAACTTCTACCAGTTCCTCGTGGCGTTCTACGACATGAACCAGGACACGGACTCTTACTTCTGGTCGGCGCGCAAGATCGTCCACACGGAGGAGAGGGCGAACGACGCCTTCGTCCGCCTCGTCGCGGGCCGGAGCCAGATGAACGAGCCGGCGTTCCAGGGCCTCGCGGAAGGGTTCTTCTCGGCCCGCGAGGGATTCGGCGCCTGGTTCGGAGAGCTGGTGAGCGACCAGGAGAAGGGCGGTGGCCGTCCACCCGTGATGCCCGCGCGCGCTGCGCGCGACGGACGGGAACAGGAGTTCGAGCCCGGGGGGTTCATGCAGGGGTTCACCCGCGAGATCAGCGAGCTGCAGCACCTCGCCATGTTCGGCGCCGATCGGGCGCCCGAAGCACCTCTCTGGTCAGGGGGCCTCGTTCCCTCGAAGGACGGCCTGGCCTGGAGCGAGGTCGCGCGTCCCTGACCCATTCGGGCCAGGGCTCCCCCCAACCCCTCGGTGGTTGCCCCGGGCAGCCACCTCCGCAGATCCCATCAGCGAGGTCACCATGTCGACGGACGTTCTCGTGATCATTCCGGTTGAGCCGCCCATCGCCCATTTCGCGGACGCTGTCGTGCGTCAGACATCGGGCGGGCGCCTTCACATGCCGCTCACCCAGGCCTTCCACGAGCTCGAGGAGTACGTGGGGGCGGCGCTCGCCCTCTACAAGCCCTCGCAGCGCCCCCAGTTCGGCGGGGAGATGTGGCCCCCCGTCATCGGCAACAAGGCGGCCGACTTCCTCGCCAGCCGCGCGGCCCAGCCTCCGCGGCGCACCCTCGCGTCAATCACCCTGGCGACGCACCTGGAGCACGCAGGCCTCCGCTGGGAGGTGGTCGACCCCGGGATGCAGGAGCTGCACTTCTGGAGGAACCGGTTCAAGCAAGCGCGGGCGAACAACCCGCGGGCCATCGCCATCTGCACGACCTTCATCGTCTGCGAGCCCTGGCTCCGCGCCCTCTGTCACATCATCCGCGAGACGCTGCCGAACACCAAGATCATCATGGGCGGCTACTACTACGCGGTGAACGTGAAGAAGTTCCTCGCGCTCGACGCGGACATCTTCTGCGTCGGCGAAGGAGAGCACCGCCTCCCGGCCATCGTGAAGGCGCTCCGGGGCGAGGGCTCGCTGGAAGACATCCCGGGCCTCTACGTGCGCCGGCCCGACGGGGGCACCACCCACACGGGCTCCGTGGAGCAGCTCGACATGAACGAGCTGCCGATGGTCGACTGGAGACTGAGCACGAGGGTCGAGCCCCCGATCGACCCCGCGGAGACGCCGGTCGCCACCTGGGTGGAGACGCAACGGGGCTGCGTCTTCAGCTGTGAGTTCTGCGACTACCGGACCATCCAGACCCCGGCGGTCATGACCACCGAGCGCGCCGCGGAGGCGATCCTCGCCGCGGGCGTCTCGCCGCGAGGCTCGGTGCGCATCACCGACTCGACCGCCACCTTCCCGCACAAGCGCTGGGAGGACCTGCTGCAGAAGGTCATCGACCGGGGAGGCTCGAAGGCGCCCCTCTGGTGCTTCGCGCGCGTCTCCGACATCAACGACCGGAGCGCCGAGCTGATGGCCAAGGCCGGCGTCCAGCACATGTTCATCGGCCAGGAGAGCGGTGACCAGCGCATCCTCGCCGAGATGAAGAAGGGCACCAACGTGAAGCAGGTCATGCCCGCGGTCGCGTCGCTCGCCAAGCATGGCCTGAACGCCACGTTCGCCTTCATCCACGGCTTCCCTGGCGAGGACGACGCCTCCATCAAGGCGACCCGCTCGCTCATCATGTCGCTGAACGACGGCCACCAGGATCGGCCTGTGGCCCTCCTCTACCTCGCCCAGCCCCTCGTCCTCTTCGATCTCGCGACGGTCAGCCAGCGGCAGGAGATGCAGGGGGTCGACCACTGGATGGCCTACGACAGCGCCCGGTTCCCTCCGCAGCGCGCCCTCGCGGAGGTCCTGGAGACCGTCATCCAGGTGAGCCGGGTCCCCCACGCGCCGGCCTACCTCCTCATGCCCGGCACCTTCCCGGGCTACTGGGAGGAGTACTTCTTCTTCTCGCCGCACCGCTACGAGATCTTCCGCTGGCTGAAGGCTCTCGAGCGCGGCGTCGCCATCTTCCTGGAGCGCGACCTCGCAGGCACCAAGCCGAACGACGTCGAGCTTTCGCGCCTCAAGCGGCAGCTCCTGGCGCAGCGGGAGGCACTCCCGCGCTGGCGCTCGGCGGCGGAGCGGTTCGGGGCCAGGGCCCAGCGCGCGCTCGTCCAGCGGCTCACCAGGGAATGGACGAACGAGTCGAACACGGGCCCCGGCACCCTCACCCGCGGGCTCATGGGCCTCTCCGTGCTCCGCGACACCCGCAACCTGCAGCTCGCCCGCGAAGCGCTGCGGACCGGCGTGTACCCGACGCTCGGCACCGTGAACCTCAAGCACTCCGATCTCGACGCCCTCGCCGCGGATCTCCGCGACGAGAGCCTGGGCGCAGGGCACCGGCGCCGCCAGGTGGCCGCAGCGCGCAAGGCCTTCGTGCCAGCCACCGCGCTCACCCGCCGCGCGCCTGCCGCGGAGCAGGCGGAAACCAGCGTCGCGGAACCGACCCCGGGCGAGGTCGTCTGACGCGATCTGTCCGGCGGTGTCGTGGGGGCTCGCGCCCCCACCGCGTGGCTCAGGGCAAGTCGACCAGCTCGTGAATCGTGCCTTGCACCCTGCCGGGTGACCCGAACCGGCGATCCTGGCGATTCTCGCGGGTGATGCGCATCGACAGGCCATGCTTCGGCCCCATGAGAATGCTCCTCACCTGGGGCGAGACGATGGCGCCCGGCGTGAGCGTGAACCGATAGCGTTGCACGAGCATCGACAGCACGACGCGGAGTTCCAGCGCTGCGAAGGTCCCGCCAATACAAGCCCTCGGCCCGGCGCCGAACGGCAGGTATTCGTAAGGTGAGGGCCGCTGCGTGCTCCAGCGCTCGGGCTGAAACCTCCTCGGCTCGGGGAAGATCTCGGGATCGTGGTGGGAGACGAAGGGGCTGAGAATCACCGTCGTCTCCGGGGGCAGCGTGCAGGTGCCGAGCTTTGCCGCCTCCGTGGTGCTCCGCAGGAACAGGAGCGGCGCCGCGGGCAACAAGCGCATGCTCTCCTTGACCACCGCATCGAGCAGCGGGAGCCGCGCGAGCTGCTCGACGGTCGGCGCCGCCCCCTGCAGCGTCGACGTGAGTTCCTCGACGAGGTTGGCCAGGATGGTCGGGTGCTGCGAGAGCAGAAACAGCGTCCAGGAGAGGGTATTCGCCGTCGTCTCGTGACCGGCGATGAACAGCCCCGTGGACTCGGCGATAAGCTCTGCATCCGTCAGGGCGGAGCCGTCCTCGTCGTGCGTGCGAATGAGGATCGAGAGCAGGTCGTTTCCCTCCTCGCGGCTGGCGCGCCTCTCCCGGATCAGCGCCGCGATCTCTCCCTCGAGCTGCAGGCAGAGCTTCATGAACCGGCGGTACGGGAGCCCTGGCACCTCGAACGGGAGGAGCATGATGCCGAGGGAGGTCAGTCCCTCCAGGAACTGCATCCCGATCCGGCCCAGGTTCGCCGCCTCCCCGGAGACGTCCAGCCCGAAGAGGCATTGCAGCGCGATGCACATGGTCAGCTCGGTCATCTGGCCGGCCACATTGACCTCCTGGGTGACGGGCCAGCGCGCCAGGAACCGCTCGGTGACGTCCACCATCTGATCGCGGTACGATTCGACGCGGGCTTTGCTGAAGGCGGGCATCATCAGGCGCCGCCGACGCCGGTGAGCCTCACCGTTCAGCGACGGCAGCGACATGGTGAGGCGGAGGAGCGGGCTATCCGGAGAGGTCTTGAACAGCGGCTTGGTGTAATTGACGAACAGCTTTGTATCCGTCAGCACCTGGCGGTGGTTGTGCGCCCCGAAGAGGCAGACCATGGTCGGGGCCTCGCGGGACAGCACCGCGATATCCCCGTAGTCCCGGTGTAGCTCTCTCACCGTTTTCAGCGGATCCCGGAGGAAACGCAGGAGCTGGGGCTTCCACCCCAGGAGCGGAGCAGGTCGTGGCCCCGGCAAGGTGTGCAGGTCGAGGCTCTGGTCAGGGTTCGTCACCCGCGCGATAATGACATGAATTCACCTGAATGTCCTGATCACGATCCTGCATTGGCAGGCGCTGCTTCCGGGGCGCGCCTCGGGTCACGCGCGTCAGGGGGCGTCCATCAGGTCGCGGAGCTGCAGGAGCTCCTGATCGACCCATCCCTGCTGCTCGGCGAAGGCCGCCTTCCGGAATGCCGCATCCGGGGCGGCGCAGCGCTCTGCGACGCTCACTCCTTGAAGCTTGCCGACGAGAGCCCGTGCTTGCGGAGCAGATCGTAGAGGTCCGTGCGGTTCCTGCCGGAGAGCTTGGCGGCGGCGCTGACGTTGCCGTTGGACCGGCGGAGCACCTCGACCAGGTAGGCGCGCTCGAAGGCGTCGCGGGCGGCGCGCAGCGGGGGCAGGGGAGCGCCAGGGTCGCCGAAGGCCAGGCTCATCGCCTCGCTTCCCGGCTCGGCCCCCGCGGAGACGTCGGCTTCCTCGACGTCGACCTCACTCTGCTGGCTCTCCCGGCTGTCGACGAGCTGACGCGCGGGGGGGACCAGCAGCGCGCTGAGATCCTCGGGCTGGAGCCGCTGACCGCGGCAGAGCAGCACGGCCCCCTCCATCACGTTGGCCAGCTCCCGCACGTTGCCCGGCCAGGGGTGGGCGAGCAGCACCTTCAGGGCCTCGGGGGAGGGCTGCGGCTCCGGCAGCCCGTGACGCGCCGCCGCGCGCGACAGGAACACCTCGGCGAGGAGCGGGATGTCCTCGGGGCGGTCGCGGAGCTTCGGCATCACGATGGGGACCACGTGCAGCCGGTAGAAGAGATCCTCGCGGAAGCGCCCCTCGCGCACCTCCGCGAGCAGATCCCGGTTGGTCGCCGCCACGACCCGGACATCGACGTCCTCCTCGGTGGCGGAGCCGACCCGGGTGAAGCGCCGCTCCTGGAGCACCCGCAGGAGCTTGACCTGCACGGGCGGCGGCGCGTCGCCGATCTCGTCGAGCAGCAAGGTGCCGCCGTGCGCCGACGCGAACAGCCCCTCCTTGTCGCGCAGCGCCCCCGTGAACGAGCCCCGCACGTGCCCGAACAGCTCGCTCTCGAGCAGCTCCGCGGGGAGCGCGCTGCAGTTGACGGCCACGAAGGGCTTGCCGCGCCGCGGGGACAGGTCGTGGAGCGACCGCGCGGCGAGCTCCTTGCCGGTGCCCGACTCCCCGAGCAAGAGCACGGTGGCGTCCGACGGGGCCACCCGGGAGATGATCTCGCGGGCTGCGGCGATGCGATCGCTCGTCCCGAGAAGCCGCATCTCGCCGCTCTCGGCGCCGACGATGCGCCGGAGCCCCGCCACCTCGCGCCGGAGCTTGCCGCTCTCGACGGCGTGGGTGAGCTTCTGGAGCAGGTCGTGGTCGTGGAACGGCTTGGTCAAGAAGCCGTAGGCGCCCCGCCGCATCGCTTCCACGGCCGTCTCGATGGTGCCGTGGGCGGTGAGGATGACCACCGGCACGTCGGGCGAACGCTTCTGCACCTCCCCGAGCACGGTCAGCCCGTCCGTGTCCTCCAGCCGGAGGTCGACGATCATCGCGTCCACGCGCTCACGCCCCAGCGCCTCGATCCCTCCCTTTCCGGTCAGCTCGGTGCTGACCCGGTAGCCGTGGTGCTCCAGGCGGAAGGCCAGCAGCTCGCAGAGGTGAGGCTCGTCGTCGACGATGAGGACGTGAGGTCTGGAGGCTGAGGTCATGAAAGGGCGGTGGCCGGCTGGAGCGCCGCGGGGGAGTCCGCGGTGGTGAGCTCCACGGCCAGAGGCAACCATAGCCGGAACGTCGCCCCGGCCCCTACGGTTCCTTCATCGAGCTCCAGCTCGCCCTGGTGAGCGCGGGCGATCTTGCGGGAGAGCGCCAGGCCGAGGCCGATGCCGACCCGCTTCGGGGAGTTCGCGACTGGCTGGGTCATGAACTCCTCGAAGATCGTCTGCCGCAGCTCCGCGGGCACGCCCGGCCCCTCGTCGCTGACGCTGATCTGGACCCACGGTCCTGGTCTCGGCGTCCCCTCGTCCGTCACCAGCTCGCGCCGCAAGAGCACGCGCTGCCCCGCCTTGGAGACCGAGATGGCGTTGCGCAGCAGGTTGGCGACGGCCCGCTCGACGAGCGCCACGTCGAGGCTGCACGGGGGGACGTCGCCCGGCGCTTCCACCTCGACCTTCACCCCGTGCTCCCGCGCCTCTTCTTCCTCGTCGCGGACCGCGTTGCGGATCAGGTCGTCGATCGTCGACCCCGCCTGGAGCCGGATGGGCGTCCCGGCGCTGAGGCGGGACAGATCGAGCAAGGTGGTCACCATCCGGATCTCGCGCTCGCAGGCCACGCGGGCGATGTGGAGGATGCGCGCCTGGCGCTCGGTCATGCTCCCGCCGCCCACCCCGTCCTGGAGCAGCGCCAGCGCTTCCCGGATCTTCGTGAGCGGCGTGCGCAGCTCGTGGGAGACCGAGGCCAGGAAGCCCTGCTTGAGCGTCTCGATCTCCGCGAGGCGCCGGCGCATGATCTCGATCTCGTTGCCGAGATCGCGCACCTCAGCGGGGCCCTTCACCTCGGCGCCTGCGTCGAAGTCGCCCTTGCCGAGACGCTGGGCCGTCGAGCCGATCGCGGCGAGCGGCTCGGTGACGGTGCGCGCGATCTGGTGGGCCAGCACCGCCGCGAGCACGCAAGCGGCGAGCGCGATGGCGAAGCCGCTCGACAGCCCCGAGGCGCCCGCGCTCCGCGCGTCCTCCTCCTTGGCGCGGAGGGCGTCGTGCAGCTCGAAGATGCGCTGGATCCAGGCGTCGGTGAGCTGCTCGTCGAGGCGCTCTCGCTCGGTCTGGATCGCCTGCGCCACGAGCACTGCGCACGTGCCGCCCGCGACCACGCGCCGCGCGAGCCTCCGGTATCCTTCGATGGCCGAGCTCATCGTCCCGCCCGCGCGGCCCGGCGACGCATCGAGTTCTGCGTCGAGCGCGTCGAGCCGCTGCTTGAGCTTCGACCCCACCTCGTCCCAGGGCACGCCTTGCGCGCACGCATCGTCGCCGTGCCGCATCGCCAGCTCCACCGCCCATGCTGCGCGGTGCAGCGTCGCCTCGCGCCGCAGGCTCACCGTCTCCCCGCCGAGGAGCGCTTGTACCGACGAGGTGAGGCTCGCGAGCGATCCGAGGACGACGGCGAGCGCGCCGAGCATCACCAGGACCAGGACGGAGTGGGAGAGCACCAGCCGGGTAAGTAGGCGCATGGGCGTCTGCCACTATGCCCAATCCCGCTGTCGAACGCACGGGACGATGGGACTAACTGCCTGATTTTCCTGCTGATTGTCGGGGCTGTCGTGTGGGGGTTCCCCGACACCGTCGGTGCTTCCCCCCAGGTGTCTGTCGGAGATCCCAGACGCCCGTTCGGAGCCTGCCCCGGGAAACTGCAGGAAGTGCGCCTGGCACGTCTCGTGGAACTGCGTGTGGGGTGATGACGAATCCGTCCGCCGAGCAAGCACCGTCCTCGCCTGGTTTCTGGCGTCCGATGTGGACCGACACCCTCGCTTCCTGGCGCGAGATGGTGGCGTCGAAGAGTGTGGTCGACAATCTCCTCAGCGGCCTCACCGTCGCCTTCGTTGCCCTCCCCCTCAACCTGGCCCTGGCCATCGCGTGCGGCCTACCGGCGAGCGTGGGTCTGGTGACGGGCGCGGTCACCGGCACCATCGCGGCGCTCTTCGGCGGCTCACGGCTGCAGGTCACCGGCCCCGAGGTGGCGCTCGTCCCGCTCACCTTCGAGATCCTGCAGCGCCACGGCGTCGCCGGCCTCCTCTGCGCCACCTTCCTCTGCGGCGTGCTCCAGATCCTCATCGGCCTCGCGCGCGTCGGCCGCCTCATCCACGCCATCCCCGTCTCGGTGATCGGCGGCTTCATGGCGGCGGTCGGCCTCCTCGTCTTCAACTCGCAGATCCCCCGCCTCCTCGGCCTCTCCTCCGAGATCCGGCTCGTCGCCTCCATGCCCGGCACCTCGTGGCACGGCCAGGTCGACGTCGCCGCGGTGGGCATCGGCGTGCTGGTGATGGCGGCGACCGTGCTCCTTCCCAAGCTTCACCGCCGGCTCCCCGGGGGTCTCCTCGGCCTCGCCGTCGCGGTGGTCGCGGTGGGCGCCCTCGGCCTGAGCACCGCCTCCGTCGGCCCCATCACCGCCGAGCTGCCCACCCTCTCCTTGCCGCCCTTCCACGGCGTCAACCTCATCGCCCTCTTCCCCGAGGCCATCGCGCTCGCGCTGCTCGCCTCCATCGACTCGCTCCTCGCCGCGGTGGCCATCGACGCCCAGAGCAACGCCCCCCGCCACTCCAGCGACCAGGAGCTCCTGGCCCAGGGCGTCGCCAACGTCGCCAGCTCTCTCATCGGTGGCATGCCGGTCGCGGGCGCCATCGTCCGCTCCTCCGCCGCCGTCCAGTGCGGCGCGACCACGCGCCTCGCGGCCCTCACCCAGTCGGTGACCCTGCTCGGCCTCCTCTTCCTGGCGCGCCCCCTCGTCGAGCAGCTCCCCCTCGCGGGCCTCGCGGGCATCCTGCTCGTCGTCGGTTACCGCCTGATCAACTGGCGCCAGGTGCGCTTCATGTGGAAGGTCTCCCGCTTCGAGGCGGTGGTCTTCGTGATGACGGCCGCCTCGATCGTGGTCTCCGACTTCGTGGGCGGCGTCCTCATGGGCCTCGTCCTCTCCCTCGTGCACTTCGCCCACATGCAGCGCCGGGTCGACGTCTCGCTCGTCACTGCCGCCTCGGACGAGCCGGGCGAGGTCCCGCGCCTCCTCGACCGGCTCTCGCACCGGTCCAAGGCTGGCACCCCGTACTCCGCGGTGGTCCGGGTCGAGGGCCCGATCTTCTTCGCCTCGCACACCGGCCTGCAGTCCCTCACCGAGGGCGGCCCGCTGCCGCGGCACCTGGTCTTCGACCTCGCCGGCGTCCCGCTCATCGACTTCACCGGCATCGAGGCCTTCCGGGCCCTGCTCGTGCGCCTCAAGACCTGCGGCACGAACGCGCTCCTCTGCCGCGCCTCGGAGAACGTGACCGCGCGCCTCTCGGAGTCGGGGCTCCTCAAGCACGTGGTCGATCACCGCGTGTACCCCACCGTCGCCGAGGCCCTGGCGTCGCTCGGCGATGCGCCCGTGAGCCTGGACCCTGGCGCGGCCGATCGCAGCTCTGCCGCGCCCTCGCCGCTGCTCCACCCCCGGAGGACGGCCCGTGCTTCCTGAGGCCCGGCTCGGTCAGGCCCGAGGCTCCTCGGGGCGCGTCGTTCCCGCGCCCGGCGGCGACGAGGCCCGCCCGGCCGCCCACGACGACGCCACGGCGGGCTTCCCCCCGGCGCCGTCGAGCCTCACCACCTCCACCCGCACTGAGGTCGCGGACATGCCGCTGCTCACTGCCCACGCGCTCACCGAGGTCGCCAATGCCCAGGGCCGCGACCTCGGCGAGTCGTGGATCCTCTGCGCGGTGCTGCTCGCGATCGCCCTCGTGTGCGTCGCCTGGTCCATCCCCACCTCGGGCATGAGCGCCGTCTTCGCGCTGCTCTGCCTGGTGCTCATCGGCCTGGAGCACGCCCGGGCGCGCGCGCGGTTCCGCCGCTCGGTGGTGCGCGCCGGCCTCACCCGGGGCCTCTCCGAGCAGGAGGCCGAGGCGGCAGCGCGGGCCCTGGTGAAGGCCTGGGACACCTCACGCCCCGGGAGCTGAAGGGGGCGTTCACCTGAGCTTGCAGGCGACGCCCCTTCGCCTATCCGGCGCCCGTGCGGCCGTGCCCACCCACCCTGTCGAGAAGCCTCTCCGCGATCACCTCGGGGCCCTCCTGGCGCTGCGCCCAGATCTCCCCGATCACGTGCTCCGACACCTCCGCGCGCAGGAGCGCCGACGCCCGAGCGTAGAGACCACGCGCCTGCGCATGCGGCACGTGCTCCGCGCCATACCGCTCCCGCACGATCTCCCCGGTCGCGTGGAACACGAACACATGGAGCAGCTCCAGCGCCAGGCGCGCCGGCCGCTTCCGGCGCCTGCAGGCAGCGCCCAGCGCCGCGGCCAGAGCCCCGGGTTCCTCGCGGCCCGCCTGCATCATCACGTGGGCGAGTTCGTGCAGGATCGCCTCCACCAGGTGCAGCCCCTGGAACACCGCGACGCTCACGACCGTCGGGTGGCTGTAGCCCCCGGTCGGCTCGTGACAGACGGGCACCAGGTGCACCTCGTAGCTCTCGGTCTGCGCCTCGACCCCGAGCGCGCTGGCGAGGCGCGTGAGCAGCTCGTCCTTGTGAGGCGCGAGGAGGGCGTGGGCGCGCTCCAGCGCCTCGACGAGCATCGGCCCATGCTCCGGCCAGCGCTCGGCGCGGTACGCCCCCTCTGCCTCGGCCGTGGCGGTGCCGATGGCGTCCGCGATGACCGCCGCGCGCGCCCGGAGACCGGCGCCGAGATCCGCGCTCGTCGCTGCGCCAGCGGCCCCGAACTCCAGCGCGTTGAAAGGCCCGATCGGGAGGTACACCGCCCGGATCCGCGCCACCGCGACCGCAAACGCGGTGGTGACGTCCACGTCCTGCTGCAGCGGCTGCCGCACCAGATGCATCAGGTGCTGGTAGACCGAGAATGGCAGCGAGTAGCCGAGGGAAAGCGCGGGCGTGGCGCCCGCCCCGAGGACCACCACATCTCTGTCCGGAATCGCGTTCACGCTACCCACGTCGCACCCCCCCTCAGTTGAGCGCCGGCTCCACGCCGCGGCTGGCGGGGTGATCCGAGAGCAGGATGACCCCTTGCTCTACGAGTGCCGCGCAGAGACCCGCCAGACCGGCGCCGAGCGCCTGGATCTGCTCCGGCGTCTCCTCCTGGAACACCTGCGCGAGCCAGGTGAGCACCTCGGCGAAGCTCGCTTCTCCGGTCGCCGCCGAAATGAACGCCGCCGTGGGCAGGTTCACCGCGAACGGCTGCACCCTGCCTCCCCGATCCACCGCCATCAGCGCGTAGGTGAGGCGTGGTTCAACCTCCGTCGGAACGCGGCCCTGAACGAGTTCCTCCATGATCGGCTGGACGTCATGGTCGAGCGCGAGCACGCGGGTGTGCGGCGCCCGCTCTGGATAGACGCGCGTGTACCCCTCGCCGCGCGCAAGCTCTTCGAGGAGCGCGGGGCAGCGCTCTGCCTGCGCGGCGGGGGGCTCGTGCACCGTGGTGTAGCGCAGCTCCAGGCGGGTCATCTCGTAGAGGAGCACATCCTTGAGGTAGGTCGGCTCGTACGAGCGCGAGCCGATTGTCTCCAGGAGGTAATTCCCGAAGGCCATCGCCTCGTCGTACTTCCTCGCCTGCACCGGCGGCGAGGCGTGGTTCCACGCCAGGGTCAGCGGCCAGAGATGCTCGCCGAGCGCCTTCGTGGTGCACGGCAGCGCCTCCACGGCCTTGGCCAGCCGGTTCATGACGAGCAGATCGGCGTAGAGGCCCATCCGCCCCTGATCGATGGCGCGGAGCCGCGCCGCGTCAGCCTCGGAGATCTCGAAGCTGCCCGGCGCGCTGCCGGCGGCGACTGCCGCCCGCGCCTCCCCGTCGATGAGGAGCTTTGCGAATGCTGTCTGGAAAGAGATCTCTGACACGTTTCCCTCCATGCGCCTCGCCGTCAGCCCGCAGGCGCGCGTGGCGCGCTCGGCACCCCGCCGCCCCTCTCCGCCCCGGATGGCCGTGTCACGGCCGGGCGGCCGTGGAGCGGTGTCCACCGCGACGCGAGCACCTCGCGTACCTGATCCAGCTCCTCGAGCAGCTCCTCGATGGGTGGGAACTCCTGATCGCGCTCGATCATCACCGCCTTCAGGTTCGGAAGGCGCGGCGCCACGTGCGCGAGCAGATCGAGCACGTCCGTGGGGACCCGATGGCTGTGGGTGTCGAGCAGGATTCCCTGGTGGTAGTAGCCCCCCGCCAGGTGAATCTGCACCACCCGATCGAGCGGCATCTGGTTCAGGAAGGCGAACGGATCGTACCCGTTGTTGATCGCATTGTTTTGCACGTTCGCGAGATCGAGCAGCATGTAGCAGCCCGACTCGCGGATGACGCACTGGATGAACTCTGCCTCCGACAGCCGCGATGGCGGTACCCGGAAGTAGTAGGAGATGTTCTCCAGCAGGAAGGGGACGTCGAACGCCGCCATCACCTCGCGGGTGTTGCGGATGGCCACCGCGGCGGCCTCCTCGGTGAACGCGAGCGGCGTGAGGTTGCCGATGCTCACGCCAGGCACGCGCGTGAAGCACAGGTGGTCGCTGACCCACCGCGCCCGGCTCCACGCCGCCACCTTCTGCATCTTGCCGACGTACTCGCGGTCGACGGGCCCGTCGGTACCGATCGACAGATCGACCCCGTGCATGACCAGCGGGAACTGCTCCGCGAGCGCCTTCGCCTCCTCCTCCTTGAAGGGCGGCTTGTCCATGTACTGGTCGGTGACCAGCTCGAGGAAATCGATGCGGTGCGCGTTCGACAGCATGGCCCCCTTCAGATCCTGCCTGAAGCCCAGGCCGACGCCGAGGAAGGGGATCTCGTCGAGCGTGACGCTGCGCTTGCCGTCGGCGTTCATCGCGGATCCTGCGCGTCGCCTTCCGACGCGGGCGCCCTCTCGAACGCGGGCGCCCTCTCGAACGCGGGCGCCTCCTCGGCCTGGGGGGCCTCGGGGGCCGGGGCTGCCTCCGGGCCGGGATCGACGGCGATCGAGAACTGCAGCTCGTAGCCCGCCGCATCCGCCTGATCGAGCACGGCGCGCACGCGCTCGGCGCTGACGTTTCCCCGTACCTGGATCAGTGCCTTCTTCACGGGTGCATCTCCCTGGCTCATGACTCCTCCTGGTTCTTTCTCTTGCCATCTCGGCACGTCGTCACACGGTCCCGGCATGTCCGCACCCTCAGGCGGCGGTCTGCTGGTCGCGGCCCGGGGTGGGCTCGAAATCGAGAAAACCCTCCCAGTAGAGCCCCTCCAGCACGGAGAGGCAGGACGAGGACAGGTGCGCCCGGCCTTCCGCCGGGACCTCGAAGATCTGGGCGAGCAGATCGAAGAGCGACTCCGTGGTCTCCGTACCCGCCGTCTCATCGACGAGGCGGATCAGCGTCTCGGTCGCCTCGTTCAGCCGGAGCGGCATCGAGCCGCGCCGGAAGAAGATCTTCACGCCCTCGCGTGAGACCGACACCTGCTCCTTGCGCTCCAGCGCGGAGACGATGGCCTCCACGTCGCAGGCGAACCCGGCGATCTCCCACTCGCCGCGGATGACTGGCGCGAGGGACGCGAGTTCTGTCGCCGTGAACCGCACCTCCCGCGTCGCCCGCTTCTCCCCCGACGTGCTGCTCATCCCTGACCACGCGTGGAGCTTGCGCTCGTAGCGGCACAGCTCCAGAGGTGCCGAGGGCTCCCCGGGCGCGGCCTCCGCGAGGGCCGATTCCAGCGCCCCCCCGACCCGCCCCGCGATTGCGGCGCGCTCTCCGCTGGTTCGATCGACCGGGCTCACGGCCGCCTCCACGGCAGGGCGTAGCTCGGGGCGCAGCGCGCCGTATGTCGAGGGGAAGAGCGCTCCGACCAGCTCGAGCGGCGTCGGCTCCTTCCGGGGCGCGGGCGCCGAGCCCAGGGATCGCGTCGCGGGCGCCTCGGCCGAGACCTCGGTGAGCAGCGACTCGAGCCCGTCGACGTACGCCTTGTACCCGTGCCCGCCGCCGAGATCCTCGAAGCCGCGCCGCCCGATCTGCGCCGCGCGCTCGGGCGACTCGACAGCGAACCGGAGCCGCGCCGCGAGCGCGTCGTGGTCCTTCGGGTCGGGCACCACGATGAGGTTCTGCCGGTCCCGCACCTGGAGCCGGAACATCTGCTTCCGGATCACCTCCTCGGACACGAGCGCGCAGCAGCCCGTCTGGATGATCTCCGAGGGAATGGTGGGCGTGTGCGAGGCAATGGGGAAGTCGCGCTCGAGGAACGTGACCGCCGTGCAGGCCCGGATGAAGCTCGGGATGTTCCAGTGCGGGATGAAGGGCAGCATGCGGATGTATTGCCCGATGCCCGCCTCCGCCACGTAGCGCCAGAATGCCTTCTCCTGCCAGCCGTGCGACACGGCGACCAGGTTGAAGGGCTTGCCGGAGCGGACGACCCGCGCCATCGCATTCACGAGATCGAAGGTCCCCTTGTACACGCCGAGCTTGCCGTAGATACCGATGGTCGGCAGCCGATCGTCGATGGGGGCGTACCGCCCGGCGGCGCGCTCCTCCTCCGTCTGGGTCTCCGAGAGCTCCGCGAGGAAGGCATTGATGTCCATCCGCGGGCCTTCGGGCCGGAAATAGTGCTCGGGGAGCCCGAAGGCCACGCGCGAATCGAGGCGCTCCTCGTCGAGGCCGAGCGAGAGGAGCTGCCGGCGCGACGGCCCGCGGGAAATGATGCGATTGGCCCGCCCGAGCACCTCCAGGTAGGCCGTCTTCAGATCGTCCAGCGGCAGGAGCCGATTCAGATCGCTGCCTGCGTGCTTGAAGACATAGGGGACGCCCGTCCAGGCGCTGGCCAGGTGGGCCGCCATTCCGTAGGGCTCCAGGTAATAGGAAAAGATGACCTTGCAGTCGTGCCGTCGGATGATGTCCGTGGCCATCGTGGCCAGACGGGTGACGGTGGGGTTCCCCATGGGGATGTAGTAGAGCTTCGAACGATCCGGCGCCTCGGTGCTGTGCACCTCGACGCGCCCGCCCGTCTCTGGAAAGGAGCGCGCATACTCGCCGCCCTCGGCGAGATCCGCCGGAGAGATGCGGATCCGGAAAGTCTCCTCGATCTCATTGGCGTTCGTCACCACGAACACCTGATGTCCCCGCTCGGCCAGGCCGCGGGCTGCCCAGTATCCATGCATGCTCACTCCGCCCTGGATTGGGGGGTACTTGCAGATAAAACAGATGTTCATGAATCCATGCCTCTATCGTTGGTCGGTTGAAGGGGGCCGGCGCGACCGGAGTCGCGCGCCTCTGATCGCGCCGCGCCGCTCACGTCACGCGCTGCATCACAGCGGGGGCAGCTTCAGCCCGGTCTCCTTCGCGGTGGCGACGGAGCACACGATGCAGATGATGCAGATGAGGCACACCAGGCATGACGACGCGGTGTGGAGTGAGGTGCCGCTCGATCCTGCCGGTCGCACCGCGCGGAGTTCGAAGCGCACGCTATCGCCGCTCAGCGTCTTCGCGGCCTTGTACTTCTCCAGGTTCACGCTCCCGCGAACTTGAAGAGTGGGTTTTTCGTCCATGATATGGCTCCGTTTCGTTGATTGCGTTGTCACGTCGTTTCCGACGGGTGCGTCAATCGCACCGCCAGTGATACTGACGGCGCGCATGGTGGCCGTCAATGAATCGAGATCGATTTACCGTTGCTCGGTTTCACGGCCATGCGTGAGCCATTTTCAATGATTCCATGGCCCTGGTCCGGAGATGTCATGGCACGCCTGTCTGCGCGCCAGCGCGCCTCTGTCACCCTCACAGCAATGAGGTGGTGCGCTCGTGGTAGTCCAGCGCCTTACGGTCCTGCCCTACGATTGACCCATGACCAGCGATTGAGAATAGCGGGTCGAGGCCCTGCTGAATGCGAGACAATGCGAACAGGCCTGCGCCTCGGGTGACTTCGCAGGGTCGACTACGAATGGTCCAGAGATCGCAGGAACGAGGGGCCGTCAGCGGGGGACCACGGCGGACGCGGCGGACTCCTGAGGCGAGCGTCACCCTTTCAGGGAGCGGCGGGGGCTGGAGGGTGCTTCGCGAGCAGCTCCGTGGCGATGCGCTCGATGGCTGCGTCCCTCGTGAGCTTGCCGTCGAGGTAATCCTTCCAGATCGGTAGCTCCACCGAGGCTGAGCGCTGGGCCTTCGCGTAGACGCCCGCCACCTCCCCGTAGTGCCGGTGGGATGGATCGACGAGGCGGCGCACCGTCTCGCCGGCCTGGATGAAGATCAGCCCATGGATCGCTTCACGTGACAGTGGATCGGCGTCGGTGACGCCCCCGGCACCGAGCCGGGCGCGGAGCTGATCGAGCGCGCTTCCCCGGCCGCCGCTGTGCACCTCCAGGGCGTGAATGGCCTCGTGCAGCACGGTCTCCAGGACGAGCAGCTCCGGTCGGCCCTCCACGGCGATCACGCTGAGGGTGCGGCCCCCGGGCCGGCGGAACGTGAACCCTTGAGGGCGCGGCCCCTGCGCGACCAGGGCCACTGGCAGCGGCTCCGCGGGGAGCTCCAGCCCGAGGTGCTGGTGAATGAAATCGAAGCAGGCGCGCTCCCTGGGCGCGAGCGTGCGCGCCAGGGCGCCCGAGGCCCGTGTGAGCGCCTCCTGGTGGCGCGGCCACACCTGCGCGAGGAACGCCTCCTCGGCCGCGAGGAGGGCGCGCGCGAACCGCACGGCACCGGCGCGAGGCGCGATCGACTTGCCGGTCAGGCGCAGCTCGAACCGCTCCGGAAGGCGCCCGAACACGTCAACCAGCTCGGCCGCGCTCCGGGCTGCGGGGAGGTTGCCCTCCAGCAGGCCCCAGCCCAGGGGGGAGCCCAGCTCCGTTTCCAGCTCCCGGGCCACCTTGGCCGCCTCGTCGAGCGCGGCAATCCCTGGTGACGGGGCGTCGCCGCTGGCGATGGCACGCACGAAGAAGTGCAGGTCGATGAGCGGGTTCGTCTGCACTTCCATCGACCGCGACCCGGACACTGACGCGGAGGATGCACCCGGCGACGTCGCCGCGGCCGCGGACGCCCCAGGCTCCGGAGGCGAGGCAGCGGGCGGCGCGCGGGCCGCATGCGGCGCCCCCGGCGGCGCTGGGGCCGGTGGTGAGCGGCCTCCCGTCGTGCAGGCGCCCGTGGCCAGGGTGACGATGAGCAAGGAGAGGCGGACGGTGAGGGAGCGACGCAACGGACCACGGTGAGCCGTGGCTGTCCCCACCCCCAGGGCATCAGAACACATGCCTTCGCTTCTAGGCCACCGCATGAATGTAGGCAAACCGACCACCGCTGACCGCCGAGGCTTTCGGTGTTCCCCTGCGCTTCCACGGCGTTCTGGCATACCCTCGCCCGCCCTCGCCCGCCCTCGCCCGCCCTCGGCTGACCGGGGGCGTTCGACCCCGCGGAGCACGCCATGCGCCAGTCCATCCTCGTCACCGGCTCCGCGGGCCTGATCGGCACCGCGCTCGTCCACACGCTCTCCGAGGCAGGCTTCGAGGCCGTCCCGTTAGACCTCCGCGCACCTCTCGGGCGAGGGTGCGCCGACGTCCGCGACCCGGCTGCCATCCGCGCCGCCCTCGCGCCCTGCGCCGGCGTCGTGCACCTCGCCGCCGTGTCCAGGGTGATCTGGGGCGAGCGCGACCCGCACGGCTGCTGGGAGACCAACGTGGGCGGCACGAGGAACGTGCTCGCCGCGGCCCTGGAGGCCCCTCTCCGCCCCTGGGTGCTGTTCGCGAGCAGCCGCGAGGTCTACGGCCAGCCCGACCGACTGCCTGTCACCGAGGACGCGCCCCTCGCGCCCCTCAACGTCTACGGCGGCTCCAAGGTCATGGGCGAGCGCCTCGTGGGCAACGCCCGGGCCGCAGGCCTGCGCGGGGCCGTGGTCCGCCTCTCCAACGTCTACGGCAGCGCCGCCGATCATCCTGATCGCGTCGTGCCCGCCTTCGCGCGGAGCGCGCTCCGCGGCGTGCCGCTCCGCGTGGACGGGGCGGGGAACACCTTCGACTTCACCCACCTGGACGACACCACGCGCGGGCTCCTCGCCCTGGTGCAGGCGCTGGAGAGTGGCGAAGCCGCGCTCCCGCCCATTCATCTCGTCACCGGCGTGCCCACCACCCTCGGCGCGCTGGCATCGCTCGCCGTGTCTCTCGCGGGGACGACGGCGGACGCCCTCGAAGCGCCCCCGCGGAGCTTCGACGTCGCCCGGTTCTACGGCCACCCCGGGCGCGCGAAGGAGGTCCTCGGCTGGGAGCCGCAGGTGGCGCTGCGGGACGGACTCGCCCGGCTCATCGAGGAGCTGCGGGCCGAGAGCGCCGCTCCGCAGCGACCTTCATCCTCCGGGCCCGCTCGGCCCGGTACGTCTTCTTGACCTGCGCTGCCACGTCCTGCAGCCGCTCGAAGAGATCCCCCTTCTCTGTAGCCTCCCGCAGCGCCCGGAGCCGCTTCATCACCGCCCGCAGGTCCGCGCTCGGCCCCCGGCGGCGCAGCCACGCCTCGTTGTCCCTCTCCCAGGCCGCGTAGTCGATGCTCCGCGCCATCGCCATCAGGGCATCGACGTCCTCTTCCGTGCGGGTGAAGCGCGTCATGAACTTCCGCGTCGTCCCGTATTCCTTTCTCTCCGCGGGTGACCCGCTCTCGGTGAGGACCAGGCTTGGCCACGCCCACCGTGATCGCGGGGATGTGCTTGCGCGCCGCACCGCAGAAGGGGCACGCCTTCGGCGCCCTGCGAGAGGTCCCCTGCTCGTGCTCTCCGTCCCGTCTCTCAAGCGGACCGCCGCGTCGCTGGCTCGGCGAAGGTGTCCTCGTAGGGGAAGCTGTCGAGATCGTCCTTGCGCGTCTTGATGAAGCTGCGGTGGACGAGCAGCTCGACGCGCTCCTCGGCCGTGAGCTCCGGCTCCGCCCCCTCGCGCAGCTCCTCCCGATCCTGGAACGACAGCTCTCCGGCCGCCGCGTCGAGCGTCCCGTCGACGTTGTAGTAGCAGACCCCTGCGTCCTCGTAGTCCCGCCGGAACCGCGTGCGCCACTGCGAGTTGTGGCCCCATCCAGCCCCGAGATCGTGCGTCGGGCGCCCGCGGCGTCGGTGCGTGAAGTGCAGCGTCGACCGGCCGGCGACCCGAGGGTCGAGGTGGCGCCCGCCCCCGCGCACGCGCACCCCGGCGCGCGCGATGAGGAGCTGACCCATCCTGAACCCTGGCCACAGCGTCTCGATCACGGAGATCGGCTCCCCGGGATCGCCCGAGGCCACCACCTCCACGATCTCGTGCTGGAACGGGTGGAACGCGGAGCGCTCCTGCCGCTGCAGCCCGAGCGCGGTCAGGAACGCGGTGAGCTGCTCCAGGGTCAGCGCCGGACCGGCCCAGGTGTCCTCGGGCCCGCTCTGGAACGGCAGGAGCAGCACGTCGATGACCCGGGAAAGCGCGTAAAGCTCCTGGAGATCCTCCTCGATCCTGCCGTGGAGCTTCGCGCGCGTGTCCCGCGCCCAGGCCCCCGGCGTCGCGCGCGCGTGGTGCCGGAGGCCGTCGAGGATCTCGCGGCCTCTCGGGATCCAGGGCACGAGGACCTCCTCGACGGCGCGCTCCGGAGGGGCATCGAGGAGCGCCTCGTGAAGGCTGCGGAAGCCGAGGTCACCCACGGTGCGCCTCAGGGCTTCAGGATCAGCCGGATCGGATGGCCTTCCTTCTTCGCCAGCCGCTCCACGCCGAGCGGCGCGTCCGCGAGCGGGAGCAGCGCGCTGATGGAGCGGGACAGCTCCAGGCGCCGGTGCCGGGTGAGCTTCACCAGTTGCAGGAGGTGCCCCATCGTCGACCCGTAATGCCCGCGCACCTGCTGCATCAGGGTGCAGAAGAACAGGCTGTTGTCCACCGAGAGCGCTTCCGGGGTGACGCCCACCAGCACCAGCCGCCCCCGCGGTCCCAGCAGCGCCTGCGCCTGCGCCCGCGCGGCGGGGACCCCCGCCAGATCGACCGCCACGTCGAGCCCACGCCCGTCCGTCGCGCGGCGCACCTTGTCGCGCAGGTCCTCCTCCCGCGGATCGAAGGCCGCGTCGGCGCCGAACGACAGCGCCCGCGCCCGCGCCTCCGGGAGCAGATCGAACGCCAGGATGGGCGCCGCCCCGAGGAGCCTCGCGATCTGCACCGCGTGCGCCCCGAGCCCGCCGATGCCCCACAGGCCCACCGACTCTGCCGGCCTGAGGGCCGCCGTCTCCAGGAGCGCCGCGTAGGGCGTCGACACCGCGTCGGGCAGGATGGCCGCCTGCTCGATGGGCAGGTCCTCGGGCACCGCCGCCACCGTGTCCTGCCGCGCCAGCGCGTACTCCGCCCAGCCCCCGTCATAGTCCACCCCCCGCGTCTGCACCCGCAGGCATTCGCCGCTGCGCACCAGGCAGGGCTGACACTTGCCGCAGACCTGGCCCGCGTGGAGCAGCACCCGCTGGCCCACCTGCCACGGCGTCACGCCCGGCCCGAGGCGGTCGATGACCCCGGCCACCTCGTGCCCGAGCGTCACCTGGGTGAAATCACGGCGCGCCTTCACCGGCAGCGTCCCGTCGATGAGGTGCACATCCGACAGGCAGATCCCGGCGGCTTCGACCTTGAGCCGCACCTCCCCCGGCCCGGGCTCGGGGATGGGGATCTCCTGCATCCCGAACGTGCCGGTGGTGAGATCGAGACGTCCAGCGAGCATGGTGGATGACATCGTCGGGGCCTTTCAGCAGCACGGGCGCGCGTGTCCGCGTGTCTGCGTATCCGCGTAGGCGCGCATCATAGGGACGTGGTGCGCGGTACGGGCAAGCCCTCCGTGCCTGCGCGGCGCTGAACACCTACACACGCCCCCGGGGTCACCCCCTCCGGGCAATTGATGGGGCGAACAAACCGCGTATCGTGCGGTCAGCTCCCCGCGAGCACCCCGAGCCGCGGCGGTCACCGGCCCCCCTGGTGTGGCGACGCGCTCACCTGGCGTGTGATCAACCCTCCTCGGAGAAGGACAGGACAAGGCGAGCATGGAGGATGTGCAGACGCAGACGCCAGCGCCGGGCGGTGCTGACGAGAGCCTGGAAGCGATGCGCCACCGCGTGGTGGAGCTGGAGAAGGCCCTCGCCGACCGCGACCGCACCATCTCCGCGCTCCGGCAGGAGCTTGCCGGCCTTCGTGAGGTGGAGCGGGAGCAGAAGCTCCTCGTCTCCATCCTCGACAACTGCACCGACTTCGTCGGCTTTGGCCGGGAGGACGGGTCCGTGCACTACGTCAACCGTGCCGGTCAGCAGATGATGGGCATCGGCAGCGACGAGGAGGCCCGGCGCACCCTCATCCCGCAGTACTTCGCGCCGGAGGACCTGCCCTTCGTCACGTCGCACGTCCTGCCCGAGGTCAAGAAGAACGGCCGCTGGCAAGGCAGCCTCCGCTTCCGCAACATGAAGACCGGCGAACTCTTCCCGGTGCATTACAACATCTTCACCGTCCTGGATGACACCGGCGCTCTCGCGGGTCTCGGCACGGTGACCCAGAACATGACCGAGCGCCGCCAGGTCGAGGCCGAGCAGGCCCGCCTCACCGAAGAGCTGATCCGGGCCCAGGCCGCGGCCCTGGAGCAGCTCTCCACGCCCCTCATCCCCATCACCGAGGACGTGGTGGTCATGCCCCTCATCGGCACCGTCGACAGCCGCCGCGCCCAGCAGGTCATGGAGAACCTGATGCGCGGCGTCGTCGACCTCCGCTGCCACACCGTGATCCTCGACATCACCGGCGTCTCGATGGTCGACTCCGGCGTCGCCAACGCCCTCATCCGCGCCGCCCAGGGAGTGCGCCTCCTCGGCGCCCGCACCGTGCTCACGGGCATCAGCCCCCACATCGCCCAGACCCTGGTCACCCTCGGGATCGACTTCGATAGCATCATCACCCACGGCACCCTCCAGAGCGGCATCGCCTGGGCCACCGCCGAGAGACCCGGCAGCGAAGGGTCACGGAGCAGGCGCAGCCACAGCGGCTGAGTTCGTGCCCCTGCGACGACGCGCGCGCCGCACCATCCTGCGCGCAATGCGTCAGCCGCTGCGGCTGTGAGCACTGACACAGGTCCCGGAGATCCACGGCGCCAGGCGATTGAAGGGGGGGGAGCAAACTGCGTATCTTCCGTCCGCACTCTCGCGAACAGGCCGTGCCGCCGGGGTCCTGAGCCCCCGCCCGCGTGACGACGTCGCGCCACCCCTGCTCGTGACCCGCAACCCCCGGAGACACGCAGGACGATGGACGAGGCGAGCATGGAGGATCCGCAGAAGGAGACGCCAGCGCCAGGCGGCGCAGACGGCAGCCTGGAGGCGCTGCGCCAGCGCGTGGCGGAGCTGGAGAAGGCCGTCGCCGACCGCGACCGCACCATCTCCGCGCTCCGGCAGGAGCTCGCCAGCCTCCGTGAGATGGAGCGGGAGCAGCAGCACCTCATCGCCGTCCTCGATAGCTGCTCCGACTTCATCGGCCTCGCCCACGTCGACGGGCAGGTGAAGTACGTCAACCAGGCCGGTCAGAAGATGATGGGCATCGGCAGCGACGAGGAGGCCCGGCGCACCCTCATCCCGCAGTACTTCGCGCCGGAGGACCTGCCCTTCGTCGAGTCGCACATCGTGCCCCAGGTCATGAAGACCGGCCGCTGGCAAGGCGACTACCACTTCCGCAACATGAAGACCGGCGAGCGCTTCCCGGTGCATTACAACCTGTTCACCATCCGGGACGACAAGACCGGCGATCTCGTGGGCATCGCCACGGTGACCCGCGACATGAGCGAGCGCCGCCAGGCCGAGACCGAGCAGGCCCGCCTCACCGGAGAGCTGATCCGGGCCCAGGCTGCGGCCCTGGAGCAGCTCTCCACGCCCCTCATCCCCATCACCGAGGACGTGGTGGTCATGCCCCTCATCGGCACCGTCGACAGCCGCCGCGCCCAGCAGGTCATGGAGAACCTGATGCGCGGCGTCGTCGACCTCCGCTGCCACACCGTGATCCTCGACATCACCGGCGTCTCGATGGTCGACTCCGGCGTCGCCAACGCCCTCATCCGCGCCGCCCAGGGAGTGCGCCTCCTCGGCGCCCGCACCGTGCTCACGGGCATCAGCCCCCACATCGCCCAGACCCTGGTCACCCTCGGGATCGACTTCGATAGCATCATCACCCACGGCACCCTCCAGAGCGGCATCGCCTGGGCCACCGCCGAGAGACCCGGCAGCGAAGGGTCACGGACGAAGCGCAATCGCAGAGGGTGAAGGGCGCGGAGCGCGTGAAGGGCGCGCAGGGATCTGGGGGGCGTGGCGACGGAGGTGCGCAGCGACGGAGGTGCGCGCCACGAATGACCGCGAGTCTTGCGGGAGAGGGGAGGTGCACGGCCCCGCGGCGGGCGTCGCCGCAGGTGCCGTGCTTCGTGGGGGTGGGGTCTGGTCAGCTTGCGGCCGCGGCTCTCGGCGCGTCCGTCAGCCCCTTCGTGCCCTTCGTGTCGTCCGGATCCTTCGTGTCTTCAGCCTCGGCGTCCTCGGCTCCCGCGCCAGCCTCGGCCTCCTCGGCATTCCTGCGGCGCGTGCGCACCGCCTTGAGGGCGCTCTGCCGGATGTAGGCGATCGTCCTCTCGAAGGGCAGGAGGAGCGACGGGTCCTTCCACCGCTGTGCCCGTGAGCGAACCGCGTCCACGATCAGGCTGACGTCGTTGTTGCGCGCGTCCACGTAGAACGCGCGGCTCTCCTGCAGCACCTCGACCATCTTCAGCGCGACCGTGAGGTGCTGGTCGATCTGCGTCACCATCTCGTTGCAGGCGGTGAAATGGTCCGCGACATCCGGCGGCACCCCCGCCGCGGCGCCGGAGACCGGCAGCGTGTGCTCCAGCTCCACCAGCACATGGACGAACCCGTCCTGATCCACGCGCAGACCACGACAATCGTCGAGGTCCATCAGCCGCCCTTGCATGGCGGTGAGGGTAAGTGAATGAGCACCATCATAGATCTTGGATTGACCGGACATGGGAACCACGCTCCTTGCGAAGCACCCTCCGTCGCACGACGCACAAGCGCGTCATCCTGCGCGGGGGCACCAGACGACATCGAAACCAGTGAATGACAGCGAGAATCACCAACCGAATGCCAACGTTCCGCCGCTACATCCTTTCGCCATGGCGGAGCGTCCCTGCCGTGCAGGTACGGTCTGCAGCTATGCAACGGGAGTTCCCAGGCCTGGCCGGTGCTGCCTGGCGGTGACCCCGACCACCTCTGGCCGAGGGAGGAAGGACACCGCGCGCCTGGCGGGGGGATGCGACGGGGGCTGGAAAGTTGAAGGACTTCCGTGTGTTGTCCGGCGGGGCGATGTTCCCGTCGAGAGGTCACCGCGGGCGGGGGCGCGGAGCTTGCGTTGGGGGTGAGCGATGCCACAAAGGCCGGACATGGAACGTGCATCCTGTGGCTGCCTGGACACGACCGCGTGGGTCGTGCGCCACGGTGTGGGGCTGAAAGCCTGGCGCTGAAGCAGGCCCGCGGAGGGAGGCTGCTGGTGGCGCACGGCTCAGGGCGGGGTCGGAGGATGGTGAGGAGGGGGTTGCCCGATGGTGAGGACGGGGTCGGGCGACCCTGCGGAGGGGGTCGGCGAGGGCATCGACGGGGTCGGGCGACCCTGCGGAGGGGGTCGGCGAGGGCGTCGACGGGGTCGGGGGACCCTGCGCAGGGGGTCGGCGAGGGCATCGACGGGGTCGGGGGACCCCGTGGAGGGCATCGGCGAGGGCGTCGACGGGGTCGGGGGACCCAGCGCAGGGGGTCGGGTGATCCCGTGGAGGGCATCGGCGAGGGCGTCGACGGGGTCGGGTGATCCCGTCGAGGGCATCGGCGAGGGCGTCGATGGGGTCGGGTGACCCAGCGCAGGGGGTCGGTGAGGGCGCCGGCGGGGTCGGGTGATCCCGTGGAGGGCATCGGCGAGGGCGTCGACGGGGTCGGGGGACCCCGTGGAGAGCATCGGCGAGGGCGTCGACGGGGTCGGGCGACCCAGCGCAGGGGGTCGGCGAGGGCGCCGAAGGGTCGGATGACCCACCGACACGCTAGGGCCGGCGAGGGCGAGGACAGGGGCGGACGACCCTGATTCGCAGGTGGCGGAGCCGCGCCAGTTTGAGAACAGCGTGGTCATTGATGGCCACCGCGCGGCGAAGAGCGACCCCCCACTGGCCACTGGCGGCCAGGATCGCTTCCACCTCATGAAAACCGGTGTCGCCTCCGGGTGGGCTTGTTCGGGGATTGACCGTGCCAGGACGAACGTCTGCCTGCTGCGTCCGGACGGCATCGAACATGCAAAAGGCCGAGCCGCAGCCGTGATTTCGGCGTTGGCGAGGAGACGTAACCGTAATGTTGTATATCACGCACGTTCACATGTCTGGCGGAACGGGGCACGAGCACATCGCTGCCGTCCAGTGGATCAATCCTGCGACCAATGCGACCGGTTCGAGTACGGTCAAGGCCATGATCGACTGGATCACGAAGGAGAAGGGTATCGCCAAAGTGACAGACGGTAAGAACACCGTCGAGGTTCGCGTCGTGAACAATGCATACCTGCGCACGTATGCTGATGGTAAATGGTCCAACAACCTCCTGTCGCTCCCCCGCTATTGACCGCCCTCCCCGGACCAGCGAGGGATTTGCGCAGGAATAGCCCCTGGCGATGGGCGAAGCCACTGAGGCATCTCGGCCTGGAGGCGTCGGTCCGCGTCCTACCCGATGGCGGTGGCTTCCTGCGCCTCGTCCGGGGCAGGTGAGGGGGGCTCTCTCTCGCTCGTCCAGCGACAGCCGTCGGTGTTACCGTCCGAGGACACGGCAGAGGCCATGACCTCTCATCTTCACGTGGCGCGGACGAGACGCGGTGGAGGGACGACGATGACGGTGAAGCGCGGCGACTGGAACCAGCTCCCCTGTGGCGGCGCTCTGCTCGTGGATGATGGCGGGTGGCCCGTGCGCCTCTCCTGTGGCGACTCCGCGGGACGCGAAGGCTGCGACGAGGCGGTGCTCCTGGCGGAGGCAGAGGCGCTTCTGGGGAGATGGATCTCGATCATCCATCCGTCGGACGGCTGGGGGCCACCGGCTCCGAAAGCGCAGGATGGGACCGTGGAGGTGACCCTCTGTCAGACGCAGCCGACGCATCAGATCACGTTCACGCCGGCCGGGAAGCCAGCGAGCGTCACGCTGGTGTACCTCGACGAGGACGACAGCGGCGACGGGACGGCCTACGAGCACGCCGAACTCTACGCCGAGGGCTCCGCGGCCTGGACGGTGGTGAATGGCGCGTGGCACTGGCACGGCGAAGCCGCATCGGCCACTGGCGAACTCGTCGTGGAGGATGTGTGATGGCAGGGGTGGGCGTCCTTGCGGGGGCGGCCGGGCGGCTGGTGCGCGTGCTGGAGCGATACGCGCCGCGGCTCGAGCCCGTGCAGCTCTTCTATCCGTCGCGGAGCTACGTCCGCGCAGCCTTGCGCGCGTTCGTGGACATCGTCAAGGAACGAGGTCGGCGGCGCTGAGGCGCCCCCGACGCGGAGCCCTCGGCAGCCTCGCGGCTCGGGTCGGTGGCGGGAAGCTCGGCGAGGAAATGGTCGATGCAGGTGCGGACCGCGGCGGTCAGCGCGCCGTGGGCGCGGTAGAGGAGGTAGACGCCGCCCGACTCGCCCTCGTAGCCGTCGAGGACGCGGACCAGGCGCTTCTCGGCCACGTCCCTGGCGCAGTGCACCTCGGGGAGCAGGGCAATGCCGAGGCCGGCGAGCACGGCGCGGTGGGCGGCGGAGAATTCATTGACGTAGAAGCGGGGGGCGAAGGTGACCCGGTGCTTGTGGCGGCCGTGGGCGAGGGTCCAGGTGGCGAAGCCGTCGGTCGCGCGCATGGCGATGCAGTCGTGGTGGGCGAGGTCGTCGACCTTCATTGGAACGCCGCGAACGCCGCGAACGCCGCGAACGCCGCGAACGCCGCGAACGCCGCGAACACCGCGAACGCCGCGAACGCCGCGAACACCGCGAACGCCGCGAACACCGCAGGCTCCGTGGGCGTCGAGGTAGCCTGGGCTCGCGTAGAGGAGCTTGCGCGATGAGCGCCATAGCTGGCGCGCCACGAAGTCGGGGGTGTCCACCTTGCCCGTGAGAATGGCGAGGTCGAAGCCGCCGGCGAGGAGGTCGACGCGCCGCTCGTCGAGTTCGAGGTCGATGGACACGCCAGGGTGCCTGGCGAGGTAGGTGTAGATGACGTTCGCCACGGTGGCGCCGAGGAGGATGGGCGAGAGGACGCGCACGCGCCCCTGCGGCTCGCTCCGGAGTTCGAGGATGCGATCGGCGCCCTGGCCGAGGTCGCCGACGGCGCGCTCGGCGTGGGCGAAGTAGGTCCGGCCGGCGTCGGTGAGGCGAAGGTGGCGCGTCGTGCGTTCGAGGAGGCGGGTGCCGAGCGCGGATTCGAGCCGGGCGATGCGGCGGCTCACCGTCGAGCCGGGGAGGCCGCGCTCACGGGCGGCGGCAGCGAAGCTGCGCGTCTGGACGACGCGCACGAAGATGGAGACGTCGTTGAGGTCGAGGGGGATTCGTGCATCCATGACAGGAGTTGCTTT
The DNA here is from genome assembly GCF_000601485.1 of Chondromyces apiculatus DSM 436. Taxonomy (GTDB): domain Bacteria; phylum Myxococcota_A; class Polyangia; order Polyangiales; family Polyangiaceae; genus Chondromyces; species Chondromyces apiculatus. The sequence goes on from NZ_ASRX01000108.1 coordinate 31,119, forward strand.
CCGAGAAGGAGACTGGTGGGGGGCGCACGGCAGCGGCTACCCCTGGTGCATGAAGAACGTCGTCGTGACCGGGGCCACGGGGAACATTGGCAGCCGCGTGGCGCTCACGCTCGCCGCGCGGCAGGCGGCGGGGCAGGGTGGAGGCGTGATCGGGTTCGTGCGTGACCCCCTCAAGGCGGCTCCGCTCGCCGCGGCAGGGGTGACGCTCCGGCAAGGGGCGTTCGAGGATGACGCCTCGCTGCGCGCTGCCTTCGAGGGCGCCGATACCGTCGTCCTCATCACCGCAGGCAGTACGCTCGCGGAGCAGGCCAGGGCCGGGATCGAGGCGGCGCGCGCTGCGGGCGTGCGCAAGATCGTGCGCGTCTCCTCGCTGAAGGCGAGCGTCGACGGGCCGACGGATGCGACGCGGCAGGATGGCCGGGTGGAGGCCTGGATCCGCGAGCGCGGCCTTGCCCACGTCATTCTGCGGGGGCACTGCTTCATGCAGAACATCCTCAAGAATGTCGGGAGCATCCGCGACGAGGGCAAGATCTACTTCGGCACGGGCGACGGGAAGATCGGGATGATCGACGTGCGCGACATTGCCGATGCCGCGGTCGCTGCCGTGGAGAGCGAGGCGTGGGACGGGCAGACCCTGGAGCTCACCGGGCCTGAAGCGATCGATTTCCACGCCGTCGCTGCGGCGGTCGGGAGAGAGCTCGGTCGCGACGTCACCTTCGTTCCGGTGCCGCCGGTCGCCGCCGGCGATACGGCCCGCAGGTTTGGCGTGGACGCGTGGACGGCGACGGTCCTGACCGAGTACTGCGCGGCCTACGCCGCGGGCTGGGGCGACTTCACGACGGGCGAGGTGGAAAGGCTCTCGGGCCACGCGCCGCGCTCGATTGCGGACTTCGCGCGTGAGGTGCTCGTCCCCGCGGTGCGAGGCGGGTGAAGGCGGGAGCGAAGCCGCACTCCCATCCCCACCCCCACCTCCTCGATTACGTGAGCCAGGCTTGAAGCTTCTCGTAGACAGCCTTGCTGCTCAGGAGATCCAGGTGCCCTGTGCCGAGCGCGACCCACTGGTGCTCCGGAGGGAATGCCAGCGTCAGCTCAGGGCGCTCGTGTCGTCCGAGTGCACTGTCGACCGGAACGAGACCGTCACCGAGTAGCTTCTGGGCCATTGCGTTCGTCAGCGTGCCTGCAATGGCGAAGCAATCGACGTCCGGCGGAAGAGCGAGACCGCGGCGCACGTCACGGCTCCGGGCGAAGCGGCCGCGGTTGTGCCAGTCTTCATCGATCACGTTCCCGTAGCGAAGGTCGGTCACGCCCGCGCTGCGGATCTGCCCGAGTCGCGCGAGCGGCGCGCTGTACGCGCTGATGCCGAGCAGCACGTCGATCAGGTTGCCGCCGCGCTCGAGCGGGGACCCGTGATGCGGCGACCCGAGGCACACCAGACGCCGAAGCGTGGCGGGCCAGCGGCGCTCGTCCAGCGAGGCCGCATGGCACGCGCTCCGCGCGACGAGGCCCCCCATGCTGTGCCCGAGGAGCGTGATCTCGCTCAGCGGGACGGGCCACGCCTTCACCAGCGCCTCGAGCAGCAGGGACAGGGCGCGTCCGTTGGTGGAGATGTGCAGGCCGCTGTTGTAACGAACGTAGATCGGGGTGTAGCCGAGATCTCGCGCGAGCGCGGCGCCATGATCGTGGCCCGAGCGGTGCCACTGGCGATCGTTCATCGAAGAGCCGTGCACGAGGACGAGGGCCTTGCCCGTCGCCCCCGGGAGCTGCGCCACGAGCGCGTCGGCCTCGAGCGACAGCGGCAGGTTCCCGGAGCGAAGGCCCATCGCGATCGCGAGCGGGTTTCCCGTCTGTTCCAGGTGGTCGCCGAGGACGCCGTTCAGCGCGGAGACGACGGCATCGCGTTCGGCGCCCGGCACGCTTTCGCCGAGGAGCCGATCGAGCCGCGCGAGGACGGTATCGAGGCTCGTGCCGACCAGACCCGTCACGCCGCGCACGGGGCCGTAGACGAAGGGCAACAACGCGCGCACAGGACGCGAGAGCGGTTGGCCCAGGATCGCTGGACCGCTGGCGATGGTCCGGTGCATCTCCTCGACCACCTCGGTGACGCCCTTCGTCGCCGTCACGGCGAGCCTGGTCACGCCACGAAGATCACCGGCATGTCTGCGGGGCTGACTCATGCGTTCATCCAAGGACCGAGGGTACGTGACTTGCGGGACCGCAGCTACCGGTCCGGGTCATGCGCGAGGTACCCGCCCCCGCGCTGCGAGGCGGGTGAAGGGGGGGCCGCGACCGCGTGGGCGAGCGCCTGCTCCATCTCGGCGTGAAGCTGCGCCACGAGGTCTGCGGCCGGCAGGGCGCGGGCGAGGGGGGCGGCCTGGCCTGCCCACTGCGCGCCGTAGCCGGCTTCTCCGGCGGCCCTGGCGGCGGCGTGGAGCGCTTTGGCGGCGTCGTAGGCGATGGGGTAGGCCGGGATGGCCGCGTCCTCCACGCCCTCGCCGAGGGCGGTGAAGCGGTTGACGATGCAGCGGGCAGGGCGGCCGGAGAGGGCCCTGGTCATGACCGTGCGCACCGTGGCGGGGCTGAGGAGCGCGGCCCGGTAGCCCGCGTCGGCGGAGGACTCGGGGCAGGCGATGAAGGCAGTGCCGAGCTGGGCGGCGCTCGCGCCGAGGGCGAGGACGGCGGCGATGCCAGCGCCGTCCATGATGCCGCCGGCGGCGATCACGGGGAGGTCGAGGCTCCTCACGAGGAGGCGGGTGAGGGCGAAGGTGCCGAGGCGGTCGTCCAGGGTTCCGGGGTCGAACACGCCGCGGTGACCGCCAGCCTCGATGCCCTGGGCGACCACGGCGTCGAGCCCGGCGGCGGCGATGGCGCGGGCTTCAGGGAGGCTCGTGGCGGTCGCGAGCAGGGTGATGCCGGCGCCGCGCAAGGCTGTCAGGCGCGCTGCGGAGGGGAGGCCGAAGTGGAAGCTGACCACCGGCGGGCGCTCCTCCAGCAGCATGGCGAGCATGGCGTCGTCCTCGACGAAGCTGCGGTAGATCTCGCGCAGCGTCTCCGGCGGGGCGGCGCCGAGCTGCGCGAAGTGAGGGGCGAGCCTTCGGAGCCACGCGGCCTCCAGGGCGCCGTCGGGGCGCGCGGGGCGGTGGCAGAAGAGGTTGACGCTGAAGGGGCGGTCGGTCGCCGCCCGCACGGCGCGGATCAGGGTGCGCGCGGTCTCGGCGTCGGAGGAGCCGATGCCGAGGGAGCCCAGGCCGCCCGCGCCGGAGACCGCGGCGGCCATGGCGGGGGTGGAGACGCCTGCCATGGGGGCCTGGACGATGGGGAGGGTCACCCCGAGTCTGCGCAGCAAGGCGTTCATGCGTTCTCTCCGGTCAGGGGGTCCTGACGGAGGGTACACCGCGCTTCAGGCGAGGGCGGAGCGGATGCGGCCGGCT
>NZ_ASRX01000109.1 GCF_000601485.1 Chondromyces apiculatus DSM 436
CCGGCGACCGCGCCCGGTGGACCGCCGGGGGCGACCTTGAGTTCTGCGGCCGCGTCGACGCGCAGGTGAAGGTCCGCGGCTACCGCATCGAGCTCGGCGAGATCGAGGCCCAGCTCTCCGCGCACCCTGCGATCGCTCAGGCCGCCGTGCTGGTACGCCAGGACGGGAAGGATCAGGACAAGCGGCTGGTCGCCTACGTCGTCCCGGCAGATCGGGACGACAAGGCCCGCGACGAGCAGGTGGAACGCGACCAGGTGAGCGAGTGGCAGCAGATCTACGAGACCCACTACGCGACCGTGGACGCGACGCGGTTCGGTCAGGATTTCAGCGGCTGGAACAGCAGCTACGACGGCCAGGGCATCCCGGTCGAGCAGATGCGTGAGTGGCGCGATGCCACCGTCACCCGCATCCTCTCGCTGCGTCCCAAGCGCGTGCTGGAGATCGGCGCCGGCAACGCCCTGCTCCTCTCGCAGATCGCGCCTCACTGCGAGAGCTACTGGGCCACCGATCTCTCCGCCACCGTCATCGAGACCCTCGCCCGGCAGCTTGAGCACCTGCCCGACCTCGCGGAGCGGGTGGTGCTGCGCGCCCAGCCCGCGCACGACGTCGAGGGGCTGCCCGAGGGCACCTTCGACACCATCGTCATCAACTCCGTCGTGCAGTACTTCCCCAGCACCGACTACCTGGCCGACGTCCTGCGACGCGCGCTGCGGCTCCTCGCCCCCGGCGGCTCCCTCTTCGTCGGTGATGTGCGCAACCTCGAACTCCTGCGCTGCTTCGCCACCGCCGTGCAGCTACGCCGGGCCGACGCCGACACGGACATGGCGGCGCTGCGCCGGGGCGTCGAGCACGCCCTCCTCGTGGAGAAAGAGCTGCTCATCTCCCCGGCGTTCTTCGCCGCGCTGGCCGCCACGACGACGGACCTCGGTGGCGTCGACATCCGCCTGAAGCGCGGCACGCACCACAACGAGCTGACCCGCTACCGGTACGACGCCATCCTGCGCAAACTGCCGCACACGCCGCTTCCGCTGGGGCGAGCCCCGAAGCTCACCTGGGAAGACATCGGCACCCTCCCGGCCCTTGAGGAGACGCTGGTCACCCGACGCCCTGGGCAGCTACGCCTCACCGACGTCCCGAACCGCCGCCTCTTCCAGGAGGCCGCCGCGACCCAGGCGCTTCAGGAAGGCCGCCCTGCGAGCGAACTGCTCGAACTCCTCACCGGCACGCTGCCGGAGGATCTCGACCCGGAAGCGTTCAGCGCGCTCGGAGAGCGCTGCGGCTACTGGGTGGGGATCACCTGGTCCGCGACCGCCCTCGGCGCCCTCGACGTGCTGTTCGTGTCGGCCGAGCAGGCCGCATCGGCGCTCCCGGTCGACGTCTATCTCCCCGCCAGCATCGCCGGCATGCCGCTGTCCGCGTTCACCAACGACCCGTCGGCGGCGCGTGGCACCGGCGCGCTGGTGGCCACCCTTCGCGAGCACCTCCGCCAGCACCTGCCCGAGTACATGGTGCCGGCGGCGCTCCTGATCCTCGACCGCCTCCCGCTGACCCCCAACGGCAAGCTCGATCGCAACGCGCTGCCCGCGCCGGAGCACGGCCAGGAAAGAACGGGGCAAGCCGCGCGCACCCCCCAGGAGCAGATGCTCGGCGATCTGTTCGCCGAGGTGCTCGGCCTCCCCCAGGTCGGCATCGACGAGAACTTCTTCGACCTGGGCGGGCACTCCCTCCTCGCCACCCGGCTGATCGGCCGGATCCGGGCCACCTTCGGGGTCGAGCTGGCCCTGCGCAGCCTGTTCGAGGCGCCCTCTGTCGCCCAGCTCGCAGCGCAGCTCGGCCACGCTCGCCAGGCGCGGCTCTCGCTGACGGTGCAGGCGCGCCCCGACAGGCTCCCGCTGTCGTTCGCGCAGCAGCGCCTCTGGTTCCTGCACGAGATGGAAGGCCGCACGGCGACCTACAACATGCCCCTCGCCCTGCGCCTGACCGGGGCGCTCAACCTGCCCGCCCTGCAAGCGGCACTCGGCGATCTCGTGGCCCGCCACGAGAGCCTCCGGACCGTGTTCCCGCAGGTCGAGGGCACGCCTCACCAGGTGATCCTCGGCGCCGACGCGACGTGGCCGGCGCTGTCCGTGATCTCCACCGACGCCGCTGGTTTGCCCGGAGCCCTCGCCTCCGCCGCCCGTCACGGCTTCGATCTGTCGGTCGAGCCCCCCCTGCGCGCCGCGCTGTTCGTGCTGGCCCCCGACACCCACGTGCTCTTGCTGCTGCTGCACCACATCGTCGGTGATGGGTGGTCCATGGGGCCGCTCTCGCGTGACCTCGCCGCCGCGTATGCCGCGCGCTGCCAGGGTGAGCCCCCCGCGTGGTCACCGCTCCCCGTGCAGTACGCCGACTACACCTTGTGGCAGCGAACACTCCTCGGTGACCAGTCCGACGCCGAGAGCCTCTTCGCCCGCCAGCTCGCCCACTGGACCCAGGCCCTGGCCGACCTCCCCGAGCAGCTCGCGCTGCCCACCGACCGCCCGCGCCCGAACGTGGCTTCCTACCGGGGCAGCGCCGTTGGCCTGCAGTGGGACGCGCGCTTGCACCAGGGCCTCGCGGCCCTCGCCCGCCAGGGCGGCGCCAGCCTGTTCATGGTGCTGCAAGCAGGCTTCGCGGCGCTCCTGAGCCGCCTCGGCGCGGGCCACGACATCGCGCTCGGCAGCCCCGTCGCCGGACGCACGGACCACGCCCTCGACGGCCTCGTCGGTTTCTTCGTGAACACCCTGGTGCTGCGCACCGACACCTCGGGCGACCCCACCTTCCGGCAGCTCCTCGGCCGGGTGCGCGAGACAGCCCTCGGCGCCTACGCCCACCAGGACGTGCCCTTCGAGTACCTGGTCGAGGCCTTGAACCCGACGCGCTCGATGTCCCACCACCCGCTCTTCCAGGTCATGCTGGCGGTGCAGAACGCTCCGGATGGCGCGTTCGAGCTCCCCGGTCTGCGCGTCGAGCCGGTGGGCACGGGCGGTACCGCGACCTCCCGCTTCGACCTGTCCATCAGCCTCGCCGAGCGGCGTGGCCCGGACGGCGCCCCGAGGGGCATTGACGGCGCCATCGAGTACAGCAGCGATCTGTTCGACCCGGCCACCGTCGAGACGCTCATGGCCCGCTGGGCCAGGTTGCTGGAGGCCGTCGTCGCCGATCCCGACCGGCCGATCAGCCGTCTCGACATCCTGGCCCCTGGAGAGCGCCGCAAGCTCCTCGTCGACCACAACGCCACGGCCCACCCGGTGTCGTGCGCCAGCCTGCCCGCCCTGTTCCAGGCCCAGGTGGACGCCACGCCTGACGCTGTCGCCGTGATCTCCGAGGGAACGGCATGGACCTACGCCGAGCTGAACGCCCGCGCCAACACCCTGGCGCGCCGGCTGATCGCCGCGGGCGTCGCGCCGGAGAGCGCCGTGGGGCTCCTCCTGGAGCGCTCGCTGGAGCTCGTCGTGGCCATCCTCGCGGTGGTCAAGGCCGGAGGCGTCTACGTCCCGCTGGATGCCCGCTACCCCCTCGCGCGGATGGAGCACATCCTCCGGGAGACCCGCGCCGCGGTGCTGCTGACCAGCGTGGCCCGCAAGGACACCCCCTTGCCCCAGGGCGCCCCGATCGTCGTGATCGACGCCGCGCCCGTCGCCACGGACCCCGGCGCTCCCGCCGTGGCGTGCCACCCCGACCAGGTCGCCTACGTCATGTACACCTCGGGATCGACCGGCGTACCCAAGGGCATCGCCATCACCCACGGCGACGTGGCGCACCTCGCCCTCGACCCCTGCTGGCGCACCGGCCACCAGGAGCGCGTGCTCTGGCACTCACCGCCCGCCTTCGACGCCTCCACGTACGAATTCTGGGTGCCCCTGCTGAGCGGCGGGCAGGTCGTCGTCGCCCCCGCAGGCGAGCTGTCCACCCACACGTTCAAGCAGGTGATCGCCGAGGCGAAGGTCACGAGCATGTTCTTGACCACGGCCCTGTTCAACCTGCTGGCCGAGGAGGACCCGCGCAGTTTCCACACGGTCCGCGAGGTGTGGACGGGTGGTGAGGCGGTCTCGCCGATGTCGATGCAGCGCGTGCTGGATGCCTGCCCGGACACCGTCATCGCCCACGTCTATGGCCCGACGGAGACCACGACCTTCGCCACCTTCCACGCGATGCGTCCACCGCACCGCATCCAGGGCACGGTGCCGATCGGCAAGCCGATGGCGAACATGCGCGCCTACGTCCTCGACGAGGGCTTGCAACCCGTGCCCCAGGGCGTCACCGGCGAGCTGTATCTCGCAGGTGCGGGGCTGGCGCGGGGCTACGTGCGTCGCCCCGGGTTGACTGCCGAGCGCTTCGTGGCCTGTCCGTTCGGCGGCGGCGAGCGCATGTACCGCACCGGCGATCGTGTCCGCTGGAACGCCGATGGCGACGTCGAGTTCGTGGGTCGCGCGGACGGTCAGGTCAAGATCCGCGGCTTCCGCATCGAGCCCGGCGAGGTCGAAGCCCAGCTCTCTGCGCACCCCGACGTCGCGCAGGCTGCAGTCGTCGTCCGCGAGGACCACCCCGGCGAGAAGCGGCTGGTCGCCTACGCTGTCGCCGCTGCGGGCAAGACCCTCGACGCCAGGGCGCTCCGCGACTGGCTCAGGCCACGCCTGCCCGAGTACATGATCCCTGCGGCGTTCCTCCTCCTCGACGCCTTGCCGCTCTCCCGGAACGGCAAGCTCGATCGCAAGGCGCTGCCTGCCCCGGACCTGGGCCTCTCCAGCACCGGCCGCCCCCCGCGCACGCCGCGCGAGCAGCTCCTGTGCGAGCTGTTCGCCGAGATCCTGGGCCTGCCCCGGGTCACCATCGACGACGATTTCTTCGAGCTGGGCGGGCATTCGCTCCTCGCCACCCGCCTCGTCAGCCGGGTGCGGACCACGTTCGGCGTGGACATGGGCCTGCGCCGCCTCTTCGAGGCGCCCACCGTCGCGGGCCTCGCCGCCTGCCTGGACATCGACAGCGCCGACGACACCCTTGAGGTGGTCCTTCCCTTGCGGGCGAAGGGCAGCCGGCGGCCCCTGTTCTGCCTGCACCCCGGCGGTGGCATGAGCTGGTGCTACTCCGGCCTGATGCGGCACCTCGACCCCGACACGCCGCTCTACGGCATCCAGGCGCGCAGCCTGGCCCGCCCCGAACCGCGCCCGGCGTCCGTGCCCGCCATGGCCGTCGATTACGCCAATCAGCTCCAGCTCGTGCAGCCCACCGGGCCTTACTGTCTGCTCGGATGGTCCTCCGGCGGCCTCGTCGCCCACGCCGTCGCCACCGAGCTACAACGGCGCGGCGAGCAGGTGGCCCTCCTGGCCCTCCTCGACGCTTACCCGATCGTCGACCTCGCCCTCGACGAGCCCCTGGTGCGCGGCGAAGCGGAGGTTCTCGCCAACCTCGTCGAGTGCGACCCCAAGGAGCTGGAGGGCGCCGACGGCCGCCTGGTGTATGCCCGCGTCTTCGAGGTCTTGCGCAGCCAGGGCAGCGCCCTCGCCAGCCTCGACGAGCGCCATCTTCGCGCCACCGTCGAGGTCCTGATCCACAACGCCGGCTTGATCTCCGACTTCAAGCCCGCGGTCTTCGACGGTGACATGGTGCTCTTCAGCGCTGCTATTGGTCGCAAGGAGCAGGCCACCCCGGAGGTCTGGCGGCCCTACGTCAGCGGCACCATCGAGACCCACAGCGTCGACAGCCGCCATCACCACATGATGCAGCCCGCCCCCCTTGCCCACATCGGGCAGATCGTGGCGGCCAAGCTCCGAACCATTGCCCGTTGACCCTGACGCGCTCTCTGGAAGGTCGAACCATGACGCAGACACTCGATATTCAATGCGAAGCCAACCTGCCTGTTCCGCCCGCGCAGGTCTGGGAAACGGTCGCCACCGGCTCCGGCAACCTGCGGTGGGTCTTCGAAATGGAGATTGAGCCCTGGGTGGGCGGCATCGTCTCCCGCGGCCCCTCCACGGTGACCGTCTGGGATCCTCCCCGGCATTTCGCCTGCCTGCGCGCCATCGAAGGCTTCTCGGCCCTCCTGGAGTACCGCATCGAAGCGCGCGAGGGCGGCAGCGTCATGTACACCTCGATCCACCGCGAATACATCCATCCCATCGACGACCTGGACTTCCAGCGCGACATCGCCGAGAAGCACACGTTCTTCTACAACCACACCCTCGAGCAGTACCTCCGCCACTTCAATGGCCGCCCTGCAACCTTCGTCGAGCTCCTCGCGCCGGCGGGCTCGCAGGCCCCGGACGCCCTCAAGAAGCTCTGTCACCGGCTCGGCCTCCCCGACGACGTCGCCCAGGGCGACACGGTGCAGGTCACCTTGCCGGACGCCGGGCAGCAAGAGGCCGTGGTGGACTACCTGCACCCCGCGTTCCTGGGCCTCCGCACCAGGGACGGCCTGTACCGCTTCTTTGGCAGGAATGCCTGGGGTTGGCCCATCGGCATGAGCCTGCACCTCTTCGCCGAAGGCATCGACGCCAAGCACACGGAGCAAGCGTGGCGCACCTGGCTGGACGAGACCTTCGGCTGAGCTGAACGACGCCTTCGGCCGACACGACTCACGACCACGACACAGACTCCCGACCCCTCGCCATCACCGAGCACCAGACCATGGATCCTCGACCCGGAGACCCGTCATGAGCACGCCCACCATCGCCGAGGTGATGGCCACGCCGGAGTTTCACCAGAACCCCTATCCGCTCTATGCGCGGCTGCGCGACGAGCAGCCCCTCTACCGCAGCCCGCACGGAGTCTCCTACGTCAGCCGCTACGCCGACGTCGACAAGGCCCTGCGCGACCCGCGGCTCTCCAACGACCGCGACCGGATCACCCGCGCCATGGCGGCGCAGCAGGGCGACAACCAGCTCATGACCCGGCTCATGAAGAAGCTCGGCCGGGTCATGACCAACACCGATCCGCCGGATCACGCCCGCCTGCGCAAGCTGGTCAACAAGGCCTTCAGCGCGGGGCGAACGCGCGATTTCCGCCCGCAGATCCAGGCTATCACCGACCGCCTCCTCGACGCCGCAGAGGCCGCGGGGCGCCGCATGGATCTCATCACAGCGCTGGCCTACCCGCTGACCAGCTCCGTGATCTGCGCGCTCGTCGGCGTCCCCGGCGACGGTCAGGCCCGCGTCCTCACGTGGCTCCGTCAGCTCGAGAACCCCGTGGACGCCGGGCTCACCATCGAGGGAACCGAGCAGGTGGTCGACGACCTGCACGGCTACCTGTACGACCTCATCCACCGACGTCGCGCGGAGCCCACCGACGATGTCCTCAGCGCCCTGGTCAATGTGGAGGAGGGCGGCGACCGGCTCGGCGACGACGAGATCGTCTCCGCCTGCTTCGTGCTGATCGGCTCCGGCTACGAGACCACCATGAACCTCATCGCCAACAGCGTGCTGATGCTGCTGCGTCACGCCGAGCAGCTCCAGCTACTCCGGGAGAAGCCCGAGCTGCTCCTGCCCGCGATCGAGGAAGTCCTGCGCTACGAGAGCCCCTCCCTGCAGGTGATCCGCGTCGTCGCCGAGCCCCTGGAGATCGCCGGATGCGCGCTGGAAGAGGGCACCATGCTCTCCCTCCTCCTCGGCGCCGCCAACCACGATCCCCTCCGCTTCCCCGACGCCGAGCGCTTCGACATCACCCGCGCAGACACCCGCCACGTGAGCTTCGGCAGCGGCATCCATTTCTGCCTCGGCGCGCCGCTGGCCCGGCTGGAGGCCGCGGTCGCCGTCGGCACCTTGCTCCGACGCTTCCCCGACCTGCGCCTCGACGCGGAGCCCGTGGCGTGGCGCCCGAACCCCTCGCTGCGCGGCCTGTCCCGCCTCTCGGTGCACTGCTGAGCGCGATGCACGTGCACGGGCACGAGGCGCGGCCGGGCATCCCACATCCCTGAGCCCCGACACCTCCGCGCAGATTGCGCCAGCCCCGGTGCCCTGGTAGCTGCTCGTCGTGGCAGCCCAAGCGATCGTCTTCCTCCACGGCAACCTCTCCCGCGGTGCCCACTGGGCCCCCCAGCTCGCGACCCTCCAGGCGGAGGGCTTCCGCTGCCACGCGCCCGACCAGCGCGGCTTCGGCTCCCCCCCGGCCCCTGGTCTTCCCAGCTCGCTGCTCGACCTCGCCGATGATGTCGCCGCCTGGTGCGCGGCCGAGGGCATCGATCGGGTCTGCGTCGTGGGCCTCTCCTTCGGCGGCGCCGTCGCCCAGGCGGTCGCCACCCGCCACCCCCGCATCGTTCACTCTCTCCTGCTCGCAGGCACCTACCGCCTCGACAAGCTCCACCCCGCCATCGCCGCCTTCAACGAGAGCGCCGGTGCCGGTGGCGTCCCCCTCATCGCGACCATCGCCCCCCTCGTGCGGGCGGGGTTCTCCGAGGCGTACCAGGCAGCGCACCCCGAGCTCGTCGACCGCCTCGTCGCAGAGATGCTCACCACCCCTCAGGCTTCCCTCGAAGCCACGGGCGGCATCCTCGCCGACTTCCCCGCCGTACCTGCCTCGGCCATCACCGCCCCCACGGTTGTCCTCGCCGGCACCCGCGACGTGCTCTGCCCCCCCGACGCCAGCCGGGAGCTGGCCGCGGCCATCCCGGGCGCCCGCTACGTCGAGTTCGACACCGGTCACGTCTCCAACCTCGAGGCTCCTGACGCCTTCACCGACCAGGTCCGGCAGCTCGCCTCGCGCTGACGTCACCCCGACATCGCGCCGGTCGGGCGCTGATAGGACGCTGGTCGTCTGGGACACCCCACGACCTCCGCCTCATGCCATCTCCAGCCCCTCGCCCGCCGCCTCCCGACGGCAGGGAACGCCCCGAGCGGCCGGCGCGGCTCGGAAAAAGACGAATCGTTTTGCGCAGTTCGGAAGCGATGCAAAAAAGAGCGCTCGCCGTGTCGATCGCGCCGCGCGTCGTTCGTCGTCACGGTGGAGCGAGGGTCCGCGCCCGGTCGAGGGTCACCGGGTGCCTGGCATGCTGCCACCCCTGAGAGGGACGACAGCCTCGACCAGCGCCACGGCGACCCGCGCAGACTGCAGCCGAAGGAGAAGAGAACCATGATCATGAAGCGCCTCTCGATCGCAGTGTGTCTGTTCGCCGCCGCCTGCGGCGGTGGGGACGATGGGGACCCTGATGTGGAGCAGGAGCCCACGGCGTACGAGGACATGACCTTCGAGCAACGCTCCGCGTTCATGGCGGAGGTCGTCCTCCCAGAGATGACGGAACTCTTCGTCGCCTTCGACCCGAAGTTCTCGACCATGAGCTGCAACACCTGCCACGGCGATGGCGCCATCGACGGCACCTACGCCCTGCCGAGCCCGCAGGTTCCCCCGCTCCCCCCCGAGGAAGAGTTCGAGGAGTACATGCAGGACCCCGAGAATGCCAAGTGGGGCATGTTCATGCTCGAAGAGGTCTGGCCGGAGATGGCGCGCCTGCTCCAGGTCCCCATGTACGACCCCGCCACCCACACGGAAGGGTTCTCGTGCGCCAACTGCCACACCGTGCAGCCAGGCGTCGAGTGAGCCCCGGCGCCGGGGCGTGACCGGGGGCGTGACCCGCGCGCGCTCCGCACCCCCGTCCGTGAAGCGGTCACTCCCGTCGCTGAGCCCCCGTTCCAGCTCCTTCCCGCGCGATCGCCTCACGGCCGATCCGATCGATCTCCGCGTTCTCCAGCACCCGCGTCGGGGCTCCGTGCCTGGCCACCTCCAGCATCGCGTACCCGACGCGATCCGTCGTCGTCACGTACTTCGGGACGTACTCCGGGAACCGCGCCGTGAGCACGGGGAACAGCGGCTTCAGCACCGCATAGGTCGCCCTGATCCACCTCTCCTTCGGGAGCACACCCTGGAGCGGCTGGATGATCGCCGGCCGGAACATGTAGGCCTTGAACGGCATCGCGAGCAGCGCGTTCTCGGTCTCCCCCTTCACCCGGGCCCACATCACCTTCCCGCGCGCGGTGCTGTCGGTCCCCCCTCCTGACACGAAGATGAACGTCATGTCGGGGTTCAGCCTGGCCAGAGGCCGGGCCGCGGCCATGGTCAGATCGTACGTCACGCGCCGGTAATCCCGCTCGCTCATCCCCACCGAGGAGATGCCGAGGCAGAAGAAGCAGGCATCGTAGCCGGCGAGCTGCCCCTCGATCTCCGACAGATCCGAGAGGTCCTCCCGCACGATCTCCCGCAGCTTCTCGTGCTGCTTCCCCAGGGGGCGGCGCCCGATCGCGAGCACGCTCTCCACGCCCGGATCCGCGAGGCACGAGAGCAGCACGCCGTGCCCGACCATCCCGGTTGCACCGAAGAGAATGACCTTCATCTCGCTCTCCCTTTCACTCCGTCACCCGCACCCCGTCGCTCATTTCAGGCCGGTCGACAGCACGGGGTGCTGCTCCGCGTTCTCCCACGGAACCTCCGGCCACCAGCGCTCCACCGTCGGCGGCGCGTCCGGCTCGATGCTCACCCCCGGCTTCGGCAGCACCACCGTCGTCCTGGCGCGCTCGGCTGCCGCGAGCACCCGCTCTGCCGGCTCTGTCCAGCCATGGTAGGCGAGGCTGAACAGCGCCCAGTGCATCGGCAGCATCACCTTCCCGCGCAGCATCCCGTGCGCGGCCACCGCCTGCTCGGGCCCCATGTGCCAGTCGGGCCAGGCGCGGTGGTACTCCCCCGCCTCGATCATCGTCACGTCGAAGGGCCCGAGGCGGTCCCCGATCTCCTGCATCGCCGGGAACAGCCCCGTGTCCCCCGAGAAATACGCGCGGTGCTCCTCGCCGACGAGCGCGTAGCCGGCCCACAGGGTCGCGTCCTGGTCGAAGAGCATCGTCCTCCCCGAGGCGTGCCGGGCCGGCGTGCACACGATGTCGAGCTCCCGCACCCGCGTGCGCTCCCACCAGTCGAGCTCCACGATCCGCGCCTCTGGCACCCCCCAGTAGGCCAGGTGGGCCCCCACGCCGAGCGGCACGATGAAAGTGGTGTCCCGGTCCTTCAGCGCCACGAGCGTCTGGTAGTCCAGGTGATCGTAGTGATCGTGGGAGATCACCACGGCATCGAGCGCGGGCAGCTCATCGAGCGCGATCATCGGTGCGTACCACCGCTGTGGACCGATCCACGTGAACGGCGACGCGCGCTCGCTCCACACCGGATCCGTGAGCACCCGGTGCCCATCGATCTCGACGAGCAGCGACGAGTGACCCAGCCAGGTCACCCGCAGCCCCGACGCCGGCGGCGCCTCGAACCGCGCCGGATCGATGCGCGCCGCGGGCAGCGGGGCCGCCGGGCTCACGTCCGGGCTGGCGCGGAACGCCCCCGTGAGCGAGCCCCACCAATCGTTGGAGAGCGGCTGCGGGTTCACGAAGCGCCCGTCCTTCCAGTGCGGCGAGCGCTCCATCCGCGCGCGCCGCTCTCCCTCGGCGCGGTGCCCGAACGCCCTCCAGCCGTCGATCACCGCGAGCGTCACTCCGAGGACCAGGAGCACCCCGAGCCCGATCCCCATGCGCCGCAGCGCCCGTCGCAGCTTCGTGCGTTTCATCGGGACCCCCCCAGCGGCAGGCACATCATCCGCGCCGCGACCGTCATCCCCTCCACGAAGGCCGCCCGCGTGGCGCACCCGTGCTTGAGCCCTCGCGCCGTCGCCTGCAGCGTCCCGGCGAGCTGCCGCGCCGTGAGCCCGGCAGGCTTGTACGCCGCCAGCAAGCCCGACGCCCGGATCACCCTGGCAACCGCCTCCGTGAACCGCTCCTCGTGATCCGAGACCATCGTCCCCACCAGCGCCGCGCTCGCCTCGGCCAGGTCCGACGCCCCCGCCCCCATCACCCCCACATAGCGCCCTACCCAGGCGTCGAATCCACCCACCAGCCTGGATTCGACCGGGAGCGCCGCATCGCCGAGTGAGGCCACGGCCGCCTGCAGCGACGTCTCCAGGGTGTGCTGCAGGGCCGCGCGGAACAGGTCCTCCTTGGTCGCGAAGTGCAGGTAAAGCCCCTGCCGGGACACCTGCGCGGCCCGGGCCACCTCGTCCATCGATGCCTTCCGGAAGCCGTACCGCGTGAACACGGTGAACGCGGCCTCCAGCAGCTTGTGCCGCCGCGGATCGTCGGGGGCCTTCTGGGCGGTGTCATGGTCGGCGGCCATAGCGTCACATTTGACAACCTGGGCTCAACTTGTCAATTCCGACGCTTTCCGACCCTCAGGGCGCGTTGCACGAGAGGATGTGCTCGACCGCGTCGACCAGCATCTGCTCCACGCGATCTTCCCCGAGTTCCGCCGCCTTCTCGAACCGCTCCAGGTCGAACTTGGGCGGGTTCACCTCCAGGTAAGCGAGGATCTGCAGGGGATAGCCGTCCCAGCGGATGACCGAGAACCCCACCCGGTTGCGGCTCGCGCGGGCACCCCGGAGCCCCAGTACCAGCTCGATGCTGGGCTTCTCCGGCCCCTCGTCGAGCACCACGTGCGCCGCGTGCCCGGCCCTGCAGAGCTCCGCGCCGATCTCCTCCATGGCCGGCCGGAGGACCCGCGCCTGCACTTCCGCGAACGCGCGGAGAAACTCGGCCTCGTCCGGCGCCTCTGCCGCACCGATTCGCTGTGCGTACCGCTGCGTCAGCCGCTCCAGCCGGAAACGGTTGTGATCTTTCAAGGGAGCCTCGGCGCGCCAGAACGACCACCCACGCGCCGTGACCACCATGACCCTGCTGCTCGACCCGGTGAACCCATCCAGACCTCACTCCGCGCGTACCTGTAGCCGAGCCCGAAGCACAGCACGATCTGGAACTGCGCGCGCAGGAGGAGCCGGTGTTTTCACCTCGACGTCCGCGCGGTCCGCGCGGCCCGGCCCCTCAGGGACCGCAGAGCGCGGGATCGGGGGGCGGCGGTGCCGGGTAAGCCTCCGTCGCCTTCTCCGCAAACTGGCACTGCGCGTCCCCGGCCATGCAGCCCGCCTGCGAGATGCACCCGCCGTTCTCGTCGGTCCCCAGGCACAGGCACGCCTGATCGCCCGGAGCGCAGATCTCGACGAGTTCCATCATGCCCTCGTCCTCGTGGTTCAGCTTGTGACAGTGCGCCACGAACTGACCCGTGAACTTCCGGAAATTCATGAGCACGTCCCGGGGCCCATCCTCGATCTGCACCCACATCGTGTCGCGGAAGTGCGCGAAGTTCGGCTCCTTGTTCGAGCTGTTCGGGCACACCAGGAAGGGATTGATGTGGATGTGGAACGGGTGCCCATCGAACGCCCGGATCTGCCACCGCTCCGAGGTGTCCACCGTCATCACCCGATCGCTGCGGTAGCCGCGGGCGCGCCGCTGATCGAACCTCCGGCAGTTGATGTTCGGATCGGGGCAGAGACACACCGGATCCTCCGGATCGACCCCGTGTTCGTGCTTCGAGGGATCGCACGACATGAGCGAGACATCCGCGTGCAGGTTCGGCGGATCCTGCCCCGGCGTCGGCACGAGCAGCACCACCTTCTGGTGGACCTTCTGCACCGACGCGCAGCTCACCTCCATCTCCTGCCCATCGACGACCGAGGTCCACGTCGTCGGCGGCGCCACCGCGGCCACGTCCGCCTCCCGAGGCATCGTCGTCTCGGTCGGCGCCCCGGCGCGCTCGTTCACGTCGACGACGGCGATCACGCTCCCTGCCGGATCGTTCACCCGCCGCGCCACGAGGCACAGCGTCTGCTCCTCGGCCGGCATCTTCACCATCGTCTCCACCCGGTAGCCTGGCGACACCCACACCGTGTCGCTCTCGTAGAACTGCGGCAGCGTGATCCCATCCCTCGCGATCTGGGTCATGGCGATGGGCTCCTTGTCGAAGTCCGAGCAGCGCTCGTCCTTCCCGACGTGCAGCTTGATCCCCATCTCGTCCGGGCTGCCCGCGTAGACCATGCGCCAGCGCTCCACCTGCCCCGGCGCCGTCAGGAGCCGCGGCGTGTGCTTGCCATTGATCAGCGTCGCCCGCAGCGTCTCCACCGCGAGGAAATCCGTCACCGAGAGGTTCTCCTCCGTGCACGCCTCTCCCTCGCCGAGCGGCACCGTGTTCTCGTGATCTAGCGCCACCTGGGTCATCACCATGACCCTCTCCCGCGCCCGCGCGATCCCGGGCACCTCGTCGAGCGCCCCCTCGATGACGAGCGCCCCCGCCGCCCCGTCCATCACCTGGATCGCCGTCGCCCCGTGAATGTGCGGGTGATACCAGTTGGTCCCCTCGTGGTGCGTGCCATCCTCGTCGAGGTCCCACCGGTACCGCGCCACCTCCCCGGGCCCGACCTCGTGTAGCACGTCGTCCCCGTGATACCTCCCCTCCTCGGCGCAGCCGCTCCCCTCGCAAGCGTCCGCCGCGTCCGCCGTCGCCCGGTTGGGCTGCACGTGCAGCCCGTGCCCGTGCAGGTTGGTCAGGTTGAAGTCGTGGCAAGACCTCCGCCCGTGCCCCATCATGCTCGCGATCTCGCGGTAGTCGCTCCGGGTGAAGTCGTTGTGCAGGTCCACGTGGACCTTCCGGCCATTGCCCTTCGCAATGCGGATCGTCGGCCCATTCAGCATCCCGTTGTAGGTGCGCAAGCAGAGCCTCTTCCCGCCCACCTCCACCGCGCTCGGCCCGTAGTGGAGCTCGCGGACCCCTTGCGCATTCGGTTGGAGCTCCGGCGGATCCTCGTACGCGGGAAGCTCCCCGGGCATCGTCGCCTGCTCCTCCTCCCCCCCGCACGCCGCCAGCGCCCCCCCAAGCGCCGCCAGCGCCCCCCCAAGCGCCATCACGCGCGCCATCACGTCCACCAAGCGCCTCGCGAACGAGGCGCCGTGCGCCTCCACGTCCCTGGTTGGATGGCACACGCTCCCTGCATGCGGGAAACCTCGTCGCATCGCCGTCTCTCCTCGTGCTTCCGGGTCCAGCAACCACGCTACCGAGGCGCGGCGGGCACCGATGGCCGAAGACGGTCACCGCTGTCTACAATGCGGCCACCCGGTGTCCCCTGCGCCCTCCGGGTGCCGAGCCGCTCCAGGCCCTTCCGACGCAGCACCGCCGAGCACACCATGGACCTCGAAGAGTTGCGCGCCTTCATCGCCGTCGTCGAGTCGGGCTCCTTCCTCGGCGCCGCGCGCAGGCTCGGCGTCTCGCGCACCACCCTCCGCCGCCACGTCGCCGCGCTCGAATCCCGCGCCGGCGTCCCCCTCGTCGAGAGCATCCGGAACGGTGTCTCACCGACCCCTGCCGGCCAGCTCCTCGCCCGCCAGGGCCGCACCATGATGCAGGAGGCCAGCGCCCTCCTCGCCTCCATCCGCGAGGTGGGCCACGAGCCCTCCGGCACCTTGCAGGTCGTTCTCCCCGTGGGCCTCCCGCCGCACGTGCTCACCCCGATCTTCGCGGCCGTGCGCAGCGCCTACCCCCGCCTCCACGTCCACTGCCGCTTCAGCAACGACCCCTTGAACGAGGCCCTCGTCGACGTCGACATCGCCGCCCACTTCGGCGAGGACCCTCCGAGAGGCCACTGGATCTCCCACGTCGTCCTGCGCGCCCGTCAGTGGCTCATCGCCAGCCGCACCTACCTCGAACGGCGCGGCACTCCCCGCACGGTCCACGACCTCCACCACCACGAGCTCTTCGCCTGGCAGGCCCCGGGCGAGGACGCCCGCGTCTGGCGCACCCTCAAGGGCACCTCGTTCACCGTGGAGCCCTCCCTCATCGCCACCGACATCCACTTCCTGCGCTCCTGCTGCATCGCTGGCCTGGGCATCGCCCTCGTCCCCGACGCCCTCCTGCCCGACCCCGGCCTCGACGCCGACGCCCTCGTCCCGGTCCTTCCGGACCTGGTCGGGCAGGAGCGACCCCTGCGGATCAGCGCCCCCGCCGCGCTCGCCGACATTCCCAAGATCAAGGTGGTCCTCGACAGCGTCCGCGGCATGCTCGGCGAGCTGTGAGCCCCGGGTCCCCCTCCCGGCGCACGCGTTGCGTCGCTCGGAGTCAGAGCACCACGATCGCGCTCCCGAGCGCCACGAGTACCACCCTGTGTACAGCAGGTATGTTCTGTGGTCCGCCTCCGCGGTGCGCCGCAGGACCACCCGGAGCGCGATCACCACACTGACGAGCGCCATCAGCACGTCGCAAACCAGTACGCCGGGCGTCAGCGGCGCGAGCCGCACGAGCAGCAGGTGGGTCACCACCGGCAGCACCGCGAAACCCACCCCCAGGAAGATGCGCGTCGGCGTCATCCCGAGCGCCATGGGGAACGTGGTACGCCCGCTCGGCACGTCCCCGTAATCGTGGAGCACCTGTCGGTATGCAAGGTATGGGCTGCGCGTCGGTCAGTAGCGTCAACCATCTCCGCCCCCGCCCTCACGCGACCCGCAGCGCCACCCGTAGCCCGGTGTGCACGCAGGGCGTCCCATCCTGCAGCCGGTAGAACACCACCGCCTTCCAGGCTTCCTCGTGCGGGACCTGCGTTGCGAACACGCCCTCCCGCGCCTCCACCACCCGGAGCGGCAGTTCGTGCACCTGCTGCGGCGCCAGCGCGGTCACGGAGCCCGTGGGGATGATCCGCAAGACGCCCGCCGCAGGGCCGCGCCCCTCCACCTCGATCCGCAGCCCGGTGCGCGCGTAGACCCCCGCAATCGAAGCCCAGTCCACGGCGCCTCCTGCCGTCGCCCTCTCCTCCGCCACCGGGACTGGCGCTGGCGCGAGCGGCGCTGGCATCTCCAGCCCGCACAGGTCCCGCAAGAGCACCCAGGCCAGCTCCCGGTAGAGCCGCGCCGCGTGCCCACCATTCGTCAGCAACGCGATCGCCACCCTCTGGTCGGGCACCATCTGCAGAAAGGCGAACTGTCCCGCGCCGCTCCCTGGATGGGCCGCCACCCGACGCCCTCCCCACGTGTCGAGCGCCATCCCGAGCCCCCAGTGGCTCCCCATGCTCCACCGATCCGGCACCGCGACCTGCGGCCTCGCCATCTCCGCGGCCGCCGCCTCCGACAGGAGCTTCTCCCCGTCGCGTCCCACCCCGCCCGCGAGGTGCACCTGCGCGAACGTCACCAGCTCCTCCGCCGTGGTGCAGATCGCCCCTGCAGGCCCCAGCGTGCGCGGCACCTCCCAGCGCGGCACCACCTCGGGGGGCTGGCCGGGGACGTGCCCCGTGGCGGCCCCGAGCTGCAGCGCCTCCCGGGGCAGGGTGACCGTGCGCGTGAGGCCGAGCGGCGCGATCACGAGCGCCCGCATCGCCTCGTCCCAGGTGGCGCCCGTGAGCACCTCCAGGATCCTGCCCGCCAGGATGAACCCCGTGTTGCAGTAGGACATCGTGGCTCCAGGGGCGTGCTGCCGGAGCAAGCCGGCGCAGAGCTTCGCATACCGACCGAGCACCCCTGCGTCGTCGCCGAGATCGAGCAGGTAATCGCCCGGCAGCCCGCTCGTGTGCGAGAGCAGGTGACGCACGCTCACCCCCGTGAACGCCGGCGCATCCCCGAGCCCATCGGCGCCGAGGATCTCCCCGACCTGCGCCTCCAGATCGAGCTGCCCCGCGTCCACGAGCCGCATCAGCGCCGTCGCGGTCCAGAGCTTCGTCGTCGATCCAATCTGGAAGGGAGCCGCCGGCGTCACCGGCGCTCCGGTCGTGATGTCGAGCATTCCCGTCGCGGCGCACCACACCGCGCCGTCCACGAGTAAGGCGAGCGACGCGCCGGGCACCTCGTGCGCCCGCGCCGCTTCCCCGAGATATGCCTGCAGCCGTGCGTCGACCTTCACCCTGTTCCTCCTGGCACCCTGCCGGCGATGGGCAGCCTCCCGGACCCGGAGCATCCCGGAGAGCAGCGACGGTTGAGGAGAATCACGTGGTGCGGCCGGTCCATGGACGTCCTTCGCCTTTCCTGCCGCGAGCGCCGCGGATCTCAGCCCTGACCGCCAGGGGCTCGTATGCCGGAAGCGAGGAGCACCTCCGGGAGATGACGGCCCTGCGCGCTGGCTTTCGCTTCTGCACCGTCCTGGCTGCCTCCCGAGCGGAGCGTCTCGACCACCTCGTCCTCCGAGGCCGCGATCTGCCGCACGTCGATCAGGCGCGCGCCTGCCGCGGTCGGCGATTCTCCCGGAACCAGCGTCGACATGATCCTCCTCCCTTCAATGACGAAACCCCAGCACTGCTGCTCAGCGGTGGGGCTGGCGCGGTGCTGGGGGGTGATGGCTTTGTGGGAACCGCATCGAGGTGCGTCAATCCGGCGGATGCGAAACCAGCGAGGGCATAGGCGAGGACGTTTCGCGCTGCAGGAAAGCCATTCCAGGATGCAATGGTCCATGGCCTGCTCCGTGTGGCCGATGGGCACCGCCGGAGAGCATCGCAAGGAGCGCCAGGCGGCGTCGCACGAGAGCTTGCGCTCCGATGCTCATCTGCTCATCGAGATGGCCCAGCCCTTCGGCTCGCCCTGCGCTACGCTCCGGCCCACCCCTTGAAGCCTCTCTACCACCGCAGCTTCCCCCCTGCCCCTGCCCCTGCCGCGCTCGTCGTGCTCCTCGCGCTCCTCGCCTTTGCCGTCACGGCATGCGGCCGTCCCGTTCCTCACGTCTTCGTCGACGTGGCGGTCTCCGGCGCTCACCGGGCGGAGCTGCCCGTCCCCGCGGATGCGCTCGCGGCATCGGCGCGGGGAGGGGGCTACACCGTGCTCGCGGGCGACCTGCACTGCCACGTCATGCCGCCCGACCGGTACCCGCACGTGAGCCGCACCCCCGCCGAGACTGTGGCCCTCGCCCGCGAGGAGGGGCTCGATTTCGTGGTGCTCACGCCTCACCTCCGCGCCGGCTTCTTCCAGGACGAGGTGCGCCGCGCCGATGCGGTGAAGCACCTCCGAGCGCTCAAGCAGGCGGTCGCCGAGGCGCTGGGTGCCCCCGGGTCCAGCAGCGGCGGCGCGACCACGGCGGGCGAGGCGGGTGAGACGCGCGCGGGGCGCGAGAAAGGCGCGCGCAGAGATCCCCTGTTCATCACGGGCTTCGAGTACACCGACTTCACCTACGGCCACCTGGGTGCCTCCTTCGCCGATCTGGAGGAGGTGCTCGCCGCCGTGCCCGTCGCCGAGACGCTCGCGCAGCCCGGGCGCTTCTTCGAGGAGTACGTGAAGCGCGGTGGGTTCCTGGTGATCAACCACCCGCTCCTCGTCCCGCTCGACACCATCGTGCCCTGGGCCCGCTACGACATGTCCTGGCAGCCCTTCACGGGGCGGCGGGAGGTGCCCTACCCGGACGAGATCATGGTGGCGACCCACCTCGCGCACGGCATCGAGGTCTTCAACCTGGCCGTCTCCGAGATGCGCGACCGGCTGATGCTCTTCGACCGTCACTACACGCTGCGCCAGGCGCTGCGCCTCGTGGACTGGCAGGTGCTCCTGCGCCCGCGGCGCTTCGTGCCGGTGGGCGGCAGCGACAGCCACAGCGACCACCTGCGCGCGACGACCTTCGTGCTCGCGAAGGCGCGCACGCCCGAGGGGATCCGCGAGGCGCTGCTCGCAGGGAGGGTGTGCGTGCGCGATCCCGCGGCGTGCTCGCTGGAGGTGCGCGCCGCGGGCAGCGACGCCTGGCTCCCGGTGGGGAGCGCGCTCGTCGGGGTGCGGGCGCTCGTGGCGCGGACCCGCGGTGAGGAGGCGCGGATCCTGGTGAACGGCGAGGAGGTTGCGCCCGAGGGGCCGGGGCGCGAGGTGACCATCCCCCTCGACCCGACGCGCTGCGCGGTGATCCGGGCCGAGGTCGACGGCGGCTACTCTGCCCCCGTCTACGTGAACTGCGCCGGTGTATAAGGCCGGCGTGTAGAGTGAAGGGATGAGCCAGCCGGTTGGTCGTGCGTCGTCGCCCGCGTTCGCGCCTGCGCGCGTGGTGGTCCGTCCGGAGCCCGACGGGGGCATGGTGCTGGCCTCGCCGGTGCCGCTCGGGGACTACGCGCGCTGCGTGGGCGACTGGCTGGAGCACTGGGCTTCCGCCGCGCCGGAGCGGGTGTTCCTCACGGAGCGCGCCCCGGATGGGGCGCTCGTGGCGGTGACGTTCGGGGAGGCGCGGGAGCGGGTCCGGGCGCTCGCGCAGGCGCTGCTCGATCTGGGGCTGTCACCCGAGCGCCCGCTGGCCCTCCTGTCGGACAACGACGTGCACCACGCCCTTCTGCAGCTCGCCGCCATGCACGTCGGGATCCCGGCGGTGCCCGTATCGCCGGCGTACGCGCTGATGTCGCGCGACCTGGAGAAGCTGCGGCACATCCTCGGCGTGGTGCGCCCGGGGGCAGTGTTCGCGGCAGACGGCGCGGCGTTCGCGCGGGCGCTCGGGGCCGCGGGCGAGGTCTCCTCGGCAGGGCGCGCCGCGCGCGCGCCGCGCCTGCTCACGTCGAGGAACGCGCCTCCCGGGGCCCTGTCCGTCGACGCGCTGGGCGCCGGCCCCCACGGCGAGGCCGTGGAGCGCGCCTTCCGCGCGATCACGCCGGACACCGTGGCGAAGATCCTGTTCACCTCGGGCTCGACGGGCGCGCCGAAGGGCGTGCTGAACACGCAGCGGATGCTGTGCTCGAACCAGGCGATGATCGCGGCGCTGTGGCCGTTCCTCCGGGCGCGACCGCCGGTGACCGTGGACTGGCTGCCGTGGAGCCACACCTTCGGGGGCAACCACAACTTCAACATGTTCCTCTGCCACGGCGGGACCCTGCACGTGGACAGCGGCAAGCCCGCCCCGGGGCTCGTGGAGCGCACGGTGGCGCGGCTGCGCGAGGCGTCCAGCACCCTCTACTTCAACGTGCCGCGCGGCTACGAGATGCTCCTGCCCTACCTGGAGGCGGACGCGGCCCTGCGGGAGGTGTTCTTCCGGGATCTCGACGCGCTGTTCTACGCCGCGGCGGCGCTGCCGCAGAGCCTGTGGGAGCGGCTGGAGGCGGTGTCGCGGCGCGCGCGGGGCGAGGCGGTGCCGCTGATCTCGGCCTGGGGAGCGACGGAGACCTCGCCGATGGCGACCTGCGTGCACTTCCCCCTGGAGCGCGCGGGCAACATCGGGCTGCCACCGCCCGGGTGCGAGATCCGGCTCGCGCCCGTCGGCGACAGGCTGGAGATCCGGGTGCGTGGACCCCAGGTGACGCCGGGATACCTGGACGGCGGGCGCGAGGACGCCTTCGACGCGCAGGGCTTCTACCGCACCGGGGACGCGGCGAAGCTGGCCGACCCGCAGGCGCCGGAGCTGGGCATCCTCTTCGATGGCCGCATCAGCGAGAACTTCAAGCTCTCGTCGGGCACCTGGGTGGCTGTCGGCGAGCTGCGGGTGGCGCTCGTGGCCGCGGCGTCCCCGGCCGTGCAGGACGCGGTGATCACCGGTCACGACCGGGAAGAGGTGGGGGCGCTCCTGTTCCTCAGCGCCGCAGGGTGTGCGCGGCTGGCGAGTGAGGGGAGGGGGAGAGAGGTGCGGGGGATGCCGATGGGCGAGTTGCTCCGGGACGAGGGGGTGCGGGCGCACGTGCGCGCGGCGCTGCAGGCCCACAACCAGGGGTGTGGCGGATCGAGCCGGCGGGTGGGCCGGGTGCTTTTTCTGGAGGAGCCGCCGTCGATCGATGGCGGAGAGATCACCGACAAGGGCTACCTGAACCAGCGGGCGGTGCTGACCCGGCGTGCGGCGCTGGTGGAGCGGCTGCACGCGGCGGAGCCCGCGGAGGACGTGCTGGTCATCTCCACGTGAACGTGGGCGGCGCGGCGTGATCGGGGTACGCTGCCCGGGTGTTGCTCGGTGACTTCGAGCGGATGCGCGTGCGCGCGGGCGATGAGACCGTGGAGCTGGTCGCTGCGCCTCGTGCGACGGCCGCGGACCACGCCTTCCGCCTGCGGGGACGGGAAGCGGTGATCCTGGTGGCGGCGCGCTCAGGGGGCGTCGCGGAGGTGATCACGGTCGCGGGAGATCGGTTCTCCTGGCGCCTCGATGCGCACGACGTGGCGCTGCTCGAGGAGGAGATCGCGCGGGGGGAGATCCTCGTCACCTGGTGCGACGGTGCGCCGCCTCTTCTGGGATCCGGGGGAAGGGGAGACGAACCGCCGCACGTCCCTGGGTCAGGGCCGGCCCCGGGGGGCACACCGCCCGGCGAGGCGCGTTCGTTTTACGAGCTCGTCGTGGTCGACGAGCTGGAGGCGCCGATCGCAGGGCTGCGGGTGACGATGAGCACCCCCGCGGGGACCGTGACGAAGCCGACCGACGGCGCGGGGCGGGTGCGCGTGGACGGAGCGCCGCCCGGGATGGGTCGGGCGAGCGTGACGCGCGTGGCCGACCTGGCGTCGCTGTTCGCGGGGCGTGAGCGCAAGCCTCGGCGCACGGCGCGGCTGCCCGAGGGGCCGTCCTGGCACGTGCGGACGGCGCGTGACGCGGGCGAGAGCGTGACCCTGCCCGACGGAGAGCCGCAGCGGCTGATGATCGTCACCCGCACCGATCTGCGGCACTTCGTGAACCGCCGCCCCTGGACCGAGCTGTCGGTGGCCGCGGAGGGGCCGTGGCTCCTCGATGGCGGCGCGCAGCCGGAGCTGGCGCTGTGCGCGGACGCCACAGGCGCCGAGGCGGTGGTGCTGTGCGGCGCGGCGCCAGCCGAGGGCGAAGCGCTGCCGGAGGGGACGCCGGAGTGGCTGCGCACCGGCATCGACGCGCTGCACGCGGCGCTCTTCCAGGGCGACTTCGGGCCGGTGTGGGCGCTGCTGGAGAGCATCCCCCTCGACCCGCCCATCCGCGCCGTGGCGGCGCCTCCAGCGGTGGTGGAGCAGCTCGCGTTCGAGGCGTCGATGGCCGAGCTGGTGCTGGAAGGCCGGGTGGATCCCGCCGCCGACAAGGAGAGTGCCGTGTGACGCTGCGGGTGCGCGTGAAGTGGCCGAACGCGGGGACGCCCCTCTTGCCCGAGGCGCACGCGGACGTGCAGCTCGAAGCCGGTGGGGCGCCGCTGCCCATCGCGCACCGGGGGCCGGGGGTACGCGAGTTCGAGGTGCCGGAGGGGACGGCGAAGGTGACGCTCAAGGCGCGCTTCGTGGCGGCGCTCGGAGGGGTGACCCTGGCCGATGGCACCGCTGTCCCCCCGCAGAAGCACGAGGTGCTCCGGGTGGAGCAGCCCTATGACGTGGTGGAGGGTGAGACGACCCTCGCCCCGGTGAACTTGCCGGCCTACATCAAGGGACACCCGCTCGTGGACACCAGCGCGGTGGCGAACGTGCGCGGTGCGGTGCTGTTGCAGCTCCGGACGGAGTTCGTCGACATCACCCCGTTCTGGAAGGCTTATGCCCTCCACCACGGCGAGTACGCGCGCGATCGCACCGACCGCGTGACGCTGGTGGTCGTCGGCTCCACGGGGGCGAGCCCGCTGATCTGGTTCGCCTGCGTTCCCGACGCCTGCCACGCGCCCCTGCGGCCGGGGATCTCCGCGCTCGTCTTCTTCAGGCCCAGCAATTATGCGTACAGCCGCGTCGATGAACCGCACGACGCTTTCGGCCTGAACCGCTACCTGCTCGCGCCTGTCGCCACCGACGAGATCGACCCGGCCGCGCCTCCGCCCTACTGGGCGCGCGACCAGTTCACGGCCGATCCTCAGGGGAGCCTCTGGGCGTGGCTGCGCTGCGGGTTCGAGCGCGCGCTCGCGTCGAGCGGCAAGCCGGCGGTGCTGCTCATCCCCTGGCCCAGTGCGCTGGACTTCGGGCGCGCCACGAGCGCCGAGCTGCCCGTGCTCGCCGAGGGGGTGATCCGGCTGCTCTGGGCGACGCAGCGGCTCGCGAAGCAACGCGGGGCCATCCACCTCGGGAGGCTCGCGCTCTCGGGCTACAGCGCGGGTGGGCTGGGGCTCTGGGCCGCCTTCGCCAACAACCTGGAGCGCACGGGGGAGGTCTACGCCTTCGACGCGCGCGGCACCCAGGCCAACGCTGGCATGGCCGTGAAGTGGTTCAACGACAAGCCCTCGCGAAAGCTGCGCCTCACCGGCGGCTTCCAGCTCACGGCGAACGAGGGGATCCGCCGCGCCATCGAGAAGCTCGGCGGGAGCCTCGCGGGGCGCTTCTCCAGGTTGCCGGCCGACGAGAAGGCCTACGCACCCGGAGCCACCGCGTACTGGGATCACGCCTGCGCGCTCATCGATGCCGCGTACCGACCCGGGATCATGGCGGAGCCAGCCTACTGGCACCAGTACGCGGTGTTCGGTGGCGACATGATCGATCCCGCGTTCCCTGTGGCGACGTTCCTCGAGCTGTTCCTGAGGGCCTCGGACCTGTGACGCGGCAGCGCGCCGCGCGGGTCGCTGCGGCCGCGGCGGGGCTGCTCCTCGCCCTCGGCGTGGCGGCGTGGGCGGCGTGGGCGGCGTGGGCGGCGTGGGCGGCGTGGATCGACGCGCGGAAGCCACCCACGCCGGTGCTCACGGGAGGGTCTCCGCTGGAGGGCATCCCGGAGGACGTGACGCGCGGCGCGCCCTCGCGGGAGGAGCACCTCGCGGCGCTGCTCGACGCGGCGCGCTCCGACGTCACCCGTCCCTGGGGGACCGACGCGGTGTCGACGGCCAGCTACGCCGTGGCCGCCGAGGGCGTGCTCGGCGATGGCAAGGCCGTCGGGGCGCGCTCCGCCGCCGGGGTGGTTGCGTTCGCCCTGGCCCGGCTCGACGAGCGCGCTGCGAACGAGGCGCTCTCGGCGTGGGTGGAACGGCCGACGACCCGCCCGGAACACCGCATCGCGGGCCTCGAGGCCATGCGCACCTGGCCTCGCCCCACCTGGCTCCCCACCGTGCGTCGCCTCCTCGTGCAGCCGGCGCTCGCCGCGGAGATCGCGACCCTCGATCGCCTGGGCGCCTTCCCTCGGCCCGCAGGGAGCTGCGCCGCGCCCGTGAGTGTGCACGTCCACGCCCTCGCGGTGGCCGCGTCCCTGCCGGGCGACGAAGGCCGCGCCCTGCTGCGTGAGATCGCGACCGACCACGCCCGCTCCGACCCCGATCCGCGCACGCTCGCGGCCTTCGCGGCCCTCGCGCCTCCACCTGCGCCGTCGATGGTGGGCGAGCCCGAGGGGCGCGTCGGGGCCCTGGCGAGCCTGCGCCTGATGGCCCTCGCGCTCCTCGAAGACCGCGCCTTGCTCCGCGTGACGGCCGACGACCCGAGCGAGCCCGCGCTGGTGCGGGGCTGGGCCGAGGTGATGGCGAGAGAGCCGCGTGGACTCGTCACCCGCGTCCACGAACCCGGCGCGCGTGAGCTCCACATGCCGCCCTGCAGGTAGGGCGCCCACGGAGTGGCGTTTCACCGCAGCACGGCGGAGCAACCGCGCGCGTCATCGCCGGATCTGCATCGTGCAGGGTCGCCAGCGCGGCATCTCACCGCGCTGCGAAGGCCGATTCGCGGACTCTGCGCAGTGGCTCTCCTCTGGCCGGGCAAGGATGGATGTTGTACCAGGGGTGCGAGATGACTGCCGCCACCTCCACCCCCCATGGAAGCGCCGTTCGTCCCTCCACCTGTCGCATGTTCGAGACACCGCTGATCGAGCGGTTCTCGCGCAGCCACCCTCTCCTGCCTTTCGTCTTCTGGCTGCCAGCGATCGCGTACCTCGGCGTGCGCGCAGCGCAGAACGACATCGGCCCACTCGCCGGCCTGGGGCTCGTCTTCGCAGGTCTCTTCGTCTGGACCTTCGCCGAGTACATCCTGCACCGTTACCTGTTCCACTACGTCGGTCCGCGGCCGTGGCAGCGTCGGGTGCACTTCATCCTCCACGGCGTGCACCACGACTTCCCCCAGGACACCGACCGCCTCGTGTTCCCGCTCGGCGCCAGCATCCCCATGGGTGCGGGGTTCTACCTGCTGTTTCGCGCGCTCGTGGGGCCCGTTCTGGTCGATCCCGTCTTCATGGGCTTCGGGCTCGGCTATCTCGCCTACGATGGCACGCACTATGCAGTTCACCACTGGCGCATGACCTCCCGGTGGGGCAAGTGGATCAAGCGTCACCACATGGTCCACCACCACACCGGGGAAGAAGCGCGGTGGGGCGTCTCTTCGCCGCTCTGGGACTACGTGTTCGGAACCATGGGCAGCCCCAAGGCTGACAAGACCGGCTGAGCACCCCTGTCAGGGCCGCTCTCCTGCACGGGAGGCGCTGACCCCAGGGTCGGTGCCTCCTGTTTGTTTTTGTGCGGAGGGTGGGACGATGAGCCGAAAACGGGCGCGGTTGAGGGAGAATATCCGGGAGCATGCCGAGCAGCGGAAGCTCGCCCGTGAGCGCGGAGGGCTGCGCAGCGCGGTGCGGCTTCCCGAGCCCGACGGCGGCGCCCCGGAGGATGCGGTCGAGGGCCTGATCCGGCGATCACAGCGCTCCCGTCAGCGCGGAGACGAGCGACGTGCGCTCGTGCTGCTGCGCGATGCCTGCAAGCTCGACGAGTGGCGGGCGCGCTCGTGGACGCTGCTCGGAGCGCTCCTGGTGGCGCAGGGCCGGAGGGACGAGGCAGTCGAGGCGTTCGACCACGCCCACTGGCTACGGCTCAGGGCAGGAGAGGACGCCCGCGCTCAGGTCACGGCCCGGCTCGCCTCCCAGGCGCGCCGTCAGGCTGCCTGAGCGCTCGCTGTCGTCGCTGGATGTCATGACGTGGGCGCGCGTCACGAAGGGGAAGCCGACTCACCTCGTGCGGTGAGGGTGCGGTGAGGGTGCGGTGAGCGCGCGGTGAGGCGGATGCTCGCCCTGTGACTCAGGCGCCCGGCGCGGACCCGTCGCTCTTCGAGGGAGCAGTCCCCGATGCTGTCTCGGGAATAGAACGGAGCGCTCCCGCATAGAACGTGCGCAGTGTGTTGCGGTTGCAAAAGGGGCATAGCCAGCCCACGTCGAAGCGCTCCAGGTGGGCGTTGATGCTGTGTGCCGGGGCGAGATCCTTCACGCCGGGCCGCGCCGCCCATCCCGCGAGGACGTGCCTGTTCTCGTCCAGCGTGGCCGACAGAATTGCTTGGCACTCACAACGGCTGGAGATCTGGAACCGCCTCATACGCATTGTCCTCGGGATGGGTCTTCGCCGCGTCGCGGCAAGCACCGCATCATGCTTGGTCTTCCTATAAAGGGTGGTCGGGTCAACCTCAAGGGGTGTTAGGCTGGGCGTGGTCGCGGTGGAGCGCGGCCGACGCGAGAAGGGGGCTACATGAACTCTCGCCGTACTGAGCAGCCGGGTGTCGTCGTGGATGAAGGAGCGCTCCGTGTGCGACACGGACAGGGAGGTCCGGGCACCCTCGTGCCTCCCGAGGGCCTGCACGGGCGCGTCTCCGACCGCCCCGGGCTACGGCAGGTCCGGAGTGGCTCCTCCGGCGCTGGCCGCGTCCGCGGCCTGGACGCTGGCGGCTCGGAGCTTCGTGTGCTCCTCGCGCACAACGCGGCGACGCCCACCTGTGATGCGCTGGCGCGCCACATCGAGGCCCTGGGCGCAACGCTGACGGACGCCTCGTCGAGCGACGACGCGCGCCTCGTCGTGGAGGCCGAGATCTTCGACGCCTGCCTGGTCTGCCTCGACCTGCTCCCCGCGCCCTTCGCAGGCGTGCGGCTGGCAAGTGAGCTGCTCGCCCGCGGGTGCCCTGTGGTGCTGGTGACCCGCAGCCTGCGCTGGCTGCCGGCGGATGCCACCGAGCTGCGGAAGCTGCCCTGGATTCCTCCCGACGCCTCCACGGAGGCGCTCCAGCGCGCCCTCGCGGCGGCGAGCGAGGTGCAGGACAGCTCGGTCCGCGAACGCAGCGAGCCCCACGCCCCCTCGAGCCGCGCGGCCCGTCTTTAGAGCCCGCGGCAAGAACGCAACGCCCCTCATTCACACGGCAGGGGCTCGCGCCCCCGTCTCCCGCCGAGCAAAGTTCGTCGGGGCCCCCCACTCCGCGATCCACCCGAAGCTTCCAGAGCCCTCTGCCGCTTCGGGTCTGACGTCCATCGCCTCAGGAAGCGGGCAATGTCCCCGGCCGCATGGTTCAGGGCGCGACGGCCTGGATGTCGACCGTGCGCACCGTCGCGGTCCCCGCTCCGGCGATGCTGATCACCAGCTCCGCGTCTTCCGTGAGGGTGGCGTCGAGGCTGCGGCCGCCTTCCAGCGACTGGGTGCGCAGCGCTGCCCGATCCCCCGAGGGGCTGCGGATGGCGAGCTCCAGGTAAGCGGTAGGCACCCCGAGGGAGACCAGATCCCCCTGGCCATCGCACCTCAGAGAGCGCTTCCCGGCGAGCGGCTGCGCCGTGTCGGCCTTGCAGCCGGTCTTCACCAGCGGCTCGTCCGCAGTCTCGGCGCGGGCAGCCGCGAGCACGGTGTCTCCGCGCACGAGTTCCACGTCGTCGAGGTGCACCTGCGCCGGGCCGCGCGATCCCACCGTCAGGTAGAAGCCGCTCGCGCCCGGATCGGCCACGAACCGCGCTTCCCGTGACCCCTTCTCCTTCGCGCCGAGCTGGAGCGTGGTGATCGACTCCGGCGCCTCCGGATCCTCGAGCGACCGGAGCGCGACGTAGATCTCCGAGGCGAGCGTGGTGCGGAAGCGAAGGCGCCCCACCACCTCGTCTCCCGGCGACACGAGCGCCGGCGTGGCCGGCGTGTAGCTGCCGTTCACGCGCACGAGGTAGCGCTTCCCGGCGCGCAGGGGCAGGCCGGTGCTGCTCCGGAGCACCAGCCGCGGCGCGCCTGCCTGCGCTTGCACCGTCACGTCGCTGCCGCTCTTCGAGAAGGTGATGCCCTCGGCCGCGATCTGCTGGAGCTTGTCGCCCCCCACGGTGGTCACGGCCTGCTTCCTGTCAGCGCCGCTTCCCTCGGCCGCCGTGGCCCCGGGCCCCCCGAGCTTGCTCGAGAGCGCGTGCACCCCGCCCTTGAAGCGCGCGACCTGCTCCGGTCCACCGAGCTGCCGCGAGTCCCAGAGGGTGATGAGCGCGTTCATCATCTCGGTGAGCTGCCGGTCCTTCGTCGCGTGCGCCTCCGGCGTCACCTCGCAGCGGTTGTAGGTCTCGCACAGCTCCGCGCGCTGCTCCTTGAGCTGCGTCGCGAGCTGCGCCGCGGCGCGGATCGCCTCCGTCCGCTGCACGCTCGTCGCGTCGGTGCCGGTGCGCTTCAGCGCCTCGCGCACGGCGAGCGGCTCGAACTCCTTCTCGATCGCGCCGCAGTCCTCGCGGGGGATCTTGCCGATGGGCGCGGGGCACGACACCTCCGTGGAGCGCTTGGGCACCTCGACCTCCTGGGGCGGGCCGCACGCGGGAGCGAGGACCGCAGCGGCGGCTGAGCACAGGGTGAGGAGCGCGGGGGCGATGCGACGGCGATGCACGTGCTGACGCTAGTACAGGTCGGGCATGCACGGGACGGGCAAGCGGGGGCAGGGAATGCGGCAGGGCGGGAAGGTGAGGGTGAGCGGAGGTGAGGGAAGGGGCAGGGGAAGGCGAGCGATCCCTCAAAGTTCCAGGGGCACGGGGCCCATGACACCCGGCGCATGACGGGACATGCTGTTGCCTGTTGCTCTGCCGCACGGGATTGGCTAGAAGCTGAGTCGCCTCACGCGGGACTAGCTCAGTTGGTAGAGCATCAGCTTCCCAAGCTGAGGGTCGCGGGTTCGAATCCCGTGTCCCGCTCCGAGATCCCCTGATCTTCGGCGCACGCGTCAAGGTACTGAGACCGCAGGTTCACGAAGCACTTCGTGGCGCCTGCCCCGTCCAGCGACCTTCCAAGACCCTCTCTGGATGTTCCGCTGCGGCGTGGAGCCCCGCGCCCTGTCGCGCTCTACTGAGCGCGCACCGTGATCTGCGTCAGGTCCACGGTGCCCGTCAGGGTGTTGTCCGCATCGGCGACGCACACCTTCCAGTCGCCCGCGGGCGGTTCGCCCTCGAAGTCCGCCAGGCGCTCTCCAGGTCCCTTGCCGGGGCTCGGCCGGTGCGCGCAGATCCCGTCGTCGCGGCACACCACCTTGTCGTTGCCGATGTTCACGCCCATCAGCTCCGCAGGTGAGGTCGCATCGTCCCGGAAGACGATGGGATGGCTGATCGCCAGGTCCGAACCATCCCCGTCGAGCTCCGACGACGTGTCGGCCGCCTCCTCGATCCCCGCCCGGCTGAGCAGCGTGACCACCGTCCCCTCGGGGCTCGCGACCTTGATCACCAGATCGCTGATCCACGTATGCGACAGCCCGACCTTGACCTCCACCTCCACCACCTCCGCGGCCCCCTCGTCCGGGATGGTCAGCGTCTGGCACTCCATCGTCCCCAGGCTGCCGTCGTACTGCTGATCGTCCGGGAGCGCGTGGGCCAACCCCGGCCCCTGCGTCGCGACCAGGGACAGGTATGCCGTGCACGCGCTCGGAGCCCCTCCGCACGCGAAGCCATCCTCGATCGCGCAGTCCCCATCGCACCCGTCCCCGGAGGCATCGTTCCCGTCGTCGCACGCCTCCCCGGCGTCGAGCTGACCATCGCCGCAGCCGGGCAGGACACCTCCCCCGGTGCTCGTGCCCCCCGTCCCCGTGCTCCCGCTCCCACCCTCGGAGAAGGTCGCGCCGAACCTGAACTCGTCGATCCCCGAGATCGCATTGCACCCTGCGACGAGCACCAGCGCTGCCGCGCGCGTGAGCAGTTCCCTTCGTCGCATGGCTCTCCAGGGGAAGGATAGTCGATCCGGACGCTGGCTCCAGCCCCGAGCCCGCGGTGTTCGCGTGATACCCTTCTTGCCGCACGCCCCGCCCCGCCCCGCCCCGCCCCGCCCCGCCCCGCCGCGCCGCTGCATGCCGCGCGCCCGCCCGTGCGTCGCCCGTGCGTCTTCCAGCCCCGAGGAGCCCCGATGCCCCGCTGTTTCAGGCCCATCCCGTACGTCGCCAGCATCTGTGTCCTGCTGCTTGCCGCCGCGTGTGGCGGAGACGATGGCGGCACCTCGTCGGAGGGCGGCGGTGCTGGCGGTAGCGTCGGCGGCAGCTCGGGGATGCCGACCACCGGCTCGGGCGCTGGCGCCACCACCGGCACCGGCGCTGGTGGCGCAGGCGGTGGGGGCGGCGCGGCGACCTCGGACTGCTCCGACCTGCCGCTGTGCGACGGCTTCGAGGGCGCCGCGCCAGACGGTCCGCCCGACACGGCCACCTGGAGCGTCGTCTCCCCCAACTGCAGCGGGACCGGCACCGTCACCATCGACGGAGCCCAGGCCCACAGCGGCGC
Organism: Chondromyces apiculatus DSM 436; assembly: GCF_000601485.1. Taxonomy (GTDB): domain Bacteria; phylum Myxococcota_A; class Polyangia; order Polyangiales; family Polyangiaceae; genus Chondromyces; species Chondromyces apiculatus. The sequence continues at coordinate 31,099 of NZ_ASRX01000109.1, forward strand.
GCGTTCACTGCGGGTAAACGGGGGCGGCGGCTACTGCGATCACGTCTTCATCGCCAGCACCAGCGCCATCGCCGCGCTCGGTCCCGCCGTCTACGGGCGGTTCTTCGTCCGCTTCGAGGAGGCACTCGGCGACTCCCACGTGACGTTCCTGACCATGAAAGACGCGAACGACAACGACCGCGACCTGCGCATGGGTGGTCAGTCCAAGATCCTCATGTGGAACCGCGAATCCGACGACGCGACGCTCCCTTCCCTGAGCCCCGCCGGCATCGCCCAGAGCCTGATGCCCACGCCCGACACCTGGCTGTGCGTGGAGTTCTTCGTCGATCAACCGAGCGCCTCCTTGCAGACCTGGGTCGACGGCGCCGCCATCGCCGCGCTACAGGTCGACGACACGCCCACGCCCGACGTGGACCAGCAGTGGCACAACCAGCCGAACTGGTCGCCCTCCCTCACCGACCTCAAGCTGGGCTGGGAGAGCTACGGCGGCCAGACCAACACCCTCTGGATCGACGACGTGGCCCTCGCCAACCACCGCATCGGCTGCAACTAGGTACTGCGTACGGCAATTCAGGGACCTTCGGTCCCTACGCTCCCGATGGTCGCTACCCCCACGGCCTCGCTTGAACGACGAGCCGAGGACTGGGACGAAGCTGGGGAACGCTTTTCGAACACGACGCTCCCGATGGTCGCTACCCCCTCACCGTCGTACCCTGAACGCACCCGGATGCGGGGCATTCTGCCCCGTTGCTCCGCGCCTCTCTCCGCCGGCGATCCCCTGCACCGCGCGTGGGGACTGCGAAGCGCGGCACACAGTTGGGATCTGACATCGACAAGCCTCTCATTGCCGGCATCAAGGCCACTCGATCTTCGACCCGATTGTCTGCAATGCGTACGATGTGCAGTCGTGGCCATGCACGTCAGTGAGCCGGGCGGGTCACGCACCCCATCGGACGAAGGACCATGAATACCAGCATCATCGATATCGTGAACGCCTCGCAGGACGCCCTCCTCGCCGGAAATGTCGAGCGCTACCTCGCCCTCTTTGCAGAGGACGTGATCTCCGCCGGCCCCGTCTCACCTCCCAGCCGCGGCCGCGCAGCGTTGAAGCACCACGTCGAGGCCCTCCTCGCGGGCTTCTCCAGCATCCGCTTCGTCGAGCGGCAGGTCTTCGCGGTGGGCCGCAGCGCCGCCCTTCGTTACAGCCTCGAGGCCGAGTCGCACAGCGGCAAGCCCGTGCGCCTCACCGGCGTCGATGTCTTCGAGATCGACGAGGACAGCCGCATCCACCGCGTCACCAGCTACTTCGACCCCGCCGCATTGACCTCGCCCGGCTGAGCGACGCGCGCCACCGAGCCCCGCCCCGCATGGAAGCGCGGCCGCCGCGCGTGTGGTCACGCGCCTCACCCATCTTCGTGATACAGTCATCTATCCAGCGCGACGGAGGGAATGGTGCGAACCCTCCGCCGCAGTTAGGTCTTGACGTGACGACCACTGTCACGTTCTAAGTGAATACGAGGTCGGTGTGCTCGTGTCGTCGCTCGTTCGTTGTGAATGAGCACACCGGTCCTGCGCGCCTCGACGCCAGGAGCGCCAGGTTGACACGGATCCGCTCGCGACACGCCGCATGATGCGGCGCGGACGGTGGATAGGTGCGCCCGGCGCTCCTCATGAAGGAGAAATGAAGAATGCGTGTAGATGGCAATGAACACGGGCGCTCGCGCACGTGGATCCACGGACTTTCTGCCATCGTCCTGGCGCTGCTCGGCGCCACCAGCGCTGGGTGCAGCATCCCGGCCGAAGGGGAAATCCAGCCAGAAGACGGGGAAAACGTGGGGGAGAGCGCGGATGCCGCAGGCACCGTCTATCAAGTTGGACCTTCACGGCAATACAAGAACCTGGGTCAGGTGGCGAACCTCCTGCTCCCGGGGGATATCGTCCAGGTCGACGGAAATGCCACCTACACAGGCGGCGTACTGTTCTCCAAACCTGGCACTTCCAGCCAGAAGATCACCATTCGCGGGATTCGCGTGAACGGCAAGCGCCCCGTCCTCTCTGGCGGCACCAACACCGTGGAGCTCGCGGGCAACCATTACGTCGTCGAGGGCTTCGACATCACCGGCGGTTCGTCCCGCTGCGTCTTCCACCACGCCCACGACATCACCCTGCGCGACTCCGTGGTCCACCA
>NZ_ASRX01000110.1 GCF_000601485.1 Chondromyces apiculatus DSM 436
GCCCGCCGCGCCCGCCGCGCCCGCCGCGCCCACGGCGTTCTTGCTCTTCGGGGTCACCGGATCCGGAAAGACCGAGGTCTACCTCCGCGCCATCGCCACCTGCCTCGCCCAGCAGCGGGGCGCGCTGGTCATGGTCCCCGAGATCGCCCTCACCCCTCAGGTCGTCGCGCGCTTCCGCGCCCGCTTCGGTGACGCCCTCGCCGTCCTGCACAGCGGCCTGTCCGACGCCGACCGCCACGCCATGTGGTCGAGCCTTCGCCGCGGTGACGTCCGCGTCGCCATCGGGGCCCGCTCTGCCCTCTTCGCCCCCGTCCCCGACCTCGGCCTGATCATCGTCGACGAGGAGCACGACGGCTCCTTCAAGCAGGAAGAGGGCGTGCGCTACCACGCCCGCGACATGGCCCTGCTCCGCGCCCAGCGCGCGGGCGCGGTGTGCGTGCTCGGCTCCGCCACCCCCTCGCTCGAATCCGTGGCCCTCGTCCGCCGCGGCAAGCTCACGGAGCTGCGCCTGCCCGAGCGCGCCCACCGCGAGGCGAGCCTACCCGACGTCCAGCTCGTCGACCTCCGCAAGTTCGGCGCCGGCCCCACGGGCGACAAGCTGATCTCACTGCCCCTCCACCGCGCCATCGAGCAAGCTCTCGCCGCGAAGGACCAGATCATCCTGTTCCTGAACCGCCGCGGCTTCGCCCCCAGCGTGGTCTGCGATGCCTGCGGCACCGTGGAGACCTGCGCGCAGTGCTCCGTGGCCCTCACCTACCACCGCGGCCGCTTCCGCCTGCCCCCGCCTGCCCCGCGCGCCGGACTCGACGACCTCCCGCGCCCCAAGTCTCCCCCGCAGCGCGCGCCGAAGCTCGCCCGCGGCGAGACCGCCGAGCTACCCGGCCTCCTGTCCGCCATGACGCCGTCCCCCGCGGCCACGCACGGCCCCCCGCGCCCCCGGATCCCCGTCTCCCCGCCCGCCAGCGGTGCGCACGATGCGCGCAGCCCGCACAGTCCGCACAGTCCGCACAGTCTTGAGGAGGACACCGTGCTGCGTGGCGGGCGTCTGCGCTGCCACTACTGCGACTACTCCGGCCCCTTGCCCGAGCGCTGCTCCACCTGCAACGCCCCGGCCCTCGTCCTCGAAGGCCTCGGCACCGAGCGGCTCGAAGCGCTGATCGCCGAGTCGTTCCCCGAGGCGCGCGTGGGCCGCCTCGACCGCGACGTCGCGGGCGCCGACAAGACCGAGGCCATCCTGGCCAGCATGCGCAGCGGCGAGATCGACATCCTCGTCGGCACCCAGATGGTCACCAAGGGCCACGACCTCCCGAGCGTCACCCTGGTCGGCGTCGTCAACGCCGACGCCGCGCTCAGCATCCCCGACTTCCGCGCCGCCGAGCGCGGCTTCCAGCTCCTCGTCCAGGTCGCCGGTCGCGCTGGCCGCCGGGACCGTCCCGGCAAGGTGCTCATCCAGACCCGCAACCCGGGCCACCCCGCGGTGTCCTTCGCCGCAGCCCACGACGTCGAAGGCTTCCTCACGCGCGAGCTCGCCGACCGCGAGGAGGTCGGCTACCCACCCTTCGCCCGCCTCGCCCTCATCCGCGTGGACGCTCCTGACGAGCAGGTGGCCCGCGACGCCATCGGCAAGCTCGCCGCCCAGGCGCGCACCAGCCCCGAGGGCCTGGCGCGCCGCGTCGACGTCCTCGGCCCCTCGGCGGCTCCCATCGCCAAGCTGCGGGGCCGCTTCCGCTTCAGGGTCCTCCTGCGCGCTGCCGAACGAGGTCCACTGCGCGCCGCGGTCGCGGCCGTGATGGCCGTGAAGGACGACGTGGACCGCAGCGTCCGGGTCGTCATCGACATCGATCCCGTCGCCATGCTTTGAGCCGGGTGTCGCTGGTACTTCGCCGCGACCCCTCATCCCCTCCCCGGATGCATTACGCTCCTCACCCGGAGAGAGCACGGAATGAGCAAGGCATCTGCACGCGATCGCGCTGATCGTTCCCCGTCATCCAGCGCGCCGCCGTCATCCAGCGCGCCGCCGTCATCCAGCGCGTCGCCGTCATCCAGCGCGCTCCCGCGGTCCACGGTGCCTCCGTCATCCGGCGCCGCTGCGTCCCTGCCCGAGGAAGTCATCGCGGGTCCTCACTGGATGCGCTTCGAAGCGCCAGACCTCATCTGCGTGCGGGCCCACGGCAATGTCACGCTCGCCGAGATGCGCGACGCCCTCGCCTACCAGCGCGCCGTGGGCGAGCGCCAGGGCCGGGTCTTCCTCCTCGCCGACATGAGCGCGCTCGGCACCATCGACCCCAGGGCCCGCCAGGATGTCGGCATCATCCGCAGCATTCCCTACCGCGGCATCGCGGTCCACGGCGCGAGCTTCCAGGCGAAGATCGTCATCAAGATGCTGATGGTGGCGCTCCGCGTCTTCGCTCCCGGCGCCGATCCTCACCTGCACTTCTTCAGTACGGAAGCCGAGGCACGGCGCTGGATCGCGGAACGCCGCGCAGCGCTGGATCGCGAAGCGTCCGGGCGCAGCTAGCCCCGAGGCAAGCATGCATGGATGAGCCTGTGGAGACGTCGCATGTCCTCGCTCCGGACTGAACGACTGCCCCTCCGCGCGCCCGCATGCGCTACCCTTGCCGTCTTCCCTTCGAGGACGAGGATGGACGAGTTACCTGCGAAGCCCAAGACGGATTCCCTCGCGCCGGACAGCAAGCCTGGCGTGCCCGCCGAGATCTTTGCCGGCCCTCATCGGGTGTGGCTGGAGCCCCCGGATCTGGTCTGCGCGAAGCTCTCTGGCGACGTGAAGCCGGGCCACCTGCGCACGTCCGCGGAGTACCAGCGCGCCGTGGCGGCGACGACGGGTCGGATCTTCTTCCTCGCAGACCTGAGCGACCTCGGCACCATCGACGTCGCGACGCGCAAAGACGTCGGCCACCTGAGGACCGTTCCTTATCAAGGCCTCGTGATCTACGGCGCGAGCTTCCAGGCGCGGCTCCTCATGAAGATGCTCCTGTCGGCGATCCGGCTGTTCAGCTCCGAGCTCGACGGCATCCTCATCTTCGCCGAGAGCGAGGCCGAAGCCCGCCGCTGGATCGAGGCCCGCCGCGCCACCCTCGACGCCACGGCCGCCCAGGGTACCGCACCCTCCCGAGAGTGAGCCGGCACCGCAACCCCCGGATGCCGAGGGTCAGGTGACCCTGAGCAGGGGGTCGTCGAGGGCGCGCTGAGGGTCGGGTGATCCTGAGCAGGGGGTCGTCGAGGGCGCGCTGAGGGTCGGGTGACCCTGAGCAGGGGGTCGTCGAGGGCGCGCTGAGGGTCAGGTGACCCTGAGCAGGGGGTCAGCGAGGGCGCGCTGAGGGTCAGGTGACCCTGAGCAGGGGGTCGTCGAGGGCGCGCTGAGGGTCGGGTGACCCTGAGCTGAGGGTCGGGTGACCCTGAGCGCGTCCTCCTCCGACCCCCATGTCTAGGTTCTGGGTTCTCCGTGATGTCTTCCACGAAGTGATTCCCTCGTTCAGGCAGGCTCAGATCGTATCGGTCGACGTGACTGAAGTGGTTTCCGCAGAGCGACGCTCCGATCTGATGGCGCTGTTCAAGGGGAAAGGGTGGGAGATCGCGGTCATCATCGAGGCGCAGCGCCACCGGGATCCGCGCAAGCAGCTCGTATGGCCGGTATACGTGGCCAGGGTGCGGTCGCGTTATGGCTGCCCGACCTGGTTGCTGATCGTGACCACGGATCCGGCAATGGTGGACTGGTGCGACGCTCCCATGATGAGCTGACGGGGAGCGGCGGCGGGCGCGTGCTTTCCGCGTCTGCGGTTCAAGCTTTGCCGGTCGGCTTTTCAGTCCACTTCGAGGTGAAAGTGGGGCGGGGCGGTCTCTTCGAGGAGGCTCACGCCGCCGGCCTCGGCGACGGTGGCGGCGAAGGCCTTCTTGTCGGCGGCGGTCATGTCGCGGTTGCGGACGTCGACGGCGCCCGCGCGGAGGTGCGCCGAGAGGTACACCTTGCGCTCGATCTGGCGGCGCAGCACGCCGTACACCGAGGTGACGATCTCGCCTTCGGGCCTGCGGGCGGCGCGGCCGGCGTCGTAGGCGGCCTTGATCTCGCGGACGGCTTCCTTGTTGCGGTAGAGGCGCATGACGTCGGCGCCGAGCTTGAGCATCTTGACCATGGCCTTGGCCTGGCGGGACGCATCGCGGGTGCCGCTGGTGATGGTCAGGTGCTTGCCGGTGCGGCGGAAGTAGGCGGCGTCGATCTGGAGCATCCGGCTCGCGACGTCGTCGGGCATGATCACGTCGGGCAGGGTGACGTACGGCGGACGTGAGGCGTTCGGGCTGGTGCGGGTCAGCTCGAGGGGCTCGTGGGGAGGGCCGGAGATCTCCTCGGGGGAGAGCGGCGGGAGGATGTCGCAGTCCGCCGGCGCGGCGGAGACGTCGCGGCGATCGCGCGCGGTGTCGGTCGCGCTGTCGGTGGTGCCGGGTGTCCAGGGGAGATCCAGGGCTTCGATGTCCCGGCCACAGCCTGCAGCGAGGAGAGCGCTGGCCAGAAAGAGCGCGCGCAGCATGGGCGCGGGGATGCCACAGGAGCAGGGTGACGGGAAAGAAAGCAGCGTGGCTTTACTTCCTGCCTGGCTGTCCACCCAGGGTCTGGTGCAGGATCGTGCGAATACAGGGACCCGAGGCGAGATGAGACGCAGCCTCCGCGCGTCGGGGGACCGAGGAGATTCATGCTTCCCATGCAGGCACGCGCGCGCATCGCTCGGTGGAGAGGGGTGGCCATGGCGACCATGGTGGCCCTTGGGATTTCGGCGTTTCCAGGGCAGGTCTCGGCCCAGACGCCGCCTCCCGTGGAGGGGTTCGCGCTGAGCCGGTTCCACCCGGCGCCAGCCGGCGACCGGATGTTCGGCGTGCCGTCACCCTCCACGGCGGGGGACCTGACGCCCCACCTGATGCTGCTCGGCGACTACGCGCAGGAGCCCCTGGTGCTGCGCTCGTCGGAGGGAGGTGACCAGGGGGCGCTGGTGGGGAGCCAGGTGCTCTTGCATCTGAACGCGAGCCTCGCGCTGTGGAAGCGGATCACGCTCAACGTGAACATGCCGTTCGCGTTCACCTCGGGCAGCGAAGGGGCGGCCGGGGGGACCGCGCTGCCAGCGCCGAGCGGGGCGGCACTCGGGGACCTGCGGCTCGGGGTGCGCGGGACGCTGTTCGGTGGGTACTTCGATCCGTTCCAGATCGCCATCGGTGGCTACGTGTGGGTGCCGACGGGGGACCGGGAGGGGTACGCGGGCGACGGAGGGGTGCGCGGCGCGCCGCAGCTCATCGTGGGGGGAAGGATCGCTCGGGTGATCTGGTCGGGCGTGGCCGGGGTCGAGCTGCGACCGGCGACGGCGTTCGCCAACGTGGAGGCAGGGACGGGGCTGCAGCTCGGCGCGGGGCTCGGTTACCTGATCGGCGACGACGAGCGGGTGCAGGTGAACGCCGAGCTGTTCGGGGGCGTGGGGCTCGGCGATCCGCAGGTGCGGACGACGAACATGGAACTCTTGCTCGGGGGGCGCTACCGCTTCGCGTCGGCGCTGGAGGCCGGCGTGGGGGTGGGGCCGGGGCTCACGCCGGGGATCGGCACGCCGTCGTTCCGCGGGGTGCTGATGCTGGCGTACTCGCCCGAGGTGAAGCGTCCGGTGACGGATCGCGATGGCGATGGGATCGCCGATCAGGTGGATGCGTGCCCCGACGAGAAGGGCGCGGCGAGCGCGGATCCGAAGAAACACGGGTGCCCGCTGCCACCGCCGGACAGGGACAAGGACGGCTTCCTCGACGCGAAGGATGCGTGCCCCGACGAGCCGGGTGTGGCCAATGTGGACCCGGCGAAGCACGGGTGCCCGCCGCCGAAGGATCTCGACAAGGATGGGATCGTCGATCCGGAGGATGCGTGCCCAGGGGTTCCGGGCGTGGCCGATCCGGATCCGAAGCAGAACGGGTGCCCGCCGCCCGACGGGGACAACGACGGGGTGCCCGACAAGCGCGATGCGTGCGTGGACATCCCGGGCGTGGAGACCACGGATCCGCAGACCAACGGCTGCCCGCCAGACACCGATGGGGACACCATCCGCGACGACAAGGACGCGTGCCCGCGGGAGAAGGGGAAGCCGAACGCAGACCCCGAGAAGAACGGCTGCCCCGTGGCGGTGCGGGTGACGGAGAAGGAGATCGTCATCCTGCAGCAGGTGCAGTTCGACACGGGGAAGGCGACGATCCGGGCGGTGAGCAACGAGCTGCTCGACGAGGTGGCCGGTGCGCTGAAGGACCACCCGGAGATCCTCAAGGTGGAGGTGCAGGGGCACACCGACAACCGTGGCGGCGCGGCGCTCAACCGGAAGCTGAGCCAGGATCGCTCCGACGCGGTGATGAAGGCGCTCACGCAGCGGGGCATCGCGGCGGAGCGTCTGCAGGCGAAGGGATACGGTCCGGACGTGCCCGTCGCCGACAACAAGACGGATGCAGGGCGCCAGAAGAACCGGCGTGTTCAGTTCCAGATCGTCGAGAAGCAGGGGAAGTCGTCGACCGATGGGGGAAGCCCCGACGGTGAGCCGGCGACCTCCCCGGCTTCACCCTCCCCCCAACCACCCGCATCATCTCCAATCCAGCCGGCGCAGCCGCAGAAACCATAACTTGGAAGGCAACGGACCATGAGACAGCGACGTGTCTTGACGGGGATCACAGGGCTTGCGCTGCTTGGAGCGAGCCAGGGGACGGCGCTGGCCGACCCTGTGCTGAGAGAGCAGGTGTCCCAGCGGGGTGACTTCATCCTGATCGGGAACACGCTGGCCCACGACTGCGCGAACCCCGCGAACACGGTGGTGGTGGGGAGTGTACCCGTGGGGATGCTCTGCGGTGCCAACACCTCGGACTCCGCGCCGGACGTGTACTGGCGGGCGGATCATCCGCTCTCGGGGCAAGCCCTGGCGGACACCACCATCACTCCAGGAGGAGGTTTGCTGCCGTCCCGGAGCACGGCGGTGCTGACGATCCCGGACGGCGCGGAGGTGACGCACGCCTACCTGTACTGGGGCGCGACCCGGAGCGCGCCGGACCTGACGGCGACGCTGGAGCAAGGGACGTTCAGCGAGGATCTCACGGGCACGCTGTCCGGGCAGGCGAACGCCGGTAACACGCACTATCAGGCCTTCGCGGACATCACCTCCATCGTGCAGGCCCGCGGCTCCGGGGCTTACCGGGTCTCCGGGGTGGAGGCGATCACGCTCGCGAACGCGAACCAGAGCTTTGCGTATGCGGGGTGGTGGATGGCGGTGTTCTACCGGCTGGACTCGGAGCCGTCCCGCAGCCTGGCCCTCTTCGACGGACTCGACTTCATCTTCGACGGGAGCACGGTGGACGCGACCATCGGCGGCTTCACGGTGCCCGCTGCGAACTTCGAGGCGAAGCTCGGGGTCATCGCCTATGACGGCGACAGCTCGAACGGAGACGCACTGCAGTGGAACGGCACGGCGCTGGAGAACCTGCTGAACCCTGCGGACAACTTCTTCAACAGCACCCGCTCGTACCTCGGGGCCGGGGTGTCGAACGCGGGTGACTTGCCGCAACTCACCGGCGGCCCGCAGAGCATGAGCGGTCTGGATCTCGACGTGGTCGAGGTCCCTCAGACCCTGCTCGCCGCGGGCGACACCTCGGCGGTGGTGTCGGCAGTCTCCAGCATCGACACCTTCTTGCTGGGCGGCTTGATCACCTCGGTCTCGACGCTGCTGCCGGACCTGTCGACGTCCACGAAGTCGGTGATGGACGTCAACGGCGGCGGGGTCGCGCCGGGGGACGTGCTCGAATACACGATCGTGGTCACCAACACGGGTGACGACGCGGCGGCCAACGTGGTCGTCTCGGATCCGCTGCCCACCGGGGTGACCTTCCAGGCCGGCTCGCTGGTGGTCGTGGACGGGGCGACGAACACCCCCCAGACAGACCAGGCTGGCGATGACCGTGCCGAGCACGACGCGGGCACGGTGACCTTCCGGGTGGGCGCTGGCGCGAACGGGACGCAGGGCGGGACGCTGGCCATCGGCGAGAGCGCGACGGTGCGCTTCCGGGTGACGCTGGACGCGGATGCGTCGGGCACCATCGAGAACCAGGCGACCGTCTCCGGAGAGAGCCCGGCCGGGGGGAGCCCGATCGAGTTCCCGACCGATGGCAACGAGGACGGGCCGGGGTCGCCGCCGACCGGGGTGCTCATCGACAGCGATGGCGACGGGCTCGGCGACGACGAGGAGGAGGCGCTCGGGACCGATCCGCTCGACGCCGACAGCGACGACGACGGGGTGCCGGACGGTCAGGAGCCCGATCCGGGCGGAGACTTCGACGGCGATGGGCTGATGAACGCGCTCGATCCCGACAGCGACAACGACGGGCTGTACGACGGGACGGAGATGGGCTTCGGCTGCAACCCGCCCGGCACCGACGTGAGCGCGCACCACTGCATCCCCGACGGGGACCTGGGCGCGACCACGACCGATCCGCTCAACGCGGACACGGACGGGGGCGGCGTGCGTGATGGCGCCGAGGACTTCAACCACAACGGCGTGGTGGATGCTGGCGAGGGCAACCCGACCGAGGGGAACGAGGGGGACGACGCCGGGATCACCGACACCGACGGCGATGGGCTGAGCGACGGTGAGGAGGAGTTCCTCGGGACCGATCCGAACGACGCCGACAGCGACGACGACGGGGTGATCGACGGCGAGGAGCAGAACCCCGCGGACGACACCGACGGCGACGGGCTGATCAACGTGCTCGATGTCGACAGCGACAACGACGGGCTGTTCGACGGGACGGAGCTGGGGCGCGACTGCGACAACCCGGCGACGGACGCGACGCTCGGGCACTGCCGGCCCGACGCGGATCCGAGCACGACGACGTACCCGCTCGATCGCGACACGGACGGCGGCGGGGTGTCGGACGGCTCCGAGGACGTCAACCTGAACGGCGCCGTCGATCTGCTGGAGACCGACCCGACGCTCGGTCACGAGGCCGATGATGCGCTGGTCCTCGACAGCGATGGCGACGGTCTCAGCGACGGTCTGGAGGCGACGCTCGGCTCGAACCCCAACGACATGGACAGCGACGACGACGGGGTGATCGACGGGCTGGAAGCGAACCCGAGCGACGACACCGACGGCGACGGGCTGATCAACGTGCTCGACGAGGACAGCGACAACGACGGGCTGTTCGACGGGACGGAGATGGGCTTCGGCTGCGACAACGACGACACCGATACGGGGATGATGACCTGCGTCGCCGACGCGGACGCCGGGGCGACCACGACGAGCCCCGTGAAGGCCGACACCGACAACGGCGGGGTGAGTGACGGGATCGAGGACGCGAACCACAACGGCCAGGTCGACGCGGGCGAGACGGACCCGAACGATCCGGGCGACGACCCGATCCCCTGCGAGGTCGACGCGACCTGCGGCGGGGCGACGAGCGGTCGGGTGTGCGATCCTGGCGCCGGGGTGTGCATCGACGGCTGCCGCGGCGAAGGCGGCAACGGGTGCGAGGAGGGGCAGACCTGCTCCTCGACGGACAACACCATCGGTGAGTGCGTGATCCCGGGAGCTGGCGGCGCAGGCGGCGGCACCGGCGGCACGGGTGGGACCGGCGGCGCGGGCGTCGGCGGTGCCGGCGGCGAGGCGGTGTCGGACGACATCCTCGTGCAGGGCGGTGGCTGCTCGTGCTCGGTGGCCGGTGGCGGCGAGAGCGACGGGCAGGAGACGTGGGCGCTGCTCGCGGTGGGCGCCGCCCTCGCAGCCGTGGGCCGGCGGCAGCAGCGGAAGCAGCGCTGAGCTTCCGCTGAGCCAGAGGCGTCAGGGCGCCGTGGTGCAGAGCCGCGGCGCTCGACGTAGACACGAGTGGCGAGGGGGCATGCTGGGCCAGCCAGCACACCTTCGCAGCAGGCTGCGCTTGCATCCCCGGCTGGCCCCCACCAAGGTGGGGCCGTGCTCACCCGCGAGGCCAGCTTCCTCATCGCCGCGGGGGTCCTCCATGTCGCGATTCCGGTGATGGCGCACCTCGCGCCCGAGCCGGCGCGGGTGATGGTGGCGCAGTCGAGCGGGGCCTCCGAGGAGATCCTCGTGGAGATGGACCCGGAGGCGATCCTGCGGCAGGTGCCGCGGGCGCGCACGGTGGAGACGCCGGAAGAGGTCGCGCGGGCAGAGATGCGCGAGCAGGATCCGCTGCGGCGGCGCATGCTGCAGGAGCGGGTGCCGTCGTCGGAGGCGCCGACGGAGATGCCGCCCGAGGGAGCGCCGGAAGGGGTGCCGCCCGAGGGGCCGGCAGAGGTGCCGCCGGTGCCGACGGCAGCGCCCTCGGCGACCGATGACTATGGCGGGCCACCCTCGCCGGAGGTGGCCGTGGCGCCCGGGCTGGGTGGGGTGCCGGTGTGGCAGGTCCCGGGCGTGCTGCCGGATCACAAGCCTGCAGGGCCAGCGCCGACCGTGGCGCCGGCGCGGCCCGATACGCCCACCGACAAGGCGGGGCAGCTCCTGCGGGAAGCGATGCGCACCAAGGACAAGGCGCTCGGCCTGGATCTGCCGGCGGCAGGGACGGTGGCGTCGGCGGTGGTGGAGGCCGCGCGCGCGGGGGACACGCCGATGAAGGCGCGGGCGACGTTCGAGGTGCGGCTGAGCGGGTCGGGGCAGGTGCTCGGGGCGCGCCTCGTGTCGTCGAACGCGGGCTCGCCGGATGTGTGGGCCCAGGTGGCGCAGGCTGCGAAGAGCAGGCTGTCGGGGCGCGCGCTGGTGATGCCGTCGACGTTCGCGAAGGGGGCGGTCGTCTACGTGAGCATCGTGTCCAGCGTGCGGATGCCGAGCGGCTCGGAGGGCGGGGTGAACCTGCAGGGCGCGGGGTTCGGGTTCGACGTGTCGGACGTGGGGGCGCACGCGTCGCGCGTGATCAGCTCGAGCTTCAAGGTGGTCGCGGTGGAGTAAAGCGCCGCCCGGAGGCGCCGCCTCGTGGGAAGGGCGTTCAGCGCAGGCGCGGGGCGGGGCCGTTCAGCTCAGGCGCGAGGCGGGGGCGTTCAGCGCAGGCGCGGGGCGGGGCCGTTCAGCGCAGGCGCGAGGCGGGGGCGTTCAGCTCAGGCGCGGGGCGGGGCTTCGGCGTCGTCGGCGTCGTCGGAGCGGTCGGTGGGCTCGGGGCCGCCCTCGGAGGTCATCCGCGCTTCGGCGAGCGCATCGGCCTGGGGCTCCTGCGCCTTCGCGGCGCGGTCGGCCTTCCTGCGACGTATCCGCGCGGCGATCCCGGTCACGGCAGCGACGAGGCCGAGCCCGGTCAGGCCCACGGCCGCCGCGGCCGCGGGGATGCCGGCGGCGTAGACCACGGCAGGAGGCGGGGGGCGGGTGGGGCAGGGGAGCCGCGTGTCGAAGCGGCAGCCGTGGATGAGGTCGACTTCTGCCTTGGCAGCCTGCACCTCCGGCGATTCCTTGGGCAGGCCGCTGAGCGCGAAGGAGGCGAGAAGGTAGGCGGCGCCCGCCTCGGGGTCGGACTTGGGGTTGCGCACCAGGGCGACCATGGCCTGAGCGCGCGCTTCCTGATCCTCCAGGGCGAGGGCGCTGGCGACGCGGCGGCCGAACTCCTTGTCGATCAAGGAGGCGCAGCTCGCGGCCTTGTACTCGCCGGTGGAGAGGAAGAGTTGCTGGCCGTCGATGCCCTCCCACGGCTCGGTCCCGGTGGCGATGCGAGGGGTGCTGACGGCCTTGCGGGACTTCACGGTGCAGCCGATGACCTTGGGCCTGGGGTGCAGGTGCTCGGCGGCGTAGGACCGGTAGGGGAGGTAGGCGATGACGCCGCCCACGAGCGCGATCGCGAGCAGCGTCAGGGCGATGCGCTTGCGGCTGCGGGGAGCAGGGGTGGTCGGCATGACCGGGCCGTTTTCGTCGGCCCGGGCGAGCGTGTCAAACTCAATCCGCCCTGCGGAGGGCAGCGCCCGTGGCGACGTCGCTCCAGGTGGATGCCGCGTCACCATGGCCCGACGCGGTGTACAGGTGATCGAGGAAGCGCGCGCAGGCAACCTCGCCACGCGCGTCGGAAGCCTCGCGGGCGCAGGCGAGGGCGGAGAGGGCGGTGAGCAGGGAGGGAGCGGTGCGGCCCGCAGTGGCGAGCGCGACGGCGTAGGCGAGGAGGGCGCGGGCCTTCTTCGCGGGAGGTTGCTCGGCCTCGGCGGCGGTGCGGAGCTGCCGGAGGGCGTCGCCCTTGGCGCCGCGGCCGAGGGCGACGATGGCGCTCACGCGGTCGACGAGATCGGTGTGGGTTCCGAGGCGTCTCAGCTCGGTGAGGACGGCGTCGATGCCGTCGAGCTTGCCGTGCACGAGGGCGTCCCTGGCGAGCTCCGCGAGCTGGTCGCCGAGCGTGACGGGGGACATGACGGGAGAGCGGGTGGTGGTGGCCAGGGGGTCCAGCTCGGGGAGGTTGACGGCGAACGGTGAGGTGGGAGGGCCCGTGTCCTCGGCGCTCTCCACGCGGGTGAGGGTGGGGGGCGCGGGAGGAATGGGCGGGGCGGTCAGGGCGCGCGGGCGGGTGGAGGAAGGGAGCTGTCCCTCGGGCAAGGTGTCCTGGCGGGCGCGGTACGCGACGCTCGGAGGCGTGAAGGTGCTGGACGAGGGCGTGTCGAGCAGCTCGGCGATGGCCAGGGGCGGCATGCGGTAGGTGGGCGGCGAGGTCCCGGTGTCCGTGTCGTCTTCGAGGGGCACGCCCTCGCCGGTGGCTTCCTGATCGGCGGCGAAGGCGAGCAGCTCGGCCTCGGCGGTCTCGAGCAAGGCGCGGCTGGCAGCGCTGGCGGCGCGGTTGGCGAGCTCGGAGGCGGCGCGGCCTTCGTGGGCCTGGGCGGCGTGCCAGGCGGCGTCGGCGAGGGCGAGGGGGCCGCCGTGGCGGCGGATGGCGCGGGCGGTCGCGGCGTGCCAGCGGTCGCGGTCGGCGTGGGGGATGGCGTCGAGGATGACGTCGCGGAGGGTGCGGGAGGTGAGGGTGAGCCAGCGGGCTTCGGGGCGGGTGACCCAGCAGCCCTCGGTGAGGATGCGCTCGACGGAGGCGATGCGGGCTTCGGAGCCTGCCATGGCCGTGGCGAGCTCGGTCACGGCGCGGTCGGGCGCTTCGCCTCCGAGGAGCGCCAGGGCGGTGAGCGTCGCGTGCGGGGCAGCACCCAGGCGGCAGAGGCGCCGCACGAGCCAGGCGTGCGCCGCAACGGACGTCACCGAGGGATCGGTGTCACGCGCGCTCCTCGGGGCCGCGCTCACGGGCGCTCCATCAGTCGCACGCACGGGTCCTCTGGCGCTTGCGGCGCTTGCGGCGTTTGCGGCACCTGCGGCACCTGCGGCACCTGCGGCACCTGCGGCGCTTGCGGCGCTTGCGGCGCTTGCGGCGCTTGCGGCGTTTGCGGCACCTGCGGCGTTTGCGGCACCTGCGGCGTTTGCGGCACCTGCGGCGTTTGCGGCACCTGCGGCACCTGCGGCACCTGCGGCGTGCGTCGGGTCGTGCGCGTGGCGCATGCCGGTCCTGCGGTGTGCATCGCGGCGGCCAGCCGCGTGGGAACGGGGGACGGCGACGTCATCCACCCAGCGGAGAGCGCCGAGTTCCAGGCCATCGCAGACGGCTTCGCGCACGCCGAGCGGGGTACCGCGCCCGAGGCGTGCCCAGCGGCGCGCGGCGGAGGCGGTGATCGCGCCGCCGAAGAGGGCGCGGGTGAGATCTTCCGCCTCGCTCGCGGACAGGGGGTCGAGGGATCGCCTGGTGCCGACGGGGGCGCTGGCGAGCGCGGGGGGGAGCGCTTCGCTGGTGTCGAGGCGGGCGATGGCGCGCGCGGCGCGGCGGCGGCCAATGGCGGCGGCGATGGCGCCGAGGGACCAGGGGTCGACCTCGCTCGCGTCGTCGACGAGGATGAGCCCGGGCGGGACGCCGTCGGCGCTCTCGGGCGTGATCCAGGCTTCGAGCAGCTCGGCGGTGGTCCAGAGGTCGGCGCCTTCGCCCGCCACGAGGTGGGAGAGGGCCTCTTCGAGGCGGCGCGGCAGCGGAGGGGTGGCCACGGAGGCACGGCTGAGCGCGCGTCGAAGGGCGCCGAGGGGTTCCCGGGAGGCGCCCTGGGGGGCGATGAGGAGCGCGCGGCCAGGGGCGGTGCGCTGGGCAAGCTCGGTGAGGGCGCGGGTCCCGCCCATGCCGCGGCCGGCGCGGAGGATGCCGACCGTGCCCGCGGGCAGGGCGAGGAGGTCCAGGGCAGGGGAGGCACCGACGAGCAGGGGCACCCGGAGCTTGCCCACCGCCTCGGCGGCGATGCGCCGGAAGGGCTGGCGGGTGTCGAGGCGCAGGCCGCGGACGGGGCGTCCATCCTGACGGCCCCGGCGGAGGCGGCTGAGGAGCAGCTCGCCGGAGCGGGCAGCAGGGAGGGCAGGATCGACGAGGACCTCGCCGGGAGCACCGATGAAGGCGAGGGCGACGGCGGCGAGCAAGGGCTGACCCCAGGAGAGCACGGCCTGGCGGCCCCACTCGCCGGCGGGGGTCATCTCGCCCTGGGCGATGCCGACGGCGAAGCGGTGGGCGGGCAGGACACCAGGGTCGTCGGCCGCCTGGATGGCGAGGGAGACGGCCTCCTCCAGCTCGTCGGGGCCGAGCGCGAACGAGAAGGTCTGCGCACCCCAGGAGCAGAGGGTGGCACCGAGGGCCTCGGCGCGTTGCTTGAAGGAGAGCGCTTGGTTCAGGTAGGTCGCCGCTCCCGAGAGGCTGACCGGGCGCGGCGCATCGCCGGAGCCGGACATGAAGGCGGCAGGCGAGGGAGGTGCGCCCGTCACGGCCCCTTCGGCGGCCGCGACTCCCCGGAAGCTGACGACGATCCGCTCAGGCATTGGAGAGCGGGATCATACCGGCCGCTGGCTCCTCTCGCGAGAACCGGGTTTACTGGCGGTGCACATGGTCGCCGAGAAGCCCGAACCTCTGCTCGGCCCGAGCTTCATCCGGGAGCTGGAGGTGCTCCGGCGGCGCCTGGAGATCCGCGCCCGCTCGGGGGGCGGAGGCGAGCACCTGGCCCGGCGCAAGGGCAGCTCCGCGGAGTTCCAGGAGCACCGGGCCTACGCGCCAGGCGACGACATGCGGCGCATCGACTGGGGGGCGTACGCGCGCACCGGCGAGCCGGTGCTGAAGCTCTTCCGCGCGGAAGAAGACGTGATCGTGCGGCTCGTGAGCGACACCTCGGCGTCGCTCGGGGTGGGGGAGCCGTCGAAGCTCGATGCGGTGCGGCGGCTCTCGGCGGCGATCGGGTACATGGCGCTCGCCAGGTCCGAGCGCGCGCAGCTCTTCCTGGCAGGGGAGGGGATCGCGCGGGAGATGGCGCCGTCGCGAGGGCGCGGGGGGCTCGCGGGGCTGCTCCGGGGGCTCACGGGGCTCACGGCGTCGGGCGGGACCAACCTGGCGCGGGCCGTCGACAGCGTGGTCCAGCGCAGCCCGCGGCCGGGGATGCTGGTGGCGCTCTCGGATTTCTTCGACCCGGGACCGGTGACCGCGGCGCTGGGCCGCGCGGTGCAGGCGGGACACGACGTGGCGCTCGTCCAGGTGGTGGCGCCGGAGGAGATGGAGCCGCAGATGGAGGGCGACTGGACGCTGGAGGACGCGGAGACCGGGGCGCTCGTCGAGGTCACCCTGGATGCCTCGGCGATCGAGGCTTACATGCAGCGCTTCGCGGGGCTGTGCGCGGAGCTGCGGGCGTTCGCGCGCAAGCACCGGGCGACGTACGTGCGGGCACGGACCGACGAGCCGCTCGAAGGGGTGGTGCGCCGCTTCGTGGCACGGAGCGTGGACTGAAGTGATGCCTCCCATGGCGCAGGCGGCGCAGGCGGCGCAGGCGGCGCAGGCGGCCGCCGCTGGGGGCACGGCACTCACCTTGCTCAAGCCGGCGGGGATGTGGCTGCTCGCGCTGCTGGTCCCGCTGGTGGTGCTCTACATCCTCAAGATCAAGCGTGAGCGTCGGCGGGTGGCGTCGACCTGGCTCTGGGCAGCGGCGCAGCGCGACCTGATGGCGCGCGCGCCCTTCCGGAAGCTCATCGCGCAGATCCCGCTGATCCTCCAGGCGCTGGCGCTCTGTCTGCTGGCCCTGGCCCTGGCCCGGCCCGCGAGCCGTGGGCGCGAGCTGACCGGCGACCACGTGGCGCTGGTCATCGACGCGAGCGCGTCCATGGCGGCGGCCTCGCCCTCGCCGACGGGAGAGCAGAGCACGCGCATCGCGCTCGCCAGGCAGGTGGCGCGGGACCTCCTGTCGTCGCTCGCGCCAGGGAGCGACGTGATGGTGCTGGAGGCGGCGCGCGACGCGCGGGTGGTCGCGCCCCTCGACAGGGACCTGGTGCGGGTGAAGGCGGCCCTCGACCGGGTGAACGCGCGTGACGTGGAGGGAGACCTGGGCGCCGCGGTGGCCCTCGCCGTCGACCGGCTGCGTCAGCTCGGGGGTTCCCGCCGGGTGGTGGTGCTGACCGACGGCAACCTGGCGCGACCCGCGCCGCTCGCGGGCGGGTCCATGCCGATCGAGGTGATCACGGTCGGCGGTCCGGTGGAGAACACCGGCATCGTGCGCGTCGACGTCCGCTCGGGCACAGCGCCGGGCACGGAGCGCGAGGAGGTGCAGGGATTCCTGGTGGTCGCGAACTTCGGCCAGCACCCGCGGGACCTGTACGTGACCATGCGGCAGGAGAACGCCTCCGACGTGCTCGCCTCGCGCCGGGTGCTGGTGCAGCCGGGAGAGCGGCTGCCGGTGGTGCTCACCTTCAACGCCACCCCCGGAGACCACCGGCGCGGCCTGCTCTTCGAGCTGTCGCCGCGGGACGCGCTGCCGGTCGACGACGTGGCGTACAGCCGGGTGCCGGCCGGCGACAAGCTGCCGGTGTACGTGGCCAGCGCGTCCGGCAACTCCTCCTGGCTGGAGCGCGCGCTCGCCGCCGACCCCATGACCACGGTCACGAGCGGCACCCTCGACACCCTCGCCTCGGCGCGCCTCGACGTCGACACGTTCGTGGTGGTGAACGGCGCATGCCCCCCGAACACCCCAGGTGGAGACCTGCTCATCGTCGACCCGCCGCCCGGCAAGTGCTTCGGCACCATGGTGGGGCGCGTCATCGAGCGCCCCACCTTCACCTCGTGGGAGGCCGCGGACCCGCGCATGCGCTTCCTGTCGCTCGACGGCGTGCACCTCGGCAAGGCGCGCGCCCTCAAGCCCGAGGGCCCCACCCAGGAGCTGGTGCGCACCCAGGAAGGCGTGGTGGTGACCGACATCTCCACCAGCAGCCGCACCGGCACGCTGCTCGGCTTCGACGTGGGCGACAGCGACTGGCCGCTCAAGGCCTCCTTCGTGCTCTTCACCAGGAACCTCCTGGAGCAGGCGCGCGCCCACCGCGCCCAGGGCGTCAACGGTCCGACCCGCGCCGGTGAGCCGATGCGCGTGGCCCTCCCCGCGAGCGCCGAGGCGCTGGAGGTGCTCGGCCCCTCCGGCGAGCCCGTCGAGGCGTCGCTCCGCGGCGGGCTCGCGGTGGTGGCCGAGACGCCTCGGGTCGGCCTGTACCGCGTCACCTGGGGAGGCCCTCAGGCCGGGAGCGAAGTGGTGCCCGTCAACCTGACCAGCGCCGCCGAGAGCGACCTCACCCCGCGCGCGCTCGACGTGAAGGCAGGCGGCGAGGTGGTGGTCTCGCCGGCGGGGGCGATGCCCGAGGGGCACACCGAGTGGGGCTGGGTGCTCGCCCTGGTGGCGCTCGGGTTCCTCCTCGCCGACGTCTGGTACTTCACCCGCGCGCCCCGGAGGAAGCCCGCGTGAGCGGCCTCATCCCCCCCTCGGCCATGCGCTACGCGCCGTACGCCGCGCTCGTCGTCGGCGTGCTCGTCTTCGGGTGGCTCCTCCGCGCCGCCTTCAAGGCGGGCGTCCACCGTCGCCCCATCCTCCTCGTCGGTATGGTGCTCGGCGCGCTGCCTGCGCTCTACGTGGGCCTGGTCTGGTGCGCCGTGCTCCACGAGAGCTACCTGCGCCTCGCCCGCCCCTCGGCCGCGCTGCTGGTGCTCTTCAGCACCGCGTTCGTGGCCTTCCGGCTCGGGCAGTCCACGCACGCGGCGCGGCAGGGCAAGTGGCGCAGCCGCCTCGGGGACCTGCTCACCGCGGGCGCCGCCTTCACCGCCGCCATGGCCGTCGCCGGCCCCGAGATCGGGCGCCCTCTCGACCGCCTCACACTCCTCGTCGCCGTCGACCGCAGCCGCTCCATCGACCTCGTGCCCGCCGCCGAGCAGCGCATGCAGCAGGAGCTGTCGGTCGCCGAGCTGGGCATGCGCGAGGACGACCGCATCGGCGTCATCGCCTTCGCCGCCGACGCTGCCACCGAGGACCCGCCGCGCCCGAAGTCCGAGCTGGCAGCCCCCCAGCGCGTCGTCCTCGGCCGTGACGGCACCGACATCGCCGCCGGCCTGCGCCGCGCCCTCGCGGAGATCCCCTCCGACAGCGCCGCGCGGGTGGTCCTCCTCAGCGACGGCGTGGCCACCCGCGGAGATACCATGGCCGCGGCCGCCGCCGCGCTCGCCATCGGCCTGCCCGTGGACGTGATCCCGCTCGAACAGCGGGTGGTCCCCGACATCCGCGTGGTGGCGCTGCGCGCGCCCGGGCGCGCCGACGAGGGCGAGGCGTTCGACCTGCGCCTGGTCACCTCGTCGCCCGAGCCAGCCGAGGTCGAGGTGCGCCTCCGCCGGGACGGCGTGCTCGTCTCCAGGGCCGAGGCCACCATCGGCGCGGGCGAAGACGTGCTGCGCATCCGGGAGAAGGCCCCCGGCCCGGGCCTCCACCGCTACGACGTGGAGATCTCCGCGAAGGACACCCGCCTCGACCAGGCCGCAGAGGACAACGCCGGGAGCGCCTTCGTGCGCGTGCGCGGCCAGGCGCTGGCGCTGGTCCTGGAGGGCGACCCGGGCCAGGGCGCGTTCATCGCGAGCGCGCTCCGCGAGGCGGCCTTCCACGTGGAAGAGGGCGGCCCCACCCAGGTCCCCGCCGATCTCGGCGGGCTCGCCGCCTACGACGTGGTGGTGCTCAGCGACATCCGCGCCCCCGACCTCTCCACCACCCAGATCGACGCCCTGGCGAGCTACGTCCGCGACCTCGGCGGCGGCCTGATCCTGATGGGCGGCGACCGGAGCTTCGGCCCCGGAGGCTACGCGCGCACCCCCATCGAGGAGATCTCCCCCGTCTCCTTCGACCTCAAGCAGGAGCACAAACGAGGCAGCCTGGCCGAGGTCATCGGCATCGACATCTCCGGCTCCATGGGCGCCAGCGCCGGCGCCCACACCAAGCTCGAACTCGCCAACGAGGCCGCCGCGCGCTCCGCCGCCCTGCTCGGCGGCGGCGACATGCTCGGGGTCGCGCACGTGGACACCGTGGTGAAGTGGAGCGTCCCCCTGCGCCCCGTCACCGACAAGGGCGCCATCGACCGCGCCATCCGCGCCGTGGGCCCCGGGGGCGGGGGCATCCTCGTCGACATCACCCTCGCCGCCGCCTACGCCGAGCTCGACAAGGTCAAGGTCAACCTCAAGCACGTCATCCTCTTCGCCGACGGCTCCGACGCCGAGAACATGGCCCCCTGCCGCGCCATGGCCGACAGCGCCCTGCGCCGCGGCATCACCACCACCGTCGTCGCCCTCGGCAACGGCGGCGACGTCCCCGACCTGGAGGTGCTCTCCCGCACCGGCGGCGGCCGCTTCTACCTCGTCGAGGACGCCTCCCGCCTGCCCGCCGTCTTCGCCCAGGAGACCGTGCTCGCCGCGCGCTCCGCGGTCGTGGAGACGCCCTTCCAGGCGGGCAAGGGCTCACCTTCCCCCATCACGGCCGGCATCGACTTCGGCGCCGCCCCGGCGCTCAAGGGCTACGTCGTCACCATCCCCAAGGGCCGCGCCACCGTCGCGCTGACCGGCCCCGACGGCGATCCTCTCCTCGCCACCTGGCCTGCAGGCGTCGGCCGCGCCGCCACCTTCACCAGCGACCTCAAGTCCCGCTGGGGCGCCGCCTGGACGCGCTGGCCAGGCGCCGCACGTCTCATCGCCCAGACAGCCCGCGACGTCTCCCGCAAGGAGGAAGACGCCCGCGTGCGCCTCGAAGCCGACGCCGCCGGGGGCGAGCTGCACGTCCGCGCCACCGTGGTCGGCGACGACGGCCGCGCCCAGTCCTTCCGCAGGCTCCTCGTGCACGTCGCAGGTCCGGACGGCATCTCCCACGAGATGCCCCTCGAAGCCTCCGGCGCAGGCGCCTACGCCGCGACCCTCCCCCTCTCCCGTCCCGGCACCTACATCGCCGTGGCGCGCGACGAGCTGAGCGGCGACGCCCTCGGCACCACGGGCGCGGTGATGACGGCCGGCGAGGAGCTGCGCCCCACCGGCAGCGACCTCGGCCTGCTCGCGCGCATCGCGGAGCTCACCGGCGGCAAGCGGCGCGACACCCTCGCAGGCATCTTCGCCGACCGCGCCGCGCGCCGCTTCTCGTACCGCGACGCGACCCCCACCCTCGTGCTCCTCGCCGCCTTCGGGCTGCTCCTGGCCGTCGCCGCGCGCCGTCTGGCGCTCCCCGAGGCCGTCGCCGCGCTCCCCGCCCGCCTCCGCACCACCCTCGCCAGCCTCCGCCCTTCTCCGGCCCTCGCCGGAGGCATGTCAGGCTCCGAGGCCACAGTGGGCGCGCTCCTCGCCGCCCGTGAGCGCACCCGCGCCGCCCCCGTCCCCCACGCCCCGCCCCCGGTGCGCCCACCGCCGACCGCTCCTGCCCCTCCCAACCCTGGCTGGAGCAGCGGCCAGCACGCCCCTCACGGGCAAGCTGCCATGCCGCCTCCCGCGCCCATCGCGCCGACAGGTGCACCTCCGCCGACCGCGGCGCAACCGCCCACCGCTGCTCAGCCAGAGATGCGCACCCTGACCGCCGCCGAGAGAATCCTCGCCCGTCGCCGCGGAAGGTCAGAGTAAGTACTGCGTACGGCAATTCAGGGACCTGCGGTCCCTACGCTCCCGCTGGTCGGTACTGCGTACGGCAATTCAGGGACCTGCGGTCCCTACGCTCCCGATGGTCGCTACCCCCGTGACTTCGCTGGAAGGTCGAGCCGAGGATCAGGGACGAACCTGGGAAACGGTGTTCGCCGCGCTCACCGCTTCTGGACGCAGCCCTGAAGCATGCCGTCCCAGAAGATGAACGTGAGCCGCCCATCATCGCGCACCACCTCCACGCAGCTCTCCGTCTTGCGGCTCACTTCCTCACCCCGCCTCATGGCCTCGATGCGGCCTTGCACACGCACCGGTCCGCTGGGGGTGACGATAGAGAATGCCTGGTCAATGCGCTCGCTCGTGGGGGTCACAGTCGCCTCCAGGGTCAGGGTTCTCACCCCTGCCCGCTAACAGATCATGCGTCCCATCCGGAATGGTGTCGGGCATGACCCTATTCGATCTGCTGAATCGCTTGGCGTGCAGATCAGTAAAATTGCGCTGGTGATGCCATTGTCAATATGGCTGGCCATACGGTTTTGCGCAACTAATTTGCTTCGAATTTGACCGCAGAGCGGCTCACGTGCGGTGGGTCGCGGACAACACTTCAGGCCATTCCCTCCCCACCTCTGAGGTTTTCCTCCTCGTCCTGGTCATCCGCGCGAAAGACGCAAATCCGCCCCGCGCATCGCACGTTCGTGCGCAACGCGGCCTATGTCTCGTGCATCACCCGCGGCTCTTGAGGAGCACTGCGAGCACCACGATCAGACCCGCGAGGAGCAGGAGCATCAGCCACAGCACTGCGCGAGCCCGCCCTCCGGTGGGGGCACGCTCCACGCCGGGCACGGCCGCGGGCGCCGACAGAGCCGAGGGCGATCCCGGCGTCCGTATCAGGTCGGTGAGCGGAGCCTCGGCGATGGTGGGCTCCAGGTTCGCGTTCGAGCCCCGGAAATCGGGCCCCGAGGCGAACGGTGAGCGCTGCCCGTCCAGCGAAATGGCCGGCGTCGCGCCCTGCATGGCCGCCTCGGCCGCCGTCAGGTCGAGCCTCGGCGCCACCACGAGCCGCTCCCCCTCGGAGATCGGGAGGATCATCGAGGCGTCGAGGGACCAGCCGTTCTGCAGGAGGGGGCGCATCGCCTCCAGCATCTCGGCCGCGCTCTGGAACCTCCGCGCGGGCTCGAAGTGCAGCGCTCCGTGCACCACCGCGGCCACCTCGGGCGGCACCCAGGGCGCCACGTCCTGCAGGGGCCGCGGCGGCTCGCTGCAGATGGCGATGATCAGCTCCCCCAGCGCGTCGATGTCCTCGTGCGGCCTGCGCCCCGAGAGCATCTGGTAGAGGACGATCCCGAGCGACCACAGATCGCTGCGCGGATCGATGTCCTTGTTCCCGCGCGCCTGCTCCGGCGACATGTAGAGCGGCGACCCGAGCACGCTCCCGGTCTGGGTAAGCCCGCTCTTCTCGATGTCCTGCAGCCTGTCGGCCACGATCTTCGCGACCCCGAAGTCACAGATCTTCAGCGTCAGCTCACCGCTCTCGCGCCGCGCCAGGAACAGGTTCCCAGGCTTGATGTCCCGGTGAATGACCCGCGCCTCGTGCGCCCGCGAGAGCCCCAGCGTCGTCTGTGCCGCGATGCGCAACGCGGTGTCCGGCGACAGCACCTTCACCCGGTGGAGCGCCTGACCGAGGTCCTCGCCGTCGAGGTGCTCCATCACGATGTACGGCTGCCCGGTCGTCGGGTCCACGCCCGTGTCGAGCACCTCGGTGATGTACTGCGACTGGATCGATCCCGCCGCCTTGGCCTCGCGCTGGAACCGCGTCAGCACCGACTCGTTCCGGAGAAACGAGCCGCTCAGCACCTTCACCGCGACGCGTCGTCCGGTCCCCCGGTGACGCGCCTCGTACACGGATCCCATGCCCCCGCCCCCGATGGGGCGCAACATTTCGTACCGACCGTCGAGGATGTGTCCAATCACGAGCGCGGCGGCAGCGTACACCAGAACCGTCGCACCGCGAGGCTCCCGCAGTGAGTGTTCCCGAGACCAGCCTCGGTGATACCCTCGCCGGTCATGCAGCAGGGTAGGCGCGGCACCTCGAAGAGACGCCTCGGTGGACTGGGAGGCGCACTGGCACGTTCGCTGACGATCGCGACGATCGCGGCGATCGCGCCGGTGGCCGCGTGGGCCTGGACCCCGCTCCCGGTCGAGGACGATCCCCTGGTCCACATGCCAGGCACGCAGCCCGCGCAGCAGGTGATGCTCGAAGACTCCCAGTCCTGCCTCAACTGCCACGGCTCGTTCGATCCCAACATCGAGTCCGGCTTCACCTGGCGCGGCTCGATGATGGCCCAGGCCGCGCGCGACCCCTTCTTCTGGGCCGCCATGACCGTGGCCGCCCAGGACTCCATCTGGGCCTTCGGCCGCCCCAACGCCGCCGACATCTGCGAGCGCTGCCACATGTCCCGCGGTTGGCTCCAGGGCCGCTCCGACCCTGCGAACGGCAGCATGATGGTGGGCTCCGACTTCGACGGCGTGCAGTGCGACACCTGCCACCGCATGGTCGACCCCTTCTTCGAGGCCACCGCCGCCGGCACCCGCGAAGGCTCCGACTGGGTCGGCTACTGGGACGAGTCAGGACAGGGCGCGACCCCCTCCCAGACCGCCGCCGACCAGACCCGCACGCGCGACATCGCCGCCGTCGACGACCTCACCCTCTTCAACGGCGAGCCCGCCTACGACGCCACCCACGCCCCAGCCCAGGCCAGCTACACCGAGAACGCGAGCGGCCAGTACGTCGTCTCCGCCGACAACCGCAAGCGCGGCCCCTACGCCGACGCCATCGCCCCCCACGGCGTCGATTACAGCCGCTATCACAAGAGCAAGTTCTTCTGTTCGAGCTGCCACGACGTCTCCAACCCGGCGCTCGCCAACCAGGCCTTCGCCGACGCGACCCCTGGCGACGGCACCACCGTGCTCCCCACCGAGCAACAATCGGCGTCCGCCTACCACGGCGTCGAGCGCACCTTCTCCGAGTTCATGCTCTCCGACTATGGCTTGCCCGGCGGCGCCCCCGGCAGCGGCACCTTCGCGCCAGGCAATTTCGTCACCTCCCGCCCGGGCAACGCCATCGCCGCCTGCCAGGACTGCCACATGCCCCAGCGCACCGGCCCTGGCTGCGACGAGTTCAATCCCACCATCCGCCCCACCGACAGCGAAGAGCACCCCAAGGGCGGCCAGGGGGTCCACGACCTCACCGGCGGCAACGCCTTCGTCCCTTACGTGCTCGCGAGCACCGTCCCCACCTCGCCCAACTACGACCCCGAGAACGCCGCCCTCCTCGACCAGGGCCCTGCCACGCTCACCCTCGACCTCCTCGCCGGCGTCTCCCTCGACCCCCTCGC
The DNA here is from genome assembly GCF_000601485.1 of Chondromyces apiculatus DSM 436. GTDB lineage: Bacteria > Myxococcota_A > Polyangia > Polyangiales > Polyangiaceae > Chondromyces > Chondromyces apiculatus. Next base: position 24,390 of record NZ_ASRX01000110.1, read on the forward strand.
CCTTCTCGCCGCCTCGAACCGCGCCGTCGTCCAGCTCAAGCGCGCCGCCTCCATCCAGGAGGTCGCCCACGACCCCGCGAACGGCACCGTCTCCTTCCGCATCCAGAACCACACCGGCCACAAGCTCATCACCGGCTACCCCGAGGGCCGCCGGATGTTCGTCAACATCAAGCTCTACAGCGGCGCGAACCTCCTCCACGAGGTCAACCCGTACGACACCACCACCGGCACCCTCCGCGGCCTCCCCGGCTCCCCGAACAGTCCCCCTCTCGCTGCCGCGCAGAGCTACGACGACGCCCTCGTCTACGAAGCCCATTCCAGCAGCACCCTCACCGGCCAGGACCACACCTTCCACTTCGTGCTCGCCACCGGCAAGCACAAGGACAACCGCATTCCCCCCCGCGGCTTCCGCATCGGCGAAGCCGCCGCCCGGCAAGCCGAGCCCCATCAGGCCGGCGCGGCATCGCCCGGGTATTTCACCTCCGCCGAATACGCCGGCGGCCACGACGACGTCTCCACCACCTTGCCCCCCGGCGGCGACCGGGTGGTCATTGCCCTCTACTATCAGACCACCAGCCGTGAATACGTCGAGTTCCTCCGCGACCAGATCAATGGCAATGGCGACACCCTCGCCTCTCCCACCCCCTCCGGCGAACCCGAGGCCTACGTCGCCCAGACCGACCCCTTCTTCCTCCAGCTCCGGGCCTGGGGCGACACCCTCTGGGACCTCTGGCTCCACAACAAGGACGTGCCGGGCGCCGCCCCCGTCCTCATGACCCAGGCCTTGCTCGCCACCGACTCCTGCCAGGGAAAGCCCAACGGCACCCCCTGCGAGGACGGCAACCTCTGCACCGCGGGTGACACCTGCATGGCGGGCGCTTGCGTGGGCGGCGGCATGCCCCCCTGCGACGACCAGAACCCCTGCACCGACGACGCCTGCGACCCGCAGCTCGGCTGCGTCTACGACAACAACACCCTCCCCTGCGAGGACGGGGACCTCTGTCGCGGCCCCGAGGTCTGCGCCTTCGGCGTGTGCGTCACCGGCCCGCAGGTCTTCTGCTACGACGGCGACCCCTGCACCGACGACACCTGCGATCCGGTCATCGGCTGCGCCCTCACCAACATCTGCGGCGAGGGCGGCGCAGGCGGCGCGGGTGGCGCAGGCGGCGCGGGCGGCGCGGGCACCACCACCTCCAGCGCAGGCGGCGCGGGCGGCGCGGGCACCACGTCCTCCAGCGCAGGCGGCGCACCTCCGGCCGAGCCCCCCGAGGACAGCGGCTGCGGCTGCGACACCCAGGGCCAGAGCTCGAGCACCAGCGCCAGCGCCAAGGGCCTGGCCATGCTCGCCATGATGGTGCTGATGGCCATCCGGTCGCGCCGCCTCTTCTACCGCCCCAAGGTCACGCCGTCGAAGTCCAGGCCGGCCAAGCCCACCCCGGTGACGGCTACCTCCGCGAAGTCCACCTCGGCGGAGACCTCCTCCTCGCCGAAATCCCCCACACAGACCAGCGCGCGTTGACTCCCTGCATGCGCGCCTCTCACCGAGGGAGGCGCGCCCCTCGCACCCACGACATCCAGGACGGGTCGCGTCCTCCCCCCGCGCCCCACCGGCTCAGGGAGGCGCGCTGCTCGACCCTTCCAGGATCTCCCTGCGGCGCTCGGCGATCCACGCCCGCGCCTCCACCTCGTCGTCGAACAGCTCGAATGTCATCATCCCTGGCCGGATCAGGTTCGCGGCCCGCAGCACCACGCTCGTCACCACCCGCGTCGCGAACGACCCACCCACGAACGCGAAGACCTGCGGGATGGCCCTGCCTGGATCCGATGCCGCCACCTTCCGTGTATCCGGCGATGGAATCCCCACGCTGTTCAGGTGGATCAGGTTGAGGACGTACGACGCTTGCATGTACCTGTCGCGCGTCAGCTCCTTCATCCGCAGGATCTCCTCGGCGCGCAGGATCCCATCGAGCGAGATCACGTAGAGGTCCGGCGGCTCGAACCACATCGTGTGTCGCCCGAAGCGCAGGACGTTGGGCGTCCCTGGCGGCGGTCGGCTCGTCGGCCCCGCCGTCTCGGCGAAATCCGGCGGATCCGGCGGCAAGCTGGAGATGCGCCTCATTTCGGCTGGAAGTACCGACCGACCTGCTCCCGGTACTCCTCGGGTACCTCGCTCCTGTCGATCGCCCCCACCTCGTCGGGCCCCACCACCCCGAGCGCCCCTTCCCCTTGCACGTTCGCCGTCTCCCCGGCCCGCCCTGCGGACCTCCCCAGCACCATCCCCGGCATCGGTACCCCCCTGTTCATCCGCGCATTCGCCCGCGACCGCAGCTCACCCCCGGCCACCTTCCCCGTCTGCCCCTCGTGACTCCCTGGCCCCCCACCCTCGCTGTGTCCGGGTGTCGCCCCGCCCTGATCCTTCCCCCCCTTGCCGCCACTCCCCGTGCCGCTCCCCTGACCCGAATTCCCCTGCTGCCCCCCCTGTTGCCCGCCGCCCTGCTGCCCCCCCTGCTGCCCGCTGCCCTGCTGCCCGCTGCCCTGCTGCCCGCCAGCGACCGGCATCGGCATCGGCCGCCCCCCGAGCTGCCCTTCCATCTCCCCCGTCCCCTCCTGCGCCCCATCCAGCGACTTCTGCCGCTCTCCTTCCTCGCTCCCCGGCGGCGGCGCCTGTGCCATCCCCTTGAGCTGCTCCTTGAGCTGCTCCAGCCCCTCCGCAGACCCGAGCTGCTCCGCCAGCTCCTTCATCTCCTCCGGCGACATCCCCTCCTGCGGTCCACCGGCCCCCCCTTCCGGCATCCCCTCCGCCTGCTTCTTCAGGTTCTCGGCGAGCTGCTTCCGCTCCTCCGCGCTCAGCCCTGACAGCGCCTTCTCCATGCTCTCCGCGAGCTGCTGCATCGACTCGGGATCCCCGAGCTGCTCCATCCCCTTCAGCGCCTCCTGCCCCTCCGCGCCGAGCCCTTCCCCCAGCGACTTCGCCAGCTCCCGCAGCTTGTCCGACTTCTTCCCCAGCTCTTCCAGCCGCTTCCGCTGCTCTTCCAGCGCCTTCGCGACCCCCTTGCCCCCTGCCTCCCGCGCCGCCTTCTCCGCCTCTTCGAGCGTCTTCTGCGCCCGCTCCCGGTCTTCCTTCTCCAGCCGGTTCGCGAGCCTCTCCATCGCCTCGTCGAGATCGACCATGTCCCGATCCCCGAGCGCCTTCGCCGCCTCCTTCAGGTCGGCATTCTCGCCGAGCTTCCCGAGCGCCGACTCCATCCCCTGCCGCTCCTCGCCCTCCCCGAGCGACAGCCGCTCCGCCATGATCCCATCGCGCAGCTTCGACAGATCCGCCTGGGCCTCCCGCTTCTCCACCCCGCTCTTCAGCTTGTCCCGGAGCTTCTTCGCATCCTCCGCGAGCTTCTTCAGCCGCTCCCGTTGCGCATCATCGCGCGCGCTCGCCTCCCCGAGCTGGATCACCCGTTCGAGCGCCGCCAGGTCTGCGATCCGCACCTGCTCCACCCCTGGAGGCGCCGCCGCCCCTTCCGGCGCCGGAGGCAACGGGATCCAGCTCAGATACCCGATCGCCCCTGCCGCTACCGGGATCGCCGCGTGCCACGCCCGCCACACCCGCGGCCGCACCTCCCGCGCCGTGGCCTTCCCGAGCACCCCTTCCGCCTGCGACACGACCACTGCCCGCGCCGGCTCCGACCCCTCATCCCGCTCCAGCTCCAGCGCCGTCGCGATGGTCTCCTTCGACCGCAGCCGCCCATCCAGGTACAGCGCCACGCTCGTGTCCGACCACCGCCGCCGCCGCGCCACCGCGGCCCCCACGGCCGCCCCCAGCACTCCGCCCGCCGCCGCCCAGGGCCTCAGCGCCCCCTGCCGCACCTGCCACGCCACGGCAGCCCCACC
>NZ_ASRX01000111.1 GCF_000601485.1 Chondromyces apiculatus DSM 436
CGCGCCCGCCACCGCGCCCGCCACCGCGCCCTCGCCAGCGCCTCCCGCCCTGGCGCCTTCCTCGCCGTGCTCCTGCAGCAGGCGCACCGCGCGATCGATCAGCGCTCCCACCGGGATCCGCACCTCGATCTCCGCCCTGCCCGTGGCCACCGCCACCGGCGCCCCACCCAGCATCGCCCGGATCGAGAGCGCGCAACGCGCTGCCCGCGCCGCCAGATCGGTCGGCGCCCCCACGCCCCGCAGCACCACCACCACCGTCCCGTCGGGGAGCCGTTCGAGCTGTCCCCCGTGCCGGTCGGCCACCGCGCAGAGCGCCCGCTCCCGCAGCGCGGGCTCCGCGAACGTCACGGGCGTGTCCTTGGCCGACGGAGCCCCGCTCGGGCGCTCGACCACGCTTCCTGCGCTCCCTGCGCTCCCTGCGCTCGCTGCGCTTCCTGCGCTCGCCGCGCTCCACGCGCCTCCCTCGCGCACCAGCACCAGCGAGAGGAGCCGCCGCTCTCCGCAGGTGATCTCCCGCCGCCCTGCGGACAGGGGCATGGGGCATGGCAACAGGCTCACCGCCGCCAGGTCGCTGAGGGGCCCGAGCGCCGCGAGCCCTGCGGTCACGGCTTCGGCGCTGCTCGGGCGTCCCTCGCGCGACTTCGAGAGCATCCGCATCACCAGCGCCTCGAAGGCGGGCGGCACCTCGGGCCGCAGGTCGCGGAGGCGCGGCGGCTCGTCGAGGAGCACCCGCAGCATCACCCCGAGGGCATGATCGGCCATGAAGGGCGTCACGCCGGTGAGGCACCGGAACAGCACGCACCCCAGCGCGAACACGTCCGCCCGCGCGTCCAGGTCACGTTCGCTCCGCGCCTGCTCCGGCGCCATGTACCCCGGCGTCCCCAGCACCGCTCCGGTCTGCGTCAGCGTCGCCGCGCCGTTCACGTGCGCGATGCCGAAGTCCACCAGCACCGGCCGCTCCAGGGAGCCCTCGGCCAGCACCACGTTGCTCGGCTTCAGGTCCCGGTGCACCACGCCTGCCTTGTGCACCGCGCCGAGCGCGCTCGCGAGCTGCGACCCCATCGCCGCGCTCTCCGCGATCCCCAGCGGTCCCCGCAACAGCCGCGCCCCGAGCGTCTCCCCCTCCAGCCACTCCATCACCAGGTACGGCTCGCCGTCGCCGGCCATCCCGTGGGCGACGTGTTTCACCACGCCGGCGTGCTGCACTCCTGCGAGCGCCTGGACCTCCCGCGCGAAGCGCGCCGCCATGTGCGGCTCCGGCTTGCCCAGCAACTTGAGCGCCACGCGCGCCCCGGAGCGCCGATCGAGGGCCTCGTACACCCTCCCCATCCCGCCCTCTCCGGCGAGACGCAGCGGCTCGAACCGGCCGTCGACAAGAGAAAACTGCCGCATCTGGGGCAACCCAGTATTGGCGCCGCTCCGGCCTCCGTCGAGCCGCGAGATACCCGGTTGTGACGGCGATCTCCGCTAAGATTGCCCGGGCTGAAACCTTGTGGCCCGGCCGCTGTCCAACCGCTCTCCCATGCCCATCCGCCGCCGCCCCTGGCGCTCCTTCGCGCCCCCGCTCGCGCCCCCGATGGCGCTCGTCGCCCTCGCGCTCCTCTCCGCGTGCTTCCCGGGTGCGTCCCGGCCTCCCGTCGTCCCGCTCCGGGGACGGCTCGCCCCCGACGTGCCGAGGATCTCCGCGCTTCGAGGCACGTCCGGGCCGCTCCGCGTCGCCTTCGCCACGCCCCAGGGCGAGACCGATCAGGTCACCGAGGTGAGCTTCGTCTTCAGCAAACCGATGCGCGCCCTCGGCCTCGGTCCCCAGGAGCCGCTGCTGCCCATCGTGATGACGCCGGAAGCGGAGGGGAGCTGGCAGTGGGTCGGCTCGACGGCCCTCCGCTTCAACGCCCGCACCCCGCTCGTCTCCGCCACCCCGTACCGCGTCGAGATCCCCGCCGGCATTCGCGCGCTCGATGGCGACACCCTCGCCGAGCCCTTCACGCTCTCGTTCTCCACCCCTCGCCCCGCCTTCGTGGGCAGCACGCCCGACCGCGGCGCCACCGGCGTCACCCCGGCGGCGCCCATCGCCCTGCACTTCACCCAGCCCATCGACCGTGAGGCGCTGACCCGCGCCGTCACCGTGCGCGCCGCGGGAGGTGCCTCCATCCCCTTCGACCTCGCGCCCGACCCCGCGGACGCGAAGACCCCACCCGACCGCACCCGCCACAGCCTCGTCCCCCGCAGCCCCTTGCCGCTCGGCACCGCGATCCAGGTGCACCTCGACCCCTCCCTGCAGGGCAGCCTCGGCCCGCTTCCCCTCGGCAAGGCCGTGGACCTCTCCTTCCGCACCGCCGATCCCTTCGTCGTCACCTCCTGGAGCTGCTCTCCGCATCCCCTCACGAAGGGCGCCTGCGACCCGCTGGACGCCACCGTGACCCTCAAGCTCTCGAACCCGGCCCCCCCGGACGACGTCACCGCCGCCATCGTGGCCGAGCCCCGCGCCAAGCTCGACGTGACGCCGCTCGCCTACGACGAAGGGGGCTACACCGAGTACGCCATCCGCGCCGACATCCAGCCCGGGAGCAAGCTCCGCCTCCGCCTCCGCGCCCGTCCAGCGGGCCGCAAGCTCGCCGACGTGCACAGCCAGGCCCTCGCCGCCGACGCCACCACCGAGAAGCACTTCGGCGACTACGCCCCCGAAGTCTACTTCTCCACGGGCGGTGGCACCTACTGGAGCACGACCACGCCGAAGCGGATCCCGGTGAGCGCCCTCAACGTCGTCGACGTCAAGGTCACCGCGGCGCCCATGACCCTGCCCGACGTCCTCGCCTGGCTCGCCGATACCAGGCACTCCATCCGCGTCGCCGATCCCGCGCGCAGCTTCACCGCCCCCCTCGGCGCGCACAACGAGTCCCACAGGTCCTGGGCGTCCCTCGACGACCTCCTCGGCCAGACCGGCACCTTCGGTCCCATCGTCGCCCGGGCCCGCTGGACCGCGGATCCCGCCCTGTACCCGGCGCCTGGGCCTGCACCGGGCAGCGACGCGGCGAGCAGGGATGCGGCGGACAGCGAGGAGACCCCTTCTTCTCCCCGCGAGCGCGTCTACCAGCTCACGGACCTCGGCGCCGTCTCCCGCGTCGGTCTCGGGGGTGCAGCGCTGTGGGTCACCCGCCTCTCCAGCGGCGCGCCCGTCGCTCAGGCCGCGGTGCAAGCCTTCGCCGTCCGCCGGGGCGACCCCCCGCCCAGCGCGCCCTTTGCCACCGTCACCACCGACGCCAGCGGCCTCGCCTCGATTCCCTTCCGCACGTCGCCCGCGGCCGCAGGCAGCGCGCCCGCCGAGCTGCCCCCCGGCGCCACCCTCGCCCTCGTGGTGCGCAGCGACAAGGACTGGATCTTCCAGGACATCGGCGCTCCAGCGCGCCCCGTCCCCGTGGGCATGCTCTTCGACGAGCGCGGCATCTACCGCCCCGGAGAGCGTGTCCACCTCAAGGGCATGGTCCGCGTCCCCGGTCCCGGTGGCCTCCTCACGCCGCGTGGCCGTCAGGTCGAGGTCAAGGTCCGCGACGCGCGCCGCGACGAGATCGGCTCCTGGAAGCTGCCCCTCACCGCCCACGGGACGTTCCACGTGGCCCTCACCCTCCGCGACGACGCGCCGCTCGGCCACTACGCCAGCGAGGTCACCCTCGACGGCGTCAGCGCCGCATACAACCACTTCCGCGTCGACGAGTACCGTCCCATCGACGCGACGGCTCACGCCACGTTCGACGCCCCCGAGTACCGGCGCGGCGACACGGTCACCTGCACCGCCGCCGGCCGCTACCTTCGCGGCGCGCCCATGGCCGGCTCCGAGGCCCTCCTCACCCTCCGGCGCACCTGGGGCAACCACACCATCCCTGGCCTGGAAGGGTTCACCATCGACGATCCCGACGGTGCCCCTCCGACCCACGGCGTCGCCGCCACCCGCATCGAGCTCGACGCGAGCGGCACCCGCACCCTCGCGGCTCCGCTCACCTTTCCTGGCCAGACCAGCGCCCAGTCCATCGTGTGCGAGGTCGAGGTTCGCGATCACAACCGCCAGACCTACGAGGCCTCCTCCTCGGCCACCGTCCACCCGGCCGAGTTCTACGTCGCCCTCGCCCAGCAGCCCGGGCGGGTCTTTCGCCCCGGCGTGGCGTTCACCCAGCAGCTCCTCGTGGTCACCCCCGAAGGCGCCCGCCGGAGCCGCCCCGTGCACCTCGATTTCGTCCGCCGCACCCCGGCTCCGAAGGACACCTCCAGGGACACCCTCCTCACCACCTGCGACGTCACGCCTGGTCTCGCGCCTGCTTCCTGCAAGCTCACCCCGCCCGCGGGCAGGCCCGTCGAGGGCGAGCGCCTCGTCGTGCGCGCGACGGTCACCGACGACCAGGGCCACGTCCACATCGCCTCGTACTCCTTGCCCTTCGAGCTTCCCCCGAAGCCTGCGGCGCCCTCGCCTCCGCCGCGCCCTTCCGAGCCACCCCCGCCCCGGCTCACCGTGGCGCTCGACCACGAGCAAGTCGCGGGCAAGACGGCGCGCCTCACCGTCACCTCACCCTACGGCACGCCCGCCCAGGCCCTGCTCACCGTCGAGCGCGAAGGCATCCTCGACCGGCGCCTGATCACCTTGCCCCCGCACGCCGCCGGACCTCTGTCGCTCGACCTCCCCATCACCGAGGCGATGATCCCCAACGCCGAGATCCACCTCGTGGCCATCTCCGGCGACAGCTCCGAGCACACCGACGCCTGGTTCTCGGTCGCCGCGGCCCCGCGCCTGCTCAAGGTCGACCTCCGTCCCTCGTGCTCCAAGTGCGCGCCCGGCGACGCCGTGGATCTCGACGTGGCCGTCAAGGATGCCGCCGGTCACCCCGTGCGCGGCGCCGAGGTCACCCTGTGGGGCGCCGACGAGGCCTCCCTGAAGGTCGCCCGCTACCGCACCCCCGACCCCGAGCCCGATCTCTTCAGGCACCGCCGGGTCCTCACCCAGGGGGACGACGTGCGTCAGTCCCTGGTCCGCTTCTGGGGCAGGAGCCACCGCACCCGTGCCCCTCAGGTCCGCATGGGCGCCACCTCCGTCACCGATCCGCGGGCCGACTTCCGCCAGACTGTCCTCTTCGAGCCCGGCCTCCTCACCGACGCCGAGGGCCGCGTCCGGCGGCGGGTCCGCCTCCCCGACGGCCTCACCGAGTACCGCTTCATGGCCCTCGCCGTCGCCGACGACGACCGCGCCGGCTCCGTCGCGGCCTCGCTCACCACCAGCAAAGCCCTCATGGCCCGCGCCCAGCTCCCCCGCGTCATCCGGGCTGGCGACGAGTTCGAGGCCTCCGTCGTCGTCTCCACCGAGAAGCTCCCCCGCGCCGACGTCACCGTCACCGCGCGCGCCGAGGGCCTCGTCCCCCTCGGACCCGCGCGCCGCGCCGCCACCATCGACCCGGGCCTCTCGCGCGAGGTGCGCTTCCCGTTCCGCGCCACCCGCGCGGGCAAGGCGCGCCTCACCGTCGACGCCTCCGCCAGCCTTCCCGGCGCGAGCGACGCCATGGTGCTCACGAAGCCCGTGGTGACCCCGACCCTCCTGGAGACCGCCGCGCTCCACGGGGACACCGCGACCGCCATCGGCGAGCAGCTCGGCGCGCTCTCCGACGTCCGCGACGATCTCGGCGGCCTCACCCTGGTCCTCGCCTCCACACCCCTCGCCGGCCTCGCCAGCGGCATCGAGCAGCTCCTCGAGTACCCCTACGGCTGCACCGAGCAGACCGTGAGCCGGATGGTTCCTCTCCTTGCCCTGCGCGACCTCGCGCGTGACCTCGGCATTGCTCTCCCGGAGGGCAACCTCGGCGAGCCCTCCGCCCCGCGCCCGCCCACGGGAGCCCTCGCCGAGGCCCTCTCCCAGGCGGTCACCCGCGTCGCCAACCACCAGCGCCGCGACGGCGGCTTCGGCTACTGGGCCCACTCCAGCGCGAGCAACCCCTGGCTCACCGCCTACACCCGCTTCGCCCTCGGGGAGGCGAAGCGCCGCGGCGTCCCCGTCCCCGCCCGGGTCCTCGACGACGCGATGGTCTACCTCAACGCTCGCCTCGCGCCGCGTCCAGACGCGCCAGACGCGCCAGACGCGCCAGACGCGCCAGATACCGAGACGCGCACGGAGGACGCCCTCGTCATCGAGGCCCTCACCCTCGACATCCTGGCCATCGAGGGCGCCCCCGAGGCCGTCCTCGCGCGCCCCCCGCTCGCCGCCCGTGTCCAGGCCCTCCTCGCCGCGCGAGCACGCCTCCCGCTCGCCGCCCGCGCGCTCCTCCTGCATGCCGTCGCCACCGGGAAGGGAGATCCTGCGATCCTCGCCTCCCTCGTCCGCGATCTCGAAGCGGGTGCCCGCATCGACGGAGGCCTCGCCCGCGTCGTGGGGAGCAGCGCTGGCCTCTCGCCGGCCCTCCTCGACTCCGACACGCGCACCACCGCCTTGACCCTGCGCGCCTTCAGCGTGGCCGCGCCCGAGCACCCCCTCCTCGCGCGCCTTGCCTTCGGTCTCCTCGCCGATCGCCAGGGCGGACGCTTCCGCACCACCCACGACGCCGCCTGGGCCCTCCTCGCCCTCGACGCCTACCGCAAGGCGCACCCCCCTGCCTCGACGCCGTTCGCGGCCCGCGTCTTCCTCGGCGACGGCCTCCTCGCCGAGGCCAGCTTCGGCGCTCCGGGCGCCCCTCTCGCCGCGAAGACCACCCTGGCCATGGACCGCCTCCTCCCCCGCGCCTCCTCGCCCCTCGTCTTCGCCCCCGAGAGCACCTCCTCCGCCGGCGGCAACCCCCGCCTGCACTACGAGGCCACCCTCCGCTTCGCCCGCCGCGCGCTCCCCATCGCGCCGATCGAGGCTGGCTTCTTCGTGCAGAAGACCTTCCGGTCCGTCGCGTCTCCCCTCGCTCCCCGCGTCTCCCCCGCCGACAACCCCACCTTCCGCGCTGGCGACATCGTCCTCTGCGAGGTCGAGCTGGTCACGCCCTCTCCGCGCCACGGGGTCATCGTCGAGGACCCTCTCCCCGGCGGCCTCGAACCCCTCAACCCCGAGCTCGGCGCGAGCGGCGGCCTGCACCGTTACCTCGCCCACGACAACGCCAGCCACCGCGAGATGCGCGACGACCGCGCCGTCTGGGTGGTCGACGAGCTGCGCGCGGGCATCAGCCACTTCCGCTACCTCGCGCGCGCCATCACCCCCGGCACCTTTGTCACGCCCCCCACCCGCGTCGAGGAAATGTACGCACCCGACACCTTCGGCAGCACCGCCGCAGGGACCGTGAAGATCGCCGCGCCCTGATCTGTAGGCGCTGTCGGCGCTGTCGGCGCTGTCGGCGCTGTCGGCGCTGTCGGCGCTGTCGGCGCTGGCGGCGCTGGCGGCGCTGGCGGCGCTGGCGACGCGCGCGGTGGGGTGTCTGTGGAGCATCCCAGCAGCGTGCGCGGTGCATGTCGTTCGCGCGCTCACGGCGCGCGCCGTCATGCACCGGGCGAAGAACCTGAACGTCAAAAGAAGCGTTCGCCGCGAGCGCGGTTGACGCGTTCTTCTGTAGCTTCTTCCACTCGCCGCAAAAGGCACGCGGATCATCCGGGCGCCTTCTGCGGCAGAGATACCCCTTGGATGAGAAACGAGGATAGGAAAGATATGAGCGAAGTATCCCTCATCGGTATGGGAGCAATGGGCTCGGCATTCGCTCGGGCACTGCTCCGCGGTGGCGCAGGTGTCACGGTGTGGAACCGGACGCGCGCGAAGGCCGATCTCTTCGCCGGGGCAGGGGCCTTCGTCGCCCCGAGCGTGGCCGCTGCGGTGGGCGCGAGCCCGGTGGTGGTGGTGTGCATCAGCGACTACGTGGCGACCCGCGAGAGGCTGGACACGGAGGAGGTCAGGGCCGTGCTGGCCGGCAAGATCCTGGTGCAGCTCACCACGGGCAGCCCGCAAGACGCGCGGGAGCTGGAGGCCTGGGCGGGCGCGCAAGGGGCCGACTACCTCGACGGCGCCGTCATGGCGACGCCGAACCAGATCGGGAGGCGGGACGCGCCGATCTTCCTGTCGGGGTCGGAGACCGCGTTCCGTCAGAGCGAGCGCGTGCTCGACCTCATCGCCGGGAAGCTGATGTTCATGGGGAGCCGCGTCGGGGCGGCCTCCGCGTGGGATCTGGCCGTGCTTTCGTACATCTTCGGGGCGATGCTCGGCTGTTTCCACGGGGTGCGCGTGTGCGAGCAGGAAGACCTCCGGATCGACCTCTTCAACAACATGATCGGCGACATCGGGCCGGTCATCGGCGAGATGGTGATGGGCGAGGCCCAGGCCATCCAGGAGGGCGCGTACGGCGCGCCCGAGAGCGCCCTGAAGACCTGCGCCGCGTCGTCCGAGGTGATGCTGAGGCACGCCCGCGAATCGGGCATCAACAGTGAGTTCCCGGCGTTCCTGGCGGGGCTCCTCCGCAAGGGCGTGGCCACAGGGCTCGGCGAGGAGAGGCTCGCCACGATCATCAAGGTGCTGCGGCAGTGAGCCCCAGGGCCGCGTGGGGGGGACGCCGCCCGGGACTACGCGCCCTTCTTGAACGGCTTCGGCACCCTGTCGCCTCCCTGTTGCTGGAGCATCCAGCCCGGGTACTCCCGCGGCAGCGCCGACACGGCGTCGAGCTTGGCCATCTCGTCTGCGCTCAGCGTGAGCTCGGTCGCGGCGATGTTGTCGTCGAGCTGCTCCATGCGCTTCGCGCCGATGATGACGCTCGTGACGAAGGGCTTCGCGAGCACCCACGCGAGCGCGACGCGCGCCACGGAGGCGTCGTGCGCGGCGGCGACCTCGCGCATCGCGGCGACGCAGGCCCAGGCGCGGTCCTTGTCCACCGGGGGGAAGTCGAAGCTCGCCCGCCGCGAGCCCTCTTCTTCCTTGGCGCCGGGGCCGAACTTGCCGGAGAGGAGGCCGCCAGCGAGCGGGGACCAGACGAGGAGGCCGACGCCCTCGGACTCCATCATCGGCACGATCTCGCGCTCCAGGTCCCGGCCGGCGATGGAGTAGTAGGCCTGCACGGTCTCGAAGCGCGCCCAGCCGCGGTGCTCGGCGATCCCCACGGCCTTCGTCATCTTCCAGGCCGACCAGTTGGAGCAGCCGACGTAGCGGACCAGGCCCTCGCGCACCAGGTCGTCGAGCGCCCGCACCGTCTCCTCGACCGGGGTGATCCGATCGTCGGCGTGGATCTGGTAGAGGTCCACGTGGTCGAGGGAGAGCCGCTCCAGGCTGCGCTTGATGCCGTCCATGATGTGCCCGCGCGAGGCCCCGCGGTCGTTCGGGCCCTTGCCCGTGGAGCCGTAGACCTTGGTGGCGATCACCACGTCGGAGCGCTTCACGCCGAGGTTCTTGAGCGACTGCCCGAGGATCGTCTCGGCCTTGCCTTCGGAGTACACGTCGGCGGTGTCGATGAAGTTGATGCCCGCCTCCAGGGAGCGGCGCACGAGGTCGTCGGCGACGTCCTGGCCGAGCTGGCCGACCACCTTCCAGAACCCTTCGCCGCCGAAGGTCATGGTGCCGAGGCACAGCTCGGACACGTAGAGACCCGTCCTGCCAAGTCGATGGTAACGCATGAAATGTCTCTCCTTACCCGGTCACTCGAGGATGTAACTCTCCGGCTTCACCTGCACCTGGAGGTCGCGCGGCGGGGCGTCGAAGTAGAGGTACACCTCCTGCTCCGCCTGCTCTCCCAGGAAGTCGATGGTGATCTCGCGCTGCCCCTGCTTCCCCTCGGGGAGCTGGTAGGTGACCTGCGCCTTGAAGGCCTGGAGCGTCTTGCGGCCCTGGTTCTTGACCTTCACGGGCAGGATGTACTGGCCCTGCACCTGGCTCACCTGGTCGAGCAGCGGCGTGATCTCCACGGGCACGTGGGGCGGGCGCTCGCGCACGAGCTGCACCACGAGGAAGCCTGCCACCGCGAGGACGATGGCGGTGCTCACCCCCATGGTCACCCACTCGGCGAGCTTGCGCCCTGGCCGGCGCATGGTCCGGCCACCCGAGGGCTCTTCCCGCCCGCTCATATCGCCAGCCTCCCGGCAGCGCCGCCGACCACCCCGACCAGGCTGAGCGCCACCACCGCCTTGAGGGTGATGACGGGGTGGCTCATGACCTCGGGCAAGCCGATGAGGGAGAGGAGCAGGAGCGACACGAGCAAGGTCACCGCGTACGCCATGAGGCATTCCATGGCGGGGTGCTGGAACACGCTCGACACGTACACCTCTTGCTCGCCGAAGCCGGAAGCGTAGAGGATGAGGTAGCAGAGCAGGAGCGAGACGCCCATCACCACGAGGTGCTGCCAGGCAGGGAGGCGGGTGGCGATCAGGAGGATCTCCTCGGTGGGCGCGACGTTGTACGCGAAGAGCAGCGCACCTCCGAGGGTCGCCCCCACGTCCTTGAGGTCCGCCTTGAGCTGGCGCGCCTCCGCGCCCTCCAGGGCCTTCCGGGGATCGCGCTTCTTGCCAGTCCGTGCCCGGGACGTCTCACCGCCAGCACGGGGCGCCGCGTCGCGCTTCGCCTCGCGGTCCTTGTCACCGCTCTTGTCGCCGCCCTTGTCGTCGTCGTCGCCGCCGCCCTCGTCGTCACCCGTCCGTGATTTGTTGCGCACGTGGATGTTGGCGAAGGTCACCCCGAGGCTGACGGGGCCGGCCTCCACCAGCACCTTGCCCAGAATCTCGCCAGCGTCCATGGAGAAGGTCACCTCGCGGATGAGCACCAGGATGACCAGGGACATCACCAGCCCGAGGGCGACCGCGGAGACCGACTCGGACGCGGCCTCGGCCACGCTGTGCTCCTTGCGGAAGCCGGCGAAGTAGCTGGCCACGGCGTTCGAGAGGAGCATGACGCCCAGGAAGACGAGCTGGTGCCGCGGGGAGACCCTCATCCCGTGCCACCACATCTCCATGGTGAAGAGCAGCGGCATGCCGACCAGAGAGCCAGCGGCGATGCCCCGCAGGAGGTCCTTGCCCTCCTGGCGCCAGCCGTTCGGATCCTGGTCCTCATCGGGTTCTGGCGAAGCGCCGGACGTCTCGTCGGCTCCTCGGGAGGTGTCGGGCGAGGGACCGGCGGGCGCGAGTCTCTCTTCGGGTAGGGACGGCGTACGGTGCTCCTTCAGGGAGATGGCGGGCTCTGGGCCACGGCGCAGGGGTCTACATCTTCAGCACGGCGCCGTGTACCCAGCCGCTGGCCTGGGTGGGGGTGTCGAGGGTGCGGACCCGGAACCAGGTCCCGCCCGCGGCCGTGGTGGAGTTCGTCACCTCCACCGTGGCGCCCTGGGGCAGGAACACCACCATGTCGCCGTTGAAGTCTGGCTTGTTCCGGAGCACCGCGCGCGGCTGCCCCTCGGGCAGGGTGACCACGGCGCGCACGGTCTTGGTACCCGAGGAGGAGGTGGATCCGCCGGGGGAGCCGGCCCCCTCGGTGATCACGGGGGGCATCGCCTCTCCGGGCAGGGCGGTGCGCTTCTCCTCCTCCGCAGGCCTGCCGGTCTCCGCATCCTCCGTGGTGCCCTGAGCGGCGCCGCCACCGAACTGCCCCCGGCTGTACAGGATGACGGCCGCACAGAGGGCAGCACTCACCACGGCGAGCGCGCAGATGACGAGGATCGGCTTGAGCGACCCCTGTCGCGTGGGGGGAGGGGGGGAGACCTGCACGAGAGGGGCCGGGGGCGCAAGGGCAGCGGGGAGAGGGTCCAGCGGGCCCGGGATGACCGGTCCGCCGTTCGCCGGATGCTGCGCGCTCGGGTCCTCGGGATCGAAGCCGTCTTCGTTTCCGGTGCTGTGTCTCGTTGCCGGGTCGGACATGCCCGCTCCTTGCTCTGCGCCGCTGCGCGCGGGCCATTGTACACGCGGCACCCCAGGATCCGTCCTTACTCTGGTGTAGCCTCTCCCCCCATGACCATCGACATCCGCCTCGTCGGGCCGGAGCAGCACGCCGAGTTCGTACAGCCTCTTCTCACGGCCTTCGGCCTCCCCGTCAACCCGGAGGCCGCGCAGCGCACCCAGCAGATCGAAGAGCTGACCCACCGCTTCGCGGCCTACGAGGAGGACAAGACCGTCGGCTGCGCGGGGACCTTCTCCTTCACCATGACCGTGCCGGGAGGCGAGGTGCCCACCGCCGGGCTCACCATGGTCGGCGTGGTGCCGACCCGCCGGCGCCGCGGCATCATGACCGCGCTCCTGCGCACGCACCTCGATCAGGCGCGCGCGGACAAGCAGCCGGTGAGCGCGCTCTGGGCCACCGAGCCGCCCATCTACACCCGCTTTGGCTACGGACTCGGCTCCATGGGATGCAGCACCTCGATCGAGGGCAACCGCGCGCGCTTCTCGCCCGAGCTGCCGCGCGTCGGCAGCACGCGCATCGTCACCGAGGAGGAGGCCCTCTCCCTCCTCCCGGACGTCTACGAGCGCGCGCGCCGGGGCCAGGCCGGGATGCTCACCCGCTCCACGTCGTGGTGGAAGTACCGGACCCTGGTGGACACCGAGAAGGGGCCGTCGCCCCTGTGCCGGGTGGTGCTGGAGATCGAGGGGCGCCCGGAGGCGTACGCCATCTACAGGTTCATGCACCGCTGGGACAGCGGGATGATCCCGGCCGGCAACCTGCAGGTCCAGGAGGCGATCGGTACGAGCTCGCTCGCGACCCGGTTGATGTGGCGTTACCTCTTCGAGATCGATCTCGTGCAGCGCGTCGAGGCGGTCCACCTGCCGCCCGATCACCCCCTGCTCCACAGCCTCACCGAGCCGCGGCGCCTCCGGATCAATCAGTACGACGCGGTGTGGGTGCGCATCCTCGACGTCCCGGCGGCGCTGGCGTCGCGCTCGTGGGGCAGCATCGACACGGTGGTCCTCGACATCACCGACCCGCTCTACCCCTCGAACACGGGCCGCTTCCGCATCGACGGGGCCTCTGGCCTGTGCGTGCGCACCGAGCGCCCCGCCACCCTCCGCATCGACATCGGCACGCTGGGCACCCTGTGGATGGGCGCCGCGACGGTCCGCCGCCTCGCCGACGCCGGGCGCGTCGAGGAGCTGCAGGAAGGCGCCATCGATCGCGCCGACGCCCTGTTCCGCTCCTCCCGCGCTCCCTGGTGCCCGGCCATCTTCTAGCACCGCGCCTCGGGGTGGTGAGGCACCTGGCCTGTCCCCGGGGGGCTCGGGTAGATTCCCGCCGCCATCAACCCGAGGAGGACCCGAGCATGAGCCACCCCATCAAGACCGAGAGCGTTCGCATCGCCGTCGGCGACGGCACCACCATGGGTGCCCACGTCGCCAGGCCGGAGGGCGCGGAGAAGCGCCCGGGTGTCCTCCTCCTGCAGGAGGTCTTCGGCGTGAACGAGCACATGCGCGACGTGGCCGGCCGGATCGCGGCCGAGGGATACGTGGTGATCGCTCCGGACCTGTTCCACCGCGCCCAGCCCGGGTTCATCGGTCGCTACGACGACATCCAGGCCGCCATCAAGGTCGCGAGCACCTACACCTCCGAGCACAGCAAGGCCGACCTCGAAGCGTCACTCGCCCACCTCGGCGGCATGGACGGCGTCGTGGGAGATCGCCTGGCAGCGCTCGGCTTCTGCATGGGCGGCAAGCTCGCGTTCACGGCCGGCGCCCTCGCCCCGCTCCGCGCCGCCGTGAGCTTCTACGGGGGCGGGATCTACCCGGACAAGATCGATCTGGTGCCCAGGCTCACGGGGCACGTCCTCTTCTTCTGGGCGGGCAAGGATCACTACATCCCCATCGAGTCGCACCAGGCGGTGATCGCGGAGATGCGCCGCCTTGAGAAGCCGTTCACCAGCGTCGAGGTCTCGCACGTGAACCACGGCTTCTTCTGCAACGCGCGCGGCGATTACGACGCTGCCGTCGCCGCCCAGGCGTGGGCGCTCACCAAGGCCTTCCTGAAGGCGCACCTCGAGGGCTGATCGCAGCAGGCGACAGGGGAGCCTCACCCGGCGTCGGGCTGGTCGGCCTCCGGCACGTACAGCGCGCCGCCTGTGCCACGGAACTCGGCGGCTTTCTCGCGCAGGCCCTCGGTCAGCGCCTCTTCCTCGGCGATGCCCCTGGCCGCCGCGTACTCGCGCACGTCCTGGGTGATGCGCATCGAGCAGAAAGCTGGCCCGCACATCGAGCAGAAGTGGGCCGACTTCGCGGCGTCGGCGGGCAGGGTCTCGTCGTGGAAGGCGCGCGCCGTCACCGGGTCGAGCGAGAGGTTGAACTGGTCGTTCCACCGGAAGGTGAACCGCGCCCGCGAGAGGGCGTCGTCGCGCTCCTGCGCGCCAGGGTGACCCTTGGCGAGGTCGGCGGCGTGGGCGGCGATCTTGTAGGCGATGACGCCGGCCTTCACGTCGTCCCGGTCGGGGAGGCCGAGGTGCTCCTTGGGGGTGACGTAGCAGAGCATGGAGGTGCCGAAGGAGCCGATCATCGCGGCGCCGATGGCCGAGGTGATGTGGTCGTAGCCGGGGGCGATGTCCGTCACGAGCGGCCCGAGGGTGTAGAAGGGGGCCTCGTGGCAGAGCCGGAGCTGCTCGTCCATGTTCTCCTTGATCTTGTGCATCGGCACGTGACCGGGGCCCTCGATCATCACCTGCACGTCGTGCCTCCAGGCGACCTCGGTCAGCTCGCCGAGGGTGCGCAGCTCGCCGAACTGGGCCTCGTCGTTGGCGTCGGCGACGCAGCCGGGGCGCAGGCCGTCGCCCAGGGAGAAGGAGACGTCGTACTTCTTCATCACCTCGCAGATGGCGTCGAAGTGCGTGTAGAGGAAGTTCTCCTGGTGATGCGCCAGGCACCAGCGCGCCATGATCGACCCGCCGCGGGAGACGATGCCGGTGACGCGCTTGGCGGTGAAGGGCACGTAGCGGAGGAGCACGCCAGCGTGGATGGTGAAGTAGTCGACGCCTTGCTCTGCCTGCTCCACGAGCGTTTCGAGGAAGATGTCGATGTTCAGGTCCTCCGGCTTTCCCTTCACCTTTTCGAGGGCCTGGTAGATGGGGACGGTGCCGATGGGGACCGGCGCGTTGCGGAGGATCCACTCGCGGGTCTCGTGGATGTTGGCGCCCGTGGAGAGGTCCATCACCGTGTCGGCGCCCCAGCGGATGGCCCACTGGAGCTTGTCGACCTCCTCCTGGATGGACGACGAGACGGCCGAGTTGCCGATGTTGGCGTTGATCTTCACGAGGAACTTGCGGCCGATGATCATCGGCTCAAGCTCCGGGTGGTTCCGGTTGGCGGGGATGATGGCGCGGCCCCGGGCGACCTCGTCGCGCACCAGCTCCACCGGGACGCGCTCGCGCAGCGCCACGAAGCGCATCTCCGGGGTGATCTCGTCCTTCCGGGCGTAGTGCATCTGGGAGAAGTTCCGGTCGCCGCGGGCGAGGCGCGCGTCGATCCAGGGCTTGCGCAGCGGAGGCAGGCCCTTCTGCACGTCGTGGTCCTGGGGCCCCATGGTGTCGTAGACCCGCAGCGGCGGCTCTCCACCGGAGAGCTGGATCTCGCGCGCCGGGACGCGCAGGTCGCCCTCCTCCACGTAGACCCGCCGCGACGCGGGCAGGTCTGCCTCGACCGGCCCGAGCGTCGACACCGGCGGCGTCGCGTCCACCTTCTTGCGCGTCCCGCCGCCCGTGGTCGAGACAAGGACGTCCAACTTGCGCGAGCCCGCGCCGCTTCCGCTCGTACTCATTGTGCCTCCCTTCGCCGGCATTACCCGGATCAGGTTCAAGGGGTCGCGCTGGCCATCCAGCGCCTCTCAGCCTTCGGGGCTCCCCCGTGTTTGCGGCCCTTCTAGCGGTGGGCTCCGGTGGACGCAAGCGCGCGTGCCGGTGGTGCAGCACCCAGGATCAGGGCTTGCGGCTCCACCTGCGCCCCGCGGTTGCCCCCCCCCCGCGCTACCTCTGGTCAGCGGGCAGTGACGCGCCGCAGTAGGCTCGGTAGAGCAGGGATGAGGCGGCGGTCGGTTGGCGGAAGCCGAGCGCGCTGGAGTAAGATTCTCCCATGCGACTGAGAGCTTTTCTTCCACTGATCTTGTTCTTTGCGGCCTGCATCGAGGGGCCGCAGGGGTGTGGCGACTGGGACTCGTGCTCGAGCGACGAGGAGTGTGGAGACGGCGCGATCTGCAACGACGGCGGATCGTTCAGCCTCGGGCGCTCGTGCCTCCCTGCGCAGGAGTGCGCGGTCAGCGCCGACTGCACGTTCCCGGAGGTGTGCATCCAGCGGGCGTCATCGCCGCCCACGCACCCCTTCGAGCTGGAGGCGCCCGGCAAGAGCATCTGCATGTGCACGAGGTTCGATTGCAGCGTGAGTCCCACGAGCGGCTCTGGCAATAATGGCGGATCAGGGGGCTCCGGCGGCGCGGGCGGGGACGGCGCGGGCGGGGACGGCGCGGGCGGGGACGGCGCGGGCGGTGCGGGGAGCGATGGCGGCATGGGTGGGGCGGGAGGTGCGCAATGAGCAGGAGAATCGTATGGATGGCGCTCGGGCTCCTCGCGACGGCCTGCGGACCCTCGGTCGAGGACCTCTGTGAGATCCTCGACGACGATTGCGAGGACATGCCCTACGAGGCGTGCGTGGACGACGGGGAGCGGCTCGAGTCGCGCGCAGAGTCGAGCGGCTGCGAGGAACCTTTCGAGGCCTATCTCGATTGCATCGACGACGAGACCTGTGAGTGGAATTCACGCTGCGCCTACGAGCGCGATGCCTTGGTCGCGTGCACCGGCGAATCTGCGTGGTAGTGGTGCCCTCCACGGATGCCGGGCGTTGCGAACATAGCAACGCCCTTATTCTGTACGCCGTGGATTCAAAAAGAGTCGCTTGACCCGGCCCCCGCCAGGTTACAAAACCCACTAAAGCCTACCTGCGGAGCGTCCCCCCGCCCTCCGAAGGCCCCCGAATACGCGCCAGAGACGTTCCAGGAACGCCCGCGGCGTTTCCCGGCGATGCAAGGAGGTGTGCTTGCTGACGACGTCGTCCACATTGGTCGGCTGCGTGATTGCAGTGCTCGCTCTCGTGGGATGCGCAGGCACGGATGAGCCACGCGCGGAGGGTGACACCCTCGGCGATGGTTTTCACGAGCTGCACGCGCACTCCGAGGAAGACAGGATGATCACGGCCGAGGTCGTGGCCATCGATCAGATCTACGTCTATGACCGATTCGGGGCATTCAACCCCGGGGGGATGGTCTTTGCGCTCAGGCGCGACGTCGTCGCTGCGGATCCCTCGCAGCCCATCGGACCCGGCAATGCCATGCTGCGGCCTGGCAAACGGCCGAGGCCGCTGGTCCTGCGCGTCAACGTCGGCGACAAGCTGGTCATCTCCTTCACGAACTGGCTCACGCCCCTGACCGGCGTGCTCCCGAACCGCTCACCGACGACGCGGCATGCGTCGATTCACGTGGCGGGTCTCCAGGTCTGGGACGCGGCGTCGCTCGGCGGCAATGCGGGGCAGAACCCGAGCTCCCTCGCGGCGCCCGGCGAGACGCGGATCTACGAGCTGCACGCGGAGCACGAGGGCGCGTTCCTGATGCAGAGCGCCGGCGCGATGGCGAGCGGCGACGCCCCCGGTCCGCCCCAGCGCAGCGCCATCCAGGCGCTGTTCGGGGTGGTGAACGTGGAGCCGGCCGGCGCCGTGGCCTACCGCTCGCAGGTCACGGGGGAGGAGCTCGCGTCGGCGACTCGGAGCACGCGAAACCCGGACGGGACGCCGCGGATCGATTACGACGCGATCGGCGACGACGGGGAGCCCATCCTGAAGATGGTCAATGACGAGGGCGAGATCGTGCACGGCGATCTCAATGCCATCATCGCCGGCTACGACGACACGGAGATGCACAGCCCGAGCTCGGTGGACCAGGGGGTGTTCCGCGAGTTCACGGTGCTGTTCCACGACGACCTCGGCGTCCAGCAGTCCTTCAACGAGCTGCGGACCGACCTCTCGCTCATCTCGGTGCGCCCGGGGTTCGGGATCAACTACGGCGCGGCGAGCCTGGGAGCGGCGGTGATCGCCAACCGGACCAAGGTCGGGCCGAGCAAGCAGTGCGTGGAGTGCAAGTTCGAGGAGTTCTTCCTGAGCTCCTGGGCGAACGGCGACCCGGCGATGGTCATCGAGCGTGACGCCATGGGCAACCCGCTCGAGGCGCTGTACCCCGACGATCCCTCGAACGTGCACCACGGCTACCTGGGCGACCCGGTTCGCTTCCGGAACGTGCACGCCGGGCCGCACCACACCCACGTGTTCCACCTGCACGGGCACCAGTGGCGGCGGAGCGCCGACAACGGCGCCTACGTGGACTCGCAGACCCTGGGGCCGGGCGGGGCATTCACGTACGACATCAACTACGGCGGGGGCGGCAACCGCAACATGACCGCCGGAGACGCCATCTTCCATTGCCACCTGTATCCCCATTTCGTGCAGGGAATGTGGGCGATCTGGCGGAGCCACGACGTCTTCGAGGCCGGCACGGCCGACCGGAAGCTGCCCGACGGTGAGATCCCCGGAGGAGCGCCCTCGCCCGCGGTGGTGCCGATGCCCGACCGGGCCATGCCGCCGATGCCCACCTACGCGCCGACCATGGCCCTCTCCAGCAGCGGGCAGTCCGCGCAGCGCCCCGCGATGCCGGGGTATCCGTTCTACGTCGCGGCGCTCGCGGGGCACCGGCCGCCGCAGCCGCCGCGGGACATGGCGCACGACGGGGGGCTGCCGCGCCACCTGGTGACCAGCGTGCCGGCGAGCGGGGTGACGTACGGGGACCGCGGGCGCTTCGACGTGCAGATCCACGAGGCGAACCTCAAGCTCCTGCCCGCGAACGGGACACCCTCGGAGACCGCTGCCAGCGCGTTCCACGCCGGTCAGTTCCCCGGGGCGGTGCCCGCCACCACCATGTATGGCTTCCCCGCCAAGGGGTACAAGTCGTTCACGCCCGAGGGCATGCCCACGCTCTTCCTGGTGAACGGGCAGGCCCCGGCGCCTGGCGCGCCCTTCGCCGACCCCTGTCCGCCGAACGCGCCGGTGCGCACCTTCCGCGCGGCCTACGTGCAGGTGGACGCCACCATCAACAGCTCCGGCTGGCACGACCCTCAGCTACGGACGATGGTGCTCGAGGGGGATTACCGCGCCACGCTCGCAGGCACGAGGCCGCCGGAGCCGCTCTACGTGCGGGCGCAGTCCGGTGAATGCGTGGTCTTCCACGCGACGAATACCATCCCGGATGTGCTGGAGGCCGACGACTTCCAGATCTTCACGCCCACCGACATCATCGGACAGCACATTCACCTGCTGAAGTACGACATCACCGCCTCGGACGGGGCGGCGAACGGCTTCAATTACGAGGACGGGACGCTCGCCGCCGAGGAGGTGCTCTCCCGCATCGCCGCTGCCAACGCCGCCGGAGGCGCCTTCGCCGCGGACGGCGCCGTCGCTGCGTCCGGGGGGCGGGTGCACCTTGCAGCGTCGTCGCATCCGACGCTGCAAGGTGCGCCTCTCGGCGCCCAGACCACGACGCAGCGCTGGTGGGCCGATCCGCTCCTCGACACCCAAGGGCAAGATCGGGCGCTGAGCACCGCGTTCACCCACGACCACTTCGGCGCCGCCTCGCAGCAGCACCACGGCCTGTACGCGGGCCTCGTCGTCGAGCCGGCCGGGACCACGTGGCGGGATCCGGCGACCGGCGAGACGTTCGGGAACCGCAGCGACGGCGGGCCGACCAGCTACCGGGCCGACATCGTGTTCCCGCCCGGTGACTGGCGCAAATCGTTCCGGGAGTTCAACCTGAACCTCGCCGATTACTCCATCGTCTACGACGAATGCGGCGACCCGGTCCACCCGCCGACGTTCTACAAGGCCGCGCTGCCCCAGGCGATCGCCCACCAGGACATCGTCGCTCCGGAGGCAATCTCCTTGCGCGACCCTGGAACGCAGACCATCAATTACCGGAACGAACCGATTCCGATGCGCATCGCCAAGCGCGATTGCGCGACGGGCGTCGTCACGCAGAAGGCCTCACTGCCAGGCGATATGCACAACGTGTTCAGCTCCATCGTGCACGGGGACCCCGCCACCCCGCTCCTGGAAGCGTACGAGGGCGATCGGATCCTGATGCGCATCGCGCAGGGCGCCCAGGGCGAGCAGCACGTGTTCTCGGTGAACGGGCGGCGCTGGCTGCGCGAGACTCAAGACAGCGACAGCGGCTTCACCAACGGGCAGCCGATCGGCATCTCCGAGCAGATGGACGTCGCGCTGGACCCGGCGCCGCTGTTCACGAAGAACCTCGTGGGCGGCGCCGATTACCTGTACCAGAGCGCGGCCACCGACGACCTGTGGGACGGCATGTGGGGCATCCTGCGGGTGCACAGCCTGCCGCAGCCCAAGCTCAAGGTGCTGCCCGGGTCGTTGCCGCCCATCCTGCAGCCGCCCCAGCAGGGTCAGATCTGCCCGACTTGGTCGCCCGTGCGGCGTTACGAGGTCAGCGCCATCGCGGCTCAGGGCAACCTGCCGGGCGACCGGCTGACCTACAATGCGGAGTACGGGCTGTACGACCCCGACGCCATCCTGTTCGCGCTCAAGGAGGACCTCCCTGGCCTGCGCTCGGGGAGCCTCGCGCCAGAGCCGCTCATCCTCCGCGCCGCGGCCGGTGAGTGCGTCGAGGTCACCCTGACGAACGAGCTGCCGAACACCCCCCCCCGGCACAACCACTGGACCTACGGGCCGGGCATCGTGGAGGGCTTCAACACCAACCAGGTGCGCTCGTCGAACCACGTGTCCCTGCACCCGCAGCTCGTCTCCTACGACGTGGTGGACAGCGACGGGGCCAACGTGGGGATGAACGGAACGCAGACCGTCGCCCCTGGGCAGAAGCGGAAGTACACCTGGTTCGCGGGCCGGGTGACCGTGACGCCGCAGGGCCAGGTGGTGCGCGAGCCGGTGGAGCTCGGAGCCGTCAACCTGCGGGACATGGCCGACGTGGTGAACCACGGGATGCATGGCGCCGTGGGGGTGCTGATCGTCGAGCCTCAGGGGTCGACGTGGACCACGAGGCCGAGCTCGCGGGCGCAGGCGGTGGTGCAGAACCCGGGCGGCGAGGAGGGAGACCGCGCGTTCAACGAGCTGGTGCTCGTCTACCAGGACGAGGTGGCGCTCCACAGCGATCGCTCCGAGTTCCAGTGCGCTGACTCCTCGCTCTTCTGCGGGACGGCGCTCCCGAACATCGGCGGCGAGATCGACAGCGACGTCACCGGGCACAAGGGCTTCAACTACCGGGCAGAGCCGGTGTGGGCCCGGCTCGGCGTGGGCTCGGAGCAGCGGCTCGGCGCGATCCCGAACCTCGATCAGCGCGCGGTGCTCAGCTCCGCGGTGCACGGTGATCCGGCGACGCCCCTCTTCACGGTGAAGCGCTCGGACAAGGTGCGCCTGCGCATCCTGCAGCCCTCGGGTCACCGTCACCAGCACGCCTTCGCGATGTGGGGCATGGAGTGGCCCCACAACCCGTGGGCCGAGGGATCGGGCTCCCGGCAGATGGGGCACAACGACTCGGCGTTCACCATCGGGGTGCAGAGCGGAATCGGCCCGATGACCGCCTGGAACCTGAACCCAGCCCACCGCGCCGGCGGCAAGTTCCAGGTGGTCGGCGACCGCCTGTACCTCGACCAGTCGAGCGTGGACCTCGCCGGCGGCCTCTGGGGCCTGATGCGGGTGACGCCGTGAGGGCCGGCATCGATCTGCGCGCGCTCCTTGTCGGGGCCACCGTGCTCCACGCCTGCCTCGGGCTGGGCTGCAGCCGCGGGGCGTCCTCCACGGCCTCCACGGCGGAGGCCCAGCCTGCCGCCGGGGAGGCGCATGGCCTCGGGAGCCCCGAGCCGGGGGTCACCAGGTCTCCGGGCACGGAGGCCGAAGCGCTGGCCGCGGCCTTCCCCGCGGGGAGCCGCATCGAGCGCGATGGCCTCGCGATCGGCGTCGCGATGCGCCCCTTCACGGCGGAGCAGGGCGCAAGCGATGGCGGCAAGGGCGTGGTGGGAGGCATGGTGACGGCGGGCTCCGACGTGACGGTCGAGCTGACCATCACCGATGCCGCGACCGGCGCTCCTGTCCGGGGCCTCTCACCGCTCGGGTGGATGTCGCGTCGCGACGCGGGCGCGCCGGGCGCCGCCGAGGGCCCGCTCGCCGAGCCGGACTGCCGGGGGAAGATCAAGAGCTACATGGCAGGCCTCCTCTCGGTGCGCCCGGAGGTGGACCTGAACGATTACCTCCTCTGGACGCTCAACGAGGACAGCTCCCTGTCCGTCATCGATCCCCACGTCGCCTTCAGCAGGACGAAGCTGCGCAGCGTGGTGAGCCTCGGCTCGCCGGGCGTCGCCTTCGCCCTGCACCCCTCGAACGACAGCCTCTACGTGACCCTCGGCGGGGGGCGCGGGGTGGCCGTGGTGGACACCCGACGGGCGATGGTGCGCCGGAACGTCGCCGTGGGTGAGGACCCCACGGCGATCGTGGTCGCGCCGGGCGGGCACACGGTGTGGGTCGGCAACGACGGCGACGGCACCGTGAGCGTGCTCGACGCGCGCTCGGGCGATGTGCTGAAGACGCTCCCGGTGGGGCCAGGCCACCACGAGCTGGCCTTCTCCGGGGGCGGCGGGACGGCGTGGATCACGAGCCGCGGGGGTGCGTCGGTGGCGGTGGTGGATGCCCTCGCCCTGGAGCCCCTCGGAGAGGTCACCGTCGGCGAGGGCGCGGTCTCCCTGGCCGCGAGCGACGACTCGGGCGTGGTGCACGTGGTGCTCGGCGGCAAGGGTGAGGTGGTGATGGTCGACGCGGCGCGCCGCGAGGTCACGGGCAGGGTCCCCCTCGGCCCGGGCCTCGGAGCCGTGCGCTTCGACCCGCGCGGGCGCTTCTCGTTCGTGCTCAACCCCGTCGCCGGTCAGGTGCACATCCTCGACGCGGCGACGGGCAAGGTGGCGCACCAGCTCTCCGGCTTCGCCGCCCCGGACGCGGTGACCTTCACCGAGGCCTACGCCTACGTGCGCCAGGCGGGGGCGGCCAAGGTGTCGCTCATCGACCGCGCGGCACTCGGCGGCAGCGTGGCGCCCCCAGTGGTCGACGTGCAGGCCGGCCAGAAGGCGCCCTCCATGGCCTCCGGAGGCGCCGCCCCCTTCGCCATGGCGCCCATCGCCGAAGCCCCTGACGGCAAGAGCGTGCTCATCGCGAACCCCGCCGACAAGGCGCTCTACTTCTACGCCGAGGGGATGATGGTGCCCGCTGGCACCTTCCCCGGATACGGTCGTGAGCCGCGCGCGGTGCTCATCGAGGATCGCTCCCTCGACGAGGTGCGCCCCGGCGTGTACGCGACGACCGCGCGCCTCGGCGCCGATGGTCGGTACGACGTGGAGTTCCTGCTCGACCGCCCCCGCATGGCGGTCTGCCTGGAGGCCAGCGTCGCGCCTGCGCCCGCTGACGACGACGCGGCAGGGTGCGCCGGCCCCGGGTGCGCTGGCGGGCCGGCCCTCAGCCTCGACCCGCTCTTCGACGCCGACCTGTGGCTGGAGGCCGGCGTTCCGGCGACGCTCCGCTTCCGCGCCACCGCGAAGGGAGGCCCAGCCCTCGATGCCAAGGAGATGGAGATCATGATCGTTCGGTTCCCCGTGGGCTATCGCTGGAGCGGCGCGCCGCGCGACGAGGGTGACGGGACCTTCTCGGTGACCTTCACCCCGCCCACCCCGGGCGAGTACCGGATGCTGCCCTCGGCCGTGACCCGCAGCGCCCCGCCAGGGTCGCTCCCCTACGTCCCGCTGCGGGTCTTCGGCGCCGAGCATGCGTCCTTCCGGGCAGGTGGGCGATGAAACGCAGCTCTCGCGCCAGTGTGCGTGTCCCTGTGCGCGCCACCGTGCTGGCCACCGCGCTCGCCACCGTGCTCCCCCTCGCGCTCGCCATCTCCACGCCCGCCCCCGCAGGCGAGAAGGCCCCCGCGGTGGAGCGGATGAAGGTCGGCGGCGTCTCCCCCGAGGAGGAGGCCGCCGCGGAGAAGTACTTCACCAACACCGAGCTGCTCGATCAGCACGGCCGCGCGCGGCATTTCTACGACGACCTCCTGAAGCGCCGGAAGGTGCTGATCAACTTCGCCTTCACCGCGTGCATGGGCGCCTGCCCGGTGATGACGCAGAACCTGGCGAAGGTGCAGGAGATGCTCCGGCAACGCGGCGAGCAGGTGTCGATCCTGACCATCACCGTGGATCCCGAGAACGACACCCCCGCGGTGCTCAAGCAGTACGCGACGAAGTACAAGGCGGGCCCTGGCTGGAGCTTCCTGACCGGCACCCCCGAGAAGGTCTCCGCGGTGCTCCAGCTCCTCGGGGGAAAGGCGCGGCAACCTTCCGAGCACACCGCGAAGCTGCTCATCGGCGACACGTCCACCGGCATGTGGGTGAAGACGGTGGCCACCGAGTCCCCGGAGACCATCGTGCAGCTCGTACAGCACCTGAACGACCCGAAGTGAGGCCGTGATGCGCATTCCCCGATCGACGTTCCTGCTCGCGACCTCTGTGCTCTCCCTGGCGGCCCTCTGCGGTTGCCGTGAAGAGCGTGCGGGCGTCGCCCACGCCGCCACGGAGGCCCCGGAGGCGCCGACGCCCCCCGAGCCCACGGTGAGGGTGTCGCCGGTGAAGGGCGTGGTGGTGCCCGACGACGCGCTCGTCGACCAGGACGGCAAGCCCACGCGGCTCTCCGAGCTGGCCCGTGACCGCGTGCTGGTGGTGAACTTCGTGTTCACCGCGTGCACCACCATCTGCGCGCCCATGACCCGGATCTTCTCGAAGCTGCAGGCAGACCTCGGCGACAAGCTGGAGCGCGACGTGCGCCTCGTCTCCATCTCGCTCGACCCCGCGGTGGACACGCCCGAGCGCCTCACCCGCTTCGCCGAGCCCTACGGCCGGCAACGCGGCTGGTCCTTCCTGACCGGCAGCCGCGAACGCGTCCTCCGGGTGCTCGACGCCCTCGGCGGCCGCGTCGCAGAG
This sequence comes from Chondromyces apiculatus DSM 436, assembly GCF_000601485.1. Taxonomy (GTDB): domain Bacteria; phylum Myxococcota_A; class Polyangia; order Polyangiales; family Polyangiaceae; genus Chondromyces; species Chondromyces apiculatus. Next base: position 24,993 of record NZ_ASRX01000111.1, read on the forward strand.
CCCGCGCTGCACACCCCGGTGACGCTGATCGGCAGCGCCTCCCGGGGAAGCTGGGTGCGGGTCGACGGGATCGCCCCGCCGAGCCGCCTGGGCGAGGAGCTCCAGGCCTTCCTGCCCACGACCGTGCCCTCGCGCGTAGACCCCCTTTCCGAGGAGACCTGGTGGCGTTCAGTCCCCGTCGACCCCTGAGCGGGCTCCTTCGTGGAGCGACGATCGCGCTCTGCGGCCTGGCGTTCTTCGCGCCCGGCCGCGAGGGCCGCGCCCCCTCCGCCCGCGCCGCAGATTCCCCCTGCGCCGAGCTCACGCCCTCGGCCCGCCGCGGTCGGAGCATCTTCCACCGGGGCGTCACCTGGGACGGCAGGTCCCTCGAGGGCGCCATCGTGGGCGGCGCCGTCCACCTGTCGGGCCGCGAGGCAGCCTGCGCGCGCTGCCACGGCCCCGGCGGCGAGGGCACCGAGGAGGGAGGCGTGAAGGCCCCCCCCATCGCCGCAGAGCAGCTCGCCTCCACCACCCGGGAGCGCGTGGCCTACACCTCTGCCTCCCTCGCGGACGCCATCCGCAGGGGCCGCGCCCCAGGCCTGCGCGGTCCAGGCGTCCCCCGCGCACTGCACCCGGTGATGCCCCGCTACACCCTCACCGACGCCGACTTCGCCGACCTGGGAGGCTACCTGGCCTGCGTCGGCCACGACCTCGACCCCGGCGTCACCCCCGGCACCGTGACCCTGGGCACCGCCCTGCCCTTGACGGGCCCCTCGGCCTCCCTGGGCAGCGCCGCGCGCGCGGTGCTCTCGGCCGTGTTCGACGAGGTGAACGCGCAGGGAGGCCTGTACCGCCGCCACCTCGTGCTCGCCGTGGAAGACAGCGCAGCCCCTGGCGGCGAGGCCGCTGCAACGACGCGGCTCCTGGAGCGAGGCGTGCTGGCCCTCGTGGGAAGCGCCTGGGGCGGCAACCCGACCCTCGCCGCGCGGCTGGAAGACGAGCGCGTGCCCCTGGTGGGACCCGTGGGGCAGGGTGCCTCGCCCGGCGGCGACGTGGTGTTCCAGATCCAGCCAGGCCCCGACGTGCTCGCGCGCGTCGCCGTGCAGCACCTCGCAGGCATCGACGCCGCCACCCGCGCTGCAGGGGCCCGCGAGGGCGCCGCGGTGCTGGTGGTGCATGCCGGGAGACCGCAGGGCGAGGCATGGGCCGCCGGGGCGCGGACCGAGGCCCTGCGGCACGGCCTCGGCGTTCCGGAGGTGCTCGCGTTCGAGCCAGGTGCGCTCGACACCACGGCTCTGGCCTCCGCAGCGCGGAAGCCAGGACGCCGAGCCCTCCTGTTCTGGGGTCCCGGCGAGGACCTGGCCCGGTGCGCCGAACTGCTGCGTGCCCCGCGCGGGAGGAGCGACGTGGCGCTCTACGCCCCACTCGGAGCCGTGGGCGATGACCCTGAGGTACGGCGACGCCTCGGTGCGCAGGCATTGCTGGTCTACCCGGGACCCCTGGGCGAGGAGGCGCGGGTGAGCGGAGAAGCGCTGCGGGCCTTCTTGCGAAAGGCGCAAATCCCCTCGGAGAACGCTCCGATGTCGGTGGAGGCGGCCGCCTATGCCGCGGCGAGGACGACCATCGAGGCGCTCAAGCGCGCCGGCGTGCACGTGACCCGAGAGCGGATCATCGCCGCTCTGGAGGGCGTGCGGGGATTCGATGCCGGCCCGATCCCACCCGTGAGCTTCGCGCGCAACCGGCGCGTCGGGGTGCTCGGGGCGAGCCTCGTGCGGCTGGATCCCGCGACCGGCGACGCGGCGCGGGCATCCGGGTGGATCGAGGTCGTTCCCTGAGCCACGTCGTCTTCTTCTGACCGCCCGTGAACCGCACCGAGCGCTCTCGAACCCCATCGAGAGCACCCCCTCGAACCCCACGCCGATGGAACAACCGTAGGCCCTCGGGGGCGGGTGGAGGGGGCAGGGCGCCGGACCAGAGGTGGGCCTGGGGGGGGGGCGTGCGCAGCCGCTCTGAAGGGGCCAGAGTGAAGGCGGGCCATCTCCGGGGCCCGCCGCAACGTCGGCCCCGGAAGAGCGGCTGCGCAC
>NZ_ASRX01000112.1 GCF_000601485.1 Chondromyces apiculatus DSM 436
ACGGCAGGGGCTCGCGCCCATCGAGGAGGAGCCCCCGGTTACCCGGGGGCTCCTCTCACGGAACCGGACAAGTGCTGTTCACATCCGGCTCTTCGGGACGACGGGTTGCGACCCCCGCCGCCGGCCGGTTCACGACCTCAAACTATCCCGGCCAGCGAGAGCTGGACCGGGGCAATGACGCGCCGCGGGTGTTGCCGCCACCGTTCCACGAGCGAGACGAGCCCCCGTTCGGCGAAGTACGCGTTGCGGAGTCCTCGCTCGGTCGCGACGCTGTGACTCAGCGCCCACAGGGACTTGCGGCCCTCGTAGACGCTCCGCCACGCGGTGCGCGGCTTCACCCCCAGCCGAATCAGCTTTCGCGCGATGGTGCTCTTGGTCTTCCAGTGCGCAAGCTGGATGGCCCGCAGTCGTCGCCGACTGTAGCCGTCCAGGCTTCGGAGCGCATTCTCGGCCCTGTCTGTGCAGATCCCGAAGAAGTTGATCCATCCGACCAGAAGCCCGTTGAGCTGCTGGATACACGCTCGGAGCGAGTCTCCCCAGCTCTTGGGTGTCAGCTCTCGGATCCTGCTGCGTACGTGCTCTTGCGAGCGCGTCGACAGCAGCACCTCCACCTCTCCATCCATCGGCTCACGCCGCAGCCGGAAACCGAGGAAGTGTCTCTCTTCGGGTCGGGCGACCGCACTTTTGCCGGCATTCACCTGCAGGCGCAAGCGCCTCTCGATGAAGCTCGTCACGCTGGCCATCACCCGTTGACCTGCCCGCTCACTGCAGACGTAGATGTTGCAGTCATCTGCGTAGCGCACGAATCGGTGCCCGCGCCTTGCAAGCTCGTGATCAAGCTCGTTCAGCACGATGTTGCTGAGCAGCGGCGACAGAGGGCCACCTTGAGGCACCCCCTGCTCCGTGCTCACCACCACCCCCTCCGGCATCACCACCCGCGCCCTGAGCATCTTTCCGATGAGCACGAGTAGCCGACGATCGCTGACGCGCTCTGAAAGGCGCGCCATCAATCGCTGGTGATGGACGCGATCGAAGAACTTCTCCAGGTCGATGTCCACCACCCACTCGTACCCCTCTTCCACATGCTTCCGGGCTTGGTCGATCGCCGTATGGCAGCTCCGACTGGGCCGAAATCCGTGGCTGCTGTCATGGAACGTTGGCTCGTACAGCGGCTCAAACACCAGCCGCACCGCCTCCTGCACCACCCGGTCAATGACATTGGGAATGCCAAGACCGCGCTGGCCTCCCCCCACTTTCGGGATCCACACCCGTCGGCTCTCTCCGGGCGTGTAGGTCCCTGTTCGCAGGGCGACGCTCAGCTCCGCCATCACCTCGTCGAGATGCTCGCGCACCTCTTCCACGCTCTGCCGGTCTGGGCCAGGTGCTCCCCGATTTGCTGCCACGTTCTGGAAAGCCTCTCGCAGTCGCTCCGTCACCTCTTCCATCGTTGCCGACGGGGTCTTCTCGTTCTTGCTCCTCGGCTTCGGCACCGCGTGCGCTGCAGCCGGAGGTCGGCCTCCGGCCACCACGCCGTCGGCCCAGTTGGCTCTCGCCTTCCGGTCTTCGGCTGTCCCGAGTGGCAGTTCAAGTTGCCCCGTCCGTTGTTTGACCGGGACCGCCTTCCCTCCCCCGACGCTTTCCATGCTCCGGGTTGAGACCGTCTTTCGGCGGCCCTTCGGTACTACGCGGTCCTCTGACTTCTGCCGGGTCATCGCCTTTCGTTCTTGCGTCCTACAGGCTACCGCTCGCGCGGAGCCCGGCAGATCTCACTGGGTAAGCACCAACGGACTTCGTGGCCCTCTCGTCGCCTCTACGCCTGCACTTCCAGCGGACTTCGGGCTTCACTGCTGCGGGCCAGCTCACCCAAGTGCAGCCGCCTCTTCGGCGCTTCGCTCTCGCTCGACACGGCCACGCACCTACGACTTCCACCAGACCCTCGGTCGCCCTCGGGCCCTTGTCTCCTCGGTGTCGGGTTCCCTCCGTTTGGGCCCCGGGTTTGGACTTCCACCTCCTGTCTGTTGGCCATGCCAGTCGCACCCGCCGAGCAAAGCTCGTCGGGGCCCCCCACCCCGCGATCCAGGCGCGGTTCCCAGAGCACTCTGCCGCTTCGGGCCTGACGCCCGTCGCCTCGGGAAGCGGACAATGTCCCCGGCCGTATGGTTCAGATCGGCGATGCGCCGCGCCTTTCCAGACCGCGAGCCGTGACGGCGGCGCTCTACGGCGCTCTACGGCGCACGTCCAGCCCACGAGCCGTGACGGCGCGGCGCAGGTTCGCCGGCCCGAGGCACACCCACGGCAGCCCGTGCTGTGGCGCCGTCGCTCAATCCCCAGGCGATGCGAACGCGCACCTCAGCCCGTGCCGTGGCGCCATCTCCCGATCCCTCAGGCGACGCGCAGCAAGCCCACCGCTCGACAGAAGGACCCCCGGCGGGGTCCCCCTTCACTCGACGCGGAGGTAGCCACCCTGGATGAGCTTGAGCACGGCCTGCGCCGTCTCCAGGTCCGTGGCCGGGCACTTGTTGAGGACCGCGGCCATGAGCCGCTGGTTGAAGGCGATCTGGAAGACGTCGAGCTCGACGTGGCTCAGGTCTCGCAGGAGCGGCTTCAGGGGGTGAGGCACCACGAGCTGGGCCGAGAGTTCCGGGAGCTGGTGACGGATGTTGTTCAGCTCGTCGATCTGACGAAGCCCATCCATCAGCAGTTCCTGAACCGTGGCGCTGATCTCTCCCGCGATGACCCGCTCCTCGGCAGGCTCGAGGTCGAAGGTGCCGCCGGTCCAGGTCAGGACCCGGTACATGCTCTTCATCGGCGGCATCTCCGCGAGATCGTTGATCGTCGCGTAGGTGACGATCCCCTTGCGGAGGTAGATCTTGCCGACGTCATCCTCGGAGCGGATGACGAGCACGCCGCTCTTCTTCGAGGTGCCGAAGAGCTGAAGCAGGTCGGGCAACGGGATCTCGTCGATCGACCCCGACATGGTCTTCGTCTGGCCCGTGCGCATCGAGGGCTCGTCCAGACGACGCCGGGGCGCGGGGGCCGACGGATCCACGGAGACGACCTTGAGGATGCTCGTACCGATGAGCACCCGGTCGCCCTCCTTCAGGGCCGTCTGCTTGATCTTCTCGCCGTTGACGAAGGTGCCGTTCGTGGACCCCAGGTCCTCGATGAGGATCTGGTCGGTCGAACAGGCGATCCTCGCGTGTCGGCGAGACACCATGTCCTCGACGAGTACCATGTCGAGATCACTCGACCGCCCGACGAAGATCTCTTGGTTCTCCGCCAGGGGAAACTCGCCGCCTTGATACTTCCCCGAGATGAAACGCAGCGCCAGATTGCGCGGCGCCACCTTGGGAGCTTGATTGACCATCGGAGAGAGCGAGTAGCTTCGTCGCGCTACGCGAACGCCAGCAAGGCTGAGAGTCTAGTTTCGCGTGGCGAAGAAGGTCAAGCGATCGTCGGCTGGATGCCGTCGTTTACGTCGTACTCCCCGGATTCTCGTGGGTCTCTGCAACGCCTCTCCTTCCCCGCCCCTCTTCCATCTCCATGCCTCGCCCCTCCCGCGCCGCCCCTCCCCACTGGCGGAACCTGCCGGAGCGGGGCCGGGGTGTGGTAAGCGGGCCGGCGTGAGCCACGAACCTACCCTCCCTGCCGGCACGACCAGCGTGCCCCCCGGCGACCTTCTGGGCACGCACCGCGTCCTCTCCCCTCCCGGCGCCATGCCCCAGCCGGCGGAGCGGCTGGATGCCGACCCCTCCCGCGAGTTTTCCACCGAGATCCTCGTGGACGTCGAGACCCTGAACATCGATGCAGCCAGCTTCCGGCAGATGGAGGAAGCGTCGGGGGGAGATCTGAAAGGCGTGGAGCGCCTCGTCCTGGAGACGATCGCGCGGCGCGGCAAGCAGCACAACCCGGTGACGGGCTCGGGTGGGATGCTCCTCGGCGTCGTGCGCCGGGTGGGTGCGCAGGCCACGGACCGAGGGCTCGCGGTGGGAGACCGGGTGGCCACGCTGGCCTCCCTCTCCCTGACGCCCCTCACGGTCCGCCGCATCCTCGCGGTGCGCCCGGCGTCGGCTCAGGTCGACGTGGAGGGCACGGCCATCCTCTTTCACTCGGCGCCCGTCGCGAAGATGCCCACCGACATGCCGGAGCGGCTCGCGCTGGCGCTGCTCGACGTCGCAGGCGCAGCGCCGCAGGTGGCCCGGCTCGCGCAGCCGGGAGAGGCCGTGGCGGTGCTCGGGGCCGGCGGAAAGTCGGGGCTGCTCTGCGCCGCCGAGGCGCGACGTCGCGTCGGCATGGAGGGGCGGGTGATCGGCGTCGAGTCATTCCCTGCCTATGCCGAGGAGCTGCGCGCCCTCGGCATCTGTGACGCGGTGGTGGTCGCCGACGCGCGCGACCCCCTCGCAGTCCGCGACGCTGTCCTGCCGCACACGGGGGGCGCGGGCGCGGATCTCACGCTGTCCTGCGTCAACGTGGGCGGCGTGGAGCTGTCGGCGATCGTCGCCACGAAGGACCGCGGCAAGGTCTACTACTTCGCGATGAGCACGAGCTTCACCGCCGCAGCGCTCGGCGCCGAGGGCATCGGCAGAGACGTGGACCTCTACATCGGAAACGGCTACGCCCACCACCACGCCGCGCACACCCTCGATCTGGTCCGGGGGAGCGAGGCGCTCCGGGGGCTCCTGGCCTCGCGGTACGGATGATCCGGGTCCGGATGGGTGGATGAAGGAGGAAGCATGTCGTCGAGCAACCGCACGTTCTCCCCTCAGCGAATCCAGGACGTCGCCAGCGAGCTAGGCATCGCAGAGGAGCACCTGGAGATCTACGGCCGCGGCAAGGCGAAGGTCGACCTTGCCGCGCTCACCGATGCGCCGCGGGGGGCGGGTCGCGTGGTGCTCGTCTCCGCCATCAACCCGACGCCTGCTGGCGAGGGCAAGACCACCACGTCGGTCGGCCTCGCCATGGGGCTCAGGCGCCTCGACAAGCGCGTCGCGCTCTGCCTGCGCGAACCCTCGCTCGGCCCGGTCTTCGGGGTGAAGGGCGGCGGCACCGGCGGCGGGCGCGCCACCCTCGTGCCTTCGGACGACATCAACCTCCACTTCACCGGCGACCTGCACGCGATCACCACCGCGCACAACCTGCTCTCGGCGATGATCGACAACGCCTGCCACTTCGGCGTGCACTGCGGTCCCAAGGACCCCCTCGATCCGCGCCGCATCACCTGGGGGCGGGCGCTCGACATGAACGACCGGGCACTCCGCAACGTGGTGCTCGGCCTCGGGCGCAAGACGGACGGGGTCCCGCGGCAGGACCGCTTCGACATCACCGCGGCCAGCGAGGTGATGGCGATCGTGGCGCTCGCGTCGAGCTACGAGGACCTGGAGCAGCGGCTCGGCCGCATCGTGGTGGGCACCTCGCTCGGCGGGGCGCCGGTGACCGCGGCCGACGTGGGCGCCGCGTCGGCGATGACGGCGCTCCTGCGCGACGCCCTCAAGCCCAACCTGGTGCAGACGGCGGAGGGGGGCCCGGCGCTGGTGCACGCGGGGCCTTTCGCGAACATCGCCCACGGGTGCAGCTCCATCCTGGCGACGCGGCTCGGGATCACCCACGCCGACTTCGTGGTGACCGAAGGGGGCTTCGGGTTCGATCTCGGCGGCGAGAAGTTCCTGGACATCAAGTGCCGCGCCGCCGGGATCTGGCCGCGGGTGCTCGTGCTGGTGGCGACGCTGAGGGCGCTGAAGATGCACGGCGGGGCGCCGGTGAAGCGCGCGGCCGAGCCAGATGCCGAGGCGCTGCGCCGCGGCTTCGATCACCTCGCCAAGCACCTGGAGACCGCCGCGTTCTACGGGCTGCCGGTGGTCGTGGCCATCAACGTGTTCCCGAACGACACGGCCGAGGAGCTCACGCTCGTGGAGGAGGCGCTGCGGGAGCGCAACGTGCGCATGGCCCGCTGCGAGGGCTTCGCGCGCGGCGGCGAGGGCGCCCTGGATCTCGCCGAGGCGGTGGCCCAGGCGGCGGAGGCCTCGGATGACGCGCCCCCAGCGCCTCGCTTCGCCTACGCGCTGAGCGACCCGCTGGAGGAGAAGATCCGCAAGATCGCCCGGGTGGTGTACGGCGCCGACGACGTGACGCTGAGCGCCGGGGCGGAGAAGGATCGGGCGAGGCTCGAAGCGCTGGGCGGCGCGGAGCTGCCGGTGTGCATGGCGAAGACGCAGCTCTCGCTCACCGACGACCCGGCGATCCACGGCAGGCCACGCGGCTTCACGGTGAACGTGCGCGAGCTGCGGCTGAGCGCCGGGGCGGGCTTCGTCGTGGCCTTGACCGGCGAGATGATGACCATGCCGGGCCTCCCGCGGGAGCCCGCCGCGCTGCGGGTGAAGCTCCTCCCGGACGGGAGAATCCGCGGGCTCATGCAGAACGACGACTGAGGCGGGTCTCCCTCGGCGTCACACGGAGAGCCCGGACGACGACTCGGGCGCCGGGGGTGTCACGGGGGCGACCGTGGAGCGCACGGGCGTCTTGCCGGTCGGCCCGGGCGCCGGAGTCCCGAGGGCGTCGGTGACGGCCGGCAAGATCACCGCGAAGGTGCTGCCCTTCCCCTCGTACGAGCGCACCTCGATGCGGCCCCCCGCCCCTTGCACGATGCGCTGGCTGATCGCCAGCCCGAGGCCCGTGCCTTTCTCCTTGGTGGTGAAGAAGGGCAGGAAGATGCTCTCCAGCACCTTCTGCGAGATCCCAGGGCCGTTGTCGGCGACGGTCAGCTCCACGAACGGCTCGTCGGCAGCGCCTGAACCCGAGCGGGTGCCCCGCCCGAACCGCACCCTGGTGCTCACCACCACCTTGCCCCGCCCCTTCATGGCCTGCACGGCGTTGCGGAAGAGGTTCATCAGCACCTGGCGGAGCTGCTCCGGATCGATCCCCACCCGCGGCAGCGAAGGGTCGAGGACCGAGTCGACCACGAGGTCGTCGTCCAGGCGCTCGGTCGAGAGCACCTGGAGGGTGCGTCGCACCACCGCGTTGACGTCGACGGGGCCGACCATGTCCTGCGCGGGCCGCGCGAGATCGAGCACCGAGCGCACCACGCGATCGAGCCTGTCGACCTCCTCCAGGATGATCCCCAGGAACTCGCGCGAGGAGGGATCGACCGGCGCGTCGGGGGTGGGATCGGCGAGGAGCTGCGCGGCGCCCTTGATCGCGCCGAGGGGGTTCCTGATCTCGTGGGCGATGCCGGCGGCCATCTGCCCGAGGAGCGCCAGCCGGTCGCGCTCCTTCATCTGATCGTAGAGGCGGCTGTTCTCCACCACGACCCCGATCTGGGCGGCGATGGTCTCGAGCAGCGAGATCTCCTCCGGTGAGAAGGCGTCGCGCACCCGCGTGTCGGCGACCACGAGCAGACCGATGAGCTCCCGGTCCTCGTCGCGCACGGCGAGCACCACCGCCGAGCGCAGGCTGCCGAGGACGTCGGCCGCCGCGACCACCGCCTCGTCGGCGCCGCCTCCCATGCCGCGCTCCCGGGACTCGCGCGTCTCGCGCTCCAGGGTCTCCAGCACCACGGGGCCGCGATCGAGGCGATCGAGCAGGGCGCGCGCGGTGGCGACCTCGATCCTGTCGGGGGAGCGGGGGCCCAGGGAGGCGAGGCGCGCGAAGCCGTTGCCGTCCCGATCGTGGAGGTAGAGGGCCGCCGCCGTGGCGCGCCGCGACTGCTCCAGCGCCGTCATCACGATGGCGCCCATCTCGTCGACCTCCAGGGTGTGCACGAGGCGCCGCCTCGCCTCGGCCACGCTCCGCTCGAGATCCACGCGCTCGCGGAAGAACACGCGCTGGAGCTGCTCTTCCACCCGCTCCTGCAGCGGGTCGGAGAGGACCATGAGCACGATCGCCGCGAGCACGGCGTTCAGGTACATCGTGTTGTACCCACCGAGGAACGTGAGCACGATGTAGAACATCAGCGCGATGAGGAACGCGACGGCGGTGGCGATGAGCAGGCGCGCCAGCATCTCGTAGAGGTCGAGGAGCCGCTCGTGGCGGAGGGCCTGCGCCAGCACGAAGATGAACACGATGGAGAGCGCCGCGCCCACCGGGGGGAGCTGGGCCCGCAAGAACCACGCGAAGTCGGCGACGCTGGCGAGGCCGGCGAGGGCGCCGATCACCACGAGGAACCTCACCCGCCGCTGCGCCGCGCGCGACGGGCTGCGCTTGCCCCGCTGTCCCAGGGTGTAGAGGCCGCACGTGAGGAGCGCGAACACGTAGAGGAAGACGCCGACGCGCGTCACCCAGTCCGGCCACGATCCGGGCTCCCACCGCAGGAACACCACGATCGCCAGCGGGATCGCGAGCACGTGCGCGACTCGGAGCAGCCGCGAGGGGCGGTTGCCCTCGTGGGGGACCATCGCGAGGAACAGGTGCAGGGCGAACTGCGGGAGCAGCACCGCGAGCAGGCCCGTGAAGCGCTCCCAGATCGAGTCCCGGAAGTAACCGAAGAAGAACTGGGCGAGGTACCAGAGCCCGATGTCCGCCGCGAAGGCGGCGAAGAACAGGTGGACCTTGCGGACCCGGCCCCGGAGCAGCGTCGAGGCTGCGATGACGAGCGCGAGGAACCCGCAGACCAGGGCGGTCCGGGTGCGAAGGTCGAAGCCTAGGGGCGGCACGATCGAAGCCTAGCGCAGAGCGCGCGGCGTCGCGCAGGCGGGCGCGGGAAGGTGCAGAGAAGCGAGGTGAGGCCGGGAGGCGGCAGAGAATCTCAGGAGCGGTTCCGCCCCGGGTGGCGGCCTTCCCGGGAGGTGGCTCAGTGCTTCTTCCGGTTCGTACCGGGCTCCCACGGATTCGGGTTCGGATCGGGCAGGATTGTGGGAGGGCTGATCAGGTCCTTCCACGGGTTCGGGTTCGGATCGGTGCCGAGGGTCCCCTGCTGGGCGACGTCCTCCCCCGGCACTGGGATCAGGTCGCTCTGCGCCTCGTCGGCCGCCTCGAGCTCACTCTGCTCCACCGCCAGCAGATCTTCCTCGGACTCCACCGGCTCGACCACACAGCCGCCGAGCGTTGTCGCGAGCAGGAGCGCGAGCGCCGGTCCCATGAAACCACACCTGTTCGTCCAACCACTCATGGTCAGTCCTCCGAGCATCCGCCGAAGCCGTACTGCTTCACAAGCTGTGAGAGCCGCGGTCGCTTCATTCCAAGGAGCGTTGCCGCGCGCGTGATATTCCCGTTGCTCTCGGTGAGCGCCCTCGCGATGCACTCCCGCTCGATCTCGCGCTTCATGTCGCTCAGGCTCACCCCGGCGCGCACATGGGCGTAGGCCGCCTCCACGGGCGTCCTGCCCGGGTCTGACGGGCGCGGATCGGAGGAGGGCGGGGCGGAGGGGATCGCCGTGTCGCCCCCGCGGAGGGACGCGGCTCCCGCGCTCGGCTCTGCCAGGGGGGCAGCCGCGGCGAGTCCGCGCAGATCATCCACGTTGGCTGTGATGTCAGCGAGCTCGATGACGTTGCCTTCGGCGAAGAGGGCCGCGGCGCGGAGCGCGTTTTCGAGCTCGCGCACGTTGCCGGGCCAGGCGTAGGTGGAGAGCGCCGCGGTGGCGTCGTCCGAGAGGCGCTTCGGGACGTTGCCCCGCTCGCGGGCGATCCGGGTGAGGATCTCCGCCGCGATGAGCGGGAGGTCACCGATGCGCTGCCGGAGGGGGGCGACCTCCAGCACGACCTGCCGGAGGCGGTAGTAGAGGTCTTCACGGAACTCGCCGCGGGCCACCATCGCCCGCAGATCGCGGTGGGTGGCGCACACGATGCGGCAGTTCGCGCGGAGGGGCGTGACGCCGCCGACCCGCTCGAAGGTGCGGTCCTGGAGCACCCGCAGGAGCGCGACCTGCGTCCTCGGCGAGATGTCGCCGATCTCGTCGAGGAACAGGGTGCCCCCCTCGGCCAGCTCGAAGCGCCCGCGCCGCCGGGCCGCGGCGCCCGTGAAGGAGCCCTTCTCGTGGCCGAACAGCTCGGAGAGGAGCAGCGTCTCGACGAGCGCCGCGCAGTTGACCTTCACGAGCGGGCCGCTCTTGCGGGGGCTCAGCTCGTGGAGCGCCTCGGCGACCAGCTCCTTGCCCGTGCCGCTCTCGCCGAAGATGAGCACCGTCGCGTCGGTGGGACCCACCTTGTGGATCTGCGACAGGAGCGACACCACCGCCGGCGTCCGCCCTGCCATCCTCTGGGCAGCGGGCATCACGCCGTCCCTCGACGCGGGTGCCGAGGCGCGCAGTGACGAGGGGCGCGCCGCGAGATCGCCCTCCATGCTGCTCGCTGGCCCGCTCACTGGCCCGCTCAACGGCCCGCGCTCGCCGCGGCTCGAGTCGCGGTCCTCGGGCACGAACGCCGCTTGAGCGCGGCAGAGCGCGGCAATGGTCGGGCGCGCCAGGAACTTCGCGCGCAGCTCGGGGGGCAGCGCGTCGGCGAGCTGATCTCTCAGCGCGCACGCCGAGGTGAGGTGCGCGCGCGCCGCGCGGCGATCGCTCCCGAGCACCGCGGCGTGGTGGAGGAGCACGTACGCCTCCCGGGCGCGCTCGTCGTCGTTCGCCGTGCGGGCGCGGTCCAGAGCGAGCAGCGAAAGCTCCCCGAACGGCTCGCCAGTTGCACGCGCGAGCTCCGCATCGAGGAGTGCGAGTTCGGCGAGGAGCGCGGGCGGGTTCTGGTCACCCCGGGCGCGATCCAGGGCCTGCGCGGCGCGGGTGACGTCGCCCTCGTCGAGCGCGACCCGGGCAGCCATCGCGTGGCACTCCGACCGCTTCGCGCCGTGGTTCGAGCCGGACGCGGAGGCGATGGCCTTGGTCACCTCGGTGCGGGCCTCCTCGCTCCTCCCCTGCGCCAGCCGGATCTGCGCCATGACCAGCGCGAAGTGGGGCGCCCACGTCCCCGGCAGGCCCGCGCTGCACACCTTGCGCCCGAAGGCGAGGGCCTGCTCGGCCTCGGCGACCAGGCCGACCCGGAGGCGAAGCTCCGCGAGGTTCGCGATGCAGTTCGCGAGCCCCACCCTGTCACCGACCTGGCGCGAGACGTCGATCGCTTGCTCGGAGAGCCGGAGGGCCTCGGCGTAGTCGGTCCGCTGCGTGGCGATCACCGCGAGGTTGCTCAGCGCGAACGCGGTGGCGCGGGACTCACCGGCGCGCTGCCCGTCGTCGAGCACGGAGAGCAGCATCGCGCGCGCCTCGTCGTCGCTGCCGCCGGACAGGAGGGCGACGGCGCGGTTCATGCGCGCGCGCAGCTCGCGGTGCAGGTCGTTCCCGCACGCGGCGTCCCAGCCGTCGGCCGCGAAGTGGCGCTCCGCCTCGGCCCAGGAGGCGTCCGCGAGGAGCAGCTTGCCGAGCACGTTGCGCGCGTCGAGCCGCGCCTCGAGATCGCCTGCGTCCGCGAGCCCTGCCTCCGCGGCGCGCCGGGCTGTCGCGAAATCGCCCGCCTTGTAGTGGGTGTCGGCGAGCTGCACCAGCGCACGCGCGCGCTCCGCGGGCATCTGGGCGCGCTCCAGGGCCTTGCCGAGGACGATGGCCGCGGTGGTCAGATCCCCGCGCGCCATCATGGCGCGGCCCAGGGTGAGCAGCGGCTCGAACACCTCGCCCTCGCGCGCCACCGAGGCACGGGCAAGCTCGAAGGAGCGGTCGACGTCGCCGACCTGCATGGCAAGCTGCGCCGCCCTGAGGAGGCACGCGCCCGAGGCCTCCCTGGGCAGCCCCTCGAGCGCGCGCGTCCAGCGCCGCCAGAGATCCGAGCGCGCGGCAGGGTCGGTCACCCAGGCAAGGGCGCGGAGCGCGACATCCTCGGCGCGGTCGATGAGGCCGAGGCCCGCGAGCAGCTCACTCGCGCGGAGCCACGCCCAGGGCTCGGCACTCAGCTTCTCGAGAGCCTCCGCGGCCGCCAGCGTGTCGTCCGGCCGGGCCGGGTTCGCAGGAGCCATGGGGGGCGCGATGGGGATGACCCAGCCCCGCGCGTCGACCTCGACGAGACCGAGCGAGAGCAGCTCGTCACGCGCCTCCGCGCAGGCTGCCACCGCGATCCCGGTGGGGAGCAGGTTCCCTAGCTGCGCCGCGTGCCAGGGCATCTGCGCGAGGGTGAGCCGGGTGAGCAGCTTCGCCGCGGTCGGGCGCAGCTCGGGCGCGGGCCTCGGCGCGCCTGGCTCCACGGCAACGGCCGAGGTCCACCACCCGTCGAGCGCGTCGAGGCGATCGAAGCGCGCGCCGAGCTGCCGCTGTGCCTCGCCCGCGAGCGCCTCCCACCAGAGGTGGAGTTCCTCGCGCCCGATCGAGCCGCGCAGCGCGATGGTCGGCGCCCAGGGCGTCGGCGCGCCCTCGCTGCACACGAGAACGAGCACGCGCGCCGCCTGCGCTGCCTGCACCGCCTGCGTGGCCACGAGCCGGGTCATCTCCTCGGCGACCGCATGCCCCCAGCCCGTCGCCGCGCCCTCCATCACGAGGAGGACCGCGCCCTCCATCGAGGCGAGGATCTCCCGCGCAGCGGCCAGCGGATCGGCCGTGTGCACCCCGCAGCGCAGCGCGAGCTCACGGAACGCGCAGCCGCCCGCGCAGCCGCCGCCGAGACGCGCCCACACGAGAGGCCTGCCGGAGGCACGGACGCGCCGGGCGACGTGGGCCGCGGTGGCATCGAGCACGGACCGCGGACCGTGGAGATAGTGCAATCCCCGGGTGGCCGGATCCCGCACGAGACCGTCGAGCAGGCGGAAGCCACCAGCTTCGACCGACGTCTGCGGAGAGGTAGCAGCGACGGCGTTTCGCACCGATGTCCAGACTACCTGCGCCTCCCGACGCCCGTCTACGGAAGCGTGCGGGATCGACGACCACGAAGCATGGAGAACCCGGAGGGCGCTGGTGGCTGCCCTGGAACGATCCTGGAGCGCACGAACCGGGGCGCCCGTTCCAGCAGGGCTCTACGGCGCTCGCTTCAGCGCAGCTTCCACCGCGTCGAAGGCCTCGGCAGGCGCCTCACCGAGGGTACGCGCCAGGGGTAGCTGGACCGCCGCCGACACCTCGTAGAGAGGGATGAGCTCGGGCGCGAGCCGCCGCAGCGTCTCCAGGTGCCTGGCAATGCCGGCCGCGTCCCCACGGCGGACGGGCCCTGTCAGCGCGCCCGGCAGACCGAGCGCTTCCACGTTGTCGGCCACCGTGCGCAGGAGCGGACCGAGCATCGCGGCGGCCGTCTCCCGCGTCACCCCGGCACGTTCCAGCAGCCCCACGCCTCCGGCCGCGAGCGCCGCAGCGCCGTTGGCGACGATCCCGGCTGCGGCGTGGTACGCCACCCGGTCGAGGCCGGGGATGGTGCGGGGCGTCATCCCGAGCCGCTTCCCGAGCGCGCGGCAGAGACGCACCGCATAGGGATCGCCGTCCACGTGGAGCTGCCCACGCAGCAGGCCCGGCGTCACGGCCGGGGACGCGAACGAGATCATCGGATGCATCTGCGCCACAGCGACCTGCGCGCTGCGCACGGCAGCGAGCGCCTCGGGCCCGAGCGCGCCTGCGCAGTGGACCACCGCGCATCTCCGGTGGCCGACGAGCCCCCGCTCCCGCAGCGCCTCGGCGCAGGCGGCGAGGTCACGGTCGCGCAGCGCCACGATGACGAGATCCGCGTCGATGCGCCGCCGCGGCAACCCCTGCCGCGCAGGCCGCAAGGTGGAGGGCTGCCCGACGGCGCGGAGAGCCCGCTGCAGGCCGCGTCCCACCTTGCCTCCGCCATAGATGAAGATCGCGATCTCACCACGATCGGTCTTCGTCGCGCCCCTGCCCCTGGTCGTTCCGCTCCGCTTTCCCGTCTTCGCGTTCATGTCCGCTTCACGTCCGTTCCCCGGTAGAGGCCACGCGCCACGATGTGCTCGAGCACGGCCCGCGGCAGCATCCAGCGCACGGCCTCCAGAGCGCCTGCAGCGAGCGCCGCACGCGCCTCCGTGCTGGATACGGCGGGGAGCAGGGGCTCGGGCGCGGTCAGCGTGGAGGGCGGGTCGTCCGGATCCGGCGTGAGGCCGGCCCGGCCGAGCACCAGCGGCGGCGCCAGCTCCGCGATCCGCTCGAACCGGTGCCACCGCGGTAGATCCGGCAGCACGTCGGCGCCCACGAGCAGCCGCATCGACCAGTCCGGGTGGGTCGCGGCGAGGTGCTCCAGGGTGCGGAGGGTCAGGCTCTCTCCCCCGAGCTCCCGCTCCACGGTGGACACCTCCACGGACGGGAGCCAGCCGACGGCGAGCCGACACATGGCGAGGCGATCCTCGTAGGGGGCCAGCTCCTTCGCGAAAGGGTGCTGGTAGACCGGAATCACCATCACCGCGTCGATCGGCGCCACCGACAGCGCATAGGTCACAGCGAGCACGTGCGAGACGTGGATGGGGTTGAAGCTGCCCCCGAAAATGGCCACCCGCCGCGAGGACGCCAGGTCCACCGACGCCTCCGCCGGCGCCTCGCCCATCTCAGCCTCCCGAGCCACCCTGAACCTTCATCTTCGCGGCGCCGAGCTGGCCACCCACCGTCTCGCGCGCGGTGACGGTGCCCTTCGGGTTCATCACCTCGATGCGCAGCCCACCTCCCCCGTCGTCGAGCAACGCGGCACCGCCGTCCTGCGATCCGATGGGGCCGGGCGCGACGAAGGTCCGCGAGCCCGCCTTGCGGATGAACGACGACGGGCTCTTGCCCACCACCAGCACGGACGCGGGGAGGACGTCCTCCTCTTCGAGCGTGGCCTTGTCGAAGACGAAGAGGACGACGCGGCCGTCCAGCAGCTCGATGGTGCGCCGCCCCGGGGGCAAGGTGCAGAGGACACGGAGCTGGAGCCTCGCCCGCTCCGAGGCCACGAAGCGGTGAATGACCTCGGCGCTCGCGCTCGCGCAGCGCGCAGCCCGCGCGAAGATCGACCCCTCGCGGGGATCACCGCCCACGATCTCCCGGGCCCACCCTGCCACCACCTGGTCCAGCGCATCGTCGTCGGCGACGTAGAGGACCTTGTCGGCGTGGGCCTGGTCGAGCAGGAGCTGCGCCGCCCGCGCAAGGGCGGGGAGGTCTCCCTGGGCAGGGCCGAGGATGCCAAGGCGCATGTATCGTCGCAGCATAGACCACACCTGAAATGGGGGGCACTGTTCTGGCGAGACATCCTTGAATGAGGGCGGAGGCGCTCCGGACGTCGATGGGGCCGACGATGCCGGTGACGAGGCCCCGAGCCCCGGCCGCTCAGGGCTTGCGGGGGACGAACCCGGGAGCCGCCGGGGACGGGCTGTACTAGGGTCCTCCCATGCTCCGGCGCACCCGCGCGCTCCGCGACCCCGTGACCATCACCATCGACGGCGACCCCGTCCCTGCCGAGCGGGGGGAGCCGCTGGCCGTCGCGCTCCTCGCCTCCGACAACCTGCGGCTCGCGCGCAGCCCCAAGCTGCACAGGCCCCGCGGACCGAGCTGCTTGCGCGGAGGATGCGACGGGTGCCTGGCGCGCGTGGATGGAGTGCCCAACGTCATGACCTGCACCCGCCCGGCCCTGGGCGGCGAGCAGATCGAGACCCAGAACGTCCTCGGCTCCAGGAACGCCGATCTCCTGCGGGTCACGGACTGGTTCTTCCCGAACGGGCTCGATCACCACCACCTCATGGCCGGCATCCCCGGCCTGCAGGACGTGATGCAGTCGTTCGCGCAGAAGGTCGCTGGCCTCGGCCGGCTCCCCACCAGTGTGGAGGAGCCCCACCCTGCGCGCCGCCTCGACGTCGACGCCGCCGTGGTGGGCGGTGGTCCCGCGGGCGTGGCCGTCGCCTCCAGGCTCGCGCGGCAGGGGCTCCGCGTGGCGCTCGTCCACGACGGGCTCTCGCTCTGCGCCGATCTCGAAGGCGCGAGGGCCACCTCGCCGCGCTTCCCCCACCGCGCGGCGGAGGTGCTCGCGGCGCACCCGCTGGAAGGCGTGGAGGTGCTCCTGCGGCACGTCGCGGCCGGGGTCTACCTCGGCGAGATCCTCGCCGCGGGCGACGCCGGGGCGCTGGTGATCCGGGCCCGCGCCAGGATCTTCGCCACCGGCGCGCACGACGGCATGGCCGCCTTCCCCGGCAACGACCTCCCCGGAATCCTCTCCGCGAGGGCGCTCTGCCGCGTCCTCGCCTGCGGCATCACCCCGGACGGGCCGGTGGTGATCGCCGGCGAGGGCTTCTGGGCGGACGAGGCAGCGGCCCGCCTTGGCAGCGCCCTCGGCGAACGGGTGCCGCTGCCTTCGCTCCTCGGCGTGCGCGGCAGCTCCGAGGTGCGCGGCGTCTTCGTCAAGGAGGGCACCCCGCCCCGGCGCCGCACGGTGAAGGCCGTGGCCCTCGCCCTCTCCACGCCGGGCGCCCCCGCGTTTGAGGTGGCAGCGCAGGCAGGCGCCGAGGTGCAGTACCGCGACGGCGCGGGCTACACCGTGGTCGTCGACGCGCGGGGGCGCGCGGGCGACGGGCTCTGGGCCGTGGGCGAGTGCACCGGTGCGCCACCGGAGCCAGGCGCCCTGCTCGCAGCGGCTCGGATCACCGCCGACGACGTCCTCACCACCGCCCGCGCCGTGCCCTGACGCGGCTCACCCCTCGATCAGCAGCTCGAACAGGCCGAGCCCACCGGCCACGAAGACCACGTCGAACACGCCCATCAGGATCAGGTAATCGGTCAGCTCGCCGACGGGCGCCCCGCCGAACAGCTCGCGCGTGCCTGCCACGGCCGCGAGCATGGTGGGCGCGAGCAGCGGGAACAGCACGCTCGCGAGCACGAGATCCCGCGCCCGCGTGCGCACGGTCATCGCCCCGAACAGGGTCCCGCTCGCCGCGATGCCGGGGGTCGCCGCGACGCAGAGCAGGAACAGCCCGAGCGCCACCTTGCGGAGGTCGACCGAGAAGAGCAGCGCGGCCACCGGGATCACGATGATCTCCACCGCCGCCACGAAGGAGAGCACCCCGAGCGCCTTGCCCGCGAAGATCGCGCTCCTTTGCACGGGCATGACCAGCAGGCCGCTCAGCGCGCCCTCCTCGCGCTCACGCTGCCAGGTGCGGCTCAGGGCGAGCACGGACGCGAAGGTCACGCTCACCCAGATCACGCCGGGCGCCACCTGCTCCGAGGCGCCCTGGCCGGCGAAGAAGGCGAGCGAGGCGATGACCGCCACCAGCACGGCGAAGAAGCCGCTGGTGGTGACGATCTCGCCCGTGGACAGCTCGATGGCCAGGTCCTTCCCGGCCACCAGCAACGCCTGCCGCGCCCACCCCGGTCGGCTCATGCGTCAGAAGCTCAGGTAGGTCTGGTCCTTGAGACCACGCTCGTAGTCGGCGAGGAGGCGCATGCCCTCGGTGGGCTTGAGGAGGTCCTGCTTGATCGCCCCATCGACCTGCGCCTTCACCCGCGCGATGAGCCCTGGCGTGTCGTACTGGGTGAGCCCGAGGACCTCGCGGATCTGGTTCCCCGCGATGGTCTCCTCGATGTAGTAGCCGCACTCCTCGTCCGAATCGAGGAACACGTGGACCTCGTTCACGCGGCCGAACAGGTTGTGGATGTCGCCCATGATGTCCTGGTAGGCGCCGGTGAGGAAGATGCCGAGGTAGTACGGCTCCTCGCCGTTCAGGCCGTGGAGCGGCAGCGTGTCGCGCACGTCGGACAGGTCGATGAACTTGCTGACCTTGCCCTCGGAGTCGCAGGTGATGTCGACCAGGGTGCTGTCGGCCGCGGGGCGCTCGTTCAGGCGGTGGATGGGCACCACCGGAAAGAGCGAGCCGAGCGCCCAGTGGTCGAGGAGCGACTGGAAGACCGAGAAGTTGCAGATGTACTGGTCCGCGAGCTGGGTGCGGAGCTGCACGACGTCCTCGGGGGCCTCTTCCTCGCTGAGCGAGGCCGCGAGCAGCGCCATCTTCTCGGCGTTCTCCCAGTAGAGCGTCTCGACCCGCGCCTTGACGTCGAGGTTGAGCAGGCCGAGCTCGAACATCTTCTGCGACTCCTCCTTCACCTGGAGGATGTCGTGCCACGACTCGGCGAGGTTCGAGGCCGTCAGGTTGTCGCGCGTCTCCAGCAGGGTCTGGATGAGCTTGTGCTCCTCGGCCTGGATGTCGATCGGCGTGACGGGCGTCTTCTCGATGGAGCCGAAGGCCTGCACCACCAGCACCGAGTGGTGGGCCACGATGGCGCGGCCGGACTCGGAGACGATGTTCGGGTGCGGCACCTTCTCGTCGTCGCAGATGTCCGCGATGTTGTGGACGATGTCGCGCGCGTACTCCTCGACGGAGTAGTTCATCGACGAGTGGAAGGTGGAGCGGGAGCCGTCGTAATCGATGGCGAGGCCGCCGCCGACGTCCATGTACTCGATCTTGTGCCCCATCTTGCGGAGCTTGGCGTAGTGGCGGGTCGCCTCCCGCACCGCGCGCTTGACGATGAGGATGTCGGGTACCTGCGAGCCGATGTGGAAGTGCAGGAGCTTGAACGACGCGCTCATCCCCGCCTCGGCGAGGATGTTGCACGCCGCGAGGATCTCCGCGGTCGAGAGGCCGAACTTCGCGTGCTCACCGCCGCTCGACGCCCACTTGCCGGCGCCCTCGGTCATCAGCCGGACGCGCAGCCCGACCATGGGCTCGACGTTCATCTCGCGCGCGACGCGGGTGATGGTCCGCACCTCGGAGAGCTTCTCCGCGACGAGGAGGACCTTCTTGCCCAGCTTGCGGCCGATCATCGCCGTGCGGATGAAGTTCTCGTCCTTGTAGCCGTTGCAGATGATGAGCGACTCGTTGTCGGTGTGGACGCTGAGCCCGGCGAACAGCTCGGGCTTCGAGCCGACCTCGAGGCCGTAGTGGTAGGTCTTGCCAGCCTCGAGGATCTCCTCGACCACCTCCTTGAGCTGGTTGACCTTGATCGGGAAGACGCCGCGGTAGACGCCGCGGTACTTCACGTCGGCGATGGCGCGGATGAACGCCTCGTTCAGGGTCCGCACCCGGTGGTGCAGGAGGTCCTGGAAGCGGATGAGGAGCGGCGTACGCAGCCCTTGCTCGCGCGCGGCTTCGACCACGTCGAGGATGGAGATCTTGCTGCCGCGCTCCTGCAACGGCGACACGCTGATCTTGCCTTCAGAGCCCACGTCGAAGTAGCCGCGACCCCACCGGTCGATCATGTAGAGCTCCTTCGCGTCGTCGGTGGTCCACGCGCTGGGGTCCTGCTCGTGCGTGCTGCTCAACTTCTTCGCCTCCTTGAGGCTGCGGTGATGATCGATCCTGGATTGAAAACGCGGGGGAGCCGACGACGACACTCCCCCTGGCGCGCTCGGCCCCGGGCCGCCCGCGCTGCGACGCTGGACACTCGCCGGCCTGATGCATCATGGCCGGCTGGAGAATGTTGAGTGATCGAACCCGTGAACGCCCGGAGTTCCAGGCGTTCACGCTGCGGCTGAATACGATAGGAAGAAGCGACCTTCAAGCCCGGCAGAGGGGACGCGCGCCGACGCCGAGGTGACGCGGTGGGCCGGGTCTGGCGAGGGGTCAGGCCTTGGGGGCCGGGGCGGCTGCCTTCGCGCGCTTGGCGACGGCCTTGTAGTGGTCGTAGAGGCGGGGAACCGGCCACGCCTCCAGGCGCTTCCGGTAGCCGGCGTCCTTCGTGCGCTTCTCGGTGTCGAGCACGGCGTCCACGAGCTTGGCCCGGGTGCCGAACTTCTCCTTGACCTCGGAGAGGGTGGTGTGAAGACGGATGAGCTTCGCGTTCGAGACGTGCTCGAGCCCCTTCGAGCCGCCGCGGTCGGAGCTGATGCGCCCGACCCAGAGGTCGTCGTTCATGAACTGCTTCAGGGCTTCCACGAGCTTCGACTTCTCACCGAAGCGCTCGTTCACGATCGCGAGCGGACCTTTGCGTGCCATGGTCGTTTTCTCCTGAGAGGGTGCGCGAGATGACTCGCGCGGCCAGTGTGAGGGCGCGGTGTAGCAGAGCGGCGCCTTCATTTGCAAGCCGCTGCAAGCCGCTGCACGCCGCTGCACGTCGCTGCTGCGGCTCACTCCCCCGTGGCGCTCCGTGGTAGAGGCGCGGGCATGCTGGAGCAAGGCCGCTGGCTACTCGCCCAGGCCGCCCAGGCCGCCCAGGCCGCCCGGGCCGCCCCCCTCCCCCTCCCGGTGCCCGAGGGGCCGTCGGCCCTGGAGACCGTGCTCAAGGCGCTCTTCCCGGTCGCGGCGTACATCGCCCTGGCGCCCGTGCTCTGGCTCTTCTTCGGCCGGACCTGGCGGGAGCTGGACGTCGCGGCGCACGAGCACCAGCGCCGCACCCTCGCCTCGGGCAAGTACGACTTCCGCCCCGCCGTCCTCTTCACCATCACCGCCCTGGTCCTCACCCTGCAGCACTACTTCGGGGGTCGGGAGGTCTACGCCGACCACATCCGCCCCTGGCTCCGCACGGTGGAGATGGACCAGATCATCCACCCCGGTGGCCTCGGCAAGTACGTCTCGCTGCGCCGCTACAACGAGCTTTACAGCTACGCCTGGTGGACCTTCACGCGCGTCTTTGGCTACGTGGTCATCCCCCTCGGGATCTGGAAGATCTGCTTCCGGCGCGACAGCCTGCTCGACATGGGCCTGCGGACGAAGGGCTTCCTGCAGCACGCCTGGATCTACCTGCTCTGTCTCGCTGTGGTGGTCCCGGCGGTGGTCATCGTGGCGGGCTCCCCCGACTTCGGCGACTACTACCCGTTCTACAAGCAGAGCTCACGCTCGTGGTTCGACCTCCTCGTGTGGGAGGCGATGTACTTCGCGCAGTTCTTCGCGCTCGAGATCTTCTTCCGCGGCTTCTGGCTCTCCGGCCTGCGGCAGACCATGGGCTCCGGCGCCATCTTCGCGATGATCGTGCCCTACTGCATGATCCACTACGGCAAGCCCTACCTGGAGGCAGCCGGCGCGGTGGTCGCGGGCATCGCCCTCGGATCGCTGGCCATGCGGACGCGGAGCATCTACTCGGGCTTCCTCGTGCACGTGACGGTGGCGCTGCTGATGGATCTCCTCGCGCTCGCCAACAGAGGCGCCCTGCCGAAGACCTTCTGGGCTCCAGGACCCTGATCCCCCGGCATGCCGCGCTGCCAGGATGGCAACGCATCGGGCGCTGAGGGCGCGACGATCCGGCAAGCGCGGCGCCGCGTGCGACAAGATGGCAACCGGCCGGGATCCGGGTGGCAGGCATTTGCGCGACCGGGCCACCGGCTTCTATCCTGAGGGCGTACCGTGAAGCTCCGCTCCTCGCCGCCCAGCCCTCGCCTCTCGCCCGCCTCCCCCGCCTCGCCCTCGCGGCGGCGCAGCGAGCGCCTCTCGGGGGCGGCGGTGCTCCTCGGGGTGCTCGCGTTCTGCCTCTCGCTCTGTCCTGGCCGCGCCGAGGCCGACATCTACATGTACACGGACGAGCAGGGCGTGACGCACTTCTCGAACCGCGCGGCCGCGGACCCGAAGTTCAAGCTGTACCTCAAGTCGCCGGAGCGGCGAGGCGCGTCGCGGGGCAGCGTCACGCCGTCGCCGCCGAGCGACAGGAGCCTCGACCGGTTCACCCGCTACGACGCCTGGATCCGGCAAGCGGCGACGCTGTACCAGATCCCCGAGGAGCTGATCCGCGCGGTGATCAAGGTGGAGAGCGACTACGATCCGCGCGCGGTGTCGCACGCGGGCGCGCAGGGGCTGATGCAGCTCATGCCCCAGACGGCGCTCCGGATGCAGGTCAGAGACGCCTTCGATCCGCGCGAGGCGATCTTCGGCGGGACGCGCTACCTGCGCGTGCTGGCCAACGTCTTCAACGGCGACCTCGACCTCACCGTCGCCGGCTACAACGCGGGCGAGGGCGCGGTCATGCGGTACGGCGGCATCCCGCCCTACGAGGAGACGCAGGCCTACGTGACCCGCGTGCGCACGTACTACGCCCGGTACCGGGCGACCCGCGACGCCACGAACGCATCCATCGAGCCCTGAGCCAAGGACCGAGCGCGGCGCGGAGATCGGCACAACGCGCTGCGGCAGGTCCGAGGAGGCACGGCAGGAAGACGAACGGTTCCGCGGATCGGCGCGCGGCGCGCGCAGCGAAGCGAGAAACGGGAGTTCCTGCGGCGCGGGACAGGGGTTGTGCAAGTCGGCCCGGCCCACTAGAAACCCTAGGGCACCTCCTTCTTTCTTGCGGGGGAGGGCAACGAAGCCATGACCGCCACTCCTCCGAATCTGATCGAGCTGGGCAAAAAAGCAGCTCCCGGGATCGTGCACCTCAAGCCGCCCGTGGATCCCGCGACGCTGAAGCACCGGAACCTCCTGGAGGCGCCCGACTGGCGGCGCATCCCGGCCTATGCGGACGTCACCGAGGAGCAGTTCCTCGACCATCGGTGGCAGTCGAAGAAGACGATCACCCGTCCCGACAAGCTGCTCGAGACGCTGAAAGGGCTGGTCTCCGAGGAATTCATCCGTGACGCCACGGAGGGGTTCCAGCGGGCGCCGATGAGCGTGCGCGTGTCGCCGTACCTGATGTCGCTCATCGACTGGAACGACCCGTACCACGACCCGCTGCGGATCCAGTTCATCCCGCTGGCGTCGCGGCTCCTGCCCGATCACCCGAAGCTCGGCCTCGACTCGCTGCACGAGCGCGCCGACGCGCCGGTCCCCGGCCTGACCCACCGCTACCCGGACAAGGCGCTCTTCCTGCCGCTCGACACGTGCCCGGTCTACTGCCGGTTCTGCACCCGGAGCTACGCGGTCGGCATCGACACCGACGAGGTGGAGAAGACCCACTTCCGCGTGGACGAGGAGCGCTGGCGCCGCGCGTTCGAGTACATCGCCGCGCGCCCCGAGCTGGAGGACATCGTGGTCTCCGGCGGCGACGCCTACAACCTCCGGCCGGAGCAGGTGACGCAGATCCTGGAGACCCTGCTGAAGCTGCCGAACATCCAGCGGATCCGGGTGGCGACCAAGGGCCCGGCCGTGATGCCGCAGAAGATCCTCACCGACCACGAGTGGGTGGACGCGGTGACGCGCGGGGTCGACCTCGGGCGCAAGCTGCACAAGGAGGTCGTGCTCCACACCCACTTCAACAACCCGAACGAGATCACCGGCATCACCCGCGACGCCATGAACAAGCTGTTCGAGCGCGGGGTGACGGTGCGCAACCAGTCCGTGCTCCAGCGCGGCGTGAACGACGCTCCGGAGACGATGAAGCTGCTCGTGAAGCGGCTCGGCCAGGTGCACGTGCACCCCTACTACGTGTACGTCCACGATCTCGTGCAGGGTGTCGAGGATCTGCGCACCACGCTGGAGACCGCGCTGATGCTGGAGAAGCACGTGCGCGGGACGACCGCTGGCTTCAACACGCCGACCTTCGTGGTCGACGCGCCCGGCGGTGGCGGCAAGCGCGACGCGCACTCGTTCGAGTACTACGACCGGATCACCGGGATCTCGGTCTACCAGGCGCCGAGCGTGAAGCCGGGTCAGCGCTACATCTACTTCGATCCGATCACGCTCCTGCCGCCCGAGGGTCAGGCGCGCTGGGCCGACCCGCAGGAGCACCAGCGCATGCTCGACGAGGCCCTGAGCCACGTGAGCGATCCCTCACGCGGTCGCGCCTGAAGCGCTTGCCCCTGAAGCGCTCGCACCTGAAGCGCTCGCGCCTGAAGCGCTGATGCAGCGAGCGCTGCGCGAAGCGCTTCAGGAGCTTTCCGCGGCGTTCTCGTAGCGGGCGAGGGCGCCGCGGAGTTCTTTCTGGACGCGCTCGACCAGCTCGGGGGGCTCGACGACGCGGGCCGTCTCGCCGAACCCGAGGACCCAGGTGGTCAGCTCGGTAGTGTCGCCGATCTCCATGGTCAGCCGGACGCCGCCGCCAGGGAGGTTGGTGAGCTGCTGGGAGGGGTGGACGTTGCGCGTCCGCACGAACTCGGTGACGCGCTCGTCGAAGTCGATGACGATGCGCAGCGGCTCCCGTCCTCTCCAGATGCCGAACTGGCCCTGGAAGTGGTCGTCGATGGAGAAGTCCTCGGGCAGTTCGAAGCGCTCGGTGGCCGCGCACTCCGTGTCGCGCATCCGGTCGAGCAGGAAGGTGCGGATCTCGCCCTTCTGCGCGTGCTGACCCACGCAGTAGATGGCGTCCTTGTAGAGGACGAGCGCGTAGGGGTGGATGGTGATCCGCTCCTCGCGGCCGTCCCGGGCGCGGCGGTAGCGGCAGCGCAAGGGGCGCAGGTCGGCGACGGCCTGAAAGAGGTCGTCGAGCTCCTCCGTCTTGGAGGCGTAATCCTTGGGCGCGAACGGCAGGTAGAGGAAGCGCTCCTCGAGCCGGGCGTCGGCGACGCCAGCGTTGGGGCCACGGCCAGGGCGACGGGCGACGCCGAGGAGGCGCTGGGTGGCGAGGTCGATCTCCTCGAACAGCGTGGAGCCGCGCATGGGCTCGAAGAGGCGGCGCGCAGCGAGGAGCGCGTAGGCCTGGGTGCGGCGCATCTCGACGCGGCGGGGAGCCTCGCTGGGGGAGAGGCGCCAGAGCCGGGGGCCGCCGGGGCGGGTGGGTGCGGAGATGAGGTCGAGTTCGCGCCGCACCTCGGCGAGGTAGCGACGGAGGGACCGCGGGGTGACGTCGAGCTCGCGGGCGAGATCGTAGATGGTCAGCCCCGCGGGGTGCTTCTGGAGCAGGCTGCGCAGCGCGTCGAGCCGGCGGTGCTGGGTGAAGGGCCCGCGCGGGCGGCCGCGGGCGGCGCGCTTTCCGATGGCCCCATCGTCGAGGGACTCCTGCTCGGCGTCGAGGTCCTCCTCTTCCTCCTCGCGGTCGCGGGCGCGCGAGCGCGCGGCAGGAGCCGCAGAGGAGGCGGAGGAAGCGTTAGACCGCTGAGAAGGAGGCGCCGCGCCGGCTCCTGCCGTACGGGCGCCGTCGCGTGAGGCTGGAGACGGGGAGGAGCGGGGGCGCGGAGGAGGTGTGCTCGCGCTGAAGAAGGGGTTTGCACTCCCCCCCGCGCGGGCCTTCTTCGGCGGGGGTGAGGCCACGCGAGCGCTTGGAAGGCCTGGGCGGGAGGCGCGAGGCATCACTGTGGGCTGTACTTCAAGGGGCCGCCTCGTCCAAGCACTAATCTGGAGTCGATGTAGGTGGACAGGCAGGGGCGGCGTGGGCAATGCACTGCCTGTCCCGCCCCCCTGGCAGTAAGGCCAAGTACCTCTCTGTCCTGAAGGCTGTGCCTGCTTGCCGAGCGTCCGCAGACTCAGGGCAAGCGTCTGCATGGGGGGGATGCGGAGGTGCGCTTCGAAGAACCTGGGCGAGGAGGCCGGGGGGGCATCAGGGTCGGAGCAGATGTCCGGCACGGTGGGAGGTGCTCGCGAGAAAAGCGTGGGGGCGATCGCACGCGCGTGCTTGTGGCCGGTGTAAATCTCGTGAGAGCATTCTTTGTTGGGGAATAAAAAATCCTTCGCGCGCAATCCGGGTAGCCCGATCCCGGAGTGAGTCGTGGCGCCGCGTACCAGAGAGGGCCGGAAGTTCATGACGACGAGACAGACCGACTGGGGTGCCCGCAGCATCCGCATTGCGACGAGGCTGGCCTTCACCGGGGTCGTGAGCGCGTTCGGTGCCCTCGGAGCAGCGCCTGCGTATGCGCAGAACTGCAGCTCGCCGAACCCGGCAGACTGGCCGCAGCCTGCGAAGTCGTACTTCATGCTGGCCTTCGACACCTCGGGGTCGATGGCGGACTCCGTTTACCAATCTGCCGGTGGCCCGCTGCTCCAGGATAGCTGCGCCTACGGCACGAACCGGCTGTCGCACGGGCGCTGCGCGGTGCGGAAGACCGTGCAGGCCTTCGCAGGGCAGGCGAATTTCGGCCTCGCGACGTTCGCGCGGCAGATGCTGAGCTGCACGGGGCCGCAGACGTCGTGCAATTTCTTCAACCCGCAGACGTACGTGCCTTACTGCAGCTACGCCGACCTGCCGCTGAACAGCAACGGCGAGCAAGGGAACCCGTACAACGCGCCCGGGGCCACCTGCAACGAGGGTTGCGGCTACGAGCCGACGCCTACCGGGACGAACTCGTCGACCCGGCGCGGGGCGAACATCCTGGTGCCGATGCTCCAGGACAGCTCCCCGCCGTCCGTGAGCAACGTCAACGACCTGCTGGCGTACGTGGACAACAACTGCACCGATGCGCGCGAGCTGTTCGCGACCGGGTGCACGCCGCTCAACGGCA
Organism: Chondromyces apiculatus DSM 436; assembly: GCF_000601485.1. Taxonomy (GTDB): domain Bacteria; phylum Myxococcota_A; class Polyangia; order Polyangiales; family Polyangiaceae; genus Chondromyces; species Chondromyces apiculatus. The sequence continues at coordinate 26,133 of NZ_ASRX01000112.1, forward strand.
TGCTGCGCGGGATGTACACGTATTACTCGTCGCAGTGGCAGTTCCCTAGCTCCGGCACCCCCACGTACCCCTCGCCGCTGACGAGCGTGGCGAACGGGGAGCGGGGATGCCGCTCGGTGAACGTGATCCTGGTGACCGACGGCGGCGAGACGTGTGATCAGCCCGCGGATGCGGTCGACGCGGCAGCCGACATGTATGCGGGGTTCACGAAGGACGGGATCACGTGGCGGGTGCGCACCTTCGTCATCGGCTTCGCGTTCCAGGGAAACCTGATGAACCAGATTGCTGCGGCCGGGGGGACCGGGACCGCGCAGTACGCCTCGAACGAGGCCGAACTCAGCATCGCGCTGTCCAACATCATCAGCGGCTCGGCAGCCCCCGAGGTCTGCGACAACACGGACAACAACTGCAATGGGTGCGTGGACGAGGGCTACCAGCACTACTGCAACGTCAAGCCGGCGGGTCAGTGCTGCG
>NZ_ASRX01000113.1 GCF_000601485.1 Chondromyces apiculatus DSM 436
AGCGGTCCCCCCCCCAGCGGTCCCCCCTCGAACGCCGCCGCCTCACCCGTCGTCTGCTGCGCATGCGCGTGCTGCGCCAGCCCACCCTGCATCATCGCGCCGCGCGCCCCCGCAGCAGCGCCACCCATCACCACCGTGGAGCCGCCCGCCACACCGGCCGCGCCCGCCATCCCCCCCATCCCCCCCTGCATCACCACCGTGGAGCCGCTGGCGACGCCCCCCGCCCCCCCCTGCATCACCACCGTGGAGCCGCCCCCAACGCCCCCCGCACCGGCCGCGTCTCCCGTGCTCCCCGCGTTCCCCGCGTTCCCCGCGCCCAGCGGCCTCTCCACCTTGGAGATCTCCGACGCGCTCAGCGGCATCACCACCGTCAGCGAGCCCAGCGCTCCCACCGGCATCCCCCTGGAGGACGCCCCTGCCGCCGCCATCCCCACCCCGGTCCCGCGCTGCGCATCGACCGGCGTCCCCTTCCCCGCGCTCGTCAGCATCGTGGGCAGCTCGCTCGATGCTGTCGGCGCGGGCCCCACCCCTCCCGGCCGCGACGCCGGGCTCCCTCCGCCGGGCCCCCCTGCCCCGACGCCCGACAGCTCCGCGCGGCTCTGCGCCTCGATCTCCGCGATCAGCGCCACCCGCGCCTCCAGCGCCTCCCGCGCCACCGCCTGCACCCACTCCCCCACCTCGCGCGCCGTCGCCGGAGCCATCGCCTCCTCCAGCGCCACGGCCATCTCCTTCGCCGTCCCGAACCGCTCCGTCGGATCCCGCGCCAGCCCGCGCAGCACCACCCTGTCCAGCTCCGGCGGCAGCCAGGGCGTCACCGCGCTCGGCGGCGTCGCCGGATCCTGCGTCAGCCGCTTCATCACCACCGCGAAGTCGTGCGACTCCACGTACCGGCTCCCCGTGAGCAGCTCCCACAGCACCACCGAGAGCGAGAACAGATCCGACCGCCGATCGAGCGGAGGCCCCCCGAGCTGCTCCGGAGACATGTAGCTCAGCTTCCCCTTGAGCTGCCCCTCCTGGGTCGTCTGCACCCGCCACGCCGCCTTGGCGATCCCGAAGTCGAGGACCCGCGCCACCCCGTCCACGTCGACCAGGATGTTCTGCGGCGACACGTCACGGTGCACCAGCCCGAGCGGCTCTCCCGCCTCGCTCCGCGCCTCGTGCGCCGCGTGCAGCCCGTACAGCGCCCCGCACACGATCGCCACCGCGATCCGCGGCGGCACCAGCGCCCCCCCGCGGAGCGCCTCCCGCCACAGCCGCGCGAGCGAATCGCCGTGCACGTACTCCATCACCAGGAACAGCTCACCGCTCTCCGCCAGCACGTCGAGCGTCGGCACCACGTTGGGGTGCCGGATGCGCGCCGCGAGCCGCGCCTCGTCGCTCAGCATCGCCACGAACTCCGGGTTCCGCGCGTAGTTCGGGTGCAGCCGCTTGATCGCGACCATCCGCGAGAACCCCACCTCCCCCATCAACCGCCCGAGGTGCACGCTCGCCATGCCCCCCGCCGCGATCCGATCGAGCAGCAGGTACCGCCCGATCTGCATCACCTCCGAGGGCGCGATCACGACGCGCCTCCCCCTGCGCCCCGCGCCCTCAAGGATCGGCCGGGCCGCGCCCCTTCCGGGGCCGTGGCAGATCGTAGGTGTCCAGGCGGTCGATGAGCGTCCGCCGCGAGATCCCCAGCAGCTTCGCCGCCTGGGTCTGGTTGCCGTGACAGCGCTCGAGCGCCTCCAGGATGCGCTGCCTCTCGAACACCTCCACCTCGCTGCGCAGCCCCGCCCCCTCCGCGCTCTGCGGCGTCGGCACCGACGTCGGTCCCTGCATCCCCTGCGCGCCTTGCGCTCCCTGCGCGCCTTGCGCTCCCTGCGCGCCTTGCGCTCCCTGCGCGCCTTGCGTCCCCTGCATCCCCTGCATCCCCGCGCGCCCCGACATCGGCGCAAGCTCCGCCCCCTGCAGGTGCTCCAGCCGGATCGGCCCATCCCCGCAGAGCAGCAGCGCCCGATCGATGACGTTGCGCAGCTCGCGCACGTTCCCCGGCCACGGATACCGCAGCAGCCACCCGCGCCCCTCGGCCGAGATCGCAGGCTCCGCCTTGCCGAGCTCCGCGCTCGCCCGCTGCAGGAACAGCCGCGCCAGCGGCTCGATGTCGAGCGGCCGCTCCCGCAGCGGCGGCAGCACGATCCGCACCCCGCCCAGCCGGAACAGCAGATCCTGCCGGAAGCGCCCCTCCCGCACCTGCTCCTCCGGATCCCGGTTCGTCGCCGACACCAGCCGGATGTCCACTGCCCTCGGCGAGAGTCCTCCGATCCGCGTCACCTGCCGCGTCTCCACCACCCGCAGTAGCTTCGCCTGCGTCGCCAGCGGCATCTCCCCCACCTCGTCGAGGAACACCGTCCCCCCGTGCGCCGCCTCCAGCAGCCCTGGCTTCGCCGCCACCGCCCCCGTGAAGGCCCCGCGCTCGTAGCCGAACAGCTCACTCTCCAGCAGGTTCTCTGGCAGCGCCGCGCAGTTCACCGCCACGAGCGGCTTGCCGTGCCGCGGCGAGAACCGGTGGATCGTCTCCGCCGCGATCTCCTTCCCTGCCCCCGTCTCCCCCAGCACGAGCACGCTGATGGACCCCTTGGCCACCATCTCCAGCATCCGGTAGACCCGCTCCATCCCCGGGTCCGCCACGATCACCCCTGCGGGCAGCGGCGCCCCCGCAGCTCCCCCGCTCCCTCCGCGCTCTTCCTCCGCGTCCCCCTGCAGATCGTGCCCGGCCTGCAGCACCACGAGCGCCCGCCCGATCTCCACCACCTCGCCCGGCGACAGCGGCGCCGTCGCGTTCGCGTCGAGCCGCCTCCCCGCGATGCGCGTCCCGTTCGAGCTGCCCAGATCCTGCACCCGCACCGGGCGCCCGAGGTGCAGGATCGCGTGCTTGCGCGACACCGACGGATGATCGATGCGCACCTCGCACTCGACCGACCGCCCCACCGTCAAGCTCCCGAACGCCGGCAGCGGCACCACCGCGTGCCCCCCATCCCAGTGCACCAGGAGCCGCCCCAGCCCAGACGCCTGATCGCGCACGTCGGGCGTCGTCTTCGGATCCTCCATGCTGTCGAACGGCGATCGCACCCGGCCTTGTCGAGACTAGGCGTCGCCGCCCTCACGAGCAAGGCCTGGGGTCCCCACGCAGCCGTCGCGCCATCTCCCGAACCCCCGTTCCTCCCGCGCCCGGAGCGTGTACCTTCCCGCCCGTGACCGACCCCCGATCTGCCTCTGTCCTCGACTCGCCCACCGTGGTCGACTGGCTGTGGCCGCTCGAAACCCTCACGCAACGCCGCCGCGTCGGCCTCAAGCGCGTCGGTGGCAAGGCCTGGTCGCTCGCGCAGCTCGCGCGTGAAGGCTACCCCGTCCCTCGCGGCTGGGCGCTCGACGCCCGCTGCTTCACCCGCCACATCGTCGAGCACCTCCCGCCGGGTCACGATCTCGCCACCGTGGTCAAGCTCGCGGGCACCCGCGCTGGCGTCGACCGCGCCGCCCGCGCCCGCGACTGGATCCTCGCCGCGCCGCTCCCTTCTGGCCTCCTCGACGCCATCGACGCCCTCTGGACTGCCATCGAGCCCGAGGCCCCCTGGGGCCTCGCCACGCGCTCCAGCGCCACCTGCGAAGACACCGAGGCCACCTCCCTCGCCGGCCTCGCCGAGACCGTCCTCGGCGCCCGCGGCCCCGACGCCATCGCCGCCGCCATCCGCAAGGTCTGGGCGAGCGCCTACCTCCTCCGCTCCATCGCCTACCTCGCCCACGCCGGCCTGCGCGACATGGCCATGGGCGTCGTCCTCCAGCTCATGGTCCCCGCCGAGGCCGCGGGTGTCCTGTTCACCGCGCCCCCGCCCGGCATGGAAGGCGACGGCTGGCCCGCCGACGAGCGCCTCATCAACGCCACCTTCGGCCTCGGCGCCCCCGTCGTCGAGGGCTCCGCGCCCGTCGACACCTTCCGCATCGCCCGCCACGGCGGCGCCGTCGTCGCCTCCGCCATCACCCAGAAGCGACGCGCCCTCCGCCTCCGTGACGGCGCCCTCGTCGACGAAGAGATCCCCGCCGCGCGCACCTCCCTTCCCTCCCTCGACGCCGACGCCCTCCGCGAGCTTGCCGCCATCGCCGACCGCCTGGACAAGAGCGAAGGTGGCCCCTTCGACGTCGAGTTCGCGCTCGAAGCCGAGACGCACCGCGTGTGGCTCCTCCAGGTCCGCCCCCTGCGCGGCGGCGGCTTCCCCGAGGGCGGCGACGCCGACACCATCTGGTCCCGCGCCAACGTCGGCGAAGCCCTCCCTGGCGCCGCCACGCCCCTCACCTGGTCCGTCGCCCGCGCCTTCTCGGACCACGGCTTCCGCGAAGCCTTCGCCGCCCTCGGCTGCCGCGTCCCCCGCGGCGCCACCCTCGTCGCCAACATCCAGGGCCGCTTCTACCTCAACCTCACCACCTTCATGCAGATCGCCGCCCAGGTCCCCGGCCTCTCCCCCGCCGCCATCCTCGGCGTCAGCGGCGGCGCCGGACCCGCGGTCATCCAGCGTCTCACCCGCCAGGCTGCGCATGTCTCCTGGCGCTCGTTCCTCGTCCGCCTCCCCCTCACCGCGCCCCGCCTCCTCGTCCAGCAGGCCGCTCTCGAGCGCGACGTCAGCCTCTACGAAACCGACGCCGGCCGCGCCCGCCGCTCCCTCGCCGAGATGGACCTCCGCCTCCTCCCGGACGACGGCCTCGCCACCACCTTGAAGAGCGCCTTCGGCCTCCTCGAACGCACCGGCACCCTCATGCTCCGCTGCGCCTCCGCCTCCCTCGCCAGCTACCTCGCCCTCTGCGAGGCCCTGCGTCGGCTCGCCCCTGGCCGCGCCTCCGCGCGCTCCCCCGACGCCGACGACCCCACCCGCGACCCCCTCGACGAGCCTCCTGCCGGCGAGGTCGAGCGCCTCGCCCAGACCCTCATCGGCGGCGCCCAGGAAGTCGAGAGCGCCGCCCCCGGCGTCGACCTCGCCCGCATCGGCACCATCGCCCTGCGCGAAGCCGCCGCCCGCGACCGCCTCCTCTCCGGCGACGTCCGCACCCCCGACGACCTCCCTGACGGCCCCACCCGCGAAGCCCTCCGCGCCTTCCTCGAACGCTACGGCGACCGCGCCGTCCGCGAGGCCGAGCTGAGCACCCCCCGCTGGAGCGAAGACCCCCAGCCCATCCTGGCCATGCTCACCGCCTCCATGCGCAGCCCCGAGGGCGAATCCGACCGCGCCCTCGCCCGTGCCCGCGCCCTCTCCGACCGCGAGATGGCCCTCCTCGAAGCCCGCCTCGGCCGCGCTCAGATTGCCCTCGTCCGCGCCCTCGTCTGGCGCGCCCAGCACACCACCCGCCTCCGCGAGCGCATGCGCGGCTGGGTCACCCGCGTCCTCGGCATGCTCCGCACCGTCGCCCTCGACATCGACCGCCGCCTCCGCCGCCTCGACCCTTCCCTCGACGAAGGCAGCGTCTTCTTCTGCACCTACGACGAGCTGTGCATCTCCCTCGGCAGCGGCCGCGCCGACGTCGGCAGCGTCGTCCGCCTCCGCCGCGCCGAGCACGCCCGCGACGCAGCCCGCCCCGACCCCCCGCCCACCTTCGTCGGCCGCCCCCCGCCCGTCACCCTCCCCCCTGCCGCCGGCACCCGCCTCTACGGCCTCCCTGCGAGCGGCGGCGTGGTCGAGGGCCGCGCCCGCGTCCTCGAACCAGGCACCGCCTCCCTCGACGCCTTGAAGCCCGGTGAGGTCCTCGTCTCTCGCACCACCGACGTCGGCCTCTCCCCCCTCTTCCTCATCGCCGCCGCCGTCGTCACCGAGCTTGGCGGCCCCCTCTCCCACGCCTCCATCGTGGCCCGCGAGTACGGCGTCCCTGCCGTCGTCAACGTCCCTGGCGTCTCCCTCGCCATCCGCACCGGCGACCGCCTCCGCGTCGACGGCGATCGCGGCATCGTCGAGCGCCTGGAGGAGCGCACCTCCATCGCGCCGCCTCCCCCACCGCCCTCTCACACCTCCTGACCCTCATGCGCCGCGCCTCCACGCTCACCCGCGCCGTGCTCTCTGGGGCCCTCGGCCTCGCCCTCGCCGCCGCCGCCGCCGCCGCCATCGCCGACCCTCCCAAGGGTGGCTACACCCCCGACCCTCCCGGCATCCCCAGCCGCACCCAGTGGGTCTTCGAGGTCCTCCACAGCCGCGGCATCACCTCCATGCCCCGCGCCCGCCGCGTCACCGTCCCTCACAACACCGCCACCGCCCGCGTCCTCGGCCGCTTCGCCGTCGAGCTGTACGTCGGCAAAGAGCTGCTCGACCGCATCCGCTTCAACATCCCCCTCACCGGCGACGCCCCCCAGAAGGACAAGAGCCGCCCCTTCCGCCACCCCACCTTCGATCAGGGCGTCACCACCCGCCTCAAGGTCCAGATGGCCGACAGCCCCCGCGCCACCTGGGGCCGCCTCATCGACCGCATGACCGGCGACGAGCAGCGCTTCTGGTGGCCCCCCGACCCCACCACTGGCCGCCTCGTCCCTCTGACCGAGCCCTACGGCGGCGTCGCCGCCACCGATGCGGGCGCGCTCGACGCCAGCGACGCCAGCGACGCCAGCGACGCAGGTGACGCAGGTGACGCCACACCGTTCCCTGCGGACGCGACCACCGTGCCAGCCACAGCGATGGACGGCGGCTTCTCCGATGCGGGCCCCTCCGACGGTGGCTTCTCCGATGGCAGCGCACCCAGGGATGCGGGCGCCCATGACGGCGGCCCAGCTCCTGGCCAGGACGCTGGAAACCGCAGTCGACGTTGATGGTTGGCTGAACGCTGGCGAGGAGCCCTGCGACCCCGGACATCCGCCCGGAGCAGGGCTCCTCCCGAAGGAGGGTCAGTTCGGCGAGATGGCCACGCCGCGGTACACGGTGTTCGCGGCCGCCGTCGTCACGACGGTCCCCGTCACCGTGGCCGCGCCCGTGTCCACGAAGCGGACCACGTCGTTCGCGCCGCTCCCGGAGGCCGAGGTCGCGAACAGCACCACGTTCGCGCCCGACACCGCCCCGCCCAGGCCACGGAAGCCCGCGGTGTTGCCGGGGTGCACGTACGTGGCCGCGAGGGTCCAGGTGGTCCCGTTGGAGGTCCACTTCTGCACGCCGCCTCCTGCCCCCGTCCCTCGGTCATCCGCGACGTACAGCGTGTCGAGGCCCGCCACGTTCGCGTTGCGGTCCAGCAGCACGAACGACAGCGGCGAGGCCCCTGAGGTGGGCATCCCGCTCAGGCTCGTCGCGGTCTGACCCGTCGTCGTGGGGAGGCCGGAGCCGATCGCAAAGACGTTCGCATTCGGGCTGCTGCCCGAGCTGCCGTAGAGCTGCCCACCGAAGATGTGGGGCTGCCGGGCGTTGACCGGCGACGCCAGGATCTGCGTCCCACCCGTCGTGCCGAGACCGATGTACCAGACCCCTCCGGTCGCCGCGGCCCCCGTACCCGACGCCCAGAACTCCATCCCGTCATTCGACGTCGCGCCGCGGACGCTGACCCCGCTGAAGGCCGCGTTGAGCTGCGTCGAGGTGTCGACGTTCCCTGCCGCATTGACCCGCGCCACCACCCGCGGCGTCGTTGCCGAGGCCGTCCCCGTCACGCCCGACGTACCCGGCGTCGCGGCGTACCCCGCGAGCACCACGTACGCGCCGTTGGCCGACCGCGAGAGCCCGCCCTCGGTCGTCGCGTTCCCGGACAGCGTGAAAGGCCGGTTCGACCCGCTGGTCGTCGTCGGCAGCGATACGGTCCCGAGCAGGGCCCCGTTCTGATCCCGGCGCTCCAGGAACACCGCGTGGGCGGTGGCATTCAAGCTCCCCGTCCCGTCGCCGATGCGCACCACGTGGAAGCCCACCGTCGTCGGGCACGCCGGGCAATCCGGCCCGCCGCAATCGACGCCGGTCTCGTTCCCGTTCTGGGTCCCGTCGCTGCACGTGGGCGCCGCCGCCTCGCACACGCCGGCCGTGCACACCTCGCCCATGGCGCAGTCGGTGCTGTCCACGCACTCCACGCACGTCCCGGTGCCGCTGCACACCGCGCCCCCGTCCTGATCGCACAGCTCCCCGGCGGCGGTCGGCGGATGCGACGGCGTCCCGCTCGTGCAGATATCGTCGGTGCAGTCGTTGCTGTCCACCGGCACATCACCGTTCTGCGGCACCGTGACCACCACCCCGGCCCCGTCGCACTGACGCTGCTGGCAGTCCCCTGCCACCTGGCTCGCCAGCACCGTGCCGGTCGTGGCATTCACCACCGCGCACGCCCCGGTGTTGCAGCTATTCGCCTGGCACTCCGTCACCGACGCCGAGCAATCGGTCGCCGCGAGGCACTCCACGCACGCCCCGGCGCCATTGCACAGCGTCCCACCCAGGTCGTCGCAGGGCGCCCCGGGCGCCGTGGGCTCCAGCCCGGGCACCCCGTTCGAGCAGCTATTGAGGGTGCAATCGTTCCCGTCATTGGCCACGTCGCTGTCGTCGTTCGCGACGACCACCTGCCCGCCGCCATTGCACTGACGCACCTGGCAATCGCCTGCCGTCTGCGCCGCCACCGGCGTCCCCGCCGCCGTGTTGCTCATCCCGCACACGCCAACCGTGCAGGTGCGCACCGCGCACTCCGTGTCCTGCCCCGGGCAATCGTCTGCCGTCACGCACCCGGTGCACTCGCCGATCGCATCGCAGGTCAGGCCGCCGCCGCAGCTCGTCCCCTCGGGAACGGGCGGATTGGAGGGGACCCCTCCCGTGCACACGTCCGACGTGCAGGGCTCGTTGTCGACGGGCACGTCACTGTCGTCGGCGGCCATCACCGTGGCGCCGTTGCCGTCGCACTGGCTCACCTGGCAATCACCGGCCGTCTGCGTCGACACCGGCGTCCCTGCCGCCGTGTTGCTCACCCCGCACATCCCGGCCGTGCAGGTGCGCGCCTGACAGGCGGTGTCCTGGCCCGGACACTGGGCGGCCGTGAGGCACTGCACGCACGCGCTCGCCCCATCGCAGATCACGCCCCCGTTCTCGTTGCACGCCGTGTTCGACGCGACCGGCGGATTGGACGGGACCCCCAGCAAGCACAGGTCCTCGGTGCACCCGTTGCTGTCGACGGGCACGTCGCTGTCGTCGGCCACGCCGACCACCGCACCGCTCCCATCACACTGATTGCGCTGGCAATCGCCCGCGGTCTGACTCGCCACCGGCGTCCCTGCCGCAGCATTCTGGAACCCGCACATGCCCACTGTGCACGTCGCCACGATGCATGCATTCACCCCCTGGGGGCAGTCCGCGGCGACCGTGCATTCCAAGGACATTCCACCGCCGGCTCCGCCAGCGCCGCCGACCCCACCGCCAGCGCCGCCGACCCCACCGCCAGCGCCCCCTTCACCCCCCGCGCCCCCTTCACCCGTGCCTTCCGGGGGGATCTGGCTCCGATCTGCGCTGACGATGAGCTCGCAGCCCGTCTGCGTCATGAGCGTCGTCCCCAGCACCAGCACCCCACCGACGCCCCTCGTCCACGATCTCCGCGCCATCCGTCCGTCCTTTCGGAAGCAAGATCCCTGCATCGTGACCCAACCGACCACTTTTCAGCGCAACGTGGTCCATCCTAGGCAGACCCGCGCGGCCGCGAGAAGCCCTGGACGTGCCGTTCACGCACGGACACCCCCCCGCCGCCCGCCCGACATCCAGCGGCCACCTGCCTTCCAACGCGCCTGCGCCTGCTGCTCCCTCCGCCTGCGGCCACCTGCCCTCCTTTCGCCTGCGGCCACCTGCCCTCCCCCCCTCGCGCCCACCTGCCTTCCCTCCTGCCTGCCTGGTGGGGTAGGCTCCACGCCCATGCGTGCCTGCGTGATCCCCGTGCTCCTCGCGCTCACCTCCGCGATGGTGCCCGCCTTCGCCCAGCAGCCCTCGGGCACCCCTGCTCCGACGCCCAGCCCTGCGGCCGCGCCGGCCGCGCCCGCGCCTGCGGCTCCGCCCGCCGCGGCTGCCAAGCCTGCTCCGGCAGCGCCCAGGCCTGCCCCCGCGGGCAAGGTCGGCGAGATCCGCCGCGACCCCGCGGGCCAGACGGGAATCAGCCCCTACACGGAGCAGATCGTCAAAGGCCAGGCTTCCTTCGTCGCCCGCGACATCCCCGGCGCCGTCACCGCCTTCCAGGACGCCATCAAGCTCGACCCCAGCCTCATGCTCGGCTTCTACCGCCTCGGCGAGGCCATGCTCGAATCCGGCAAGCCCGAGGAAGCCGACACCGCCTGGAACACCGCCCTCGGCAAGAAGGGCAGCGCCGAGCTCCACGCCAAGGTCCTCTTCTGCCTCGCCGACCTCCGCGAGCGCCAGAAGAACTGGCAGGGCGCCAAGGACGCCTGGACCGCCTACACGACCTTCGTCAGCAGCAACCCCAAGGCCACCGGCTTCCTCGAGACCGCCACCGAGCGCCAGAAGCGCATCGACCAGCACCTCAAGGACGAGCAGGACTACGCCCCCGTCCGCGAGCGCATCAAGACGCGCGAAGAGGAGCGCCTGAAGGAAGCCGAGGAGAACGCCAAGAAGGACACGAAGAACCGCTGACGTTTTTCGTCCCTCTCCACGTCCCCGGCCCGTCATCCACCCCACGCGCCTCTTGCACCTCCAGGAAAGACAAGCGAAACCTGGCGGGTGATCACGCTCGTCGAGGCCAGAGGCTTCCGCTGCCTGGAGCTATTGCGACAGCCCCTCGGCCCCTTCCAGGTGCTTGCGGGCCCTAGCGGCAGCGGCAAATCCACCTTCCTCGACATCCTCTCCTTCCTCGGCGCCCTCACCGCCCGCGGCCCTGCCCTTGCCGCCACCGAGCGCGCCCCCACCCTCGACGATCTCAGCTTCCAGCGCCGCGCCCAGCCCATCGAGCTGGCCATCGAGGCCACTGTCCCCGAGCCCATCCGCCGCCGCCTCGGCAACCCCTCCTTCGAGACCCTCCGCTACGAAGTGGGCCTGGAGCGCGACCCCGAGACCGGCGAGCCCGCCCTCACCGAGGAGCGCGTCTCCCTCAAGGCCAGCGAGCATGGCATCGCCAAGCAGCTCGAGATGTTCCCCGGCGCCTCCGGCACCCAGGGCACCATCCTCACCTCCAAGTCCGTCGGCGTCGCCCGCACCATCGTCCACAAGGTCCAGGGCGGGAACGACAACTACTACTCCGAGACCTACCAGGAGCCTGGCAAGGGCTGGCTCGTCGCCTACCGCCTCGGCCGCCGCCGCTCCGCCCTCGCCTACCTCCCCGAGGACGAGACCCGCTTCCCCGCCTCCCTCTGGTTCAAGCGCTTCCTCGCCGAGCAGGTCCACCACCTCGCCCCCGACGTCCGCCTCCTCCGCAAGCCCAGCCCTCCCGGCCAGCCCTCCACCTACCGCACCGACGGCAGCAATCTCCCCTGGCTCGTCGCCACCCTCGAACAGCAGCACCCCGAGAGCGTGAGCCGCTGGCTCACCCATCTCAAGGCCGCCCTCCCGGACATCACCGAGATCCGCTCCGTCCAGCGCCCCGACGACTGCCACCGCCACCTCGTCCTCCGCACCCAGAGCGGCCTCGACGTCCCTTCCTGGAGCATGTCCGACGGCGTCCTCCGCCTCCTTGCCCTCACCCTCCCCGCCTTCCTCCCTGGCAGCAGCGGCCTCTGGCTCGTCGAGGAGCCCGAGGTCGGCCTTCACCCCCGCGCCGCCCAGGCCGCGCTCGGCGCCCTCGCCATCCTCGCCTCCCCCGCCTTCCTCCCGACCGCTCAGGTCCTCGTGACCACCCACGCCCCCGCCGTGATCACCGCGACCGACCCGGGCCACATCCTCTGCTTCTCCCGCAGAGAAGACGGCGCCACCACCGTCACCTCTGGCCGCGAAAAGCTCGACCCCGCCGCCTGGCACGAAGCCGCCCTGCGCTAGCCGCGACCCGGGGCGCAGCCGAGGTTGTTCGTCACCGCTGAACGATCACCAGAACAGCGACTGAACCTCGAACGAGTCACAGCGTTTAACTCGAACGAGTTACAATTCGTCGGTACATCACAAGATATACCGACGTTTTGTAACATGCCCGCTTCCCGGCCTCTCGTTGATCGCGTCGCTCAGCTCGCCCTCACCCAGGGTGTTCTGCGCACCCGCGACCTTGAAGCCAAAGGGATAAGTCGCGCGACCCTGGGCCGACTCGTGGAGGAAGGCCTTCTGGAACGCGTCGCACGTGGCGTTTACGGCCTCCCCGATGCAGACGTGACCGAGCACCATACGCTCGTCGAGGCTGGCCTCCGGGTGCCTGCAGGGGTGATCTGCCTCCTCTCCGCGCTCGAATTCCATCAACTCTCGACGCAGTCGCCCCACGAGGTGTGGATCGCCATCGGAGTGAAGGCCCGAAAGCCTACCCTTGACTGGCCTCCCATCCGCATCGTGCGGTTCTCCGGGGCTGCGCTCACACATGGCATCGAGACACATACCATCGAGGGTGCCGAAGTTCGCATCACAGGGCCCGCGAAAACCGTGGCCGACTGTTTCAAGTACCGAAACAAGATCGGGCTCGACGTTGCGATCGAGGCACTCAGCGAGTACCGGCGGAAGCGTGGCTCGATTGACATACTGATGAAAGCCGCTGCCGCCGATCGAGTTGCCCGCGTCCTGCGACCCTACATCGAAGCTGTTGCATGACACGTCTGGACCCCACGAATGATCCCGCTGCGACGGTCCGCAAAGCATTGCAGGCTCTCGCGCGTACCCGGAAGGAGGACTTCCAGTTCGTCCTCAACCGTTACGCAATGGAGCGCCTGCTCTACCGGCTGTCAAAGTCGCCTCACGAGCCGACCTTCGTCTTGAAGGGAGCCATGCTCTTCACCGTATGGTCAGGGCATCCGCACCGGACGACCAAAGACATTGACCTTCTTGGTTCCGGGCCTCCCGCCCTCCATCGTCTGGAGGAGATCTTTCGTGGAGTCTGCGACACCCCGGTCGATGATGATGGCGTTGTCTTCGACGCCAGCTCGGTCACTGCGGAGCGCATCAAAAAAGACGCGAGCTACGAAGGTGTTCACATCAAGCTCCAGGGAAAGCTGGGCGCCGCGCGGCTCCACGTGCAGATCGACATCGGCTTCGGTGACGCCATCACGCCGCCTCCTACCGTGACAGACTTTCCGGTCCTGCTCGCTTCTCCACCGCCTCGGCTGCGGGTCTATCCTCGTGAAACCGTGATCGCCGAAAAGCTCGAAGCCATGGTGCAGCTCGGCATCGGCAACAGCCGCATGAAGGACTTCTTCGATCTGCACTTTCTCGCACGGAGCTTCGTCTTCGACGGACGCCTGCTCACCGAGGCAATCCGCGCGACCTTCAACCGACGCGGCACGCCCATCCCCGCCGACGATCCCGTAGCCCTCACCGATACCTTCACGGAGGACCCGCAAAAGAAGGCGCAGAGGCTGGGGTTTCTCAAACGCCTGGGCGACGCCGACCGGAACCTCACATTTCCATCTGTCGTGGCCGACATCCGTGCCTTTCTGCACCAACCTCTGGACGCTCTGCGCCACGACAGACCCTTCAGCAAGACCTGGTCTGCTGGGCACTGGCGAGATGTAGAAGCCTCGGCGTCGGAGACGTGACCGTCCCCGACCGGGCTCACCGCCCGCGGCGATCCACCGGCTCCGGCCCGGCCTCGGTCCAGCGGTAGAACCCCTCGCCGCTCTTCTTCCCGAGCCTCCCGGCGCGCACCATCTGCCGCAGGATCGAGGGCGGCCGGAACTGCTCCCCCACCTCCCGGTGCAGGTGCTCCAGGATCGCCAGCCGCACATCGAGCCCCACCAGGTCCGTCAGCTTCAGCGGCCCCATCGGGTGCCGGTATCCCAGCTCCATCGCCCGATCGATGTCCACCGCAGAGGCCACCCCCGCCTCCAGCATCCGCATCGCCTCGGCCCCGATCGCCACCCCCAGCCGGCTCGTCGCGAACCCCGGCGAGTCGTTCACCACGATCGCCGTCTTCCCGAGCCGCTTCGCCACCGCGAGCGCCGTCTCCAGCACCGCCTCGTCCGTCTCCAGCCCCCGCACCACCTCCAGCAGCTCCATCACCGGCGGCGGATTGAAGAAGTGCAGACCGACCGTGCGCCCCCCGATCCCCAGCCGCCGCCCCAGCTCGGTGATGCTCAGGCTCGACGTGTTCGACCCGAAGATCGCCCGCTCCGGCGTGAGGGCCTTCACCCGCGACAGCACCTCCACCTTGAGGTCCATCTGCTCCGGGATCGCCTCGATGACCAGGTCCACCTCACCCGCGACGGGCGCGAGTTCGGGCGCTGCCACCAGCATCCCGATCATCTCGCTGCGCGCCTCGTTGAGCATCTTGCCCTTCTGCACCAGCCGATCGGTCGCGCGCTTGATCGCGTCCACCGCCGCCGTGACCCGCGCCATCTCCACGTCGTGCAGGTACGTCACGTACCCCGCCACCGCCGCGACCTGCGCGATCCCCTGCCCCATCGTCCCCGTCCCGAGGACCAGCACCTTCCGAATGCTCGCGGCCTGCACGTCCATCATGCCTCTCTGCCGTGATTGCGGTCTCGTCGCGAGGAACGCGAAGCGCCCCGTCAGTGCGCGGGTGCGGGCGCAGGCGCAGGCGCTGCCCCGGGCTTCCCCTGTTGCTGCTGCGCCTTCTGGATCTGATCCCGCAGCATCTTCATCTGCTCCGGCGACAGCCGCTGCGCGGGCCGCGCCCTCTCGGGCGGCGGAACGGGCTGCAGCCCTTCCTCACCACCCGGCGGCGGCATCTGCAGCACCCGCGGCTGCTGCTGCACCCCCGGAGCCCCTCCGCCCGGAAGCGCACCGCCGCCCGGCCGAAGCTGCGGCACAGGCGGCGCTACCGGTGCCGCTGCCGCTGCCGCTGCCGCTGCCGCTGCCGCTGCCGCCGCGGGCTTGTCTTCCGCCGCGCCCTCGCTGCTCTGCCCCGCCAGCAGCGCAATCCCCCCCGAGATCAGGATCGCCAGCCCCAACGCCGGCACCCAGCCAGGCGTCCGAGGCTCTCCCGGGGACAGTTCCTGGACCGGCTCCGGATCGAAGTCGTCGTGGTGGGCATCGTGGGCGCCGTGGTCACCGTGGTCACCGTGGGCGTCGTGATCACCGTGGTGCGCGTCGGCGTGGTGCGCGTCAGCGTGGTGCGCGTCAGCGTGGTGCGCGTCAGCGCCATGGACATCGTGGGCGTCGCTCATGCCCGCCAACCGTTGCCGCACTTCCGCGGCCGCGTCGAGGGGGACCAGCAGCAGCGCTCTCCAGCACCGGCCTCCAGGCCAGATCCGAGCCGCTCCGCGACGTCCCCCCCACGCCGTCCACGCACCGCACCCGCGCTACCGCCGCGTCTTGCCCCCGCGCTCTCCGCGCTCTCCCTTCGTGCCGCCCCCCTGCTCCCCTTTCTTCGGTGCCCCAGCGCTCCCGCCCTTCTTCGGTGCCCCAGCGCTCCCGCCCTTCTTCGGCGCCCCAGCGTTCCCGCCCTTCTTCGGCGCCCCAGCGCTCCCGCCTTCCTTCGGCGCCCTGGCCCCCGCGACTCCCCTGGGCGTCCTCGCAGACCCCCCACCCTTCAGCGCCCCCCCAGCCTTCTTCGACGTCTCCGCCGTCTCCGCCGCGTCCGTCACGCTGTCCGCCCCCTGCGTGCGCCCCCCCCGTCGTTCCGCCCTCGTCAGCGCCTGCGACGGCGTCGCCACCTCGATCGGTGCCTGCCGGTGTCCCCGCACCTGCGCCTCCACCTGCGCCTCCGCCTGCCGCCCGACGTCCTCCGCGCGCTGCCGACGTCGCCGCGCCTCCGCCTTGGGCTGCGTCGCCTCGCGTCCCTCCGTCGGCGCCGCCGCCTCCACGCGCGCCGCCGCCTCCACGCGCGCCGCCGCCTCGTGCCCAACCGACGACTCCCCCGTCGTCCGCCGCTCCGCCCCTACCTTCTGCCGGCGTCCCCGGCGTGGCTCTGTCGCCTGCAGCGCCCAGCCTCCATCCTCGCCCTGCACGGCATCCCCCAGCATCTCCGCCGGCTCCGCCGCGACCACCCCCGTCCTCGCGGCCCCGTGCGCTCTCGGCGCTCCGCCCGACGCTCCACCCATCAGCTCCTCGACGGGCGCCGCGTGCGCTTGCCACAGCGGCTCCGGCTCTTCCAGCCCCTCGTCCTTCCGGTCCCGCTCCCTGCGGCGCGCCCGCGCGCCCCCCTCCACCACCTGCTTCCGCCGCAGCCGCGACGCCTCCGCAGCCGCCTGCGCCGAGCGCCCTCCCTCACCGGCCCCCGCGGTCCCCGCGGTCCCCGCGGTCCCCCCGACCTCCACCGCATTCACGGCTTCTGCTGCCTCCACGCCCTCCACGCCTTCGCGCGCAGGCTCCTCGTCCCAGCGCCAGCCACCTCCGGCCCCGGCCCCGGCCCCCGGCGCCCCGCCCCGATGCCGCGCCCCCCCGCGCTCGTACCCCGACGCCTCTCCCCGGTGCCGCCCCCGACCCCGATCGGACCCGCCGCGTCCCCCTTGCCCAGCAGCTCCTCCCTGCCCCGCAGCTCCCCCTTGCCCAGCAGCCCCTCTCTGTCCTGCGTATCCGCCCTGTCCTGAGCGCTCTCCGCGTCCCCCGCGCCCCCCGTACGGCGCCTTCTCACGGCCCTGTCCCTGCCCGCGGTGCCGCGCCCCTCCGCGCTCGAACCCTGCCCCCGCGCGCTCCTCCACCCCTGCCTCGCTGGCGAGGCGCACCCGCCGCCCCAGCACCTGACGCCGCAGGATCGACGCCTCCTCGATCTGCACCACCATCGTGTCCCCGAGGCTTACCCGGTCCCCCGACCGCGCCCCCACGACCCGCAGCCCTTGCTCGTCCATGTTGTAGTGGTCGGACCCCAGCGCCTCCATCCGCACCATCACGTCCACGAAGGGATCGTCGAGGTTCACGAACACCCCGCTCCCCACGATCGCCGTCACCGTCCCCGTGAACGTCTCCCCCACCCGCGACCGCATCACCAGAGCGCGGTGCAGGTCCATCACCTCCCGCTCCACCTCCATCGCCTTCCGTTCCCGGTCCGACGACTGCGCCGCAGCCTCCATGAGCTGCTCCTTGGCCGCATCGCTCCGGTCGATCTTCTGCCCCCGCACCAGGCTCCGGATCGCCCGGTGCGCCGTCACGTCCGGATACCTCCGGATCGGCGAGGTGAAGTGCAGGTACGCCGGCGACGCGAGGCCGAAGTGCCCCACGTTCGCCACGTCGTACACTGCCTGCTTCATCGCCCGGAGCAGCAGCATGTGCAGCACCTGCTTCTGCGGATGCGCCGCGATCTTCTTCAGGAACGCGCTCAGGCGCTTGGGGTCTTCCGCGTCCTCGGGCGCGAAGGTGATCCCGAGCTCCCCGCACATCGCCGAGAACCGCTCGAGCTTCGTCTGGTCCGGCGGCGCGTGGTAGCGGAACACCGACGGCGCCTTCTTCTCCACCACGAACTCCGCGCACACCTCGTTCGCGAGCAGCATCATCTCCTCGATGAGCTGATACGCCTTCATCACCCCCGGATCCTGGGAGCGCTTCTTCACGTCCTGCGGCTCCTTCGTCACCGGATTGAACACCACCTTCGCCTCCGGCAGCTCGAAGTCCAGCGCCCCCCGCCGCATCCGCTTCGCCCGCAGGAGCCGCGCCAGATCCCACATCACCGCGAGGTTTGCCCGCAGCGCCTCCGCCGCCGGGCTCCGCGCCGGCTCCTGCGTGAACCCCAGGGTCCGCGCCACCCCCGGGTACGTCAGCTTCGCGATCGAGCGCATGTACCCCTCGATCACCCGCGCCGTCCGCACGTCCCCCGTCGGATCCAGCTCCACCTCCACGCACAGGCAGAGCCGGATGCGCCCCGGGAGCAGCGAGCACAGGTTCGACGACAGCGCCCGCGGCAGCATCGGGATCGCCCGATCCGGCAGGTAGATCGAGTTCCCCCGCGCCATCGCCTCCTCGTCGAGCGCCGTCCCCGGCCGCACGTAGTGCGACACGTCCGCGATCGCGATCCACGCCCGGTACGACCCGTCGTCCTCCCGGATCACCCACACCGCATCGTCGTGATCCCGCGCGTCCTCCGGATCGATGGTCGGCAGCGGCAGGTACGTGAGGTCCTCCCTCCCCTCCAGCGCCTCTGCCGACACCTCTGCTCCGTAGGCCTCCGCCTCGGCCACCGCTTCCGGGGAGTGCTCCTCCGTGATCCCCTCGCGGATGAGGATCTTCTGCACCTCCACCTCCGGATCCCCCGGCTCCCCCAGCAGCGCCTCCAGCACCCCTTCCGGGTTCTCGTCCGCCGTCTCCGGGAACCGCGTGATCCGACAGACCGCCGCCGACCCATCCCGCCCATCGACCCGCCCGGAGCCCGCTTCCGCGTGCAGCACGATCGGCCCCCGCATCCGCTGGTCATCCGGCTCGATCCACGCGCTCTTCCCCCGCCGCCGCAGCGTCCCCGCCACGCGCGCGTGGCGCCGCTTCACGATCCGCACCACCGTACCTTCCACCCCCTTGCGCGACCGCGACGCGATCCGCACCGCCACCAGGTCCCCGTGCATCCCCCCGGCGAGCGCCTCCGGCGGCAGGTAGATCCCCTCCGGCACCCCGCCCGCCGTCACGAACGCGAATCCCCGCGGGTTCACGTTGAGGAATCCCTCGTACTCCGCCCCGCCCCCGCCGCGCCGATCCACCTCCCCCGGCGCCATCCGGAACCGCTGCCCCGGCAGCGCCACCACCACGTTGTCGTAGGCCAGATCGTTCATCAGCTTCTGCAGCGCCGAGAACCGCCGCGGCTCGATCCCGAGCCGCTCGGCGATCTCGTTCACGTGCAGGGCACGCTTGAACACCGTGAGCAGGTCCAGCACGGCTTCCCGGCGCAGGGAGGGAGAGGTCTTCATCTGCCCCACGGCGTAGCACGACTCGCGTGCCTCTGGCTGCCCCACCCGAGGAATATGACCGATCTGCACACAGCCCACGCGAGGCGCGGAAGCCTCCCGACCACAGCCCGTGATGCTATCGTCGCCCCCCATGGCGCTCGCCTCGTACACCGCCGCGAACTACCGCTCCTTCGCTGACGCGACCGAGGTCGAGCTGCGCCCGCTCACCCTCCTCTTCGGCTACAACAGCGCCGGCAAGAGCGCCCTGCTCCGCGTCCTCCCCCTCCTCGCCGCCTCCACCGATCCCTCCATCGAAGGACCGCTTGCCCTCCGCTCGGCCCCGGCCCGCGACGCGACCTTCAACGATCTCCGCTCCCGCCTCACCAGCAAGCCCTCGCTCGACTTCGCCCTCTCCTGGGACGACGACCAGACCCCCGTGAAGCGCGTGGAGATCTCGATCCTCGATCTCTTCCAGTCGAAGCGACAGGTCGTCGACCAGCTCCGCGCCTTCGGCGCCGACGGCACCCTGCTCCTGGAGGCGCACCTCGCCCTCACCGAGGACAGCCCTGGAGCCGACGTGTCTCGCTACGACCTGCAGCACCCGGACGGCTCGTCCACCCTCGCCTCGATCGACTTCGAGGGACTGGTCCCATCGCTCCCCGACGAAGCCCTCAAAGGACCTCAAGCCGACGTGCTCCGGGCCATCGCCCAGCGCCTGAAGCACCTCCGCACCAGCGTGCACTGGATCGGCTCCATGCGCACCTTGCCGCCCCGCCGGAGCAGCTACACCGGTCCGCCGCGCCGCATCCAGCCGGACGGCGAAGGCACCTCGGCCATGCTCGCCTACGACGCCCTAGCCGACGGTGCCGTGCTCAAAGAAGTCAGCGACTGGTACGCCCATGCCATGGCGCATCGCCTCGAAATCGTCCGTGAGGGCGCGGGACAAGCCGAGCAATTCTTCCCCGCGCTGAGCCCGCTGCAGGGAGAGGCCATTCGCATCCATCTCATCGACACTGGCGAGGGCATGGCGCAAGTGCTCCCGGTGATCGTCCTCGGAGCCTTGGCGCGCCACGGTAAGCTCGGAATGAGCCCCACCCTGGGCATCGAGCAGCCGGAACTCCACCTCCACCCGCGAGCCCACGCCGAGGTCGCATCCTTCCTCTGTGGTATCGCCGCTTCCGAAGACCCTCCGCGCATCCTGCTCGAAACTCACTCCGAGAACCTACTGCTGCGCGTGCAGCTTGCGATCATCCGCGGCGAGCTGCCGCCCGGCAGGGTGCTCGTCTACTGGGTCAGACAGACTGCTGAGGGACATACGCTCATGGAGCGCATCACCTTCGACGAGCTGGCCCGGCCCGAGAACAACAACTGGCCTCCTGGCGTCTTCTCGGAAGACGTGGAGCAAGCCCGCAGCTTGATCCTAGAGCGGCGCAAGCGGAGCCAGGCGTGAAGGCCTTCATCGAGGACGAGGTCTTCCGCAGCCCGGATTTTTCGCTCAAGGCTCTCAGCCTCTTCACGCTCTCCTTTCAAAGGGGGCATCCGATCGAGCTGGATGAGAGCGGGGCAGCTTTCCAAAGATGGCTTGGGCGCAGAGGCGCGGACGATCGCGAGGCTTGCGAGTTCGTCATACGATTCAGCTTGGAGCAGGAGAGCCGGAACCCTTCGCGCACGAGGGTCATTGTCGCCACCACGTCCAAGTCAGACTGGGATGCCGAAGTCCCGCGGCTCACGCTGAATGATGCTCTCAAGCTGCTGGAGAAACCCTTCCGCGTACTCCTCGAAGACAGCCACACCGATCGCAACTTCCTGCTGTGCATGGCCAACGAACGCCAGCGGAGGTTTCTCGAAAAGGCGGTCAGAGATGGTGCACTTCGGTTCGATCATGGCGGCGGGGTGGAGAGGATGACGAAAGAAGTCGAGATCGACATGCGCGACGATCCATCCGTGCGCTTCACCCTGTGGCTCCTCTTCGACAGCGACGCACGCAGACCTGGATTGCCAAGCCATGGTGTGAGGAAGCTGGCAGCAACATGCGGCCCCAGGATTCCGCACCACCAGCTTCGCCGACGTTTCATCGAGAACTATCTCACCCTGAACTCCTTGCACGGATGGGCCTACTCAGACCGAACGCGCCTGCGCTCTCGCGTCCCTGTCTTCGAAGCATTCATGAAGATGAGCGATGTGCAACGGCATCACTACAACATGAAGAGAGGCTTCGCCGGAGATGGAGGCGCAGGTGCTGGCACCAATCGCAGTGGGCCGGGAGCCGGAGACCTCTATGACGACCTCGGAGATGACAACCGCGAGGCTCTCAAAGGAGGGTTCGCGCAGGACATCGCCTCGCTTTATGCTGAAAACGTGGTCCAAGAGCGAGATTTGCACAGAGAAGGCGCCCTCGCAGAGATGACCCCCGTGATCGACGATCTGATCGCCCGCATCCTCTAGGATCACCGATGCACGCCCCGAGCTTCGTCAACGAGCCGCAGGTCCAGTTCCTCTCCTCCCTCCTAGAGGAGATCAAACGCGGGTTTCTCCAGGTCCCCCGCTTTCAGCGCCCTTTCGTTTGGAGGCGCGAGCAGCAGATCGAGCTTCTGCGCAGCATCCGCGATGGCATCCCCATCGGCGCGCTCCTCGTGTGGCGGACGCACAACAGCAGCCTTGCCTGCTACGACCGCCTTGGCCCTTACCGGCTGGCTTCGCCACCGCGTGGAGAAGGAGCCGTGCACCAGTACCTCCTCGATGGTCACCAGCGCCTCTCCACTCTCTACGCAGCACTACATCGCCCTGAAGATGAGGCGCAGGAGCCAGGCAATGCTCCTCCTTTCAGAGCTTACGTCGACCTTGAGACCCGCGACTTTCACATCCTTGAAGAAGGCGACGAGTCTGAGGAGCTGAACCCCAGATACATGCCCCTCCATGCGTTGCTCGACAGCATCCGGATGGTGCGGATCCAACGAAGGCTTCCGGAGGCACAGGCAGATCGCTGGATCGAGACCTCCGACGAGATCTCTCGCGCATTTCGTGAGTACAAGATCGCGGTGATACCGGTCGTGAGCGAGGATCTTGAACTGGCGACCGCTACCTTCAAGCGCATCAACAGCCAAGGGACCGAGATGGGCAGAGTCCACATGGTCCATGCGCTCACGTGGTCGGCATCCTTTGACCTCCTCCAGCGCATCGCGGATCTCAAGGAGGAGCACTTGCGCCCTCTAGGCTGGCAGGACCTGGACGACGAACAGGTCCTTGATGTCTGCAAGACAGCGCTCAGACTTGATCTCAGAGAGACGACGGCGGAGCGGTTGAGCCGGGAGTTGCGGCCTAAACCGGAAGTCCTCAAGGATGCAGTCCTCGGCATCACGGGTGCCGCACATTTTCTACGCGAACGTTGCAGTATCCACGCTCCTGGTCTCGTGCCCCACGCTGTCCAGATCACCTTGCTCGCGGAGACGTTCCGGAGCCACCCGAGCCCCACCATACCTGTCCTGGACCTGCTCCATGCATGGTTCTGGCTATCCACCTACACCGAGCTGTTCTTCGGTAGCGGCAGCGACCGACGCATCCGGCAGGCACTTGAGGACCTTCGCATCATGGCGCACGATGCCCGACCACGCTGGCCCCGTGAGCGCCAGCTCGAAAAGCGCTCCTTGCCGCCAACGCTGGACCTGAGATCGTCTCGGGCCAAGACACTCGCAGTGCGCCTGGCTGAGCAGTTTCCGAGTCCACCATCAGGCCGAGAGGAGGCAAGCGCTGCCCATCTGCTGGCCCTGGAAGGTCATAACCGGCTCCTCTCGCAGCTACTGCTGCGTCACTGGGTATCGCCCTCGGCGTACGGAAGCCCCGGGAATCGGTTTCTCGTCCAACCTGAAAACGTTCGCCCCTTGCTCGACGCGCTCCAGAACCGACAGAGCACGCTGCAGGCAGCAGACCTTCAGAAGCTGCGCCGAATCCACGTAGTTTCCGACGAGGCGTTGCGGTTGCTCCGCGCTGGAAACCTCAACGGCTTCATTCACCAGCGCCGCCATGATCTCGACGCCCTCGAAGACGCCTTCTTCGCCCCCCTCGCAGCGCGCTTCCAGCCCGCGCTCCGTGGTTCCTGAGCACCCGCCCCCGTTCCCTGCTAGGACGGTTCTCTCACCATGCGCCCGCGCCACCTCGTCCTCCTCCTGCGGCTCTCGCTCTTCGTCGCCCTCGTGGCCAGCGCAGCGCTCGTCGCCGACTACCAGAGCGCGGGCGATCCTGCCTTTTGCAGCATGACCAGCGGCTGCGGCGCCGTCCGCGTCTCCGGGTACGCCTACCCTCTGGGCCTCCCCCTCCCGAACCTCGGCCTCGCCGCGTTCGCGTCCTTGCTCGCGGGCTCCCTCCTCGCCCGCACCCGCATGCACCACCTCCTCCTCTCGGTGGCCACGGGGCTCGGCGGCGTCATCGCCCTCTTCCTCGTCGCCATCCAGGCCTTCGAGCTGAAGACCTTCTGCGCCTACTGCGTCGTCGTCGACACCACCGCCTTCGTCGCCGCCGTCGCCGCCGGCAGCCTCGCTGCCATGGCTGCCCGCGCCCGCACCGACAGCGCCTGGACCACCTTCGCCGACCGCGTGAACCCTGGCGGCGCCGAGCTGGTCACCTGGGCCGCCGCCGGCCTCGCCGCCATCGCCCTCCCCCTCCTCTGGGGCAAGTACCCCACCCTCCCCGAGCTTCCCTCCGAGATCGCCGCCGCCCAGGTCCCCGGCAAGGTCACCCTCGTCGGCTTCACCGACTTCGAGTGCCCCTTCTGCCGCCGCCTCGGCCCCGAGATCCACCGCCTCGAAGAGCAGTACGGCGACCGCATCCACTACATCCGCAAGATGGCGCCCCTTCCCCGCCACCCTGGCGCCATGCCCGCCGCCAAGGCCTACATCTGCGCGACGCCAGAGCAGCGCGAGGCCGCCGCCGCCCTCCTCTACACCGCCAGCCCCGGCAAGCTCACCGACGAAGGCGTCCTCGACGTCCTCAAGCCCATCCGCATCGACCCCGAGGAGTTCGCCGCCTGCCTCGCCGCCCCGAAGACCCTCGCCCTCGTCGAGGCCGACCTCGACCTCTACCGCCGCGTCGCCGGCCTCGGCCTCCCCTTCACGTACGTCGGCCGCCGCGTCGTCCTCGGCATGAACCCCGCCCGCCTCGACGAGGTCATCCGCCTCGAGCTTGCCGGCGGCCACACCGGCCTCCCCCTCGCCGGCCTCTGGGTCGCCCTCGCCGCCATCGCCGCCGCCGCCTCCTGGATGACCCTGCGCAAGCCCGCCGCGGAAGGCGACGCGCATCCCGACGAGGCCGAGCCGAAGAAGGCCGACTGAAGGGCGGACCGACAGCGCGGCGTCAGCGTCCCTCGACCGGCGCCGCGAGCCTGTCGTGGAGCGATGTCAGCGCTCTTCGACCAGGTCTGCGAGCTTGTCGAGGGACTTCTGCCAGCCCAGTTCGTTGTCGGCGGGCTGCACGCCGGGAGGGACCCCCTCGTGCACCGCGACGAGGTCGGTGCCCCCGCCGGCATCGGTGAGGGTGATGGTCGAGGTCATCTCGCCACGCAGCGCAGGATCGGAGGTCTCGAACTCCATCACCTCGACCACCTGCGTGTCCGGCACGAGCTTCGCGAAGTGTCCGTGGTAGGTGTCCGT
The DNA here is from genome assembly GCF_000601485.1 of Chondromyces apiculatus DSM 436. Taxonomy (GTDB): domain Bacteria; phylum Myxococcota_A; class Polyangia; order Polyangiales; family Polyangiaceae; genus Chondromyces; species Chondromyces apiculatus. Next base: position 24,484 of record NZ_ASRX01000113.1, read on the forward strand.
GTGGGCGCTCGTCTTGCCGGCCTCGGTCGGAGCGTCGTAGGTGAGCGAGATCCGGAACTTGCCACCTTCCCGCGCCTCGAAGGCGTGCACCGCGCAGCGCATGCCGGGCGGCACCCGCCACTGCGCGATCGCGTCGGCGTCGATGAGCGCGCGGTAGACCTTGGCGCGGGGCGCGTCCAGGTGGCGGGTGATCCGGGTCGTGCTCATGGCCTCTCCCTAGCTGGCGCGGTGCGCCGCCTGGTCTTCCTCCCACAGCGACGCCATCCAGGCCTCCACCGCGTCCGGATCGCTCGGGATCGATGCTGACAGGTTCACGTGCCCGTCCTCGGTCACCAGCAGATCGTCCTCGATCCGCACCCCGATGCCCCGCAGCTCCTCCGGCACGGTCAGGTCATCGGCCTGGAAGTAGAGCCCCGGCTCCACCGTCAGCACCATTCCTGGCCGCAGCTTCCCGAACCGGTACGTCTGCTGCCGCGCCTGCGCGCAGTCGTGCACGTCGAGCCCCAGCATGTGGCTCACGTTGTGGAGCGTGTAGCGCCGGAAGAGCTGCCGGTCTTCCCGCAGCGCCTCCTTCGCCGAGGGCAGCACCCCGAGCTTCTCCAGCCCCTCGGCCAGCACCCGCATCGCCGCCCGGTTCGGCTCCAGGAAGTCGCGCCCGGGCCGCACCTCCGCGAACGCCGCCTTCTGCGCCTCCAGCACCAGCGCGTAGACCTTCCGTTGCGCCTCGGAGAACTTCCCGTTCACCGGCAGCGTCCGGGTGATGTCCGCCGTGTAGAGCGTCTCCAGCTCCACCCCCGCGTCCAGCAGCAGAAGCTCCCCCGGCTTCACCGCCCCATCGTTCCGCGTCCAGTGCAGCGTGCACGCGTGCGCCCCCGCTGCCGCGATGGTCCCGTACCCCACGTCGAACCCTTCCACCCGGGCCCGCACGTAGAAGATCCCCTCCACCTCCCGCTCCGAGCGCACCTTGCGCCGCAGCACCGGCCCCTCCTCGCGCCGCCACGGCCCGAGCCCCCGGATCACGTCCTCGAACCCCCGCTGTGTCGCCGCCACTGCCGTCCGCAGCTCCTTCACCTCCGCCGCGTCCTTGAGCAGCCGCATCTCCGACAGCGCCTGCGCCAGCGCCTTGTCCCCTTCCCCGCGCCCTGCCGGATCATCCAGCGTCTGGTCAGCGACCGGCGACAGCCCCCGCAGCAGCCGCCGCGGTGCTGCCGGCACATCCGGACACCGGCTCACCAGCCCCTCCAGGTACGCCCCCAGCCCTGGCAGCTCCCGGCACTCGTGCACCCCGAACCGGACCCGGCTCTGCTCCACCCCGAGCCGCGGCCCCACCCACAGCTCCCCCTTCACCCGGTCCGTGTAGAACGTCTTGTCGCTCCGCCCCGGGTTCGGCTCCACGAACAGCACGTCGCGGTGCCCGCCTCCCTTCTGTGGCTCCAGCACCAGCACGCAGTCCGGCTCCACGTTCCCGGTCAGGTAGTAGAAGTCCGAGCCCGGCCTGAACCGGAAGTTCGTGTCGTTGGCCCGCACCTGTTCGTGCCCCGTCGGGATGACCAGGATCTCCCCCGGAAACAGCTTCGAGAGCGCTCGCCGCCGCGCCGCGAAGGCCTCGGCGTGCACGATGACCTCGGGCGTCCCCGGCCCGGGCGCCCACTCCCGCACCATGAAGTCGAGCAGGGCCTGCGGCGGCTCGGCGGGAGGCGCTGGCGTCGCCTGGGCCCCCTCCGGGAGGGTGCCTGTGTTGGGTGCGACCGGGGGCGTGCTGGCGGAGGCGCTCGTCTCGGGGTCGTAGGTCATGCAACCACTATATCGACCCGGAGCCTTCCCCGCTCCCGTCGATTCCCGTCGATGCCGCCAAAGCGCATGGCCGAGTCAGTCCGCAGGTTTCCCGGTCAGGTCAGACCTCTCCGCCCGACAGGGACTCACCCCTCTCCCGGACACTTCGGGGGTGTTCCGCGAACACCTCGGACCTGTTCC
>NZ_ASRX01000114.1 GCF_000601485.1 Chondromyces apiculatus DSM 436
GGCGGCGGTGTTGCCGGGGGTGGCGGCGCTCGCGGGGGTGATCGGGGCGGGGCTCCAGGGGGCGGCGGCGACAGGGGTTCCGGGGGGGATGGCGGCGGTGGCGCTGGCGCGGCTGGATGTGAAGACCGGGGCCGGGGGGCTCGAGGTGGATCCGGGGGCGCTGAAGGAGGTGCCGTCGGAGCTCCTGGACGATGGGTCGGACGAGCTGCCCAGGGAAGCCGTGGCGGCGCCGGATCTGGGGCCGGAGCGGGAGGAGCTGGCGAGCCTCGGGCGGGAGACGTGGGTGTTCGCGGAGCCGCGGTGGGGGAGCCGGCGGCTGGGGTATCTGCGGGCGGGGGCGGTGGTGGAGCGGGGGGAGAAGGCGGCCGGGAAGGCGGGGTGCCAGGGGGGGTGGTACCGCGTGGAGCCGCGGGGGTACGTGTGCGTGGGGGCGAAGGCGACGCTCAACGTGCACGCGCTGGCGGTCGAGGCGTCGTCGCGGCGGGCGACGCTGGGGAAGGGGCTGCCGTACACGTACGTGATGTCGCGCTCGCCAGCGCCGCCGCTCTATTCACGGCTGCCGGAGCCGGAGGAGCAGCGGAAGACGGAGCGGGATCTGGAGGGGCACCTGCGCAAGGTGGCAGGGCTTTCGCGGGGTACGGACTTCGTGCCGATGCCCGAGGCGGAGCCGGTGCCGAACGTGCTGCTCTACGGGCAACCCGCGCCGGCGCTGGGCGGGGAGAAGCGGACGGCAGGGGCGCTGCTCGTGGGGGTCGCGCAGCCGCGCTCGGGGTTCGCGCTGCTGTCGACGTTCGATCACGAGGGGCGCCGGTTCGGGCTCACCACGGACCTGGCGGTGCTGCCGCTGGACCGGACACGGGTGGTGCAGGAGAGCACGTTCGAGGGGCTGAAGCTCACGGAGGAGGTGGGGCTGCCGGTGGCGTTCGTGCGGCGTCGGCGGGCCGTGAGGATGATGCCAGGGGGCGGAGGGGGGTTCGTGCAGGGGGCGGCGCTGGGGTTCCGGGAGGCCGTGCCGCTGACGGGAGAGGTGCGCCGGGTCGGAGGGGTGGAGCACCGCGAGGCGCGGGACGGGAGCCTTCTGCGGGCGGAGGACGTGGTGGTGGTGAGCGGGCCGCGGACGATGCCGGCGTGGGCCGTGGGGGGGCGGAAGTGGATCGACGTGTCGATCCTGCGGCAGAGCCTCGTGGCCTACGAGGGGACGCGGCCCGTGTTCGCGACGCTGGTGTCGACGGGGGCAGATGGGCTGGGGGACCCGAAGAAGACGCGCTCGACGATCCAGGGGGCGTTCCTCATCCACACGAAGCACGTGACGGTGACGATGGATGGGGACGAGGACGACGAGGATCGGTTCGATTTTCGCGACGTGCCCTTCGTGCAGTACTTCACCGAGGGGTACGCGCTGCACGCGGCCTACTGGCACGACGAGTTCGGGACGCCCCGGAGCCACGGGTGCGTGAACCTGTCGCCCAGGGACGCGGCGTGGCTGTTCGGGTGGACGACGCCGGACGTGCCGGCCGGGTGGCACGCTTCGCTGTCGCTGAAGAAGGGGACGCTGGTCTACATCCACCCGTGACCGCGCCGCGGTGAAGGGGTAGATCGGCGCGCATGGCAAGTCCCAAGGAGCCGCTCTCGCTCGATCAGCTCATGGCCGTCGATCCTCTGCTCACGGAAGAGGAGAGGATGATCCGCGACACGGTGCGCCGGTTCGTGCGCGAGCGCTACCTGCCGCGCGCGGCAGAGCTGTTCGCGAAGGAAGAGTTCCCCGTCGACCTGATCCCGGAGATCGCCGAGATGGGGCTGCTCGGGGCGTCGCTCACCGGCTACGGCTGCGCGGGGATGAACGCGGTGTCGTACGGGCTGGCGATCGCGGAGCTGGAGTACGGGGACAGCGGGCTCCGGAGCTTCGCGAGCGTGCAGGGGTCGCTGGCGATGTACCCGATCTGGCGCTTCGGCTCGGAGGAGCAGAAGCAGCGCTGGCTGCCGAAGATGGCCGCGGGTGAGTTCATCGGGTGCTTCGGGCTGACGGAGCCCGACTCGGGGTCGGATCCGGGCTCGATGACGACCCGGGCGCGCCGCGACGGGGACGACTACGTGCTCACCGGGACGAAGATGTGGATCACCAGCTCGCCGATCGCCCACCTGGCCGTGGTGTGGGCCAAGGTCGACGACGGGGGGCCGGAGTCGATCCGCGGGTTCGTGGTGGAGCGGGGGATGAAGGGGTTCGAGACGCCGACGGTGCACGGGAAGATGAGCCTGCGGGCGAGCCCCACGGGGGAGATCGTGCTGAACGAGGTGCGGGTGCCGGCGGAGAACGTGCTGCCCGGCGTGACGGGGCTGAAGGGGCCGCTGAGCTGTCTGACGCAGGCGCGGTTCGGGATCTCGTGGGGGGCGCTGGGGGCGGCGCGGGCGTGTTACGAGGCCGCGGTGTCGTACACGCGCGAGCGGGTGCAGTTCGGCAAGCCCGTGGCGTCGAAGCAGCTCGTGCAGGAGCAGCTCGTGGAGATGGCGAGCGAGATCGCCAAGGGGCAGATCATGGCGCTCCACTACGGGCGGCTGAAGGACGCGGGGGCGCTGACGCCGGTGCAGGTGTCGCTGTGCAAGCGCAACAACGTGGGGTGGGCGCTGCGGATCGCGCGGATGGCACGCGGGCTGCTCGGCGGGAACGGGATCCTCCTGGATTACCCGGTGATCCGGCACATGCTGAACCTGGAGAGCGTCTACACCTACGAGGGCACCCACGAGGTGCACACCCTGATCCTCGGCGACGCGCTCACCGGCTACAACGCGTTCTAATTCACACGGCAGGGGCTCGCGCCCCCGCCCCCCGCCGAGCAAAGCCCGTCGGGGCCCCCCACTCCGCGATCCACCCTTGGTTTCCAGAGCGCTTTGCCGCTTCGGGCCTGACGTCCGTCGCCTCGGGAAGCGGACAATGTCCGCGACCGCATGTATGAAGGGGCTACGCGCCGCTCGGTGGGGGGGTGGGCTCGGGCTTCTTCCTGCGGAGGCCGACGAGGAACACCTCGGAGCTGACGCTGCGGGTGCCCTCGGGCCGGATGACGCGCGCCTCGGCGAAGGCCTTCTGGAGGGCGGCCTTGGCCTTGGGGAAGTCGTCGCTCATGAAGAGCTTGCCGACGAAGGCGCCTCCCGGGGCGAGCAGCGCCTCGGCGACGGCCACGGCGCGCATGAAAAGGTCGAAGCTCCGGGCCTGGTCGGCGAGCTTGCTGCCCGTGGTGGCGGGGGCCATGTCGGAGAGGACGACGTCGTAGGGGGCGAAGATCCCGAGATCGGCGTTGTCCAGAGAGAGGGCGTCGCCCTGGATGGCCTTGGACGAGGGGCCGAGGCTGACCTGGATGGGCGAGAGGTCGACCGCGAGGAGCTTGCCGCCCGGGCCGATGCGCTGCGCGGTGTACATGGACCAGGAGCCAGGGGCGGCGCCGAGGTCGAGCACGCGCTGGCCGGCGCGGAGGAGCCGCGTCCGTCGGTCGATCTCTTCGAGCTTGAAGACGCTGCGGGCGGGATAGCCCTGGGCTTTCGCCTGGCGGGTGCGGGCGTCAGGTCGCTTGTACGGGTTCTTGTTCCGGCTGCTCACGAGCGACCTGGGGGGCGGGGCGCCGCCGATTCACGCCGGCTACGCCCCGCGGCGGTCAGGGCCTCAGCCCTTCTTCTTCTTGCCTTCGGGGGCGCGCGCCACGTTCCAGCGCTTCTTCGCCTTCTTCACGGCGCCGCGGACGACCACGAACGACCCGTCGGGGCCCGGGACGCCACCCTCGATGAGGATGAGCTGATCCTCGGGGATCACCTTGATCAGGCGCTGGCTGTGGATGGTCACGGTCTCGTCGCCGTAGTGACCGGGCATCTTGAGGCCGGGCAGGGTGCGGCCGGGAGTCATGTTCGTACCGATGGAGCCGCCGTGCCGGAAGTACTCGTGGGTACCGTGCGAGCCCACCGAGCCCGCCATGCTCCACCGGCGGATGACGCCGGAGAAGCCGCGGCCGCGGGTGCGGCTCTGGGCGTCGACGTACTGGCCGGTCTCGAACACGTCCTCGACCTTGAGGACGCTGCCGACCTCGAACTTGGCGGCGTGCTCGGGGGGGCAGCGCAGCTCGCGGAGGTGGCGCTTCGGGGAGACGCCCGTCGCCTTGTAGTAGCCAGCCAGCGGCTTGTTGGTGTGCTTCTCCTTGCGGTCGTCGAGACCGAGGATGAGCGCGCTGTAGCCGTCCTTCTCCAGGGTGCGCTTGCCGACGACGACGCAGCCTGCCTGGATGACGGTGACGCGGAGGACTTCGCCGTTCTCCGTGAAGATCTGCGTCATGCCGATCTTCTTGCCGATGATGCCGGGATTCTGGTTCACGTGAGATGCCTTCCTTCGCTCCTTCGGAGAGTGTCTCGGAGTGCGTCGCGGGGTGCTCGGAGCGCCGGGTTGGCGCCTCCTTGCGTCCGCTTCGCGCGCAGCGGCCAGGTGGTCCGCTGCCCCTCTGCGCCTCCTCTGGGCCGGTTTCGGAGCGAAAAACCGGGGCGGCTCTGCCGCCAGGCACGTTGGGGGGCGCGAAGTCTACCCAGGGCGCCGCAAAAAGAAAGGGTTTGCAGCGGGTCGCCCTCCGCAAAGGCAGGAAGGAGCCGGCTGAAGTGGAAACCGGGCCGACCGGAGCAGGGTGGAAGGCCGCTCTCCGGTGCTGGCCAGGCTTCCCATCATGTACCGCGGTGGCGATGATGGCGGCACTCAATCCATGCGAAGCCTGCGATCTCCCCTCGCCCTCTCGTTCTGCGCCCTCGCGGTGCTCGCCGCGGCGGGCTGCGGCGATGACCTCAAGGACCGCTACGGGTCCTCGACCACCACCACCACCACGACCACCACCGGCACCTCGGCAGGCGGGGGCGGCTCCGGCGGCGCGGACGGTCAGGGCGGGGCGGGGGGCGCAGGAGGGAGCGGCGGCGAGGCGCCCATCGCGAGCTGCGTCCCGGCCGTCGCGCAGGACACGGCGGGGGGCGACCGGTACGAGGACGGACAGTACGAGGCCTCGGTCGTGGTGCAGGACGCCGAGAGCTGCGCCCGGAGCTACGTGCTGTCCACGACAGGCCCGGTGCAAGAGAACATCCCCGCGACCTCACGGCCGTACGCGGAGCGACCGGGGCAGCCCGTGGTGCGCACCGGGCACGCGATGTTCGACGCCATCTATGCGATGGCGGTGGAAGAGGCGCGCGAGAACTCGGTCGACGCCATCTCCGACTACGCCTTCAACGGCGGCGCAGCCATCCCCTGCCCTGCGGGAGGCTGCTTCGAGACAGGCCAGAAGTGGAACTACGTGTGGACGCGCGACACGGCCTACGCGGTGGCGCTGGGGCTCGGACAGTTCGATCCCACCCGCGCGAAGAACTCGCTGCAGTTCAAGATCAGCACCCGGCGGGACGGCTCGCGGCCCGAGATCGTGCAGGACACGGGGAGCGGCGGGAGCTGGCCCATCTCCACGGACCGCGTGGTGTGGGCGATCGGGGCGAAGGAGCTGCTCAACTTCCTGGATGGACAGGAGCGCGCCGCGTTCCGCGACCTGGCCTACCCGGCCCTGGTGAACACCGCGGAGCGGGATCGCCAGACCATCTGGGACCCGGCCGATGGCCTGTACCGGGGCGAGCAGTCGTTCCTCGACTGGCGCGAGCAGACCTACCCCGCGTACACGGCCACGGACACCGTCCAGATCGCGATGAGCAAGGCGCTCAGCACCAACATCGGGCACATGGTGATGCTGCAGCTCGCGGCGCAGCTCGCCGAGGAGAAGGGCGACGCCACGGCGCGCGCGCGTTACGAAGGGTGGGCGGAGGAGCTGCGCGAGGCGATCCGGGCGCGGCTCTGGCTGGAGGACCACGGGCTCTTCTCGACCTTCATCCCGGGCCCGCTCGACCCGGCCCCCACGACGCGGTTCGATCTGCTCGGCTCGGCGTTCGCCGTGCTCTACGACGTGGCGACGCCGGAGCAAGCCGGGCGGATCGTGGCGAGCTACCCGCACCTCCCCAAGGGCGCGCCGGTGGCGTGGCCGCAGCAGCAGGACACGCCGATCTACCACAACCGCGGGATCTGGCCCTTCGTGAGCGCCTTCTGGGCCAGGGCGGCGGCGAAGGCGGGCAACGCCGAGGCGCTGGAGAACTCGGTGCACGCGCTCCTGCGCGGCGCGGCGCTGAACCTGTCGCACATGGAGAACTTCGAGATGGTGACCGGCCTCGCCCACGTGGACGAAGGCACGACCTCGGGGCCGGTGGTCAACTCGCCGCGGCAGCTCTGGAGCGTGGGGGGCCACCTCGGGGTGGTGAACGAGGTGCTGTTCGGGCTCGAAGCGACGCCCGAAGGCGTGCGGTTCCACCCGAAGATCACCGGCGGCCTGCGCACCACGCTGTTCGAGGGCGCCGAGCGGATCACGCTGAGCAACCTGCGCTACCGCGGCAAGAACCTGTCCGTGGCGGTGGACCTGCCCGCGAATGCGGGCGGCGGCGGGCTGCTCGAGGTGCTCTCGGTGCGACTCAACGGTCAGGAGATCGAGGTCGACGCGCTCACGCAGGCGTCGGAGCTCGCGGCCGACAACCTGTTCGAGGTCACCCTGGGGCCGGGCGGCGCCGCACCCCAAGGCATCACCTTCCTCGACGACGCCACCCTCGCGAACTACCGGAACCTCTTCGGTCCGCGTCCGCCGAGCCTGAGCGGAGGCGAGATCGCGAGCGACAGGATCCAGCTCGCGTGGACCTTCCCCGAGGACGCGGCAGGCGTGACCTTCAACGTGCACCGCGACGGGGCGCTCGTGGCTTCCGGGCTGCCCGGGACCACCACGACCTGGCAGGACCCGGACAGCGGCGCGCACGCGACGAGGACCTACTGCTACACGGTGGAGGCCACGTACACCGTCTCGGGCACCGTGTCGCAGAGGACGCGGCCCTGGTGCTACTGGGGGACCAGCAGCGCGCGGGTGCAGACGTTCGGGGCGCAGGGGTTCACCGCCATCGGCGGCGCCCTGGTCAACAACCACGGGCACCAGCACTACGAGGACTGGGGCGACCCGGGCGACTCTCTCACGGTGATCAACGTGACGCCCAGCCAGTCGGGGAAGCACCTGATCCAGGCGCTCGCCGCCAACGGCGCAGGACCTTACAACACGGGGATCACCTGCGGCGTGAAGGCCCTGGAAGTCTGGCAGGGCGCGACCCTGGTGGGGGGTGGGCAGCTCGTGATGCCGCACCAGGGACAGGACTGGAGCCAGTGGCGCGACTCCAACCTCGTCGCGGTGAACCTCACCGCAGGCCAGAGCTACACCCTGGTCATCCGTGAGGACGAGCGCTCGGGCAACATGAGCGATCTCGGTCATTTCCTGCTCTACAACAACATGGGCGGCGCCTCCGGGCGGTTCAACAAGGTGAACATCGCCGAGGTGAAGCTGCTCTCGCTCGGCACGCCGTAGCTGCCCGTCACACCGCGTGCCGCGTGCCGCTTCCCACGCCGCTTCCCACGTCCAGCACGCGGTGACATTGTCCGCCCGATGGACATTTCCCGACATCCGCGCGGGGAGCGCGCGGAGATCTGCGCCCTATACTCCTTGCCGACGGAGGAACCATGGAGCGCAGGGACGATCGTGAAGGGCCGAAGGGTGGGGATCGGCTGGTGGATCGGTACTGGTTCTTGGTGCGGCGGCGCTGCGGGCCGGAGGAACCCGCGGGCACCGTGGTGCTGCGTGACGGCGAGAGCGTGGTGATCACCGTGGAGGCGCGGCTCATCGGGTGGCCTGACGGGACGCTCCTGTTCCGGCTCCGCTCGGCGACCACGCCCTGCGTGGGCTGCGTGGAGCGCGCGCTGGGGTTCGGGTACCGCCACGCCGGGCGCCCGCTCACCCCGGCCGACGCGCGGGAAATGCTGCGGGTCGCGGTGGATCGCTGTGCCACGGCGAGCGTCGATCCGGCGCACGCGAGCGAGGCACCGCCATCGAGCGGACCGGCGTCCCTGCGGCTCGCAGCCGAGCTGAAAAGCCCGGAGGACGCCTGGGTCGTGCTGTGAGCGAGGCGGCGTTCATGGATGCGGCCGGGGACAGTGGCCGCTTCCTGATACACACGGCCGGGGACAGTGGCCGCTTCCCGATGCGACGGGCGCCAGGCCCGAAGCGGCAGAGCGCTCTGGAAACCGCGGGTGGATCGCGGGGAGTGGGGCCCCGTCGGGATTCACGCCCGGCGGGGCGAGGGGACGCGAGTCCCCTCGTGGAGACTCAAGAGACGTTGATGGTCGCCTTGACCATCGCCATCCAGCACTGGAGCGTCATCTTGCCCTCCTTCTGAGGGGTGATGGCGACCTCGACCGGCGTGTTCAGGGGCAGGTCCTTCTTCACGCCGAGATCGGGGATCTCGATGGCCTTCAAGCACTCGCTCTTGGTGGTGCGGTTGAAGCGCAGCACCACGGTCTCGCCCTTCTTGAGGTCCAGGGTCGAGGGAGAGAAGCCCTCGTCCACGACGGCGATGTCGATGCGCTTCGCCCCCGCGGGGATGGTGCCGTCGGCGCCCGCTTTCGCGCCGTCCTGACCGGCGGGGGCCTGGTCCGGAGCAGCGGTGGTCTGCGCCCCGGAGGACTTGTCGCAGCCAGCCGTGGCGAGGACCAGCGCGATGGCCAGCAGGGGAAGGGCGGAGGGAAGGGCGTTGCGGCGCATCGCCGGAGTTTTCCCGAGGACCGCGGGAGGCGTCAAGCCCACCCCCGCAGCGGAGCGGGCGCCAGCGAGGCCCAGCGAGGCCCAGCGAGGCCCAGCGAGGGCCCCAGCGACGGCCAGCGCGCCACGCCGCCCTGCGCAGATGGCAGCGCGCGGAGATCTGCTGCAGGAACTTGATTCAGGAGGGGAGCGCGTTAGTAGTGGCACCATGCTGCGGTGGGCGCTCCTCGCCCTGTGCCTCGTTGCCTGCTCTGACCGGCCCCTGCCGGGGGGGCGGTCCCGCGTGGGCGAGCGGGGCGAAGCCTCTCCGGAGACACCGGCCGCGGCAGCAACGGCCGTGGTGTCGAGCGCGACGGCAAGCGCAACGGCAAGCCCGACGGCCGCCGTGATCGCCGCAGGTGCAGCAGCCGCAGGAGCGGCACGCGCGGGCGCGCTTCGCACCAGCACGCCGCCTGGATCCGGGGACGCGCTCGCCGGCCCCGAGGTTCCGGCAGGGGAGGGTTGCGCGGCGCGTGGTGACGTCGCGCTCTTCGTGTCTCCCGCGACTCCCCGGGCAGGCGTGCCGCTCCGGATCGTGGCCGTGTCGTCGCGACCGCTCCCTGCCACGCCAGGTGCGCTCGTGGTCCGGACGCCGCAGGGAGGTTCCGTGCCGCTCGCGCTCACCCAGGGGGGCGGGCCGCCGTGGTGGTCGTCCGCCGAGATCGCGTCGCCTGCGGCAGGGTCGTACCGGGCAGCGCTCGGCCAGGGCGCCGAGGTCCTGGCGTGCAAGGACATCTCCGTCGCGGAGGCGGCCGACGCACCTTCCTGGAGAGCGCCCCCGGGCAGCGCCGCGTGGCGGAGCGCAGGGACGTGGACGGCGGCGGACGAGGACCTCTACGCGGCGTGGATCGAGCGGCTCTTCGACGCGCCCCTCGCGGAGCAGCCGTCGTGGCGCGCGCTGCACGAGGTGCTCCGGGATCAGCGGCGGAATTTCCTGCACAACCACCTCGGCCAGGGCGAGGACGACCCGCCGCCGCGGGGGCTCTCCCTCGATCCGGACTGCGCGGACCTGCCGTACTTCCTGCGCGCCTACTTCGCCTTCAAGCTGGGGCTCCCCTTCGGATTCTCGGCCTGCACGCGCGGTGGCCCCAGCGTTTCCCCGGGCTGCGGGCGCTTCCGATCGAGCGACGAGCGGCCCACGAGCAAGGCGCGGAGCGCGGTCCAGGCCTTCAACCACTTCCTGCGGGTGACGGTGGCGGACACCGTGCACTCGGGCAGCGGGCGGGTCCCGTCGACCTCCGACGAGGGCGACTACTACCCCGTGGCGCTCACCGCGGAGAGCCTGCGGCCGGGGACGATCTTCGCCGACCCGTACGGGCACGTGCTCATGGTGGCGAAGCGCCTCCCCCAGACGGCCGACGCGGGCGGAGTGCTGCTCGCCGTGGATGGGCAGCCCGACGGCACGGTGGCGCGGCGGCGCTACTGGCGCGGCAACTTCCTGTTCGCGCTCGACCCGTCGCTCGGCGGGCCAGGGTTCAAGCGCTTCAGGCCCCTCGTGCGCGAGCGCGGGCGGCTCAGGCGGCTCACCAACGACGAGATCGCGCAGCACCCCGCGTACGGCGACTACTCGCGCGACCAGCACCTCCGGGGCGTCGAGGGCTTCTACGACAAGGTCGACGCCGTGCTCTCCCCGGATCCGCTGGACCCGCAGCGCGCGCTGCTGGAGACCGTGCAGGCCCTGGAGGAGCAGGTGCGGGGGCGGGTGCTCTCGGTGAGGAACGGGCAGGAGTACCTGGCCAAGGGCAACGCCTCGGTCGACATGCCCAAGGGCGCGGAGATCTTCGAGACCGTGGGCCCCTGGGAAGACTTCTCGACGCCCTCGCGGGATCTGCGCCTGCTCATTGCCATCGACGTGGTGCGCGGGCTGCCGGCGCGCGTGGAGCGGCTGCCGGCGCGCTACGCGATGCCGCCGGGCAGGTCTCCCTCGCAGGTGCGCGCCGAGCTGGAAGGCGCCCTCGGGCGGGAGCTCCAGGCGCGGCAGATCACCTACCCGCGCACCGACGGCTCGGAGCACACGCTGACCCTGGCCGACGTGGTGGCCCGCGCCGAGGCGCTGGAGATGGCCTACAACCCCAACGACTGCGCGGAGGTGCGCTGGGGAGCGCCCGAGGGCAGCGACGAGGCGCGCACCTGCACGCGGCGGGCGCCGTGGTCGCAGCGGATCAAGATGCAGCGCTACCGCGGATGGTTCCGCGATCGCCTCCGGCCACCGCGCGGCTGAGCGCAGCGATCCGTGGCCACGGCGCGCCGACAACGGGCGCGCGAACGAACGCCGACGAACGCCGACTTGCCGGGCCACGCACGCGCGTGTATCGCCGCAGCATGCGCTCCAAGCTCTCCGCCGTGCTCTCCCTCCTGCTCGTCGCCATGACGAGCCTCGCATCCGGCTGCTCCTCCGAGGAGGACTCCAGCACCACCGAGACCGGCGCGGGCGGAGGCGGCGCGGGCGGAAATGGCGCGGGCGGAAACGGCGCGGGCGGCGCGGGCGGCGCGGGCGGCACGGACGACGCCATCGGCGGGGACAGGCCCGTGGAGGTGTTCGTTCCGTCGAGCTACCAGGAAGGGACCCCTGCAGCGCTCGTGGTCCTCCTGCACGGCTACAGCGCGTCGGGCGCGCTCCAGGAGCTGTACTTCCAGCTCGAACCGCTCGCCGAGGCGCGCGGCTTCCTCTACGCCCACCCCGACGGCACCGTGGACTCCGACGGCAACCATTTCTGGAACGCCACGGATGCCTGCTGCAACTTCGACGGGAGCGAGGTCGACGACTCCGCGTACCTCCGGAAGGTCGTGGAGGACATCCAGGCGCGCTACACGGTGGACCCGAAGCGGATCTTCTTCGCGGGCCACTCGAACGGCGGCTTCATGTCGTACCGCATGGCCTGCGATCACGCGGACCTCATCGCCGCCGTCGCGAGCCTCGCCGGCGCGATGACCTCGGACCCGGCAGCCTGCTCCCCCTCCGAGCCGGTCGCCGTCCTGCAGATCCACGGCACCGCCGACGACACGATCGCTTACGACGGCGGCACCATCCCGGGAGCGGCGACGTACCCTGGCGCCCTGGCCACGGTGCAGGCCTGGGCGGAGTTCGATGGCTGCAGCGCGACCTCGACCGCAGGACCGACGCTCGACCTGGAAGCCAGCCTCACGGGCGCAGAGACCTCCACCCAGTCCTTCGGCGACTGTGACCCCGGCGGGTACGCCGAACTCTGGACCATCGAGGGCGGCAGTCACTCCCCGGGGTTCAACGCCAGCTTCGGCGCCGAGATGATCGACTTCCTGCTCGCGCACCCCAAGCCGTGACGTCTCCCCCGGGAGCCGCTCAGGACTCCGCTTCGCTCCTCGCGGCGGTGGGCTGCCTCCCGGATCCGCGTGAAGCAGGCGCCGAGCCTCCACCCGTGACGCGGCGCCGAGCCGGTCAGGGCGGCAGCGTGGCCATCTCCCGACCAGCCCGACGCCTGCGCGATCAGGCCATGGCCGCCCTGCGCGAGCTCGGCGAGGCCTTCCTGCGCGTCGATGCAGAGGCGGGTGGGCGCACCCTCGCAGGGCAGGGAGAGGCGCTGACCCGCGGCCTGACCACGGCCCTCCTCCGGATGCTGGTCCTGCTGGTGGTCGAGCGGCGTACTCCCGGCAGCGCGCCGCTGCTCGGCGCTCCGGAGGGCGCGTGGCCACGGCTGCTCGCCTTGTCGCGCGCGCTCCACGCGGGCGCTCCCGAGGTGGCGGGCCTGTCGCTCCCGCGCGGCGGCCGCCTCTTCGATCCGCATGCGCACCCTTTTCTGGAAGGCCGCCCCGCGAAGAGCCGCGGGCCCATGCCCCCCCTCGCGGACCTGCCTCCCATCTCCGACGCGGTGGTCTCCCAGGTACTGACCCACCTCGCCGCGGGGGAGGCCCAGGCCGAGGACACCGGCCCCGACGTCGACCGCATCGGCGCCCTGCACGAAGGCCTCCTCGGCCTCGAGATGCAGCCCGACGCGGCGGGAGGCTTCGCCCTCACCTCCGGCGTCGCCCGCCGCCGGGCCGGCGCGCACTACACGTCCCGCAGCATGGCGCGCGCCATCGTCGCCCGCACCCTCGCCCCGCTGCTCGCCGAGGCCTCCACGCCCGAAGCGCTCCTCGACCTGCGCATCTGCGACCCGGCGATGGGCGCAGGCGCCTTCCTGATCGAGACCTGCCACGCCCTCGCCGGGGCCTTGCTCGGCGCCTGGGAGCGCACCGGAACCACGCCCTCGCTCGCCTCCGAGAGCGACCTCCTCGCCCACGCCCACGCCCTCGTGGCGCAGCGCTGCCTGCACGGCGTCGACAAGGACCCGCTCGCCGTGGACATCGCGCGGATCTCGCTCGGCCTCCTCGCCAGCGCCCAGGGACGCCCGCCGCCCTTCGTGGATCACGCCCTCCGCAGCGGCGACGCGATCGTGGGGCTCGGCCCCGCGCAGATCGTGGGTCTGAACCCGCGGCCCCCGCGCACACCTGCCAGCAAAGACGCGGAGCGAGTCGCCGAGGTCGCAGCCGCCATCGACGCCGCAGCCGCGGAGGCCGCCGCAATCCGGCGCGCCATCCGCCTCGGAGCACCGGCCGCGAGCGAGGCCCTCGCGCGCGCCGACGACCTCCTGGTGCCCGCCAGGCTCCTCGGCGACGCGGCCCTCGCCACCTTCCTCGGCGTGGACCGGCGCTCACGGGCGCGCACCCTCGCCGCCTTGCCTGCGGCCGTCGCGCGCCTGCTCGCCGGAGAGCCCGATCCTGACCTCTCGGCGCGCCTCGCCGCCCTGCGCGCCCAGCACCTGCCCCTCCACTGGGAGCTGGAGTTCCCCGAGGTCTTCCGCGATCGCGGCGGCTTCGACGCCTTCGTCGGCAACCCCCCCTGGGTCGCCTACGCGGGCCGCGCCGCCCAGCCCATCGCCACCCCTCTCCGCGACCTGTACGCCGCGCTGAGCCCCGCGTTCGCCGGCTACCGCACCCTCCAGGGCATCTTCGTGCACCGCGCCGCCTCCCTCCTGCGCCCCGGCGGCAGGCTCGGCCTCGTGCTGCCCACCTCCATGTCGGACCTCGCCGGCTACGACCCCGTCCGCCGCGCCCACGACGCGCTCTGCGCCGCCGACGAGGCGCTCCCCGACTTCGGCGACCGCGCCTTCGACGGCGTCTTCCAGCCGAGCATGGGCCTGCTCTCCACCCGGCGCCTTGGTCCCCCGCGCCCCCCGCGCGAGGGCCTCCCCTCCCCTGCCTGGCAACTCGCGCGCTCCGACATCGACGCGGTCACCGCGGGCGTGCTCGAACGGCTGGAGGCCTTCCCGCGCCTCCCCGCGCACCTCTTCGGAGAGCGGGGCTACCAGACCACCGCCGCCGACACCCAGAAGCTCGCCACGCGCCCCGACGAGGCCCGCGCCGTGGCGCTCCGCGCGGGCGGAGACGTCGCCCCCTGCCTGCGCCGCGCGCCCCGCTTCTACTGCGATCCCTCGACCTTCGAGGCGCGCTTCAGGGCCGCGCAGGACTGGCACACGGTGCGCCTCCTCATCCGGCAAACGGCACGGTTCCCCATCGCCGCGCTCTCCGACGGCCTGGCGTTCCGCAACTCCATCCTCGCGGGCTTCGCCGACGCGCAGTACAGCGAGAGCTTCCTCCTCGCGTACCTGAACTCCACCCCTGTCCGCTGGATCCACTACCAGCGCCAGCGAGACGCCCGCCAGGGCATGCCCCAGGTGAAGATCTCGCACCTCCGGGCCCTGCCGGCCCCTCCGCCCGACCACCCCGCGGTGGAGGCGCTCTCGACCCTGGGGCACCTGCTCGGAGCGCGCAACGAGGGCATCACCGAGGCGGAGCAGGCGACCCTCGACAGCCTCGCCGCGCAGGCGCTCTCGCTGGACGACGCCGCGCTCGCCTTGTTCAGAGCGTGGCGCGCCGCGATCCAGCCCGGCGTGCGGCTCACGCACGACGCGCCAGCACCGGAGCCCGACCCGCCGCTGCCCGACCCTGCGCCTTGAGCCGCGCCACCTCCTGCGTCACGGCCCTCCTTCCTCGTCCCCGAGCCGCGCCCCGGCGACCACCGACTGCAACCTCCAGTCCCCGTCGACCTTCTCGGCCGTGAACATCACCTTGCGCTCGTCGGTGCGGACCTCCTGCCCGTGCAGCGACCCGGTGACCGTCGCCGTCGCCGTCGCCTCCGCCGTCATCCCCGCGGGATCGATGCGCAGGTCCACGTCACCGAGGCTGACGTGCGCCGATCGGTACACGCTCCCGAGCTGGGTCACGGCCTGCACCAGCGCCTCCCGCCCCTGCAGGCGCGCCTCGATCTCCGGCACGCTGGCGCTCGCCTCCTTCGTGAAGATCTCGCTGAAGTCCGAGCGCACCCGCCCGAGCCGCACCACCGGGTTCGTATCGCCCTCCTCGACGCGCACCGCGTCCGCGGTCCGGTGGAGCAGCCCGAGGAGGCGGTCCTTGTCGGACGATCCGAACAGGGCGAACGCGATCAGGGCGACGCCGAGAACCACGAGCCCGAGGGGCAGCCAGCGCTTCATCCCGGGCAGCGTAGGTCATGCCCCCGGCCGGCGCGAGCGAGGGGCGCCTCGGAGCCCTCACCCCTTGGCCGGCGGAGGCGCTGGTGGCTGCGCGGGGACCAGCCCCACCTTGCGGAAGACCTTGGAGAGCGTCCTCCGCGCCCGCCCCCGGGCACGCTCGGCGCCGCGGGCCAGGATCTGCTCGAGCCCCGTCTTGTCGCCCATCAGCTCCGCGTACCGCTTCTGGATGGGCGCGAGCCCCTCGACCAGCAGCTCCGCGAGCTCGCCCTTCAGGTCCCCGTACCCCTTGCCCGCGAAGTGATCCTCGATCTCCTGCACCGACTTGCCGCTCAGCGCCGCGTGGATGGTGATCAGGTTGGAGACCCCTGGCCGCGTTTCGTCGAAGCGCACATCCGTGCCCGAGTCGGTCACCGCGCGCTTGATCTTGCGCCGGATCACCTCGGGCGTCTCCAGGATCCCGATGTACGCGTCCGGGTTCTCGTCGCTCTTCGACATCTTCTTCGTCGGATCCTGCAGGCTCATGATCCGCGCCCCCACCTTGGGGATGAACGGCTCCGGCACCGTGAAGGTCTCCGAGTACCGCTGGTTGAAGCGCTGCGCGAGATCACGGGTCAGCTCGAGGTGCTGCTTCTGGTCCGAGCCGACCGGGACCAGGTTCGCCTGGTAGAGCAGCACGTCGGCCGCCATCAACACCGGGTAGGTGAGGAGCCCGGCGTTCACGTTCTCCTCGTGCCGCTGCGACTTGTCCTTGAACTGCGTCATCCGGCTCAGCTCGCCCATGTACGCCATCGTGTTCAGCACCCAGGCCAGCTCCGCGTGCTCGGAGACGTGCGACTGGAGGAAGATCGTCGACTGCTCGGGATCGATGCCGCTCGCCAGGTACTGGGCCGAGAACGAGAGACACCGGCTCCGGAGATCGGCCGGCACCTGCTTCACCGTCAGCGCGTGCAGATCGACCACCATGAACAGGCAGTCGTACTCGCTCTGCAGCGTGACCCAGTTCTTCAGCGCCCCGAGGTAATTGCCGATGGTCAGGATCCCGCTCGGCTGCATGCCCGAGAGGATGATCTTTTTCTTGTCCGTCGAAGGCTCGCTCACCCGGCCATCTTCCCCGCCGACCTCCACCCACGCAAGAGCGCCGCGCAAGGACCTCGCCGGGCGTCGCGCGCAGGCGACGGCTCCGTCCTCACCCGCGCGGCGCCGAAAGCCTCAGCACCACCTGCTCCCCTGTCACTCCCCCCTCCCCGAGCAGCGCTGCCGGCCCTTCCACGCGCGCCTCCCGCAGCGAGAGCACGACCCTCCCCTCCCCCACCGCCGTCGCTGGCCCTGCCGCCACCCCCGTCACCACCACCGCCCTCTCCTGCCTCAAGATCTCCGCCGGCGCCCCTTGCGCCACCGTGCGACCCCGCTCGAAGCGCA
The DNA here is from genome assembly GCF_000601485.1 of Chondromyces apiculatus DSM 436. Lineage (GTDB taxonomy): Bacteria > Myxococcota_A > Polyangia > Polyangiales > Polyangiaceae > Chondromyces > Chondromyces apiculatus. Next base: position 16,631 of record NZ_ASRX01000114.1, read on the forward strand.
CCAGCGTGTCCCCCAGCACCAGCGCCTCCTCCGGGTCGTGGGTCACCAGCACCGCCGGGATGCCGTGCCGCGCGAGCGCCGCGCGCAGCACCTCGCGCAGCTCCGCGCGCCCCTCCTGATCGATCGACGCGAAGGGCTCGTCCAGCAGGAGCAGCCTCGGCGCGACGAGCAGCGCCCGCGCGAGCGCCACCCGTTGACGCTCCCCTCCCGAGAGCGACGCCGGCCGCGCCGTCGCGCGGTGCGCGATCCCCAGCTCCTCCATCAGCGTCGCCACCTCCGGGTCTCGCCATCGTTGCGCCCGTCCTTGCGCCCGTCCTTGCGCCCTCCACCGCGCCCGCCACCACGCCCGCCACCGCGCCCGCCACGGCAGCCCGAACGCCACGTTCTCCTCCACCGACAGGTGCGGAAACAGCGACGGAACCTGCGGCACGTACCCGATCCGGCGCCGCTCGGGCGGCACGAAGATCCCCTGCGCGCTGTCGTGGAGCACCTCCCCGAAGGCCCGCACGTACCCGGAAGACGGCCGGAGCAGCCCCCCGAGCGCCTGCAACGTCAGCGACTTCCCGGCGCCCGAGGGCCCGAACAGGACGAGCACCCCGCGCTCCAGCGACAGCTCCGCCGAGACCGAGAACGCTGGCGCGCGCTGCGCCCCTGCCCCCACCGTGACCGTGAACGCCGCCGAGAGCGCCATCGCACCGGGATCGCTCACGCAGCCGCCTCCCTCGGAGAGAGCCGCGCCGCCACCAGCGCCACCGCGAGCGACATCCCGGTCAGCACCGCCACGTAGATCCCGGCGCGCGCGTCGTCTCCCCCCTGGTAGGCCGTGAACAGCTCGATGGGCATGGTGTTGGTGAGCCCCGGGATGTTGCCAGCCACCATCAGCGTCGCCCCGAACTCCCCGAGCGCCCGCGCGAACCCCAGCACCAGCGCCGCCAGCACCCCCCGGTAGGCCACCGGCAACGTCACCCGGAACAGGAGCGCCAGCGGACCGAGCCCGAGGCTCCGACCCACCTGCGTGAGTTCCGCCGGAACGGCCTCGATCGCCGGCTGCGCGGTCTTCACCACCAGCGGCAGCGCCACCACCGTGGACGCCATCACCGCAGCCGCCGGCGAGAACACGAAGCGCACCCCGAGCGCGCCCTCCAGCAGCGGCCCGAGCACCCCGCGCCGCCCGAAGAGCACGAGGAGGAAGTACCCGATCACCGACGGCGGCAGCACGAGGGGCAAGAGCACCAGCGCCTCCACCACCCACCGGAGCGGGTAGCGCCGCTTCGCTTGCACCCACGCGATCGCGATCCCGAGAGGCCCCGCGATGCCCAGCGCGATCGCCGCGACGCGCAGCGACAGGGCGATCGGGAACAGATCCACAGGGGTCACGGGCGCGGATGCTACGCGCCCGCGACGCCACCGTCACTTTCGCGGCGGTGACGTCGGCTGCGGCGCTGGCGCCGCCTGCGTGGCCTGCGTGGCCGGGGCGGCTTGCGTGGCCGGTGCAGCCGGTGTCGAAGGCGCCCCGCCTTCGGTCGCTGCCTTGTCCGGCGTGGCCCCGAGCGCCCCCTCCTTCGCCCCTCCCCCGTCGCTCCCCTTCGTCCCCCCGGCGACGCGGTAGCCGAGGTAGCGGCCGAAGCTGCGCATCGACTGGCTCCAGTGCTTCGGGCTCTTCGGCCTCATCGCGTCCACCCCGATGTCCGCCAGCGCATCGCCCGTGCGCAGCCAGCGCGCGTCACCGGTCAGCGCATAGGCCGCGCCGAACACCGGCACCACGAGCAGGTTCAGGTCCGCCGTCCCGCTGTCGTCGTACGCGTCCGTGTCGCAGCTCCAGAGATACCGGAATGCCCGCCGGTCCGAGGTGAGCGCCTTGTCCTTCAGCCACGTCGCCGTGCGCGTCACCACCCCCGCGAGGCGCGGATCCCCGGTGAGCGCGTGCACGTCCATCAGCGCGTCCACCAGCAGCGCGGTCATGAACGGCGACGCCCCCCGCGGCCCCCGCTCGCACTCGCTCGGGTCCGCGCGCGCCACGTCGTGCTCGAACGCCCCCGAGCTCGAACGCGCCTGCCAGGCCACGGTGCGGTCCACCAGCTCCGTCAGCGACGCCAGCACCTCGGGCCGCGGATCCACCGCGTAGTAGCTGGCCATGATCATCATCGTGAAGGCCATGTTCCGCTCGGTCGCGAGGAGCTGATCCTCCTTCGCCGTCTTGAACGACGGGATGCTCTGCCGCAGCGCCTCCCCCATGGCGACGATCGCCTCCTTCGCCGCCGGATCGCCCGTGAGCAGGTAGTCGTCGAGCATCCCCTGGGACACCATCCGCCGCAGCGCCCCCCACGACAGGGCCTTGTCGGGCGCCCACCCCTCCGCCTGGCACACGTGCACTGCCCAGTGCCGGTCCGGACTGAAGCGCAGCTCGTGGGCGCGGAACCACACCGCCTCGGCGCGCGCCCGCCGGAACCGCCCCGCGTCCCCGTTGCGCAGGAAGCGCTGATAGAGCGCGTGCGGGCTGTCGTAGTAGGTGCGGTGCTGCCCCGAGCACTCCACCTTCAGCGTGTCGAAGGCCGGCGACATGCTCGCCAGCCCCTTCTCGATCTGGTCCTCGAACTTCGGGAACCGCCGATCGTCGAGCGCCGGCACCTGCGGCCCGCTCACCAGGCTCTGCCCGTACCACCCGGCCGGCAACGTCGCGGCGATCGGTCCATCCGGGTTCGGCGCGAGCGCCGGAGACGACTTGCGCACCTTCTCGGCCTCGTCCCCCCACACGATCTCGTAGAGATCCTGCGCCGGTGCGCCCTGCTTCGCCCGGAACGCCACGAGCGCGCTCCGGATGGACCCATCCCGCGGCCAGGTCGCGAGCATCGCCACGTGCACCGGCACCCCGGTCCCCTTCGCCCCGTGGCGCAGCGCGATCTTCTCCGGATCGCGGATCGCCCCCGGCGGGAACGGCACCCCCACCGACACCACCGCCTCCCCCCCGGAGACCACCCCGCCGCTCGGACCACCGGCCGCGGTGAGCAGCATGGGGATCACCCCCCGCTGCAACGGCGCGCGCTCCGCCGGCCCCTGGGACCCAGCCTTCTGCGCGTCGGCCTCCAGCCGGGCCCGCTGCGCGCGCGCCTCGGCTTCTGCCCGGACCCACGCCTGGATCCGCGCGGACACATCGGCGTTGCCGTCTGCTGCGGACGACCCCCCACAGCTCGACGTGCAGGAGGGAACGGCGCACAGCAGCAGGAACGAGGCGAGCCGAGCCGCGAAGGACCCCTGTCCAGGAGCGCGTATCTTCGCGGTGCTGCGGCCTGAACTGTTCGAGAGCTGTGCTCTGCGGAGGGAACCAGCGCGTGCCATGTCCGGATTGGATGCCGCTCAGCCACCGCAGCGTGCGCGCGGCTGCACATCGGCCACGGGCGGAGCGATCTCTGCGGGCTGTGGATCGCGCCCGAGCGCCCGAGCCCCCCCGCGCCCCGGCAGCGTCAGCGGATCATGTCGAGCCAGGTCTCGTCTGCGTTGGAGGGCCAGTTCGGGTCGTGGATGAAGCGGCTCACCGGGCGTTCGTCGCCTTCTCCGGCTTCCCGGCCGCCTCGCCGCGCCTCTTGTCCTTCTCCTCCGGCGCGGCCGGCGTCTCCGCCTCGAAGTCGACCTCGTCGCTCCGCATCACCGTGACCCCGCAGAAGCGCTTGAGCTGATCCAGGGCCGTGTCGTGATCGAAGTCGCTCTCGGCGGCGCAGCAGTCGGAGAGCGCATACAGGTCGTACTCGTGCATGTGCGCGTCGTGCGCCGTGAAGAAGACGCAGAGGTTCGTCGCCATCCCCGTGAGGATCAGCCGACGCGCGCCGAGGTGCTGCAGGAGCGGCTGCAGCGAGGTCCCGAAGAACCCGGAATGCTTCGGCTTGACGATGAAGTAGTCGTCGCGCCGCGGCTTGAGCTTCCGCACCACCGCGCGACCCCGGGCCCCCTTCCGGGTGCAGTACCGGTAGATCTCGCCGTGATCGCTGCGCCAGTGATCGTAGTTGTCGTTGACGTAGATGACGGGGAACCCCGCGGCGCGCGCCCGGGCGAGGAACGGCTTCAGCCGCGCGGCCATCTTGTGGGCCCAGGGGACCACCTTCTCGCCGCCGGGGAACGCCAGATCGTTGAGGACGTCGATCACCAGCACGGCGGCCGGCGGCGGCGGAGGCTTCCTGGACATCGCGGCGCGCGCTGGCTCCGTCGCGGGCTCAGTCCTCGGCGGAGATGTCGAGGATGCGGTGCAGCGTCCAGCGCATGCTCCCCGGCACGAGCAGCGGCTCCAGCTCACGCTGGTGTTGCTTCTGGTACGGCACGCCCTTCATGTCGTTCCAGGCGCTCTCGAGATCCGTGAACGAGTCGAGCTGCACCTCCATCTCGATGTGCCCCTCGCTATCGCCGATCAACCCCTGGACGAAGCGGAGGGAGGTCGGCTTCCAGCCGATGCGGTCCCCCACATCGACCATCCACTTGCGCAGCAGGACAATGGTCGCGTCGGTCTGCCCTTCCCGGGCGGTGAATTGCCATCGGGCGATGTACATGTCGGACTCCCCTTCCTGGCCACCCGCTCACGCATCGCGAGCGGTATGCGCACGCAAGATCGGGCCGGGGGTCGGGGGCGTCAAGCGGGCAGCGGAAGAGGCCCGCGACCACCGAGGCGTGCCATCGCGAGCTTCGCGGCGGCCAGCGCCTCCTCCGGCGTGCGCCCCGTGGCCGACAGGTGCCCCATCTTGCGGCCAGGCCGCGCCACCCGCTTGCCGTACAGGTGGAGCCTCACCCCGGGGATCTCCAGCGCCGCCTCGAAAGGAGGCGGTGCGTCACGCATCCACAGGTCGCCGAGCAGGTTGACGATGGCCGCGGGCCGCACGATCTCCACCGAGCCGAGCGGCAGATCGCACGCCGCGCGCACCGCCTGCTCGAACTGGCTCGTCGCGCAGGCGACCTCCGAGGCGTGGTAGCTGTTGTGCGGGCGCGGCGCGAGCTCGTTCACGAGCAGCCGCCCGTCGCGCCGGAGGAACATCTCCACCACGAGCAGCCCCTCGATCGCGAGCCCCACCGCCAGATCCAGCGCGATCTGCACCGCCTGCCCGGTCACGGTCGCCGGGATGGGCCCCGGCAGGAGCGACCACTCCAGGATGCGATCGCGGTGGTGGTTCAGCGCCGGCGGGTACACCGCCAGCTTCCCGCTCGGCGTGCGGGCCACGAGCACGCTCAGCTCGGCCTCCAGATCCAGCGCCGCCTCCACCACCGCGCGATCGCCCCCGAGCTGCGCCCACACCCCCTCGGCCCCGGCGAGGTCCATGAGCTGCCCCTGCCCCCGCCCGTCGTACCCACCGCGACACGCCTTGATGAAGCAGGCAGGCCCCATCGCCGCCGCCGCCGCCGCGAGCTCCGCCGCGCTCCCCACCTCGCGGAACGGCCCCACCGGGAAGCCGTTCCCCGCGAGCCAGCCTTTCTGGACACCGCGGTCCTGCACCATCCCCAGGATCTGCGCCGAGGGCCGCACCGGAGCCACGCGTGCCGCCGCCTCGATCGCCGCGACCGCGATGGTCTCGATCTCCAGCGTCACCACGTCGCACCCCTTCGCCAGATCGACCGCGGCCTCCACGTCGTCAAACGGCGCCGTGACCAGCCGGTCCAGCACCGGGCGCGCCGCGCAGTCGGGATCCGGATCCAGCGCGTGGACCTGGTAGCCCAGCGTGCGCGCCGCCAGCGCCGTCATGCGGCCGAGCTGACCGCCGCCGAGGATGCCGATCGTCTTGCCGGGGAGGATGGGTCGGCTCACAGGATCACGGCGTCACGGAGCACAGCGACCTCCTGGGCTCTTCGGAACTCGGCGAGGCGCTCACGCAGCGCGGGGCGCCCGAGCGCGAGGATCGACGCCGCGAGCAGCGCCGCATTCGCGGCCCCCGGCTTGCCGATGGCCATGGTCGCCACGGGCACGCCCTTCGGCATCTGCACGATGGACAGCAGCGCATCGACGCCATTCAGCGCCGTCACCGGCATGGGCACCCCGATGACCGGCAACCACGTCTTCGCGGCCACCATCCCTGGCAGGTGCGCCGCTCCTCCGGCCGCCGCGATGATCACCTGGAGCCCGCGCGACGCTGCCGTCTCCGCGTACTCGAACATCCGATCCGGCGTGCGGTGGGCCGACACCACCCGCGCCTCGTGGGGGATCCCGAGCGACGTCAGCATCTCCGCTGCGGGCGCGAGGTGCTCCCAGTCGCTCCGCCCGCCCATGATCACGCCGACGATCGGCGCCTCGCCCGCCTCGCGCACCTCCACCGAGGGATCGCTCATGACACCCACGCGCTCAGGCCGTGAGCTGCTCGAGCAGACGCAGCGACTCTGCCTCTTCGGGATCGATCTTCCCGTCGGCCTCGATCATCTTCCGCGCCGTGTCGAGGAACAGCTCCCGGTGCGCCCGCGGGATGAGCTGGGGATCGAGCGCCTCGGTCTCGGGAGGCACCTCCAGCCACGTCTTCACCTGCGCCTTCTCCTCCTCGCTCAGGTGGAGGCGGGTGATGAGCCTGCTGATGTACTTGCGCTCCTTGGGCTGGATCTCCAGATCGGCCCACGCAAACGAGCACACGAACCGCATGAGCTGGAGACGTTCTTCCCGCGAGAGCTTGTCGAGCATGCCGGCCACTCTAGCCCGCCCCCCCCAGCCGAAGGATGGAAATTCAGAGCCGCGCCCCCTCCGTGAAGACCATTGCGACCCGGGCGCAGCTCGGTCCCGGCGCCACCCCTGGAGTGTTCTGAGGAGAGCCCCGAACCTGCTTCAGGAAGCGACGCAGCCCCCACCTGCCGCAGCGCCCTTCACCGGCATCTCTGCCGGGCATCAACCAGGCGGCGGCGGCGGGTTGTCAGGCGGCAGCCGCAGCGCCGGCGGGTTGTCATGGATAAGCGGCGGCGGATTCGACGGCGGCGGCGGCGGCGGCGGCGGATTCGACGGCGGTGGCGGCGGCGGCGGGTTGCAGCTCTGCCCCCGGAAATCCATGACGTGCCACGTCCCGTCGGCCTCGCAGCGCGCGCCGACCTCGGGGCACGACGTCTCCCGCGGATAGCTACAGTACTGCCCGGCCCCTACGCACGGAGCGCCACCCGCCGGGGGCTTCGCCGGACACCCCTCCTCGGTCGGAGGCCCCTGCGGAGTGCACTCCCCGCCAGAGCATTGCCCGGATGCCGACGCGCCACACCCTGGCACGAGCGGTACCAGGAGGGCCGATGCCGCGGCGACCGTGACGACGAACGGCGCCTGCAGCGCCCGCCGCTTCTTCTCGATCATGATCTCCTCAGCCCCTCTCCGCACCACCTGACCCAGCGTCATGGCCCTGCGACGCCTCGCCCGGGGGGAGGGAGCACGCAGCAACCTCCGGCCTCACGCCCCGTGTTCTCTCCCTCAGGGCTGGTCCGGGGCGGAAGGCACGCAGAGCATCTGCACCTGCCCGCAGGCATCGCACGCCATGCCCGCGCAGGGATTGATGACGCGCTCGGCGCAGATCGTGTCGTCGAAGCACCCGTAGGCCTCCATGCACTCGCCCAGCGGGTGACACCCTGCCTGCTCCAGCGCTGGCTGGGGCCCACCCGGCTCCGCGCACCCCGGCTCGAGCCAGCGGCAGATATCCGCGTTGACGCTGCAGTCCTGCTCCGAGAGCCCCAGACAGTAGTCGGGCGACGGCGGGTTGCAGGTCGTCAGGGAGACGACCCACGCGCCCTCGTGGCACGTGGCGTAGGACTCCATGTCGCCGCAGCCCGTGGGCGTCATGTAGGTGCACTCGATCCCCTCGGGCGCGCTGCATGGAGTGCCCTGCATCGGCATCTCGGCCGGGCACCAATCGGGCTCGGGCGGGTTGCAAGAGACGATGACGTCGCTGGTCTCCCACCTCCCCTCGGAGTTGCATTGCGTCGTGAACTCGGGGCAGGAGGAGTCCGGGTAGTAGCAGTTCAGGTTGACCTCGGCGCACGGAAGGCCATCCGGCGGAGCCGTCTCGGGACACCCCTCCTCGGTCGGAAGCGGAGGATTGCACCCTCCCCCCGTACAGTCTCCCGACACCGACGAGCCACACCCCGGCAAGAGCGGCATCAGCAGGGCCGACGTCGCTGCCACGGTGACGATGAACGGCGCCTGCAGCGCCCGACGCTTCTTCTTGACCATGATCTCCTCAGCCCCTCTCGGCACAACCTGGCTCAGCACCGTGGCCCTGCGACGTCATGCCTCCGGGAGGAACCGGGCGACACCCGCACCCTTCGCCCCTCCTGTTTTCCCAGATCCGCGACGGCATTGGAACCATCACCATCTTCTGGAAGCACGAACGATGCCGGTCCCCCCTTGGACCTTGAGAGCAACCACCGGAGGGCTCGCAGGTTCGAGGAGCCTACCCTCGCGTGCGCTCGCGGGTCGCCTCCGGCCAGCCCCGAAACGGCCAGCCGCGAAGCAGCCAGCAAAAAAAACGCGGTTCCGCGCAACTGGGCCTCTGCTCGACCCGATGGACCGATCGAGGTCCCCCCTTGCTCAGCCCTGCCCACGAAACCATCGCCCGCGTACTGGTCGAGCACCCATCGCTCCTCTCGGCCCTGCTCACACGCATGTTCGGCGCCCGCGCGCCTGGCATCCTCCGGCGCCATGACTCCACCTTGCGCGCCGCCCCCGCGCTGGAGGTCAGGCCCGATGGCGTCTTCCAGGCCCATGGCCCCCAGGGGCGCTGGCTGGTCCTGGAGGTCCAGAACCGCATCGACTCCCCCAAGCGGCGCCGCTGGCCCCTCGCTGCCGCCATTCTGCTGAATCAGCACGGCACCATGGGCGACGTCCTGATGCTCACCGTGAGTCGCCGCGTGGCCTCGTGGGCTTCTCGCGCCGCCTCATTGAAGGGTCCCATGGGCACGATTTTGAAATTGAAGCCCACCGTCGTGCTCATTACGCCAGACCATGCCGAAACGTTGCTCGATCGACATTGCCCTCAGCCCGCCGTTTTTGCAGCCTGGTCGGTGCACCGTCGTCACGGCCGCCTCGCCGAGCGCATCGTCCGTCGCGCCGTGGACCTCATCTCCCACCTCCCCTCCCCATTGCGCCGTCCATGGATGCATGCAATCGTGAACACCACCAACCGAAAGGTCCTGCTGCGCATGAAGGATAAAATCGACAATCGGCGCACGTTCGACAGCATTCCTCTGTCCCCCTGGGCCAAGGACTTCATCGAGACGTGCGAGTTCTATTCCAAGCTCCTGTGGCTTCACGAGTCATTGATGAGCGTCCTCGGCGCCCGCGGTCTATCGCTGACCCTCAAGCAGCGACGCCTGCTCGCCGCCTGCAGAGATCTCGACCAGTACAAGCGCTGGCTCGTGCAGGCCGCCACCGCGACGACCACCCGCGAAGCCCTGGCCCGCACCAAGCGAAGCCGCGTCGCGCATCGCGCCCCGGCAGCGCGCGCGACGAAGAGCAGGGTCACGAAGAAGGCAGCCCCTGCCAGCCCCCGGAGCACCAAGAAGGCCCGCCCCTCCCGGCCTCAAGCGAAGACCCGCCCCACGACCCCCCGCCCAGTCTCCGCGCGCCCAGCCCCCGCGCGCCCAGCCCCCGCGCCTCCGGCGAACTGACGCTGCCCCTCAGCGCGCCAGCGGCGCCGGCACGGCGAGGCGCAGCACGCCATCCGGCACGGCCATCTCGAACAGCTCCCCGCGCCGATCGGCAAGGCCGAGACGCATCAAGCCATCCGGCCGCACCAGCGCGAACGGCGCGCGCGCGAGCGGCACCTGCTGCCCATCGGGCACCACGTACACCGCGACCCCACCGCCCGTCCCGGCCCCACCGCCCGTCCC
>NZ_ASRX01000115.1 GCF_000601485.1 Chondromyces apiculatus DSM 436
GCGGGTGGCGCGGGTGGCGCGGGTGGCGCGGCGGCGGCCGCGCGCGCGTGAGGGAGCGCAGCCGTCAACGCGATCGCGAGTGCTGCACGTGCGAAGAGCGGCCGTGACGCCGGCGGTCTCGTAACCATCGACGGCACCGTAGCGAGCCCCGTCGCGTGGCGCGTGAAGCGGACATGAAGATTCCTTCAGGGGGAGCCCCGCGCACGCCGCGGTTCGTGCACTGGATCGCGCTGATCGTATAGTGACGCCCGTGAAGGTGCTGGTCGTCGAGGACAACAAGAAGCTCGCGCGCTTCCTCAAGCGGGCGCTCGTCGAAGAGGGCTACGTCGTCGACGAAGTCGCCGACGGAACCACGGCCGTCGAGCAGCTCCAGGCCATCGCGTACGACCTCGTGGTGCTCGACTGGATGCTGCCCGAGATGGACGGCCTCTCCGTGTGCAGGGCGGTGCGCGCGCGCGGCAACCGCGTGCCCATCCTGATGCTGACGGCGCGGGGCGAGGTGGGGGAGAAGATCTCCGGCCTCGACGCGGGGGCCGACGATTACCTGACCAAGCCGTTCGACCTCGGAGAGCTGCTCGCGCGGGTGCGGGCGCTGGGCCGGCGCGCCGCCGCCGCGGAGCTCTCGCTCCGGGTGGGCCCGATGGTGGTGGACCGCGCCGAGCGCCGGGTGCTCCTCGACGGCAAGCGCCTGGAGCTTACCCCGCGCGAGTTCGCGCTCGTCGCCTACCTGGCACGGGAAGCCGGGCGGGTGGTCCCGCGGACGGAGCTGCTCGCCAAGGTATGGGAGACGGCGTTCGACCCGGGCTCCAACGTGATCGAAGCGCACGTCAAGAACCTGCGGGAGAAGCTCGGGGCGCACGCCTCGATGATCGAGACCGTGCGGGGCGTGGGATACCGCCTGGAGGCGCCTTGAAGCTGAAGACGCGGGTGACGCTCGCCGTCACCGCGGTGACCGCGTCCGCGCTGCTCGCGTCGTTCGTGACCGTGGCCTTCCTGGTGCGGCGCGACGAGATGGGCGACCTGGACCGCGCCCTCCTCCTGCAGGCACACACCGCGGCGGAGCTGGCGATGGTGCGCTCGACCGAGCGCCCGAGCGTGATGGAGGGCCAGGTGGCCGTGCCGGAGTCGCTCGGCCTCACGGCGCGCTACATGGCGACCTACGAAGCAGATGGATCGCTGATCTCGGCCACGCGCAGCTTCGGCGGCCAGGCCCCCTCGCTCCCGACCCTGGGCGTGAGCGTGCCCCCGGAAGAGGAGTCCTCGGTGGACCTCGCGGCAGGGGGCGTGATGCTCCGCGGCGTCGTCCTGCCCCTCGGAGAGCGGGGCCAGTCGCTGCTCTACGCCGCCTCCCGCGGCACAGTCGACGAGGACACGCGCTTCATCGGGCGCGCCGCGAGCGTGATCTTCGTGGCGGCGGTGCTGATCACGGCCTTCGTCGCCCGGTGGCTGAGCGCGCGGCTCGCGAGCGACGTGCAGGCGATCGCGCAGGTGGCGCGCGCCGTGGCCCAGGGAGATCTCGGGGCGCGCGTGGGCGTCGGCGTGCGCGGCTCCGCGGAGACGAAGCGGCTCGGCGAGGACATGGACCACATGATCGGCAGGCTGGGTGCGCTCGTCGCGACCCAGCAGATGTTCATCTCGCACGCCGCCCACGAGCTGAGGTCACCGCTCGCCACCATCCAGGGAGAGCTCCAGCTCGCGCTGCGCCGGCCCCGCGAGGCGGCGGAGTATCAGGAGGCCATCCAGGAAGCGCTCACCGACGTGGTGGCGCTGGGGGCACTGGCCGAGGATCTGCTGGTGCTGGCCCGGGTGCAGGCGGGGCCGAAAGACGGTGAGGGGACTGCGGCCACCGCAGCCGCCGGCAGCGCCGTGAGGCCAGTGAACGCGGGGGAACCCGCGACGGCGGCGCAGGCGGGGCCAGGTGGCGAGGTGGTGGCGGTGGGAGAGGTGCTGGACGACGCGCTGCGGATGGCACGCGGCAAGGCCGACACGCGGGGCGTGGCGCTGAAGGAGATCGAGGAGGGTGGGGTGCCTCTCGCGACCCTGGTGCGCGGCTCGCGGTGGAAGACCGCGCGCGCGCTCCGGAACCTGGTGGACAACGCGGTGGCGCACACGCCCGAGGGCGGTGTGGTCGAGGTGCGCGTCGAGCGCGGCGAGCGCGGCGAGCGCGGTGAAGAAAGCGTGCGGCTCGTGGTCACCGACGAGGGCACCGGGGTCGCGCCCGAGGACCGAACGCACATCTTCGAGCCGTTCTACCGGAGCGCGAAGGAGCAGTCCGGGGAGCAGGAAGGCGCAGGCCTCGGCCTCACGATCGCGCGCGACATCGCGCGGGCGTCCGGGGGAGACGTGCTCCTCGACGACGCATTCCACGGAGGCGCGCGCTTCATCCTGGTCCTGCCGGCAGCGCGCTGAGGTCCGGGATATCCACAGGTTCTCACCAGCTTGTGGATTCCTGGGACACGCCTGTTTTTACCACCGCAAAGTCGCGTATTCGTCTTGGACAAGCAATCCAAAAATCGCAGTCGTGACGCACCTCATCCAAGAACGGGTACAGACAACGCTCTCGCGGGCCGCGGGCGAGCGATGGTAGGTGTCGCACGTGTCTCCGGAGCCTGCCCGAGAAGTCCTGACGCCTGTCACGCGGGCAGGCCGATCCTTGATGTCCCGCAAGGCGAATGCCGGCCCCCTGCTCGCAGACCACGACGCCGCCTCGCTGGAGGCGCTGCTCGTTCGGGCAGGAGGCACCCCCTCGGCGGCGCGCTCCGCTGCCGGGAGGGTGGTGCGTCATGTGTTCCGGAACGGCGCGTCAAAACTGCAGAGCACGGAGGCAGGAAGCACAGAGGAGGGGAGCCCGGAGGGCGTCGGCGCTGAAGGGGTGAGCGCCGAGGCCCCCTGGGACCGGGCGGCGCTCGCGGCGCTGGGCATCGGCGCCTGGGCGCACGAGGCACTGCTCTCGCTGCAGGTGGGGGTCTCGCTGTCGGTGGCCGAGGTGGTCCCGGCGGGTGACGCCACGCTGCGGCTGGCGCTCCGGGCACGTGACGGCGCACTGCTGGAGTCGGTGCTGATCCCGGGACCGGGGCGGACCACCCTGTGCGTGTCAAGCCAGGTGGGGTGCGCGCGGGCGTGCGCGTTCTGCGAGACGGGGCGCCTGGGGCTGACGCGGCAGCTCAGCGCGGGCGAGATGGTGGATCAGGTACGGATCGCGCAAGCGCTGTGGCGCGCGGCGCCCGGAGGTGGAGGAGGCGGAAAGCCGGCGCTGTCGAACCTGGTGTTCATGGGCATGGGGGAACCCTTCGACAACCTCGGCGAGGTGGGTCGGGCGATCCGGCTGCTGACCGATGGGCGGGCGCTGGGGTTCGCGCAGTCTCGGGTGACGGTGAGCACGGTCGGGGTGGCCGACAAGATCGAGGCGTTCTTCCAGGGCGTGCCGGCGGAGCTGGCGGTGAGCCTGAACGCGCCGGACGACGCGCGGCGCCAGGCCATCATGCCGATCAACACCCGCTTCCCCCTCGCGGTGCTGCGGGAGGCGCTCCTGCGCGCGCTGCCGCCGGGGAGGCGGGTGCTCTTCGAGTACGTGCTGTTCGACGGCTTCAACGACGCGCCCGAAGACGCGGACCTGCTCGCGGCGCTGGTATCGGGCATCCGGTGCCGGGTGAACGTGATCCCCTGCAACCCAGGGCCCGACCCCCGCCTCAGGCCACCCTCGCAGGAGCGGCTCGACGCCTTCGTGGCCCGTCTGAGCGGGCTCGGCGTGACGACGCTGGTGCGGAGGCCGCGGGGGCGGGACGTGGGCGGAGCCTGCGGGCAGCTCGCGGGCCTGCTCCGTCAGCAGGCCGAGCAGGCCGCGGTTGCTTGAGCGTTGCTTGAGCGTTGCTTGAGCGTTGCTTGAGCGTTGCTTGAGCGTCGCCTGAGCGTCGCCTGAGCGTCGCCTGAGCGTCGCCTGAGCGTTACTTGACCTCGACGCTGCCGCTGGCCTTGACGCCGGCGCCGCCGCGTTTGCGATCCCGATCCTCGGCCGAGGAGGTGTCCTTGAGGTCGAAGGTGGGCGCGGTGTCGGGGTTGCACTCGGGGGGCGGGCCGAAGCCCTCGGCGCTGAAGGTGTACTCCAGCGAGCCGGAGGCCTTGGGATCGGGCCGCTCGGCGACGATCTCCACCTCGTGCTCCCCGGCGCGCGAGGGCGTGCAGTAGGAGAGCAGGTAGAAGCGCTTCATGTGCGCCTCGATCCTGGCGGCGATCTTGTCGAAGGCCTCCTGGACCTTGGCCTGGTCGGAGACGAGCTCCGTGCCGTCGACGCCGATCTCGTCGAGGCTGGCCTTCTCGATCTCGGCCCCGACGCCCACGGCGAAGATCTCGTAGTTCTCGTACTCGTCCTTGGCGATCTCGTCGCGCATGGTGTCCCGGCTGACGCGGCGCGCGCGGTCGGTGCCGTCGGAGAACACGACGAGGGTGCCGAACTTGAGGGGGCGCTTGTCCTTGTCGAGCTCCTCCTTGAGCTCCTTCAGGCCCTCGATCACGGCGCCGTGGAGGTTCGTGGACGGGTCCTTGGGCTTGTACTTGCGGAGGCCGTCGAGGCCGCCCTTCACGGAGCCCTGGGCCTCGGTGAAGGGGACGACGCTGTGGATCTTGGCGTCGCCATCGAAGGCGTAGACGCCGACCTTCTGCTGCTTGCCCACGCGCTCACTGAAGGCCTGGGCAGCGTCGACGAGCGCATCGGCCTGGCCGGACTCGGTGATGCTGCCGCTCATGTCGACGAGCAGCATGGTGTACATGACCGCCGCGACCTCGGGGTTCTGGATCTTCTGCTTGCTCTCGAACTGGGAGACCAGCTCGCCATCCTCGTAGATCTTGAACTTTTCGGCCGTGAGACCGCCGACGGGTTCGTCTCCCTCTTCCACCGTGAAGAAGACCCAGACGTTGTTGGGCTTCTTCTGGGCGGAGTTGATGCGGGTGACCCTGAGGCCGCCGCCACAGCCCAACCCGGAGAGGGCGAGGATGGCGGCGATCAGCACGTGACAGGCGCCAGAGAAGGAGATTCTTTTCACGGCCGCATTAGCGCGTATCGGGCGGGGCGCTGTCAATGCGGTCGGGTCCGACCGTCGACGCGTCCGACGGCGCCTCCGACGGCGGGGGAGAGGCGTTCAGCAGTTCTCTTTGATGATCGCCCAGCAGGCGTCGGCGAACTCTCGGTAGGTGGAGCGTTCGAGGGTGAGCGAGGTGTTGATGGGCATCACCCCTTTGTGCTCGGCGAGCAGGTGGCGGAGCGCCCCCTCGATCTCGGCGCTGGTCTCGATCCAGAGGAACTCCTCGATGCCGCTCGTGATGTGGCTGCGAAGGAGGACCGGGATCTCCCGCAGGGGCACCTGGCCCTGGTTGCGGCGGGCGATGGAGGCGGCGATCGACTCCGCGTGATCCGGCCAGCGGCGGAGGGCGCGGTGGAAGGTGGAGCCGATGAGGCGGAGGATCTGCTGGGCGAGCTGGGCGACCCGGGGGCGCTGGACCCGCTCCTCGTGCTCCGCCAGCATGGAGAGGTACTCGTCGGTGAGGAGCCGGCGCAGGTCGTCGCTGATGATGGCCTGGCTCTCGGCGGTCATGCGCAGGTCGCTGATGTGGGCGAGCATGAGGTCGCGGGTGACGCGCAGGCGGGAGACGACCGTTCCGGTGGGGGTGGTGTCCAGGATCTCGGCCAGGGGGTCGATGAGCCGGCGGCCGAAGGTGGTGAGGATATAGTCGAGGATGCGCTTCTGCTGCTCCTCGCGGCCGAGCACGGAGAGGGCGCTCGCGAGGGTGGATTTGTTGGGGGCATCGACGAGGATCTCCCCCCGCTCCTTGGGGCTCGTGTCGTACATCCGGAGAGAGGCGAACAGCTCCCGGAAGGTGGCGACCGCCTCGGCGGAGCCGGCGAGCGAGTTTTCTCCGTACACGCGGATGACGAGCCCGGCCTCGGGGCCCGCATCGAAGAGGCGTGTCAGCTCCTCGCGGATGTGATCTTCGGTGATGAGCGAGGGGAACGGCGTGAGGCTCCCGGGGCCCGACCGAGGTGATCCTGCTTGCGAACCCGGCCCGCTCTGCTGAGGAGCCGCGGGTCCGCTCTGCTGGTGGGGAGATGGCATCGGACCAAAGCGTACCGCCCGGAGACCCGAGGGACCAGCGGTCTCTCCCCTCGGGCCTCAAATCCGGTACGCTACCGCCGGTGACGCGCATCCTGATCGTCGAAGACTCGGCGGCAATGCGGGCTTACGTGCGCTCCGCGCTCGAAGACCCCGCAATGAGCCTGCCGGAGGAGATCGAGATAACGGAGGCCGCGAACGGGCTCTCGGCCCTGCGCCTCCTCCCTCGGGGCCGCTTCGACCTGGTCATCACCGACATCAACATGCCCGACGTGAACGGCCTCGAGCTTATCCGGTTCATGCGGCAGAACCCGCGCTACGAGCACATCGGGCTGCTCATCATCTCGACCCAGGCCTCGGAGCGGGACATCGAGCGCGGGCTGGCGCTCGGGGCGGACCGCTTCTTGCCGAAGCCGTTCACGCCGGAGGCGCTGCGGGAGACGGTCTCGGAGATCCTCTCGGTGCTGCGCTCAGGGCCGGTCACGGACGAGATGGTGGAGCCCCTCGATCGCGGTGACGAGGTGCAGGGCTGATGGTGGACGCGGGAGATCGCGCGCGGGACGAGTTCTTCTCGGAGGCGCAGGAGATCGTCGAGGGCCTGGGCAGGGACCTCCTCGCGCTCGACGAGGCGGTGCGCGCCAACCGGGTCGACCCGGATCTCATCAACGACATCTTCCGCGCCGTCCACACCCTGAAGGGCCTGGCGGGCCTGTTCGGCGCGACGCGGATGGCGACGCTGTCGCACGAGCTGGAGGAGGTGCTCGACAACCTGCGGCTCGGGCGCATCGACGTGAGCCCGGTGGTGCTCGACATGCTCTTCCGGAGCATCGAGCTGTACGGGCGCATCCTCCAGGTGGAGAAGGACGGCAGCGAGCTGCCGATCCCCGAGGTGGACGAGCTGCTCCGGGAGCTGCACCGCGGCTTCGGTCAGCGCGAGCAGCAGCCGCTCGCCGCGGAGTACGACCTCGATCCTGGGCTCCTCGCGGTGCTCACGGAGTACGAAGAGCACCGGCTCCGGACCAACATCCAGAGCGGGCTCATTCTCTACCGCATCCGGGTGCACTTCCAGCTCGCCACCATCGATCAGGCCCTCGACGAGCTGAAGGCCACGGCGAAGCCGTTCGGGGAGATCATCACCTACCTCCCGACGGGGACGGGCGCCGACGCCGACTCGATCGAACTCGACATCCTGATGGCGTCGCGCTCCTCGGTGGACGAGCTGCGGCGGGCGCTCGCCGAGACCGGGGCCGAGGTGGAGGAGATCCCCCGCCGCCCCGGAGGGGACGTCAGCGGCGGCCTCGCTGCCGGCGCCGCTGGCGGCGGGTTCGACAGCGGGGGTCTCTCATCCAGGCCCGCGATGAGCGCCTCGGGGCCGGTCTCTCCGCACCCGCGCTCCTCGGACCCTGGCGCGCTCGCGGCGCCCCCGGACTCGGGCGCGGGTGGCCGGAAGAAGCGCGGTGAGCTGGGCTCGATCCGGTCGGTGGCGCAGACGGTCCGGGTGGACATCAACAAGCTCGACCGGCTGATGAACACCGTCGGCGAGCTGGCGCTGGTGCGGTCGAGCCTGGGGGCCATCGTGGAGCGGCTCCGCGCCACGCCCGCCGAGCGGGAGATGAGCCTGGAGCTGCACCGGCTCCAGCGCACCTTCGAGCGGCACCTGGCCGCCATCCAGCAAGGGATCCTCGAGGTCCGGATGGTGCCGCTCGGGCAGGTGTTCGACAAGCTGGCGCGCGTCGTCCGGCAGATCAGCCGCGACGCCGACAAGATCGTGAACCTGGTCATCACCGGCGCGGAGACCGAGGTCGACAAGCTCATCGTCGAGGAACTCTCCGACCCGCTCATGCACATGATGCGCAACGCCATCGATCACGGGATCGAGACCCGGGCGGAGCGCGAGGCGGTGGGCAAGCCGGCCGTCGGCACCATCGCGCTGAACGCCTTCCAGAAGGGAAACCACGTCGTCATCGAGATCGAGGACGACGGCCGGGGGATCGACGCGACGAGGCTGCTCGACGTCGCGCTCCGGCGAGGGCTCATCACCCAGGAGGAGGCGCGGACCACGAGCTACCGCGAGGCGCTCACCCTCATCTTCCTGCCCGGGGTGAGCACCAAGTCGGACGTGAGCGAGATCTCCGGGCGCGGCGTCGGCATGGATGTGGTGAAGACCAACATCGGCCGCCTGGGCGGGGTGATCGACGTGACGAGCGAGGTGGGGATCGGCACCAAGATGACGGTGACCCTGCCGATCACCCTGGCGATCATCAGCGCGCTGATCGTGCGCGTCGCCGACCGGCTCTTCGCGATCCCGCTGGCGAACGTGCAGGAAGCGGTGGGCCTCGACGATCACGCGGTGAAGCGGATCGACGGCAGGGAGATGATCACCCTGCGCAACCAGACGCTGCAGCTCTGCTACCTGACCCGGCTGTTCGGCCTCGACGAGGAGGAGGAGCTGAGCTCCCGCATCGCCGGGCTGCTCGGCGGTACGCGCTCGCTCGGCGGGGTGCGCGGAGGGATCACCGGGAGTCGGAAGCTCGACCGCAGCTCGCTCGGGTTGTCGCCGGGGAGCAAGCGCAAGTACATCGTGGTGACGGCGGTGGGCACGAAGCGCCTCGGCCTCGTGGTGAGCGCGCTCATCGGGCAGCAGGACGTGGTGATCAAGACCTTCGGTCCGTCGCTGGCCTCGGTGCGCGGGTTCGCGGGCGCGACGGAACTCGGCGATCAGCGGATCGCGCTGGTGATCGACGCCCCGGCGCTCATCTTCGAGGTGCTGAGCGGCGGCGACAGGGCGCGCCCGGAGCCCCGAGGAGTGCACGGCTGATGGCGGCCGATCTGGCGAAGAAGAGGCCGCGGGGCGGCATGCTCAAGCGCAACGCGCATGCGCAGAGCGGCCCCCGCCGGGAGTTCCTGGCCTTCCTCCTGGCAGGCGAGACCTACGCGGCGCCTGTGAAGGAGGTGCGGGAGATCGTCAAGCCGCCGCCGCTCACCCCGGTGCCCCGCGCGCCCGAGGCGACCATGGGCATCGTCAGCGTCCGCGGGCAGCTCGTGACGGTCATCGATCTACGGCGGCGGCTCCGCCTGACCGAGTCGCAGGCCAGCAGGCGCACGCGCATCCTGCTGGTGGAAGCCCCCTGGGGAGAGCTGCTCGGCCTCTACGTGGACGAGGTGCAGCAGGTGTACCGCCTCTCGGATGCCGAGGTGGAGCCAGCGGCATCGGCCCTCGGCGGCGACGTGGCGAGCTACATCGCCGGCATCGCGCGCCCCCTGCAGCCTTCCGTCGAGGGGGGCGGTTCGGCGCATCCCCCGGTGATCGTCCTCCTCGACCTGCAGGCCATCCTCGCATCCTGAACGCGCAGAATTCCTGGCACTCCGGACAGTACCCGCAGCAGTTCACCATGCCCATCCTTGGAGAGCGAACCCGCCCGGACCCCCAGCGCAGCCTCGTCGGCTTCGTGGTGGGGGACGTCCACTACGCCATCGAGATCGCCCGGGTGCGCGAGATCGTGAACCCGCTCCCGGTCACGCCGTTGCCCCACACGCCGCCCGAGGTGCTGGGCGTGGCCGATCACCGCGACGCGGTGGTCCCCGTGATCCTGCTGCGCCTGCGCTTCGGCCTCTCCGAAGCAGAGCAGACGCGGAGCACGAAGTGGATCCTGGTGGATGCCGGGGCGCACACGGTGGGGCTCGTGGTGGACGCGGTGACCGAGGTGTTCCGCGTGAACGGTCCGCTGCGGCCGACGCCTGCCGTCGGCGGCGACAGGGATCTGCGGGGCATCGCCGGCGTCACCAACCACAACGATAGGCTCGTGTTCGTGCTCGACGAGAACCGGTTCGTGGAGATGGCACACGCGCTCGCGGCGTCTGGCGTGCTTCCGGAGGGGACATGAGCAGCACGGAAGGGAACAGCGTGTCGTCCCTGGGAGAGGAGCTCCTGGCACCCGACGCAGAGGTCCGGCGTCTGGCGGCGGTGAGGTTGCCGGCGCTCGACGCGACCAGCGCGGCGGCATTGCTCCTGCTGGCGTTGAGCGACGGTGACTGGCGGGTGCGCAAGGACGCGACGCTCGCCGGGCAGGAGCTGCTGGCGGCCGCGGGGGATCGGGGGGACGCGGGCGGCGAGGCGCTGCTCCTGGAGGCGCTGGTGGAGGCGCTCGGCCCCGGAGAGAACGTGGGCCTGCGCAACGCAGCCATCGAGGTCCTCGCCGGCCACGGACGCGCGGCGATCGGGGTCATCGCCTCCGCGTACGAGAAGCTCGACGCCGACGGGCGGAAGCTCGCCGTGGAGGCGCTCGGGCGGACCGGCGACGCGGCCGCACTCGAAGCGCTCACGCGGGCGCTCGCCGACCAGGACGACAACGTCCGCCACGCGGCGGTGGAGGCCATCGCAGCGCTCGGTCCAGGGGCGCCCGAGCCGGTCATCGAGGTGCTCACGGAGGCCCTGGGAGACAACGATCGGCTGGTGCAGCTCACGGCGTTGCACGGGCTGAACGCGCTCGAGGCAGCGGCGCCCTGGGCGCGGATCATGCCCCTCCTGTCGGATCCGATGCTGCGACCTGCGGCGCTCGAGGCGGCGGCGCTCGCCGAGAGTCCCGAGGCCCCGGCCGCACTCGTGGGAGCCCTGCCATCGGGACGGGGCCGTGCGTTCGCGCAGATCGTGGGGGCGCTGTCGCGGCTCACGGGTGGACCGCTCGCGGTGCACGTGGTGGAGGCCCTCCGCACGGCCGGCCCCGAGGTCGGCGCGCGCCTCGCCCGCGCGGCTGCGGATCCCGCGCGCCAGGACGCCAGCGCGATGGCGGAGCCTCCGTCGTGGGGAAGTGGCCCGAGCAGCGGTGCGATCGGCCTGCGGGGCCAGGCGCTGGTCCTCGCAGCCCTCGCCGACGCGCCCTCTGCCGTCGAGGCGGCCATCGACGCGCTGGCCGAGCCTGCCCTGGCCGAGCCGGCGCAGCGCGCCTTGATGTCGCTCGGGCGGCGCGCGCTCGGAGAGGTGCTGGAGCGGCTGCGCGCGCATGTCGGTGGGCGCGCTGGCGCGGGCGTCGGCGCGGAGCATGCCGCGAGCGAGTCCCCGCTGGAACCCGAGCAGGCAGCGGCGCTCCTCGACGTGGCGGTGGCGCTGGTCGGAGAAGACCCGGCGCGCATGGAGGAGGTCCACGCCGTGGTGCGTGGCGCGCTGAGCAGCCCGTCGACCCTGCTCGCGACGGCGGCCGTCTACGCGCTGGCGAAGCTTGGCCGCGAGGAAGACCTGCGCCTCACCGCGGAGCAGTCCGTCGAGGCGCCCCTGCCCGTGGCTTGCGCGGCAGAGCGGGCGCTGGCGGCACTCGCGGATCGCCACCCCGATGCCGCGCGCTCACTTGCGCGGGAGATGATGCACGACCCCTCGCGCTACCTCCCGGCCGCGGTGGTGCTTGAGGCACTCGGGGCAGCGCACGTCGCGGGAGTGGCCGCGGTCCCCGAGCTGGTCTCCGGGATGGCGCCCGGCGGGGCATGGCGGCGTGCGTCGATCTCGCTCGAGGTGGACGAACTCTCCTTCCTGGTGCACGCGGCGGCGACCGGGGATGCGCGCGCGCGTTGCGCCGCGGTGTCGGCGTCGGTGTCGGTCTCCGGCGCGGACGCCCTCGAACTGCTTGCTGCGGCCCTCGCCGATGAGGAGCGTGAGGTCCAGCTCGCCGCGGCGCGGGCCCTCGGTCGGCTCCGCGCGGCGCTCGATCCAGCCGCGGCCCCTGCCATCGCCAGCCGCACCGAGGAGCTCCTGGATCTGCTCGGGCAATCGGGTGACGCCGAGCTCGTGGCCGCCGCCAGCTCGGGACCTGCAGGCGCGGAGGAGCGGGACCCCGGTCGCGCCCTCTCCTCCTGGGGCACGCCCGGTGACGGATCCAGCTTGCCGTGAACCAGAAGCACGACGACATCCGGCTTTCCCCCGAGGAGTTCCGCCTCCTGCGCGAGCTGTTCAACCAGCACTGCGGGCTGCAATTCGGGCCCGAGTCGCGCCTGTCCGTGGAGCGGCGGCTGCGCGAGCGGCTGGCAGTGCTGGGCCACCGCTCCTTCGGCGAGTACCATCAGTACCTCCGCCACCACCCCCGCGGTCGCGCCGAGCTCGACGAGGCGCTCGACGCGGTGACCGTCAACGAGACCTACTTCTTCCGTGAGGACTACCAGCTCCGCGCGCTCCGGTCGGAGATCGTCCCGATGCTGGTCAAGGCCGGTGGGGCGCGCAACCGGCTCTCGATCTGGAGCGCCGGCTGCTCGACGGGTGAGGAGGTCTACTCCATCGCCATGGTCGCCCACGAGGCGGGGCTCACCGCCTCCCGTGAGGTGCGCGTCTTCGGGAGCGACATCTCACGCCGCTGCATCGCTGCGGCGCGGCGGGGCGTGTACGGTAGCTCATCTTTCCGGGCCATCCCCCCGGAGATGCGGCGCCACTACTTCCACGAGCGTGCGGACGGAGCGCACGTGGTCGACGAGATCCGGGCCATGTGTCAGTTCGGACGCCTGAACCTGCTCGACGGATCCTCGGCGCGGGTGGTAAGCGGCGTGGACATCATCTTTTGCCGGAATGTGCTCATCTATTTTGACGAGCCCTCCCGCATCAAGGTGATCAACTCGTTCCACGAACGGCTGCTCCCTGGGGGGTTCTTGCTGCTCGGCCACTCCGAGTCGCTGCTGAACGTCCCCACGAAGTTCGAGCTTGTCCATCTCCGGGAAGATCTGGTGTACCGCAAGCCCGCCGCCCCGATTCGCCTGGGCCCCGCCGAGCCCCCCGCCGAAGAGAGCCCGGTGAAGCCGCCGTTCCAGAAACCAAGCCTCTCCGGCTAGACTCACGGATCGAGAAGGTCTCCCATTGATGTCGACCCAGGTTCCTCTGCGCGCTCTCGTGGTGGATGACTCCGCCTACAACCGGCGCAACATCGCCGAGATCCTGGGCGGCAGCGATGAGATCGAGGTCGTCGGCAAGGCCGGCGACGGAGACGAGGCCCTCCGCCAGGTCGCTCAGCTCAAGCCTGACGTGATCACGCTCGACCTCGAGATGCCCCGGATGGACGGGTTCACCTTCCTCCGCATCCTGATGGCGCGGCAGCCGACGCCGGTGATCGTGGTCTCCAGCTACGCGCAGAAGGAGAACGTCTTCAAAGCGCTCGAGCTCGGGGCCGTCGACTTCGTCGCCAAGCCTGACAGGCAATTCTCCCCCGACGCCACGATCCGCAAGGAGATCATCCAGAAGGTCCTCCTCGTGCGCTACCTCAAGCCCCGCGCCCCTGCGCTGCCGCGGGCGGTCTCGGCGCCACCCGGTCAGCAGCCGCAACGACCCATCACCGAGACGCGCGTCGGCTTGCCCCTGCGTCACCTGGTGGCCATCGGCTCGTCCACCGGCGGTCCGACCGCGCTCCTCGAGATCTTCAACCGCATCCCCGAGCGCTTCCCTGGGGCGATCGTCATCGCCCAGCACATGCCCGACAAGTTCACCCGCACCTTCGCCGAGCGCCTCGATCGACGCGGCGGTGTCCGCGTGGTGGAGGCGCAGGACAACGACCAGGTGATCAGCCGTAAAGCCTACGTGTGCCCGGGCAGGATGTGCATGGACGTGGTGGTGACCCCCGGCTCGGGCAACGCCCTGCAGGGCGACGTGCGCGTCAAGGTGGGGCCACCGGTGTCGGGAGACCGTTACGTGCCGAGCGCTGACCGGCTGTTCCGGAGTGTGGCGCAGGTGGCGGGGACCCGCGCGGTGGGCGTCATCCTCACGGGCATGGGCGACGACGGGGTGATCGGTGCACGCGCGATCCGGGCCGCAGGCGGCACGGTGGTGGCCGAGAGCGAGGAGACCGCAGTCGTCTACGGAATGCCTGGCGCTGCGGTTCGCGCGGGAGTGGTCAACGAGAGCCTGCCCCTCAGCGCCATCGGTGACTTCATCGCATTGCTCGCCTGACGGCTCGGCCCAGCCTCGGCGGAACCTTGCACCGCAAAGCAGACGGATTGGACCGATCTGGCCGAGAAGAGGCCGCGACCGTGGGGCGCCGCGAAGTTGACCCTCGGGAGCACCCATGAGACAGGTCGGAAGCCCGAGATGCGGACCCGAAACGCGCGCCGCTTCCTTCCCTGCGCCTGGCTCGCCGCCCTCGTCGGCTTGTCACTGACGGGCGTCCCTGCCTTCGCCGCGCCGCCCGACAAACCACCCGCTGCGGTCGACGCTCCGAAATCCAGCAAGCCCTCTGCTGCGGCCGAGGCTCCGCAGACTACCAGACCCGCCGCTGCTCCCGAGGCCCTGAAGGCGGAGAAGACAGCCACCCCCGCCGAGGCTCCGCAGACCGAGAAAGCATCCGCGGAGGCCGCGCCGAAGAGCGCACCCGCGAAGCCTGCGTCCAAGGCTCCCGCGAAGAAACCAGCGCGATCGGCAGCGAAAACCGTCGCGAAGGCGTCCAAGAAAGCGGCCCCCAAGCGCACCCGCAAGGCTGGCGAACCCGGTCAGCCCGACGAAGCTGCGCGGCGCATCATCTCGGGCACCACGGCCCAGCAGGGGACCAGCGCTGGCGAATCGACCGAGCTGCGCGCCCTGCGCGACATCGACCGTCTCCTGTTCCCCGCGGCGACGCCCTCACCAGGGCCGACCTGGATGGCCGACGGGACCGTGCTGCTCGATCCAGGCGGTCCTCGCGTCGACGCCTCGGGGGTCCCGCCGTCGGCGCTGCTCCCCGGCCCCGGAGCGACCTCCACGTCCACACCGCCGCCCGTGGCACCGCGGGACCTCTCCTGGCTCCGTCAGCTCAAGATGCCGGACATCCCCGTGCGCTGGGACGCGCGCGTCGTTCGCTACCTCGAGCACTACAAGAACGATCCTCAGGGCAAGTCGGCAGCCGTGATCTTCCTGCGCAAGAGCGGCAAGTACGGTGCTGCCATCCGGCGCGTGCTGCGCGAACAGAAGCTGCCCGAGGACATCGTCTGGCTCGCCCTGGTCGAGAGCGGCTTCGAGCCCACTGCCCAGTCGGCCGTGGGGGCTGCGGGCCTCTGGCAGTTCATGCCGGAGGGAGCGCGCATCTACGGACTCACCGTCGACCGATGGATCGACGAGCGCCTCGATCCAGAGCGCGCCACGGTGGCCGCTGCCCGTTACCTGGCGGACCTGCGCCAGCGCTTCGGCACCTGGGAGCTCGCCTTCGCCGCGTACAACATGGGCTACGGCGGGCTGCTCGCCGCGATCCGCAAGTACAACACCAACGACTTCTGGGAGCTCGCCCGCCTGGAGGCAGGCCTGCCCCTGGAGTCGGCCCTCTACGTCCCGAAGATCATCGCGATCTCCATCGTGGCGCGGAACCGCGAGATCTTCGGGCTTGAGGACGTGGAGATCGATCCCGCCGTGGGGTTCGACAAGGTGGCGGTCGGCTCCGGCGTCTCGCTGCAGGCCGTGGCGGCTGCCGCGGGCTCTCCTCAGTCCGAGATCGAAGCGCTCAACCCCCAGCTCGTCGCGAGGCGCACCCCGCCGCAACCGCTGGATCTCCCGAACCTCACGCACCTCACCCGCTGGGAAGTGCGTGTCCCGCCCGGAGTCGGCGCGCAGGCTGCCAAGGCCATGCCCCGCGTGCTCGAGCGCGAACCGAAGCTGACCCGCCATCTGGTCCGCTGGGGAGAGTCGCTTGAAGACATCGCCAGCACCCACCGGACATCGCGCAGCAGCTTGCAGGCCCTGAACGGCCTCCGCTCCGGAGAAGCCGTGCGCCCGGGGACGCTCCTCTTCGCGCCCGCCCGGACCACGCGCGCGGATGGATCGCCGGAG
Organism: Chondromyces apiculatus DSM 436; assembly: GCF_000601485.1. GTDB lineage: Bacteria > Myxococcota_A > Polyangia > Polyangiales > Polyangiaceae > Chondromyces > Chondromyces apiculatus. The sequence goes on from NZ_ASRX01000115.1 coordinate 15,859, forward strand.
GACTCCGCGAACGACGCAGGGCCCTTGGGTAAAAATGGCCAGCTCGACGTCGCAGCGTCGCGCCCCGTGATCACCGTCCCGCCCTCGCGCTTCTCCTACGAGGATCGCCGCCGCGTGTTCTACCGCGTGGTCCCGGGCGACGCGCTCCGCGATATCGCCGCCGTCCTCGGCGTCGGTCTCGACGAAATCTGCCGCTGGAACGCGCTCGATCCGGGCGCCTCGCTGCACGAAGGCATGAGCCTCCAGGCCTTCCTGCCGAAGACCAGGCGCCACGACAGCGTGCTCCTGCTGGAAGAGGCCAACGCGCGCGTCCTCGAGGTGGGCTCCGACGAGTTCTTCACCCACTTCGAGGCCCTGAAAGGGCGCAAGCGTCTTGAGGTCGTGGCGCGCGAAGGGGACGACTGGCGCAAGCTGTCGAGCCGCTACAGCCTCTCCCTGGGCATGCTGGAGCGCATCAACCACCGCTCGCGGCGGAGCGCGCTCCAGCCAGGCGAGAAGGTTGTGGTCTATGTCCCCCTGGGCCGCCCCGACGAGGCCCCGGCCCTGCAGGCGCCGCGCGAGCGCGAGAACGACGTGGTGATCGCTGCGACGACGGACGCTGCCAGCGACGGACCCGTCAAACCGGCGATGTTGCGCACCGAGGCGGGGATCACCGAAGACCCCGAAGGAGCGACCGAGCCCTCGGATATGCCTGCGGGCGTGCGAACACCCGTGCGAACACCCGTGGACGAAGGCCCTGGCCAACCGGCTTCGACCCCCGCTCCGGGTGAAGGTTCATCTCCGACCTCCACGGGCCAGGGCGCGTAGTCCCGCTCGCATCACCGTCGTCCCTGCAGGGTTCGAGGACACCCGAGAGGGGTGGGGCCCGGCCATGAAGGGGGTGCGCTGCTGCGCTTCCCTGCGATAGCATCCACGGACCCGGGCCAGCCCGTCAGAGGGGCACCCGGAGTTCGACCATGCTCAACCCCTCGTTCGCTTCCCGGCTCGCGTCGGGTTCTCTCGTCGCCAAGCGGTACCGGCTGACCCGGCAGATTGGCGAGGGTGCCATGGGTGCCGTGTGGGCGGCGGTCGACGAGGTCACGACCCGCGAGGTCGCGCTCAAGCTTCTTCTCCGCCCCGACCCGGAGCACCGCCACCGCCTGCTGCGAGAGGCGCGCGCGTGCGGCTCCCTCAAGCACAAGAACATCATCGACGTCTTCGACATCATGGAGACGGAGACCGGCGAACCGTTCCTGGTGATGCAGCTCCTCTCGGGCGAGACTGTGGCCGAGGTGCTCGCCCGCAAGCGACGCCTCGACCCCACGGAGGCCGCCGCGATCGGCCGTGACGTGAGCCGGGCCCTCTCGGCCGCGCACGCGCTGCAGATCATCCACCGCGACCTGAAGCCGGCGAACATCTTCCTGCACCACGAGCCCGACATCGAGGGCTACGTCGTCAAGGTGCTCGACTTCGGCATCGCCAAGAACCTCGGCGTCTCCGATGGCCTGCACACCGTCGCGGGCGGCGCCGTGGGCTCGCCCTTCTACATGAGCCCCGAGCAGGTCCGCGGTGATCCCACCATCGACTTCCGGGCCGACATCTGGGCCCTCGGCGTCGTCCTCTTCGAGATGATCACCGGCGTCCGCCCCTTCCAGGGCGAGACCCCCGAGGTCTTCGCCAAGATCCTCACCGGCGAGATCCCCAGCGTCACCCGCTACGTCCGCCGCATCGACGACAGGCTCGCGCAGCTCATCTCCCGCTGCCTCTCGCGGGAGCGCGATCACCGCTACGCCTCCGCCGCCGAGGTCAGCGCGGCGCTCGAGCCGCTCCTCCAGGCAGCCCCCGCAGGCCCGCCCTTCGCGCCCACGGTCCCTGCGCTGCAAGGCATCCCTGCGCCGCAGCCCTCCTCTCCCGCCCTCATGACCCCGCACCAGCCCCTCACCTCGGGGCCCCAGATGCCGGCCGTCGCCACGCCCCTGCCTGGCCTCTCCCCGCCTGGCCTCTCCCCGCCTGGCCTCTCCCCGCGTCCCTCGCCCGTCGCTACCCCGCCGCCCGGGCTCGGGATCCCGCAGGCCCGCGCCTCATCGCCTGGCTTGCTCTACAGCGAGCCCGAGGACGAGGACGAAGCGCCCACGACCTTCTACAAGGCCGACGAGTACCAGCCCGACAACGCGCACGGCTCGTCGCCTGCCCTCCCTCAGGGTGGCCCCAGCACCGTGCGCTGGGGAGAGACTCCCCAGCAACCTGCTGGCCCCTCGCTCGACGCCACCGCAGCGCTGGAGACACCCTTCCCCGAAGCACCTGCCTGGGCCCGCGGCGGCACCGTGAAGATGTCCACCGAGGACATGGGCCGATACCGCCTCCCTCAGGCCTCCGCGTCGGTGATCACCTCGGCGCCCCCTGCGCCTCCGCCTCCCCCGGGCATGATGTCCTCGCAGGGATCGATCGGCCCGGGAGGCTACATCCCGCCCACCTATGGTGCCCCCTATGGCGGCCCGCAGGGTGGCCCCATGGGCTCACCTCTGGGCCAGTTCGGCGACGAACCGAACGCCCAGCCACACCACCCTCAAGGCCAGCCCGGAGGCACCCCGAGTTCCTCGGTCTCCCCCCTGATGGCGAGCGGCATCTCCCCGCTGGTGCGCGACGAGGGGAGCACGTTCACGCCCCTCAAGCTGTCGAAGTCGATGATCGCGCTGCTTGTCGGCCTCATCCTCGCGCTCGGCATCATCGGCATCAGCCTGATCATCGTCCTCAACGATCCGAGCGACGACCCGGCATCGGGCACCCCCGAGGCAGGCTCCGCCCTCCCGGAGACCCCGTTGCCTGGAACCACCGCGGCGGTCCCCCCGGGCCCTCCACCCGAGCCTCCGCCAGAGCCTCCGCCCCCGACGCCCTCGGCAGCACAGGACACCCCCCCGACCCCGACGGGCGCAGCACCCAAGGAAGCCGCGCCAGCCGTTCCTGTGCAGACTGCCAAGCCACAGCCCACCACCCAGGCGGCCACGCCGCGGCCCACCGCGACGGCGACGACGACCCGCACGCCGACCACGACGACCACCAAGAAGAACTGCAGCAAGCTCAAGCTGCTGGAGCGTCAGCGCTGCGAGCGCGGCGGCTGAGGCTCACTGCATCGAGCCCGCCTTGATGCCTCGGCTCGACGCGCTCGCGAAGCAACGGGGGTAGCGACCACCGGGAGCGTAGGGACCGCAGGTCCCTGCTCCAGGGTACGCAGTACCGGGAGCGTAGGGACCGCAGGTCCCTGAATTGCCGTACGCAGTACTAATTTTTGTGGGCGGTGCTGGAGACGGCGCCTGTGCCCTCGTCGCGCCCGTGGGCTGCGGCTGGGGGACTCGTCGCTTCCACGGCCGTGAAGTCCTCCAGGATCCGGTACGAGTGCATGGCCCCGCGGGGCACCATCCACGAGTCGCCGGGCTCCAGCAGGACCATCTGCCCCTCCAGATGCAGCTCCGCCCTCCCCGCGATCACGTAGCCCACTGTCTCGTAGTCCCGCGCTGACGGCGCTTTCTGTTCGCCCGGAGGCTCCTTCTCCCAGAGGCGCATGGACGTCCTCACGCCCGACGCCAGGTACTTCTGTCCCATGGCCCCGCGCGGCGACGTCTCCGCGCACACCTTCATGACGCTCGTGTCTCCCATGCACACTCCTCCCGCGGCTCTTGCCCCGGACGCCTCCCCTCGAAGCAAGAAGCGGGACGCGCCCCCCCGCCTCGCCTCTGCTGGCACATCGACGACCATCTCCTCTCCAGAACTCCGTCGCGTCAGCCTGGTCATTCCGGTGCAGACTCGCGGTCTTTTCCCCCGTGGCCTCTGCCTCGTTCCGCTTTACACGACGTGATCGACCTCACGCTTACGTACTGGCGAGCGACAGCTCAGCCATAACTTCTGCCCCCGGGATCTCCCGTACCCTTCAGATACGGTGCTCTGCACTACGGCCTTGCTGTAGAATAGAGACCTCCAGGCATGCTCCGTGTAGGCGGGCTACCTGGTGTGTGAGAGTTGCGCATGGCCTCGCTTGCAGAGAACCACGCTGAAGCGCCGTTACCACCCCGCCGAGCTGGCGTGGGTTGCGTCTCGCGTGGCTTCCCTTTGCGAGGAGATCGTGCGTCTACCCGCCTGAGGCCCCTTCGCCTGGTGAGGACAACGATGCCGCCCTCCTTCATCCCCACGAGCATCTCTGGCGTCCCTCTTCCTCCTCCTTGCAGCCGGCGACCCTCTCCCGGCCGGGAGGGCGCGCGATGACCACGGCGGGCACCCTGCTTGCGGGCAAGTACCGCCTCAAGCGTCAGCTCGGCGAAGGCGCCATGGGCGCCGTGTGGGCTGCCGTCAACGAAGCCACGTCCCGCGACGTCGCCGTGAAGCTCATCATCCGCCCCGAGCCCGAGTTCCGCATCCGCCTCCAGCGCGAAGCGAAGGCCCTCGGCGCCTTGCGGCACAAGAACATCATCGACGTCTACGACATCGAGCAGAGCGACAAGGGCGACCCCTTCCTCGTCATGCAGCTCCTCACGGGCGAGACCCTCGCGGACCTCTTGGTGCGCAAGCGCCGCCTCGAAGTCCCTGAAGCTGCGCGCATCGGCCGCGACATCGCCCGCGCGCTCGCCGTCGCCCACCAGGTCCCCATCGTGCACCGCGACCTCAAGCCTGCGAACATCTTCCTCCACCGCGAGCCTGGCGAGGACTCCGAGATCGTGGTGAAGGTCCTCGACTTCGGCGTCGCCAAGAACCTCGCAGTCTCCGACGGCATGCACACCGCCGTCGGCGGCACCGTCGGCTCCCCCCTCTACATGAGCCCCGAGCAGATGAGGGCTCAGCGCGACGTCGACCACCGCGCCGACCTGTGGGCCCTCGGCGTGGTGCTCTTCGAGATGCTCGCCGGCCAGCGCCCCTTCGAGGGCACCGCGCAGGAACTCTGCGTGAAGATCCTGACTGGCGAGATCCCCAGGCTGGATCGCCTCGTCCGCCGCCTCGACCCCGGCATGGCGGCGCTGGTGGAGCGCTGCCTGCGACGCGACCGCGCCGAGCGCCCCGCCTCCGCCTCCGAGGTGGCCGCCACGCTGGAGCGCTACGCGAGCGCCCGGGCACCGATGCCCTCGGGGTACACGGAAGGCGGCGCTGGCGCAGCACCCCAGAGTGGCCCTTACGCCCCGATGAGCGCCCCGGTGAGCGGCGGGCCCGGTGCCCCTGGCGGCGCGGCGGGCCGACCCGGATCGGGATCGTACCCGGCGTACAGCTCCGGACCCTACCCTGCCATGTCGGCCCACGAACCGGCGCCGCGTGCGGGCTCGGGAGCCTACCCGGCGTACGGCTCTGGCCCATACCCCGCGGTGACCGGCCCCGAAGCCGCACCGCGCGCGGGCTCAGGCCCGCACCAAGCCTACGGCTCTGGCCCGTACCCCGCAGCAGCGCCCCAGGCATTGCCTTCCACCTACGGAGGCCCCCTGGAGTCGATCAGCGCAGATCTGGAGCCGCTCGACGAGGACGACGCCAGGACCATCCCCATCCAGGCGGGCGTCGCCCAGGCAGCCTTGCAGCGGGTACAGCAGCAGCGCGCAGCACAAGCCGCGGCTGGCCAAGCTGCCGCAGCGCAACACGCAGGATCCCCTCACGGTATGGCGGCGCCGCAGGGCCAAGGCGCATACCCCGGAGGAGGCAACCCAGGCGTGGCGGCACAGGCGGCCCAGGGCGCACCTGGCGCCTGGAACCAGCAGCAGCACCGCAGCGGCGAGTCCTGGCCCAGGTCCAGCGCCAACCCTTCCCTGCCCGCGATCGACCCCCACCACGAGAGCGGCCCCTGGTCAGCCGCCCCTGGCTCGCAAGCGCACGCCGGGGCACCGCCGCGCCAGCCGCAGCCTTCCTACGCGGAGATGCAGGGCCCAGGACACGCACCGAGGGCATCCAGGCCCGACCCTGGCGAGGCGCACGGCTGGGCGCAGGGCGGAACCGTCAAGCTCCAGGGCAACGAAGCGCAGGTCTTCCGGAACAAGGCCGTGATGCAAGACACGGCGCCCCTGCCGCGGCAGCAGGCACCGGAACCCGTGGGCATGCCGGCGCACCCGACAGCGCCCCTGTCGCAAGCCATGCCGGGGAGCAACGCCACCTCGACGACGACGCCCCTCATCAGCGGTTCACTGCCTGCGCATGCCCCGCCGATGGGCACCGTGAGCGCCCCCATGTTCGATGAGAGGCGTCGACGTGACCGCAAGGCCGCGGCCATCGTGGGCATCCTCGTGGGACTGGCCGTCGCGGCCGGCGTGATGTTCGTGATCTCCATGAACAACGCGGACAGCCGCCCCGATCTCACCCCTGCCTCTGAAGAGGCGAATCACGCCCCATCGCCGACTTTCCGAGCAGCAGAGCTTCCTGCTCCTCCGCCGACACCCTCGACCCCTGTCCAGGCAGCGGCCCCCGAGCCACAACCGACGCCAGTACCAAGCGCAGCTTCCAGCGGATCCACGCCTCGCGCGGCGGAGACCTCGAAGCCTGAGGCGGCCAAGCCCTCGGGCAGCGCGACGGCCAAGCCCTCGACGACTGCAACGCCGTCGACCTTGTTCTCGCAGCCGCTCTCCTCGCCCCCAAAGAAGTCGAACACGCCAGGAACCTCCATGAAGAAGGACTGCAGCAAGCTCAGCTTCATCGAGAAACAGCGCTGCGAAAAAGGCCAGTAACCACCCTCTGCCCGCGAATTACCGGCGCACTTCCTCCAGCCCTGGAGCCTTACCGTGAACGACGAGAGCAACCACCCCTGCGATGCTGACGTGGCATGCGCGCGCCCAGGAACTCCTCCTGCCAGCACCCGCGACCACTCTGCATCCCCATCGTCTGCGAAGCCTCCCCTGCGACCACGCCGCAGATGGACGCCACCCTCGCTCGCCGCCCGTGCGCTGGCGGCCGCGATGACCGCCACCCTCACCACCTTCACGATGGCTTCCGCCAGCGCCCAGGAGACCACCCCATCGCCGAGCGTCACCCGGCCTGCCCTCGAGATGCTCTTCAACACCGGCCTCGAAGCCGCGAAGCAAGAGAACTGGGAGAAGGCCTACGAGTCCTTCAGCGCAGCCTGGCGCGTCGACCAGCACCCCCGGGTGGCCCTCCAGCTTGGTCGCGCTGCGCTCATGACGAGCCGCTTCGTCGAGGCTGCAGATCGATTCGCCTTCTTCCTGCGCAACACGAAGGCCGAGATCTCGTCCAGCGATCGCGCCCTCGTCCAGAAGATGCTGATGGACGCCGAGAAGCACGCCGCAAAACTGATCATCAAGGTGAACCGCCCCGACGCCGAGGTACTCGTCGATGGCCTCCTCGTCGGGCAGTCGCCACTGACGCGTGAGATCTACGTGATGCCTGGGCCTCACACGATGGAGGCGCGGCTGGGAACCGAGCGCGCTGAGTCCGTGACGCTGGAACTGAAAGCGGGAGAGTCCCGGCAAGTCGGGCTGGCCTTCGGCGCGCAGAAGAGCAGGGATACGCAAGTACCTGTTCCCAGAAAGCAGACCCTCAAGGAGGAGCCAGGGACCATCTTCGGGGATCCAGATTCACGCATTCTCATTGCCGGAGGGGTAGCCACCGGAGCGGGGCTGGTATCCGGGATCGTCTTCACGGTGCTGGCGAATGCGGCTGCGCATGAACTGGACGAGGTAGCAGGTGGTGGAGATGAACCTGTTGAACAGTGGAAAAAGTGCGTCGCTGGCAATGGAGACTTTGTCTTCTGCGATAAAGCAAATTCGATAATACCGCGAATGGAGCTGCGTGAGAACGTCGCACTATGGAGTTTTGTAGGAAGCGGAGTCGTAGGGATAGCGACCCTGACGTACGCCCTCTTGGCCCCGCGCAAGCAACCCGCCGACAGCGCTGCGGTTCTCGTCCCCGTTCTTACACCTGGAGGAGGCGGGCTTTCGGTCGTGGGTCATTGGTGAATGATGAATAGAGCGGGAGTGAACCTTATGCGATGTAATGGCTTCAGCTTGATCTCTCTAGCTTCCGCGGCATTGGTGGCAACACTGGGTCTTCTCGAAGCTGCATGCTTCCCGATCAACTACGGAGACTGCAAGAACTGCAGTGGAGGTGGTGACGCTGCTTCGGGAGGCACGAGCATGACCTCCGCAAGTGGAGGCCACGGCGGGTCGGGCGGTGATGGAGGGGGCGGTGATGGTGGTCACGGGGGAGGAGGAG
>NZ_ASRX01000116.1 GCF_000601485.1 Chondromyces apiculatus DSM 436
CTGCCCCCTGCCCCCTGCCCCCCGCGGCTCCTACCAGTACCGCCGCCCTGGCGCCCGCGCATCCCGGCGCTCCTCGTGGGACGGCGCCGGGTTCGGCCACCAGTTCGTGAACGCCTGCCGGTGCAGCGTCAGCCGCAGCAGATCCAGCCCGGCCACCGCCCCGATCGAGTTCGCGTCATTGCTCCCCACCGTCCCCAGGATGGTCAGCGTGAACCCCAGCGGCGCCCCCAGGTTCACCGCCCCCGCGAACCCGCCCGACCCTCCTTCCCACAGCCGCATGTACGCCCCTGCGTCCAGCGCCAGCCCGAACCCCCCGGCCTGATACCCCCACGTCGCGCCCCGCGCCATCAGCGCGAACTCCGACCCCACCTCGAACGTGGTCGTCATCCGCACCAGCCCCCCGCCGATGAACCGCCCATCCGGCGACGTCCCCACCCCGATATCGCCCGTCAGCACCCCGTTCAGCGCCCGCTCCGACCCCCTTTGCGACCACGAGACGGCCCCACCTCCGACCATCAACCACGACGAGATGTCAGCCCGCGCGGGCGCAGCCCATCCAAGCGCGGCGAGCGCGCACGAAGCAGCCAGGAGCGACGAAAACGGCGAACGCACGCGGCCGAGGTAGCACGAAGCCGCGCGGGGATCAGCCTTCCCGCGTCAGCCGCCCCGCCCAGCGTGCTCCAGCACCCGCCGCACCAGCACCCCTGCCACCTCGTCGTCGAACAGAAGCGCGCTGTGCCCCCGCCCCTCCATCACCTTCACGTCGCCTCCTGGCAACGCGTGCGCGAGCGGCGCCCGCACCACGGAATCGGCCCCCGCCACGATCGACAGGTGCGGCACCTCCCGCCCCTCCGCGCCCATCCCCAGCCGCACCCGCCGCAGCACCTCGCTCGTGGGCGAAAGCTCCCTCCCCCCGGCGAACCCCAGGAGCTGTGCCCCTGGCACCCCCCCGAACGGCGTCCCCAGCGAGATCGTCTGCACCACCCGCGCGTCCCCCGACTCCAGCGCGTACAGCCGGCACACCACGCCCCCCATGCTGTGCCCGCACAGGTGCAGCCGCGCCCCACCGGGCAGCGCCCTCACCGCCGCCTCCAGCCGCTCCACGGCCGGCCCCAGCCCCGACGTCGACGGATACGACACCGCCGCCGTGTGCACTGTCACCGCCCGCCGCGCCATCCGCCCGATCGCCGCGCGCAGCGGCCGCACCACACCGGCGGTCGCGAACATCCCGTGCAGCAGCACCACCACGTCGTCCCCGTCGCACACCCCCTCCGGCAGCACCGCCCGCGCCGCGTCGTGCCGCATCAAGAGCGCGTGCCTCGCGAACGCCGCCACCTCCTGGCCAGCCGTCGCGAGGGCCTGCGTGGAGAGCCGACGACGCATCCGCCCCCCATACCACGCCCCACCCCCGCGATCTGCACAGCGCGTCACGCCTCTTTCGCTCCCCTCCCGTGGAACCCGCTTCCCTCCGCCGCACCGCACCGCCACCATGGCTTCCAGCATGCGACGCTCCCTCCTCTCCCTCCTCCTCGTCCCCCTCGCCCTCATCCCGGCCTGTGAGTGTGGCAGCGAGGGCACGAACCCCTCCTCCACGGGCTCGGGCGCTGCGGGAGGCGCGGGCGGCGCGGGCGGCGGCGGCTCGACCAGCACCGGCCTCTTCGACGCCGGCGCCTGCAACAGCGACACTGCCTGCGACGGCGGCGTCTGCGTCAACGGCGCCTGCTGCGACGCCGACCTCGCCTGCGGCGACGCCTGCTGCAGCGACGGCCAGCTCTGCTCCTTCCAGCAGTGCCAGACCCCGGGCGCCGAGTGCACCGACTCCAGCGAGTGCCCCGACGACCACTACTGCGACTTCTCCCTCGGCGACGACGGCGCGGGCGGCGCTGGTGGAATGGGCGGCTCCAATGGAACGGGCGGCGCGGGCGGCATGGGCGGCGCGTGCACCGGAGGCGTCGCCACCCTCACGGGCCGCTGCCTCCCTCGCCCTCCCCTCTGCCCGAACGGCCAGGATCCCGATCCCGACAACCTCACCTGCGTCGCTGCCTGCCAGGTCGTCCCTGCCAACACCACCTTCGAGGCCACCCTCAAGTACGCCTGGGGAGGCCAGACCACCGCGCCTTTCGCGACCGACGTCATGATGTCGCCCATCGTCATCCAGCTCGACGACGACGACTGCGACGGCAAGATCACCGAGCGCGACATCCCCGAGATCGTCTTCTCCACCTTCGCGAACGGCGCTTACACGGGCGCGGGCGTCCTCCACGCCATCAGCGTCGTCGAGGGCGTCCTCGTCGAGAAGTGGGCGACGCCCGGCATCGTCAACGCCACCAAGCACATCGCTGCCGGCAACATCGACGGCCTCCCTGGCAACGAGGTCGTCGCCTGCGGCAGCGACGGCACCGCCCGCGCCTTCCGCGGCGACGGCACCCCGCTCTGGACCAGCGCCGCCATGCCCTGCTTCATGCCCTCCATCGCCGACCTCGACGCCGACGGCACCGTCGAGGTCATCGTCGAGGGCGGCATCCTCGACGGCGCGACGGGCGCCCTCGAAGCCTCCTTCTCCGCCCCCCTCGCCACCTCCTTCGTCGTCAGCGACATCGACCTCGACGGCCAGCTCGACGTCGTCACCGCCAGCCAGGCCTTCCACGCCGACGGCACCCTCTTCATCGACACCGCCGTCTCCAACCAGAGCTTCTTCTACGGCACCTCCGACTGGAAGAGCCCCTGGCCTGCCGTCGGAGACCTCGACGGCGACGGCACCCCCGAGGTCGTCGTCGTCGACAACCCGAACCACACCCTCCACGTCTGGCAGGCCGACGCCGGCGCGCCTGGAGGCTTCCGCATCGTCCGCGATCCCGTCGACATCAACGGCCCCATCCCCCCCTCCGCCTGCGCTGCCGGGAGCTGGGGCAACACCCACGGCGGAGGCCCCCCCACCATCGCCGACTTCAACGGCGACGGCTTCCCCGACGTCGCCATGGCTGGCGGCGTCGGCTACGTCGTCTTCGACGGCCGCGAGCTCACCGACCCTGCCGTCCTGGGCCCTGACACCCTCATCTGGATCAAGCCCACCGTCGACTGCTCCTCGGCCTCCACCGGCAGCACCGTCTTCGACTTCAACGGCGATGGCCGCGCCGAGGTCGTCTACAGCGACCAGCAGCGCATGCGCATCTACGACGGCCCCACGGGCGACGTCCTCTTCCAGACCTGCAACACCACCGCCACCCTCATCGAGAACCCCGTCATCGCCGACGTCGACAACGACGGCCACGCCGACATCGTCGTCATCTCCAACGCCTACGGCTCGAACAGCGCCGGCATCCAGTGCAACGACGGCGTCGCCAACGGCCAGTCCGGCGTCCGCGTCTTCGGCGACCCCGCGGGCGCCTGGGTCCGCACCCGCCGCGTCTGGAACGAGCACGCCTACCACATCACCAACGTCGCCGAGGACGGCTCCATCCCCCAGCTCGAGGCCCAGAACTACCTCACCCCGGGCCTCAACAACTTCCGCCAGAACAAGCAGCCCGGCAGCGAGTTCGCGGCCCCCGACGCCGTGGTCTCCATCGCCCCCCAGTGCACGGGCGCCTATGCCCTCGCCGCCACCGTGCGCAACATCGGCGAGGCCCCGCTCCCGGCCGGCGTCACCGTCGGCTTCTACGCCGGCGCCCCTGGCTCCGGCACCCCACTCGGCAGCGGCGTCACCACCCGCGCCCTCTACCCTGCCGAGGCCGAGGTCGTCGTCCTCCCCGGCGTCGACCCCGCCATCCAGAGCGGCACGGTCTACGCCATCGTCGACGACGGCTCCCCTCCGCACCCCCTCTGGACCGAGTGCCGCACCGACAACAACACCTCGGCCGCCATCTCCGGCCGCTGCAGCACCGTCGAGTGATCCCTGACGTGGGCGCGCGGGCTCGCGGGCGCGCGGGCTCGCGGGCGCCCGCGCCTGCCGAGACGTCTGCGCGCACCCCCTCGCGCCTGGCCGACGCCCCCTGCGCCGGCCTCCCTCCGCCGCCGCCTTGCTCAGTACCCGGGCAGCTTGTTGCGAGCGAAGCGGCCGATGACGATCGGACGCCCGCCAGGCCCCGAGTGGTTCGGGTAGTACGACGAGGCCATCGACCCCTGGTTGCTCCAGGTGTGCGCCACGACCTCTCCCGTGACCGGATCCGCGTCGAGGAAGATCAGCCCTGCGCCGACCCCCTGCACGTGCCCGTTGATGGTGCTCGGATCGCCTTGCCACCGCGTGTCCTGCATGCCGTGCACGGTGCGCGTCGAGTCGACGATCTCCAGGATGTAGCGATCGAGCCCCGTCGGCGTCGTGGTGAAGAACTCGATCTGGCTCACCACCATCAGGTAGCTCTGCACCGTCTGCCCATCGCCCCCGTACTTCACCGCGAGGATGTCGCCCGGCAAGGTCTCCAGTGCGCCGTCGATGCGGTAGAACCGGTTCTCCTCCTCGATCGCGTCGTAGTACACCGTCGAGCTGGGGCTGGTCGAACCCCACCACGACATCCCGATCGAGGGGGGCAGCCCGTGCCCGCGCACCAGCCCCAGCGTCAGGAAACAGGCCCCCTTCGTCCGCGCTGACGAAGGGTTGTTCCCGCCCGGCCAGGTGATCTGACAGGACTCGCTCGGGCTCGCCCAGATGTTGCGCTCCTCCGCGGGCTCTGCGCCCCAGAGGTCCAGGACCAGGTCGTACATGAGCGGCAGGTGGTCATCCGGCGTGACCGGCGCCGCTGCGCTCGTGGCACTCCACATCAGCGTTGCAACGGACAGCAGTGACGACAGCGAGAGGCTCGAGACCTTCTTCATGTTTCATTCTCCTACTGCAACGTGGCCTTGCATCCTCGGGGGTCTCCCGGAGGCCCGTGTGACACCATCAAATAGATGAGACTGCCACTGTCGCTGCAAGCACCGAGCGCACGTACCGACACGCTCACGCAGGCGATGAAGCTCTCTCGTCATGCGCGATACGATCACGCGTGGCATCACCACCCACGTCCCCACCGTCGCCACCACCTGCACCGGCGCGCACGTCACCTTCGCGACCCGCGTGCCCTCCTCGCGAATGCGCACCGGTCAGTGCCTCGACCCCTGCGAGATACCCGCGAGCTTGCACGGGTCAGTGCATTCAGGGCGCGCCCTAGTTGCGAGCTTGCACGGGTCAGTGCACTGACCCCTGCGAGATACCTGCGAGCTTGCAGGGGTCAGTGCATTCAGGGCGCGCCCTAGTTGCGAGCTTGCACGGGTCAGTGCACTGACCCCTGCGAGATACCTGCGAGCTTGCGGGGGTCAGTGCACTGACCCCTGCAAGATACCCGCGAGCCCGCCGAAGTAAGTCCCCACACCTTCACGCGCGCCGAGATCAGCCCCTCTCTGACCCCCTGCGCGACGGCGTCAGCGTCCCTCTCGCTCCCGCAGCGACGCGCGCAGCTCCATCAGCAGGATCCCCAGCATGTTCTTCCCGGAGCCGTCGCCGCCGTCGCCCCAGTAGGCGTCGTTCTCCGTGTGCTCCACGAGCTTTGCGTCCCCTGTCGACAGGAGGAGCTGCGCGAGGTCGGGGTGCTGCCCGAACTTCGCCTCCAGCGCCTCGCGCATCACCTGACACTTGACCTCCTCCCAGTCGGCGCGCAGGGGCTTCTTCCGATCGCGCCCCATCCGCGCCGCGATCATCGGCGAGCTCACGACGCGGATCTTCTCCTGCTCCTCCGGGTCGAAGAACTTCTGCGCCTGGAAGTAATGCTCGCTCGTGGGCCAGCGCTTCCCCTGGAGTTCAATGGGATGGGCCGCGAAGTTCGAGAAGTCCCCGTGAGGCCCATCGACGCCGTAGAACCGGATCGCATCACCCGTCATGCCTGCTCCCTCCGGGGTCACCTCCGCGACGGCCCCCGGTCGAGGCTATCATCGCTCCGTGCGCCACTCTCTCTTGCTTCTCCTCGCGGTGTGGCTCCTCCCGGCGCGGTTCGCCCACGCCGATCCGGCCGATGGCAGCCCCTTCCACGTGCGCTGGGAGGTCGACCTCCCCCTCATCGCCGCGAGCGGGCTCGCCGGGCTCACCCCCGAACTCTTCAAGGGCGAGCTGTCTCCGCCCTACTGCGGCCTCTCGTGCGACAGGGCGAACCTGAACGCCCTCGACCGCACCGTCGTCGGCAACCGCTCCGTGGTGGCGCGTCGCCTCTCCGACGGCTTCGTGAGCACCAGCATCGCCCTCCCCTTCGTCCTCGACACCGTCGACGTCCTGATCTCCGGCCAGCGCGGCCTCGGGTGGCTCAAGGACGCCACGGTCCTCACCGAGGTCCTCGTCGTGAACTTCGCCATCAACAACGTGGTGAAGTTCGCGGTGAGCCGCCCCCGCCCCCTCGTGTACGACGCGGGATACGCCGAGGAAGAGCGCCTCCATCCCGACGCCGCCCTCTCGTTCTACTCCGGCCACAGCTCCACCTCGTTCGCGATGGCCACCGCCTACAGCTACCTGTTCATGAAGCGCCACCCGCACTCCCCCCTGGTGGTACCGGTCTGGATCGTCACCGAGGGCATCGCCGCGACCACCGCCGCGCTCCGCGTCGCCGCCGGGAAGCACTTCTGGACCGACGTGATCGCCGGCGCCGGCGTCGGCGCCTCCCTCGGCCTGCTCGTGCCCGTCCTCCACCGGAACACGGTGTTTCCCGTGGAGAGCGGCGCCCTGCGCGGGATGCACCTGAGCCTCCTGCCCACCGCCTACCCTGGCGGCGGCGGCCTCTCCGTCAGCCTGCAGTAGCGCCAGCCTGCAGTGGCGTCAGCTTGCAGCCGCTCAGCGAGGCGCCGGAGGTGAAGGTCGGCCCCGGAAGCCGCCATAGGCTTGCGCCATCTCCCGGGCTGCGTCCTCCGGTGGGACGCCGCCCACCAGCGTGGCGAGGCCTGGGCAGAACCGATCGCGCACCGCCTCCGGATGCGCGGCGGCCACGCGGAGCACGGCCCTCAACGCGCGGCAGGCGTGCGTCGCGGGGACATGCTCGGGCATCAGCATGGGGGGCGCGACGATGCGGACATAGGCTTTGTCGACGACGCCATCCATGAAGCCGTAGCTGTTGGCCGGAGAAGAGCCCGCGGAACGTGAGGGTCGGGAAGACGCGGCGAGCTCACAGCGACCGGAGCATCTCCCGCGTCCCTGCGGGTCCGGTGATCTCGACGTCTACAGGGCCTGCGCCGGGCTCGATGGAGAGCTGGAAGCGGAGGAAGCTACAGCAGACCTGCTCTTGCTCGATGACGGCTGCCAGCTCGGCGAGCAGGCCAGGTCGGTGCTTGAAGTGAAGGCGCAGCCCCTCGTCCAGATCGGTGACCTGCTCCGCGCGTTCGAGAAGCCCGGGGATCAGCGCCTGACGACGCTGGGCGAGCTGCGCAGAGGAGAGGCTGCAGGAAGGCCGCGCGGGAGATCCGGTGCTCATCGCGCGTCCATCGTGACACACGCTGCAGGGAATTTCGCCCGTTCCCCGGATCAACAGGCGATCAGGCCCAGAGCGGCAGGAACCCTCCCATGTCCGGGACTACCGCAGCGATCATGCACGCGCGCGCAGATCGGGTAGGTAGAAGATCATGGGGACGATCCTCGCGTCCATCTACTGGCTGACCCAGGCAGGCTCGCTGCTCTTCCCCGGCACCGCCCTCACCGATCCCGAGTTCGCCGGCCGCACGCCGTACATCGGCGGGGTGGTGCCCATGAACCAGCTCACCATCGAGATCGTGTTCCTCACGCTCGTGGCCGTGGGCTTCTTCCTGGAGTGGCGGGCCCTCAAGCGGGCCCCCGAGCATGCCCCCGAGGGCGCGACGGGCACGTAGCGCGCTGAGTGTCCCGTGACAGGTGTCTCACCGTCCCGCGCGCACCGTGTCACGCTCGCCCTGCGTGAACCCGCGCCACGGCGCGCTTCCGCCTGGAAGGACGGCGCTTGCTTGCTCTGGAGCCCACCGACGGCAGCGGCACGCGCGTTGCTCTAGCGTGCTCCGAACGCTGCACAGTGAGGCCCCTGAAGAAGGCACGGTCGCTGCGCAGCGTGAGGGACACAGGATGGGCCGCTGCGCGCTCGCGCGGCGGCGCGCCCGTCCATGCCCCTCGATGAAGGCAACAACCTGCGAGGGAACATCATGAACAAGATCACCCGATGCCTCGGTGGCATGCTCGTCCTCCTCTCCACGCTCACCGGATGCATCGCCGAAGCCCCGGAGGACACGGAAGAGGACCTCCTCGTCGAAGAAGGAGAGGAGGAAGAGGTGGGGGAAGCCGCTGACGCGCTCGTCGCCTGTGGTACGGGCAGCACGCCGGACGTCACCACGTCGGTGGACCTCTACAACGTGCAGGTCAATCCGAGCTACGGGCAGGCGCCCCTGTGCCCGTCGCACTTCGTGATCGAGCGCTTCGCCTCGACGGCCGGTACCTACCGGGTCTCCGCTTCCCTGCCCGGGAACTACCTCTCCGCGGCGACCTGCAGCGTCGGCAAGGTGCAGGTTTACGTGTGGACGAGCAACGGGACGGCGCTCTCGGACCAGGCGATGGGGACGTGGAACGGGACGAGCTGCGTCGCGACGGCCGAGGTCACCTTCTCGGAGGCCGCGCAGGGCACGTTCCGGGCTGCTGTCGGCGCCGAGCGGGGCTACATCGACGGGCGGCAGGCGGTCCAGGTGCCGCTGAAGTTCTCGGAGTACAAGCTCTAGCCCGGGGGCGCTCCGGGAGCATCGACCCCCGCCCTCCCGGCAGTCAGCGCAGGAGCCAGGCGTGAAAGCTGCGCCACGCGCCACGCACCGCGCGGATCCGCACCCGATCGCCTCTCCCGACGTCCTGCAGCGAGACCTCGACCGCGTGCCAGCGCCCCTCGGGGCGCGGCGCCACCTCGACGCGGTGAGCCTCCAGAGCGCCCGCGTCTCCGCCGCGGCCCGCGCCCTCTCCGGGTGGCTTCCCGCCCACGAGCACCTCGATCGCGACGGGGCCACCTCCGTCGGTGCGCAGCAGGAGCCGGGCCGGTCCGCTCGAGGCGCCTCCCGCGACGACGAAGGACTCTTCCCGCCCCTCCGGCACCACGCGGCCCGCATCGAACCGCCGCCCACCCGACGCCTCCGGCGCCCCCTCCAGCACCGCGCCGATGCTCCAGCCGCCGCGCGGCGCCGGGATCGCGTAGCCGTGCTCCTTCTCCGAGATCAGGTCGCCCACGTCGATCTCGTCGATCACCCGAGGCCCAGGCGCACCCGCAGCGCCGCGCGCGCTCCCCGGACTGGAGGGCGCCGCCCCGAGCGCGCTCCAGTCGGCCTCGTAGATCACCTTCTCGGCAGCGCCGCAGATCACGTTGTCCTCGATGGTCACGGCGTCGACGCGGCGGCCGAAGTCCTCGACCAGGCCTCCCCACCAGCCAGGGTAGAGCGCCATGACGTCGGGCCGCTCGGCCGGGTCGAGGCGCTCGATCAGCTCGACGACCGCCGGGACGCCGTGCACCGAGGCGCGCGCGAAGGGCATGCCGCGGTAGCCGCCGAGGCCGAGGCCATCGAGGGCCGGCAAGCCCGAGAGGTACGGGATGGCGCCCGCGTCGTTGAGGAAGACGCGCCGCGGGCGAGGGACGCGGGCATCGAGGCGGCGCGCGACCTCCACCTGCTGCCCCACGATGTTGGCAGACGCGCGCGCGAAATGGTCGATCTGGCGCCCGAACCACACCGAAGGCGCGAGGCTCGCGACCCCGAGGAGCGCAGCCGCCACGAGCGACGCCGCCCGGCCACGCCGCGCCAGCGCGACGGCGCCGAGGAGCGCCGCGAGGAGGAGCATGAGGAGGGTGGGCGCCGCGTAACGGAGGTTCTGGAAGCGCGCCGTGGCGTTGAGGCAGGCGAGGAGCAGCGCGCCATACGCGCCGACGAGGAGGGCGAGGCCGAGGCGGCGCGAGCGGCGATCGAGGGCCGCGCAGAGGCCGAGGAGAGGCAGGATCCAGGCGACGCGCGGTCCACCGAGGGCGCTCTCCAAAGCCTGGACGCGCAAGGCGAGGAGGTTGCGCGCGACCTCGAGCGCGGCGTCGAGGGGCGTGAGGTAGGGGTTGGAGGTGATCAGCTTGCGGACGGCGCCCGCCGCGCCCCACTCGCCGGTGAGGGCGCGGTTGAGCGCCGCCTGGGCGAGGACGAGGGCCGCCGTCGGTACCGCCGCGCGGGCGAGGGCCTTGTAAGGATTCGCGGCGCCTGCCGCATGCGCGACGCCGAGGGCGAGCGCGCCCGAGAGGACCGCAAGCTCGGGTCGGGTGGCGACGAGGAGCGCCGCCCAGAGGCCCGCGCGGAGCTGGGCGCGGGGCCGGTCCGCAGGCGCGGCATGCTCGCAGCGGCGGACGGCGACGAGGGCACGACCGAGGATGACGCCGAGGAGCGCGATCTCCATGCCCGAGAAGAAGCTCCAGTCGAGCAGGGGCACGGCGAGGAGCACGAGCGGCGCACTCCACGCGATCCACGCGATCCACCGGGCACTCCACGCTCCCGCCGCTGGCCGCGGCCCGAGGTCGAGGCGCGGCGAAGGTCCAGCGCCCGGATCGAGGAGCGCGCGGGCCGAGCCGATGAGATCGACGAGGCAGACGCAGGCGACGAGCGCCGCAAAGAGCCCGAGCCAGGCCCCCCGGAAGCCGACGAGCCAGCCCGGAGCGAGGACCAGGGGATAGACGAGGCTGGTCCCTCCCGACGAGTACCCGTTGCCCGGGATCCACGTGGAGAAGTGCCCGAGCGCGGCCGAGCGCGCGAACGCGAAGTGGATGTAGACGTCGTCGAGCGGCGCAGGCCACACCCCGCCCGTGCGCCGCAGGGCGGGCGCGTAGAACGCCACCGCCCCTGCCAGCACAGGCAGCACCGCCGTCAGCCGAAACCACCACCACCGCACCGGGACGTCGTACTAGACTGCGCGCCATGGCGTCACGAGCGATGACCACCCCCACCAGGGACGCGGCCCACTGGGACGCCGTCGAGGAAGCCGCCGAGCTTCTGCAGGAGCACCGCTACCAGGATGCCCTGTCCAACCTGCGCGACGTGATCCAGAAGGACGCCGGTAACCCCTACGCCTACTTCTTCGTGGGACAGGCGATGTGGGAGCTCGACCAGGTGGAGCCCGCGCGCGACGCCTACCGGGCCGCGGTGCATCTCTCCCCGAACTACCTGGGCGCCCGGGTGTCGCTCTCCCACGCGCTGCGCCGCCTCGGCGACACCCAAGGCGCCCTGGGCCAGGCGCAGGAGGCGCGGCGGCGCTTCCCCGACGATCCCGACGCGCTCTACGCGCTCGGCATGGCCCACGCGGCGCGCGGGCAGCGGTTCCTGGCGCGGAAGCATTTGCAGGGGTTCCTCGACACCAACCCCGAGGTGGAAGCCAAGCAGGAGGTGCAGCAGGTGCTGCAGATGCTCGGCATCGGCAACGAGGGCGACCCGCTCGACGTCGACGACGATTGAGCCCACCCCGGCAGGGTGAGGCTGCGCGGGTTCAGGCCGAGGGCTCGGGGCGCGCGGGCGACGCGGGCGGCACCGGCGCTTTCCAGAGGAGCGCGAGGTCGATCTCGAGGGCGTCGAAGGGCTCGGCGCGGACCTTTTCGGTCCCCTCGTGCAGGCCGATGACCAGCCAGCGCTCGTCGAGCCCCCGGCGGTAGACCTCCAGGGTGCGCGCCACAGGCTCGACGATCCACACGTACGGCACGCCCGCGCGGGGCACTCCTGCGCAGCAGCGTTGCCGGCCAGCTCTTCAGCGGCGGGCGGCGAAGCGGGCGGCGAGGGATTCGGCGCCGGCTTGGCGGGCGGCGGCGGCGCAGGCGCGGAGGGCGGCGGCGCGCTCGATGGCAGCGGCGCCGCGGGGGGCGGCGCGGGCGCGGGCGGCGATGGAGCGCTCGAAGGCTTCGGTGGCGGCAGTCTCGTCGCCCATGGCGGCGAGGAGGCGGCCGAGGGTCAGCTCGGCGAGGGCGGTCTGGCGGTCGGTGCCCGGGTAGAGGGGCTCGGCGAGGGCCTGGCGGAGGGCGGGGATGTCACCGGCGGTGATGGCGTCGGCGAGGCGCTGCTCGGGGGCCGGGTCGCCGGGGAGGAGGCCTGTGCGCTGTTCGAGGTAGCCGAGGGCGGTGCGGGCGATGCGCTGGAAGGTGGCGAGGCCGTCGTGGGGGGCTTCGAGGATGCCGCCGCCGGCGCGGGAGGCAGTGAGGTCGAGGTCGAGGACGAGGACCAGCTCGTGCTGCTCGCCGAGGACCACGAGGTCGTCGGGCCAGTCGAGGGAGCTGTCGTGCTTGAGCCAGTCGGTGGCGCGGGCCAGCTCGCCGCGGCGGAGGAAGGTGGTGCCGTCGGCGAGGACGAGGCCGTCGGTGGCGGCGTAGAGGGCAGCGAGGTCGGGAGGCTCGGGGCCGGTGCAGGGCCACGGGTCCGCGGCGGGGGGGCGGCGCTCGGTGATGGAAGGGTGGGCGAGGAGGGCGGCGACGCGGGGCGAGAGGTCGGAGAGGTGGGGGAGGTCGGTCACGGGGCGGTGGCGTCAGGGTACACGGCGCTCACGGGGCGGGGGCGTCAGGGTACACGGCGCTCACGGGGCGGGGGCGCCAGGGTACACGGCGCTCACGGGGCGGGGGCGCCAGGGTACACGGCGGCGTACACGGCGCCCGCGCTCAGGGTGCAGGGACGCGGCCGACCGGATCGCTGGCGAGGTTGCGGAGGAAGGTCGTGGCCTGCTGGCGGGCCTCGGGGACGCGGAAGATCACGAAGTGGCCGTCGCTGTCGGCCGGGACCGGCCACTGGGCGAGGACGCCGGAGGCGGCGCGGTCCGCGAGGTTGCCGGCGAGGCCATCGGCGGGGATGGTGACGGGGGCCGGGCCTGCCCAGCGGGCGTCGGGCGGGGGGTACTGGCCAGGGGCCTGGAGGGGGAGGCCCATGGCGATGGCGTGGACCTCGATGCCGCGGGGCGGGGCGTAGCTGTCGCCGATGCCGTCGGGGTTCACGCCCTCGGTCATGTAGATGCTCTTGGGGGCGAAGCCGGGGCGCGGCTCGCGCACGATGGACGCGGCGTAGTGCACGGGATCGACGACGTCGACGATGCTCTGGGCGAGGGAGATGGCGGGGTGGAACTCGTTCAGCTCGGCGCCGTCGTCGCCGGTGAGGCCGAGGAAGATGGTCTTGACGGCCGTGGCGACGCTCGGGGACGGCTCAGTCTTTTCGAGGAGGGTGATGGCCATCTGGGCGGAGGAGCCGGAGAGGACGGCGCCGCGCACGGCGTTGTCGGCCGCGAGGAAGAGGGGGCCGTTCAGGCCGCCCTGGGAGTGGCCGAAGAACATCACGCGGGTCTTGTCGAAGAGGATCTCCTTGCCGCTGATGGACACGGAAGCGGGGATTACGGCCGCCGCCTCGGAGAAGAGGCGCGCGCGCTGGACCTCGTCAAGGGCCGACTGACGGGTGTTGGTGCGGGCGGCGGTGATGTTCATGAAGTTGAAGAAGAGGATGGCGGTGGTGCTGTCGTCGTCGGGCGCGCCCCAGCGGGTGCCGTGGAAGATCTGGTCGACGCCCATGGTGGCGAGGCACTGGGCGGCGAGGGTGCGGGCAGTGCCATCGTGCACGTAGGAGCGGTAGCTGCCGCCGGTGCCGTGGGCGTAGAGGACGATGGGGTAGCCGGCGTCGGGCATGGGGCAGTCGGCTTCGAGGGGGACGGTGAGGGAGAAGCGGAAGTCGTAGAGGCCTTCGACGCGGGGCTCGCCGTTCTCGTAGCGGAAGTCGCCGCCGTCGCCGTAGGTGGTGAAGGGGGACTTGCCGAACTGGTAGTTGGGCGACGGGCCGTACTGACCGATGTACTCGGTGGAAGTGGGCGCGGGGGGAGGGGCCTCGGGGTCGACGACGGGCTCGATGCGGCGCCACGAGGAGGGGCGGAAGCGCGGGGCGGGGACGCTGGCGACCAGGTGGTCGCGCAGGGCGAACATCTCGGCGGTGGGGTCGCTGGTGGTGAAGACGGTGAGGTGGACGAGGTGGTCGCGGGAGATGCCGGCGGCCTCGATCGCGGAGAGGGCAGGATCGAGGGCGTCGCGGGCGCGGGAGATGCGGCCGGTGTCGCCCTCGGCGGTGGGGTCGAGGCCGAGGACCTGGCGGAGGTCGTCGCTGGCGCCGAGGGTGCCGCCGCCCGCGGCGCGGAGATCGTCGGTGACCACGAGGGCGTAGCGGGTGCGCGGGCGCAGGGGAGCGCCGAGCGTCGGCATGAAGGCGAGGGTGTCGGGCTGCCAGTAGACGCCGCCGCCTTCGCGCCAGTGGAGCGCGATGGGGCGGCGCTGGCCGTGCTCGGGAGAGGCAGGGTCGATGTCGAGGAGCTGGACGGAGGAGGTGGCGGCCTGCGCGGCGGCGGGGTCCGCAGGGAGGGTCGCGGGGTCGATGGGGCCGTCGAAGCGGAGGTAGCCCGCGGCGACGGGCGAGAAGCCGTCGAGGGTGCCGCGCATGGCGCCGATGTACTCGGTGAGGATGGGCTGGCCGCGCGGGTTGACGTAGCCGTCGAGGCGGGGCGCGCCGTGTTCGAGGCGGAGATCGCTGGGCCAGGGGGCGTCGAAGAAATGCTCGCCCTCCAGCGCTGAGAGGGTGTCGGGCGCGATCCACAGGGCGCGGTGCTCGGGTTCGCCGTCGCCACAACCGAGGGCGGCGACGCAGGAGGCGATAGCGATAAGGGAGACGGCGCGCGGCAATCGCATGGGCGCCATGATGCGCCTCCGAGGAGGGCGCAGGCAACCATTGGTGCGGCCGGATCTCGGGTGCGGTGCGTGGTCATTCCGTCGGGACAGGCTGTTCGGCGCCCGGGGTGTGATGCGCTGGCCGTGGAGCGAGCGCTGGCGGATGACGCACCGCGGCTGAAGCGCGGCGTTGAAGCGCGGCGTTGAAGCGCGGCGTTGAAGCGCGGCGTTGACGCGATGACGCGCGAGGATGGGGGCCGGACGCGCTCTCGTTTCCCCCTTGAGCTTTACATATCAATGATTTAGAGCCGCTGCATGTCGCTGCAGGGCAAGGTCGCGCTGGTGACTGGCGGGGGCCGCGGGATCGGGCGGGCGGTCGCGGAGCGGCTGGCGCAGGACGGGGCGCGCGTGGTCGTGGCCGGACGCACGGAGCCGGAGATCGCGGCGGTGAGCGAGGCGATCGGCGGGATCGCGCTGCGGCTGGACGTGGGAGACCGGGCGGAGGTGGCGGCGGCGCTGCCGCGGCTGCGGGAGCTCGTGGAGCACGTGGACATCCTGGTGAACAACGCCGGGGTGGCGGAGAGCGCGCCGTTCTTCGAGACGACGGACGAGGCGTGGGACCGGATGTTCGCGGTGAACGTGACGGGGGCGTTCGCGCTGTGCAAGGCGCTGGTGCCGGCGATGATGGAGCGGGGGTTCGGGCGGGTGGTGAACGTGGCGTCGAACGCCGGGCTCACGGGGTACGCGTACTCGAGCGGGTACTGCGCCTCGAAGCACGCGATCGTGGGGATGAGCCGGGCCATGGCGCTGGAGATCGCGCGGTCTCCGGTGACCATCAACTGCGTGTGCCCGGGGTGGGTGGAGACGCAGATGTCACGGGAGGCGGTGGCGCGGATCCAGGCGAAGACGGGGCGGTCGCTGGAGGAGGCGCGCAAGGCGCTGACCTCGATGTCGCCGCAGCGGCGGATGGTGGAGCCCGACGAGGTGGCGGCGGTGGTGGCGATGCTGTGCACGCACGAGGCGCGCAGCATCCATGGTCAGGCGATCCCGGTGGACGGGGGACAGGTGATGTCATGAGTGAGCGACTGACGTTCGTGCAACCCGAGGGGTGGGCGCGGCCGAAGGGGTACGCGAACGGGGTGGTGACGCGGGGCAGGACGCTCCATGTCTCGGGCCAGGTGGGCTGGAACGCGGAGGGGGTGTTCGCAGCCAGGGACATGGCGGGGCAGTTCGCGCAGGCGCTCGACAATGTGCTCGCGGTGGTGCGCGCGGCGGGCGGGAAGCCCGAGGACGTGGCGCGAATGACGGTGTACGTGACCGATCTCGATGCTTACCGGGGGTCGCTGCGCGAGGTGGGGGCGGCGTGGAAGAGCCGCTTCGGGAAGCACTTCCCGGCGATGGCGCTGGTGGGGGTGGCGGGGCTCGTGGAGCGCGAGGCGGTGGTGGAGATCGAGGCGGTGGCCGCGCTGGGGGACGAGGGGCCGAGCGCATGAGGCGGGGCGCGCCGGCGCGCAGGCCGGTCTCGCCGCCGGCGAAGGCGGAGGACACGCTGCGGGAGCAGGCCTCGATCCGGGCATGGGTGCGGATCCTGGCGGTGCACAAGCGGGCGCTCGCGGCGATCCGGCTGGATCTCGAGCACGAGATGACCATGCCGCGGTTCGACCTGCTGGCGAACCTGACGCGCACGGATGGGCAGACGCTCGCGGCGCTGTCGCGGACGATGCTGGTGACCGCGGGGAACCTGACGGGCCTCGTGGACCGGGCGGCGCGCGATGGGCTGGTGGAGCGGCGGGCGGATCCGAACGACAGGCGGGCGTGGCGGGTGCACCTGACCGCGAAGGGGCAGCGGGCGTTCCGGGACGCGGAGCGGCGGCACGCGGCGCGGATCGCCAAGGTGTTCGCGGCGCTCGCGCCGGCGGAGCTGACGACGTTGACGCGGCTCCTCTCGAAGCTGCGGGACACGGAGCGGGCGGCGGCGGCCCCCGCGGCACGAGGGACGGCGCCTGCGCGGGCACGGCTGGCGCGGCCGGCGCGGTCTGCCACGATCACCCGAGAACGGCGCCGGAAGACGCCCCCCGACGACGAGGAGACCAACGGATGACCCTGAACCCCAAGAGCTTTCACCTGCAGATCGGCCGCGGTGTCGCGACCATCACCCTGGACCGGCCGGAGCGGCTCAATGCGCTGACCTTCGAGGTGTACAAGGAGCTGGAGACCACGTTCCGGTCGCTGGAGCACTGCGCCGAGGCGCGGGTGGTGCTGATCACGGGCAGGGGGCGGGGGTTCTGCTCGGGCGGCGACGTGGAGGGGATCATCGCCGAGCTGTTCGGGCGCGACGTGCGGGCGCAGCTCGAGTTCACCCGGATGACGGGGGCGCTGATCCAGAGCATCTGCGAGCTGCGGCGGCCGGTGATCGCGGCGGTGAACGGCGTCGCTGTCGGCGCGGGGGCGGTGATCGCGGCGGCGTGCGATCTGCGGGTCGCGGCCGAGAGCGCGCGGTTCGGGTTCATCTTCCCCAAGGTGGGGCTGTCGGGGGCCGACATGGGGGCGAGCTACCTCTTGCCGCGCATCCTGGGGCAGGGTCGGGCGGCGGAGCTTCTGTACTTCGGGGACCTGGTGGGCTCGCAAGAGGCGCTCCGGATCGGTCTCGTGAACCGGGTGGTGCCCGACGAGGATCTGCTCTCGACGGCGCGGGCGTGGGCGGACCGGCTGGCGCGCGGGCCAGCGTTCGCGCACGCGATGACCAAGCAGATGCTGGACAGCGAGCGGGGGATGACGCTGTCCCTGGCGATCGAGGCCGAGGCGCAGGCGCAGGCGCTGTGCATGGCGCACCCCGACTTCCGGGAGGCCTACGACGCGAACCGGGAGAAGCGGCCGCCGCGGTTCGAGGGGGCGGAGATCTGCGACGAGGGGCTGGTGACGCTGGAGGTGCGGGCCGGGCAGGAGTCAGGGGCGGGGCAGGAGGCGCGGGTACCGGAGGCGCGGGTACAGGAGGCGCGGGTACCGGAGGCGCGGGTACAGGAGGCGCGGGTACAGGAGGCACCCCAGGGCCAGCCCTCGTCGCTGGTGCCGGGCTCGGGTGGGCCTGCCCGGGTCATCACCGAGCCGCCGCCAACCACCCTGGAGGGGGCTGCCACGCCTCCCACGCGGCGAGCATGAGCGCGCTTTCCTTCTCCAGCGAGGTGCTGCCGATCTTCTTCGAGGAGCGGCACAGGGCGCTCAGCGCGAGGCTCACACCCGAGCTGCTCGCGCCCCTGGCGAGGACCCACGATGGCGCGGAGTCAGCGCGGCTCCTCGGTGAGCCGCTCGGCCTCTATGCCCACCTCGTCCCCGAGGCGCTGGGCGGGGCGCCGGCAGGTCGGCCGGGGGACGCCACGGCGATCGACGTGCGGGCGCTGGTGCTGATCCGCGAGGCGCTGGGGCAGGTGTCTCCGCTCGCGGACTCCATCTTCGCGGTGCAGGGGCTCGGGTCGTACCCGGTGGTGCTGGCGGGCTCCGAGGCGCAGCGGCAGGAGATCTTGCCGGAGGTGATCCGGGGGAGCCGCATCTGCGCGTTCGGGTTGACCGAGCCGGAGGCGGGGAGCGACGTGGCGTCGATGCGGACGGTGGCGCGCCGCGAGGGCGAGAAGTGGCTGCTCTCCGGGGAGAAGACGCTGATCTCGAACGTGCCCATCGCGCACCACGTGGTGGTGTTCGCGACGGTGAGCCCGGAGGCGGGCCGCAAGGGGA
Organism: Chondromyces apiculatus DSM 436; assembly: GCF_000601485.1. Lineage (GTDB taxonomy): Bacteria > Myxococcota_A > Polyangia > Polyangiales > Polyangiaceae > Chondromyces > Chondromyces apiculatus. The sequence continues at coordinate 18,366 of NZ_ASRX01000116.1, forward strand.
TCTCGGCGTTCCTCGTGGAGGCCACGGCGCCGGGTCTGACCATGGAGCCGGTGCCGCTGTCGGTGCCGCATCCCCTGGGGCGGCTGCGGCTCGACGGGTGCCCGGGGGAGCTGCTCGGGGAGCCGGGGACCGGGTTCCGGGTGGCGATGGAGACGCTCGATGCGTTCCGGATCTCGGTGGGCGCGGCAGCGAACGGGATGGCGTCGCGGGCGCTCGCGGAGGCGGTGAAGCACGTGCGGCGGCGGCGGCAGTTCGGGGTGGCGCTCGCGGAGCAGCAGATCGTGCGGGCGTACCTGGCGGAGATGGCCACGGAGCTGGACGCGGCGCGGCTCCTCGTGGCGCGCGCGGCGCACCAGCGGGACACGGCGACGGGCCGGGTCACGGTGGAAGCGGCGATGGCCAAGATGTACGCGACGGAGGCGGCGCAGCGGATCATCGACAAGGCGGTGCAGCTCCACGGCGGCTCCGGGGTGACGCTGGAGACCGAGGTGGAGCGGCTGTACCGGGAGATCCGGCCGCTGCGCATCTACGAGGGGACGACGGAGATCCAGAAGCTCATCATCGCCAAGGGCGTGCTGGACCGGGCGGCAGCCGCCGGGGAGAGCTGAGCGATGTGGCGGCCGCCGGAGCGGATCCGCCACGCGCTGCCCGAGGAGCTGCCTCCCACGGCCGAGGAGGCAGCGCGGTCGCGTCTCTTCTCGCCGCTGCGCCTCCAGGCCGGGCTCACCTTGCTGGAGCGCACCTGGGTGCCGGCGATGGTGCCCTGGCGGGCCACGGAGGAGGGGTTCGTGTCGCCCGAGATCCTGGGCTGGTACGGGCGCTTCGCCGAGGGGGAGCCAGGGGTGCTGGTGGTGGAGGCGACGGGCATCCGGGACGTGCCGAGCGGGCCTCTCCTGCGGATCGGACACGACCGCTTCGTGCCGGGGCTCGCGCGGCTCGTGGAGGAGGTGCGCCGGAGGAGCGGGGGGAGGACGCGGCTGTTCATCCAGCTCATCGACTTCCTGCGCATCCGGCGGCGGCCGGAGCGGGAGCGCTACCTGCGCGCGTTCCTGGTGATCGGCAGGAGCCACCGGGAGCGGCTCGCCGCGCTGCGGGAGGAGGCGCGCTGGGAAGACGCTGGAGACGGCGAGGTGCGCGAGGCGCTGTGCGGGCTCGGCGACGCGGAGCTCGGGCAGGTGCTCGACGCGCGGGAGCTGGAGGAATTGCAGATGGGCGCCCGGGAGCGGGTGACCGACGTGCACGTGCCGGAGATCCGGGATCTGCCCCTCACGCTCCCCAGCCTGTTCGCGGGCGCGGCGGCGCGGGCGAAGGAGGCGGGGTTCGACGGGGTGGAGCTGCACTACGCGCACGCCTACACGATGGCGTCGCTGCTCTCGGCGCGGAACACGCGCGAGGACGGCTACGGGGGCCCGCGCGAGGCGAGGGCAAGGCTGCCGCTCGCGGTGTACCGGGCGGTGCGCGAGGCCGTGGGAAGCGATTACGTGGTCGGCTGCCGTTTCCTGTGCGACGACGTCATCGAGGGTGGCAATCGTGTGGAGGACGCTGCCCATTTCGGGGTGGCGTTTGCGCAGGCCGGGATGGATTTCCTGTCGCTATCGACCGGCGGCAAGTTCGAGGACGCGAAGCAGCCCAAGGTGGGGCACGCGGCGTACCCGTACACCGGGCCGAGCGGGTACGAGTGCATGCCCACGGCGGTGTCGGACGCGCGAGGGCCCTTCGGGCGGCAGATCGCGCGGCAGGCAGCGGTGCGGCGGGCGGTGCGGGAGGCGGGGCTGGCGACGCCCACGGTGGCGGCGGGAGGGCTCTGCACGTTCGCACAGGCCGAGGGCATCCTGGAGCGCGGGGAGGCCGATCTCATCGGCGCGGCGCGGCAGACGCTGGCGGACCCCGACTGGTTCCTGAAGCTCAGGCTGGGGCGCGGGGGCGAGGTGCGCCGCTGCATCTACAGCAACTACTGCGAGGGGCTGGACCAGCTCCACAAAGCAGTGACCTGCCAGCTCTGGGACCGGGAAGACCTGGAGGCGGCAGGCACGGCGACCACGGACGACGGGCGGCGGCGGCTCGTGGCGCCGTCGTGGTCGCGGCCACGGGGTGCCTGATCTAGGGTGCGCAGCACCATGCAGGGAGAGGTCGAGGACGGGGCGGAGCTTCGGCTCGCGAGGCTGACCACCGAGGCACTGGACAGGGTGCTGAAAGGAAAGGCGCCCTGTGCAGCGCTGGTGCCGGTGGGGTCGGTGGAGCCGCATGGTCCGCACCTGCCGCTCGGGACCGACACGGTGATCGGCGAGGCGGCGGCCCTGAGGGCGGCACGGCGGCTGCGGTCGGCGGGAGTCGAGGCGCTGCTCGCGCCCTCCGTGGGATACGGGGTGACCGATTTCGCGGCAGGCTTCGCGGGCGCGCTCTCGGTGCCCGCGGCGGCGCTGTCGGCGTTCCTCCGCGCCGTGGTGGAGGCGCACCTCGCGGCGGGGTTCGTGCACGTATGTCTGGTGAACAACCACCTGGAGCCAGCGCACGATGCCGCGGTGCGGGGCGCCATCGCGGGGCTCCCGGAGGGGAGGGCGTCGGTGGCGTGCCCGCTCACCCGACGCTGGGGGCGTACCCTGGGAGACGAGTTCCGGAGCGGCGCCTGCCACGCCGGCCGGTACGAGACCTCCCTGGTGCTCGCCGCAGCGCCCGAGGAGGTGCGGCGCGATCTGGCCCGCGCGTTGCCCGACCTCGATATCAGCCTGTCGGTGGGCATCAAAGCGGGGAAGCACACCTTCCAGGCAATGGGCATGGACGCTGCCTACACCGGCGCACCGGGCGCAGCGTCGGCCGAGGAAGGAGCCGCATTGCTGGACCGACTGGCCGAGATGATCGCCACGGAGGTCAGCGAAGGGCTGGCCGCGCTGAAGACCCTGGCGAATGGCGAAGGGTGCGGCGGAGCACATTCAGGTTGAGCGCGCTCGTCGCCCTCGATCTCGTCGTCCTCGTCGTCCTCGTCGTCCTCGTCCTCGTCGCCCTCCTTCCGGAGTGCGGTGTGCAGGCACTTCTGGACAGAGGCATCCCGGGTGCGCCATACTGAAAGGTTTTACCGCGGTCCATTTCGGCGGCGGCTGGCGTGGTGAGGGGCCTGCACTGGACAAGTCCACTCCGCGTGCCTGATACTGAGGGGATTTGTTAAGACTGATTAAGCACCGATCGCCTGTGCTGCCTATCGTGGCCCCGGAAAAACCATTGACGTGAAGAGGCACCTCCTTAGAATCGACCCTGGTTCTTAGCGGCTCCACTCCGTCGCGACGCGGCGCGGAGAGGCCGATGCCCCCTCGCACCCAGGTGGGACCCCCCCGTCACCGCGGTCGGACCTGGAGACAGCATCATGAGAAAACGCCTGCTCGCGAGCCCCTCTCATCCTCTCTTGCTCGCCGCCCTGGCGGCCTTCGCTGGAGGCCCGCTCGCGGCGGGCTGCATGGCGCCTCCGCTCGATGACGAAGAGGTCGTCGGAGAAGTGGAGCAGGCCGTGGAGACCTGCGTCACCATCCAGACTGGCGTGGGATCCAGCTCAGTGCAGGATGCGCTCCTCCACCAGGGATACCCGACGACGAATTTCGGCACGAGCCCCGACATGTACGCCGGCGTCTACACCGCTGGCGGCGCGCTCCAGCGCTCGCTGGTGCAGTTCGATCTCTCCGGCATCCCCGCCGGCACGCCCATCACCTCCGCCAACATCTCACTCTACGTGGCCTACGCGACGGCCCCCACGGACACGGTGCGCCTCCGCCGCACCACCGCCCCCTGGTCGGAGACCACGGTGACCTGGAACTCGCACAACGCGGCGTTCGCCTCGACGATCGAGGGGTCGTTCACCGCAGGCTCGGGCGCGCGGACCGTGAACGTCACCTCACTCGTGCAGAGCTGGGTGGACGGCACCTACCCGAACTACGGGTTCTACGTGGAGGAGACGGCGAACCGCACCCAGATCAAGACGACCAACGTGTCCGACTCGGAGGTGGCGCGTCGGCCGAAGCTCGTGGTCTGCTACGACAACGGGAGCGGCTCCAGCACCACCGCCACCACCAGCAGCAGCAGCTCCACCACCAGCAGCTCCTCGTCGGGATCGGGCGGCTCGGGCGGTTCAGGCGGCTCAGGCGGTGCGGGAGGCTCGGGCGGCTCGGCAGGTCCGTGGCCCGGGACCGGGGTCGGCTACAGCGCACCCATCAGTTGCGCCTCCAATGCGAATGGCGCCGGCAACAACTGCGGGTCAACCAGCGACGACAACTGCTGCGGGGTGCTCAACGTGCCCGGCGGGACGTTCAACCGCGCCAACGATGCGACGGTCCCGGCGACAGTGAGCAGCTTCGCGCTCGACAAGTACCCGATCACCACGGGTCGGTTCCGGGCCTTCCTTCAGTCGGGGCGGGGCACGCAGCAGAACCCGCCGACCCCGGGCTCGGGCGCGAACCCGTACACCAACGGGGTCGATACGGGCTGGAACCCGGCCTGGAATCAGTACCTCGCCGCGAACATGACGACGCTCGACGCGGCGCTGAAGTGCGACGAGTGGGATTCGTGGAACTCGTGGACCACCACCCCCAGCACGCGGGAGAAGAAGCCCATCGTCTGCCTGACCTACTACGAGATCCGCGCCTTCTGCGCGTGGGACGGTGGGTTCGTGCCGACCGAGGCGCAGTACAACTACGCGGCGGTAGGCGGCAATCAGCAGCGGCCGTACCCCTGGGGCGCAGACGAGGACAATGTGCCGCTGCGCGCCGCGAACGATTGCCTCGCCGACGGGTCGGTCGCAGGCAACTGCAAGAACACCGATCTGGTGGAGGTGGGCATCTTCCCGCTGGGCGTGGGGCGCTGGGGTCACCTGGATCTGTCGGGGAACGTGTACAACACCACGCTCGACAGCTCGAACGTGTACAACTACCAGGCGAACTGCGTGGATTGCGTGCGCTATGACAATGGCGACGTGAACGGCAATGGCACCATCACCTGGGGCGGGAGCTGGGTCGCGAAGCTCTTCAAGCTGAAGAACGACTTCCGGGCCGGGTACGAGAAGTCGGCGCGGCGGTACTACCGCGGTGGGCGGTGCGCACGGCTCGTGAACTCCGGGATGAACGAGCAGCATCCGGTGGACCCGTAGCCGGAAGTTGGCCCAGGGCTGCACGCGCTGATACGCGCGCAGCATGGGCCTGCGTCGGCTCCTCGCTCTATCCTCGCTCGCGCTGGGGGTGCTCCACCTGAGCTGCCCCCGGATTGATTCCTCACAACTCCAGGGGCTGGTGGCGCCCGAGGTGCTCGGGAAGCTCTATCCAGGGCCCGAGAAGGTGGCGGTCTTGCCGGAGGGGGGCTCGCTCGCCTCTGGGGGGGGCGCCTTGGCGGAGGAGGGGCGCGGCGCGCCCCTCCTCCGCCAAGGCGGGCTCGCCGCAGGGGATGAGGCCCTGGGGGGGGACGGAGAGGTTGGGGCGGGGGACGGAGAGGTTGGGGCGGGGGACGGCAGAGGTT
>NZ_ASRX01000117.1 GCF_000601485.1 Chondromyces apiculatus DSM 436
CCCCGCAGCCCCCGCAGCCCCCGCAGCCCCCGCAGCCCCCGCGCCCTTCCCGGCGAGCAGCGCGTCCACCAGCGCCAGTGCCCCGCCAGCGGCCCGTCGCGCGGCCGCCACGGACCCCGGTGACACGTACGTATCCGCGTCGAGCGTCGCCCAGTGCCCCTCCAGCCGCGACAGCTCCGCCAGGTAGGCCGCATCGTGGGCCCGTAGAATCTCCTCGTCCTCTGCATCCCGGGGCGCGAGCTTCACCGCCTGCATCCCCTGCTCCGTGCAGTGCGCGAGCCCCCTCCGCGCGGCCTCCAGCCGCTGCGGCCGCTCCGCGTGATGACCCCGCGCGTGGTGCTCGTCGAACAGCGGATCGTCCACCACGTGCACGGCCACACCCTGTGCGGGCGCAGCCTCACCACCACCTTCGGACAACGCAGCCTCGCTCCGAAGCTCGGAAGAAGAAGAACTCAAGGACGCACCCGCTCCATACTCCTCGCGTAGCGCCGCCCTGGGTTGCTGGCAACGCTGGATCCTCCCTCGCGTCCGCCCCGCGCGGCGGGTGTAGGTAGCTAGCGGCCACCCCCCCGCGGCCCTACCATGCCCTGGTGCCCCAGCGCAGGGTCCCCCCGCCCGACTTTCGCTACGTCTGGCTCGGGCCTGCGCCGGGCCGCGGCAAGCTCGGCCTCGCTGCGGGCACCCTCGGCTTCGTCGGCGCCTCCACCGCCCTCTGGGCCACGAACCACCCCCTCCCGGCCCTTGCTTCTGGCCTCCTCGGCGTGGCCCTCGCCCTCGGCTCGGCCCGCACCGGCAAGCGCCTTCCCCTTCAGCGCGGCGCCCGCGAGGTCTCCATGGCCATCGTCCCCTGGGGCATCCTCGTCACCCCGGACACCGAGCCCCGCGTCCTCCGCTGGCCAGCCGTCCACCGCGTCACGGTCGACCTCGCCCACACCCTCCAGGGTGGCACGCCCACCATCGTCGCCAGCCTCGTCACCATCCACACCGAGCGCGAGATCCTCGCCGGCTGGAGCCCTGGCGCCGTCGACCTCGCGCGCCTCGTCGCCAACCTCCCCGAGTATGCCGCCGAGGCCTCGCGCCCTGTCGCGGCCGACCTCGAAGGCACCACACCCCTTGGCGACGGCATCACCGAGCCCATTGCCGCCGACCTCCTCCACACCGCGGACCTCCTCTGCTCCACCAGCCGCGGCGCCGAACGCCTCCTCCTCCCCCACGGCGACTACCGCACCTCTGCCCGTCGCATTGCCGTCCCCGAGACCCTCTCCCTCCTCCGCCGCGCCCTCACCGACAGCGCCCCGTCCCCTGCCATCCCTGCCGACCCTCGCCCTCTCGCCGCCATCCTTGCCGCCATGCTCGACGCCCGCCCCCTCCTCCCCGAACTGCTCGCCCTCGCCACCTCCCCCCACCCTGTCGTCGCCGCCTTTGCCAACGCCTCGGCCGTACGCCTCGGCGCCCCCCCGAACCAGGCTGGAGCCCTCGACGAGATCGCCGCCTTTCTCTGCGAAGAAGACCTCCAGCTCACCCAGCGCTGGATCGCCGAGCCCCCCCTCCACCCCTGACCGCCGCCCCCTCTCGTCCGCCTCTCGCCGCGCTCTCCGCGCTCTCCGCCTTCTCCGCGTCCCTCTCGCCGCCCCTCTCGCCGCCCTCTCGCCCCGCCCCGTCTTTCCGGCCTTCTCGTCCGCCCTCCGCCCCAGTCCCCGCCGCGTCGGCGCACCTTTCTTGAGCGAACCCCCCGAACTTGCTAGGACCCTTCTCTCCCCCCCCGCTTCAGCACCTCGCACCGCGATCTGCATGCAACGGGGTAGCGACCAACGGGAGCGTAGGGGCCGATAGGCCCCTGCTTTAGGGTACGCAGTACCTGCTTTAGGGTACGCAGTACCTGCTTGTAGGGGACGCAGTACGATGGTGCGGACGACGCTTGCTGCGGCTCTCCTGGGACTCCTCGCCTTTGGCGCCACGGCGCCGGGCTGTGCGGAGCAGCGCGCGGCTGGGCCTCCGCCGGCCCAGAGCACCACCCACAGTGTGGCGACGGCCCCGGCCACCGGAGCGCCTCAGGCGGGGGCTGCTCCCGAAGCCAGCGCCCAGCAACCTCTCCCTCTGACGGCCCCCCGCACCCCGCCTCCGGGCTGGGTCGACGCCATCCGCCTCGACCGCTGGGCGGATGCTGCTGCCCAGATTGACGCCCTCCCCGACACCGACCGCCGCCGCCCTGAAGTGCGTTATGCCCGGGCCCGCGCCGCGCTCGCCCTCGGCGATGCCGACCGCGCTGCCGAGCTTCTTCACACCCTCGACACCGAGCTTCCCCTCCTCGCCGCGGACATCGCCCGATACCGCGCCGAGGCTGCCCTCGATGCTGGACCTCATGCCGCGGCGGCTGCGTACTTCGCCAGCTCCAAGGACCCTTGCGACCTTGCCCGCGCTGCCGACGCCCATGCCCGCGCGGGCGACTTCACCCAGGCCCTTGCCGTCGCCAACCGCGCCGTCGTCGCGGCCCAGCGCGCCAAGAGCAAGACCGACGAAGCTACCGCCCGCCTTGCCCGCGCTGGCGTCCTCCGCAAGGCCGCGGCCCCGCGCCCTGCACCGCAACCCCGCGTTTCCCAGACGCACACCGGCCCGGTCGTCACGGCTCCTCCCGCAGCGCGTGTCACCCGCACCGTCCCTCGCGACGTCCCAACTGCCCCTCTCGCTGCGCCTGCCGCACCGGATGCACCCATGGCATCCGCCGCGTCAGCCGCCTCTGCTGCATCAGCCCCCACGACATCCGCCGCGTCCGCCGCGTCCGCCGCGTCCGCCGCCTCCGCTGCCTCCGCCGTCTCCGCCGCGCCTGCCGCCTCCCCCAAGCCGCCTCCCTCCAGGCTCCCCGCGCCTCCTGCGGCCGTCGCCGACCTCCTCTGGATTGCCCGCAACGCCCCCAGCACCGTCCCGGGGCGTGACGCCCTCGCGGCCCTCACCGATCTCGGCGCTGTGCTCACCCCCAAGGAGCGCCTCGACCTCTCCGACGCCCTCCTCGCTGCGGGCAGCGCTGCCGACGCCGCGGCCCTCCTCGCCACCCTTGGCACCACGGGCGTCCTCCCCCGCGCCGACCTCCAGCACCGCCGCGCCACGGCCCTCTACAAGGCCCGCGACGACGCTGCCGCCCGCGCCTTCCTCGACGCTGCCGCCACCCCCTCGCCCCGCCAGCCCGAGCAGCTCTACTACGCTGCCCGCGCCCTCTCCCGCCAGGACCGCGCCCCCGAGGCCATCACCCGCCTCCGCGAGATCACCACCAGATTCCCCCGCACCTCCTGGGCCGAGGACGCGAGCTACCTCCTCGCCCAGCTCCTCCTGCAGACTGGCCGCTACGCCGACGCCGCCGCCCAGTACACCCAGTTCCTCGACCGCCACCCCCGCAGCACCCGCCGCCACGACGCCGAGCACGACGCTGCCCTCGCCCTCGTCTCTTCCGGCAACCCTGCGGGCGCCCGCACCCGCCTTGCCCGCCTCGCCTCCAGCGCCCGCCGCGTCGACGACGCCGCCCGCCTCAGGCAGCTCGAAGGCGTCGCCGCCCTCCGCGCGGGCGACAAACCGGGCGCCATCCAGATCTGGACCGACGTCATGGGCACCTACCCCCTCTCTTGGGGAGCCCTCACGGCCCGCGCCCGCCTCGTCGCTGAGGGCGTCACCCCCCCGCCGTTCCTCGCCCCTCCCGCGGTCACCACCCCCGCCCCCCTCGCCATCCAGCTCCCCCCGGCGGCTGCCCTTCTCACCTCCATCGGCCTCGACGCCGACGCCGAGCGCTGGGTCGCCGACAACGAACGCACCATCTCCGCCCCCTACGGCGCCCGCAGCGGCGAGGCCCTCTGCGCCATCTACGGCGAGCTCTCCCGCGCCAAGCGCCGCTACCGCATCGGCGTCAACGCCGTCACCTACGAATCCCTCAAGCGCGTCCCCTCCGACGCCGACCGCTGGGCCTGGGAGTGCCTCTACCCCCAGCCTTACCTCCCTGCTGTCCGTGCCCTCGAAGACCAGCACGGCATCCCGAGCGCCCTCGTCTACGCCCTCATGCGCCAGGAGAGCGCCTTCGACCCCGTCATCGAGTCCCCCGTCAGCGCCGTCGGCCTCATGCAGCTCATGCCCTACACCGCCGAGCGCGTCGCCCGCGAACTCGACATGGGCCTCGACCTCCGCGCCCTCAAGACCCCCGAGGTCAACCTCCGCCTTGGCGGCTACTACCTCGCCAAGCTCCTGCGCATGTTCGACGGCAGCCTCCCCCTCTCTGCGGCCGCCTACAACGCCGGCCCCCGCGCCGTCTCCCACTGGCTCGGCGACGCCGTCGACCACGACACCGACCTCTGGGTCGCCCGCATCCCCTTCGGCGAGACCCGCCATTACGTCAGCCGCGTCCTCGCCAACCTTGCCCGTTACCAGTGGCTCTCTGGTGGCGACGCCGCGGTCCCCCCCATCCCCCTCCAGCTCCCCACCGGCGTCCGCGCCCCCGCCGACGCGTACTGACGGCCTGACGGTTCGCGCCCCTCCTCGGCCCCGATGGGCACGTCGTGCCGCCTCCCCGCGAGCCGCTCGAACTCCAGCACATCGTGCGCGCACACGATCGTCACCTCGCTCCCGTGCGCGCGCCCGAGTTCCCGCAGCCGCCGCTGATTCCGCTTCCGCGCCTTCCGATCCTTCTCCATCAGCGTCTGGTACATCGCCAGCCCTGGCGTGCACCGCGGCCGGTCGGGATCCATCTCCCCGTGATAAAAATACGCATCGGCCGCGAGCAGCAGCCAGTCGTCCTCGCGCCGCACCGCGATCCCTGCGTGCCCCAGCGTGTGCCCGACGAGCGGCACCATCACGATGTCGCCCCGCACCCCCGCGAGTTCGCGCGCGCACGCGAACCCGAACCACGGCTCCCCCTGACCCTCCACGTACACCTCCCAGTTGTGGCGCGTCGACCACTGCTGCGGGCGGTAGCGCATCCGATCCAGCGCCGTCGCCTGCGCCATCGCCGAGTCCCGCTCGTCGGCGAGCAGGTGCACGCGCGCCTCCGGAAAATCATCGAGCCCGCCGGCGTGGTCGAAGTCCAGGTGACTCAGCACGATGTGCCGCACATCCCGCGGATCGAACCCCATCCCTTCGATCTGCCGGATGGCCGTCATCTCCTCCCGCAGCTCTGGCCGCACGAGCGCGAGGAAGAACGCGCTCAGCCTCCCCCGCGGATCGGCGACATCGCGCGTCCCGTAGCCCGTATCCACGAGCACGAGCCCCGCCTCCGTCTCGACGAGCAGACAGTGGCAGGTCAGCCGCGCGGAGAGCGACGCATTCCCCATCGACGCCTTCCCGTTACCCCCGTCCATGAGCAACCCGCCCAGCGGACAGGCAGAGACACAGTTGAGGTGATGAACGCGCATGCCCCATCAGCCTGCAAGTGCCGTGCAAATGCGGTGAGGTGCCCTGAAGCGCCCTGAAGAGCCCCACCAGCCCTGGCCCACCGCTGCCCGACCCACCAGCCCCTTGCGTCACCGCTGCTTCGCGGCCACCGTGGAGACCATCGTGCAGCTCGTCGCCAAGAGCCGCATCGTCCTCCGCGACCGCGCCCTGCGCGTGCATGCGTACGGTGACGCCCGCTTCTTCGCCCGCGGCGCCGCCTGGTGCATCCTCGCCAGCGCCCTCATGGTCGTGCTCGGCCTGGCTGCCCCCGAGCTCCTCGTCCCCCCCCCTCTCTCCCTCCTCGTCGTCACCGTCACCCTCGCCACCGGCTTCCTCCTGGCCGCGGCCGTGGTCTGGCTCGGTGCTGCCTGGGGCTCCGCCACCCGCCACGGCGCCCTCCGCGTCTCCGACGCCCTCTACCTCGAAGGCCGCGGCCGCCGCCTGCAGATCCCCCTCGCCGCCGTCCAGCGCGCCCACCTCCGCCGCCGCGCCAACGCCATCACCCTCGGCACCGACCGCGGCGTGGTCCTCACCGTCGCCCTCCGCGCCCCTGGCGAAGCCTCCCGCCTCCTCGACGCCCTCGCCCAGCCTGGCGCCACCGCCCCCTTCCGCGTCTGCGCCTACCTCCCGTCTCCCCGCCATGCCCGCGAGGTCATCACCGTCGCCATCGGCTTCGCCCTCTGCCTCATCGGCATGTTCGTCACCCGCCACGTCCCCGTCGCCCTCGTCCTCGGCACCCTCGCCGGCCTCTCCACCTGGTTCCTCGCCAGGATGGCCGGCTGGCCTGCCTTCAGCGCCGACCTCGTCGTCGGCCGCGACGGCATCGCCCTCCGCCACCAGGGCAAGGAGCGCTTCCTCCCCCTCTCCCGCATCGCCCGCGCCGACCCCCTCGAAGGCGGCATCTCCCTCACCCTCACCGACGGCGAGCACCTCCGCATCTTCCTCTCCCCCCCTGCGCTCCGCCGCCCTGCTGGCAGCCTCACCGCCGACCTCTGCACGCGCCGCTGCGCCCACCTCCTCCGCGCCCTCCACGACCACCTGCACGCCCAGCCCGAGGCCGCGGCCCTCACGCCCTCCCCCGCCGCCGACGTCCTGCTCGCGCGCCGCGGCCGCGCCCTCTCCGACTGGCGCGCCGCCCTCCGCGCCGCCGTGACCGACGACGGCGGCACCTACCGCACCGCCACCCTCTCCCCCGCCCGCGCCTTGGAAGTCCTCGAAGACGGCCGCGCCCCCCTCGACCACCGCATCGGCGCCGCCCTCGCCCTCGCCCCCACCCGCGACCGCCGCGCCGCCCGCCGCCTCCGCATCGCCATCGCCACCAGCGCCAGCGAAGACGTGCGCGCCGCCCTCGAACAGGCCGCCGAAGACGAACTGCAAGAGAGCACCCTCGCCCGCGCCCACACCGCCACCGGCGAGCCCTGAGGTACTACGGTACTGCGTACCCTGGGTCAGGGGCCTCTCGGCCCCTACGCTCCCGATGGTCGCTACCCTGGTGCTGGGCGGCTTCGGAGGTGGCCGTCAGGGGTGCGCCAGAACAAGGCTACGTGTCGGGTTGCCACTTCGCACCCAGGTCCTCCACGAACTCTGCCTCGAAGAGATCGAGCGCATACTCACGCGCGCGCAGGATCTTGTGGGCATCTGTGAGGGTGGCTGCGTCAAAGGGCGAAGCCGCCGTCACGGACTTCTTCTCAAGGACGAATCCCAGGTGGTTTCGGCGCAGCAAATCGTCCTGCAAAACCTCGGGGGTCGTGAGGCGGAGTTGCCCAGGCGTCAACCACTCCCGCAGGCGCTTCAGATCCTCATCCTCAGCCAGAACACGGTTGGCAAGGATGTAGGGAGACTCTCCAGGAAACAGGCGTTGCAATGCCTCCGTGCCGCGTGCGCCATAGAGCCGCTGCTGCTTGCTGCCGCCGGTCAGGCCATCTCCCTCGATGGCCATGGCGAGGATCGCTGCGCGTGAGCGAACAGCATTCGCGCGTAGCTGGCCGAGCGGCGTGACCACCGGTCTTTCGAGCCAGTCCAGCGCACGCTCTCCACGAATCAGCGCTTCGAGCCGCTCAAACTCCCCGCGGAGCTGCCCACTCGTCATCCCGGTGAAGTGCTCGTTGTACGTCGACCAGAAGAACCACGTTCGCAACCCGTCCGCAGCTCCGAGCACCTTCTCTCCCCCGAGCCGCTGTGCAGCGCGGAGCAGCGCGACGAGTTGGTAGGTATAGGGAAGGCTCCCGGGACCATGAACTCCGAAGCCGCGCAGCAGTTCCGCCACGGGCTCGAAGATCTGCGGCAGCGCGCGGAGCAGGTCACGACCTTCGGTCGTGTTCAGCTTGCCCTGGATCCCCTTGGCTCCCGACTTGTAGATGTCGAGGTTCCAGATCGCCTTGAGAGAGGCGATCACCACCTTCCGATCCACGCCTTCCCAGCCCACCGACGAGAGCTGGGAGGTGAGTGAGGACAGCTCGCCGTTGAAGCTGAACGCATCTCCCAGCGTCAGCGCATGCGCCATGTCGCCTTCGTCGAGATCCTGCCCGAGGCTGTTGACCCGCGCGAAAGCCTCGGTGACCAGCTCTTGATCCTCGGAAACGAGAGGCACCACGGGGATCAGGTAATCCCGAAACCGGCTCTCCAACCGCCGCGCCTCCTGGAGCAGGTCCTTGTGGCCACGGCTGACGAGCGCTGCACGGAACTCGAAGAAGAGATCATCATCGAGCACGCACGAGAGCGGCATCCACGTCGACGAAACCTCCTGCTGCCCGTGGCGCAGGTGGAACCGCAGGTCATCTCCCGCCTTCGGAGCAAGCTCGAAATAGATGGGCCACCTTCGCCCCTCCGCATCTCGCTCGTGCCCCTCGGGCAAAGGCATCAGCGCAGCGTACAGGGTCGTGAGCCGTTGCAGACCATCGATGACGTAACTGCGCACGCTCGCAGCGCGCGGCGTGGGCAGCGTGCAAGGACCGATCTCCGTCCGCACCTTCAGCCCCTTGTCGGACCCGGTTCGCCAGACGAGCAGACTGCCGATCGGGATCCCTTGCCAGATGCTGTCCATGAGACGCAGCCGCTGCTCATCGCCCCACACATAGCCCCGCTGAAATTCCGGGATCAGGAGCGTCCCGTTCCGCACCTCCTGGAGCAGCGCGCTCAGCCGCGCCAGCGCCGGTGTATCGAACATCTGCCCCACGGTCAGAGCACCGCCCAGAGACTCTCGACCAGCTGATCGCGCCATGCCTGCGCAGCGCGATCCTGGACGAAAACCTCCCAGAACCAATGATCTTCGCAGCCCTTGTCACCGTACATCTTACAGATGTCGTCGCCGAAGCCGTTTTTCAGAAGATGTCGAATGGGAGGATGGTCGCTGTGACTGTTCCAGCGGCGTGCACGTCGATGGCGCTTGCTGCGGCGTACCAGATGGCCTTCCGCACCCCCCTCGACCTTGGGTTCGCACCCTTGGAAGACCAGGGGTAGCTCGGCTTCTGTGGGCCGGCGCTTGCTCTGCTTCACCTCTTTACGAAGTCCGTGTGCGACGTCTTTCAGCAAGCCCTCTTTCATGTTGAAGCAAGCGCGCCTCACATCCCCGAACATGGATGATCTGAATGCCTTCAGGAGCTTGGAGCGGTGGTCTATTTCAGGTCCCTTGCCCTTGCTCACCCATCTTTCGAGTGCTTCAAAGGGCAAGTAATTTTCGATCGTCCGCCGGCTGAGCTGGTGGCCGGGAAACGGCCTCGGACGAGCCATCCCAGCGCAAAGCTGACGCAGAGTCTCGGACGTCTTTGAGGGTTTCGTGGGATCCGAAGGCTGATCTTTCGTTGCGGCTCGCACGTCACGATCGAGCATCGCCCAGCTCCGGAGGCGCCGGATCCAGTCCGTGATATCCCGGGCGTCGGACGGCTGGTCAGGCAGGGTGGCCAGGTTTTCCAGAAAGGCTTTCAGCTCGCCAGTCCCTCCGCCGAGCGGCACCTCGATCCGCCCCTCGGCCAAGTGCGCATTCAGCTTCTCGCGATCGCTGCGCACCAGGATGCGCCGCAGGAACTCAAGATCATTGCGCCCATTCTCCAGCACCAGCCAGAGCGGCGTTTGCATCACCTGCAGGGCGTCCTTGTGGGAGAGCACGCCACCCACCCACTGACTCTCCGGGATCGGCTCGACACGGATTCGCGCGACTGACATCCCCATGTTCGCGGACGCATCGAGGCTCTCTTCGAGCTTCTCGTGAACCGCAGCTCGGATGGCTGCGGGCATTGACTGGAGCAGGCGCTGAATCGACTGGGCGTCGTCATCGCTATTCCACTCGGGATCGAGCAGCAGGACGTGGTGACGCTCCATCGCCGTCAGTACGAAGCGCATGAAGTCGAGCAAAGTGATCGCTTTCTCATGGAACAGCGACTGATCAACGGTGACGATCATCGCTCAGAATGTGCCGGTGGCGGCTCGGGAGAGGGGCCTGCATTCGCTGGCTGCTCCGCGCGCAGATGCGCCCGGCTCAGCTCGCGCAGGATGCGCCGCTCGTCCTCGAAGGCGGTGCGCAGGTGATGACTCCTGGGCAAGCCATGCTCGTCGAACTCCACCGCATCCACACGGCTCACGCCTTGCTCGTCCTGCTCGACCCAGTAAAGAATCACCTGACTCGGATCCAGGCCATTGGCGATGGCGAGCTGCACGCCGAGGAGCAAGGGACGCGCGTGGGTCTCCAGCAGGATGACCGGAGCGTCCTCTGCCCTCACGATGCTGGCGAGGTGCTTCGCGAGCAGGATCTGCAGATCATCGTGGAGCTGGCTGGTCGGCTCCTCCACCGCGATGTAGCGCTTCCCGTCGGCCCGGGCCTCCGTTCGCCGCAAGGCGAGCGCGACGAGAATGGGAATGAGCTGGCCCATGCCTTCCCCTGTGGAGGCGAGGGGTATGGATAGCTCCGGCGCTGAGACAGGAGGCAACAGCCAGCGCCACGTCTTCGGTCCTGTCGGCTCCGGGCGAAGATCCCGGCCAACATTCTCTCTCAGCCACGTCGCCACCTCGTCGAACGCCGCGCGATCGTACCTGAGGATCTCCTGAGCCTCCTTGCCGTCGGGTGAAAGGCTCGGTTGCACGCCGCGCTCTGTCAGCACCGACTCCGGCCTGGCGCGGACAGCGGAGAGGTACTGGACGCTCCCGCGAAGCTCCAGCAACCGGATCCGCAGCTTGGTCATCAGCGGAGGCAACGCAGACGTCTCCAGAGGCAAGAGCCCACGGAACGAGAGCCCAGCGACGCGCACCGCGCCTTCTGGGAGAGTTACCTCGGGCATCTTGGGGTGACCGTACCAGCTCTGCGGGCGATCGTGCTCTGTCCCGCCAGTCCCCGTCACCAACAACTCCTCGACCTGCACCCGTTCGATGCCATCGACCACGGAGAGGCCGATCCTCCAGGCAGCCTCGAAGCCGTCATCCCACCACAGCGTGAGCCGCAGGTGCTTCAGCTCGCGGTCACGCACGTTCAGGATGTCGAGGAAGGCCGCACCCCCCCCCGGCCGCGCCGCTGAGATCGAGCGGGCTCTCGGCCGACTCCGCCACTGAGTCGGCGAGGATCCCGAGGAGGCGAACCACCGAGCTTTTACCGGCGTTGTTCTTCCCGTAGATGAGCGTCAGGGGTCGGAGGTGAACGTCGAGGCCGCCCTCGAAGGCGCGGTAATGCTCGACGGCGATACGGTTCAGGCGAGGCATGGGTGGTTGGCCAGTGCAAGGATAGTGCGCGAAGTCCCTCACTATGAAGCCGTGGTGAACGACAGTGGCACACCAGAGGGAACATCGGCAGCGGTGCGCCACCGCCGACGGAGCACTGCCCGAGTGTTGTGCTCCAGCCCGGGCGTGCGGACATTGGGGCCACCTCGACCAGCGCGGAGCCTCCATGCCCACCCTCTCAGTCCCTCGCACGCTGTCCGCCCGTCGCGCCCTCGGCGCGCTCGTCTTCGCCCTCGTCTTTCCCACCGGCTGCGGCGGGGATGACCCCGCCAGCACCTCCTCAGGCAGCGCCACCAGCAGCACCTCCACCGGCAACGGCGGCAGCGGCGGCGACGATGGCATGGGAAGCCACGGTGGCGCTGGTGGCGCTGGCGTCGGCGGCAGCGGCGGCAGCGGCGGCACCGGCGGCGCTGGCGGCGGCGGCGTCAGCCTCTGCATCCCCGGCGAGACCCGGAGCTGCTACTCGGGCCCTCCGGGGACCGAGAACGTCGGCGCCTGCGCCTCTGGCACCGAGACCTGCGGCGCCGACGGCAGCGCCTGGGAGCCTTGCGTGGGCGAGGTCCTCCCCACCCCCGAGACCTGCGACACCGACCTCGACGACGACTGCGACGGCGCGACGGCCTGCGGCACTGGCGACCACGTCTGGAGCCGCCGCTTCTCGTGCACCATGTCCGACGGCGCCGACGCCCTCGCCGTATCGAGCACGGGAGACCTCGTCCTTGCCGGCACGGCCGACGCCACCATCGACTTCGGCGGCGGCGCGCTCCCGGGCAACGGCTCGCGCGACGTCTACGTCGCCACCTTCTCGCCGACCGGCGCCTCCCTGATGAGCGCCCGCTTCGGCGACGGGGCCAACCAGATCGCGAACGGCGTCGCCGTCTCCAGCGACGGCAGCATCGTCCTCACCGGCTACTTCACAGGCACCCTCAACTTCGGCGGCGCCGACCTCACCAGCAGCACCGACAGCGCCCTGTTCATCGCCAAGCTCGACGCGAACGGCGGGCACCTCTGGAGCCACGCCTACGGCCAGGACAGTGGCGGCTCCCACCTGGGCCATGCCGTGGCCGTCGACGCCGACGACAACGTCATCGTCGTCGGAGCGAACGGCGGCACCCTCGACTTCGGCACGGGACCGCTGCCCACGGCGCAGTACTCCGACATCTTCGTCGTCAAGCTCGACCTTGCGGGCAACGTCCTCTGGGCCAGGGGGTTCCCGGACACCGGCGTCGCCAGCGCCGACGACGTCGCCGTCACCGCGGACGGCTCCCTCGTGATCACCGGCGAGCACAGCGCTCCCGTCGACTTCGGCGGCGGCCCGCTGCCCGCGGGCAGCTACCCGTCCGCGTTCCTGGCCAAGCTCGACCCTGCGGGCAACCACGTATGGAGCAAGAGCTTCGCGGGCGGGGGCAGCAGCAAGGCCTTCTCGGTCGCGGTCGACGCGGCGGACAACGTCGCCCTCACTGGCACCTTCAGCGGCTCTGTCGACTTCGGAGCCGGTCCCCTCACCACCGCGAGCCTCTTCCAGCCGGGCATCTTCGTCGCCGCCTTCGACCCCCTGGGCACGGCGACGTGGTCCCTGGGCACGGGCTCCATGCTCTACAACCAGGGCAACAGCATCGCGGCCGATGGCGAGGGCAACTGGCTGGTCACGGGCACGCACGCGGGTGGCGTCGACTTCGGCCTGGGCGAGCTGCCGTTCGTGAACGCCACCCGGACCGACTTTTTCGTGGCCAAGCTCGACCCGTCCGGCAACGCCGTGTGGTCGAAGGGCTTCCACTCGGTCTTCAACGACCAGGGCGCCGCCGTCGCCACCGGCGCCGCGGACGAGGTGTACGTCAGCGCCCTGGCCTCGGAAGCCATCGACCTCGGTGGCGGCCCGCTCCCTTCGGCCTGCAGCAGCAACGGCATCGTGCTGTTCCAGCTCTCCGAGTAGCCCCCTCCCTCCTGCCCGGCCCGGAACCGGTGACGCGCCGCACCCTCCCGGCCCTCCCCCACCGCCCTCGCGACCTGCGGCTGAAGCCTCACCTCGCAAAAAGCCCGGCTCCCGACCACGTCGCCAAAACTCCCGACCACGTTGCCAAAACTCCCGACCACGTCGCCAAAACTCCCGACCACGTCGCCAAAACTCCCGACCACGTCGCCAAAACTCCCGACCACGTCGCCAAAACTCCCGAGTAGGAGCCCTTACCTCCCGAGGAGGGGCCGGCGAACTCCCGACCACGTCGCGCGAACTCCCGACCACGTCGCCAAAACTCCCGAGTAGGAAGCCGCGACTCCCGAGCCTACGGAGCTTTGCCCTGAGTCTGCAGACGGCTGCCCTGAGTCTGCAGACTGTTGCCTTGCCTACGTCTTGCCTGACGGGTGCGTCCTGTGATGGATCTACGTTCAGGAGGGATCCGACATGACCGCGGTTCGATGGGGGGGGGTGCGGGGCGCGCTCTCCGTGCTGGGCTTGGGGTGCGTCCTGGCGTCCACGGGGTGTGCGACGCTCTCGGGGGCGTTCACGCCGCCGGAGGAGGGTGGGGCGCCGTGGGTCGAGGCGACATCGCCCCACTTCCTGCTGCAGACCGACCTCTCGGCAGAGGAAGCGCGCGACGCGCTCACGGAGATCGAGAAGATCCACGCCGCGCTCACCGACCTCGTCTTCTCCTTCGAGGCGAAGCCGCAGCAGCGGACCCGCGTGGTGATCTTCCGGCGACCGGCGGAGTACCGCGAGGTGACGCCGACGGAGACCGTGGGGTTCTTCAACCGCAGGGCGTGGCTCGGCGGAGAGGGAACCGAGCCGCTCGCCGTGCTTTACGGAGGGCTCACCCCGGAGGTGCGGGAAACGATCCAGCACGAGCTGACCCACCGCATGGTCGCGTTCTATTACCCGACCACCCCTGCGTGGCTGAACGAAGGCCTCGCCCACTACTGCGAGACCCTCACCGTGAGCGATGGGTTTGCCTACCTGGGTCGCCCCGCGTTCGCGTTCGTCGAGGGCCGCCACTGGAACCGGTACCCGCTCGTGCCCATGGACGTGGTCCCGAAGGTCCGGGTGCTTGCCGACAGCAGTGCGCTGGACTTCTCGGCGGAGAGGGACGCGGGCGCGACGAACAAAGAGGAGAGGGAGATCTTCCAGAACGTGGTGGCGCACCGGGCGGGGGCCTGGGCGCTCGTGCACCTGTTCCGGAACGGACCGCCGGCGTACCGCGAGCGCTTCGAGGCCCTGATGCAGCGCCTCGGCAAGGGCCAGAGCTTCAAGGGGGCCTGGGCCGAGGTCTTCGACTGGAACGCCATGGAGGCGCTCGCCACGGACTTCCGCGCCTCGTTCGTGTACGGCGGCGGCGAGGTGGCCGTGCTCAAGACGGCTTACACGCCGCCGCCCGTCCCCATCGCGGAGCCGCGCGCGATGTCGCCGGTGGAGGTGCACCTCCTCTGGGCGGCGCTGCGGCCGAAGACCTGGAAGGACGAGATCGCGGCCGCGCTGATGCTCGAGCCGGGCTCGTTGATGGTCCGGCGGATGAAGGCGCAGCTCCTGCTCCGGACCGGAGATGCCGCGCCAGCGGAGAAGGAGTTCCGGTCAATCCTTGAAGAGAATCCCGACGACGTGTCCAGCCAGCTCGCGCTGTTCAACCTGTACGGCGAACTCGCGGAGCAGAAGGGCGCACCTCCGCAGTGGAAGGAGCGCGCCCGCGCCCTCGCCCCGAAGCTCTTGCCCCAGGCCACGACGGCCCACCGCCTGAACAGCCTGGCGTGGCACATGCGTGGCTGGGGGCGCGATGACGAGGTGCTGGAGCTTGCGGTCCGCTCGGTGGAGGCCGATCCGAGCTGCTCGGACTGCTACGACACCCTGGCGGCCGTGCTCGCGAAGCGCGGGGAGCTGGAGAAGGCGGTGGAGATGCAGACGCTCGCGGTGAACATGATGCCGGAGGGCGCCCGCGACGAGGAGGTGCTCCAGGCGCTCGCGGTGTACGAGAAGGAGCTGGAGAAGGCGCGGGCACGTGCCGGCACGGCAGGCGCGGCAGGCGCGGCAGGCGCTGCGGGCGCTACGGGCGCTACGGGCGCGGCAGGCGCTGCGGACGCGGCAGGCGCGGCGGGGGGAACGGCGACGGCGGCGGCAGGAGGCCTCTCGGTCCCGGTGATCCGCACCATCGTGCAGCGGAAGCGCGAGGCGTACCAGCAGTGCTACGCGGCCGGGCGCGCGCGGGACGCCAAGCTCGCCGGCAAGGTGGTGGTGGAGATGGTGATCGCGCCTGACGGCCGGGTGGTCGCCAAGGCCGACCCGACGACCAGCCTCGCGGATCCCCAGGTGGTCGCGTGCGTGGTGGCGGAGATGGCGCAGCTCCGCTTCCCGGCCCGGAGCGAGGGCGCGGCGCAGACCGTGCTGTACCCGGTCTCCTTCTCGCCCGAGCGGCCGTCTCCCTGAGCGGCTGCCGCGCGGAGCGACTGGCGCGCTGAGCGGCTCCTGCGCACGCTAAACCCCCGGAGCCTCAGTGAAATCATGCGCCCGGGCGTCGCCCCGGGCTCCGGGCCTCGAAGCGGGTCGACGCGCGTGCGCGGCTCCGGCACGATGATCGGCGTCCCTCGCCAGATCCTCCGGAGCCGCGCATGACCATCACCTCGATCTCCTCGATCCTCTTCGCCCTGCTCGTCTTCTACGTCGCGCTCAAGCTCCTCCGCCGGCGCGAGAAGCGCGAGGCCGTGCGCCAGCACCGCCGGGAGCGCTCCGAGGTCGAGCGCTGGCTCGACGACGCCCTCTCCCGCGAGCTTTCCCGCAAGCTGAGCCTCGAACGGGACCTCTTGCTCCGGGCCCTCGAAGGCGCGCCGGAGCCCGAGGCCGTCGGCCCCATGGAGGAGGCGGTCCGGGAGATGCAGGCGAAGTACGTCTGGCGCCCCGACGGCTCCGTCGAGGTCCTGCTCGACGTCTCCTTCGAGGACGGCACCAGCGCCAGCGCGAACCGCATCTTCCCGCGCAGCGCCATGCCCGCGGCCGTGAGGGACGAGTTCACCCGCACGGGGGCGCCCAGCGTGCTGCGCCCGCTCCACTTCCCCTGGTCGACGCCGGAGTGACCTGAGTGACCGGCGCCCGCTTGCGTTCCCGGTGAAGCGGCGCCTGCCGCTCAGCCGCTGAACGCCTTCAGGTAGACCTCGTCCACCAGCAGCCAGCACCCCGCGCAGTCGAGCCACATCCTGCCGCCGGCCCGGTGCTCGCGCAGGCTCCACGTCCCGTCGTCTCTCCGGGTGAACTGCTCGCAGAGCGCCACGTCCTGAGAGACCAGCACGTACTCGCGCAGCGAGGGGACCTGCCGGTACTGCTCGAATTTCTTCCCGCGATCGTGGCGCTCCGTCGACTCCGAGAGCACCTCCACGATCACCTCCGGGTTGAGCAGGGTGTCGCCGTGCGCGTCCTCCAGCTCGGGGCGGCTGCACACCACCATCACGTCCGGGTACGTGTAAAGCCCGGTGGCCGACACCTTCACCCGCATGTCCGACGGGTACACCTGGCAGGGCCCGCGGCGCAGCGCGCCCCGCAGCTCCCCGACCAGGTTGGCCACGAGCAGGTTGTGCTCCCGGCTCGCGCCCGCCATCGTGAAGACCTCGCCCCCGAGGTACTCGTGCTTCTCCTCCGAGGCCCGCTCCATGACCAGGTAGTCCTCGACGGTCCACGTCCGGCCGCTGGCCTGCGTCTTCCTGATCATCGGCCCACCTCCTCCTGCGCTCAGCCCCCGCGCTCCACCGGCTCCACCCGCACGTCCACCTCCAGCGTCTCCCCGCCGCCCCCCACGTAGATCGTCCCCGAGGTCGGCGTCGCGTCCACGTAGTTGCGCCCCACCGCGACCCGCACGTGCTGCGTCTGGGTGAGGATCCCGTTCGTCGGGTCGAAGCCCTTCCACCCCACCTCCGGCAGGTACACCTGCAGCCACGCGTGCGACGCCTCTCCCTGGCGCTGGTTGTCGTGCTTCGGCCCGGTGTAAATGTACCCGCACACGTAGCGCGCCGGCACCCCGAGGAGCCGCGCCAGGCAGATGAACAGGTTCGTGAAGTCCTGGCACACCCCCCGCCGGTTCGCGTACACGTCGAACGCCGTGGTGGACAGGGTCGTCGTCCCCGCCGCGTACTTGTACTCGTTGAAGATCGTGCTGTTCAGATCGAGCAGCGTGTCGAGCAGATCGTAGTCGTTTCGCTCCACGAAGCTCATCCCGTAGTCCACCAGCTCCGCGAGCTCGCTCTCCGGCAGCTCCGGCGGCAAGAGGTACGGCTGCAGGATCTGGCGCTGCCACGGCATCCACACCAGCGGGATCATCGACCGCGCCCGCAGCGGCCGGAAGCTCAGCGGATCCGTGTCCCGCAGCTCCACGAGGGAGCGCGCCTCCAGCACCATCTCGCTGAACGGCGTGTCCACCAGCAGCCTCCGGGCCCGGTTGCCGAACACGTCCTCGTAGTCCCGCTGCCGCCCGTCCACCGAGATGTGCAGGTGGTGCTCGATCAGCTCCTGGAGCCTGTCGTGCACCGGCGTGAGCCGGAACAGGTGAGCGCTCCGCACCACGGGCTCCTTGTAGCGGTACACGGTCCGGTGCTTCACCTCGTACCGCTGCACCTGCGCGGTCATGGGCCGCTGCATCGTCGCCCGCGACCCCCCCACGGGCCGCACCGAGCCACCGTCCGGCGACGCCGCCCCTACCTCGGCCGTGATCGCCCCCTGCCGGATCACCAGCAGCGTCCCTGGCGCGACCCCCACCCACTCCCCCGCCACCCCCTCGGCCGGCGTGAGCTTCTCCGACGAGACCAGGACCCCCTTGCGCGCCGGCATCCCCCGGCTGCTCAGATCGATGACCAGATCCTGATCGCTGAACGACGGCCTGTCGTGCGGCGGCGTCACCTTCCACAGGTAGGCGTCCCCGTCCCCGCGCCGGTCCGCATACACCACCAGATCGCGCCCATCGGTGAGCACCGAGGTGAGCCCGCCGTGGTCGTTCATCGCCGCGAACCAGTCCCGCAGCACCACCGGATCCACGTCCCCGAGGCTCCGCTTGCGCTGCTCGAAGAGCCAGTTGAGCAGCCTGCAGAACACGTTCTCCGTGTCCGTCGACCCCACTGGCTCGAACCGCGCCTCGGGCTCGGGGCTGAGCCTGTCCTTCATGCTCCCCGAGTGCGCGAACAGCCAGTCCCGCCCCCCCCAGCTCCTGCTGAACGGCTGGGTGTTCGCGTCGCTCACGCTGCCCCAGGTGGCCGTGCGGATGTGCAGCAGGAACAGTGACGACTCCAGGTGCTCCCACGCCTTCACCAGCTCGCCGCGGATGCTCCCCGTCGGCGGCGCCGGCTCCTTGAGCACCGACGCGCTGGGCTCCCCGCCCGGGTAATACCCGATGCCCCACCCATCCGGCAGGGTGCGCCCCGGCCGCAAGCACACCAGATCGAGAGACGGCGCGAGCTCCCCCTCGAACGACATCGCGAGCAAATTCGGCATGGCGGCGCGTTCCTCCCCGCGACCCTAACCCACCGGAAGGGCTTTGTCCCGGCGCCCTGGGCTTCCTGGGCCATCTCCACGCCGCCGACTACCCTCGGCGGCCAGAGGAACCGCGATGGCAACAGTCTTCATGCCCGAGCATAGCCCACTGGATCGCATCTTCGCCGCGAAGACGACCTACCGCATCCCTGCCTACCAGCGACCGTACTCATGGCAAGCCGTGGGCAAGAGCGATCAGGATAGCCAGGTTATCCAGATGTGGCAGGACCTCTGGTCGTTCTTCGGCGACAACCGCAACAACACCAAGGAGTACTTCCTCGGCTCCATGGTCATCGTGGATGACCCGAACAAGCTGCGTAACTTCGAGGTCATCGACGGCCAGCAGCGCCTCACCACGTTGCTTCTCCTGTTCGCCGCAATGCGCTGCTTTCTCGTCGAGGTCATGGATAGTTCTCCAGCTCAATCAGCAGAGGATGGCAAGCGTAAACTGAGCGAGCGCATGAGCCACAGGCTCGAAGACTTTCTTTATAACGAGACAGGACCCAGCATGTTTGCTGCCCTGAAGCTCAAGATAGAGCGGACCGTGGGGACCGACTACAACAAGATTCTTGAGAGAGCGGTTGCCTGCCAGAAAGACGAGGTGGTGGCAAAGCTCGAGAAGAAGCACCGAGAAATCGCACAGCGATATCTCAAGAATCGCGACTATTTCATGGTCCAGCTACGCGCAAGCTTCCTCGCCGAAGGTGAGGTCAGCCTGGCCTCACTCGATATTCAGAAGCTGGATGACTTCTTCGTCTTCCTGAGCACGCGGGTCGCGATCGTCCAGATCAAGAGCAGTGATTTCAGTACTGCATACCGGATCTTCGAGATCCTCAACAACCGCGGCCTTCCGCTCTCCAATCTCGATCTATTGCGAAACTTCGTTCTGGAGCGGCTTGCGGAGGCAGGCATCCCGAACCTGGACGAGCGATGGGAGCATCTGGAGTCGGAGTATACGTTCAGTGAGGATTTCGTCGGGCGCTGGGCGGAAAGCCTCAATGCCGCACAGCCCCAGGCTTCAGCCTTCAGCGAGGTGCAGCGCATCTTCGAGAGGCGCTACCAGGACAGCCTTGAGGAGAAGAAGATCGAGATCTTCTACCGAGACCTCGAGCGCAATCTCTTCTGGTACAACCTCATCACCGAAGAGGAAGAGCGCATCGAGGACGTGGGGATCCGCAACGCGATCACCTTCATCAAGCTCCTCGGCAACGACCGTTACAGCATCGATCTACTCCTCGCCCTCTTCCGGAGCAGAAACTACGAGGGCGGAGCCGACGAAGAAATCGCTCAGTTCCTGCGCGTCTACCGCACGCACGCGCTCCACGTCTTCTTGCTGGGTCGGTTCTCCAGCTCCACGATCTACGAAGCCATCAAGGCATTGAACAAGGGCGAGCTGGCCAAGGCGCGTCAGTCCTTCGCGCTCACCGATGCCGAGAAGCAGGTGCTCGCCAGCTTCTTCGAAGGCCGCATCCCTCGCAACGAGCCTGCGAAGCTGCTGCTCGCGGCCTGCGTGTGGGAAGACGCGCGGGATGAGCGCCAGCGAGACGTGGTGGAGCAGCACCTCTCCTACGACAAGGCCACGCTGGAGCACGTCATCCCCCAGAACCCTGCTCCGAACACCAACTGGCTGAGCGATTTCGACGCGGCGTTCCGCGCAGATTTCACCCACCGCCTCGGCAACATGACGCTGCTCACGCACGCCAAGAACTCCGCCAACAAGAACTTCGACTTCGCCAGGAAGAAGCAGGTCTACGAGCAAACCAGGCTCCCGATGACCTTCGAGCTCTCCCAGCAGCCGCTTCTCACGCAGGCCTACCTGGAGGCGCGTCACCAGCGGATCGTGGCGAAGCTGCGGAGCATCTTCCTCGGATAGCTACGGCGCGGGTGGCGTGACTACCCGCGCCGCCGCCGCCTCCGACGTCGCCGCCTGGATGAGGTCGATGAGCGCGCGCAGCGCAGCCGGCATCTGACGTCGCCCCGGGTAGTACAGGAAAAAGCCAGGGAACGGCGGGCACCAGTCCTCCAGCACCCGCACCAGCCGCCCTGCCGCGAGGTGGTCGGCGACGTGATGCTCCAGGGAGCAAGCCAGGCCGACCCCGTCCAGCGCGGCCGCGACCATCAGGTCTGGATCGTCGAGCGTGAGCGGCCCCTCCACCGCCACCTCGAGCGCCTCGCCCTCCCGCTCGAACTCCCACCGGTACATCGCCCCGCTCGTCACCTGCCGGAAGCCGATGCAGGCGTGCTTGCGCAGATCGCGCGGCGTGCGCGGCGCAGGGCGGGCGGCCAGGTACGCGGGCGAGCCCACCACCGCTGCGCGCAGGTCCGGCGTCACCCGCACGGCCACCATGTCGCGCTGCACGTACTCGCCGAGGCGGATGCCGGCGTCGAAGCCCTGGGCGACGATGTCGATCAGCCCATCCTCCACGAGCACCTCCAGGCGCACGTCCGGGTAGTCCCGCGCGAAGCGCCCGAAGAGGGGCGCGAGCACCATGTTCGCCGCCATCCGCGGCACGTTGAGGCGCAATGTGCCTGTCGGCCGCTCCCGGAAGGCGTTCACCCCCTCCACCGCGCTGGTGATGTCCGCGAAGGCCGGCGCCAGCCGCTGCAGCAGGCTCAGGCCCGCCTCCGTCGGCGCCACGCTGCGGGTGGTGCGGTTGAGCAGCTTGGCCCCGAGCCGCTCCTCCAGCGCCCGGATGGTGTGGCTCAGCGCCGAGGGCGAGAGCCCGAGCCGCGCCGACGCACGCCGGAAGCTGCGCTCCTGCGCCACCGCCACGAAGGCGGCCAGATCCGCGTACTCGGTCCCGCGCATGATTGTTGGCTCCGGTTCAGCAACCCATGCGGTTCATAGCGCATTCTGCGGCGCGAGGAGCCGCCCTATCTTCCCCGCAGCCCTGCAGCCCTGCAGCCCTGCAGCGCGCAGCGGCGCCGTGGAGATCCTCATGACCAGCACCCCCGAACGCATCGCCTCCCAGGACCGTCCCGTGGCCTCCCAGGCCCGCTTGAAGGACAAGGTCGCCCTCGTCACCGGCGCCGGCACCGGCATCGGCCGCGCCGCGGCGCTGGCCTTCGCGCGCGAGGGCGCCGCGGTGGTCCTGGCCGGGCGGCGCGAGGCCGAGCTTCAAGCCGTCGCCGGAGAGATCCTCGCCGCCGGAGGCCGCGCCGCCGTGATCCCCACCGACGTCACCAGACCCGAGGCCACCGCGGCCCTCGTCAAGGGCACCCTCGACCGCTTCGGGCGCCTCGACGCGGCCTTCAACAACGCAGGCACCGTGGGCGTCATGGCGCCGATCACCCAGCTCACCGAGGAGGCCTTCGACCACCTCGTCTCCGTCAACCTCCGGGGCACCGCCTTCCTGGTGAAGCACGAGGTCGAAGCCATGCTGGCGCAGGGCCAGGGTGGCGCGATCGTCAACACCTCGTCGTGGCTGGCCAGGAGCGGTGTCGCCGGCGCTGCCCTCTACGCGGCCAGCAAGGGCGCGCTCGACGCCATGATCCGCTGCGTGGCGCTGGAAGTCGGAGGGAGCGGCATCCGGATCAACAACCTGAACCCTGGCATCATCGACACCCCCATGTTCCGCGGCGGCGGCGGCGACGCGCTCGAAGCCCTGGTCGCCGAGCGCACCCCCTTGAAGCGCCTGGGAGCCCCGGGCGACGTGGGCGACGTGGCGGTCTGGCTGTGCACCGATGAGGCGCGCTTCATCACCGGTCAGTGCCTCGCCGTCGACGGCGGTCTCACCGTGGGCGGCGTGCTGTGACGCGCGGGGAGCTGCGCAGAGGCCAGGGATGGAGACCAGCGGAGCGCCGGGACCGCGAGGCCTCGGATCAAGGGCGCGCGGCGCCAGCAGGCCGGTCGACGTCGCTGCAGCAGCGGAAGCCGAGGTGGTAGTTGAGGTGGCTGGTCTCGCTCATCACCCGCGTCTCGTGCCACGCCGGCGCCCGCCAGCGGCAGTCGTCCTCGTGCGCGGTGACCGAGCCGAAGACGAACCAGCTCCCCTTCATCTCCGTCATCCCCCCTGCCGTACCCAGCTCCTCGGGCCGGGTCGGGAGGCTCATGTGCTCCGCGGCGTTGCCGTGCAGATCGAACACCCCGAAGGCGCTCTTGCACGCCGGAAAAGCGCCAGCCGGGTACGTGTTCGAGCCGCACTTGTCGTACCCACCGCCAGGACACCCCGGCGTGCGCGCGCTGCCCGTGGCGCAGAGCGACTGGTCCTTCGCGGGGCCGTAGCTCCAGACCGGCGTGCGCGTGACGTTGTGGTGCTGCTTGGCCTCGTCGCGGGGTCGCCCCCAGGTGTACTCCTGCGCCACGGGCCGGAGGGCACCCGCGCACGCCCCCTCCCACTCGTGCGCATCGCACAGGCGCTTGCCCACCGCCTGGCAGAGCAGCGCCGCCTCGTTGGCGCGAACGTGGACGACGGGGTACTCGCAGGGGATCCCGGGGAACTCGAACTGGTCCACGCAGAGGCGGGCGTCGGCGGCGGTGTGGCCGGCGGTAGGGTCGAAGACCGGGACCATGTAGGGGGCGCCGCAGGCGGGGACGTCCGCATCGAGCGCCTCGGCCTCACGGCGGCGCTGGCGGCACATGGAGCGGGCCATGGGGTGGTGGGTGAGGGTCGGGTTGCCCTGGCCCAGCTCGGGGGAGGCCGCGAAGATGGCTTTCACCTTGGCCATGCGCTCGTCCGTGAGGCGGAGGCCCTGCTGCATGCGCGCGAAGAGGCGGGTGCGCTGCTCGGCGAGGGTGGAGGGGATCCAGTCGTCGTCCTCGGGGGCGAGATCGAGCGGGGGAGGGGAGTCGGAAGAGGGGAGGGGGAGGGGAG
>NZ_ASRX01000118.1 GCF_000601485.1 Chondromyces apiculatus DSM 436
CCTGATTGGTTTCGATTCAGGACTCTCGCCCTTCCTCGGAAACCCACTCTCGTAGGCGTACAACTCAGTTTTCAAGGACCGAGCAGAGCGAGGGGCGCTATTCACGCCATCTCTCTCTGGTGCTTCTCGCCTTCAGTCGGACAACCAACCGTCGGCGGGGGAGGCAATCTAGTTTCGACCCATCAATCTGTCAACGTTTTTTTCGTCGACCTTCGCGACCACTACCCGAAGGCACACCTCGCCCGATCCCGGCTGAGAACCGCCGACCTGAGCGCAGTCGCTCACATCGGCATCTCACCCGTATCACTGCTGCTGCCGAACCTACCAGGCACGACATCATCAGTGAATGATGAACGAAGCCCCATCCTCCCCAAAGTGAAGATGAGTGTGGCACATCCCTCGGCACCGCTCTTGCGTCGCCAGGGAGGGCGGAATCTATTCACAACCCCTCAGAAGTCAACGCCCAAAATCTCTGGCCCGAGAAATACTGCAGAAGCCCCCGCAAGCACCTATCTGATCCCACTCCCATGCAAGCGTCTGCCCACTAGACGTGAGCGCCCGCTCGTGGCTTCCCCCGAGAGTTCCACTCTCCCTCATGCTCCCCAACGTCCCTTCCCTTCCTCCAGAGTCAGCGCGTCCCCTGCTGACGGTGTGGAGGCCACCTTTCTCATCTCTTGGACGTCAGCTTTCGAGCCGCTCGTCCGCAAACCAGCGCCCCAGAGGCTCACGCACCAGAAGCATCTCAGCTCCGTTGAGAAGACGGACCCTGAACCCCTTCTCGCGCGGACCCAGTCCCAGCATGAAGCCCATCACCTCGACGGGTTGCCAGTCTCCCGCTGCCTGCAGACCGCGAAGCCGGATCGGTCGCCCCCGTTCCGTCTCGACATCGACGCAGTACCAGCAGGAGCCAGCGCGGGGCTGAGGCCAGCCTGCCTCCAGGCAGATACGTGCGTCAGAATCCAGAAGCGCACGGTCGGAAGCAGCAAACGCGGCGCGCGGGTGGAGCACCAGCACGACCGCATACCCCGGCTGAAGCTGGCGAATGATATAGCTGTGCGCGCGGGCGCGCACGATGAGCTGGCGCAAGGGGCCCAGTGAAGAGACGGAGACTTCCGCGAGAACGATGAGCCAGTGTGCCGCGGTTACCTTGATCTCGAATGCGTCGATAGCCCCAGCATAGTCGATCGTTTCTCCCTCGAAATCGACGAGCGCGGCGCCACGTGCCCCCGGAATCGATGTCACCAGGTGCTCGAGGATGGAGGTGAAGGGTGACCGCGCCTGATCCCTGGGCGGCGGTTCTCGCCTGTGGGACCGTGAAGCCGTCATGGCTCGACCCTGACGAGTGCGAGGACCGCATCCACATTGTCGACGACGCTCACTTTCCGCCGGCGTAGTTCGTTGAGGAGCAGCAGATGCGCTTTGCGCGCCCTTTCGGTCATGACCTCTTCGCGAATCATGTCGCGGCGTTCGTTCTGCGGAATCATGGCTGCGGGAATCCTTTCGAGCAGCATGACGACATGCAAGCCGAAGGGGGAGCTGATGATTGGAGCGATGTCGCCGCGTTCGTTGAGCGCACTGACGGCACGAGAAAAAGTCGCATCGAGTTGCTGTGGCTCTAGCGACAGCACCCGACCCGATGCCGACACCGGCGGTAGCGTCTGGATCACCACCTCCAGCCCTTGCTTGGCCACCGTCCCTGCAGCGGCCATGAACTCATCGGCAGCAGCATCGGTTGCGCGCCGTCCGGGAAGTGGCGTGGGTGCCTTGGTCTGGCGCGCACGCTCCTGCGCAGGCCCGATGACCCGACGCAACTCCTCTGCCACCCCTCGCGCTTTCTCGACCATGGCTGCATCAGCCCCCTCCGGGACGCGAACCACTGCATGCACGGTACGAAACCCCTCGGGCCTGTCGAAGTCCAGCCAGCGGCGCTCCGTGACCGTTCTCAGTTCCTCATCGGTGACCGGACCGGCCCGTTCCGCCTCCTCTTGCAATGAGCGCAGCAAGCGTCGCGCGAGCAGTGCGTCGACATCCTCTCGCCCCTCGTCTCCCGCCCCCTGAGCTTCCACGGCGAAGAGCGCATCTTGCACCAGCCGCTTCACGGCCTGCGCTGGCGAGACGTTCTGCGCCGCGGCCACGCCTGAAACGGCATCCGCCGAGATCTCGAGAGACCCCACACGGGCAACTGTGCCGGGCGACATCGGGCCAGCCACGGCAAAAGGGGTCACGTGCTCCGCCTCCGATCTGCAGCCCGCACCGACAGCGGCAATGCTCAGACAGAGACCCCACGCAAGGTGCGACCTCACGATCCACTCCCACGCGGCCTCAGGAGCTCGGTAGACGCGCGCAGCGCCAGAGCGCCTACGAGGAGCAGGTAGAGGGCTTTGAAGTCCTGACGATTGCCGAGCGCGTAGATGCCGAACCCGAAGGCGGCCGCAGCCGCGAGGAGCAGGAGGATCGCGAAAACGTCGATCGCACGAGACACCACCGGAGTGTACCTCGGTTCCGGTCAGCAGGGGATAGCGCGGCGTCCCCTCCCCCGCTCACTTCTTCATTGCAGCGCGATGATCACCGCGCCGGCCACCGCAAAGGCCAGGAGCAGGAGCAGCGGCCGGACCGCGTGGGGGGTGAACCGCCGAGGTCCGTGAGCGCGGCGCCCCAGACCGGTGGACATGTCGGCGGCCGCGGAGCTCAGCGCGATGGCACACGCGATCGCAACGATCTGGGCCATGAGCCCCCGATCTGCTTCACGGATGCGCCACGCCAGGAAGAGCAGGGCAAGCGCAGCCACCGCACCGATCGTGACGATCGCCCGCGCCACCGGAGGCAACCTGGAGCGGGCCTGAAGCATGGGAGCATCCCCCTCGGGCGGCTGAGGAGGCGCACCCGAGGGCCAGCGGTCGCGCCACGAGAGGGCGAACACTCCCCAGGCCACGGCGCCGATGCCCGCCCTGATCGGGTCGAGGCGCTGCGGCTGAATCGCCGTGGACGCGAGGAGCCACGAGAGCGTGACCAGCGCCAGGAAAACGGAGATCCCCAGGTGACGTCCGAGGCTGCGCCGTGCCAGCGCCAGCGGGGGTGCCGCGAGGCCACACGGGAGCGCCAGCACTGCCACCATGCGCGCCTCGAGAGGCGAGCTACGCGCAAAGGCCGCCGGAGCCACGGTGATCGACCACGCGATCATCGCTGCCAGCATGGTCTGTACAGTGCGCACCTCGCGCAGCCCCGCCCCTGCGCGCTTCAGGACATTGCCCACCGCCTCGGGTGGCACAGTGTGCTCCTCGGAGCCGACGAACGGGGAGCCCTCCTGCGTCCCGGGAGACACGGCGACGGGATGCACCCGCTCCCCAGCAGACCCCCCCGACACGTCGGCTCTCCGAGAGGTATCAGCCGGCCTCGCCGTCGGATCGCCGCGCATATGCCCCTCCGTTACGCAGTGCCCCGCAGCAACCGCGTTGGCGGAACCACGTTCTCCGACGCCGTCCCATCCACATCGGCCGCTTCGTGCGCGACCTCGAGCCCCAGCTTTCGCCAGAGCCCTTTGTCGAAGAGGTGACTCGGGCGAACGTTCCCCAGCGCTGCGAGCATGTTCTGACGCACGCCTGGACTACGGCTCTCGAGATCTGCCAGCAGACGGCTGATCGCTTTACGCTGCAGGTTCTCCTGCGAGCCACACAGATCACAGGGAATGATCGGAAAGGCCATCTCCGTGGAGAAAGCCGCGAGGTCGTCCTCCGCACAGTAGATCAAGGGACGAATCACCACGTTCCGGCCGTCGTCTGCAATGAGCTTGGGCGGCATTGCCTTGAGCTGCCCCGCGAAGACCAGATTGAGCATCAGCGTATTGATGGCGTCGTCTCGGTGATGACCGAGCGCAATCTTCGTACAGCCCAGCTCCTGGGCGAGCCGGTAGAGGATGCCGCGCCTGAGCCGCGAACAGAGCGAGCAGTAGGTCTTGTTCTCGGGGATCTTCTCGGTGACGATCGAGTAGGTATCCTCGGCGACCATCATGAATTCATGATTCCCGCCGGCCATGTAATCGCGGAGGAGATGGCCTGGATAGCCGGGATGACCCTGGTCGATGTTGACCGCGATGACACTGAATCGAACAGGCGCCCGGCGAGCCAGATCCACGAGCAGCATGTGCATCGCGTAGCTGTCCTTGCCTCCCGAGACCGCGCACATGATCCGATCGCCCTCGGCGATCATCTCGAAATCGGTAATCGCGCGGCTCATGGCGCGCTCGAGTTTGCGGCGAATCAGCAAGGGATCACCGAGCGTAGCCGTCCACGAGCCGGAGGAACGTGAGCACCCCGTGCCCGGTGCCCCCCTTGCTGTAGATGCCGTATGCCTTGTGTGCCATCGACGGACCGGCAACGTCGACGTGGATCCAGGGCGTGTCACCGACGAATTCGCGCAGGAAGAGGGCTGCAGTGATGGCGCCTCCCCAGCGGTCAGCAGTGTGCTTCAGATCGGCCCATTCGCTCTTGAGCCCCTCCCGGAGATCCTCCACGAGGGGCATGTGCCACATCGCCTCGCCCGAGGCGCGCGTGGCAGTCTTCACCCGCTCTGCCAGGTCCTCGCGGTTGGAGAAGAAGCCTGACACCGTCGGCCCGAGAGCCACCATGCACGCGCCGGTCAGGGTCGCGTTGTCGAGGATGAAGTCGGGCTTGAGCTGGCGCGCGTAGGCCAGACAGTCCGCCAGGACGAGGCGCCCCTCAGCGTCGGTGTTGATGATCTCCACCGTCTTGCCATCGAGCGATCCGAAGATGTCCCCCGGCCGGTACGCAGCACCGTCAGGCATATTCTCCGCCGAACCGATGATGCCGTGGACCTCGACGGCAGGCTTCATCGCCGCGACGGCAGCCATCAGGCCGATCACGTTGGCGGCGCCGCCCATGTCGCCCTTCATCTCTTCCATGCCCGGGGCCGGCTTGATGCAAAGGCCGCCGCTGTCGAAGGTGAGCCCTTTGCCCACGAAGACCAGCTTCGCCTTCGGCTTTCCCTTCGGCGTGTAGACCATGTGAATGAGGCGCGGATCCCGCGCGCTCCCCTGCCCCACAGCCAGAATGAGCTTCATCCCTCGCTTGGTCAGCGCTGCCTTGTCGAGCACCGTGACCTTGAGCCCCCGCTCCTTGCCCACGCTCACAGCGACCTTGGCGAGAGCCTCCGGGTAGAGCTCATTCGGGGGCTCGTTGATCAGATCCCTGGCAATGCAGATCGATTCACCCACTTGCTGCCCGAGGGCGACGGCATCGCGCCCACCCTTGTTCACCTTGCCCTGGACGAGCACCGTTCCGCGCTCGAGCGAGGACTTGGGCAGCCGGTCTCCCGTCAGGTAACGGGTGAACCGGTAGGACCCGAGCACCAGCCCCTCCGCCGCGGCTTGCTCGCCCCCAGCAATTCCTTCCGGAACCACCACCGCGATGGACTGCGCGCGCGCAGTGCTGGCAAACCGCGCCCCCTTCGCCGCAAGCAGCCGGACATCGACGTCGGAGTGCGGTCCTTTGCCGAGCCCCACCACGAGCACCCGCGCCGGCTTGACCCGCTCGTACGTGGTGAACTCGACGCCCTGATCCTTCTTGCCCGAGAAATCGTCGCGCTTGAGCTGCTTGGGCACCGCTTCCCCGAGCGATTCCTGCAGCTTGGCGAGCACTCCTTCGCCCGACGGAGAGCCTTCGGAGACCCCCAGAACCAGAACGTCGACGGCTGTGCTCAGCGGATCGGAGGAAGCAACTTGGATCTTGATGGGCATGCGTTGTCCAGATACCGGCTCAGGAGGAACGAGGCGCGGGAGTTAACCACGACAAGTCCCCTCCCGGAACGAGCTTTGTCAGAGATGGCAGGGCTTTTCCCGGCGCGAGCGGCCGGGAAAGCCGGAGTACCGAGGAAAGTGATTCAGCCAGAGACTCCCTCTCAGGGAGCGTCCTTGTAGATTTTCATCACCCCTTCGAGGAGCTTGAGCGCTTCTGCGCGGGGCCTCTGGAAGGCATTGCGCCCCATGATCGACCCGAACGAGCCGCCCTTGGCCAGCTCTCCCACCTCGGCCAGCACGTCGTCGAGCCCCTTCGCCTCACCGCCCGAGAAGATGACGATCCGCTTCCCCCCGAACGTGGCCTGAACCACGTGCCGGATGCGGTCAGCCATGGTGGCGATGGGGATATTGTGCTGCTCGTAGACCTTCTTCGCCGCGTCCTGCTCGATGTGCGCCGTCGGCGGCTTGACCTTGACGATGTGTGCGCCGAGCTGCGCCGAGATCGTAGCCGCGTAGGCACAGACGTCGATGCCGGTCTCGCCCGCCTTGGAGAGGCCCGTCCCCCGTGGGTACGCCCAGACCACCACGACCAGCCCCTTGCGCTTTGCCTCCAGGGTGAGCTCGCGAAGGTCCTCGTACATCTGATTCCGACCGCTGGAGCCGGGATAGATGGTGTACCCGATGCCGACACAGCCCAGCCGGAGCGCGTCCTCCACGGAGGAGGTCACTGCCGAGTGAGGCTCCACCTTGGCCAGCGTGTCGCTGTTGTTGACCTTGAGGATGGTCGGAATCTGACCAGCGAATTTCGCAGCGGAGATCTCCAGCGAGCCGAGGGGGGCCGCATAAGCGTTGCACCCGGAGTCGATGGCGAGCTGGTAGTGGTAGTCCGGGTCGTACGCCTCGGGGTTCGGCGCGAAAGAGCGCACCGGCCCGTGCTCGAATCCCTGATCCACCGGCAGGATCACGAGCTTGCCGGTCCCCGCCAGGGCACCGTGGTTGAGCAGCCGGACGAGGTTCGTCTGCGTGCCGGGGTTCTCGGACGCATACCAGGAGAGGATCTGCCTTACGCGATCGGTGAGCGCCATGCATTGCTCCGTCGGGTTGATCGTTACTGCCGCGCGAAGGCAGCCATACCCTGGCTTGAGCGCCGACCCAACCCTCAAACGCAGCCACGATCACGCCAGGGAGCCCCGTACAGCCCTGCATGTCCGGACCTCCCTGGACGGCCCTTCATGCTGCCACGGCCAGCCTCCCGCCCCGAGAGAGGCACGGCCATCACCACCGCGACGTCGCGCGCCGCCACGTCATCGCGACGACCCCTGGTTGTACGCGCCCGCGGGATACGCAATCCTGCGCAGGAAAGCACGGTGGTGCGCTGAGGAGGCCTCGCTGTCGCCCAGCCCCACCTCGGCGCTCCCACCCTAGCCCCGCTCTGAGTAAGGAAGTGTATGGCGACCGCATCCGATGCTCAATCGACATCCAGCCACAGCCTGCAGCCCTCCATCTCCCGCGTGGGAATCACGCTCGAAGCCTACATCCTCGAGGGTATGATCGGCCTCCCGGGGGCCACCGGCGCGTTCACCTCGCTCCTCAACCAGATCGGCCTGACCGCCAAGCTGATCACCTCGAAAGTCCGGCGCGCGGGCCTCGCCAACATCCTCGGGTACACCGGCGAGACCAACGTCCAGGGGGAGCAGGTCCAGAAGCTCGACGAGGTCGCCAACGAGACGCTCCTCAATGCTCTCGGCCGTCGGGGCCACTGCGCGGCCGTGGCCAGCGAGGAGCTGGAGGAGCTACGCATCCTCTCCACCGACCCCCGCGCCCGCTACCTCGTGGTGACCGATCCTCTCGACGGCTCCTCGAACATCGACGTCAACATCTCCATCGGCACCATCTTCGGCATCCTCCGCAAGGCAGAGGACAAGGCAGGTGCAGACATCTCGGATTTCATGCGCCCCGGCCACGAGCTGCTCGCCGCGGGCTACATCCTCTACGGCTCGTCGACCATGCTGGTCATCACCACGGCCGGCAGCGGCGTGCACGGGTTCACGTACGACCCCACGGTCGGCGAGTTCTTCCTCTCGCACGAGAACATCCGCATCCCCGAGCGCGGCGCGATCTACTCCATCAATGAAGGCAACTCCGCCCGCTGGACGGAGGGCGTGCGCCGCTGGAACGCCTGGGTCAAGGAAGAGGACAAGGCCACCGGGCGCCCCTACGCCTGCCGCTACGTGGGCTCCCTCGTCGCCGATGCGCACCGCACCCTCCTCAAGGGCGGCATCTTCGCCTACCCCGCCGACCAGAAGAGCAAGAACGGCAAGCTGCGCCTGCTCTACGAAGCGAACCCTTACGCCTTCATCTTCGAAGCCGCAGGCGGCCGCGCCTCCACCGGGACCGAACGCATCCTCGACATCACCCCCACCGAGCTTCATCAGCGCGTGCCCC
Source organism: Chondromyces apiculatus DSM 436 (assembly GCF_000601485.1). Lineage (GTDB taxonomy): Bacteria > Myxococcota_A > Polyangia > Polyangiales > Polyangiaceae > Chondromyces > Chondromyces apiculatus. The sequence continues at coordinate 8,198 of NZ_ASRX01000118.1, forward strand.
TCGTCCTCGGCTCACCTCACGACGTGGAGATCTTCGAGGAGTTCGTCCGCGGAGCGCGCTGACTGCCCGCTCAGCGGTAGCGCACGCTGACCTCCCCCGCGGCCACCGCCTGCAGGGTTCCCTCGGCGGACCTGACCAGCAGGCGCCCCTCGGCGTCGATGCCCGAAGCGACCCCTGCCACCTCTCCCACCTCGATCTCGCGCCCCTGCAGCCAGTCGCGCCGCCCGATCTCCGCGCCGAACGCCACGAGCCCCTCCGCCTCGAAGCGCGACACTGCCTCACCGAGCCGCGCCAGCAGCTCGGCGGCCAGCTCCTCTCGGGACGCCTGCACCCCGAGCATCGCCAGCGAGGTCGCCCGGTGCGCGATCTCCTCCGGCAGCTCCCGGGCGCGCACGTTGAGCCCGACCCCGACCACCAGGCTGTGCAGCATCTCCCCCCGGCTCTGCCCCTCCACGAGCACCCCCGCGACCTTCTTGCCCTCCACCAGCACGTCGTTCGGCCACTTCAGCCCCACCGCCAACTCCGCGCATCCCGCGCACCCCGCGCGCCCTGCTGCTGCGAGCGCCCCCTCCACCACCGCCGCCACCACGAGGCCGCACACCAGCGTGATCCTTGCCGCCGCCGCGGGAGGAAGCCGCGGCCTCAGCACCACCGAGAGGTAGAGGTTCTCTCCCGCCGGCGAGTACCACCGGTGCCCACCCCTGCCCCGACCGGAAATCTGCTCGTCCGCCACGAAGGTCGCCCCCTGAGGAGCCCCGGCCTGCGCCGCGCGCCGCGCGTCGTCATTCGTCGATCCCGTCTGCGCCATCACCGACAGCGGCAGCCCCAGCGTCGCGCCACGCGCGCCCAGCGCCCTGTGGAGCGCCGCCTCGTCGAGACCGCTCACGACAGCGCGAGATCCAGGGAGATGTCCGCCGCCTTCGCCGAGTGCGTCAGCGCGCCGACGCTGATCAGATCCACCCCCGCCTCGGCCAGCTCCCGGATGCGCTCCAGCGTGATCCCTCCCGAAGCCTCCAGCAAGGGACGGCCCTGCTCGAGGCTCTGCACCCGCGCCACGGCGACCTGGATGTCCTCGGTCCCGAAGTTGTCGAGCAGGATCACGTCGGCCCCCGCGCCGATCGCCTCCTCCAGTTGCGCCAGCGAGTCCACCTCGACCTCCACCCGCGAGGTGTGCGGCGCGCGCCCCCGCGCCCGCGCGATCGCCGTGGAGATCCCGCCCGCGGCCACGATGTGGTTGTCCTTGATGAGCACCGCGCTCCCCAGGCTGTCCCGGTGGTTGTGCGCCCCGCCCACCCGCACCGCGTAGCGCTCCAGAGCGCGCAGCCCCGGCGTCGTCTTCCGGGTATCCGTGATGCGCACCGGCGACCCCTCCGGGAGCGCCTCCACGTAACGACGCGCCGTCGTCGCCACGCCGCTCATCCGCTGCGCGAGGTTCAGCGCCACCCGCTCCGCGCTGAGCAGCGCCCGCGCCGGCCCCCGCACCGTCCAGAGCACGGCGTCTGTCTCCACCTCCGTCCCCTCCGCGACGTGCACCTCGCCCTCGACGGTCGGATCGACCCGCTTGAAGACCCGCAGGAACACGGACCCGCCGCACGCCACGAGCAGCTTGCGCGCCACCGCCCGACCGACGGCCTGCGCGCCCTCGTCCACACAGGCCTCGGTCGTGAGATCACCGCCCGCGAGATCCTCGTCGAGCGCCCGATCGATGAGAGCATCCAGCAACCACGGAGCCAGCATGGCCACGTCGTAGGCCATCGCGGGACCGCGGTCGACCGTCTTCAGGGCCCGCCGCCCGGACCCCGGCGTCAGAACCTGACGACTGCCGCGCCCCAGGTGTAGCCGCTGCCGAACGCCGCGAGCAGGGTCGTCGCCCCCTCCTTGAGCCGCCCCTCGGCCCAGGCCTCGCTCAGCCCGATGGGGATCGTCGCCGCCGTGGTGTTGCCGTACCTCTGGATGTTGTGCACCACCTTGTCCTCGGCGAACCCGAGCTTGCTCGCGACGAGCTGGTTGATGCGCATGTTGGCCTGATGGGGCACGAAGAGATCGATCCCCGCCACGTCGGTCTCTGCCTTCTTCAGCACCTCCAGCGACACCTCGGGCATCTTCTCCGTGGCCCAGCGGAACACCTGCTTGCCGTTCATCCTCGGGAAGTGATCGCCGCGCTCGATCATCTCCGGGGTCAGCCTGGGGATGTGCCGCGACTCCGGCGACTTCAGCCAGAGATCCTGCGCCCCTGACCCGTCCGCGTGCAGGGCCAGCGAGAGCACCCCCCGGTTGTCACTTGGGCTCTCCCCGATCAGCGCCGCCCCTGCCCCGTCCCCGAACAGCACCGCCACGTCGCGCCCCCGCTCCGAGAAGTCGAGCCCCGTCGAGTGCACCTCGGCGCCGACCACCAGGATGTTCCGGTACATGCCGGCGCGGACCCACGCATCGGCGATGCTCAGCCCGTACAGGAACCCCGAGCACTGGTTGCGGATGTCCAGCGCCGGCACCCCGGGCAGCCCGAGCTTGTGCCCGAGGAAGCACCCGGAGCCCGGGAAGTTCACGTCCGGGCTCAAGGTCGCGAAGACGATCATGTCCACGTCCTTGACCTCGCGGCCGGCCCGCTCGATCGCCATGCGCGCGGCTGGCAGCGCCAGATCGCTCGACCCGGTGCCGCTCACCTCGATGAAGCGCCGCTCCCGGATTCCGGTCCGCTGCTGGATCCACTCGTCACTGGTCGGCATCAGCCGGGCCAGATCGTCATTCGTCACAACCTTGTCGGGCACGTGGTGTCCGACGCCCAGGATCGCTGATCGGCCCATGGGGAGACCGGGTAACCCGGTGCCCGCTCCCCCGAAAGGCAGGATCGACCGACACAATGCGTCAGAGCCGTGTAAGACTCCCGGCGAGCGGATCGTTGACGCCCTGAGCGAGGCCTCCGGACCTACAGGATTTCACCTCCACACCCGACCCCATGACCTTCATTCCCTGGACAGGCTGGACGGCTCGAAGCACCCGCGGGTCGCCCGGATTGCACGAATTCGGCTCACGTACGTCTACCTGCTTGTGAGACTCTCCCAGGACCTCTCCCCCCCCCGACGGAATCCCATGCGCCCGCAGGTCGGTCAGGTAATCAACAACAAGTACCGTCTCGTTCGCCTCATCGGTGATGGAGGCATGGGGAGCGTCTACGAGGCGCGCCACGAGGTGCTGGGCACCACGGTGGCCCTCAAGTTCCTGCACCCGGAGCTCTCTCGCCGACAAGGTCTGCGTGATCGCTTCCTCCAGGAAGCCCGCGTCTCCGCCAAGATCCAGAGCCCTCATGTCGTCCGCGTCATCGACGTCGACGAGAACAGCAACCGGCAGGCGTTCATCGTCATGGAGTACCTCCAGGGGCGCACCCTCCAGACGCTCTACGAGGACCTCTACCGGGCTGGCCAGCAGCTCTCGTACGCCGACGCCCTCGAGTACGCGATGCAGATGCTGGAAGGCGTCGAGGCCGCGCACCGCGAGGGCGTGGTCCACCGCGACCTCAAGCCCGACAACGTGATGATCACCACCACGCCGCGCGGCGACCCGCTGCTCAAGCTCCTCGACTTCGGCATCGCCAAGCTCAAGGTCACCGGCGAGATGGATCGCGGCCTCACCCGGCCCGGCGTGGTCATGGGAACCCCCGAGTACATGGCCCCGGAGCAGGCCTTCTCCGCGGACAAGGTCGACGTCCGCGCCGACATCTTCTCGATCGGCGTGATGACCTTCGAGATGCTCGCTGGCCGGCGCCCCGTCGGCGGCGACGAGCCCCACGAGATCGTCGCCGCCTACGTCTCGGGTCAGGTCTCCCGCCTCTCGGAGCTCGCCCCTCACGTCCCCGCGGAGCTCGCCGCGGCGGTGCACCGCGCCATCTCGGCGGAGCCGCCGAACCGCTTCCCCACCGTGGCAGCCCTGCGCGAGGCCATCGAACCCTTCGCCCGCGCTGCCCGCGCCCCCTCGGCCCTCACCCCGCCCCCTCCGCGGGCGAGCAACGCGCAGACGCCCTCCCCTGCTGCCGTGTCTCCGAGCCCCGCCGATCGCGCCAGCGGTGGCGACAAGGACGACCCCTCCAAGGCGGCCACGGCTGCCGCCACCCCCTCGGGCCCCGACATCCCGAGTGGCACCCCCTCCGTCCCCAAGACCATCCCTCCGGAGGGCGACAACCTCCCCGATCTCCCCCCCACCACCGAGGCCTCGCCCCTTGCCATCCTCGGCTTCCCCACCCCCCTCGGCGGGTTCGTCGCCGACGCGGGCAGCGACGTCAGGGCCTCGAACGGCTCTCCCACCCCCTACACCCCGAGTCCCCTCGTCCCCATCGCGGGCGTGGGCCCCGGACACGACAAGCCGGGCCTCCCCTCCACGGTCAGCGCCCCGCCCTATGCATCGGGCAACGGCTCCCCGGGCGGCACCATGTCGGCGTTCCCCATGGAGCCGCAGCAGCGTCCCGGTGGTACCGCCGTCGGCGCCGCACCCATGTTCCTGGACGGCAGCAGCCACGGAGCTGCCCCCGCCTACTCCCAGCACGCCCAGGGATACCCCTTGGTCTCGGCCCTGCCGGGCACCGCGTCCATGGCCCCCTTGCCCGCGGCGACCGGCATGCCGCCGCGCCACGGATCCCACACCAAGAGCAGCAGCGGACCGCCGCTCCTGCTCATCCTCCTCTCGGCGGCGGGCATTGCCGGCGCCGTGGTCGGCGGCATCTACCTCGCCAACGAGCTGGGGAACAACCGCTCGGAGCAGGACGACGGCCCCTCGGGCACCCTCGGCCCGAGCACCGTGGAGACGGCCTACCAGCAGACGCCGCCGCCGAACACCGCCACGACCACCCAGCCCCCCCTCCCGGCGACCACCACCACCATCCCTCCGGTCGTGGTCACCACCCCGCCCGTCAAGACGTCGACGACGACGAAGCCGCCGGCCACCTCGCCCACCACCCCCACCACGGCGACGACCACGACGACGACCACCACCACCACCACCACGTCGCCGCCGATCATCATGATCCCCTCGACGCTCCCCACGTTCCCGGGCAACTGGCCGCTCCCCACGCCGACCCTCACCATCCCGGGACAGTCGAACCCGCCGCCCACGCCCACGGCCACCTCCACGGGCACCGGTACCGCCACGAGCACGGGCACCGGCGGCCGCCGCCCGATCAACTGGGGAATCCCCAAGAGCAACGGGAGGAACTGACCACCGGGGCGGGAGCGGCTACCATGTCCGCCAGATGAGCAACAACCCCAGCGGCGCACCTCCCGGGTGGCCGGCCCCTCCCGCGGGCGCTCCAGGAAAGGGACACACCGTCGTCGGCGAGCCCCTGTTCCTCGACCAGGCACCCCCGGGCACCTTCCCGTCTCCCCTCGGCTCTGCTCCCGGCCCTGCTGGCGCCTCCCCGGTGGCGCACACCATGGTCGACGCGGGCCCCATGGACGTCCCGCCCGCCTTCGGCGGACCTGGCGCAGGCGCGCCACCTCCCCTGGGTTCTCCGTCTCCCCTGGGCTCCCCCTCTCCTCAGGGCGTCATCCCGAACCCCTCCGGCCCCGGCGGCACGGCCCCGGGGCTCGTCGGCCCCTACGGCGGTCCTCCCGGCGAAGGCCCGTACGGCGCTCCTCCCGGAGGCCCCCCGCCCTATGGCGCGCCCCCCGGCGGACCTGCCCCCTACGGCGCGCCACCGGGTGGCCCCGCGCCCTACGGTGCTCCTCCCATGGGCCCTGGCGCTCCCTATGGCGGCCCCCCGGGCCCCTACGGCGCGGCCCCCGCGGCCTTTCCCGGCGGCCCTGCGCCTTTTCCCATGAACCGCGCACCGGCCCGCTCCGGACCGCCTCTGGCGCTGATCGGTCTTGGCGCCTTCGTCGTCATCGGCGGCGTGGTGACCACCCTCTTCCTGCTCCGCGGGGGAGGCAGCGAATCCACCGACGTCACCGAGATGCCGACCGTGAACGCGCCCATGGCCACCGTCGCCAGCGATCCCGCAGCGCCCGGCGCCGCGGCGGATCCACCTGCGGCTGCGGAGACGCCCCCTGCCGACACGGCCACCGTCGCCCCACCTCCCCAGGCCACGCCCACCACCACGACGCCGGTCACCACCAAGCCCACGAGCACCTCGACCACCACGAGCACCTCGACCACCACGGCGCCCGCGCCCACGACGACCACCAAGCCCACGAGCACCTCGACCACCACGGCGCCTGCGCCCACGGCGACCACCAAGCCCACAAGTACCAGCACGACGACGACCACCACGCCTCCGGCGGCCTCCTCGTCGGGCAAGCGCAACAAGATCTTCATCCCCGGCCGGAAGTAGGCCAGCGCGCGTCCGCCGGACGCTCACGTCCACGGCGCGCGCCACCGCCTGCGCGCGCTGCACGCATGAGCTGCGGTCTGGCGCGTGCAGGATGACTGTGGGAAGACGGTCCCCTACGTCTCTCCTCACACGCCTTCCCGGATGACGATCCCCGAACCCTACAGCATCAAACGCGGCACCATCTCTCTCATGAGCTGTGACGCCGAGCCGGTGCACACCCCCGGCTGCATCCAGTCTCATGGCGTGCTCCTCGTGCTCCGTCGCGGCGACCTCACCATCCTCCAGGTGAGCGAGAACAGCGCAGATCACCTCGGCAAGGCCCCCGACGCCCTCCTCGGCCGCAGCATCGCCGAGGTGCTGGGGGGCGAGCATGACACCGCCCTCGCGCGCTTCGTGGAGCAGGAGCCCGTCGAGAAGAACCCCCTCCACGTCTTCTCCATCGAGTTCTCCATCGACGCGACCGACGCGGTCGACGCCCAGGCAGCCGCCCCTCCCGACCCCCGCGGCCCGCTCGATGCCCTCGTCCACACCATCGATGGCGTCATCGTCCTCGAGCTGGAGCGGACTGGCCGCGCCCAGAACCGCCCCGACTACTACGCCCTCGTTCGCAAGACCGTCACCCGCCTGCAGACGGCGCAGAGCCTACGCGACCTCTGCCAGATCGCCGCCGAGGACCTCTGGAAGCTCACCGGCATCGACCGGGTGATGATCTACCGCTTCCACCCCGACCACAGCGGCGAGGTCTTCGCCGAGGCGAAGCGGGCCGACCTCGCCCCCTTCTTCGGCCTGCACTACCCGGCCGACGACATCCCCGGACCGGCCCGCGAGATCTTCCGGAAGACCTGGGTGCGCCCCCTCGCCGACGCCAGGGGGGCTCCCAGCGAACTCGTCCCGCTCGCCAACCCCGACAGCGGCAAGCCTCTTGAGATGACCTACTGCGCCCTCCGCGGCGCCTCGGTCATGTACACCGAGTACCTGGAGAACATCGGCGTCGCCGCCTCGCTCACCCTCTCCATCCGCCGCGGGGACCAGCTCTGGGGCCTCGTCGCCTGCCACCACGAGCAGCCCTTCCAGGCCGACTTCCAGGTGCGCGCCGCGTGCGAGCTGCTCGCCCAGGTCGTCTCGCTCCAGCTCGTCGCCGCCGAGCAGCGAGAGCAGCTCGAGTACCGCCTCGCCCTCGCCGACGTGCAGCGCAAGCTCGTCGAGCGGGCAGCGACCGAGGGCAGCATCGCTCCCCTCCTCCAGGGCACCCCGAGCCTCGCCGACGCCGTCGGCAGTGACGGCACGGCCCTCTTCCACGAGCGCACCTGGTCCACCGTGGGACGCACGCCCGCGCAGGCCGACCTCGATGCGCTCGTCGCCTGGCTCCGCACCCGCGGCGAGCTGGATCGTCCCCCGCACCTCTACGTCACGGACCACCTCGGCGAGGCTCACCCCCCGGCGCAGGCCCTGCGTGACACCGCGAGCGGCCTCCTCGCCGCCTCCCTCGCCCATGGCGGGCGCAGCTTCATCCTCTGGTTCCGCGCCGAGACCCTGAGGATGGTGAACTGGGCAGGAGACCCCGGCGACAAACCGGTCCGGCACGGCCCCCATGGCCCCCGCCTCACCCCACGCAGATCGTTCGAGCTGTGGCAGGAGTCGGTCCGCGGCCACGCCGTCCCCTGGTCCCCGGCGGACATCGAAGCCGCCGGCCTGCTCCGCGTCGCCCTCATGGAGCTCGTGGTCAGCCACGCCGAGCGCCTCGCCGCGCTCAACCAGGAGCTCCAGCGCAGCAACGAGGAGCTCGACGCCTTCGCCTACGTCGCCTCGCACGACTTGAAGGAGCCGCTCCGCGGCATCCACAAGTACGCGACCCACCTCGCCGAACGCGCCGCCGAGGGCACCGACGAGGAGTCGAAGGAGCGGCTCTCCTCCGTGCTCCGACTCACCGTCCGCATGGACAGCCTCATCAACGCGCTCCTCCTCTTCTCGCGCGTCGGCCGCACCGGCCTCCGTCTTGAGCGCGTGGACGGCAACGAACTCGTCGCGGAGGCGCTCGATCTCCTTGGCGGGCGCCGCGAGGAGACGCGCATCGAGATCCGCATCCCCCGCCCGCTCCCCACCCTCCTCTGCGACCGCGTCCGCGTCCGCGAGGTGCTGGTCAACCTGATCAGCAATGCCATGAAGTACAACCAGAGGGAGGCCCGCTGGGTGGAGATCGGCTGGCGTGAGCCCACCAGCGCGACCCCCCTCGCCCTCTACGTGCGCGACAACGGCATCGGCATCAAGCCCCGCTACTTCGATCAGATCTTCAAGATCTTCAAGCGCCTGCACGGCCGTGACGAGTTCACCGGCGGCACCGGCGCCGGCCTCGCCATCGTCAAGAAGGTCGTCGACCTCCACGGCGGCAGGATCTGGATCGACTCGGTCATGGGCGAGGGCAGCACCTTCTTCTTCACCCTCGCCCCGGAGAGCACAGCATGACGGACGCCCTCGCAAGGCCCATCCTCGTTCTTGAGGACAGCGACGAGGACTTCGACACCCTCGGCGAGGTGGCCCGCGCCCTCGGCGTGGCGAACGCCCTGCGCCGAGCCCTCGACGGCGAGGCCATGCTGCAGCTCTTCCACGCCGCGAGCGCGGCGCTGCCCGCGCTCATCCTCATCGACCTCAACACCCCCGGCATGGATGGGCGCGACGTCCTCGCCGAGCTCAAAGAGGATCCCGCGCGGCGCGCGGTCCCCGTCGTGGTGCTCACCACCTCCACCAGCGACCGCGACGTGCGCACCTGCTACGAGCGCGGCGCCAACGCCTACCACGCCAAGACCTTGAGGCACGAAGACTACAAACAGACCCTGAGCGCCGTGCTCACCTACTGGCTCAAGCTCACCGTGCTCCCTGGAGGAGAGGCTTACCTGTGAACCCGACCGCTGCGGGGGAAGAGTGGCTGGTCCTGCTCATCGACGACAGCCTCGACGATCGCGACGAGATCCGGAGGCTCCTGCTCCGCGGCTCCGACCGCCGCTACCGCTTCCTCCACTGTGAGACCGGCGAGCGCGCCCTCGATCTGCTCCGCGACGACGCGCAGCGTGGCCGCATCGACGCCATCCTCCTCGACGACAACCTCCCCGACGCCACCTCCCTCGAGGTGCTCGAAGCGATGCCCCGCGACGACGGCGATCTCGCCGTCCCCACCATCGTGCTCACCGGCGCCAACGATCCCCGCACGGCCACCAACGTCCTCCGCGCCGGCGCCCACGACTTCGTCGGCAAGGAGTGGATGACCCCCGCCAGCCTCACCCGCGCCCTGGAGAACGCGCGGGAGCGGCACAGCATCGCCGGCGAGCTGCGCGCCGCCCGCGGCGCCCTCGCCACCAGCGAGGGCGTTGCGCGCGACAGGCTCGCCGAGCTGGAGAGCATCTACGCCTTGGCCCCCGTCGGCCTCTGCTTCACCGACGCCTCCCTGCGCTTCCTCAGCGTGAACGAGGGCCTCGCCAGCATCGACGGCATCTCCGTCGAGCGTTACCTGGGCCGCACCGTGCGCGAGGTCCTCGCCCCCGCCGTGGCGGATGCCGTCGAGCCCCTCTACGAGCACGTCATCGCCACCGGCGAGGCGCTCACCAACATCGAGATCCGCGTCCACACCCCCGCGGGCTCCGCAGAGCTGCGCGACTTCCTCGCCAGCTACCGGCCAGTCCTCCGCGGCGACGGCGAGGTCCGGGGCGTCAACGTCGTCATCCAGGACATCTCCGCCCTCAAGCGCACCGAGGCCGCCCTCCGCCAGCGCGAAGAGCGCCTCCGCCTCGCCCTTGAGGCAGCGCGCATGGGCTGGTGGGACTGGGACATCGTGCCCGACGTTCTCACCTGGTCCGACGAGTTCCACACCCTCTTCGGACGCTCCCCGGAGCCTCCCCGGGGTGGCCTCGACAGCCTCCTCGCGCCCATGCACCCCGACGATCGCCCCCGCGGCCGGCAGGCCCTCCTCGCTGCGCTCGAGCACGACACCCCTTACGATCTCGAGTTCCGCATCGTCAGGCCCGACGGCGCCCTGCGCTGGGTGGCCAGCAAGGGCCGCGTCCTCCGCGACCCCGAGGGCCGACCGCTCCGCATGACCGGCATCGATCTCGACATCACCGACCGCAAGGAGATCGAGGAGCGCCGCGAAGCCTTCCTCTCCGCCGAACAAGCTGCCCGCCAGGAGCTGGAGCGCCTCGGCCGCATGAAGGACGAGTTCCTCGCCACCCTCTCCCACGAGCTGCGCACCCCCCTCAACGCCATCCTCGGCTGGTCCCAGATCCTCCGCGGCCGCGCTGCCAACGAAGACGCCGTCCGCAAGGGCCTCGAAGTCATCGACCGCAACGCCCGTGTCCAGGCGCAGCTCGTCTCCGACCTGCTCGACATGAACCGCATCCTCTCGGGCAAGCTGCGCCTCGACGTCCGCCCCGTCTCGCTCGCCCAGGTCGCCCAGGCCGCCGTCGAGACGGTGCGCCTCGCGGCCGATGCCCGCGGCGTCGCGCTCAAGACCCGCTTCCTCGCCGAGGGCGACGTCATCCAGGGAGACCCGGACCGCCTCCAGCAAGTCCTCTGGAACCTCCTCAGCAACTCCATCAAGTTCACCGAGCGTGGCGGCACCGTCAGCATCACCCTCGCCCGCCACCCCACGGACCCCACCCACCTCCAGGTTACCGTCCGCGACACCGGCCAGGGCATCGATCCCGAGTTCCTCCCCCACCTCTTCGGCCGCTTCCGCCAGGCCGACACCTCCGCGGCGCGCACCCACGGCGGCCTCGGCCTCGGCCTCGCCATCGTCCGCCAGCTCGCAGAGATGCATGGCGGCACCATCACCGCCGACAGCAAAGGCCGCGGCCAGGGCAGCACCTTCACCCTCACCCTCCCCACCCTCCTCGCCGAGGCCCTGGTGAGCGACGACGGCCCCGCCTCCACGCCCGAGACGCCGCGCCCTCCCGCGCCCCGCGCCCTGGAGCCTCTCGAGATCGACCTCACCGGCCTCCGCGTCCTCGTCATCGACGACCAGGCCGATGCCCGCGAGTTCGTCGAGCGCCTCCTCGCCGAGCGCGGCGCCACCACCGCGGGCGCCTCCTCCGCCGAGGAGGCCCTCACCCACCTCCACGCCGCGCTCCCCGACGTCATCGTCTGCGACATCGGCATGCCGGGCACCGACGGCTACGCCTTCGCCCGTCGCCTGCGCGCCCGCCCCGCGACCCAGGGCGGCCTCACCCCGGCCGTGGCCCTCACCGCCTTCGCGCGCAACGAGGACCGGGAGCGCGCCCTCGCGGCTGGCTACCAGGAGCACCTGAGCAAGCCCCCCGACCTCCAGGCCCTCGTCGCCACGGTGGCCAGGCTCGGACGTCAGCGCCTGGCTTCCTGAGCCGCAGCGCGCCTCTCCCCCCGCGCCTCCCCGCGCCTGCCGCCCGTCACCTCGGGAAGCGGACCGTGTCCCCGGCCGTATGGATCAGTATCCCCAGAGGAACTCGGCCCGCGCGTACGCCGTGAAGTAGCTCGTCGGGAACTCCGTCGACGGGAGCAGGATCGCGTACTTCCCCGCCACCCCGATCGCGAAGTCGCGCGTGATCGCGTAGTCCAGCCCGAAGGGCACCCCGATCGCGAACCGACCATCGTGACAGGGCACGTTCCCCTCCCCGCCCCCGCACTCCCCCGTGCGCACCAGATCGTAGGCCCCCAGGGTCAGCCCCACGTACGGCACCCACTGCAGGATATCGACCACGTACGTCGCCCCCGTCGAGGCCCCGAACACGAAGAACTGCCCCCCGGGGTGCGTCGCCATGTCCACCTCGGCCAGCGCGTTGATCGCGTCCGTCAGCCCGTACGCCACGTGGAGCCGCCCCCCGAACCCCGGGAAGGTCCCCGGATCGGCGAGCATCGCGTACCCGAACCCGGCGCCTGCGTGCCACTGGCGCTCGAAGGCCTCTGCGGGCGCGGCCGAGAGCAGCGCCACACCCGCTGCGGCGAAGGTGGAGAGCAGAACGTTCCGGATGCGCATCATCGTTGGGGTTGCTGCCCGGAAGGTCGACGGTGCCGGGCCGCGCGCGCGAGGCTAGCACGCACCCCGATCATCGGCCCTGTTCCTTCCGCCCCCCCACCTGCCGGCTCTCCTCCACCGCCTGCGCCTCTGCCTCCGCCTCTGCCTCCGCCTCGGGCCCGAACGGAGCCCCCACCCGCACCTGCCCACCCTGCCCCGCGCCGTCCGCGACCCGCGCCCGCGGCCTCTGCATGAAGCCCGGGAACACATAGAGGATCTCCCCCTGGTCGCTCACCTCCACCCCCACCTCCTCGGGGCGGGTCTTCGCCAGATCCGTGAGCAGCGCATCTGCCTGCTCCACGGAGACCGACAGCGCCCCCGCCGCGTCCCGCGCCGTCACCGTCCCCCCGCGGTTCTGCGCCACCGCGAACAGCGCCTGCCCGCGCGCATCCCGCTCGGCTGCCGTCCCGTGCTCGCGCAGCTTCCGCCCCCCGAGCAGCAGGAGCAGCGACGTCGCCACCGACCCGAACGCGATCGGCAGCGACACCACCCAGGGCGCGATGGTCGCCGGGAAGATCCACGCCAGCAGCAGCCCGAACAGCAGCGCCAGCGACAGCCCCAAGATCAGCACCACCCACCCGAGCACCCCCGCCACCGTCCCTCCCACCTTGGACGGCTTTCCGGCCAGATCCACGGCCTTCCCGGAGAGCGGCACCCGCGCCCTCCCGCAGGCCGTGCAGGTCGCGGTCAGACCCCGGTGAACGATCGGCGCATTCTTTCCACAGTGCGGGCACATCGGACACCTCGCGGAGCGACGCGCTTCAACCTACGGACACTCCCGCCCCGCCGCCAGTCCTCCGCCTCAAAGCCCCAGGAATCGCGCGATCTCGGCCCGCGCCGGATCCGCCGCCACGGCCCGCAGCGCCTCGAACCGCTGCTGCCACCCGGCAGCGCTCTTCTCGTCGCCGCGCGCCTGCGCCGCCCGCGCCCTCGCGAACGCCATCTCCCGCAGCGAGAACCGCCGCGCATCCAGCGCGAGCAGCGCATCCAGCCAGATCTCCACGTCCCCTTCCCCGGCCGGCGCCCTCCCCTCGCCTCCCCTCGCTGCCACCTCCAGCAGCTCTCCGCCCACCACCAGGTACGCCCACAGCCAGGGAGGCGCATCTCCTCGCCGTCGCAGCGCGCCGAACCGCAGCGCACGCCGCTCCTCTGCCGAAGCCCCGAGCGCCCCTTCCCACCGCCCGAGCGACATCCCCAGCTCCGGCTGCGTCGGCCGCGCCCACGGCGCCCCTTCCTGCGCGAACCCCACCCAGGGCCACGGGTACAGGTGCACCCCCTCCTCGCGCCTCGGCAGCACCGCCTGCGTCCCGGCCCGCAGCGGCGCCCCTTGTGGCGGCCTCGCCAGCGCCAGCCGCGTCCACCGCGCGCGCGCCTCCATCACCGGCATCCCCGCCCCCATCGCCGCCTCGTCGGCCGCCACGGCCGCCTTCCCCGCTTCCTCGCGCCGCCCCAGCACCGCCAGCATCTCCGCCCGCTGCAGCAGCGCCAGCACCCGCATCCCCGCGGGCCCCCCGACCGCGCCGAGCACCAGGCCACCTCCTGCCCCTCCCGCAGCCCCACTTTCCGCGCTCCCGCCCGACGCTCCCTCCACCGCCCCGAACGCGCCCAGTCCATCGAGCGCCCCGAGAGCCCGCTCCGCATCGCCGACCAGCGACCACACCAGAGAGCGCCCCAGCGACAGCCCTGCCTCCCCCGCCTCCCCGGCGTACCGATCCAGCACCTCCAGCGCCGCCGTCGCGTTCCCTGCCAGCGCAAACTCCCGCGCCGCCTCGAACGCCAGCGTCACCGCCGCCCCCGCGAGGAGCCCTCGATCCCCACCAGCCGCACTGCCCGCACCAGCCGCGCTCCCCGCACCAGCCGCACCAGCCGCGCTCCCCGCACCAGCCGCGCTCCCCCCGCTTCCTGCAGCATCCGCCGTCAGCGCCCAGACCCGCGCCGCGGCGATCGCCAGCATCTCCCCCGACACCCACGGCTCCTGCAGCCCTGGCGCCGCGAACGGCGTCAGCGTGCGCAGCCACCCTGGCGAGAGCGGCATGTCCCCCAGCTCCACCCGCGGACGCACCAGCTCCACGAGCCGCGCCGCGTCCATCTCGCTCTCCTCCGCGAGCGCCACCGCGAGCAACCCCACCCGCATCTCCGGCGTCCGCTCCGACGACAGCAGCAGCTCCTCCGCCGCCGCCGCGATCTGCCGCACCCGCCTCACATTCCGCCTCCCCCCGTCCCCCCTCCCCCCGT
>NZ_ASRX01000119.1 GCF_000601485.1 Chondromyces apiculatus DSM 436
GGCCCGCCCCCTCCACCACCACCTCGGGCGCCCCGTCCACCTGCCGGAGCAAGAAATCCACGAGCAGCCGGGCCCCCCGCGCGTGCCCTGACAGGAACGTCTCGCGCCCCTCTCCGAGCGGCACGAGCAAGCTCACCTCGTCGAGGCGCGCCTCGGCATCCAGGTAAGCCGCCCTCGCCTCCGCATCGCGGCCAAGCGCCTCCAGCGCCTCTGCGCGACCGAGCGCCGCCTCCATGCCAGCCGCGCGCAGGACCGCGCCCTCCGCGAGACGCGCGACCCGCTCCCAGGTCTCGAGCGCTGCCGCAGCGCGACCGCTCCCGAGCGCCACGCGCGCCTCGACGAGCAGCCACCACACCTGGATCCGCGCATCGGCCTGCGGCTCGACCTCTCGCGCCCGCGTGACCGCGCGGCTGGCCGCTGCGAGGTCGCCGCGCGTCACCTCCGCGAGGGCGAGGTTCGTGAGAACGTTCGCCACGTCCGCAGCCTCGGCGCATCCCCCCTGGTAGAGGGCGAGCGCCCTCTCGAAATGCGGGATCGGCGCCTCACCCGTCACCCCTGCCCCCTCGGCGCGCAACGCCACCCACCCCCGATCGTTGGCCAGGTGCGCCCTCCGGCACGGGCTCGCCTCCTGCCCAAGCGCCGCCTCTGCCTCGCCCAGCAGCGCGGCCGCCTCGGCGTGCCTCCCCAGCAGCGACAGCGCCGTCGCCCAGGGCTGCATCACGTCCACCCGGTGCGCCTCCAGGCCGAGCCTCGACGCATGCTCGGCCGACCCTCTGAACAGCCGCAGGGCTGCGCGCAGGTCGCCGGTCTCGTAGGCCACGAGCCCCTGGTAGTACGCGACCATCGCGTGGCCGTCGGCGTCGAGGACCGTGAGCCCATCGAGCCCCTCCAGCACCGCGCGCGCCTCTCCGAAGCGCCGCCCCTGGTAGAGCAGGGTGTACGCCATCGCGAAGCGATCCTTCAGCTCGTCGGAGACCCGACCAGCCTCGCGGTCGAGCCGCACTGCCTCGCGAAACAGCGCCACCGCTTCCTCGGTCCGACCGCGGCTCCGCGCGATCCGTGCGCGCTTGCCCCTGACCTCGGCCTGCACGCCGGGCTGCGCGTCGTCCACCACCCTCCCGAGGCGTGCCTCCGCCTCGTCGAGCTTCCCCTCGCGCCGCAGCGCCTCCGCCTCGTCGAGCGCCGCGGGCACCTCGCGACGCCCGAGCGCGTGCTCGAACGACGCCACCGCCCCTCCCACCGCGGCCGTCACCTGCAGCGCGCGCGCCTTCGCGGGCACCCCTACCGAGAACCGCGCGCCCCCTTGCACCGGCACACCGGCCGGAAGCGCCACCGGCTGTCCATCGAACGCCAGGCCGATCGTCGCCTGCTCCGGAGCCCGAATCCATACCCGCAGCGCGTCCCCTTCACCCGCCTCGCACACCGGCCCGGCCCGGACCGCCGCGCACCCCGACACCTCCACCGTGAGCTGCGGCGGCATGTCCGACACAGGCGACCTCCCCTCGCCCGGGCCGGGCACAACCGGCCTCCGGAACGAAGCGAATCCCGCCACGAGCCCCACGAGCGCCGCCACGACCGCGACTGCGGCGGGCCCCTTCCGCGCTGCCCTCACTGGCCTCCCGAGACCAGCGTCACCCGCGCGCGGAAGACCTGCACCGCCGCGCTCTCCGACGGCGCCGCCGCGCTCTCCGACGGCGCCGCCGCGCCAGACATCGCCACCGCCCTGGCCGCGTCCGCGGGCAACGCTTCCGGACGCCCCACCGCGAGGACCAGCGTGATCTCGCCAGGCGCCACCCCTGGAAAGAGCGCTTCCCGCGAGCCCGCGATGCGCACCGACCCTTCCGCCGAGATCTCCACCGGCGGCTCCCACGGGCGCCCCCCACCCGCCGCGACGTCCCCCCCTGACACGAGGAACCCTCGCACGGCCACCGGCACCTGCGCCGGCGTCACCGGCCTCAGGACGATCTCGAGCCTCGACCCCGGCCCGATCCGCGGCGGCCCCTCAGCCTCCGGAGGCCCGCCATGGCGCTCGGTCTGCTCACCCCCGAGGACCGCCAGCGCGTACACCGGCAAGCCATCCCGCGCGCCCGACCCCGCCATCACCCAGACCACCGCCGCCGCCGCCATGGCCGCAGCGCCAGCCAGCACCGAAGCGAGCAGCTTGCGCCTCCCCGGCAACCTCACGACCTCCGCACCTCTCGCGCCCCTCGTACCTCTCGCGCCCCTCGCGCCTCCTGCGTCCTCCGCGCCCACCGAGCCCACCGAGCCCACCGGGCGCTCCTGGAGCATGGCGCGCGCGCGCGCCGCCGCCGCCTCCCGCACTTCCGCCGCGACGGGCTCGAAGGCCTCGAACGCCCCGAGCGCCTCCGGATCACCCCGCGAGAGTGCCTTGAGCGCCTCCACCTCGCGCTCGGACAGCTCCCCTGCGGCGAGCGCATCCCACCGAGGATCCGCGAGGAGGTCATCCTCGCGGGCCGCGCGCCCGAGCGCCCGGAGCAGATCGTCATCCTTCACGGGCCTTCTCCCCTGGCTTACGCGGAACTGTGGCCGTGTCTGACGTGATCTCTGCCCCGATCTCGCGGGCCAGACGGGTGAGGCGGCTCCTCCAGGCGTACACCGCGTCGGCGGACATCCCCTCGACGGCACACACCTCCTCCACCGATCTCTCCTCCACGAGCAACCAGGTGAACATCCGGAGCCCCTGCGCGCTGAGCCGCGCCTTCATCGCCCGCACCAGGCACGACAGCGCCTCGCGCGACGCGACGAGCCGCTCGATCTCCCCTTCACGGTCCCCGCTCCCCGCGCCCCGCTCCAGGTCCTCCCGCTCCATGGGATCCTCCGTGAACGGGCTCTTCCGGCGGCTCCGCAGCACCGTCACTGCCTCACGTTCCGCTAAGAGGCCCACGAAGTTCAGCAGCGACATGCCCCGCGCCGGATCCCACTGCAGCAGCGTCGCCCCCCTGTCCGCGAAGAGCCTCTCGAAGACCTGCTGCACCAGGTCCCCCACCTCCTGCCGCACCTCGCGCCCCCGGGCGGCGCCCCCCGCGCGCAGCAGCACCCGCGCGACCCGTGCCTGGATGACTGGCGTCAACGCCTCCACCAGCGCGCGCACTGCGCGCCGGTCTCCCGCGGTCGCCTGCCGGACCAGATCGGTCGTGATGTCGGACACCTGAAGGCCTCGAACCCACCCCCTCGGCCCGCATGCTACCGAGCCACATCTTCGCTCGCCACCTTCTCCGCGTAGCGCCGGGCCAGCACCGCGCAGACCATGAGCTGGATCTGGTGGAACAGCATCAGGGGCACGATCATCACCCCCACGCTCGCCGCCGGGAACAGCACCCCGGCCATGGGCACCCCCGAGGCGAGGCTCTTCTTCGAGCCGCAGAACACGATCGCGATCTCGTCCTCCCGCAAGAACCGCAGCGCGCGCGCCCCCCACGTGGTGACCCCGAGCGCCACCGCGAGCAGCGCGCCCGACAGCACCAGCACCAGGGCCAGATCGCTGCCCGACAGCCTCCCCCACAGACCCTCCACCACCGCCTCGCTGAAGGCCGTGTACACCACGAGCAGGATCGACCCCCGATCGACGAGCGTGAGCACCTTCTTGTGGCGATCCACGAAAGCGCCCACCAGGGGCCGCGCCAGGTGCCCCGCCCCGAACGGCAGGAGCAGCTTGAGCACGATGGACGTGACCGCGTGGAGCGAGCCCCCTTCTCCGTGCGCCCCCAGCAGCGCGCCGGTCAGCACCGGCGTGAGGAAGATGCCGAGCACGTTCGAGAGCGACGCGCTGCACACCGCCGCCGGCACGTTCCCCCCCGCCATGGACGTGAACGCGATCGACGACTGCACCGTGGAGGGCAGCAGGCACAGGAACAGGAACCCCCGCGCAAGCTCCGGGCCGAGCACCCCCGAGGGCAAGAGCTGGGTCAGCAGCCCCAGCGCCGGAAAGAGCCCGAACGTCGACGCGAGCACCACGAGGTGCAAGCGGAAGTGCCCCAGCCCCGCGACGATCGCCTCCCGCGACAGCTTCGCCCCGTGCAGGAAGAACAGGAGCACGATGGCGGCGTCCGTGAGCAGCCCGAACCCCTCCGCCACCTTCCCGCGGCAGGGGAGCAGGGTGGCCAGCGCCACGGTCCCGAGCAGCGCCAGGGTGAAATTGTCCGGCCGAAGACGGAGAAGGCGGTGCAGCGCGGCGCGAAAGGGTTGAGACGCGCGCGACGCGCGAGGCGCTCGCTGAGAAGGAGACGGATCCACGGCGGCCAGAATACCGACGCCTGGGAAACGCGCCCGCACTCCGGTCGGCCGGGACACGGAAAGGGGCGCCCTTCCGTTCGCCCGTCAGCGCGTGGGCGCTCCCTGCGGATCGACGACGCCGTGCGGCAGTCGCAGCAGTGCGGCGATATGTGAAGGAGCTAGCATTGTGGCTTGGATGCTGACTAGAACAGCGCCTTCATGGCGATCTGGGCGAAGGGTGGGGCGTTCGTCATTGCGACCGGCTGGGGGGTCGCCCGGTGCGAGGGATCCGTGGAGAGCATCTTCCGCTTCCCCACCGATGGCCTCCGCCGCGATCAGGACCCACCCGATCTCCTCTCGTTCGTGATGCTCGACGACGATGGCCGCCGCGCGCTCGTGCAGCGTCACGGCGAGCCCCCTGCCCTCTGGACCGACGCCGAGGGCGGCGGCGCCCTCACGCCCTGCGCACCAGACGGCATCCTCGGCATCGCCGCAGCCCCCGGAGGCCCCATGGTGGCCCTCACCGTCGACGAGATCCAGGGCGAGGTCCGCCGCATCGTCCTCTGCCCCGCCCGGCTCGAAGACAACCGCATCCTCCTCGGAGCCCCCCTGCACTTCAAGAATGCCCGCCGGCTCGAATGGTCGAGCGCCCTGTTCCGGGAGGGCCGCGGCTGGCCCGAGCACGCCGCGAGGAACAGCGACAACGGCGACGACGACGACGACAGCGGCGAGCCTCCCTTCGATCCTCACGCGCTCAACGTGCAAGGCCGGGGGCAGTGGGGCCCCTGGTGGAGCGGCACCGTGCAGCTCTTCGCCAACCGCTTCGGCGTCGCCGTCAGCTCCACCTACAGCGGCCTCGTCGCCGTGCTCGACCCCCGCACCCTCGCCGTGAAGCTCACCGTGCGCGTCCCCGTCGAGCGCACCCAGTTCCAGGTCTTCGTCCTCCCCGTCCCCGAGGGGGCCCTGATCACCCTGGTGGCCAACTACCGCCACACCGAGTTCGTCTTCGTCGACGCGAGCGGCGCGGTCCGCGCGCACCGCCACCAGTTCGGCGACGACCTCTCCTGGGGCTCGGACGGCCCTGGCCTCGCCTGGAACGAGGAGACCGCCCTCGTCAGCCAGGCCCTCGACGACGAGCAGCTCCACGTCCTCACCCTCCCTGCCCTCAGCGCGCGCCGCTTCGACAAAGAACCGGGTTACCTCATCGACTGCGGCTCCAGCGACGACGGCTCCATCCACCTCCTCGCGCGCACCGAGCGCAACTACGGGAGACCCCACAACTGGCGCCTCGAACGCTGGACCCGCCAGGGCCACAGGTTCGCCTCGCAAGATCTCCCGATGCCCGACTTCAGGCGCTCGTCGGCGCCCCCCACCCCTCCCCCCGCACCGCGCGTGGAGGGCACCCCGGCCCTCGCGGTCATCGCCGACGCCACCACCACCTGGCGCACTGGCCTCGACGAGCAGAGCACCCTCCTCGTGCAGGTGAGCAACCGCGGCGGCCCTGTCAGCGGCCTCTGGGTCGAGATCGGCGGTCAGGCCATCACCGAAGCGCGGGTGCTCGTCGAGGACATCGCGCTCGAGAGCGGCCCCGCTTCTGGCTTCGTCACGCGCGGCAACATCGCCCGCGCCGAGCTTCCCGCCGTCTCCCTGGAAGCCGGCTTCGAGATCCCGGCCAAGCTCCCCGAGGGCGAAGCGCCCCCCCAGCAGCCCTCCCTCACCCTGGTCCTCCGCGTCCGCGGCAAGCGCCCCGGCCAGGCGCTGCTCACGGTGCGCGTCGGCCCCCGCGGCGGCGCCTCCACCGCCGGCTCGGGCATGGTCGGCAAGTCCTTCGTCGTCGAGGGTTGACGCCCCCCGCGCGGCGGACACGCACGACATCGGGGGTAGGCCCGGGTGTGGCGAGCACCTCTTCGCGCGGAACGCTTTCGCGCACCTTGCGCCTCGGCCCGCGCATTGCCCATGGATGGAACCATGAGCCCCCCTCGCCCCGCGCGACGCCACCGCCTCACCCGCCTCGCCACCTCCACGCTCCTCGCGCTCACCGCGCTCTGGTTCCCCGTCCACGCGGCCGACGCTTTTTGCCCCACCAAGGGCCTCCGCTGCGTCCTCGGCGCCACGGGGATGACCCACCAGGACCTCACCGAGGAGGCCCTGGAGGACATCTGCGAGGACCTCCTCGGCACCTCGCAGCAGACCACCTCCATGCGCCAGGCCATCAAGGAGATCTGGCAAGCCAACGCCGACGTCGACGACGACCAGGCCCAGGGCATGCTGCACTTCGACGCCGAGACCTTCGCCTCCGGCAAGCAGCGGCTCATCACCCTCCTCCAGGGCACCCGCGCCTCCTTGCAGGCGAACGACGCGCAGGGCGCCCGGCGCCAGCTCGGCCAGGCACTCCACGCCATCCAGGACTTCTACGCCCACGCCAACTGGGTCGAGGCAGGCCACAGCGGCGCCACCCCTGCCCTCTGGCGCCCCGGCGAGGCGCTCCCCGCCGCCGCTGCGCCCGGCACCCCCACCTGCGAACCCTGCACGCCCGTCCTGCTCGCCAACGGCAGCCTCTTCTACGACTGCAGCGACAACCTCGTCACCACCCTGCTCACCAGCGGCTACTACGGCAGCGGCAACGAGGACCCGCAGATCGCCACCAAGTGCCGCCACGGCGGCCCCTTCGACACCGGCGCGGGCCCCAAGGGTGGCATCAACAAGGACAGCTTCTCCCAGTCCCTCTCGCCCCACCACGTCCTCCACGCCGAGGCGGCCGATGACGCCCTCGAAGCCACCCGCCAGTTCGTCCTCGACCTCCAGGCCGAACTCACCCCTGCCCAGTTCAACCTCCTGCTCGGCATCGGCACCACCGTCGCCGTCGCCCTCGACACCACCGCGCCCATGGCGAGTGCCCTCGCCAGCGTCCGTGGCCAGCTCCACCGCCTCGTCGAGGAGCGACGCGGCACCGACCAGGAACCCCTCCGCTACCTCCTCGTCCCCTTCGACGACCACGGCGCGGGCCCGGCCACCGAGACCACCGATCCCGCCGCCTTCCTCGGCGCGCTCGACGCGCTCGACACCCTCCACGCGCGCGACGCCCTCCGCTCGGCCGCGACGCCCGATGCCCTCCGCCCCGGCCCCCCCCCGAGCGCCCTCCGGACCGGCACCACCTCCAGCATCACCGCAGCCCCGGGCCGCGCCATGGCCGGCGCCCTCCGGGCCCTCGACCTCCCCGACACCGCCGTCGACCTCTTCCTCATCGCCCGCATCGACACCGGCGCTCCCGAAGGCCTCACGGCCCACGCCGGCACTCCGGACGAGGACCTCGCTGCCCACGTCAGCGCCCTCGCCCAGAGCAAGGCCTGGAAGATCCACGCCGCGCTCATCACCGCCCTCCCCTCCACCGCCCTCCCCTCCACCGCCCTCCCTGCCGCCTACGCCCACCTCACCGCCGCGACCGGAGGCCACCTCTTCCACCTCACCGACCGCGACCTGCCGCGCCTCGCCTCTCTCCTCGACGCCACCCTTCAGCCGGACACCGTGGACCTCGTCGCCCTGACCGACACCCTCGGCGGCAAGAAGACCATCCCCGTCCCCGTCGACACCACGCTCTCCCGCGTCACCTTCACCGTGAGCGGCAGCCCCTCCCTTCGCCTCACCCGCCCCGACGGCTCACCCCTCTCCGAGCGCGATCCCTCCGTGCAGCGCGTCGCGCTCTCGACGGGCATCCTGATCACCGTGCGCGACCCCGAGCCCGGCCTCTGGACCGCGTCCATCGCCCCCTCCGGTGCGCACCGCTTCCACGTCCGCGGCACGAGCCCCGTGGCTTTCGACCACTTCGACATCGTCGACGTCGCCGGTCGCCCTGGCCACCACGGCTACTTCGCCCGCCAGGGCCTCCCCGTGCGCGCCGCCGACCTCACCGCCGCCGCCCGCATCTCCGGCGGCGTCGCCTCCGCCCACCTCGAGCTGCGCACCGAAGCCGGCGCGCTCCTCCAGACCCTGACCCTCACCCCGGACGGCGCCCCTGGCGAGATCTTCGGCGCCTTCCACGCCCCCTCCACCCCCTTCGTCGTCCACGCCCGCGGCACCCTGGTGAGCGGCGAGCCTTTCCGCCGCGTCCTCCCCAGGCGCATTCACCCCCAGCCCTTGCGCCTCTCCACGGCCCCCTCGCAGACGCTCGCCCCCGGCAGCCGCGCCACCGTGACCTTCACCGTCGAGAACACCGCCGCGCGCGCAACCCTCCGCCCCGTCATCACCGACGACCGCGGCTTCGTCGTCCCCATCTCCCACGCCCCACTCGCCCTCGGCCCTGGCGAGACCGAGACCCTCACCGTGGAGCTCGACATCCCTGCCGACGCCACCCCCGGCGCCTCGGACACCGTGCGCCTCACCCTGGAGAGCCCCGACGATCCCGACCTCATCGACTTCGCCACCGCCACCCTGGTGGTCGCCTCTTCTCCCTGATCCCGTTCCCTCCCCCTGCTCCCGCACCCTGACCCCGTCACCGCACCCGCCACCGCACCCGCCACCGCACCCGCCACCGCACCGCGCGCAGAGCGTCACCCCTTCGCGCGCACGGCGAGGGCCGACGCGAACGCCTGGTAAATAGCGTGCGTGAGCAGCACGAAGCTCACCACCTTCACCGTTCCTGCCGAGCGGTTCAGGTGATCCACCGCCGCCCCGATCGCGACGGGCGCCAGCTTCTCGTACGGATACGCGTCGTAGCCCACGCTCAGCGCCGGGAACGCGATGCTCTTCGCCCCGTGCTCCTCCGCGAGCTGCAAGCACGTGTCATGGGTCCTCCGCAGCAGACCAGCAGACGCGATCTGCCGCAGCGGATCGTAGGTGGGCCCCACCGCGTGGAAGATGAACCGCGTGGGCGCCGGGATGTTGCACGCCGACGTGACCACCGCCGCTCCGGGCGGGCAGCCCCCGTGCCGCGTGAGGTGATCGTGCAGATCCCTCCCCGCGGCCCGGCGGATCGCGCGGGCAACGGGCCCCGACATGCTGGAGAGGCCCGAGTCCGTGGGGCTGACGATCACGTCCGTCCCCGCCTCCGCGATCTCCCCCCGCATCACCAGGATGCGGCCCGAGCGCACCTGGAGATACCGCATCGACCCCGAGGAGACGCGATCACGTCGCGCCGCGGGCGCCGCAGGCTCACCCCCTCTCACCACCGGCGCCCCAGCCTCGCCTCCCCGGTGGGCCAGCGCCGCAGGCTCGCTCGGCCGTGCTGGCGGCACCTGCGCCCTGGCCTCGCCTCCCCGGTGGGCCAGCGCCGCAGGCTCGCTCGGCCGTGCTGGCGGCACCTGCGCCCCCCTCCGCGCCGGCGCCGCCTCGGTCTCGACCATCTCGTCTCGCGACGCCCCCGCGGCCCCCCACCCCGGCCCCCCGACGCCCGGCGGCGGCGCACTCGACCCTCGCCTCGCTGCCTTCTCCGCCGCCTTCTCCGCTGCCTTCTCCAGCGCCTCGAACATCTCCTTCGCCGTTGCGAAGCGCGCCTCCAGCTCCTCGTGCATCGCCCGCGCCATCCACGCATCCACCTCGGCCGGAAGCTCCGGCCGGTGCGCGCTCGGCAGGGCGAACTTGCCCACGTGCACGGCCTTCACCAGCTCCGGCAGCGAGTCCGCCGGGAAGGGATACTTGCCGGTCAGGGCCTGGTACACCACCACCGCGAGCGACCACAGATCCGCGCGGTGATCCACGTGCTTCGCGCTGAAGAGCTGCTCGGGCCCCATGTAGAGCGGCGTGCCGAGCATCAGGAACGACGGCGTCTTGTCGAGCGCCTCCCCCTGCGTCTGCTTGGCGATCCCGAAGTCGAGCACCTTCACGAAGGGCTCGCCGTCGATGTCCACGAGGAACAGGTTGTCGGGCTTGATGTCCCGGTGCACAACGCCCGCCTTCTGCGCCGCGCCGAGTGCCCGGCTCACCTGCCGGACCAGGTGCACCACCTCGCCGAACGGCAAGACCCCGCGCCGCCGGAAGCACGCCTTGAGCGTCTCCCCTTCCAGCAGCTCCATGACGATGAACGGCGTCCCCTCCTCGGTCGTCCCGTAATCGAAGACCTGGGCCACGTGCGGGCTCCGGATCTGCGCCGCCGACTGCGCCTCCCGCTGGAAGCGCGCAAGCCACTCCGCGTCGCCCTGGTGCGGCGTCGACGCCATGAACTTCACGGCCACCGGCGCGCCGAGGGCGAGGTGATCCGCCGCCCAGACCTCCCCCATCGCCCCCTTCCCCAGGTGACGCAGCAGCCGGATCTTCGGGGTGATGAGTTGACCTGCCTGCATCCTCGCCCGGCCGCGGTGGCCGTGCGCCATCCTAGCCCGCTCGGCGTCACGTCCGCTACGCCGCGCCGCAGGGCAGGCCGTCGACTTCTCGCGGAGACGGTGATTCAATGCGTCGGTGAAACCCTCGACCGACGCCCCGCAGTCGAGCACGGACGAGGCTGATCCGTACCGACCGGGGATGCTGCTCGGCCACAAGTTCGTGCTTCTCCGCTTCATCGCGAGGGGCGGCATGAGCCTGGTTTACGAAGCGAAGGACGAGTTCATTCAGCGGCACGTGGCCATCAAACTGCTGCGACCTGCGCTGGTGAACGAAGGCGAGGCCATCCGCCGCTTCCGACGAGAGGCGGAGCTGACCGCGAGCGTCCAGCATCCCAACGTGGTCGCCGTCCTGGAGATGTGACCGCACGCGGACGGGACGTTCTACATTGTCCAGGAGCTGCTCCGAGGCGAAACGCTGAGCGACCTGCTGGCCCGCCGCGGGCGCTTCAGCGTCGAGGAGGCGGTAGAGATCCTGCTCCCGCTCATGAGCGCGCTGATCACCGCTCATTCGCAAGGGATCATCCACCGGGGTCGATCACCGCAGCGCTGTCTGGGCGCTCGGCGTCCTCTTTTACGAGAGGCTCTCTGGCGCTTATCCGCGTGGAGACAGGCGCGACCCCCTGCAGGTCATGCTCGCGAAGATCCTCAGCGAGCCAGCGCGCCCCTTGCGCAGCGCGGCCCCGCATGTCCCCGAGCCCCTCGCTGACCTCCTCCACCGCGCGCTCGAACACGATCTCGGCGACCGTGCTGCGCGAGGCCCTGGACGTGGCCGAGCCGATGAACCTCGACTTTGCCGCGGGCGTGACGGTCAACCTCGGATTCGCGCTGGCGCAGCTCGGAAAGCCCGACGAGGGTATCGCCCTGCTCGGTGCAGCGCACGCCGACTGCGCCCGCATGGGCAACCGCCGCGTCGCTGGGGCCGCTTTGATCTACCTCGCGATGCTGAGAGCCACCCGTGGCGAGGTCGACGCAGCGACGACGCTCGCGAAGCAGGTCGTCGCCGAGACTCCTGCCGAGGTGCCGCTGCGCGCCTACGCGCTGGCGACACTCTCCCGGCAGCTCCTGGAGCAGCAGTCGGCCACGCAGGCGCTCGCGCGGGCGACCGAAGCCAGAGAGCTTCTTCTTCGCCTTCACGGCGTCGAGGAAGGCGACTCCCTGATCGGGACGGTGTATGCGCTCAGCCTGCGCGCCAACGATCGCGATGACGCGGAGCGCCTGCGCCGGAAGGCGAAGAGCCCAGGTGCCACGAGCAGCATCGCCGCGCCACCGGGCGAGCCACTGAAGTCGAAGAACGGCAGCGAGCACCCGCCGCCAGGACCGCCAGGACCACCGGGCCCGCCCGCGCCGGCTCCCGTCGAGCCCTCGTCGTCGACGCACAGCCCCTCCTCGCAGGCGCCGCTCGCGCACTCCTCGGTGATCACGCAGGCCTCGCCCTCGCCGGTCACCCCGAGCGGGTACAGCTCCGCGACCGTGGTGTAGCCTCCGGTGATCATCAGGCCCCTGTCAGGCAGGTACGTCGCGTTGTGGCCCGCGCGGGCCACGGTGAGCGAAGGGAGCGCGGTGAACGCGTCGGCCTCCGGATCGTAGAGCACCGCGCTCGTGCCGCCGACGAGGATCACCCTCCCGCTCGGGAGCACGGTCATGGTGTGGTTCTGGAAGCTGCCGGGCAGCGTGGGTCCCGCGCTCCAGGTGCCGGTCGCTGGATCGTAGAACTCCGTCGAGGCGAGGCTCGCGTAGTCGGCGGAGCCCCCCGTGACGAAGACCCGGCCATCCTGCAGGAGCGCGGCCCGATGCTCGTGGCGCGGCTGCAGCATGGGTGCCCCCGCGGTCCAGGCGTTGGCCACGGGATCGTAGATCTCGACCGTGGCGAGGGTCCCGCCCGGATCCACCTCGTCCCCCGAGCGGAAGCCGCCTGCCGTGAGCACCCTGCCGTCCGCGAGGCCCGTGGCGGTGAGCCTGCGGCGGGGCGTGCCGAGCTCGGGGAGCCCCTGCACCGCGTTCGTGGCCACGTCGAAGCGGACGGCTCCGCCCCAGTCGGCGAAGTCCATCCCGCCGCCCACGAAGAACGGATCGCCGTCGGGGAGCTGGGTGACGCCCGAATCGGAGAAGAAGAAGAAGGCCCCCGTGGGGGTCGAGGTGTTCGTCACCGGATCGTAGATCTCCAGGTTGGTCTCCATCGACCCCACGAGCACCCGCCCGTCAGGGAGCGGGAACGCATGCACGTCGACGTAGTGGCCCTCCAGGGCGTCGCCGACGTAGGACCAGGTCCCGGTCGCCGCGTCGTAGCGATCCACCCTCTGGGCGGCATCGAAGTCGTCGAAGGTGTACCCGCCCGCGACGAGGACATCTCCGTCTGGGAGCACCGCCGCGCCGTGGCCGGGGCGCAGGGAGGGCATCGAGCTCTGCACCCACGACTGGGCGGCCGCCGGGAGCGAGATCAGCAGGCCCGCACAGGCAGGCAGCGCCCACGAGAGAAGGGAAGGGAAACGCATGGCACGATCTCCTTGCAGGTGAGGTCCGGGGCGTGACGTGCCCTCGGTGCGACATGGCTGCGCGACAGCGACGAGCGTTCGTGCTCGCCGCCGCCGCCGCCGCCGCCGCGCGCAGTGCAGGGATGGAGCCAGCATCAGCAGGGGAAGATCCGCGGAGCTTTCGCCCTCCGAGCGCCCCTGGATGACAACCTGGCGTTGACGGAGTTGACAGCCGACAGCCGCCCTCCGTCATCCAGGCATGGACAGGGTGCGATCAGCGCTTCGCACGTCCGCCGGACACGGACCTCCTGCGCCGGAAGGCGAAGAGACCAGGCGCCATGAGCAGCATGGCCGCCCCGCCGGGCGATCCGCTGAAGTCGAGGAAGTCCAGCGAGCACCCGCCGCCAGGACCGCCGGGCCCCCCGCCTCCGGCCCCTCCGGCGCCGACCCCCGTCGAGACGCTGGTCGACGTCGCGCCAGGGCCCGCCCCACCGGCTCCCACCGGGCCGCTGTCGTCGGTGCAGAGGCCCTCCTCGCAAGTGCCGCTCGCGCACTCGTCCGTGATCACGCAGGCCTCCCCTTCCCCGGTCGCGCCGAGCGGGTACAGCTCCGCGATCTCGGAGTCGCCGCCCGTGACCAGCACGCCCTCGCCGGGGATGTACGTCACGTCGTGGAAGATCCGCTCCCCCGAGAGCGAGGGGAGCGCGACGAAGGCGTGGGTCGCCGGGTCGTACGCCAGCGCGCTCGTCAGGGCGCCGTCGCCGCCCACGAGCACCACCCGCCCGCTCGGGAGCGAGACCACCTCGTGGTACGCCCGGGCGCTGGGCAGCGTGGGCCCCGCGCTCCAGGTGTCGGTCGCGGGATCGTAGAGGACCGTGGAGTCCAGGAGGGCGAGCGTCGCATCCTGGCCTCCCGTGACCAGCACCCGCCCATCGGGCAGGCGCGAGGCCCGGTGGTTGACGCGCGCCCCCGGGAGCGGCGCCCCCGCGCTCCAGGTGTCGGCCACGGGGTCGTAGATCTCGACGCTGGCGAGGACCTCCGTCGGGCCCACCTCGGAGAGGGAATGAAGGCCGCCCACCACGAGCACCCGCCCGTCCACGAGGAGCGTCGCCGTGTGCGAGCGGCGCGGGGTGGAGAGGAACGCGACGACCTGCAGCGTGTTCGTGGCGACGTCGAAGCGCTGGGTGTCCCCCCAGTCGAAGGTGCTCATGCCTCCTCCCACGAAGAGCAGGTCCCCGTCGGAGAGCCGGGTGGTCGCCGTGTCGCT
Source organism: Chondromyces apiculatus DSM 436 (assembly GCF_000601485.1). Taxonomy (GTDB): domain Bacteria; phylum Myxococcota_A; class Polyangia; order Polyangiales; family Polyangiaceae; genus Chondromyces; species Chondromyces apiculatus. The sequence goes on from NZ_ASRX01000119.1 coordinate 14,286, forward strand.
GAAGAACTGCCCGGCAGGGCTGAGCGAGATCGAGGTCTCGCTCACGGGATCGTAGATCTCGAAAGGAGCCTCCATGGATCCCACGAGCACCTGCCCCCCGGGGAGCGAGAACGCGTGCGTGCTGGAGACGTGGTCCTGGAGCGTATCGCCGACGATGGACCAGGTCCCCGTGGCGGCGCTGTAACGCTCCACCGCCTTCCCGGTCCCATAGTCGAAGTCCCCGCCCACGAGGAGCACATCGCCACCCGGGAGGAGGGCGGCGCTCTGGTTCAGCCGCGGGACGTTCAGGGAGCTCTGGACCCAGGACTGGGCGGCCGCCGGGAGCGAGACCAGGAGGCCCGCGCAGGCGGGCAGAAGACGCATGAGGAAGTCAGGAAAACGCATGGCACCATCTCCTTGAGGGCGTGGAACCCGGGGCGAGAGGGGCCCTCGGATCCGCACGACGCACGGCTACGACGAGCGTCTCTGCTCGCCGGAGGAGCGCCTTGTGCACAGGCGAGGCCAGCGCCTTCGTGGGCGGATTCTCGGGGTTTTGCCTTCGCGGCGCCTCGCCGGGTGACAACGCGGCGTTGATCGAGGTGGAGCGCGATGGCTGGCGTGACGTTGCGCCATCCTCTGGCGCCCATGTGTCAACCCGGGGTGGACGTCGTTGACAGCGGGAGGACGGCCGCCATGCGTCAGGCGCACCTCGTCGCGTCAGCCTCCCACCCCGGACCTGCGCGGCGTGTCTACGCCGCCTTGCGCACCGTGGCGGGCGGTGGTGCGTCGACGTAGGTGGTGAGCCGGCGAATCTTGCCGCCCGCGTGCTCGAGCAAGCTCACGCCCTTGCAGGTGACCTCGACGCCTTCGAGGCTCCTGCCCCGGCTGGTCCACTCCAGCGCCGAGACCCGCTCCCCCTCCACCACACAGCAGAACTCGGAGCGGACATGCCTGAAGGTCCCGAGGTGCGTGGCCCAGAAGCGGCGCGCGCCGTCCGTTCCACGCTCCACGTTCGGCACCGCCAGGTTGCACAGCTCCGCCTCGGGCGCGAACAGCCGCGCCATGGGCTCGACGTCTCCCGTCTCCTCCACGTGCTCCAGCGCTTCGATGAACGCAATCACCACCGACATGACCAACCCTCCCCCCACATCCATGGCGAGCAAAGGTTACGCCACGGTGAAAGCGTGCAGTCCTACACGATCGCCACCGCCCTCATCCGCCTTGTTTTTACCGTAAGAACAGAAACAATTCAGTGAACGTGGACTCACGTGCCGTGTGCATGAATTTTCCTGCCGTGGACACCAGGATCGTTCACGTCGACACGAAGGGTCGTTCACGTCGACACGAAGATCGTTTGCGTCCGCGGGGGAGATCTTCGTGTCCACGCGAAGCTCCTTCGCGTCCACGCCAAGATCTTTTCTGTCCACGCCTCGGCAACTCGTGTCCACGTGAAGGTCCTGGCTGTCCACGCGACGATCCTTCGCGTGCACACGAAGAGTGTTCATGCCCGCGTGAAGGATCTTCGTGTCCACGGGAAGCTCCTCCATGTCCGCGCTCGGAAATTCGTGTCCTCAGAGAGGCCGTTCGTGTCCACGGGAAGCGCCTCCGTGTCCACGGGGAGTTCCTCCGTGTCCGCGCTCGGAAATTCGTGTCCTCAGAGAGGCCGTTCGTGTCCACGGGAAGCGCCTCCGTGTCCACGGGGAGTTCCTCCATGTCCGCGCTCGGAAATTCGTGTCCTCAGAGAGGCCGTTCGTGTCCATGGGAAGCGCCTCCGTGTCCACGAAAAATGCCCCCATGTTCGCGCCGGGAAATCCGTGTCGACGGAGAGGCCGTTCGTGTCCACGTGAAGGGACTTCACGTTCGCCAGCTCGACCGCGCGGCTCAAGCTGAGCGCGGCGCTGTCACAGGAGATTCCATCCGGGTGGGCCCAGCCAGAGGTGAGCCTCACGCGGAGGGGCTCCCCTCGGACATGCCGGGAATTCATGGGGAGATCGGTACAAGCCCCGGTGCACCGCCCCGGCTCAAGCGCAGACCTGGGAGGCTCGGTGCTTCAGAATCCCCAGTTCGGCTTCACCGGCGGTTTCGTCGGGCCCGGCTTCGCAGCGGCCGGGGGCGACTTCTGACCGGTGCTCGACGAGGTGGATCCGGAAGACTTGCCCGTCTTTGCGGTCTTCGGTGAGGCCCGCTCGCCATCTTCTGCTGCCGCCTTCGCTGCCTCGTCCGCCGAGGGATCGGCCGAGGGCATGGCGCTCGGGGACTCGGCCGGCGGAGGCGGCGGGAGCGGCGGCGCTTCGGGTCCTGCGGGCGCCGCGGCCGAGGCCGTCGCCGGGGTGGAAGGCGTGGTCTGCGCCGCCGAGGTGGGCGCTGGCTCCTCGGACGAGGAGAGGCTCGACACGGCGACGATGGCGATCACCACGGTGAGCAGCGCCAGCACGCCACCGGCGAGGAAGACCCGCTTGCGCAGGCGGGAGCGGTCGGGAAGCGCCTCGAAGCCTCCGGACATGCCCACCGAGGTCAACGTGCCCACCGGCGTGCCGGAGGGGATCGGCGCGGAGAGGTCGACGTGCGCGGGGAACGGCGTCGCTCCAGGAGGCGGCGGAGGCATGCTGGGAAACGAGGAGCGGGGCGGCGCGCCGAAGTCCGACGCTCCGCCGCGGAACATCGCCCCGGGCGGGGCGGAGGAAGGCGGAGCCACGCCGTGAGCTGCGGCGCCCTGCGGAGCCGCGCCAGGGCCCGCGGCGCCCTGCGGCGCGGAGCCGAAGGACGAGGGAGGGCGGCGGGCGCCGCTGTCGGGGATGGCAGGCGCGCCGGGCGCGCCGGGCGCGCTGGCGCTGGAGGGGATGCCGAGCGCCTGCGCGGTGTAGAGGCCCGAGCCGCCGGAGAGCGAGAAGGGGCTCATGGTCGCGCCGGACGCGGTGGCGCTGAACCCGGCGTTGCCCCCGACCTGCCCGAAGGCGTCGACGAGGTCGCGGATGGTCTGGAAGCGCTGGTCGCGGTCGCGCGCGAGGGCACGCGCGAAGAAGGGGTCGATCCCGGGGGGAAGATCGGGGGCGATCTGGGTGGCCGGGGTGATCGGGTCGACGAGGACGCGGGCCATCACGGTGCCGAGGACGTCGCCGGGGAACGGGAGCCGGCCGGTGAGGCAGCGGTAGAGGATGACGCCCACGGACCAGAGATCGCTGCGCGCGTCGAGGTCGCGGTCGGCGCGGAGCTGCTCGGGGCTCATGTAGTGGGGGGAGCCCATCAGCTCGCCGGTGCTCGTCGACTCGGCGACGGCGCGGCCCATGGTGTCCTTGGCGATGCCGAAGTCGAGCACCTTGAGGACCTCCTCGTCGTCGACGCGGGCGAGGAAGATGTTGCGGGGCTTGAGGTCGCGGTGGATGAGGCCCGCTTCGTGGGCGCGGCGCAGGGCCTTGCCGAGCTGCACGAGCAACACGCTCGCCTCGTTCAGGGAGAGGCGCCGGTGCTTCTCGATGCGGGTCTGGAGGTCATGGCCCTGGAGCAGCTCCATGGCGATGAAGGGTCCGGCGGCGTCGATGCCGTAGTCCGAGACGTGGACGACGTGCGGGGTCTTCAGGCTGGCGGCGACCCGGGCCTCGCGCTCGAACCGCGCCCGGAAGGCGGGCGAGGACGCGTAGGCGGGGTCCATGAACTTCAGCGCCACAGCCGACCCGAGCTGGAGGTGCTCGGCGGCCCACACCGACCCCATGCCTCCCCGGGATACCGGCTGCGTCAGCCGGTATTTTCCCCCCACGATCATCCCGGGTGCGATGGTCATCCGTGCTCCACCACGACGACGCGTCCAGGTTCACGCCGGCAGCGCGAGCAGTGTAGCGGAATCCATGCCCGCAAGGCCAGGGTTGGCGCCCGCAAGGCCAGCGCAGCGCGCTGGTTCCCGGTGTGCCGCACGGCCGGACTCCCCCTCCCTGCCCGATTCCTGCGAAGCTCCGAGGGCGTCATCGCCATTTTTCGTTAGACCGAAGCCGTGTCTCGTCCGAACTCGTAGAACTGTCCATCGGGCCAGCCTTTCACCCGCGGCAGTGTCTCGAACAGAGCGGAAGAGATTTCAAAGATGAGCCTTGCATCGTACTTCGCTCGGGCAAGCCTGGGCTTCCAGTAGCCGCCATGCGCGAGCCAGTGACGAAGGTGAAGCGTTCCCCGGAAGGCCTCGATGGCCAGACGCCCCCTTGGTTCATGTGTCTCCCAGAGCGTGAGCAATTCTTCCAGCTCCGTGCGCTTCTTTTTCTCCTGCTTAGCTCTGAAGAGCACCTGAGCGTCGGCGTTGAGCGGATCATCCTGTTCCGACTCCTCCGCGGCGCGGGCGCGGAAATCGAGCTGAAGTACCGCTTCGGCTGCGGCCATCCGTTGCAAGCAGGTGACCAGTTCCAGCTCGTCATGCGCGCCATCGAAGTGCGACTTAACTTCGTCTTGCGTCATGCCGATGAACGCCTCTGGGACATCGCCACGTGCTGAAATCGCTTCGCCGATGGTCCGTTCCATGCTGGCCAACGCGAGGAATACATCGTCGTGCCACCGCATGATGGCAGCCGCGGAGGAGGGACGCACCGTACCCTCCCCCCCTGAGAACCGCACGAGCACCTCGCGAGGAAGCCTCATCCTTTGAGGAGTTCCTGCATGGCCTCCGCAAAAGAAGCCTCCGTCAGGCGCACGGTCGTCGTGCTGTAACCTCGCAGCAGGAGCTTCCAGCCCTGATTTGGCAGGTGAATCATCGTCATCTCCTTGGGACCAGAGACCACCTCCACCGCGCGGAAGCACCTGCTACATCCTGGCCAACGGGCGTGAAGTCGATCTTCCACGTTCCCACTTCGAGCCGCAGCCGCTCACTCTGGTAGGACCCCATGACATCATCGTGAAGCTCGCAGGGTTCACGCTCGAGCTTGATGCTCCCTTCATCCCTGGAGGGCTTGAGCCAAGCCTCGATCTCATCGAAGAGAGCAGTGATCGCTCTGATTCGCTCCTCCCGGCGAGCTTTCCGTTCGGCAGCCCTGCGGGGGTCCTCGCTTTCTTGCTTCTTCTCCCGAAATAGCTCCCGAAGGGATTGTTGTGCGCTCATGGGTACAGTGCTCCTTGTGACTCCTCTGACTCGAACGACAGGCGCACCCGGGAGGTACGAAAGGCTCGTGCGTCCACCGGGGAGACGCGATCGTGCCTTTCCTTGAACTTAAAGCGCGTCGCTCTCGGGAGCCAGCCTGAGCTGAGCTTCCCGGGAGGCTGCGTTGCATGGTAGCTCCGCAGGTGCCGCGGGTTTACGCTACGCGCGTGCGCTCTTTCGTCCTCGCCGGCTGCCTGACCCTGCTGGTTCCCGCCGTGACAGCACTCGCGTTGCCCCGCGCGGAAGCTGCGGATTTCGATCCTTCAGGGCGCGGGCGCAAGAAGCCGCCGAAGCCGGGGACACCGAAGCCGGGCAGCGGGACGGCACGGCCGGGCGCGGGGACGGGGCGCCCCACGACACCGAACCCGGGGCCTCCGCAGCGGCCCGACGCCTCGCCGGGTGGCGAGGAGGCCGGCGGCAAGGCGCCGTCGCAGGACGCGCTCGTGGCGCGGTACACGGCCATCGTGCTGAGCCAGCCGTCGGCGCCGTTCCCGCTGCAGCGGCTGGCGCAGCTCCACCGCGAGCGGGACGGGAACCTGAAGAAGCTCGTGGAGGACTTCGAGCGGCGCGCGGCCCAGGCCGGGCCGGAGGCGTGGGCGGCGAAGGTGGCGCTCGCGGGGATCTACCGGCAGGACGGGCGGTACGACGACGCGGTGAAGACGTACGAGGCGGCCATCGCCGAGAAGCCGCAGGATCCGGCCCCGATCCTGGCGCTCGCGCAGCTCGAATCGGACCGGGGGGACAAGGCGTCGGCGCGGGGGCGCTACGAGAAGGCGCTGCCGCTCGTGAAGGCCGCGGCCGAGGTGGAGCAGCTCCGGCGCACGCTGCTCGGGCTGTGCCTGGACCTGAAGGACTTCGCGGCGGCGAAGGCGCAGCACGACGCGCTGGTGAAGGGCGCGCAGGGATCCCTGTTCGTGAAGGCGGAGCTCGGGCGCGAGCTGTCGGCGCGGGGCTACCACGACCGCGCGGAGGCGGAGTTCCGCGACCTGGTGAAGGCGGCGACAGGCGACAACCGGGCGCTGGCGCCGGCGCTGCGTGACCTCGGGCAGTCGCTCGCGAAGCAGAAGAAGACGCTGGAGGCGCTGGAGGTGCTGAAGCGCGCGCTCACCGTCTCCGGCGGGGCGAGCGGGCTGCGGGCCGAGATCCTCTTGATCATGACCGACGCCTTCCGCGCGGAGGGCAAGCTCGCCGAGCTGATCACCCTGCTCGAAGCGGAGCCCGGGCAGGACTTCCAGCGGCTCGCCACGATGGGGGCGCTCTACGAGGAAACCGGGGACGTGGCCAGGGCGATGGCCATCTACCGGAAGGCGCTCGGGATCGACGCGAAGCACATCGATACGCGCCTCAGGCTGGTGCACCTGCTCCAGACGGCCGGTGAGCTGGAGGCGGCGATCAAGGAGTACGAGCTGCTCATCAAGGCGGCGCCGAGCAACGCGGACTTCGTGTTCGAGCTGTGCGAGACGCTCATCCAGCGCGGCGACAGGCCGAAGGCGCTGAAGCTGCTCACGGAGCTGGAGGCGCGGGTCTCGTCGGAGCCGGAGCTGCTCGCGGCCGTGGCCGATTTCTACGAGCGGGTGGAGGAGAAGGACCGGGCGCTCCGGGTGCTGCAGAAGCTCGCGGGGGCGGCGGGGGGCGACCCGAGCCACCTCATCGATCTCGGAGACCGGTACTTCCAGGCCGGCGACAAGAAGAAGGCGCTGGAGACCTGGGCGCGGATCAAGGGGATGGTGCCGAACCGGGCCCGGGCCGCGGCGACACTCGGGGAGGTGTACCTCGACCACGATCTGGTCGCCGAGGCGCTCGCGTCGCTGCGCGAGGCGGCGCAGCTCGAACCGGCGAACACCCGCTACAAGAAGGCGCTGGCCGTGGCCATCGAGCGGACCGCGAGCAGCATGGGCACGCCGGGGCCGCGCTACGTGGAGGCGCGGGCGCTCTGGGAGGAGCTGCTCGCGAGCGCGGGATCGAGCGGCGACAGGATGCTGGCGCGCGAGGCGCGGGCGCACATCGTGAGCCTGTGGGCGCTGACGCACGAGCTGCCCAGCCGGGTCGCGCCGCTCACGGCGCGGCTGAACGGGTCGCCGCCCGATCTGGAGGCGGGGAGGCTGCTCGCGGAGGTGCAGCGCAAGCTCGGGAAGCTGCCCGACGCGGAGGCGACGCTGCGGAAGGTGGTGCAGGCGGCGCCCGGCGACGAGGAGGCGTGGCTCTCGCTGGAGCGGGTGCTGGTGCTGCAGCAGAACCTGCTCGGGGCCATCGAGGTGCTGGAGAAGCTCGTGGAGGTGAACCCGAAGCGGGCCCGGGAGCTGTACCAGCGCATGGCGCAGTACGCGGCGGAGCTGTACCGCGACGACGACGCCATCCGCTTCGCGGCGAAGGCGGTGGAGCTGTCGCCCGAGGACGCCTCGGGCCACCAGAAGCTCGGCGACATGTACCGGCGCCGGCAGGACATCCCCCGCGCCATCGCCGAGTACCGGCAGGCCATCGCCAGGAACGACCGGCTCTTCCCGGTGTACTTCGAGCTGGCGGAGCTGCTCCTGTCGTCGGGTCAGGTGGACGAGGCCGACAGGCTTTTCCGGCGGGTGATCCGGGCCTCCCCCGACGAGGAGTTGGTGGCGCGCGCGGCGCGCATGTCGATGCAGGTGAACCTCGGGCGAGGGTCGCTCGACGTGCTGGAGCGGGAGCTTTTGCCCGTGGCGGTGGGCAACCCGCAGAAGCCGCTCTACCGGCGGCTCCTCGTGGAGCTGTACGGGGCGATGACGTTCCCGCTGGTGCAGAAGGTGCGCAGCGCGGACGGGGCGCGGCGGGCGGAGGCGCGGGCGGAGCTCGGGCGCATCGGGGCGCGGGCGGTGAAGCCGCTGCTCGACGCGCTCGCCGACGAGCGAGAGGCGCAGCAGAAGATCGCGATCGAGGTGCTGGCCTACGTGGAGAACAAGAGCGCCGGGCCCGCGCTCTACAACTTCGCCACGGGCCAGGCCGACAAGTCGCTGCGCACCCGGGCGATGATCGCCTGCGGGGCGCTGCGCGATCCGGCGATGCTGCCGCGCTACGAGCAGATGCTCGCGCCGAAGGACGGGACGGCGACGGTGCTGCCGAACGACACCATCGCCGTCGCCGCCGCCTGGGGCGTGGCGCGCCTCGCGGACCGGAGCCCCGTGGGTGGCACCGGCGTGGGTGCGGGCGGTGGACGCGGCGCGGGCGGCGCGGGCGGCGCGGGCGG
>NZ_ASRX01000120.1 GCF_000601485.1 Chondromyces apiculatus DSM 436
GCCGCCCGCGCCGCCCGCGCCGCCCGCGCCACCCTCGGCGCCGTTGCCGCCCACGTTGCCGTTGCCACCGGCACCGCCGGAGCCTCCCTGGTTCGAGGTCGAGCCACCCTGGGTGGAGCTGGGCCCTTCCTCGCCGCCGTCGCACGCCCCGAGGGCGGCCAGGGTGGCGAGCGCGGCGCCGAGGAAGGCCGCGCGGTGGGAGCTGGCAGAAGGCGAGACGAAGGGAAGAGAGCTCAGGGGACGCATGGCGCGCAGGGTAGAGGGGGGGCGCGCGGAGCGTCGAGGAGGAACTGTCGGTGCGCTCCTTGCCCCGTCAGCCGGCCGTCACGGCGTCACGGCGTCACGGCGTCGCACCGCAAGCGTTCTTTCCGGCGTCGGCGCAGATCTGGTCGTCGGTGAGGACGACGTTGTAGACGCGGAGCTCGTCGAGTCGGCCGATGAAGGGGTCGCCGGTGAGGATGTCGCGTCCGATGGTGAGCGCGGAGGTGGACACGGGCATCGGTCCCACGGTGCTCTCCGAGACCTGCTCCCCGTTCACGTACAGCCTCGCCTTGTCGTCGTCGTGCACGCAGGCGACGTGGGTCCAGGCATTCACGGGCGCGTCGGGGCCGGTGAGGGTCACCAGGGTGGTGCCCGAGAGCTGCAGGCAGCGCACCTCGCCTGCGTTGTACAGGAAGAGGGCGAAGCGGTCGTCGCCGTCGAAGATGCATGACCTGCCCATGGCCGGTGGGAGGGCGGTGGGGCGGATCCAGACCTCGATGCTGAAGTCGGTGACGTCCCACCAGTCGGCGTCGGCGATGTCCACCAGGCTGTCCGCGTCGAGGACCAGCGCTGTGCCCGAGTTGCCCGGGCCGAAGGCGATGTTGCTCGTCTCCGTGGTGTTCTCGTAGCCCGAGGCGTCCTCGGCATCCTCGTCGAAGGGATAGCAAGCGATGAGGGTGGGGTCGGCAGGGTCGCAGAGGGAAGGCTGCCCTGAAGTCCCACCTTCACCCCCGCCACCTCCGCTGCCCCCGCCGCCCGTGGCGCCTCCACCCGTGGTGGCGCCCGTGGACGCGGCCGGCTCTGTGAAGCTGTAGCTCTCGACACCGGAGATCAGGTTGCAGGCACCGGCGCAGAGGGCGGCGGCGATGCAGGTGGCCGCGGTGGCGGTGAGCTGCCCCGAGGACCGGGGGGCGCGCGGGGGTCCCATCGGGGCGACGTTAACGTAGGGGCACCAGGGACGGTAGTCGCGCGCGCCTGGGCGGACAGGGGCCGGGCTGCAGGAGGTATCAGGGTCTGCCGTCAGGCACGGACCGTGTATCGTCCCCTGACAACAAGGCTGGATGCGCTCGCGCGTTCCAGGGGTGAAGAAGCATGGAAAATGTTCAAGTCACGTTCCGCAACATGGAGTCGTCCGAGGGGCTGGACCGTCTGGCCCGCGAGAAGGCCGACAAGCTGCAGAAGCGTTTCCCCCGTATCACGAACTGCCATGTGGTCGTGGAGACCGCGAGCAACCGGAACGGGAAAGGGAATGTGCTCAGCGTGCACATCGACGTTGCGGCCCCTGGTACCGAGCTGGCTGCCCGGCACGAGCCGGCGCCGCACACGAACGAGGATGCCTACTCGGCGATGCGGGACGCGTTCGATGCGATCCAGCGGCAGCTCGAGAGTTACTTCGACAGGATCCGCGGTGACGTGAAGACGCACGGGGAGCCCGTGCCCGGTGCGGAGTCCAGCTACGAGTCCGAGCAGGGGCTGGAAGGGCCCCACAAGACCAAGAACTCACCGGTGCGGTGAGTGCAGTTCGGGGGAGGGGGCGGCGTCGCCCTCTCCCTCTCCTGGCCCACGCGGCCACGCGCGCGAGAGGGCGAGGGTGCGCCGGTTCTCGGGGACGTCCTCGAGGAAGCTCTTTCTGTGGGCCGGGTCGACGATGCGCTCCGCGAGGGAGGTGATCTCGGCGCAGGCGCGCTGGAGGGCATGGCGGGCTTCTTCGTGGCGTCCTGCCGCTTCCAGGCTCTCGACGTGCACGAGGCGGAGGAAGGCGCGCCGGCAGAACTGGCTGCAGGTGCCCGTCGCCTCCACGGTGGGGAGGGCCCTGGCCACGGCGGTCAGCGCTTCGGCAGGCCTGCCTTGGGCGAGGTGGATCGCCGCCTTCGTCGCGAGCACGCCGGGGAGATCGACGGGGTGGCGCTGGGCGAGGACCAGGAGCGCGGCGTCTGCCTCTCGTTCGGCGCGCTCGTGGTCGTGGGCGCGTCGCAGCACCTCGGCGAGCGCCCAGCGGCCGTGTCCCTCGGTCTGGGAGAGGTTGCGCGCGCAGCCGGCCTGGATGAGTTGCTCGGCGTGGGTGCGCGCTTCGTCGAGGGCGCCGCGGTCGGCCAGGATCCAGGCGAGGATGAAGGGGCGGTAGGAGGAGCCGAAGCCGAACTCGGCGTCCGACATGCTCATGGAGTGGAGGATGCTCTCGGCCTCGGCGGAGGCGCCGAGGGCCCAGAGGTTCAGGGCGGTGTGGAGGGTGGCGATGTTCTCGAAGCGTCGGTAGCCCGTCTGCCGGGCGAGGGCGCGGCTCTGGCGCGCGAGTTCCAGGGCGATGGAGAAGTCGCCGTAGATGCCCACGAGGGAGGAGGTGACGAGCGCGACGATGCGGGTGAAGGGGCTGTGGTCGCCGAAGGCGTCGGCGATGCGCCGGATCTGCGCGGCGCGGGCGTCGGCCTCGCGCGTCCTGGCGAGGTTGTAGAGGGTGTACATCCCGGCGCCGAGCGCGACGACCATCGGCTCGGCGCCGTCAGGGGCGATGTCGGGGGGCTCCAGCTCGGCGAGGGCGGTGACGACGGGGGTGACTTCGTCGATGCCGCTCGCGCCCACCAGGGTCGCCACCATGCCCTGCACCCAGGGGGCACTCCCACGCGAGGTGCGCTGCACCAGCTCCTCGGCCTCGCGGCCCACGGTGGCGGCGTGCTCCGGTTGCCAGACCACCGTCTCGCAGAGGGCGCCGAGGAGCCGCACGCGCAGGTCGTCGGGGAGCGAGAGGGCGAGGCCGCGGCGCGAGAGGAAGGCCGAGCCGACGCCGTCGCCCGCGCAGCTCGCCTGTTGCGAGGCCCGCAGGTAGTGCTTTCCGGCGGACACGCCGTCGCCTCCCTTGGCGAAGTGCTCGGCCAGGGCGCGCGCGTCCTGTTCGCCGTGGGCTTCGAGCCACTCGCCGACGAGCTGGTGGCCGAGGCGCCGGTCCTGGTCGGTGAGCATGGCGTAGGCCCCCTCGCGCAGGAGCGCGTGCCGGAAGGCCAGCTCTTCCTCGTCGGGGAAGCGGCTGTCGGGGTGGCGGACGAGCACCTCCTGCTCGACGAGCTGGGCGAGCTGCGCGTCCACCGCGCGGAGCCGCGCCGCGGCGCGCCCGCGGGCGTCGCGTCGGCTGTCGACGCCGAGGAGCGCGGCGACGCTGCCGGCCCAGAACAGCTCGCCCGAGATGCTGGCGGCCCGCAGCAATCTCCGGGCTCCTTCGTCGAGGGCGCCGAGCCGCGACTGCACCATGGCCACGACGGTCTCGGGGACGTCCTGGCCCTTGCCCTCGGCGGTCCAGCGGAGCAGCTCTTCCAGGTAGAAGGCGTTGCCCTCGGAGAGCCGCACGAGGCGCGCGATCGTGGCCGCGTCGGCGCCGGGGCCGAGCACGTGCTGGGCGAGGCGCTCTCCGGCGCGCCGGCTCAGTTCGTTGAGGCGCAGGCCGTGGAACCGGCGTCCCTCCCAGAGCCCCGGGAAGGCTTCGTGGACCTCGGGGCGCGCCAGGGCGAGGACGAGGAGGGGGTGCTGGGATCCCTCGCGCAGCGCCGCGTCGAGGAGCTGCACCGTGGACCGGTCGCCCCAGTGCATGTCTTCGAGCAGCACGAGGAGGGGGCTCTCGGCGCAGGCGGCGGTGACGGCGTCGAGGAAGGCGACGCGCACCTCGTGGGCCATGAGCTGGGCGTCGCGGCGCGCGGCGTGGAGGAGGGGGCTGTCGTCGTCCGGGAAGGGGGCGCCCACGAGCTCGCCGAGGAAGTCGGTGACCCGGCGGCGCTCGGGGGGCGCGATCCAGGTGCTCACCTTGGCGGCGAGCTTCTCGCGCCGGCCGTCGATGGGCTCGCCTTCGCGGATGCCGCACGCGCCTCGCAGGGCCTGCCCCAGCATGGCAAAGGGAGAGCCAGCGCGCAGGGGATCTCCCCGCGCGATCCACACCGAGGCGGCGCTCGCGTGGCCTCGCAGCTCGCGCATCAGCTCCTGGGCGAGGCGCGACTTGCCGACGCCCGGGGGGGCGGTGATCAGCACCGCCTGCGCCGTGCGCTCCTCCACGGTCTCCGCGAAGATGGAGCGCAGGGTGTCGAGCTCCCGCTCACGCCCCACGCACGGGGTGGGCTTGCCGAGGAGAAGGCGCGTCCCCTCGGCGAGCGGGTGCTCCCCGTGGAGCAAGGCGTAGCCCTCGTGCTCGTGCACCTCGAAGCGCGCGTCGAGCAGGCCGGCGACGACCTCGTCGATCACCACCGCGCCCTCGGGCAGCGTGCGTTTTTCGGCGTCGGCGGAGAGGCGGACCACCCTGTCGACGGCCGGCTCTTCGGGGCGCCCGCGTCGCTCGCTGCGCCCCATGGCGAGCGCGATCCGTCGGTTCCCGGCGTGGCTCCTCAGCGCGAGCGCGCAGCGGGCCGCCTGCGCGCACAGGTCGGTGGCGGTGGTGGACGCGGCCATCATCACCACCACCGAGCCGTCCAGCAGCCGCTCGCCGGCGCCCGCGTGGCGCGCCACCTCGTGCAGGAGGGTATCGTCGAGATCCAGCGGCAGCGTCGGGGCGTCGGGATCCCTCCAGCCCGGCGGGTGTGGTGCGGCGGCGGCAGGGGCAGCAGGAGCACTGCCGCCGTGCTCGCTGCCCTCGGCCTCTCGGTCGCCGTGTCGGGGGTCGCCGGTCTCCCAGGCGTTGCGTTCTTGCAGCGCTGCCGGGGCGCCCACCAGGATCACCGCCACTGCCTGCTGCTCGCTCTCGGTCAGGGCCGGCGCGCGTACCGGCTCACCCGACGAGGGCGTCGGCTGATCGCCGAGCGCCTGCACGGAGCGCAGCGCGGCAGCCAGGGCTGCTCCGTCGCGCGGCCGATCTTCGCGCCGCTTGGCGAGCATGCGCGTGAGCAGTGACTCCAGCACCTCGGGGACCTCGGGCCGCAGGTCGCGCACGCGCGGCGCTTCCTCGAAGAGCACCTTGGTCAGCACGGCGGCGGCGTGGGAGCCTTCGAAGGCGGGGCGGCCGGTGAGACACTCGAAGAGCACGCAGCCCACGGAGAAGACGTCGACGCGGGCGTCGAGGTGGTACTCGCCGCGGGCCTGCTCGGGGGCCATGTAGCCCATGGTTCCCATCAGCGTGCCAGAGCGGGTGAGGCGCGTCGCGCGGATGGCGCGGGCGATGCCGAAGTCGAGCACCTTCACGGCGTCGAGCTGGCCGCCGGGCAGGAACAGGTTGCTGGGCTTGAGGTCGCGGTGCACCACGCCGCCCGCGTGGGTGACGGCGAGGGTGGTGGCGACGTCGAGGGCGAGGGCGACGCTCTCGTCCACGCCGAGCGGGCCGCGCAAGAGGCGCTGGGCGAGGTCCTCACCTTCGAGCCACTCCATGGCGAGGTAGGGCGCGCCCTCGTCGTTCACGCCGTGGGAGACATAGCGGACGACGTGGGGGTGCGAGAGGGCGGCGAGGATCTGTGCCTCCCGGGCGAAGCGCGCCGGCTCGTCGTGCTCGCGGCCGGCGAGGAGCTTGAGCGCGACGGGCTGGCCGGTGGCCTGGTCGAGGGCCTTCCAGACTTCGCCCATGCCTCCCGCACCCGCGCGGTGCTCGATGCGGAAGCGTCCGGCACACACAGCACCTTGTCGCACGGCCGGGATCATGCCGTCGTCGCCGGACGTCGTCCAGCGATGCCTGAAGCTGCCCGGGCTTCGCGCAGCTCGTCCGGCTGAGGAGATCTAGCCGCAGGTGCGCTTCACCGGGGCCGGAGCCCCCGGTGGTGCGGGGTCAGGAGCCCAGCGGGGGGTTGAAGCGGGAGCGCCAGACCACCGCGATCTGGTCCTGGCACTCCAGGGCGGCGACGCTGTCCTCGCCGTCCGCGGTGCGCCACTCGGCGGAGACGCGGTACTTCCGGGCGCCGCCGCCGGTGCTGTTCGTGTGGTTCGAGCGGAAGCGCGCGCCCTCGCCGAACTGCTCGATGTAGATGTGGTCGGCGAGGACGAACGTGCCCGAGTCGTTGGTGCGCATCACCTCGACGTCCGCGAAGACGCGGTTGCCGTAGCAGGTGCCCGTCGAGGAGATCTTCACGGCCTTCGAGGCGCAGAAGGCCATGGCGCGCTCGTGGCCGGACGAGGTCTCCACGGCGGGGGTGAAGGGGGCGGCGTTCGTGTTCGAGGCCAGCGTCCCCGAGCCGTTCGAGATCTGGACGGCAAGGCCGGTGATGTCGGCGTAGTCGGAGATGAAGTTGGTCTGGAAGGTCGAGAGGTTGAAGCTCGCGTAGCCGGTCTGCGCGTTGTACGTGCTGCTCGTCCCGGCCCAGCCCCAGCAGTTCCTGTCGGTGTCCGAGCCGTCGTGGCCGAGCGTGTCGTTGGTGAAGTGGCTGATGGCCGGCGACGCGAGCGGCACCGACAGGTGGCGGGGCGTGGCGGAGACGCGGGCGGAGCGGAGGGCCACCTGGGCGTGGTGCTCCAGGAGGCGCGGGGGGACGGGCGTGCCCTCCGGCGCGAGCGCCAGGAAGACTTCGAGCGCGGAGGCGTCCTGGTCGTCGAGCAAGGACGAGAGATCGACGTTCCCGATCTCCCAGAAGGCGATGCCATCTCCCGGGATGGTCGCTCCTTCGTCGACGAAGATCACCTTTCCGCCGGGGACCTCCAGGGTCGCGATCCTGGTGTCCAGGGAGCCTGCGCTCTCGGGGGACATGCTGTCGGCAGGCTCGGATGAGGCTTCGCCGGGCAGGTCGAGGTCCTCGTCGGTCTCCGCGGTGGAGTCGACGAGGCAGCCGGGGAGCATGCAGGCCATCAGGGCGAACGCAGACAGGGGAAGGGTCTTCATCGTGGTCTCTCCGCTCGTTAAGTGCGCCGGGTGCGACGGTGGATGTCGGGCATGGCATCTGCCGCGCTGTGGTCGTCTGCAGGGGCTCATCGCAAGGGCGGTGCCAGGCGCTGCGAGCGGCGGTGGGCGGCTTCGCCGGAGCGCGCACCACGGCGTGTGTCACGGTGCCGTGACGGGTGTCATGTCCGGGTGACACCCGCCGTCAGCGCCGCGTGACACGGATCTCGCGGGGTGGGAGGGGGCGAGGGGACGCACGTGCCCCTCGTGGAGGATCAGGTGAAGATGCGGTCGAGCCACGCGCCGAGGCGCTCGGCATCTGCCGGCTGGCAGCGGTAGCCGAGGTAGCCGTCGGGGCGCACCACGTGGAGGCAGGAGGAGTAGGCGCCGAAGGCGCGGTGCAGGGGGCCCTCTGGATCGAGGATCATGCTGGTGCCGCGGGGGAGGTCGGTGGGGAGGGTCCACCTGGGGAGCACGAGGTGGATGCGCAGCCGCTCCCCGCAGCGCGAGGAGGCGACGTGCGCCACGTGGAGCAGGCCCTGGAGCACCTCCTCGGTCGGCGACACGCCGGCGAAGAGCAGCAGGGTGTGCTGGGTGCCCCGGAGGATGTCGAAGAGGCGCACCGCGCCGCCTTCGAGGCTGTCGAGCACCACGTCGGGGACGCGCGTTCCGGGCTCCGGTCCCTCGCGGAAGCGCCGCCACGAGGCGAGGTCGGGTCGCGCGTCGATGCTGGCGAAGGGCGAGCGCACCTTCCAGCGTCCGGTGTGATCCTCACCGACCGCCGGGCTGTCCCGGTAGGCGGCGCCCAGCATGGACAGCGTTCGCCGCGCCTTCGCCTGCACCGCGTCGAGCTGCACCACCGGCGTGAGCACGGAGGTCAGGGCGTCGATCATCCAGGGCCGCTTCATCTTCAGCGCGGTGAGCATGCCCTGCGTTGCCCGATCCGTCCCCTTCAGGGTGGCCTCCGCCAGCGGGCGCCGCTCGATCTCGTAGGAGTCCAGGAGGCTCTCCCGCGCGCCGCCGGTGCGCACCAGGGCGAGCTTCCAGGCGAGGTTGCAGGCGTCCTGGATCCCGAGGTTCATGCCCTGCCCACCGATGGGGCTGTGGATGTGCGCCGCGTCCCCGGCGAGGAAGACCCGCCCGTCGCGGAAGCGCCTGACCACGCGGCAGTGGATGCGGAAGTCGATCATCCACTCCGGATCGCGGACGTGCGCTCCGCGTGGCCCGTGCTCGCGCACGAAGTCCTGGAAGGTCTCCAGGGTGACCGGTAGGGGCATCGCGGAGCTCTCGGTGTTCTCCACGATGATCACCCGGAAGTGGCTGTTGCCGGGCATGGGGAAGAGCACGAGGAACGCCCCGGGAGACACGAACGTGGCGATCTCGTCGCGGGGGAGGGGGACGTCGGTGTCCACCCGCAGGTCGGCTTGCAGCAGGCGGATGGGGTAGGTCTTGCCTTCCAGGGTGAAGCCTAGCCCCTCGCGCACCGTGCTGTGCGCGCCGTCGCAGCCGAGGAGGTATGCCGCCCGGATCTCCTCGCGCGTGCCGTCGGCGTGCACCGCCATGGCCGTGACGCCATCCGCGTCCTGGGTGAAGGCGTCCAGCCGCACCTGGCGCTCGACGCCCAGGCCGTGGATCCGCTTGAGCTGGGCTTCGAGCGTCTTCTCGGTCTCGCGCTGGGACAGGCTGAGCACGTACGGGAACGGCGAGGGGATGCCCTCGAGCGAGATCCGGTAGAGGCGCTCCGGGTCCGGGGGCGCGTAGCAACTCACCCCGTGCACGGGCTCGCCCCACGCCACCAGCTCCTCGGCGACGCCCTCGTTGTCGAGCACCTCCAGGGTGCGCGCGTGGATGGCCTGTGCCTTGGACCAGCGCGAGGGGACCTGGACGGTCTCGATGACGCGGCAGCGCGCGCCGTGGCGCGTCAGCTCCGCCCCCATGGTCAATCCTACTGGACCTGCTCCCACCACCAGTGCATCGAGCATCCCTGGACCACCCTCTCTGGCGTGTTCTTACCCCCGCGCCGCTCGGATGCCCACGTGCAGTCCGAGGTGCCGCCGCGGCGGGCCATCCCGGGAGGAATCTTCGGCTGCCACAAGCGTCCGCAGATCGCTTCCGCGCTCGCGGGGGGCGCAGAGTTGCGCTTCGGGGTACACAGTCCTTGCACTGCCAAGCAACGACAGGGGCGCAGGTACCTTCAAACGGGCCTCGTCAGCGCGCCTTTGTCCCTCTCGTGTCGCTGCCGTCCCGCCATCATTGACGGCAGTCCCTGCCTCGGTTAGCCCCTCGCCCGTCTCTCGAACGTCTGCTTCTCATCACGTCATGGCCGATTCTTCCCGCTCAAACCGCCTCACGGGCCCCCTCCGGCGAGCCTACCTCTCCCTCGTCGCGGCCGAACGTGGTGGCCAGGCGCTGTCGTCGCGGCGCATCGTCGTCACGGTCGACGCTGCCGCCGTGGCCAGGGCCGAACAGGACCTCGGGGTCCCCCTGGATCCGAGCCTCCTCGTTCTGTTCTCGGGCGACCTCGATGTCCTGGGGATTTACGACTTCGACCTGACGCAGCTCGCCTCGCTCCGCGAGGAAGGGCAGGAGGCAGGAGTTCCGACCAACCTCGTCCCCCTCGGCCGGGACGGGACGACCTGGATCTGCACCGACCCGAGCGCCAAGAAGCCGCGCATCGTGGTCCACGATCCGGAGAGTGATCTGGACAGGAAGCCCATGCCCGTGGCGGACTGGCTCGAAGAGATCACCGAGCAGCACCTCCACGGGCAGGAGCAGAGCGAGATCGATCAGCAAACCATCGATGACTGGCTCGAAGCGGCCACCGTGGAGGTGCGCATCACCGCGACCACCCGGGGGCCGCAGAACCTGTACCGGGTGCGGCACCCGAAGTTCGGTGAGGGCACGGTGCGCCGCCAGGAGCCTACGGGCGACGATCAGAAGCTCGAGATCGACTTCGGCGCTGGTGGGGTGCGTATCCTGCTCGCCCGGTTCGTCGAGCGGATCTCCTGAGGTCAGCGCGCGGAGGGCGTGAACCGGGGCGGCGGGGCCGCGCAGGGAACGCGGGCGCGCAGCGAGGTCAGGGCTGAGGGCGGGATGGGGGTGGGCTCCGCGATCTGCGCGGCGCCGGCCTCGTTCCAGCTCATGTGGATGCGCATCGAGATGGGGTCGAGGGGGCCTCCGCGCACGCCCTGGAGGGTCCGCACGATCCGCACTTCCTTCGCGCCCGAGAGCTCCAGGGCGACCTTCGAGAACTCGTCGGCGCTGGTGATGTAGGCCGAGAGCATGTAGCCCGGGATTCCCTGGCTGGTCGCGGTCAGCCACCCGGAGTGCACCTCCATGTTCTCCGCGTGGCCGAAGCTCAGGTACTTCGACACGCCACGGACGAGGCGGGGGGCCACGAGCTGCGGCGTGGCGAGCTTGAAGAGGGCCCGGTACACGCCGCGGATGTCCTCCACGGCGCGCCGGCGCATTCCGAAGCGGACCTGCGCCTCGAAGGTGCGGCCGTCGAGCCGGGCCAGCGTGGCGGCGAGGGGCACCACGGGCAGGGCGTCGTACCAGGCGGAGGCCAGGAAGAGGCCGCGGCTGAAGAAGGTGCGCAGGGAGGGCTCGGGGAGTTCGTCGAGGAGCCGCGCCATCCCTCCCGGGATCTCGCGATCCACCCGGGCCAGGATGCCTGCGTAGAACGAGCCCTTGATGTGGAAGTAGCTGGTCCCCGCCGGCACCGGGAGCGGAGGAACCTCGGTAGTACCCAGCATCTTCCCAGTCGTATCCAGGTGGGGCGGTTCCGTCACCGCACGATGTGCAGGAGTTCTGGGTAGGGCGCCCGTGCAGCGTGGCCTCCGGCTCCTCCTGAGGTGCTCTGGGAGGTGTGAAGAGAGCTTTGCGCAGCGCGCGGGCCACACGGGCCACACGGGCCATGCGGTGTGATGCTCGGCGGGCGGGGAGGGGACGCGCAGGTGCGCGCGCTCTGCGAGCACTGGCGTGACCATTACGATTGGCGCAAGCACGAGGCGGAGCTGAATCGCCACCCTCAGTTCATGTGCGAGGTGGATGGGTTGGACATTCATTTCCTCCATGTGCGGGGGAAGGGGCCGGCGCCGATACCGCTGGTGCTCACGCACGGGTGGCCAGGGTCGGTGCTGGAGTTCGTGCATCTGATCGGGCCGCTCACGGATCCGGCGGCGTACGGGGGGGATGCGGGGGATGCGTTCGACGTGGTGATTCCGGCGCTGCCGGGGTACGGGTTCAGCGGCAAGCCGCGGGAGGTGGGGTGGACGCCGAGGCGGATCGCGGCGGCGTTCGATCACCTGATGGTGAAGGAGCTGGGGTATGCGCGGTACGGGGCGCAGGGAGGGGACTGGGGTGGGTTCGTGACCACGATGCTGGGGGCGGAGCATGCGAAGCACCTGATCGGCATTCACCTGAACCTCGCGTTTCCGCTGCCGCCGCCGGGGGAAGAGGATACGGAGGAGGCGCGGGCGATCCAGGCGCAGAGGGCCGAATGGCAGAAGAAAGAGGCGGGGTACAGCCACGAGCAGGGGACGAAGCCGATGTCGCTGGCGGTGGCGCAGGCGGATTCGCCGGCGGGGATCGCGGCGTGGGTGGTGGAGAAGTTCCGGACGTGGAGTGATTGCGAAGGGGAGGTGGAGCGGGTCTTCAGCAAGGACTGGTTGCTGACGAACCTGATGTTCTACTGGGCGCCGAACAGCATCGCGAGCGCGGCGTCGCTCTATTCCGAGGCGATGCAGGAGGGGCAGCTCGCGAAGGCGCCTTCGGAGCCGGTGCGGGTGCCAACGGCGATTGCGGCGTTCCCGAAGGAGATCATGCCGATGCCGGAGCGGTGGTGCAGGGCATGGTTCGATCTGCGGCGGTACACGGAGATGCCGCGGGGGGGGCACTTTGCCGCGGTGGAGGCGCCGGAGCTGTTCCTCGACGACGTGAGGGCGTTCTTCCGCGCGCGGCGCTGAGGCAGAGGCGCGGGACGGGGGGAACTCCAGGGAAGCCCAGGGCGCGATGCTTTGCCAGGTGGCGCTGCGTGGCGGCTGGCGAGCGCGGTTCGCGGGGAGTGGGGCTCCGTCGGGATTCACTGCCGGCGGGGCGAGGAGACGCGAGTCCCCCTCGTGGAGACTCAAATGTCGAGGTAGGGGATGCCGGCGGGGGCGGTGATGCGGTGCAGGAAGGTGCCGGTGCCGGCGGAGCCAGTGGCGTAGTCGGTGGAGATGCGCACCAGCTCTTCGCCGGGGAAGACGAGGCCGGTGGGCCTGGTGATGGCGAAGAGCATGACGCGGTCGGCGAAGCGGCGGGCCTCGTCGAGGTAGGAGGGGTCGCCGGTGTGGCGGTGCAGGTCGACGAAGAAGTTGCCGAGGCCGGCCATGCCAGAGAGGTTGGAGGGGAAGACGCTGTAGGCGCCGGCGAGCTTGCGGGCGATCTGGCGGGCCATCTGGAGGTAGAGGTCGTCGCCGAGGGCTTCGTGGAAGCGGAGGGCGATGGCGCCGATGCCAGCGCTGCCGATGCGGAAGTAGGGGTAGTAGACGTTCTCCCGGGTGGAGCGCTTGAAGAGGACGCGGCCGGTGGCGTCGCGTTCGGCGCTCGCGAGGTCGAAGGCGAGGAGGTCGCGGGCGAGGGCGAGGTGCTCGTCCTTGCCGGTCACCTGGTGGAGGCGAAGCGCGAAGTAGGCGATGCCGGAGGCGCCGTGCGCGAGGCCGTGGTGGATGGTGCCCATGCTCTCCCAGGAGCGTCCTGTGGGGGCGGTGCGCAGCGCAGGGGCGAGGCCTTCGAGGGCGGCGATGGCGTTGTCGCGGTAGATCTCGTCGCCGAGGCGGGCGAAGAAGAAGAGGTTGGTGAGTCCGTAGCCGGCGGCGCCGTAGAAGAGGTCCGCGCTCTCGAAGAGGAGGGGGGAGCGCGCGGTGAGGTGCATGAGGCGCTCGGCTTGTTGCTGGAGGCCCAGCTCCAGGAGGGTCCAGGCGACGCCGGAGCTGCCGATGTAGAGGCCCGGGGCGAAGGTGTCGTTGCTGATGCTGGCGGCCTCGCGGGCGAGGGCATGGACGAGGGGCTCGGGGGGCTCGCCGAGGGCGCGCTTCAGGAAGAGGGCGATGCCGGAGGCGCCGTAGGCTGCGCTCAGGGGGTTGGTGGTGAAGCGGCGGTAATCGACGGGGAGGTGCAGGGGGTCGCGGGCCGTGTGGATCTGATCGACGAGGTAGCTGCCGATGGAGGCGATGATGGTGCGGAGGTCGTCGTCGCTGCGGAGAGGGGGGAGGGGGGCGTGGGTGGTGATCTCGGCGATGCTGCGCTCGGTGGCGGTGAGGAGGGGGTCGATGCGCTCGGGGTGCTCGCCGGTGTCGAGGATGAGGCGGAGGAAGGGCTCGGGGATGCCTTTCTCCCGGGCGAGGTGCGCGAAGAGAGGGGCCTTGTTCTCCGGGGCGAGGGTGAAGAAGGGGGCGATGGGGTAGAGAAGCTCTCCGAGGACGCGGCTCAGGGCGCGGTGGTCGTCGGCGAAGGTGGGGGGGGCGCCCGGGGGGCGCTCGACGCCGAAGCCGGGGGTGTAGAGCGGGATGATGGGGCTCTCAGGGGCGGCCAGGGCGTCGGTGGGGGCGTCGGTGGGGGCGTCGGTGGGGGCGAGGTACGCCGATTCGAAGTCGATGAAGGTGATGGTGCCGTGGTCGGGGTCGAAGAGGATGTTGTGCGGGGAGATGTCCTGGAGGATGACGCCGCGGGCGTGGATGGTCCGGGCGGCGGCGAGGATGTTCCTGGCGATGGCGAGGGCTTCTTCGCAGTAGGTGCGGACGTCGGCTGCGGTCGGTTCCATCATGAGGGCGGCGGCGGCAGGCCACCGGGCGAGGTGGGAGGCGAGGGTGGCGCCCTTGGCGAGCTCCATGGCGATGAAGCTGTGCTCCCACTCGCGAAAGAATTCGATGGGCGCCGGGGCGACGCCGGTGCCGGCGAGGCGCTGGAGGATGCGGTGCTCGTTCTGCAAGCAAGCGACGGCGTCGAAGGGGGAGCTGCGGACCCGGTTGACGCACGGTCGGGCTTCCTTGACGACGACTTCGGCGCCGGTGTCGAGGTCGAGGCAGCGGTAGACGCCGCCCTTGCTGGAGGCGCTCAGGGAGGCGATGGCGCGGTATCTGCCCTTGAGCACGAGGTCGTCGTCGTCCTGTTCGTCGGTGTCCGGGAAGGGGTCCTCGACGCCTTCCGGCAAGGCGAAGCAGGGTGAGCGCTGGTCCGGTACGAGGGTTCCGTCGGCGGCGCGGACCAGGGCGACGCGCTCGCCGAGGACGTTGATCCGGAGCGCTCTGGTGAAGGCGCCATGGCGGTAGAAGAGGACCTTGCTGTCCTTGTATCGCTTGTCGGACAGGATGTAGGGGCCCTCGAAGTCTCTGGTGACGTGGGCGAGGCGGTCGAGGAGTCGCTTGAGCTGGTCGGTGTCCGCAGGGTAGACGGTGACGAATTTGCCGGAGGCGCCGCGGCTCCAGAAGGTGGAGTTGCTGAAGTCGAGGATGCGTTCGTCGACGAGGACCTTGAACGAGGTGCCCTCGTCGACGAGGACAGGCACGATGGCGGTGAGCATGGCCCGTGCGCGCTCATGCGTGGTGGAGAGGTGGATCTTGAAGCCGTCGTCCGGGACGCGGGCGCCGGGGGCGTGACACGCGCACCAGACACCCGGGTTCTGTCCGACCTTCCAGGGCGCGGGCAGGAGGGAGGTGACGAGGTTCCGAAAGTCGTGGGTTTCGGAGCGGTAGCCGTCCAGGCTTTCATAGCGCTCAGGGTGCGTGAGCGTGAAATCGACGAGGCGGTCCTTCGCTCTGCGGTCGATGCCTTGCATCGTTCCTCCATGGTCGTGATCGGGGGGAGTCGGGGGGGCGAGAGGCGTGCGCGCGCTGGTCGAGCGTCGCTTCCGAGGCTTTGATGCACGGAAGCCGCCGGATGTGCGGGGAGGAGGCGCAGGCCTGGTCGGGAGGAGCGTGCTGGTCGGGAGGAGCGTGCTGGTCGGAGAGGTGCCCTCAGAAGGGCGCTTCGCTCAGCGCGCAGGGGTGTCGGTGCCCGGCAACTCGCGGCAGTTGAGAAGGCTGATCAGCGAGAGCGCCCCTCCACCCCCCGAGGCGTCGTTGCAGGCTGACAGCGTCTGGAGCTTCAGGATCTTCTTCATGGGCTTCATGACTTCGACCTCCTTCGATCGATGACCAGGACATTGGCAAGTACGGGGCCACGAGACCGGTGACGGAGCGCGCACGGAATGCCCTGGGCATGAAGCTCTTCTGCTTTTGCGCACGGGATTGTGCGGAGGGAGAGAGGAGATAGAACGCGCTCGAGGCCGGCGAGGATGCAAATGCCGCACGGTGATGCAGTGTCGCTTCAATGGGCTGGCGAGGGTTCGGGCAAGGAGCGAGCGACATCGGACATGTCGACAGGCACGTGCGGCGAGGAGGCGCAGGGCTGGGCGGGAGGAGCGTGCTGGTCGGAGAAGTGGCCGCAGAAGGGCGCTTCGCTCAGCGTTCGGAGGCGCCTGCGCCCGGAATGTCACGACACAGGAGAACGCTGAGCAGCGAGTGCGACTCTCCACCTGCCGAGGCGTCGTTGCAGGCTGACAGCGTCTGGAGCTTCAGGATCTTCTTCATGTGCTTCATGGGCTTCGACCTCCTTCGATCGATGGCCAGGACATCGGCAAGTACGAGGCCATGCGAGGCCGGCTCCGGAGCGCGCACAGGATGGCCAGGAGACGAGAGCTCTTCTGCTTTCTGTGAATGGGATTGTCCGGAGAGAGACGAGACACGATGTGCGTGAGGTCGCCGGGGATGCAAATGCCGCACGGTGATGCAGTGCTGCTTTAATGGGCTGGGGAGCGGGCGGGGAGCGAGCAAGGAGCGGGCGGGGAGCGAGCAAGGAGCAGGCGACGTCGAACGGGGCGGGTCGTCGAGGAAGAGGGCTTCGGGGGAGCGACGCGCTGGTCAGCGGCGCGTCGGCTGAGGCACGCTCGGGGGATGCAGCGGACAGGGCTCTTCGAGCTGAATGCGGTGGTCGCGGTGTCGACGCACCGCAATTTCCGGCGGGCGGCGGCGGCGCTGGGGATGTCGCCGTCGGCGCTGAGTCACCTGATCGCGACGCTGGAGGCGCGGATCGGGGTGCGGTTGTTCAACCGGACGACGCGGAGCGTGTCGCTGTCGCAGGCAGGGGAGCGGTTCCTGGAGCGGGTGCAGCCGGCGCTGCAGGAGATCTCAGAGGCGCTCGATGATGTGAACGCGCTGCGGGATACGCCGCAGGGGACGCTGCGGATCAATGCGTCGGAGGTGCCGGCGCGGAGGCTGCTCGGGCCGGTGTTCATGCGGTTTCTGGAGCGGTATCCGGAGATGGTGCTGGATCTGGTGACGGAAGGGCGGTTCGTGGACATCGTGGCGGAAGGGTTCGACGCGGGGATCCGGGCGCTGGAGGCGGTGCCGCAGGACATGGTGGCAGTGGCGTGCAGTCCGGCGATCCGGTTCGCGGTGGTGGGGTCGCCGGGGTACTTCAAGGGGCGGGCGAAGCCGAAGACGCCAGGGGATCTGGCGGAGCATCGGTGCATCCGGAGTCGGTTGCCGAGCGGGGCGCTGTACCGGTGGGAGTTCGAGAAGCGGGGGAAAGAGGTGGAGGTGGAGGTGACAGGGGCGCTGATCCTCAACAACGACAACCTGAAGGTGGACGCGGCCTTGCTGGGGGCGGGGCTGACGTGGGTGAGCGCGTGGCAGGTGGAGGAGCACGTGGCGGCAGGGAGGCTGGTGAGGGTGCTGGAGGACTGGACGCCGCCATACCCGGGGCTGGGGCTGTACTACCCGGGGCACCGGCATGTGCCGGCAGGGCTGAAGGCGCTGATCGGGGTGATTCGAGAGGCGGCGCGGGAGTGTGAGAGGGGGTGAAGGCGGGAAACGGGAGGGGGCGCTGAGAGTACGCGCTGAGAGTACGCGCTGAGAGCACGCGCTGAGAGCACGCGGGGTGGGGGGTCAGTCGCGTTCTTCGAGGGTGATGGCGGAGGCGGGGCAGACGGCGGCGGCTTCGCGGACGGCTTTGTGGAGGTCTTCCGGAGGGGATTCGTCGAGGAGGAGGACGATGCCGTCGTCGCGCTGGTCGAAGACTCGGGGGGCGGCGAGGACGCAGCTTCCGGCGCCGCAGCATTTGTCGAGGTCCACGAGGATGCGCATGGGGGAGGAGGCTTTCTGCCCGGGGGCGGAGGTCGGGCGGGGGGTCATGGGGTCGGGGTGTAGGGGGCGAGCCAGAGGCCGGTGAGGGCGTCGACGAGGCCGATGCCGGCGGCCTCCCAGGTGGCGCGCGGGGTGGGGGTGCCCGCCTGGAGGGCGCGCTCGCGCTCGGCGCAGGTGTGCACGATGAGGTGGCGGCACATGTCGCCGCGCTCGGCGCGGACGTCCTCGGGGAGGACAGGGAGGAGGCGGCTGACGCCTTCGGTGATCTTCTGCATCGAGGGGAAGGCGAACGTTTCGTCGGTGACGAGGCGGCGGAGGGCCGGGTCGGTGGTGGCCTGGGCGATGAAACGCGCGTACCAGCTCGGGCTGCCCAGGGAGGCGAGGTGGTCGGTCATGGGGAGGACGAGGCAGGCGATCCAGTCGCGGAGGTCGGTGGAGTGCTGGATGGCGGTGAGCATGTCGGTGCGGCGCTGCTCGATGAATGGGGCCTGGCGACGGATGATTGCGAGGACGAGATCGGTCTTGGTGCCGAAGTGGTAGCCGACGGCGAAGTTGTTCGCCTGTCCGGCGGCCTCGCTGACCTGGCGGTTGGAGACCGCGGCGACGCCGTGCTCGGCGAAGAGGCGTTCGGCGGTGGCGACGATGAAGTCGCGGGTCTCGTTGGCGTGCGCTTGCCTCACTCGGGAGCCGGCCATGATCTCACCAGCGTACCAAAACCTGCTCGAGGCCGCCGACGAGGAGGCCGGTGCGGCGGGGCAAGGCGTCGGGGGGGACGGCGAGGGCGAGGGTGGGGAGGCGGCGGAGGAGGAGGGTGAGCACAGTCTGAAGCTCGGTGCGGGCGAGGGTCTGGCCGACGCAGGAGTGAGGGCCGGCACCGAAGGCGAGGTGGGGGTTGGGGGTGCGGGTGAGGTCCATGGCGTCGGCACGCTCGAAGGCGCGTTCGTCGCGGTTGGCCGCAGAGAGGCTGCAGACGAGGGTGGTGCCGCGAGGGACAGAGTGGCCGGCGATCTCGGCGTCGTGGGTGAGGAAGCGGGGGAGGCCGAAGCCGCTGTTGGCGTCGTAGCGGAGGGCCTCCTCGACGGCAGTGCGGACGAGGGCAGGGTCCTGGAGGAGCTGCTCCCAGCGGGCGCGGTCGGCGAGGAGCATGGCCATCATCTTGCCGATCATGTTGGAGGTGGTCTCGTGGCCGGCGACGAGGATGCCCTGGGCCGTGAAGATGAGCTCCTGCTCGGTGAGGCGCTGGCCTTCGTCGACGACGGTGAGGAGTTCGCTGATGAGATCAGGGCCGGGGTTGTCGCGCTTCGAGGTGATGTGCGCGGTCATGTACTGGCGAAACTCGAGCTGGGCGGCGTCGATCTCCTGCTGGGTGTACTGGGTCATGCTGAGCATGGTGTTGGACCAGTAAGCGAGCTTGTCGCGGTCGATGTCGGGGATGCCGAGGAGGTCGCAGATGACCCAGACAGGGAAGGGGAAGCCGACCGAGGCGAGGAGGTCGGCAGGGGCGCCCTTGGCGACCATGTCGTCGACGAGGCTGTTGACCATGGTCTCCATGCGCTGCTGCATGGCGAGGATCTGCTTGGCGGTGAACCACTTCATGACGAGGCGGCGCCAGGACTGGTGGCGTTCGCCAGAGACGAGGGCAGCAGCCTCGGCATTCTCGAAGGCGCTGCCGCCTTCGTTGGCGGTGGTGCGGGCAGCGCCGTCGGCGGAGAGGTCGCGGGTGAAGCGGGGGTCGGAGAGGACCTGGCGGATGTCGGCGTAGCGGGTGAGCATCATGGCGCTGTCGCCGCTGGCGAGGCGGACATGGGCGACAGGGCAGCGCTCGCGGAGCTGGACCCACTCGGGAGGGGGCTCCAGCGCGGAAGGGGCAGGAAGGGGGTAGGAGAGGACCTGGTCGTCGGTGTCAGTGCTCATCAGAAAGAACCTCCGGGGGGAGGAACTTGAGGCACGTGACTTAACAAGTCAAGTGATTGAAACCTCGGGAGGCGGGCGTGCGGGGGAGAGGGGAGAGGGAGCGGGGGGAGAGGGAGCGGGGGCGGGTCAGAAGTCGGCGACGCGGCCGCCCACCATCACCTCGCGGACGTTGTTGATGACGACGTTGATGTCGGTGAGAGGGTCGCCTTCGACGGCGATGATGTCGGCGTAGTAGCCGACGGCAACGCGGCCGATTTTGTCGTGGAGGCCCATGCTCTGGGCGCCGTTGATGGTGGCGGCGCGGAGGGCTTCGAGGGGGGTCATGCCGGCCTGCACGAGCCAGGTGAGTTCGCGGGTGTTCTGACCGAAGCCAGTGAAGACGGCGTCGGAGCCCATGGCGATCTGGACGCCGAGCTGGTGGGCCATGGCGGCGCTGGCGAGGTTCTCCTGGATGTACTCCGCGAACTCCGCCTCCTTCTCAGGGGGGTAGCCGAAGAAGTCGAGGTTGTCGCTGTAGTAGCGGTTGTGATCGATGGTGGGGATGTAGATGGTGCCGTTGTCGATCATGGTGCCGCAATCGACGGCGTCGATGCCCTCGGGGTGCTCGATGGAGTCGGGGGCGGCCATGATGGCGAGCTTGGCGGTGTCGCCGTGGTAGGCGTGGATGGCGATGGGCAAGCCCTCGTCGTGGGCGGTGTCGACCACGAGCTTGAGTTCGTCGAAGGTGAAGGTCGGGGAGCATTCGAGGGTCTGGTCGGAGCACTGGTCGGCCCAGACCTTGATGAGATCGGAGCCGCGCAGCTTGTGCTGTTGCACCCAGCTTTTGAGCAGGGCGAGGGGGAGCGAGCCCGGGTACTCGAAGTTGTAGACTCCGCCGTTGGCCCCGAAGAACCGCGGTCCCAGCGTCTCGCCGGAGGCGAGTTCGGCGCGCAAGGCGACGCTGAGGAATTCGTAGCCTCCCTTGTCGAACGCGGAGGTGACGCCGGTCTTGAGGGTCGCCGTGGCGGCGGCGCGGGCGAGCTCCATGAGCGTGTAGGGCTCGTTGTCGGCCAGGTACCTGGAGCGTTCCCAGGGGAGGGTGCCCGGTTCCTCGTCGGTCTGGTAGGAGAAGTGGACGTGGGCGTCGATGAGGCCGGGGAGGCCGGTGTAGGCGCTCCAGTCAACGATGGTGGCGCCGCAGGGGATCTGGGTTGCGTCGGTGCCGACGTAGGCGATGCGGTCTTCGTGGACGACGACGATGGCATTGTCGGTGACGGAGCCATCCTCGGGGTCGACGAGCTTGCCGAGGCGAATGGCCTGGTCCGTGGTGGTGCATTCGCCGCCACCAGCGCCGCCGGTGCCGCCGCCAGCGCCACCCGTGCCGGTGGTGGTGGGGGGAGGGGTGGTGGTGCTGGTGGTGCCGCCGGGGGTGCCCTCATTTTCCTGGCCGCAATGGACAGCGGCGAGGAAGGGGAAGGCGAGCAAGGACGTTCGAAGCAATGGTTTCCACATGAGAGGCTCCTGTTTCTATCGAGGGGGCGGCAATACGGCGACGGATGGAGGTCCGCAAACGTTCGAGGATCGCTGTGGCGCGTGGTGTTCGTCCGTGGAAGCCGCACCCGGTT
Organism: Chondromyces apiculatus DSM 436; assembly: GCF_000601485.1. GTDB lineage: Bacteria > Myxococcota_A > Polyangia > Polyangiales > Polyangiaceae > Chondromyces > Chondromyces apiculatus. The sequence continues at coordinate 20,712 of NZ_ASRX01000120.1, forward strand.
CTGGGTTCTTTTCGTCGAAGCGCCGTCGCTTTGGTCTGTGCTCGTGGCACCGGGCGCGGGAGGCGGCCCGGCCACCCCCCGCAGCCGTCGATGTTCCGCTTCAGCAGGCGTCAACAGCCTTTTGAACAGGCTTTCAGCACGCTCTCAGCAGTCGTCAGCAGTCTCCAGGAATCTTTGGCAAGTCTTTGGCAAGTCTTTGGCAAGTCTTTGGCAAGTCTTTGGCAAGTCTTTGGCAAGTCTTTGGCAAGTGATGTGCCACGGGCCAGCGACGGGTCGAGAGCCCCCCGCGCCGCTCCCACACCGCGCAGCTTCGGCGGCACGACGCACGCTGTCGCGTCGGCATTACAGCGCTGTCGCGTCGGCATTACAGCGCTGTCACGCAGCCACGACACACACTCTCCCCGCTGCGGAGGGCGCCCCAGGCGCGCCAGGAGAAGCCCCCGTCGTAGGCGTCGGCCTCGCCGGGGCGCGGCGCGCAGACGCCGTGCGCCGAGGAGAGCGGGGAGGTGCCCGTGAGGCCGCCGTCCTGGAGGTCGTCGAGGAAGATGGCCCGCGGGACCGGGGGGCTGCATTCGCGTCGGGGATGGGGAGGGACTCACCGGACGCGGGCCCCAGGGAGCAGGGAGCGTCCGGTGAACGTGAGGGGGAGGTCAGGAGGCGGGAGGAGAGGCCGAGGAGGCCGGGGGGATGGCCGAGGAAGCAGGAGAGGCGCTGGTGGCGTCGTCGTCAGGGGCGTCAAGGCGGCGGCCACGGGTGGTGTGGATGGGGCGAAAGCCGTAATCGTGGAGGGTGCGGTCAACCTTGCGGTCAGGGAGGTTGGCGTAGAGGTGCTGGCGGGCAGCAGCGATGGCCGCAGCAGCTTCGTCGATGGTGGTCTGCTTGACGGCATAGCCGCGGGAAAGCTCGCCGCGGGTGACGTAGCGGTCGCCGACGATGGCGCGGAGCGCGGTGTAGGCGGTGTCGACAGCGTCGCGAATGACGGGCGTGAAGAGGTAATCACGGCGGGGGTCGGCGTCAGGGAGGGAGGAGATGGTGAGGTCCTCGTTCTGGGCAAGGGCGAGGCTGTGCAGGACGCCGCCGAAGGAGGTGGGGTTGTTGCCGTAGACGCCATAGAGCTTGCCGATGACAGGGTCGCGCTCGCCCGTGATCGCGCGGAGGTGGTCGTCGACGCGGCCCAAGGCGGCAATGCCCGCGTCGAGGGCGTCGAGGGCCTCGCGGGTGGTGATGAGCTTGGCAACCTCGGCAGCCGTGAGGCCAAGGAGCTGGGCATTGAGGTCGGCAAGAGCGCGTTCGAGGCGCTGGCGGACCTTGGGGCGGAAGACGGTGCTTTCGCGGAGCTGCTGGGCTGCCGCAGCCTCCTCTTCAGGAGCGACGCGGCGGGCGTCGTCGGCAGCGAGGAGCGTTTCGAGATGGACCTTCAGGTCGTCGACCTGAGCTTTGTCGCTGATTCCAGGCATGGGTTCCCTCCGATGTGGATGGGTGGTGATTGGCCGGATTGGTTCGTGAGGAGATGCCAGCGCTCGGCCTCGGGCGCCGGCGGGAGGAAAGCTAGGGTCTGTTCGGTATGGCGCAAGGGAGGATTTGTGTAGGGGGAAGCGATCGGGAGGAGAAGGTGAGGGGAGGGAGGGAGAGGGGGGAGAGGGGGAG
>NZ_ASRX01000121.1 GCF_000601485.1 Chondromyces apiculatus DSM 436
GGAGCCGGCACGCGGAGGCGGGGGGGGAGCCGAGGAGCCGGCACGGGGCGGGGCGGGAGGCGTGGGCCCAGCTCCGGCCGAGGAGCCGGCACGGGGCGGGGCGGGCCCAGCTCCGGCGGCAGGCGGCGCAACGGCGGGGCGCTGGAAGGGCAGCCCGCCCCTGGAAGCCAGGGATGATTGCTGAGGAGGCAGGGTCTGCGAAGCCCAGTCGCCCGTGGACACCGGCGGGGTGAAGGGAAGCTCGCCCTTCGAGACCAGAGGGGCTCGCTGCGGAGGCAGGGTCTCCGCGGTCGGGGCGTCCTTCAGCACCGGCGTGGCGAAGGGGAGCGCGACCTTCGGGACCAGGGGCGACTGCTGCGGCGGCAAGGTCTGCGAGGCCCAGTCGTCCGAGGATGCTGGCGCGGCAGAGGGGAGCGCGACCTGCGGGACAAAGGGCGCACGCTGCGGAGGCAAAGGCTCGGCCTTCGAGGCGTCCTTCACGACCGGCGCGGCGAAGGGGAGCGCGACCTGCGGGACCAGGGGCGACTGCCGCGGCGGCAAGGTCTGCGAGGCCCAGGCGTCCGAGGGTACCGGTGAGGTCAGGGGGGGCGGGGTTGCAGGGGTCTGGGGCGGAGGACGCTGGAGGGGATTGGCTGCGGCGACGCCGGTGGGCACCGGCGCGGTGAAGGGCAGCGCGCCGTCCGCAACCGAGGGGCGCGGCGTCGCCGGGGCGTCGTCGTCCTCGTCGGTGTCGGCGAAGGGAAGTGCCGGGGCTCTCCGGGCGAGGTCGGCGAGGCTGATGGCCTCCGTCTTGTGGCGCGGTTTGCGCTGCCCGGGTGCGGCGGTTGAGGGCGCAGCAGTCAGGGGTGCAGCCGCCAGGGGCGCAGCGGTTGAGGACGCGGTAGGCGGAGACGCAGCGATCGAGGGCGCAACGATGGAGGACGCAGCGCCTGAAGGCGCAACGATGGAGGACGCAGCGACTGAAGGCGCGGCGGTTGAGGGCGTCACGGCCGGAGCCGGGATGAGGGGGACCCGCGGCAGGTGCGCCGGCGCGTCCGACGAACGCTGCACGCGGGGGGAGACCTTCTCGATGGCCGTTGTGGGACGCGGCACGAGGGGGGGCTCCGGGGGCACGGGCGCGTGTCCAGGGAGCTGGCGGCGCGCCTTCCGGGCCTGCGCGACGGCGGCGGGTTGCTTGGCGCCGAGGAGCTCCACGTAGCGCTTGCTGGGGCGGAGCCTGCCCTGCGCGGCCTGCTCGGCGAGCGTCGCCAGCCAGCGCTCCTGCGCGGCGTTCCAGGCCTCCACGGAGAAGCCGGCTTCGAGGAGGATCTCGTCGCGGGGGAAGCCCGCGTCGAGCGCGGCGCTGATCGACGCGAACTCCTCAAGAGTCATCGCGCGCGCGGTGCCGGTCTCCCCCATGGGTGACGAGTATAGTCAGGGCGACGGATCGGCGGCCACCAGCACGTCGCCGAGCGGCGCGGCGAGCCGCACCCACACGCGCCCGCCCACGAGGAGCGCTTCGCATACTGCCGTCGCGGCGGTATGCAGGGTGCCAAGGGTGCGCAGGGGGCCGCCTTCGTCGAGGGCCACGAGCGCTGTCGTGGTGTCGCGTGCGACGGCCACCAGCACGCCAGTCTCGGTGGCACCCATCCAGACCGGGCTTCCGCCCAGCGGCACCTCGCGCGCGGGGCCTTTCCAGGGTGCCTCCACCAGCACGCGGCGCATGGGGTCGAAGGCGTAAGCAGCGCCGAGGCGGAGGGCGGCGGGCGTCTCGCCACCCAGGGCCGCATAGGCGGCGCTGGCGCTGGGGTCAGGGTCGAGGGGCACGAGATCGGTGCTGTCGGGCGCGGCACGCCGGAGGGCTTCGTCGCGCCGGCGGGTGAAGGCGTCGAGCATCCCCGGGAGTCGGCGGGCCGGCAGGTCGAAGAGCGGTGCTCTGCCCCGGTGCACCTCGTCGCCGTCGACGGGCACGCGCTCGACGTGGTTCGGCTGGAGGAAGCGCAGCTCGCCTTTGCGCACGGCGAGCGGGGTGTCGGGCTTGAAGAGCTTGGTGATGCGGGTGGCGCCGGTGCCCGGTTCCATGCGGACGAGATCCCACCCGTCGACGGCAAAGGCGCGGACGCCGTCGGTGCAGAGGCGGCGCAGCTCGCCCGAGGCGGAGGCTGCCACGAGCGTCGACCCGGCCGGTGCGAGGGGGCCTTCATCGCGCAGGAGGCGCTCGGCGCGCGCTCCGTTCTCGGGGGCCGAGGCGTGGGCCGCCTCCACCAGCGCCTCGCGTACGGCGGGCGGAATGCGCCGGTCGAGCGCCCAGCCGCGCGAGGTGACTTCCTCGACGAGGAAGCGCGCCACGCCGGCGCGTGATCCCTCGGGGATCCCCTCCGCGGCCGCCCTGATGATCTCGTGCACGTCCAGGGAGCGAAGCGCCGCCCGCGGGATGGCCTCGAACGTGTAGGCGTCCTCCCAGAGGCCAGGGCGCGCGCCGTACCACGCTGCGAAGGCCCAGGCCGCGGCCGCGAGGTTGCCGCGGGTGGCGCGCACGGCTGCGAGGGCTTCGGGGAGCTGGCGCGCCGCGCCCGAGTCCTCGGCGAGCGCAGCGGCGAAGCCACGGATCTCGGCGGGCGCAGCGGCGAGGAAGGCGGTCAGCGCGGCCGCGAGCGATGGGGCTTGGGCACGGGAGAGGGCGCGGGAAAGCGCCGTCTCTCCGTGGGCAGTGAGCCACGCCGCGAGCGCGTCGGGCGCGGCAGCGGGGGCGGCGTCCTCCCAGGAGGGCAGCCTCACGGTGGCATCGCCGTGGATCTCGACACGGGAGAGCGGCTGCCCGCCGCGGGTGAGCGCGATCGATACCCTGGCCTCCGGCGCCCAGCCCCCGGCTGGTCTGCCCTCACGCACGCGAAGGACGCCCCGCAAGGCCGCGAGATCGGGCCCGGCCACGCGCACACGCCGAGCGTCGGCGCCGAGGAGGAAGGCCGTGTCGGCAGCGGCGAGGGTGTGCTCCAGCGCGGCCGGGCTCGGGGCCTCGAAGACGGGGGCGGAGGTCATGGGGATGGCCTCACGATTCCGGCTCCTGCGGCTTCGTCGGCACGTAGCCTTTGCTGTCGGCGAAGCCCATGGGTTTGCCAGCGGGGTCACGCACGGGGTTGCCGTAGACGTCGACGTAAGCGCCGTGCACGGTGGGGTTGTCGGGGGTGCCGCTCATCAGGCCGGGGTAGAGCTTGCCCTTGCTGCCAAGGATGTAGTCCTTGCCGGTGGCGTCCTTGCCGACGCTCTTCGACCAGAAGTTGTACCAGGGTCGCGGCGCGCGGAACTGCACCTCCCAGCCCTCGCCCCGGTGGGTCAGCGCCGGGACGTTGCTCTTGGCGCCCCACACGGTGGCTTTCGTTTTGTTGGCGATGCCCTGGGTGAGGCTCGGGCCGCCGTCCTGCGCAGGGGTGGCGCCGTTGCAGATGGTGGTGTCGACGCGCGCGCCTTTCCCCTTGAAGCCCGCCTTGTTGAGCGCCTCGCCGATCTCGTCGCCCGTCGCCCAGTTGTTCTTCGTCCCCTTCCACTGGCTGCCGCCCGGCGCGCCATGGGTGGTGATGAAGAGGTGATCCTCGTTGGGATCGATCATGTTGGCGTTCTTCCCCTCGCCCTTGAGGCGCTGCCAGATCGAGGGCGGCTTGCCGAGCTTGTCGCTGGTGATGACCTTGGCGCCCGGGTTGTTCGCCTTCATCACCCGGATGGTGTCCTCCATGACGGGGTCCCCGGGCTGGCCGTTGATGATGGTGAGCAGGCCGAGAGGGTCGATGAAGATGGTGGGGTTCAGGACGTAGCCGATGTCCTGCGTCGTCGAGAGCATCCCGAGCGGGTCGGGCGTGAGGAAGACGTGCAGGTCGGGCGCGTAGTAGCGGTGCCGGTTGTAGTGGAGGCCCGTCACCTCGTCGGCGCGCTGCCCCGCGAAGCGCAGGCGGCCAGGTTGGCCGGCGGTGGCTGCCACCTCGCCCCAGGTGCTCAGGTCGATGATGGAGCAGCTCAGGTCCGGCGCGACGTAGGCCCAGGGAACGGAGGCGCCGTCGGTGATCACCATGCGCCAGGCGCCATCGGGGCCTGTCTCCAGGAGCGGCGTGTAGCCGTCGTCGCCGAACACCCGGCGCGTGGAGCCGCCGGTGGTGAGCAGCTCCTCCACCACGCTGTCGCCATCCCAGCCGAACCAGAGGCTGGTTCCGTCGCTGAAGCTGGCGGCGACGCGCCTGCCGAGGGGGTCGTAGAGGCAGCGGAGCCCGAGGCCGTCGCCGCGGGTCGCGGTGATGAGCTGGTTGTTCTCGTCGTAGCGGTACTGCCAGCTCCGGGCAGGGTCGTCGGCGTGGCGGGAGACGAGGCGGCCGGCGCTGTCCCAGGAGAGGCGCTCCCCCTCGGCGGTGGTGGGGCGGCCGTCGCGCCCGACGGTGAACGAGGTGCCGTCGTCGGGGATGGCGGTGCCCTGGGGGGCATAGCGGAAGCGCTCCTGGGCGCCGAGGCCGCGGGCCTCCGTGGGGCGGCCGCTGACGTCGAGCGCGTAGCGGCGCGCGCCGCGCTTGGCGTCGACCACCTCGGAGAGCGGGCCGAGGCGGCTCCAGGTGAACGAGCGCTCCTCGCGCACGACGTCCTCGGCGTCGAGGAGGCGCTGGCGCGTGGGCAGGCCGAAGGGGTCGCGCTCGGTGGCGAGGACTCCGGGCGCGTCGCGGCGGCGGCGCTCGGTCTCGTAGCCGCGCGCGTCGTACTCGAGGTCGAGCACGGGTACGGGCGCCTCGGGGCCGAGGAGCGAGAGCGCGACCGGCTGCCCGTCCACCTGGCGGCGGTCGATGCCCACGCCCCAGCCGCTCGAATAGCGCCGCTCCACCATGCGGCCCAGGGCGTCGTAGCGGTAGTCGACGGCGAAGCGGAAGCCCGACGTCTGCTGCACCTCGCGGAGCACGCGGCCCTCGGGGTCGCGCTCGACGCTGACGCTGGAGCCGCCGGCTTCGGCGTAGGTGACGCCGCCGCGTCGGTCGTAGACGAAGCGCTCCTTCCGGCCGGTGGAGAACTCCTTGCCGAGGATGCGGCCCTCGCCATCGCGGAGGAAGCGCACGTGCTCGCCGTTGCGGGTGAGCACGACGACGCGGTTGGAGCCGTCGTACTCGTACTCGGTGACGACGCCCGCGAAGCTCTGCTCGCGGGCGACGTTGCCGGCAGCGTCGTAGCTGCGCAGATAGCGCTCGCCGGCCGGGTTCTCGATCCACACGAGGCGGAGGAGCAGGTCGTAGCCGAAGCGGAAGCGGCCGCCGTCGGCGAGGACGCGCTCGACCAGCACGCCAGCGACGTAGCGGCTCACCACGCTGGCGCCGTCGCTGGTGGTCTCCTCGACGACGTTGCGGAGGGCGTCGGTGACGAGGGTGGTGCGCCGCCCGCTCTGCTCGACGACCTCGGCGATCTCGTTGCGGCTGTCGTAGCGTAGCTCGTAGAGCTGCCCGCTCTCGGCCTTGACCTGGACGGGCAGGCCCCAGAGGTCCCAGGTGTACTCCAGGGCGACGCCGTTCCGGTCCACGTGGCGGGCGAGGTTGCCGTGGGCGTCGTACGTGAAGGTCTCGGCGGCGCCGCTCGGGTGGCGAACCTCTTTCATCAGGCCGGCGCCATCCATGGTCCAGGTGGTGACGCGCCCGGCCTGGTCGACCTCCTCCACCTTGTCGCCGACCTGGCGGAAGATCTCGCGGCCGCCGTCGGGCAGGGTGGTGACGGCCTGCTGGGCTTCGTCGTCGTAGACGCGGCGCACGGTGGCGCCGTCGGCCATGACGAGCCCGACCTTGCGCCCGAAGGCGTCGTAGCTGGTCCGCCGCGTGCGCCCGCCGCCGTCGGTGCTGACGAGCAGGTTGCCCCGGTCGTCGTAGTGGTAGCGGCTCACGTAGCCGCGCGGGTCGGTGTACTGGAGCACCTGCCCGAGGTGGTTCGTGAGGTAGCGGTGGGTGTGGCCGCAACCGTCGGTCATCGTGGTTTCGAGCGGGTCGGGTCCGAAGCGAAAGACGGTGTGGTAGATGCCGCGCGGCCTCGCCGTGGTGCCCGCCTCCGGGGTGCCGAGGGCAGCGAGCGCGGCGACGATGTCGCGTCCCGGGAGCTCTCCCCAGGTCTCCACGCAGCGCTTCTGACCCGCCACGGTCTCGTACCGGAAGCAGTAGGCGACGCCGTCGGGCTGGTGCTCGCGCACGAGGTAATGCTGCTCGTCGTACTCGTACCGCCAGGCGACGCCGCCGCGATCGATGACGCGGACCAGGTCGCCTCGCTCGTCCAGCTCGTACGCGACCAGGTGACGGCGGTGGAGCTGGCCCTCGACGTCGACGGCGGACAGCTCCCAGCGCCGCACGCCGCCCTCGCGGGTCATGGCGGCGCGGCGACCCACGGTGTCGATGACGGCGGTGACCTCGTCCCCCGTCCACTCGACCTGGACGACGTTGCCGTGGCCGTCGCGGATCTCGGCGAGGCGGTAGACGCGGCGCTTGTCGTCGGGGCGCAGGACGCGGAGCAGCCCGTCGTCGAGGTCGACGCCGATGCCATCCTGGAAGCGCACCACGTTGCGCCCGAAGACGAGCGGGGTGATCTCGTCCTCGGCAGGGAAAGGGATGCGCGTGGTGCGCAGCTCGTCGTCGGTGAGCAGGAGCCAGTCGCCGAAACGCTCGGCGGTCCAGTGGAGGCTGTGGGACCAGCCCCAGCCGATGCCTGCGCTGCGCTCGACGTTGGAGCTGCGGTAGGTGCGATCCCACTGGACGTAGAAGAGCCCCGGGAGGACGAAGTCGAGCTGCGGGCTGGTGAACATGGTGCCCGTGACGACGTCGACGGGGTGGCCGCCGCTGGCCTGGCCCTCGGCGGCCGGTGAAGCCGGTGGGCTGGGAGGCGCCGCGCCGGAGTTGCTGCCCCCTCCGCCGCCGCCCGCGTTGCTGCCGCCCGAGGGCCCGCCCTGCCCAGGGCCACCCGCGCCACCGCCCGCTGCACCGCCGCCGCCACCGCCGCCCCCCGCGCCGCTGGCGCTCCCGCCAGCGCCCATGGTGATCGATTTGTTCATCTGGCCGAGGGAGCCGGTGATGCCAGCCATGCCCAGCTCGATGAAGACGATCGGCGCGCCCAGCCAGGGGAAGCAGGGGCCGCAGATGTTGAGGCTGACGACCTCCCGGAGGGTCCCCGGCTCGTTGCCGTGGCACTTGCTCATGCAGCCGCCCACGGTGAGGATCTTGGCGTTCTCGATCTTGGTGCGGATGCACGGATCGGTGATGCCCTCCGCGACGGAGCCGAACGTGGGGTACGGGATCGGCAGGGGCGCCGGGGCCGCGGGGGTGAGGCAGACGCTCACCGCCATGCCGACCTGCTGGTGGCCCGACTTGTCGGTGATCGTGTCCATGTAGAGCGCGGTGACCTTGCCCATGGCCACGGCGATCGTCGCATGGCGTCCGGGGGGTCACAATGGCGGCCAGGGCCGGAAAAGCGGGCGGAGGACAGCGGTGGGTCCGGGCCGTGAACCCCGTCGCGCGGGCGCTGTCATGCCACGATGCCGCCACCGCGGAACGGCCTCGAGCCTCCGTCCGAGGCCACCTCTGCCGGGACCAGCGAGAACGTGTCGGGTTCAGGTCCCTGCGGCGAGCACCGCGCGGGCCTTGGCCAGCGTGCTCGCGTCGGCGCACATCACTGTCGTGCCATGGTCGTCCTCGACCACGTAGCGGGTGCCAGCGTCATCCACCCACCACCGCGCGATCGCGTCACTCGCAGCCGGCAACGGAGGGAGGGCGAGGGCCAGCGCGACCGCGTCACCTCGGCGCTCCGGGGCGGTCACCCGCGCGAGCTTTCCCTCCTGCTCCAGGCTGCCAGTGTCGAGCCGCAGCAGGTAACGCTCGAGCAGCACCGCGGGGTCGTGACCGACCACCGCCACGTCGTCGTGCATCCAGGCATGCTCGACGAGCACCCCGGAGGGCGTGGCGTAGAGGGTGGCGTCGGGCGCCGAGCCGACCGGGACCAGCAACTCGTCCTGCCAGATCACGCGCGGCCAGTCCGAGCCCTGGAGGACGTCGCTGTCGGCCGCCCAGAGGGTGTGGTCGCCGGTCTCGCGATCCTGCAAGAGGACCTCGCAGGTGCCGAGGGCGAACCAGGAGGCGCCCTCGCGAAACGGGCAGCGCAGGCCACCGAAGCGCGTCTCGATGGCGATCGCGGTGGGGTTGGCAGGAAGCCCCGCACGCGCGAGCCAGCCTGCGGGATCGGCGCGATCGCAGGTTCTGCGGAGATCGCGGCGAAAGCCGTGGCGATCGAGACGGGACTGAGCCGCGGCGGAGAGGCCGTCGAGCACGGCACGGGTGTACTCGACGACAGGGCCCTCAGGCCACACGGCCTCGCGGATCAACTGGCCGTCGACGAAGCAGACCTCCTCGAGGCGGTGGAGATCGGGGAGCAATGCGATCCAGCCGTCGCCACGACCGCGACGGGGGCGGTGCGGCATGGAGAGCAGGGGGCGCGGAAGGTCAGGAGCAGGGCGCGGCGCCTCGATGCGGGCGGTGGCGCTACCCACGAGGGCTCCAGCAGCACCGACATCGCGGCAGGCCTCGATGAGGCGCGGCGCCTCCGCCGGGACGGCCAGGAGGTGCGCGCTGTCCTCGTCCGGCGCTTCGAGGTCGCGCTCGTGGAGGACGATGGTGTCGGAGCGCCACCAGCGCTGGAGGTCGTCGCCGAGGGCTGGCGCCTCCGGGAGGCCCAGGCGCGTGGCGACGACCTCCGCATGCCTTTGGTCGAGGGCGAGGTGGAGCGGCGTGCTCGCAGTGCGTTCGCCCATGCACGCGAGGCGTGCCAGGTAGGTGGCCGCATCGCCGGCGATCGGTCGCCACTGTCCGGGCTCACCGATGTAAAGGCGGCCCTCGGTGTCCATCCCGAGACGCCCCCGCGGGGTCCGCCCAGCGAGGGCGATGGGGCGACCGTCTTCCGCGCGCGAGACGATCGGAGCTGGCGCTGGGCCGTCGGTCATGGCCGCGAGCGCGCCGAACGCGCGTTCTCCGAGGGCGAGGACGTACCGACCCGAGCGATCGCTGGCGCCCTGTGCGAGCGTGTGCAGGGCGCGCTCCCAGTGGATCAGCGCGTCGAATGCGGCAGCGTCGCTCGCCAGCGCCGCGCGCAAGGCCGACTCGCTCCAGGAGGGAGCGACGCGCGCGTGGCGCGGTATCCAGGCGCGTGCTGCAGCGTCGAGGTTGGCGAGGCCCGTCATGCGCGCTGCCCACGGTGCGCGATCAGAGGATCCGGTTCCATCCTGTCCCGTTGTGCTCCCATGTCCCCAGGGCAGCCGGCGCTCCTGCCGGCGGTGCTCCATTGTAGGCCGTATTGGCGGGGTTGCTCGTGAACGAGGGCGCGGGGTTGAAGGCGCGCGCCGTTCTGCCGCCAGCCGTTCCCACGGCGCAGACCGAATTGGGCGGCGTCTGGTTGGCGAGCGTGTAGAGCCTCGGGATCATCTGCGAGCAGTTCTCGCACGCCGGCCAGTTGCGGCTCGGCCGACCGCTGACGATGCCGTCGTTCGGGTCGATGCCGTTGAGCGCACCGCCGAGGTTCTGCTGCCAGTTCGGATCACCAGGGCGACAGGAGCGCGGCGGTGGTGGGGTGCGCTGCCCAGGCGGAATGCCGTTCCACTCGTACTCGTGGAGATAGTTGCTCAACGCGCGGGGCTCGGAGCACGCACCGACGGAGTTGTTGGCACGCATGCCAGGGGGGGTGGCATCGTTCGGTGGCAGGGCCGCCACGACGGCGGGATGGAGGGGGCCAGACTGCCCGCTCTGTCCCGTGGCGAGCGTGGGTCGCGGCCCCCCGCCAGCGGGAGCTGGCCCGAAGATGTTCGAAATGGAAGCCCGCCCGTCTGGATCGACCGCATCCGGGAGCCGGAAGTCCGCGTAGGCATACGCCTTGAGCGAGGCGGCGATTCCAAGCGGCTCCGGGCTGAGGAACGAGGCGGTGAGCGGGTCGTAATAGCGAAAGCGGTTGTAGTGCAACCCGGTCTCCTCGTCCTCGTACTGCCCCGCCATCCGAAGCGGTGTACGCGCCGCGGATGCACCGAGGACGCGCCCTGCGTGGGTCGTGTCGAAGACCGTGACCGGCTTGCCCGCGCCGTCGACGAGCAGCTCGGGAGAGCCATTGGGGGCCAGGATGAAATGGGTGACGGTGCTCTCGCCGCCCTGGACCTCGCGCTGCGCCAGCGGGAGGAAGCCATCCGGTTCGACGAGGTAGGAGCGCTCCTCGACGATGGGATCGCCGGCCTTTCGTGCGTCCTCGCGGACCTCATGAACGAGGACGTCGCCACGCCAGGCGTAGCGTGTCTCGCTCAAGATCTGCCCGTCGCGCTCGACCCGCTTCTCCAGGCGCCGCGCGAAGACGTCGTAGGTGAATGCCACGAGGACGCCGTCCGGCGTGTGCACGGTCAGGAGCAGATCGCGGTCGTCGTAGGCGAATGTCCAGGTCCGCTCGATTCCGTCTTCGAGCACATGCTTCTCGATGACACGGCCCAGTGCGTCGTAGGAAAAGCGCACGGCGCCGCGATCGATGGGCCGGCCGCCAGGCGCGAAGCGCTGCGCCTCGCCACGAGCATAGAGGTCGCCGCTCGGGCCGTAGACGAAGGCCTCGCCGCCGCCACGTGAGCGTCGCCGCTCGATGACGCGGCCGTTCTGGTCGCGGAGCAGGTCGACGCGCTCGCCGTTCGCCTCCTCCATGCCGCCGAGCAAGCCCGCCGCGGACCAGTCGTAGAACCGCCGGAATGTCTCGCCGGGGGCGAGCACGCCGACCCATTCGGGCTCCGTCGTGCGCGCCCCCGAGCCGCCAGCGAAGACGCTGCGCCGCTTGGGCATGCCGAGGGCCGTTCGCTCCGCGACAACGCGCCCCCCTTGGGGAAGGACGCGCTCGATCTCGACGCCCAGTCCATCGTAACGAAGCTGCAGCGGCGCGACTCCGTCAGCCGCGACCTCGATGGCACGCCCGACGGCATCGCGACGGACGCGGACAGCACCACCCGGCCCCTGCACGGCAACGGGCTTGCCCAGGGCGTCGTAGATCCAGGTGGTCTCGGATGCCTGCCCTCGATGATGGGTGATCTCCCGGGTGATGCGCCCCCAGCCATCGTAGGTGAACTCCACGACCACCTGATCGGTCGCGGCGCGTATCAGCCGACCGATGGCGTCGTACGCGAACGAGTCTGCGCGCTCATCGGAGTACTTGCGCTCCAGGAGCCGGCCCAGGGGATCGTAGACGAAGTCGATGACGCGGCCGCCGTCACGGGCCTGGACGATGCGCCCGAGCATGTCGTGCTTGTAGGCGATCACGCGTCCGTCGAAGGTACGCTCCTCGCCGACGCGCCCCTCCCCGACGCGAAGGAGGCGGTGCTCCTCGCCGCACTCGTTGACGATGCGAACGAGATCCTGCTCGCGGTCGTAAAAGTAACGCACGGTGGCGCCATCGGGTCGCCGGACCTCGGTGACGACGTTCAGCCCGCCCCACACGAGCGTGGTCGCGCGCCCATCCGGATCGATGACGCGGGTCGTGTTGCCGTCGGCGTCATACTCGTAGATGGTCATGGCTGCGTCGAACTCGCGCACGGAACGGAGCCGCCCGCAGCCGTCATAGGTGAAGTGCGTCTCCAGCCCGCGTTCATCGCGGTAAGCCTCAAGCTGGCCGAGGAAGTTGTAGCGGAGCGTTCGCGTCGCTCCGTCGGGCTCGACGATGAGTACCCGGTTCCCGAGGGCATCGTACGCCATCCTGGTCGTGGCACCGCTCGGGAGAACGGCGGACGTCACCTGCCCGCGCTCGTCGTACTGGAAGCTGAGGACCGGCGCCGCTCCCTGCCGTACCTCGACCACGTTGCCGCGCTGATCACGCAGATGGGCCGAGTGGCCCCCCAGCGCGTCGGTGACGCCGACGATGAAGCCGTTCACGTCGTACTCGTACGCGGTCACACTGCCGGTGGGATCGATGCTCTGCAGAAGCCTGCCCGCATCGTCGCGCTTGCAGAGCCACGTGCTGCCGAGCGCGTCGGCATAGGCGAGCACATGGCCCGCTCCATCGTACCGGTAGGTGTGCACGCCGCCGGACCAGACGGACTTCTCCGGCCTGTCGAGCGCATTCCCCTCGACGCGGCGCACAGAGCGCGAGCCGATGATCTCGGTCACGTCGTCGCCCCGTTCGACCTTCACGTGCAAGAAGCCACGGGCGACCGTCCTGCCGTCGGCGAGCAGCGGTGGGACGTCCGCATCGAGCCCGTCGCGGCCCTCGCGGTGGCACCACGTCTCGATGCAGCGGCCCTGAGCGTCGTACACGAACTCGGCCGTGAGGCCACCGGGCTCGCGGCGGCGCGTGAGGCGGTGCTCGGCGTCGTACGCGAACTGCGCCGCGAAGCCCTCGCCATCCGTTGCAGCCACGAGGTCGCCGCGCTCGTCATAGACGTAGCTCCGAAAGCTGGTCCAGCGCCCCCTCGCCGAGGCGTTCTTCACCTCGAATGCGGCGATACGCCCGTCGGGACCGCGGCGAAGACGGATGAGCCGCCCCACGCTGTCGAGCACACCCGTGAGGATCCCTCCCTCGTAAAGGAGCTCGATGCGGTTGTCATTGGCATCGACGATGCGCGTGAGCAACCACGTCCCCCTGTGACGGTGGGAGAAGACGCGCGTCACGCCGTCTGCATCGATTGTGTACCCCCAGGCGTGGCGCATGAGGCGACCGCACGGCAGCACGGCCGAGTTTCCCGCCTCGAGGCGGGCGGTCTCCGTCGTCGATGCGGCAGGCTGGTGGATGTACAGGGTACGCCGCCGTTCCTCGAGGGCCCAGGCGAGGGAGTGCGTCCACCCGAAGCCGAGACCGATGTCGGTTTCGCGGCTGGACGACGAGTAGCTGCGCGCGATGACGAGCGGAATCATTCCTGGTAGCGCCAGGTCGACGACGGCAACGGTGTAGACGCGCCCCGTGACCGGATCGATCGGGTCGCCCGCGTGCAGCGAGGCGTTGCCGTGCGACGGATTCGGGCAGCCCCCGCCGCTGCCAGGCCCGCACGAGCCGGCGTTCTTCCCGCCCCCGTTCGGGCCGTTTCCCCCGTTGTTGCCGCTGGCGCCTTGGTTGGCGCCGCTGCCCCTGCCCCCCTTGCCGCCGCTCCCTCCGTCGCTGCCCCCGCCGCCCATGATCCACGCCCCGGGGTTCATGCCAGGGATGGCAGGGATGTTCGGGATGGGTGCCGTGCGCGCCATGGGTCCATGGTCGCCCAGCGCCGAAGCCCGTCAAGAGCCGCCGGGTCACCGCATCGCGTGCTCGAACCTCGCGAACAAGGCGTCGTCCTCCAGCATGCGCGCCGTCCAGTGAGCCTGCGCGGTCAGGTAGGCGTCGAGGGTCAGGTCGAGGCGCCGCAGCGTGGAGCGGAGGTCGCCGCCACGGCGGAGCGCGCTGGCGGCGGTGACGAAGCGCTCGAAGGGCAGCACGTCGTGCACGCGGGCGCGCTGGGCGCGGGCGAAGGCCTCGGCGTGCGCGGCGACCAGCGGGGGCACTCCGTCGGCCGCGGCGTCCTCGGCCTCGGCCTCGGCCTCGGAGAGGCGCGCTTGCCAGGCGTCGTCGATCTCCTCCCAGGCATCCTCGTCCAGGCCCCGGGCAGTGAGGGCCACGGTGCGATCCACGCGGGGATCGGAAAGCTCGGCGGCAACGGTGACGTACGCCTCCAGGTCGGTCCTCAGGTCGGCCATGCGCCCGCGCCAAGGTAGCATTGCGTAGCATTGCGTAGCATTGCGTAGCATCGCGGCAGGACTTCCCGGCCCCCCTCGGGTGGGTGTAACACCAGACGGTGGCGTCCTCGCACCTGCCGTTCGTGCCCGCCAGCGCGCCCACCGAGGACGCCGGTGTCCCGCCCTCCACGCGCGCCCTGGAGGCGGCCCACGCCGAGCTGCGCCGCGCGGCGGTGATCCTGGAGCACGACGTCCCGCCTGCCTTCGACCTGGGCCCCCTGGCGCAGGCGCTGGAGCAGGCCTTCGTCGCGATCTACGACGCCTGCGATGGCCGCGCCGAGCGGCTCGCAGCCGTGCACACGGCCCGCGGAGAGGTCGCGCAGGCGCTCTCCGCGCTCGCCCCTGCCGCAGGTCGCGAGCCGGCCTTCGACCCGCTGCGCGCGCACCTGGAGCGCGCCGCAGGCCACCTGGCCCACGCGGACGAGCGCCTCGCCCGACTGCCGCCACTGGGTGTCCCCGCGCCCCAGGAGCTGTTCGCCAGCGTCGATGTGCCGCGCCTGCACGTCCTTGTGCGGCCCTCGATCGCCCCTCGGCTGCGCTACCCCAGGCTGCCGCCCACAGGGCGCCCACCGAGGCCGACGGCGGCGCTGCCCGAGCCGACGACGTTCCAGGAGCTGCGCGCGGCCATCGCCCAGATGAAGACCCAGGCCGCCGAGGCGAGGCTTTCGCCCCCGGAACCCGCGCTCCCGCCTCCGGTCGCAGCACCAGAAAATGCGCCCCTGCCGGGCTTCACGCGCGAGGTTCCGAGGGCGATCGACGACGTGGCCTTCCGCCAGAACCGGGCGCGCGAGTGCTTCGAGGAGGTGGCCATGGTAGGGATGCAGCGGGCGCCGTTGCTCGGCGATCCGTGGCGGGGCTCGCTGATCCTGGAGCGGCGCATGCTGGCGTCCATCGATGCGCTCGCGGCCAGCGGTGCCACCGCCGTGGCCCACGTGCCGCGCCTCGTCGCGGACGCGCCAGTGAAGGATCCCAGCCACGCTTTCGCCCTCGCCATGGTGATGGGATGCCTCGGTGGGCGTGACGCGCTGGGCGCGGCCGAGCACGCGCTGCTCACCAGCGACCGCGACGAGGCGTTCGTCGAAGGGTTCGCCGCCGGCCTCAAGCTGGTGCCGCACGACGCGCTCCCGCTGGCGCTGCGCTCGCTGCTGGAGGAGGAGGATCCGGGAATCCGGGCCATGGCCATCGACGTGCTCGGTTACCGGGGCCTGGCGACACCCGCGGAGCTCGCGGCGGCAGCCGGGGACGTTCCGGTGGTGGCAGCGAGGGCGCTCGTGCACCTGGCCATGACACCGTCGCCGGGCCTGAGCGCGCTGCTGCAGGGGCTCGACGGGACGGCAGATCCGGCCCTGCGCGAGGCCGTGTGGTGGGCGATGGCGCTCACGGGCCACCCGCACACCGAGGCGAGGCTGACCGCAGCCCTGGACGGCCCCGAGGCTGGCAAGGCAGCGCTGATCCTGGCCATCGCCGGGGGCGAGGAGGACGCGCGCCGGGTGACGCAGCGGGCGCTCTCCGCGCCGACGCGAGAGCTGCTCTTCGCGGTCGGGTGGACAGGGAACGCCTGGGCCATCGGGCAGCTCGTGGATCTGCTGGAGACCACCGACGACGATGCGCTGGCTGCAGCCGCAGCCTGGGCGCTCGAGCGGCTCACAGGCGCGGGGCTCTGGGAGGAAGCCGAGGTGGAGGACGAGGCGATCGAGGTGGCCGACCCTCCCGAGCCCGACGTGGGCGAGCCCCGGGTGCCGAAGCTCGCACGGACGCTGGGCGATCCGCGGGACCTGCCGCCGGAGCCCACACCCGAGACGGTCGAGCAACCCAGCACCGACGCCGCCCGGTGGCGCGCGTGGTGGATGGAGAAGGGCGCGGAGTACACCATGACGACGCGCTACCGGCGCGGGCACCCGTACACGCCGCTGGTGTCGCTGGGCGAGCTGGACACGGCGCGGGTGACACCGCTGGAACGGCGCTGGTTGCACCGCGAGCTGGTGATCCGCACGGGCGCCGTGGTGCGGTTCGATCCGCACGACCTGGTCGCCGTGCAGGAAGAGGCGATGCGGGCGTGGCAGCCCCACGCGGCGCGCAGCGCGAACATGCCTGGACGGTGGCTCCGGCCAGCGCGCAAGACCGGCTGAGTACTGCGTACGGCAATTCAGGGACCGATGGTCGCTACCCCCGTGACTTCGCTCGAAGGCCGAGCCGAGGACCCGGGACGAACCTGGGAAACGGACTACGAGGCAGCCTCTGGCCCCGGCGCGGAGATCAGCAAGGCGCCGCGCTCACCGGTGTCGCTCCCGGCGATGGAGACCGCGATGGGGTGCGGGGCGAACCCGCGGCAGAAACCCTCGGCTGCCAGCACCAGGTGGAGCGGCATGGACGCGGCGCCGAGGTGGCCGAGGCGCTGCGCGGGGCTCTCCACAGCCTGCGGCTCGCAGTAGAAGCGCTGGGTGCGCACCGTGGCCGCCTGCAGCTCGAAGTGGCGGAAGACCTCGAAGGTCAGATCGGTGAGCATCCACCCGGAGCGCAGGCCCTCCGGGCCGAGCGGCGTGAGCACGGTGCGCAGCGCGGCGGTGAGGCCCGCAGCCTGGAAGGCCGACTCGTCGTTGTCGGGTCGCGCCTTCTCGTGGGCAGTGGCCGCGGCATGGATCTCGGCGCGCGTGCGGAGCTGATGGCGGCGCACCGTGTCGGGGCGCATCAGGACGACGAAGGCTGCCGCTTCGCCAGGGATGAGCGCGTCGAGGTTGTCAGGGCGGAAGAGGCGATCGGCGGCCACGAGCGCGGCGATGCGGCCCGGGTCGTAGTCCGTGTGCACCCCACCCAGGACGGCCACCTCGATCGCGCCGGAGGCGAGCGCGTCGCAGAGCCTCGGCACCATGAACGCCGCGCTCGCCGAGCCGCGCGCCGTGACCTCGACGCTGGCAATGTCCGGCAGCATGCCCGAGACGCTGCGCCCCAGGTCCCTGGCGAAGGTCTGACCGGCAGGGAGACCCTCGGCGCCGCGCTCGGCGAAGACGTCGTCCAGGCACAAGGCAAAGCCCGCGCGCAACCTGGCGGCAGCCGGGCCGAGCGCGCGTAGGGCTTCTTCGAGGGCCCGGCGTCCGAGGAGGAAGGCGCGGTCGGCGCCTGTCGTGCGCAGATCGAGGTTGGGCAGGAAGCACATGGTGATGGGCTCGCCCTCACCGTCGACGAGCGGCGCCTCGCGCATCGCAGCGGCCGCCGCGCGGTGCGAGAAGGCCGTCTCCGGAGCGGAGAGGCCCACCGGGGTGACGGCCCCCACGGCGACCACCGAGGCCAGCGTCTTCACGGGTTCATCCTCTCACGAACGAGGACCCGCGCATCCTTGAGCCGCCGGGGCGCCTTCACCGAGGCCCGCCAGACCATCTCCACCGCGAGCGGCTTCTCGGGGGTCGGCATGTAGAGGTCGAAGAGCACGGTGTCGAGGTAGGGCGTGAAGATGGCCGGTTCGCGGCCCTTGACCCGGAACTCGATCTCGAGATGCACCCGGGGCAGCGCGAACGTGAGAGCCCCGCCGCCAGGCGTCAGGTTGAGCAGCCGCACCGGCTCGCCGCCCACGAGCGGAGGGGTGGCGATGAGGCCCGGCGACGCGCAGAGGTTGAAGCGATCGTCGAAGTCGTCCGGGAGAAGCGGCGCTCGAAACTCCTGCCAGGCAGCGTCGTACGTGCCGGCATACCGGCGGCGGGGCTCCCAGCTCCGGCCCACCACGCCGATGCCCGCAGGCGGAGGGGCCGTGCGCACGGAGAGGATGGGAAAGGAGGGGTCCTCGATGTGCGGCGCAGGCTGGTGCGTGAGCCCTTCGGGAGCGCGCGTCACGCCCTTCCCCACCGGGTTGCGCGGCTCCTCCAGGGGCTCGGCCGGGTCCTCGTCGTCGCGGCCACCCCAGGCGTGGTCGTACCGCATGTCGATCTCCTGGATGGGCTGCGGCGTGGAGAGCCCCGCGCCGTCCGCGAGCCAGAGGCGCTGCCCGAAGACCACCAGCGACTTGCGGAGCGGACCGACCTCGACCCGCACGTCGAACGAGGGCACCGCCCGTCCCCCGGGCGCGCACGCTCTGGCCACGAAGATCACATCGGTGCCCGGCTTGCGCAGGCAGACGTCGGCCGGGTAGGCAAGGCTTTCAGGCGCGTCCTTCTCCCACGGGAAATCGGCGAACCGAATGCCACGGGTGCGCTCGGCTGGGGCGATGTCCACCTCCGAGCCGTCGACTTCAAAGGTCGCCTTGACGATAGCGACGAGCTTTTCGCCCTCGGTGTCCAGGAGGACCTGCTGGTGCACCGCGAAGTCCGTCTTGTTGTCGAGGGCCGCCTGGTGCATGGGCCGCGATCATCGTCACCCATGGCGGCATTGTCACCGGCGAAATCATTCCAGCCCCGGAGTGACGGCGCCGAGCGCATCTGCGCCCGCGTCAGCCGCGCGTTCTCCACCCCCCGCTGCGCGGCCTTGCTCTCGTCGAGCGCCTGCCCCCAGCGCACCAGCCACTCCGCCGGGAAGCCCATCTCCCCTGGCAGCGGCGCATGCTCCGGCGCGCTCAGCACCGCGATGGACGCCCGACAGCAGCGGTTCTCATCGGGGATGGGCGCCATGAGCGGCTCCAGCCCCTCCAGAAACGCCGCCGCACGCAGCGCCAGCGCTACCCCCTGGCTGAGCACCATAACGTCAAGGCTCAGCCCAGCACGACCGAGTGGGCCGGCATGACGAACGTCCTGAATGGCTCAGGTACTCGCCTCAGGGCCTACGACTGCTGGGCTCCTCGCACAGAAGAGGCGGGAGAGGTGTTCCGTAAAGCCGGGTCACCTTGTCGGGTCACAAGCAGGGCACAAACGAGACAAAACACCGAGAAAAACAGGTGGAGGCGCCGGGAATCGAACCCGCTCAAATCTCTACACCATGACGGCATCGCGGAGACGGCGAGCGCCGTGTCTGCCGCTTTCTACCGCGCTCGGAGAGGTGTGCCGGTCGTGGGCGTTCGTGCCCCCTGATGGTCCCATGTGTCCCCGAGTCAGGTCACGTCGTAGGGCACACAGCCTCTGTGCGCGCCCCTCCCGCTCACAGGCATTTCACCCCTCCTGTACTCGTATACTCGCAGCCGGTTTCAAGCGTTAGGCTGCGCGTGAAGCCTCGCACGTGCACGCCACCGCCGGGCAAGATGCCCCACGACGGCCCGGCCCATCCAACCCAGCGCGATCAGGCCGGGAAGCGCCCCTGCAGAGTCGCCGATGCGCGCGTAGAGCGTGGGCACCCGCCCCACCGGCAGCTCCGCTCGCCACACCCGATCCGCCATCGTGAAATGGTCCAGCTCACCATACATGCGCCCGTAACCATCCACCGCCGCCGACTGGCCCTGGTTCGCCTGCCGCACCATGCTGAAGCCCTGCTCCACCGCGCGGAACACCGCCTGCCGCCTGTGCAGCGCGCTGATGGCGCGCCAGTCGCTCGCGGGCAGCAGGAGCAGCTTGGCTCTCGCAAGGAACGCTGAAAGGTCGAGCGTTTCCACAATGCGCCAGAGCATCCGCGCCGGATGCTCCGGTGGCAGCGTGTCCTCTGGAATTGGAAGCGGATGACGCCTTGGGCACGCTGAAGCTCTCGGGTGCGGACGCGGCTCATTCAGAAGCGCCTCTACTACCTCCGAGGGGGGTGCATGTCTACACCCCCCAATCCACTCCAACGGCTTTTTCGGTCAGCTCTTCAGCGCAGATTCAGAGGAGTCACGGCACAGCCTCACAGCAGAGTCCTAATTTGCCATGGCACGGTATCTCCATTGAACCTACAACTGAGATCCGATGGAAGTTCGCGGCCCATCTTTCTCAATGCTATTACAAGCGACACGATGAGATCCACCTCATCAAGACGAGCCGCTGCCAGTCTTCGTACGATCGCCGCCTCCGTTCCATCAATGTTCGCCTGTGCCAAATGGTTCGCGCACAGACCCGCATAATCCGAACCTTCTTCAACCTCCGCCAAAAGTATCGGAACGCCCATTCGGTCATTCAGCTGCAGCAACACAAGAGCAGCGAGAGTCTTTGTCTCTTCATTTGTTGGCCTTCTTAGCAGGTCCTGCAAATAGGGTACTGTTGTCGTTCCCAACATGTGCAAGCGCTCTGCGATTAGGAAATGATTGGGCCCATGTTCAAACGCATTCACCGCGGCCGCCGCCAGTTCGCCAACTACGACCGACGCTTGCTCAACAGCGGCTACTTGTCTCTCGACATCCCCGCTGGCAAGTCCTTGGATTATTTTCTCGACAGTTTTCATTAGCGTACCCTCATCAACGTGAACTGCCCCTGCAGAGTGACCCCACCTGGCATGGAGTAGATGTTTCGAGAGGCCAACACGCCGGTAACGCGTGCCCCTTGCATGAAAGCCGCTTCCTCGGACAGCCGAATTACAAACTGCTGCTTAGAGCCTATCCCAGTAGGCCTGCAGCACGCCACGCGATGATCCCGCAAGCGAAGTGTAGAAGGGCGAGGTAGGTATCAGCTCGCTTTGACCAGCGGATCAGAATGGCACGGGAACGGTTCATCCAGCTATGGCTGCGCTCGACGACCCAGCGCCGCGCTCTCTGACCTGTCTTCTTGATGTCTCGTGCCTCCTGCCCACGCGAGCGGACGTGCGCAGTGAATCCAAACCTCTTCAGCAGCTTCTTCACCTCCTTGCAGTCATACCCCTTGTCCATACACATGCCTTGAGGCTTGTCCGCGCTGGGGCGAGGTCGCTTGACGGGGATGCTCTTGATGGTCTCACGCGTCATCTTGAAGTCGTTGCGGTTGGCGCCGTCCACGGCGACGCCCACCGGAACACCCGACCCCTCCGTGAGCAGACTTCGCTTGGCGCCCCTCTTGGCTCGGTCCGTGGGGTTTGGCCCGGTTTTTTTCCCCGCCCAAGGGAGCCTTGGTCATCGCGCCGTCCATCGACAACCAGCTCCAGTCGATGCCGACGCTCTTGTCGTAGGCCAGCAGCCCGCGCCGCCAGAACTTCTTGAACACGCCGGCTTTGGTCCACTCCATGAACCGACGATGGGCTGAGGAGTGGCTGCAGATGCCTGTCCCATCGAGTGCGCTCCACTGGCAGCCCGTCCTCAGCACGAAGAAGATGGCGTCCATGGCCGCGCGATCATCGACGCGCGGGTTGTGACAGCCAAGAGGATGAGGCTTACGGGGTGGAAGGAGTGGTTGCATCTCCGTCCACATCGCGTCGGGCAGTCTCCAGCCATCGTCCTTGACCTGCTTCATGCGCGGTCAGTGAGACGCCACGCACCGACGCGCCAGCCTTCCATCGAACTGCGCACCGCTTCCAGAACGAGGCGTAAATCATCTCCAACGACCTCAGATTCCTAGTAGAGTAGCCCCG
>NZ_ASRX01000122.1 GCF_000601485.1 Chondromyces apiculatus DSM 436
CCGCCCTCCCCCACCAAAACCCCCACCAAATCCCCGCTCCCCGCGCGCACCCCTGCCCTTTCCCCTTCCTCTTCCTCTTTCCACCGAATCCTCTCCCCCTTTCTCTCCCGCTCCCCCCGTATCCTCTCCCGTGAACTCTCTTCCCTTCACGCTGCCCAGCACACCATGGCCGCCAACGACGCCCTTGCTCTATCCCCTGATCTTCCTGCCCGGTTCCTCGCGGCCTTTCCGGGGATGCTCTGCGTCCTCGACGGCGAGGGACACGTCATCCATGGCAACGCGGCCTGGATGGAGGTCATGGGGGACCTCGGGGGTGGCGTCCTCACCGAGCGCGCGCATGACGAGCACCAGGCGAGGTGGTTGCTCTCCGAGCTGAGTGACCCTCGGTCGGGGGGGTGGGCGGGGGGCCTGCGCACGGCGTCGGGCAAGGAAGAGCGGTTCCACTTCATCTGGGGGCGGGATGAACAGGGGCTGCTCCATGGCGTCGTCACGCGCGTCAGGGCGGATGATCTCACCGAGCAGTCTGGCGAACGTGTGCGCGCGCTGGTGCGCAAGACGGACATCGGGGTCATCGAGCTGGCGCTGCCGGACGAGATCGTCTCCTGGAATCCCGCGGCGGAGAGCATCTTCGGGTTTGCCGCGGAGGAGGCCATCGGGCAGGGGCTCGTCGACCTCCTCAGCACGGAGGAGACCAGGAATTACCGCTATGCGCTCGCCGGTGCGCTGCGCGCCGGGCAGATCGCGACCACGGTGGCGCCGGTGTGCACCAAGGAGGGGCGTGAGATCACCTGCTCGTGGCAGTTCCTGCTGCTCCGGGACGAGCGTGACGTGCCCATCGGGGTCTCGTGCTTCGTGCAGGATGTCACCGAGAACGAGAAGCAGCGGGTCGCGCTGGCGGAGCAGAAGCGGCTCTTGCAGGCGGTGCTCACGGGGAGCCCCATCCTGGTCTGGGCCATCGACAAGGACGGCACGTTCACCGTCAAGAAGGGCAACGCCTACATCCTGCTCGGCCAGAACGAGGAGGATGCCGTCGGCGAGAACATCTTCGAGGTGTATAAGGCGTACCCGCAGCTCGTCGAGGCGACGCGCGAGGCGCTCGCGGGGAACAGCGTCTCGTACCGCATCGACATCGCCGACCAGACCTGGCAGACCCACCTCACGCCGGTCAAGGGCGAGGGAGGGGAGGTCGTGGAGGTGCTCGGGGTCTCCATCTGCGTCACGGACCAGGCGCGCCTCGAGCGGGAGCTGCGCCAGCAACTCGCGCTCCTCACGCAGCAGCAGGAGACGATCCGGGCGCTGACGACGCCGGTGCTGCAGGTCTGGGAAGGGGTGCTGGCGTTGCCGCTCGTCGGGTACGTGGACCAGGTGCGCGCGGAGGGGCTGATGGACATGCTGCTCGACGAGGTGGTGAGGACGCGCGCGCGTCACGCCATCGTCGACGTGACGGGGGTGGAGTCGCTCGATACGGCGACGGTGCACCACATCGCGCGGCTGGTGCGCGCGGTGCAGCTCCTCGGGGCGGAGGGGATCTTGACCGGGGTGCGGCCCGCGGTGGCGCAGAGCATGGTCAGCATGGGGGTGGATTTGCCCGATGTGCCGATGCTGCGGAACCTCCAGGCAGGGCTCCTGCGGTGCTTGCGGGCGAGCTTCCGGGAGAAGGCGGCGGGGGGCTGATCAGGGCACGGGCTGAGGAGGCACGAGGGGGACGCCGAACAGCGAGGACCAGGCCTGCGCTGCCCGGGCGCGCAGGGCGTCGTCGCTCTCGCGACCCAGCTCGGTGAGGGCGCGCGCGACGGCTGCCCGGTCGACCTTGTTGCCCTCGCGGGGGACCTCCTGCCCGGTGAGGGCTTCCAGGGCCAGGGTGCCCACGTGGTGCTCGGTGCCGCGCGGGGTGAGCAGGATGAACCGCGCGAGGTGCACCAGGCCGAGGCGGGGCGCGGCGCCGGGGGCGGTCATCTCCGCGAGGTAGGCGGAGAGCTCGCGGTTCACGCGGTCCTGGGACTCCTTGGCGTAGGCCGCGAGGCGCTTGAGCACCAGGCTCGCGAGGGGGAGGTGGGGGCCGTCCACCTGGTGCTGCAGTTCGTGGCGCTCGGTGGCCTCGGTGAGCGCGGCGAGGAGCTGGTCCTGACCTCCGGCGTCCTTGACGGCTCCAGCGAGCAGCTCTCCGCAGCGTGCCAGGGCTTCGTCCGTCTCCGGGACGAGGGTGGGGAGCGCGGCTGGCGGCGCGGCAGGGGCCGCGGTGTCAGGCGCGGCAGGGTCGGCGCTGGCAGGCGGGGCAGGGTCGGCGCTGGCAGGCGCAGTGGAAGCTGCGGGATCGGGTGCCGGGGTGGCCTGGTCGAGCTTCGGGGCGGCGGTGCAGCGGGAGGCGGTGGCGAGGGCGGCGACCTCGTCGCGGTGGGGGGTCAGCTCGTCGAGGACCACGAGTGCGAAGGGCTGCAGGTCGCGCGAGAAGCCAAGCCGCGTGTGGTCGCCGCGCCGGGTGCCGATCTGCCGCACCTGGAGGGTCGCCAGCTCCTTGCGGCCCACGAGGAAGCGGCGGACCTTCTCGATGCGGTAGCTGTGCACGGAGAAGTGGCGGCGCAGGCCCTCCTCGGTCTGGTAGATGCTCACCGTGGGGTCGACGTAGTAGGGCAGGCCGGCGCGCCGGTTTGCCTCGTTCACCTCGCCGATCAGCCGGTACCAGCGCCGTCCTGCCAGGTCGAGGTCACCAGCCTCCGCGGTCAGCGCGGCGATGGCCTGGCCGAGGCCGGGGTCCAGGCGGTGGGCGGCGGTGGTGAGCTCGCGCGCGGCGGCCTTCACGGCCACGAGGCCGCCCGCGGCGCTCTGGGTGCGGACGCGGCGGTCCCAGCGCAGGCGGGCCTGGCCCCAGGCGTGGAGCAGCTCTCCGAAGAGCTTGTCGCCGTCGGCGGTGGGTTGCTGGAGGGTCCAGGTCACGCCCTTGGACGGGGGGCGCGAGAGCACCCACTGGGCGGCGCCGAGCAGGGTCACGGCGGCGAGGGCGGCGGCCAGCGCGCGGCGCAGGGGGAGGCCCTGGGGCTGCTCCAGGGCGGCTTCGGGGGTCACCCATGCCTCTCCGAGCACCTCCACGGCGGAGGCGACGAGGCAGAGCAGGGCGGTGAGGATCACGATCGTCAGCAGGGC
Organism: Chondromyces apiculatus DSM 436; assembly: GCF_000601485.1. Classification (GTDB taxonomy): domain Bacteria; phylum Myxococcota_A; class Polyangia; order Polyangiales; family Polyangiaceae; genus Chondromyces; species Chondromyces apiculatus. The sequence continues at coordinate 3,142 of NZ_ASRX01000122.1, forward strand.
CGCCCACAGGGCAGCGCCGGCCTGCGCGCCCATGAAGCCGCGGTAGGCGAACATCAGGAGGATGCCAGGGAGGCCGTAGAGGGCGAACGCGGCGAGGACAGGCTGCTCGCGGGTCGGAGGGCGGCGCAGGGTGTGGAGCCCGGCGAGGGGGATGAGCAGCGGCCAGAGCGCGACGAGGACGATGAAGAGCATCCCGAGCTGGAGGCCGAAGCTCGGCAGCTCGGGCAGCACGGCGAGGGCGCGGCCGAGGGTCAGGAGCGGGGCCTCGCCGCGGGTGGGCCAGGCGTAGAACAGCGCGGCGGAGGCGACGGCGAGGGTGAGCACGGCGCGGCCGGCGCGCCGCGCCCAGGGGCGGAACATGAGGCTCACGCCGGCTGCGGTGAGGGAGAGCGCGAGCAGCGCGGGCGTGGAGCGATCGGCGAGGCTCTCGGGCACGGCGAGCACCTCCCAGGCGGCGGCGTCGGCGCCGAGCTGGAGGAGCAACGCAGCGAGGGTGAGGGCGGCGAGGACGGTGGTGGCGAGCGAGGTGGCGCGCCTGGTGAGGAACGAGGCGATGACGATGGCGAGGCCCGCGGCGGTGGGGGCCAGGGATGCCACGACGCCCGCGGGGGGGAGCTCGGGGATGAGCTGCCACACGAACTGCGGCACGCCGTCGATGATCTCGTAGGGGAGGAACAGGGTGAACGCGAGGGCGCCTCCGCCCCAGCGGCAGCGTGCGCGCAGGCGGGCGCTGGAGAGGCCGAAGAAGAGGGCGGTCTCGCTCACGGGACCTCGACCGAGGCAATGAGGGCGACCTGACGGCGGGGGTAGTTGGGGTCCTGGCCGAGGGACTGGAAGTACACGCGCTTGCCGTCGGGGGAGAAGCGGGGGGAGCGCTCGGGGAAGCGGTTCGAGGTCAGCGCGAGGGTCTCGCCGGTGGCGACGGTCAGCAGGGCGATGTCGCCCTCGCGGTTGAACGCGATCCGGGTGCCGTCGGGGGAGAGCGCGGGCTCGTCGGCGCGCCCGCCGGGGTCGTGCGCGGTGAGCTTGCCGGTCTCCACCTCGACCGTGGCGAGGCGGGGGAGGCCCTCGCCGAACTGCACGAGCGCGAGGCGGCGGCCGTCGGCGCTGGCCGAGGGGTTCGCCCAGGTTTCGCCGCGAGGGACCTCGATCTTGCGGACGATGGCGGGTGGGGTCTTGCCGAGGTCCACGATCGACAGCGCCTGTCGCGGAGCGTCGCCTCCTTCAGGGGGCGGGGCAGGGCGGTAGAGGTGGGCGAGCAGGGAGGGGCCGAGCCAGGCGAAGCCGTGGAATTCGCCGCCGTCGAGGGGCAGGAGGTAGCGCTCGCTGCCGTCGTCGAGCGAGACGACGAGGAGGTCGCCGGCGCACTCGCGGCAGGCGCGATCGTAGAGCGCGGCGAGCTTGCCGCCCGGCGCGACCTCGGGGCCGACGAAGCGGTGCTCGGGGTCCACGCGGAGGCGCCGCGCCTTGCCGTCGGCGCCGACCACCGTGAGCGTTTTCGCCCAGCCGAAGAGGTCTTCCACGAAGAGCACCGGCGCTCCCTCGGGGGCCGCCGAGGGCTGGCTGAAGACGTGGTAGCCGGTCCAGAGCGGCTTCTCCGTGCCGTCCGGCGCGCGCCAGACCACGGTCTCCATGCGCACGTTGTAGTTGAGATCCAGGCTGCCCGGAGAGATGAACGGGGTGACGTCGGCAGTCTTCACGAGGGCGCCCGCGGGGCCCACGGTGCCCAGGGTGTCCGCCGCGCCAGGGGCGCTGTGGTAGGTCACCTTGCCCGCGCCCTGCTCCTGGCCCCGGCGCTGCTGCCCGAAGGCGTCGTACGCCTCCGTCGCCTGCGCGAGCCGCTGCTTGCGGTACTTGACGTAGTCCTTCGCAGGCTGGAGCTGGGCGAGGCGCTTGATGTCGCTGCTCTCCAGGACGGACTTCACCGTGGGGTGCTCCAGGAGGCGGGGCACCACCTCGTCCACGGCCATGGTGGCGAGGGATCGCGCGAGGAGGCGCATCGCCTCGGGCTTCTCGGGAGCGCCGGACCAGGAGCTGATCGTGCCTTGCTCGGGGGCGCCATCATCGTCGAGGTGGCGGACGGCGATCGGGCCCTCGGCCCGCAGCTCCACGTAGCCCTTGCCCTGGGGCTGCGCGCCGGGCGCCTCGGGGGTCGCGCCCGCCGGGCGGCCCTTCACGGGGTGCTCGATGACCTGGGGGGTGAGCACGGAGGTCACCAGGAAGGCGGCGCGGAGGGCGCGCGCGGCGTCCTCGGGCGAGCTGGCCTTCTCCAGGACGGCCGCGACCTCGGGATCGCCGCCGCGCACGGGCTCGAAGCCGAGCTTGGTGAGGTGCTCGGCCACGCGGTCGGCGAGGACGGCGGCGGGCTCGGAGCCCTCCCACCAGGTCCCGTCGAGATCGACGGCGACGAGCACCCGGAGCGGCGCGGGTCTCCTCCAGAGCCACACGCCGTAGCCAGCCGCGCCGGCAAGCAGGGCGCCGAAGACGAGCAGCGCTGGCCAGATCCTCCGCTTCGGGACGAAGTGCTGGCTGTCGACGCCGGTCTCGGCTCCCTCGGCCCCCTCCACATCGGACATGGGCTCCGCGCCTAGCGCTGCGGGGCGTGCGCGGCAATGTCGCTGCCTCTCCCGCGGGATGGATTAGAGTCAGAGGATGGCCCCGATCTTCTTGACCGTCCTCCTGCTGGCCCTCGCCTATGTCCTGTCCGGGCTCCGGCAGATCAACCAGTGGGAGGTGGCGCTGCGGTTCACGCTCGGCAAGCTCTCCGGGCGGGTGATGCCAGGGCTCACCCTGTTCCTTCCCGGCCTGCAGGAGCTGCGGCGCATCGACACCCGCATGAAGAACCGGGATCTTCTGCGCCAGATGGTGATCACCCGGGACAACGTGACCACCATGGTCGATGCGGTCGTTTACTACCGGGTCATCGATCCCGAGAAGGCGACGCTCGCCGTGGAGAACTACGAGGCGGCCGTGAAGGACCGGGCCAAGGTGGTGCTGCGCGACGTGGTGGGCGAGACCCGGCTCGACGATCTGCTCGCCCACCGGGAAGAGGTGGCGGCGAAGGTGCGGGCGCAGGTGGAGACGGTGGTGGGCGGCTGGGGGCTGCACGTGGAGATGATCGGCCTGCAGGACGTCCAGCTCCCGCCGCAGATGCAGGAGGTGCTCGCCAAGGTGGCCATCGCCGAGCGCGACCGGCGCTACGTGGTGATCAAGAGCGAGGCCGACGTGGAGAGCGCCAAGAACTTCGCCGAGGCCGCGAGCATCCTCGCGCGCTCTCCAGGGGCCATGGAGCTGCGGCGCTTCGAGGCGCTCGCGAACCTCTCCCAGGGCAACACCAAGGTGATCTTCGACCTCGCCAAGCCCTACGACGACGTGCGCCACACGGCGGCGGCGATGGCGGAGGCGGCCGTCACGGAGCCGCAGAAGATGCGGGTCGGCCCGTCGTCCCCCGCGCTCCCGGCGCACGTCGCCATCGACGCGAAGGCGCAGCGGGAGGCCGAGGCGGTCATGGAGGCGCAGGCGGCGCTGGAGGCCGAGTCGACCGCCCAGCGTGGCCGCACGGGCAGGTCTTGATGGAGGCCCTCTCCGCCCTGCGCGGCGCCGCGGGCGCGCTGCTCGCGGCGGAGGGGGCGCACCGCCTCGCCGGCTTCGTGGAGCGCGCGGAGCTGGAGATGGTGGGGGCCGCGGAGCGCTGGACGCTGGGCGCGCGCGAGGTGAGCGCGGCGCGGCTGGTGCTGGTGGTCGACGCGCCGACGTACGCCGCGCTCTCGGGCGATGCGGCGCTCCTCGGGGCGCTGCGCGAGGCCTTCGCCCGGGCGGTGCGCACGCCAGAGACCGAGCTCGCCGGGCTCGACCTGGCCCTGCGGCTCCCGGGCGTCCAGAAGGGATGGCACCGTGCCTACCGCGACGCCGTGCCGCGCGCGGCGCCGGAGCGGCCAGAGCCGGAGGCGGTGCTCGGCGGGGCGGCGGCGCTGCTCGACGCCACGAACGATCCAGCCGCGGCGGCGGTGGTCAGGCGCGCGCAGCTCGAAGCGGCGGAGCTGCCGGCGGTGGGGTCCGCGATCCTGCTCCGCTACGTGCTCCGCATGGATCCTGCCGACCGCGCCGCCCTGGATCGGGACGCCGCGCTCGCCGAGCGGGTGCGCCGCGCCGTGCGCGAGGCAGGTGCGCGCCCTGCCGCGTCGGTGGCCGGGGTGGAGCTGGCCACCGCACTCCGTCCCCTCCAGGCGGCAGACGATGTGGAAGCGCGGCTCACGCGCGCACTCGTGGCGCTGGGCGCGGTGGTGGTGCCCGTCACCCGGGAGGCCGCGCGGGTGGAGCTGGCCGTGATCGCGGATGGACAGCTTCGGCGGGTGGAGATCCTCGCCAGGATGCCGCAGGCGCCGCGTTCCCCCCGGGGCGCCGACACTTCCGGGAGCCTGAGATGGCAGCTCGCGTCGGTCCCCACCATGACCCTCACCCATGGCCAGCTCGAAGGTGCGAGCGAGGCGAGTGCGGTGGCGGCCCTCCTGCTCGGAGGCACGTGAGCGCCGCGAACGGCCGCAAAATGCCGGCGCGGCGCGCGGGCGAGGTGTGATCTTCCCCCCAGAAGCGCGGCGGTCGCAGGAGGCGATCCCCGTGCGCGAAAGGGGTTCCACGTTGCTCCTGTGGAAGCTGCTGCTGTAGGCTGGCCTGCCTCGGATGGCGCAAGAGATCGGCGGAAAATACCTCCTGGAGCGCGAGCTTGCGCGCGGTGGCATGGGGTCGATCTGGGTGGCCTTCGACACCAAGCTCCGCCGCCGGGTCGCGCTCAAGCTGATGAGCCTGGATCAGGTGAGCTCGACGAGTTCGAAGGAGCGTTTCGAGCGGGAGGCGATGGCCATCGCCCAGCTCCGGAACCCGCACGTCATCCAGGTCTACGACTACGGCATCAACGACAACGCTCCCTACATCGTGATGGAGCTCCTCGACGGCGAGGATCTCGACTCGCGCCTGCGCAAGCGGGGGCGTCTCCCGCTCTCCACGGTCAACACCATCCTCCTGCAGGCCTCGCGCGCGCTCGGCGCGGCGCACGGGGTGGGCATCATCCACCGCGACCTCAAACCAGCGAACATCTTCATCGTCGCGGGCGAGGGCGGCGAGCACGTGAAGATCCTCGACTTCGGGGTGGTGGCCCTGGTCAACGGGCAAGCGGAGGCCTGGAACGACATCACCCGCGTGGGGATGCTGGTCGGGACGCCTGCGTACATGAGCCCCGAACAGGCGCGGGGCAAGCCGGTGGACACCCGCAGCGATCTCTGGTCGCTCGCGGTGGTGGCGTACAAGTCGCTCACCGCGCAGCTCCCGTTCGCCGCGGCGGCGATCGGCGAGATCATCGTGCAGATCTGCACCGGGACGCATGCCCCGCCGTCGTCGTTCGTCCCGTCGCTCTCCAGCGAGGTCGACGCCTTCTTCGAGCGGGCCCTCGCCAAGGATCCGAGCCACCGCTTCCAGTCCGTGGGTGAGATGGCGGCCGCGTTCGCGGCGCTCGCCGAGGCCGAGGGGCCCCTCCGGACCACCCAGATCCTGGTCATCGACGACGAGCCCGACGTCAAGATGCTGATCGAGCAGCGCTTCAAGCAGCAGATCAAGCGGAACGTCTACCAGTTCACGTTCGCGACCGACGGCCTCGGGGCCCTGGAGGAGCTGCGCCGGAACCCCGAGCTGGAGGTCGCGCTGAGCGACATCAACATGCCCGGCATGGACGGGCTCACCTTCCTGCGTCAGGCCGCCGAGGTGAGTCCGCTCCTCAAGGTCATCATGGTGTCCGCCTACAGCGACACGGCGAACTTTCGCGCCGCCATGAACCGAGGCGCCATCGATTTCCTGGTCAAGCCCATCGACTTCAAGGACCTCGAGGCCACGATCGAGAACGCGGCCAGGCGCGCCCGCGAGGTGCGCCGGAGCATCCGCGCCATGGAGGAGAACGGCCTGCTCCGGCTTTTCGTGAACGATGGGATCGTGGATCGCCTGCTCCCCGTGATCCGCTCCGCCGACAGCCTCGCCGGCGAGTTCGTTCACGGGACCGTGGTGTTCATCGACCTGCATGGCTTCCAGGAGCGCTCCCGGGCCCTCGCGGCCGACGCCGTGATCCGCCTCATCAACGCGAACTTCGAGATCATCGTCCCGGAGCTCACCGCGCGCGGCGGCGTGGTGGACAAGTACATCGGCGACGCGGTGATGGCCCTCTTCCAGGGCAAGGACCACGCGGTGCGCGCGGTGGAGGCGTGCCTCGCGGTGCGCACGGAGCTCACGCGCATGGTCGATCGCGTCGGCGAGGACTCGCCTTACTCGTGCGGGGTCTCGATCGGGGTGGCCTCGGGCGAGATGATCTCTGGCAGCATCGGCTCGCGGTCGATGGGACGGCTCGACTACACGGTGCTCGGGGAGGTGGTCGCGCGCGCGGCGCGGCTCTCGGAGCGCGCGGCGCGCGGGCAGATCCTCGTCGACGAGGCGCTCTGCGACACCGTGCAGGGATTCTTCATCTGCGAAGAGAACGGCTCGGTCGCGGAGCCTGGCACTTCCGAGGTGCGCGTCTTCAACGTGCTCGAGACGATCGCGGGCGACGCGGCCTCGGTGGCGCAGCTCCCCACCGTGGCTCTCGAGCGCACGTCGTCGTCGTCGATCAAGCCGCCGAAACCCTGACGCCCGCGCGCGCAGGGCGCGGGGCCGCGGCGTGCAGGGGCGCCTCGCGAAACGCGACGCGCGCGAGCCGCTCCACGGCGAGCCCGTGGTAGTGAGACGCGATCTCGGCGCTGTAGCAGGCGCGGCCAGCCGAGAACGCGGCCACCGCCGCCGAGCAGAGACCACCGAAGGGCTCCCAGACGACGTCTCCCGGGTCCGAGGAGGCGCGGATGATCCGGTCGAGGAGCTTCAGGGGCTTCTGGTTGCCGTGCAGCGCCCTCGCCTCGGACTTGAAGCGCTCGGCGCCCCGCACGGCGGGCTCGTGCCAGACGTTGGTGACGCCCACCTCGCAGTGGAACTTCGAGCGCAGGCCGGCCCACTCCTCGCCGGTGAGGGAGCGGCGGCCGTCGACGGTGAAGTAGGGCCTCCCCTCGGGCCTGCCGTGGGTGTTGGCGAAGGCGACGAGCCGCTCGAAGGCCTCGGCCGGGGGGCAGTACCAGAGGTGGCAGCGCGTGAAGTACTTGCGGGTCGCCGCGTTCTTCACGCCGCATGCTTCGTTGGTCCGCCCGATGGGCAGCCCCGAGCGCTCCCACTCCTGCCGGAGCCAGGCCTTCATCGGCACCTTCACGCCGCCCGCGTCGAGCTTCACTTCGCGCACGTAGTGCGCGCACACCTCGGTCACGACCGGGAATTTACGCAGGGTGCGGGTGTTGGCGTTGCCGGCGATGTGGGCGATGCCCTTGTCCCAGATGTGGCAGGTCCGGTACTCCCAGCCGTGCTGCGCGAGGAGCGGGTGCACGAGCGCCCAGCCAATCTCGGTGTTCCAGAACCACAGCGTCGTCGACGGTAGCGCGCGCCTGGACCACGCCTCGACGTGGGGCGCGTACCAGTCGGCGAGGCCGTCAGGCGTGGGAGGGTCGCCCGGGAAGCCGGACACGCCGTAGGCACCGTCGGACACGATGACCGTGGGGCTCGGCCAGGCGCCGTAATGATCGAGCGCGTCTCCAAGCACCAGGGTGGGGCGGAGATCACGCTGAGACGGGCGTGGCACGGCGGGCAGCACGCGCCCATCCAAGCGGAACGGGCAGAACAGTCCAAGAAAACGGCAGACGGTCCCCGGCCGTGGGCGTGCGGGCGCGTCAGCGTGCGCGTCAGCAGGCGCGTCAACGAGCTTCTGGGTAGAGGTACTCGATGATGGTGTCGGTCAGGTCGTCGTGCAGCTCGCCCTCTCCCTCCATGCGGCGAAAGAGGTCCCCGGTCTGGTCGTAGACGTAGCGCACGAGCTTCCGCGGCTCGCCGAACTTCTCGGCGATCAGCACCATGGCGCCGATGTCCCGCTGCCACTCCAGGGTGATCTCGGCGTTGCGCGGGGGCCTCTGCAGCCGGAACTTGCCGGCCGCGTCGCGCCACACGCGGAGGCCTGGCATCGCGCTCTCGCCGGTGAGGTCGCGGGCGAGGCGCTCCACGGTCTTGAGGGCCCGCCTGTTGACCGGCGCGTCTCCGGTCGAGGTGAGCTTCTCCTGGAGCGTTCTTGAGAGATCCTGAAGCCGCTTTCGCCCGGACTCTTCCGACATGGCGTCCCTTTGCCCGCTCAGGCTACCCGAACCCACCTGGAGCGCCTCACAAAACCTCCCGTCGCTGGCTCGCAGAGACGTGCCGTGTCGCGCGGCGACGGCGGCGCTACCCTGCCCAGGGCGCCGTGAACCCTCGCCTTCACCTGCTCCTGTCCCTCGCATCCCTCGCGTCCCTCGCGTCCTTCGCGTCCTTCGCGCTCGCAGCCGGCTGCGCTGCGCCTCCGGTGGCGCCGCTGCAAGCGTCGGCCGCTGCTTCCGCCTTGCCTGCTGCGGCCCTGCCTGGCGCCACGGCGCCCATCACGTACGTCGTGAAGGCGGGGCCTCGCGCGGAGGTGCTGACCGTTGACATGACCCTTCCGCCGGGCCCGGCGCGCACCTTCCGGGTCGAGGAAGCCGCCGCGTCGTTCGTGCGTGACGCCACGTTCGTGGCGCTCTCTGGCAGGGGGGCTGCCGAGGCCCTGTCCGCCGAGGGGGACACCTTGCGCGTGCCTCCGTGCCCCGGCGGTTGCCGCGTCCACTACCGGTTCTTCCTCGACGAGGCTGCCGCGTCCCTCGACGACGTCGGCTACGCCGCCGAGCGCAACGGCGCCTACCTCGCCCCGCCCTCCACCTGGCTGCTCCAGCCCCTCTCCGGTGTCCCTGATCCCGACGTGGGCCGCTTTCGCCTGCGCGTCGACACGCCGCCCGGTCTGCGCTTCGTCTCCGGGCTCTTCAGGGCCCCGGACGATCCTTCCGTCTACGAGGCGCGCCTCTCCGACCTGCCCCGCACGCCCTACGCGGCGTTCGGGGTGTTGCAGCGCTTCGAGGTGGCCGCGCCCGGAGGCGTCGTCGACGTGGCGGTCTTGCCCGGGGCCATCGACGTCGATCACGACCACCTCCGCCGCTGGGTCGACGACGCGGCGCGCGGCATCTCCACGTACTTCGGCCGCTTTCCGGTGCCGTCGGCGCTCGTGATCATCCTCCCCACGCCGGATGGCAGGCCCGGGTTCTCGACCGCGCTCGGCAACGGGGGCGCCTCGGTCATCGCGCGGATCGGCCGCAGCACCACGACCGAGGCGCTGGCGCGGAGCTGGGAGCTGACCCACGAGTTCGTGCACCTCTCGTTCCCCAACCTTCACCTGCGGCACTCCTGGCTGGAGGAGGGGCTCGCCACCTACGTCGAGCCCATCGCCCGGGCGCGGCTCGGCATCATCAAGCCCGAGGAGGTGTGGCGCGGCCTGGCGCTGGGTCTGCCCAAGGGCTTGCCCGAGCCCGATGACCGGGGGCTCGACCATACCCCCACCTGGGGTCGCACCTACTGGGGCGGCGCCCTCTTCTGCTTCCTCGCCGATCTGGAGATCCGCGAGCGTACGGGCAATGCGCGCTCTCTGGACGACGCCCTGCGCGCGATCGTCGCCGAGGGAGGGAACATCTCGGTGCGCTGGCCGATCGAGCAGGCCCTCGACGTCGGCGACAGGGCCACGGGCGTGACGGTGCTGAGCGATCTCTACGCGCGCTGGAAGGACAGGCCGGTGGACGTCGACCTCGATGCGCTGTGGCGCCGCCTCGGGGTGCGCCTTGCAGAGCGCCGGGTGTTCCTCGACCCCTCGGCGCCCCTCGCCGCGATCCGGGACGCGATCGCGGCGGGCCCACCCGTGTCTCGCGCGCCGTAGGTTCTCACCCGCCGGTCGGGTGGCCGTCCACCCGGAGCTGGAACAGGAAATAGGGCGGCATGCAGGCGCCTCCTCCGGAGGGCGTTCGCGCGCACACGTAATCGTCACGGCAGGGCCGGTTCGCGTCGCACGCCGCGAGCTGCGCAGGCTGGACCGTCTCGGCAATGCATTGCTCGAAGGGCAGGTGCCGCGCCAGGCAACCATTGAATGCGGTGAGCACCGGGATGCCGCCGCAGAGGCCCTCTTCCCCGGGCGCTGCGCCGTTGCAGGCGCTCACGCACATCCCGCCCGGGAAGCCGACCTCGTTGGTGTCGCATGCCCCCGGGGCCAGGCAGGCGCGCTTGATCACCGTGGCCACACCGTCTCGCCTCCCGCTGTCGTTCGGCTGGATGCGCGCCATTTCACAGGCGTCGCCGACGCGCCCTCCGCCTGGCGTGGTGCACACGCCGACGCCGCGATCCTCGGTGTCGCGGTCTTCCTCGCTGCAGGTGAGGCCGGGGGCACACGTCCAGTCCGTGAAGCCGGGGTCGCCGGCGTCGCCAAGGCCGCAGTGGGCATGGCGTGCGCCGCCGCTCGCAGGGATGCCGCTGCGCTCGGCGATGGGGGCTGCCATGAGGGGCGCGCGTCCCTCCGCGAGCGCTGCGGTGATGGACGCCCGTCGCGCCAGCTCTCCGCCGAGGTGGGGGGAGAAGGCCACGGCGAGGCCATTGGCGCCGCGGTAATCGTCAGGCTCCTCGCCGAGCAGGTGGAACCCCGCGACGCTCCGGCTCTGGTGACAGCCCTGGCAGGTGAGCTGGTCGAGGCGCCGCAGGAGCGCCGCCGGGGACTTCACGCTCGGGTAGGCGGCGAGATCGATGCTGGCGAGGTCCCGGGGGGCGAAGAGCTGCCGGAAGGGCCGGTTGTGCCGCCGCGCGAGGCCGCGGGGGCTCACCGAGGTCGCCCGCGTCGCCAGGAAACGCTCGGGCAGCAGCGCCGTGCCCTCGTCGATGGCCGCGAGGTGCTCCGGGGTGCCGATCCAGCGCAGGAGATCCTGCCGCAGCTTCCGGTCCGCCCGGAGCCGCGCCACGTCGGGGGTGTTCTCCAGCAGCTTCGGGATGAGCCTACCGTCCGGCGCTGGCTGGAAGCTCCGGAGCAGGTACTCCGCGTGGCCGGCCATCGTGGGCCTCACGGTGGAGGGCCACCGTACCGTCTGCACGTTGAGGTTCACGGTGGCGAGCCGGTACGACGCCACGCGGGAGGGCGAGAGCGCGCCTTCCTCGCTGGTGAGCCAGGTGGCGAGCGCTTCGCCGGAGAGCGCGGTTGGAGCTTGCCAGGAAAGCGCTGCCTCGCGGCACCCGCCACCGGTCGGCGCAGGAGGGACGACGAGCTCCAGGCTCACCGTCGCTGGCAGCTTCGATGCCACGGAGCCCGCGGGTGAGGGGCGATCGTAGGCGAGCCGGAACACGAGCCGCACCTCGCCGCAGCCCTCCGGATGAAACGGGGCGCGGTCGAGGCGATTGACGATTGCGCTCAGCGCGAAGCGCGCGTGCGGGGAGCGAAGCCAGGCGACATCGAGCAGCCGGTGCGGCTTGTCGCCGATACCCACGCCGCTGCGCGGGTCGGCCGTGCGAATGGCATTCACCTCGGCCTCCACCTCCTGCACCAGGGTGCGAAAGCGGGGCCCGCGCGCGAGGACCGCGGTGCTGCCCGCAGCACCGTCGAGGCGCTCTCCCAGGCTGAACCCGCGGGCCTCCAGGGCGCGCATGGCGGCGCGATCGGTGAGCAGCGTGAGCGTGCGGCGCTCGCGAGGCGGGGGTTCGACCCGAGACGATCCTGCTCCGGTGACACCTCCAGGAGCACCTGAGGAAGCGCGCTGTGCGGCACCTTCGGTGACAGGAGCAGGCGCCGTGGGGGGCGGAGATGGCTGCATGTCAGCGCCAGGGGCGCACGCGACGAAAAGCAGCGCGCTCGGAGCCTGCAGGAGACGGCGGAGCGGGATGAACATCGAAAGAAGAAAGCTACCCGGCGCGGTCAGCGTGTAGAAGCCCAACGTTCACGCGTTCACGCGTTCACGCGTCCACGCCTCGCGGGACGTCCGCGAGGCCAGGGCTCATTGCCTCGGAACGTCCCTCGTCCACGCCAGGGAGGCGCAGTACCCCGCCCCGCACGGAGTGCATGCGCGCATTGACTCTGGAGATCGCGGCCGACAGAGGTTCGACATACTGGATTCATAGACGATTTCATCAGGTCACCGCCCCGGGCATCCGGGATGGCGCGTGATTCCTTGCGAGGTCTCTGTTTCGCGGGGATACCTCATGAGAACCGACAGTCGCTCCACCGAAGTGAATGAACACCGGGAGGCACCGTGGACCACGCAATCGATCTGTTTCTGGATCAGAACATTCGCCGAAACCCTTATCCGATCTATGCCGAGCTGCGCCAGAACCGACCAGTATGCCAGGTGGAGCCCGACGGGATCTGGGTGGTCGCGCGGCATGCCGATGTCCTGCGCCTCGCGCGGGATACCTCGAGTTTTTCTTCCTCTGGCTTCGGGGTGATCATGTCCCCGCCCACCATTGGTCATAATCCGGTGGCGGAGTCGATCCTCGTGCTCGACCCGCCCCACCATACCCAGCTCCGCTCGCTGGTGAGCCGCGCATTCACGCCGCGCAACATGGCGCGCCTCGAAGGGCGGGTCACGGCGGTCGCCAGCGAGCTTTCGGAGCGCCTGCGCGAGATGGGCGACGCCGACGTGGTCGCCGAGCTCGCGGGGCCGCTCCCGGCGCGGATCATCGCCGAGATCCTGGGCCTCGATCCGGAGCTGCACCGGGAGTTCAAGCGCTGGGGCGAGCACCTCGCCGCCGTCACCCCGAGGACGCAGGAGCCTCTCGCGAGCGCCATCCGGTCCACGATCGGCGACATGAACCGCTACTTCCGGGAGGTGATTGCCGCCCGCCGCCGCTCTCCGCGCGAGGACATCGTGACCGACCTGACCCGCGCGGAGATCGGCGGCGTGAAGCTCACCGACGTCCAGATCACCTCGTTCCTGTTCCTGCTCCTGACGGGTGGGTTCGAGACCACCGTCAACCTGATCGCCCACGCCCTGATGATCCTCGCCGACCGCCCCCAGGATCATGACCGGCTCCGCGCCGACCCGTCCATGATCCCGGCGTTCATCGAGGAGGTGCTGCGCTTCGAGCCGCCGCTCCACGGGCTGCCGCGCATGACCACCACCGACGTGATGGTCGGCGGTCAGTTCATCCCGGCGCGTTCGCTCATCGTGGGGTTGATCGGGTCCGCCAACCGGGACGAGAGCGTGTACGTGCAGCCCGAGGTGTTCGACATGGATCGCGAGTCGCAAGGGGCCATGGCCTTCGGGCACGGTATCCACTTCTGCCTCGGCGCCGCCCTGGCCAGGCTGGAGGGGCGGATCACGCTGGCCGCCATGATCTCCCGCTTTCGCAGGGTGAAGCGGCTGCCGGGCGAGGTCTCGTACACCTGCGCGATCTCGCTCCGTGGCCCCATCTCCGTGCCGATGCGCTTCATCCCGGCGTGAGAGAGGGGGCTTGCCGGTGCCGTCGGCCGCCGGGGTACACTGGGCGGCCATGGCGCCGATCGCACGTCCCCGATCTCCTCGCTCGATCCCGTCCCGCTCCCTGCTGGGTGCCGTCTTCCGGGGGCGCGGCGTGGTCAGCGCCCTCGTGATCGCCGTGGCGGCTCCAGGGTGCGTCCAGTCCGAGGCGATCGATCCCCTCGTCGACTGCTCCACCGGCGCGCAGAACCAGCGGCTGCTCAAGAGGATGCGCGAGGTCTATCTCTGGAACGATCAGATCCCCGAGGGCATCGACCCGCTCGCGTACGAGTCGCCCGCGGCCCTGCTCGACGCGATCCGGTACGAGGAGCGCGACCTCTGGAGCCACGTCTCCTCCACCGCCACGACGAGCGCGTACTACGGTGAGGGCAAATCCGTCGGCCTCGGCCTCCGCTGGAAGTTCGACCCGGAGGGCGGGTTCCGCGTCGCCATGGTCTACGAGGGCTCTGCCGCCGACGGTGCTGGCCTCGCGCGTGGCGATGAGGTGCTCAAGATCAACGGCGTGGACATCGCCACCATCGAGGCCGAGGGCCGGTGGGCCACCATCACCGGCGGCGACGCCGAGGGCGTGCCCGTCACGCTCGACGTGAGGAAGGCGGGGGGCGCGCCGGAGACGCTCTCCCTCCAGAAGCGCGTCTACACGGTCATCTCGGTGCCGGAGCCCAGGATCCTCGACGTGGACGGCAGGAAGATCGGTTACCTGCTCGTCGACCGCTTCATCGGTCCGACGTATGCGGAGCTGCGCTCGGCGTTCGCGGTGCTGCACGAGGCGCGCGTCGACGACCTGATCGTCGACATGCGCTACAACGGCGGCGGCTACACCGACGCCTCCCGCCTCCTCGCGAGCCTCATCGGCGGCAAGGCGCTGGACGGAGAGGCCTACAACCTCACCATCCACAACGAGCGCCTCCGGGACGAGGACGGCATCGCGCGCTTCAGCGTCACCGAGCACCAGCTCAACCTGTCTCGCGTGGCGGTCATCGCCACGGGCTCCACCGCCTCCGCGAGCGAGCTGGTGATCAACGGCCTCAATCCCTTCATCGAGGTCGCGGTGATCGGCACCGACACCTACGGCAAGCCCGTGGGATCGGTCGCGTACGAGGACTGCAGCCTGACCGTGACGCCGATCACGTTCCGCAGCATGAACGCGGCAGGGGAGGGGGGGTACTACGATGGACTGCCCGTCGACTGCCCCGCCGAGGACCAGCTCAGCGCTCCCCTGGGCGACCCGGCAGAGGCCTCCGTCAAGGAGGCGATCCACTGGCTCATGAGCGACGTCGACGACGAGGAAGAGCACACCGAGACCTGCTCGGCGCCGGTGCCCGAGGGCGCGGCGGATGCGTCGGCTGCCCGGAAGCCGGAGCGCCGTCCCCTCCAGCTTCGCGGGCTACAGCAGGAGATCGGCGCTTTCTGATGCACACGGCAGGGGCTCGCGCCCCCGCCCCCCGCCGAGCAAAGCTCGTCGGGACCCCCACTCCGCGATCCACCCGAGGCTTCCAGAGCGTTCTGCCGCTTCGGGCCTGACGTCCGTCGCCTCAGGAAGCGGGTGATGTCCCCGGCCGCATGGATGACGGCCGGGATCAGTCCAGGTGGATGCCGGTGGCCACGCGCATGCCCCAGACGGGATCGAAGGGCGAGCCGAGCGGATCGGTCACCGGCAGCAGCATGCCGAGGCGCAGGAACAGGTGCTCTCGCTCCAGGACGAAGAACGGCTCCAGCGCGAGCTGGTGGGTGCCCTCTGGCTCGGTCACGAGCGAGACGCCCTGGAAGCGTAGACCGCCGCCGATGCCGTGACCGATCTGCACCTCGAAGGCGTACTGGAGCGCGAGCTCGGCGGCATCGGTGCGGTCGGTGAGCCGGACGTGCAGCACCGGGTCGAGCTCTGCGCGGAGGATGCCGATGGATCCCAAGTGCCCTTCCACGCCCGCCTGGAACAGGAAGGGCACGGTCTCCGGGCTGAACTCGTGCACGTTCCACAGCGCCTGCGAGGTCCCCCCGGCGACCACCAGGTCGTCGTCCTCTCCGACGAGCGGCATGCCGAACGCGCCACCGAGCGTGACCCAGAGCTTCTCGGCAGGCCGCAGCACGACGTGGGCGCCGAGCATGGGGTTGCCCAGGCTGCCCACCGTCAGCGGGATGCGCGCATCGAGGAAGACCCGCTTGGCGAGGCGGAATTGCCCCACCACGTCGAGGGTGCCGAACGCGTATTCATCGTCCCCGGACATGCGCGCCGCCTCCAGCCGCAGCCCGCCCCGCATCGCGAGGGGCAGCCCCTGGGGCGTGATCGTGCCGAGCCTGCGCTTGCGGCGGGGCTGTCCCGGGTCCGAAGCCTCGCCCTCAGGAGCGATCTCTCCATCGCCCTCGAAGTCGCCTTCGGGGGGCTCGATCCATCGACCCGGGGGCTGCTCTTGCCGTCCGCCCTGCGCCCCACCTTGCCATCCACCCTGAGGCTGGCCTTGCCATCCGCCTTGCGCCTGGCCTTGCCATCCGCCCTGGGGCTGACCTTGCCACCCGCCTGGAGGCGGAGGGGGAGCGCCACCCGGCTGGGGCGGCGGAGGGGCGCCAACCTGCCATCCGCCCGGAGGCGTGGGCCCGCCCGGGGGAGGCTGCGGTGTGCCAGGAGGAGGGGGAGGCGCCGGCTGCTGGGCCTCCGCTCCCGTGGGTGGAGGCTGCGGCGCCCCACCCGGTGCGGGCTGTCCTGGAGCAGGGGGCGGGGGCGGAAGCTGCGGTTGCGCCGGTTGCGCCGGTTGTGCCGAGGCCGTGGTGCCTACCAGCAGCGCAGCCAGGGCGGCCGCGCAGGAAAACGGGCGAAGGAGCTGGGTGTTAAGCATCGCCCGACTTCTACCAGAGAAAGCCCGCGTCCAGACCGCCCGAGAGTCGCGCGCGGCAGGGCAGGCGCCGCGGAGAACAGCCGCGTGGCAGGTGCCCACGCCGGTTGCGAGGCGAGGCGCCTTGGAGTAGCGTCCGCGCCGCCGCGCAGCAGGCAATGCGCCGCACAAGGTAGAAGGGTTCGCATGGCTCGAGGCTCAACAGCAGCACGGCAATCCCCCTCCGAGGCGACCGACTCGGTGCTCGGCCGCGGCGCGCGCGTGCGCGGGCGGGTCCATGGTGACGGCTCGCTGCGCGTGGAGGGCTCCATCGAGGGCGACGTCCAGGTGAGCGGCGAGCTCGAGATCGACGACGGCGGCTCCGTGGCCGGCGACGTCGATGCTGGCGCGCTCACCATCGGCGGGCAGCTCACCGGGAATGCCTCGGCGCGCGGCCCCATCACCATCCGGTCCACCGCGCGCGTCTCCGGCGACATGCTGGGCGCCGAGGTGGTCCTCGAAGAAGGCGCGGCGTTCGATGGCCGCATCGAGGCCGAGTTCGAGCTGCCGCCCGAGCTCACAGGGCGTCCAGGGTCCCGCTAGTCCGCAGGTCAAAGGCGACGAGGAGCACGAAGTGGCAACCATCATCGGGAACGGGCTCACGATCGAGGGCGAGATCACGTCCGACGAGGACGTGGAGGTGGCCGGCACGCTGCGGGGCAAGCTCAGCGCCGAAGGTGTCGTGACCGTGGACACGGGCGCGGTGATCGAGGCTGACGTCTCGGCCTCCACGCTGCAGGTGGGCGGTACGGTCACCGGCAACGTGAGCGCGAGCGATCGCGTGGATCTCCTCGCGGGCGGCCGCCTCGTGGGAGACGTGAAGGCGGCGCGGCTGACCATCGCAGACGGGGCCCAGTTCAAGGGCAACGTCGACATGGACGTGTAGCCGATGGCGGTCCTTTCCTCGATCGGGCCGACCACGGCCGTGCGCGGCAACGTGCGCGGCGAGGGCGATCTCGAGATCCTGGGTCGCGTCGAGGGGAGCGTCGCCGTCACGGGCGACGTGACCATCGGCGAAGGCGCGCTCGTCCGGAGCGACGTGCGCGGCCGCCGCGTCACCGTGCGCGGCGCCGTGGCGGGCAACGTGTCGGGCGAGGAGGCCGTCGTCCTCGAAGAGGGCGCGCGCGTCGCTGGCGACCTGGGCGCCCCGCAGGTGGGCATCCGGCCGGGTGCGCTGCTGCGCGGCCATGTCTCGACGGCCGGGCCTCTGCCCGAGGGCACCTCTCACCAGGCCGCGGCCCAGTCGCGCCAGGCCCCTGCCGCTGCCGCTCCCGCCGCGCGCCCCGCGCCCGCAGCGCGTGCCGCAGCGCCTGCAGCGCGTGC
>NZ_ASRX01000123.1 GCF_000601485.1 Chondromyces apiculatus DSM 436
CCTTCGGTCCCTACGCTCCCGATGGTCGCTACCCCCGTTACTTCGCCCGAACGCCACGCCGAGGATCCGGGACGAACTTGGGGGACCGAGCATGAGCCACGGCGTCCCCGGCCCCGGAGGGGCCTCAGGCGGGCTCCAGGGCCCGCGTGAGCAGCGCCGCCACCGACCACACGGCTCCTGGCGTCTCCGCGAGCTGCTGGCTCCCCGGGTGCGAGTCGGTGCCCATCAGGGTGGTGATCTCGCCGCTCGCCTTGATCTTCTCCAGCGAATCGCCTGGCAGGACCAGGTGGCTGGTGACCGCGTGCACCTTGCTCGCTCCTGCCGCGTGGTAAGCCCGCGCCGCCTGCACGAGGGAGCCCCCGGTGCGGATCATGTCGTCGTAGATGACCACTTCCCGCCCCGCCACGTCCGCATTGACCCCCGTGACCCCGAGCTTCCCTTCCCGGCGCTCCTTGTAGACGAACGCCGGCTCCACCCCCAGATCGCGCGCCAGGCTCTGCACCCACTTGGCGCGCCCCGCGTCGGTCGCGGCCAGCACGTACGGCCTGTCGCCCATCAGCGCCCGGACCGCCTCACACACCAGGGGTGCACCGTAGACGTGCCGCGTGACGTGGCTGTCGTCGAAGTAGTACGCGATGCCGTCGGTGTGCAGGTCGAACAGGAAGACCCGCGTCCCACCCTCGCAGGGTGGAATGGCGGAGACCAGGTGGGCCCGCGTCTTCGCCGTCACCACCTCCCCCGGTTTCACGGCCCGCTCCATCGTCGCGTAGCCGAAGTAGGGCATGATGATGGACAGCGATCGGGCGCCTGCGCGCGAGATCGCGTAGCCGAGGTCGTACAGCTCGAGCCAGTCCAGATCGTTCGGCGTACCGCCGAGCAGGAGAACGTCCTTCCCCCAGCAGTCGGTGGCCACCCGCAGGTAGCGCTCCCCGTCGGGGAACACCTTGTGCTCGACCTCGCCGAGCTCCAGCTCCGCGGCCTTGAGGAAGGCGGGGACGAGATACGCATAGCTTTGGATGGCGAAGAGCAACCGCTTCATGATCGACCTCGGGGCTTCTGGCGTGCGGGACGTGCTGGCCGAGCGCCGTGGCTGCCGGGCCCTTTGTCGTGTGGCGCCGCGGGCGCGGAGGACGGGCGTGCCGGGCGTGCTGTCTGTCCGGCGGGGCCCCTGCCTGCGGGAGCCGCGGGCGGCGCCGGGGGAGCTGGCTCTCTGCCCACCGTGGCGAGCACGCTCTTGAGGTGCGGCTCGGCGCCAGGCTCCGGCGGGAAGTCCACCGGGTCCGGCAAGTCCTTGAGCTGCTCCAGCGCGCACCCCGCCTCCCGCGCCCCGTCCCGCACCCGGCGCCGCAGCATGGCCCGCGAGATGCCCCGGTGGTTGGTGCACGCGAGCAGCCTCCCCCCCGGCGCGATCACCGCGAACACCAGCGCGGCAAGGCGGGCATAATCGCTCTCCGCGCTGAACCGGCTCTTCTTCGTCGTCGCGTAGCTCGGCGGATCGAGCAGCACCAGGTCGAACTGGTCCCCGGCCTTCGCCGCCGCCCGCAGCCACGCGAAGACGTCGGCCTCCACCACCGTGTGCGCCTCCGGGTCGGCGCCTACCGCGTCCAGGTTCCGCTGCGCCCACGCCAGCACCCCCCGCGACACGTCCACCGTGACGCTCTCCCGCGCGCCTCCTGCCACCGCCGCCACCGTGAACGCCCCCGTGTAGGCGAACAGGTTCAGCACCCGCGCGCCCCCTGCCAGCGCGCGCACCCTCCGCCGGTTCTCCCGCTGGTCCAGGAAGATCCCCGTGGACAGCCCGTCGCCCAGCCGCACCTCGAAGGGCAGCCCCCCCTCCAGCGTCGTGAACGCCTCCGGCGCGCTCTCACCCCGCACCGCCACGCGCGGCGCGAACTCGTCCTTCCGGCTGTCCACGATCACGCTCGCGTGCTTCGGCCGGTGCTTCACGTACACCCCCCGCACCCGCGGCGCTCCCGCCCCGTCTTCCCCCTCGGCCCCTCCGCGTCCGAGCCCGAACGCTGCATCGAGGATCGCCTCCCGCGCGCGCTCCGCCTCCTCGGACGACAGCGCCACCACCAGGTGCTCCCCGTACACATCGACCGTCACCCCGGGCAGCCCATCGCCACCCCCGTGGGCGAGCCGGAACGCCGTCAGCCCCTCATCGTGCGCCAGCGCGTACCTCCGGTCCGCCGCTCCCTCCAGCGCCTGTTGCACCGCGACCGGATCCCTCAGCACCTCCGCGCCCGTGCCCTCCTCGCTCCCGGCCTCCAGCCACGCACCCAGCTCCGCCGGCACCGGCGCGCGAAACACCACCGCCTCCCCCGTCGCCGGGTGCCGCAGCCCGAGCGCTGCTGCGTGCAGCAGCAAGCGCGGCGCCGCGGCCCCCCCGTACATCCGATCCCCCACGATGGGCGCCCCCTCGGCCGCGAGCTGCACCCGGATCTGGTGCGTGCGCCCCGTCTCCGGCCGCAGCTCCAGGAGCGCCCTCCCTCCGCGCTTCTCCAGCACCCGGCAGCGCGTCACGGCCTCCTGACCGGGTGCTCCACGCCCTTGCCTCGCGCCTCCGCGCGCCTCCCGCTCGGAAGCCTCGCGTCCCTGTCCCCCACGCCCTTGCCTCTCGCGTCCCTGGACCTCGCGCCCCTGGACCTCGCGCCCCCCGCCCCCCTTGCCCCGCGTCGGCGCCGCCTCCAGCGGCAGCGCCCGCATCGCCCCGTCCTCTCCAGGCACCAGCCGGTGACGCAGGACTGCCGGCAGCGAACGCCCCTCCAGCCCCTCCACCACCGCCAGGTAGGTCTTCTCCACCGAGCGCCCCTCGAACTGCCGCGCCACCGCCGGGTTCGCCTCCCGGCGCCGCGTGAACAGCAGCACCCCCGACGTGTCCCGATCGAGCCGCTGGTGGATCCCCAGGTAAGCGTCCGCCTCGCCGCGCGTCTCCTCCAGGAACGCGCGCAGCCGGCTCCAGGCGTCGTCGCTTCGCTCCGGCTCGGGCGCGTGCGTGGAGATGCCGGCGGGCTTGTTCACCACCAGGAGGTCGGCATCCTCGTGGAGGACCCACGCGGGGCGCCAGTGCGGCCACAGAACCTGGACGGGGAGGCGAGGGATCAACGTCGCCGTCTACTACCGCAGACCGTGGCCACGGGTAACCGTCTTGACGGCACACCCCGCAGCCGCGCCGGACGCCACCTCACCGCTCGGCACCGCTCAGCGCGGCAGCGCCTCTTCGAGCGCCTTCTTCACCTCCGCGGCAGGGCTCCCGAACACCTCTGCCGCCGCCTTCAGGTAACGCTCCTCCGCCGCTTGGACGGCGCGCTTCGCCTGCTCCTCGGACAGCTCCTTCAGCCGGAACGACGCCAGCGCCTGGGCCGCTTCCTCGTCGTGCTTGTCGAAGGCTGCCTTGAGCTTCGCCCGCGCCGCCTCGTCGAGCGGCTTCCCGAGCTTCTTCGCCGCCCCGTCGACCCGCGCAGGCGAGGGCATCAGCCCTTCCAGCGCCACCTTGGCGTCGAACAGCGGCCGCGTGACCCCCGACTCCTTGAAGTCGTCGCCAGCCCCCTCCTCGGGCGGCGGCGGCGCTGGCATGTGGATCATCGGCTCCTCCGGCGGCACAGCTTCCCCGGGAGGAGCCGCCTCCTTCCGGGCCCGCTCTTCCCGATCCGCCGCCGATTCTTGCTCGACCCCCGCCCCTCGCCCCACCTCCGAGCCCCTGTCCTGCCGCCCCCCGCCCCTGTCCCCCGGGCGCCCTGCCGCCCCCTGCGTCTCCTCGGCCCCGCCCGTCGCCATCGGCTCCGGCGCCACCGCCCGCCACACCGCGATGCCTCCCAGCACCGCCACCACCACCACCGCTCCGATCACCAGCTCCCGTCGTCGTTCACTCACTTCGTCACGTAGTCCTTGTCGGTCGGCGCCGCGCGCCGGATGAGCACATGGTAGCCGTACGCCGTCCGCACCGGCCCCCCCACCTCGCCGATCTTCAGCCGCTCCAGCGCCTCTTCCACCGCCGCAGGCAGCGTTCCCTTCCGGAACGACCCCAGGTCACCCCCGCGCTTCCCGCTCGCATCGTCGGACCGCGCCAGGGCCACTTCCCCGAACCGCCCGGGCTCCTTGCGCACCTCCTCCAGGATGCGCTCCGCCTCTGCCCGGGCCTCCGCCTCCGTCCGCCGCACCGAGGACCGCGCCTTCTCGGCGTCCTCGAAGCTTACCAGCACGTGCGCCCCTGCGAGCATCACCGGCGCTTCCGGCGCCTCCACCCGCTGGAACACCAGGAACCCGAAATCCGACGCCACGGGCGCCGACACCGCTCCCACGCCGAGCGCGCTCACCGCCCGGTCATACCCCACCGGGTAGCGCCCCTTGCCCGTCATCCACGCCCCCAGATACCCACCCTTGTCTCGATCGTAGCCGTCGGACTCCTTCCGGATCAGTGCCTCGAACCCGGCGGGATCCTTCTGTCCTGCCGCGGACAGCGCTCCGGCCCTCGCCTCGGCCTCGACCCGTGTCCGCGTCAGCCCTGCGGGTGCCCGCGTTGCCCCAGCCCAGGCCACCACGAGCTGCCGTGCAGCCACGCGCGCCTCCATCACCGGCGCCTCACGCCGGTAGATGCGCACCCCCTCCGGCGTGGAGATCGGCTCCGAGATCGCGCCCACCTGGAGCGCCAGCACCGCCTCGTCCAGCTCCCGCTGCTCTCCGGCGACCCACGTCCCCAGGTCCCCTCCCGAGGCTGCCAGCGGGTCCTCCGAGCGCGTCCGCGCCACCTCGGCGAACCGCCCCGGATCCTTGCGCAGCTCGGCGACCAGCCCCCGCGCCACCTCCATCGCCTGCGCCTCTGTCCGCGTCGACACCGCCGCAGGCGCGGCGTCCTTGCCACCCCCAGCCGGGCCCCCTGCCGGCTTGCCCGCAGCCCCCTCCTTGGCCCCGTGCCCGTGCCCGTGCCCATCGTCGTGCCCGTGCCCGTCGTCGTGCGCCTTCGCCCCTTCACCCCCGGGCTCCTGCCCGTCCACGGTCACCGTCGCCCCCGCGTGCTTCTTCACCCCTGCGTGCAGGAGGGTGATCATCGACGCCGCGAGCCTCTGCCGCCCCTCGCTCTCCTGCGCTCCCTGCGCGTTCGCTCCCTGCGCGTTCGCTCCCTGCGCATTCGCCGTTGCCTGCGCATTCGTCGCTCCCTGCGCGTTTCCCGACCCCGGCGTCGCCCCCGCGCTGCTCCCCGCAGGCTCGCCTCCCGCCTTCGTGCTCCCCTCGCTGCGGCACCCGCCCATGGCCAGCAGAGCCGCCACCACCCCTGCAGCCCACGGCGCCCCTCGACCAGCCCTCGTGCCCTTCACCATGCCTCCGCCAGCAGCGATGGCGGCAGCGCGTCCATCCGCACTGCCACACCGTGCTGCTCACACGCCGCGTCTCCGCGGCTCGTCACGCCGACCAGCCGCTCCACCCCCTCCACCGTCATGAACACGGGCCCCCCGGAGTCCCCCGCGCACGTCATCGCCGGATCTCCCTCGTACACCAGCTCCGTCTCCGACACGGCGCTCACCACCACCGCCCCCTCGCGCTTCGCGAAGGCTGGCGGCTCGTCCGCGCGCCCGAAGCCCACCACGCGCCCCGCGGCGCCCTCCACCACCCCTGCGAACCCTGCTCCGGCCACCGCCACGGGTGTCGCCGGACCTGCCTCCGCGAGCCGCAGCACGGCCACGTCCCCAGCCAGCGTCTCCGGATCGAACCCCTCGTGCACCCGGATCTCCGCCACGTGGAAGAGCTGCCCCACGAGCCCCTCGCCCAGCTCCCCGCGCCCCGGATCGGCCGTCGCTCCGAACAGCACCACGAACCGCTCCGGCGGCATCTCTCCCACGCAATGCGCCGCCGTCAGCACCAGGTCTGCTCCCACCAGCGTCCCCGTGCATCCGGGCGCCCCGGCCCGCTGACAGTCCACGCCGAGCGAATTGACGGCCACCACTGCGGCGTCACCCGTGGCGAGCGCGCCTCCCAGGATGGGCAGCGTTGCCTCACCGGTCGCCTTCGCCTCTCCATCCCCGCCGCGCCCACCCCCGCGCCCTGGCGGCGGCGCCACCCCGGCTTCTTCCGCGCAGGAGCCTCCCGGAGAAGGCCCCCCGCTCGACGACGCTTCTCCCGACGCATCCTCCGCGCCGCAGCCGGCTACGCCCACCAGCGTGAGCGTCACCAGCGCGGCCCCGGCGCGGAGGCGCATGCGCCTCAGCAGTCCGTGTCCTGGAACTGGCAGAAGCAGTCGCACGACCCGTCGCCCTTGAACGAAGTCGGGCAGTTGCCCTTCTTGGTCGTCCCGCGCCAGTCGTACTTGCACGAGGGCGCCGCCGCCTCGTCGTCCACGCACGAGGTGAACTGATCGTTGCAGTACGCGCTCGCCATTGCGTGCCCGCCGTGCTTCGCGGTCCGCACGCACTGGTCGTGGTTCGTGCAGTCCTGCGTGAACTGCGAGCCCGTGCTGCTGGTCCCGCAGTTGCCGTAGTTCGCGCCGTTGAAGCTCTCGCCGAGCTTCTTGCCGGTATCGCAGCAGTCCCCGGAGAACGAGCACTTGTTGCAGTCGTGGCAGCCCGTCACCGTGGTGTTCGTCGCCGCGTAACGGCGCCAGCTCGTGTAGCCACGGGCCGCCTCCGCCGAGATCTCCCGGCGCAGCGGGACTGCCGTCGGCCACTGCGACCACTGCACGTCCACCACCCGGAACAGCCGCTCCTCGGCCGGCGTCAGGCGCCGTACCGCGTCGTACTCCTCCTTGGTGGTCACGTGGTCGATGGGCGGGAAGAACTCCGCCTCCAGCGCCGCGAGCAGCCGCCGCATCGCCGAGCGATCCAGGTCCGAGAAGGCCGTCGGCGACCCGTCGCCAGCGTTCACGCCGTCGAGCACGATCCCTTCCTCCCCGTACTGGGCAGTGAGGACCATCCCGTTCAGCTCCACCCGCACCTCGAGCGACCCCTCTGCACTCTCCACGCTGGAGAAGCGGATCTCCAGCCCGTCGTCGACGATGTCGCCCGAGACCTTGCCGGCCGCGCGCTCGATCCGGAGCGCGGGATCATGGTTCAGCTCCCCGAAGACCGCCTCGTCCCCGCCGCTCTCCTCGGGCTCCCCCACCGTACACCCGACCGCCACACCCCCCGCCACCGCGAGAGTCGCCACCGCCAGTACCGAGCGCAGCATCCGCATATCCATCTCTCCTTCGCGACCGCATCCAGCCCGTGCGCAGATCGCTTCGAGCGTCACAACCTAACGAGGTTTGCTCGATTGTTGAACCATTCCAGCGTGTTTCGCTCGTCTGCGATAACTACATGGCAGGAGCGCACAACTTTTCATCCTGCGTGGCTGCTCCACGCGCCGCGTCACGTCATCACGCCGTCACGCCGCATCACAGCGCCACCCCGCGTTTCCTTGACGCCTCTTGCTGTCCCGGCATCCTGGGCGGGCCAACCCCTCGCGCTGGCAAGGAGCCTTACCCGATGAAGAACGGAACCTGTCTCAAGTGCGGATCGACCGAGGTGTACCGGCACCAGAACGGCTCCGAGGTCAATTTCAGGGGCGGGGTCAGCTTCCGTGAGACGTCGTGCACGACCTACGTCTGCACCGCCTGCGGCTACCTGGAGCAGTTCGTGAACCTCCGCGGCGACGACCCGAACCTCGTGGCGAGCATCCAGAAGACCTGGAAGAAGGCCGGTCGCTGACCGTCGCCCCGGCTCACCCCGCGCTGCGCGCGAATCACCCCGCGCTGCGCGCGAAGAGCTGCTCGATGGCGTCGACGAGGAGCTGCTCCACGTGCCCCTCGTCGATCCGGTCCGGGTGCGCGTAGCGCAGCAGATCGAACGGCGTCGGCGGCGCCATGAGCCACGCCAGCACCTCTGGCGCGGGCCCGTCGCGCACCACCCCGAAGGCCACGTACCCCGACGCCTCCCCGCGGCCGCGCTTCCCCAGGTGGAGCACGATGCACGACCGCATCGGGTCTCCCTCGTGGTCCAGATCCTCCACCGCGATCCGCGGCGCGTGCCCCAGCTTGCGCAGCTCCCCTGCCACGTCCTCCATCACTGGCCGCAGCACCGCCTCGCGCACCCGCAGGAACGCCTCATCGAACGCCTCCTCGGCGCCCTCGACTGCCGTCGCGCGGCCGAACCGCGCGTCGATCAGCGCCAGCCGGTTCAGGTTGTGCTCTCTCACCGCGCCTGCCCTTATACATACGGCCGGGGACATTGTCCGCTTCCCGAGGCGACGTGCGTCAGGCCCGAAGCGGCAAAGCGCTCTGGAAACTGCGGGTGGATCGCGGCGTGGGGGGCCCCGACGAGCTTTGTTCGGCAGGGGGCGGGGGCGCGGGCCCCTGCCGTGTGAATTAAGGGGCCAGCAGCAGCACCGAGACCTGGCTCGGCACGATGCGCATCCCCGGGGCGTTGGTGCTGTTCTGGACCGACACGCTCGTCAGCCGCGTCGCCGGCACCCCGTTCGCCAGCACCGTGAACGCCGCCGTCACGTGACGGCACGGCCCCATCACCGTCCCCGAGGCCACTCCCGTGGCGATGCCCGGGTTGTCCCCGTTCGACAGCGGGATCGTCGTCGCCATCGTGTGCGCCGGCGTCCCGCCCCAAAGCACGTTGTACGCCGCCCCCACCCCCATCGGCCCGAGCGCCACGTTCGGGTACGGGATCGGCACTGGCGCTGGCGCTGGCGGCGCTGGCGTCAGGCACACGTCGGGGAAAGCGAAGTTCATCCCACCCATCTGCGTGTTCGCGAACATGGCCTTACCTCCTCACCCGACGTGGATCTGCTCGCCGTTCACCTTCACCAGATCGGCCGCCGACACCACCGCGGTCTCCCCGCGGAAGTGCGCCACCTGCTCGGCCGAATAGTCCAGGTGACGCGCCTTCACCTGGTCCATCTCCTCCACGTGACGGAACGACCGCTTCACCCGCTGGCTCAGCCGCTCCATCATCCCGTCCACCGACTTCGCCAGCAGCTTCACCCGCCCCAGCTCCGCGCCCACGGCCTCCCCCACCACCTCCAGCGCGTGGCTCGTGAGCCGCGTCTGGAACGACGTCACCTCCACCGAGGCCGCCGCCAGCCGCACGGCCGCGCCGCCCACCACGTCCACCCCCTGGCTCGCCGCGAGGGTCAGCTTCTCCGTCGCCCGCAGCACCACCTCTCCCGCCACCTCCAGCGTCGCCTTCCCCTCGTCGCGCCGGTCCAGCACCGCCAGCACATAGGCGTCACCGCGCGCCTCCATGGCCACCAGCACCCGGTCGCCCACCTGCGGCACCAGCAGGCAGCTCGCCGCCCGCCGCGCCACGACCGCGCCCGTGCTCACCTGGAGCTCGAACACCTCACCGGCCGACACCACCTCCGCGTACTCCTGGTGAACCGACCGGACTTCCAGCTTCCTCGCCACGCTGTCCATGGATGCCTCCGCTGCGCTCTCGCCCCGTATCAACCGCCTCGCCTCGCCCTGCCTCGCCTCGCCTCGCCCTGCCTCGCCCTGCCTCGCCCTGCCTCGCCTCGCCCCCGTCACTGCCGCTTCGGCCGGTGCTGCTCCCACCAGTCCTCGGCCTCTGCCAGCTCCCGCTCATCCCCCAGGGCTCCCGCCCCGCCCGCCGGGAAGATCGTCCCGTCCTGCAGGGATCGGTGCAGCCGCGTCCGGTACATCTTCGCACCGCTCAGGTCTGCGAGCGAGAGGTCCGCGTGGGAGAAGTCCGCGTAGGTCAGGTTGCTCCGCACGAACTTCGCCGCGCGGCACTTCGCCTGGATCCAGATCGACTGCTCCAGGTTGCACCCCGTCGCGTCCAGCCCCTCCGCGCTCGCCTCCTGGAAGATGGCCTGGAACAGATCCGCGCCTGCCATCACCGCGAGCGTCAGCGTCGCCTGGTGGAAGATCGCCTGCTTTGCCCGGGCCCCTGCGAATGTCGCCTTGGTCAGCTTCGCGCCCTTGAAGTTCGTCTGCTCCACCACCGCCCCGTCGAAGCACGCCCCTTCCAGGTCCACGTCGATGAGCTGCACGTACGGCAGCCTCTGCCCCTTGAAGCTCTTCCCCCGCAGGTTCGACTCCGTGAAGATCGTGGTGTGCAGGATCGCCCCGTCGAGCTTCGTCGTGGTCAGGTCCGTGCGGAAGAAGGTGGCCTTCGTCAGGTTCGCCCCTGTCATGTCGCTCTCGTCGAAGCGCGACCCCACGAACGCCGCCCGGTCCAGGTTGGCCTTCGCGAACGACGCCTTGCCGAACGCGCAGTTGTTCACGTTGGCGATGGACAGGGTGCTCTCCGACAGATCGGCCCCCGTCACGTCCGACTCCACCAGGTTCAGCCCGTTCAGGTTCGCCCCCCGCAGCGACGCCCCGCCCAGCTTGCACTGCACCACGTTCGCGTGCCGCAGCGCCGCCCCGTCCAGCACCGCCTCGCCGAGATCGCACTCCGACAGCGTCGCCTCGCTCAGCCGCGCCCCCGCGAGCCGCGCTCCCCGCAGCGACACCTTCGACAGCACCGCCCCGCCCATGTCGAGGCCCGTCAGATCGAGCCCGTCGAGCGAGACCTCCTCGAACACCTCCCCCTGCGCGAGGCGCCCCTCCAGCTCGGCCCTATCCATGCTGCCTCGGGTTCCGCCGCACGTAGTTCACGTTCGCCCCGCGGAAGCTCGTCCGGTCGTCGCCCACCGCGCCCAGCGCGTCGGCCCGGAACAGGCTCGCCTCCTCGAAGTCCGCCCCCCGCACGATCGCCCCCCCGAGCAGCGCGTGCATCAGATCCACCCCCACCAGGCTCGCGTCGGTCAGGTCGGCCTTCATCAACCGCGCCTCCCGCGCCCGCGCCCCGTCGAACCGCGCCCCTACGAGCTTGCACTTCGACAGGTCGACCTGGTCCAGGATCGCGTCCGAGAAGTCCGCCTTCCCGAGCCGCGCCCCCCGCAGGAATGCCCCCTTCAGGTTCGCCCCTCGGAACGAGCACCCCTCCAGCGAGCACCCCCGATCGACCCCCACCACCCGCAGGCTGTCCAGGTTCGCCCCGTCGAACACCGCCCCGTCGGCCTGCACATCGAGCATCACCGTCCCCTGCAGCGACACCCCTCGGAAATCGACCCCTGACACGTCCAGCTCCAGCAGGTTCGAGCGCTCGATCACCGCCCCCCCGAGCTTCACCCCCCGGAAGTCGCTCCGGAGTACCGTCAGCTCGTTGGCCTGGGCCCCCGACAGATCGGCCCCGTCGAGCTTCGCCTCCGCGATGTCCGCCTTGTGCAGCACGATCCCCCGCGCATCGGCGCCCGACAGATCGGCCCTCACGAACACGCTCTCCGTCGCGTCTGCCCCCTGGAGCCGCGCCCCCGTGAGCACTGCCTCGCCCAGGTTCGCCCTCACGAGCCGCGCCCCTTCCAGGTTGGCTTCCCGCAGGCTCGCCCGCGCCAGCACCGTCTCTTCCAGCACGGCCCGCGCGAAGCTGCACCCGTCGAGCTTCGCGGCCTCCAGGAACGAACGCGACAGATCGCGCCCCGAGAAGTCGATCCCCGACAGATCCACCCCCGTGAAGTCGCGATCCGTGAGCGACGCCCCCTCGCCGAGCAGCGCCAGCACCTCTGCCCGGATCCGCGCCGAGTGCTCCTCGGGCGCCTCGAACGCCCGCGGCAGGTAGTGCACGTGCTTCCGGTACGTGTCCTTCAGCGCCTTCTCCGCCAGCGTCAGCTTCCGCTCCAGATCCGGATCCGCGAGCCTCGCCAGCTCCGGCAGCGCGACCCCGGTGTTCGCCGACAGCACCGCCAGGTCGTGCAGCCGCTCCATCTCCGCCTTCGCGCTGAACGTCGGCGGCCCACCGTTCTGCCGCTTCGCATCCTCCATCAGCTTCTCGAAGTCGAACCCCTGCTCCGCGCACAGCTTCCGCAGCTCGTCGAGCGACGCCGCGCGCCGCTTCTCCGCGTCCTCGATCGCCTCCTTCGCCTGCTGCTCCACCGAGGCCACGAAGTCCGCGATCTCGTCCATGGGCGGCACCGTCGCCGGCTCGGGCACGTCCTTGGGCACGTGCTCGTCGGGGTCCACCCCTGCCGCCCGGAGCTGCTCCCGCATCCGCTCCAGACCGGCACGCGCCCGGCTCTGCACCGCCCGCTCCACCAGCCCCTCGCGCGCCAGCATCGCCCCGAGGCCCTCTTGTTCCTCCACCTCCTTGCCCACCGCGAGCCCCTCGGGCACCAGGTCCCGGTCCCGCAGCATGTGCAGGGTCCCCCGCTCCCGATCGAGCCGCTTCTCCCGCACCGCCCGGTAGTGCTCCAGGGGCTTCGGCTCCCCCTGCCGCTCCAGCGCCACCATCAGGTCGAGCACGTCGGAGGCCTCGTCGTCCTTCACCTCCACGAACCCGCGGTAGAGCAGCACCATCCGCTCCGCGTGCGGCA
Source organism: Chondromyces apiculatus DSM 436 (assembly GCF_000601485.1). Classification (GTDB taxonomy): domain Bacteria; phylum Myxococcota_A; class Polyangia; order Polyangiales; family Polyangiaceae; genus Chondromyces; species Chondromyces apiculatus. Next base: position 12,352 of record NZ_ASRX01000123.1, read on the forward strand.
CCAGCAGCACCGTGTCGCAGCGCAGCCCCACCTCCCGCAAGAGGTCCCCCTCGCGGCTCACGAACGCCCGCGCCACGAAGCGCGGCACCGTCCCCTCCAGCCGCTCCTTCTCCGGGTGCATGTGCTCCACCACCACCCGCTCGCCGCCCTGGAAGTTCCCCTCGATCCACTGATCCTCGGGCGCCACGTTGAAGTACGTGGGGTCGAAGTCGTCGGGGTAGTCCGGGTAGCGCGTCTCCAGCCACTTCTTGTCGTAGGTCCCGAGCTTCGCGAGCCGCCGCGGCCACGACGGATCGATCGGCGCGAACCCCGCCGGCGGCGGCCTGTCCTGCGGCGACCCCACCAGCTTCTTTGGCAGCTCCACGTTCGGCAGCGGGTGCACCACCTCCCCCGCCTCCGTCTTCACCGGCGCGTACCCGCGCCCCACCGGGTTTGTCCCGTACCCCTCGCCTCCAAAGGCCAGCTCCCACGTCACCGGCATCTGCGCGAATGGCGCCGGGTCCGACGCCCCGCCCACCTTCCACCGCCGGTCCCCCACCACCCACAGCTCCTTCGCCACGGGCCCCACCTGGATCTTCACGCTGCGCGCCGTCACCGTCCGCCCTGGCGGCGCGAACGCCCAGCCCATGGCGAGCGCCTCGCCCCTCACCTTGGGCCGCAGCTCGTCGAGCGCCCCGGTGAAGCCTGGCGTCTGCGCCAGCAGCTTCCAGATCGTCTGCTCCTTCTCCAGCACGTCGCCCGCGAACGAGGTCATCGCCGCGGCCACGATCGCCAGGTGGGTCTTCCCCTGCCGCTCGAACGGCCCGTGGAGGACCGAGAGCGCCATTGGCCTGAGGGTCTTCATCGCGTCGGTCTTTCTCGCTGCTGCTCCGCGATCAAGCGACGGCGATGTGCAGCCCTGCGCGCTGCAGCGCCATGATCGCGCTCTGCACCTTCGGCCCCACCGAGTTCTGGAACCACAGGTTCACCGCCTTGATGCTCGCGTTGCGGTAGTAGATGTCCGCCGGCCCGACCTTCTGCTTCACGTTCAGGCCCATCGTGCACTCGATGTTCAGCGCGAGCTGGATCGCCATCTTGATCGCGATGGCCATCTCCAGCTTCCCGCCCACCAGGTTCTCGTTGAAGACGCCCACCTTCGTCTCGCTGGTCGCGCCCAGCGTCAGCGCCACCGACGAGGAGAAGTTGTACTTGAAGTAGTCGCCCTTCGAGACGGCGTACCACTTCTGCGTCGCCTCCTGCTTGATCTCGCCCTTCGCGTTCATCTCGATGTTGGCCTTGGCGTCGATCTTGACGTTGGTCGCCACCGCGTTGATCACGATGTCGTCGGCGTCGGCCTTGATCTCGATCTGGCCCGTCGTCGAGTTCACGAAGATCTTGTCCTTCGCGAAGATGTCCATCGCGGCGTTGTTCGCCCTGATCGACACCTTGTCCTTGCTCAGGATGTCGGTGGTCCCGGTCTGGGTATCGATCTTCGTGTTGCCGTTCGAGACCGTGAGCGTCGTGGCTTCCTTGACGTTGGTCGTCCAGGTCCCGAGGACCACGTCGAGGGAGTAGTTGCCCTCCGTGGTCGTCGTGGAGATGTCGCTCTTCGCCGAGATCCCGATCTTGCCGGCGCCCGGATCCGGCGCCCCGTTCACCACGCCCAGGGAGAAGCCGCCGGTCTGCACGTGCGACTTCCAGTCGTTCTTCACCTTCACGTCCCAGGTCCCGCTCCCCTGGATCTGCCCCACGCTCAGGTCGAAGTTCTGACCGGCGTTCAGGAACGTGTTCTTGTCCGTCTGCACGATCATCTGGTGACCCTTGTTCGGGTACCCCATGCGGATGTAGCTGTTCTCGTGCGGCGTCGACATGGTGACCCGCTGCTGCCCCGACAGGTCCTCCAGCTCCAGGCGGTTCCGGCCTCCGGTCTGGATCACGTTCTTCGTGTGGTTGCCGCTCGTCACCGGGCTCGGCGTCACCGCGTTCGGCACGACGCCGCTGATCACCGGCCGGTCCGGGTCACCCCCGAGGAAGCTGAACACCACCTCCGTGTTCTTCCGCAGCGGGAAGTGGAACCCCTCGATCCCGCCCCCGTGCGGCTGCATCATCCGCACGAACGTCGACGCCAGCCCGTTCTTCAGCGCGCTCTCGTCGAACTTGAACTTCACCGAGTAGCGCCCCTGATCGTCGATCTGCGCGTACTCGCTGTCGGCCGGCCCATCCACCGTCCCGTTCTCGAACCCGTAGATCCGCGGCCAAGGCGTCGCCCGCACCGCCCGGAACTGCGTCTTCGCCGGGATCGCCGTGACCTCGCAGAGGTACGTCTCCTCCTGGTGCAGGTCCACCACCGCCCGGAAGTGCGGGCTCGCCATGGCCTGGTTGCCGGTGTGGGTCACCTCCGTGGCCAGGTAGCGATCGTTGAACGCCGGCCGCGGGTGGTCGTCCACCTCGAACACGTAGCCCGCCCGCAGGTGGAACCGCGTCCCCGTCGCCTGCACCGTCAGCTCCCGCGCCAAGAGCTCCTCGGCCCGGAGCTTCGCCAGCCGCTTCCCCTCGCCCGGCGAGAAGAACCGGTCCCCGTAGATGCTCACCTCCGCGCTCCCCACGGGGCTCACGCTCGCCGACCCCGACACGTCCAGGTTCGGCTTCGCGTAGTTGTAGTCCTTGAGCTTCACCGCCGCGGGCAGCGTCGCGTGCCGCGCCCGGAACGACCGGAACGAGTCCCCCGCGAACATGTCCGCCCCGACCTGCGGCCGGTAGTGCACCGGCTGCCCCACCGGATCCTCGTCGTACGACTTGTCGTCGCAGAGAACGAGCTTCTCCCCCTCCTCCGTGTGCTCGAAGAAGTAGAAGATCCCTTCCCGCTCCATCCACCGCGACAGGAACGCCAGATCGCTCTCCCGGTACTGGCAAACGTGCTCCTCCTTCGGGTAGTTGCCGAGCCGCAGTTGGTACGTGTCCGACGACAGCGCGTTGTCCTGCAGCACCGCCTCGATGATCTCGGGCACGCTCATCTTCGTGAAGATCCGGCTGTGCACCGAGAGCCCCAGCTCCCACAGCTTCGGCATCACCACGCCTCGCACGAGCGCCCGCCCGTCCAGCTCGTGCAGCACCTCCATCGACGCGAAGACCCCGCAGAAATAGAAGGGCGGCAGCCGGTCCGTCTCCCTGTCGACCACGAGCCGCACCTTCGCCCCGACGCTGTCGGTCAGCTCCAGCCCCTCGCTCGGCACGATCAGGAAGACCTCCATCTCGTACGGTCGCGAGATCGCCTCGACGGCGCGGAAACCCGCCACCTGCGTGGTCTCGGGCAGAGCACTGGACGAGATGGTGATGAGGTCGATGCTCATGGCTGTCCTTCGCCCCCGACATCCCCGCCGAGGACGGCGCGAGCTTACAGGGCAACCCATCTTCCCCGCGACACCCACCGATGCCGTCACGGAGCCGTGCAGGCCCACCTGTCAGCATCGTGACCTCTCGCGGCCTTTTGCCAGACGTGCATCGAGCGACGTCCATCCCCCGCACAATGCTGCGTGTCAGGACGCTGCAGAATTCTCCCGCCGTCGCCTGCTCCCGGATCCCACCTGCGCCTCATGGCTCCCCGTGCTGCGCGAGCGTTCGCGGGAACTGCTCGGCGAGGAAGCTTGCGAACGCCCGCACCCGCGGCGCCACGAACGCCCGCGTCGGCTGCAGCGCGTAGACCGGACGTCGCGACGAGACCACCCGCGGCAGCACCCGCACGAGCCTCCCGGCCTCCAGATCCTTGCGCACCAGGTACTCGGGGAAGCGCCCGATCCCCGCGCCCTCCAGCGCGCAGCGGTGGAGCGCGCCGATGCTCGACGACAGGAGCCGCGCCTGCACCAGCACCCGCGTCGCCCGCCCCCGCACCTGGAGCTCCCACGTCCCCCTGTCCTGCGCGTGCGACAGCTCCAGGCACGCATGCGCCGCGAGTTCGCCCACGGAGGCCGGCATCCCCCGCGCTGCCACGTAGGCGGGGCTCGCCACCAGGTGCCACTCCGTCATCCCCAGCCGCCGCGACGACAGCCCGCTCGACTCCATCGTCGGCACCACCCGCACCGCCAGGTCCACCTGCTCGGCCACCAGATCCACCAGCCGGTCCGACAGATCGAGCTCCACCTCCACCTCCGGGTGCGTCACCAGGAACCGCGCCGCGATCGGCGCCACGATCTCCTGCCCGAGCATCGTCGGCGCGCTCACCCGCACCCTCCCCCGCAGGATGTCCCGCTCCCCCTGCACATCGGCCTCGGCCTCCTCCAGCGACACCAGCAGCCGCTCCGCGTGCCCCTTGTAGCGCGTCCCTGCCGCCGTGAGCTGCAGGCTCCGCGTCGTCCGCTGCACCAGCCGCACCCCGAGCCGCGCCTCCAGCCGCGTCACCTGCTTGCTCACCGCCGACGGCGTGACCCCCAGCGCGCGCGCCGCCCCCGACAGCGTCCCCCGCGTCGCCACCTCGCGAAACACCACCATGTCCCAGAGCGCCTCGCGATCCATCCGTGCCTCCGGGGCACGAGTGTAGTGCTCCCCCGAGCCCTTTCGACCCGGGGCTGCATCCTCTACGACTGCCAGGGACCCATGAGACCCGACCGGATCGAGCGAACCCTCCTGCGCCGCCGCGCCCTCCTCGGTGCTGCCGCCTTCGGCGCCCTCTCCCTCGTCCCCGTGGCCGGCTGCGCCCCGCCTCCCGCCGGCGCCGCCTCTCCTGCCGGCGCCCCGCCGCCCCCCGCGCCCCGCCGCGCCTCGGCCTCGCGCGGCACCTTCTGGCCCGACGGCGCTCGCCTCGTCATCTCCGTCTCCATGCAGTTCGAGGCCGGTGCCCAGCCCGACCGCGGCGCCAGCGGCCCCTTCCCGCCCCTCGACCCCCAGTACCCCGACCTCCCCACCGCCACCTGGTACGCCTACGGCTTCAACGAGGGCATCCCCCGCCTCCTCGACCTCTGGACCCGCAAGCGCGTCAAGGTCACCTCCCACATGGTCGGCCGCGCCGTCGAGCTACACCCCCAGCTCGCCGGCGAGATCGTCCACCGCGGCCACGAAGCTGCTGCCCACGGCCAGACCTGGACCCCCCAGTTCTCCATGACCCCCGAGGAAGAGCGCGCCTCCTACGAGCAGAACATCCGCAGCATCGAGAAGGCCACGGGCGCCCGCCCTGTCGGCTTCAACGCCTTCTGGATGCGCGGCACCCCCAACACCCTCGCCATCCTCCAGGACCTCGGCTTCATCTACCACATCGACGACGTGAGCCGCGACGAGCCCTTCCTCACCACCGTGCGCGGCAAGCCCTTCGCCGTCGTCCCCTACACCCTCCGCAACAACGACATCGTCCGCTTCGATTCGCCGGCCCTCACCGCCGACGCCTTCGCCCAGGAGCTGCGCGCCGAGTTCGACGTGCTCTACGAGGAAGCCGCCACCCGTCGGCGCATGATGTCCATCAGCACCCACGACCGCATCGCCGGCACCCCCGCCCGTGTCAAAGCCCTCTCCGACTTCATCGACTACGCCCAGAAGCACCCCGGCGTGGTCTTCATGCGCAAGGACGAGATCGCCAAGTTCGCCCTCGCGCAGCCCGACACCCCCCGCGAGCCCTGAGCGTCCCCCGCACCTTACTCTCGCTCCCGTGAACCGCGTCGACCGCCTCCTCGCCCTGATCCTCTTCCTCCAGTCCCGCCGCGTCGCCACCGCCGAGGACATGGCCCGCCACTTCGGCCTCAGTGTCCGCACCATCTACCGCGACCTCGCCGCCCTCGGCGAGGCCGGTGTCCCCATCGCCGCCGAGGCAGGCGTCGGCTACGCCCTCGTGAAGGGCTACCACCTGCCCCCTGTCAGCTTCACCCCCGAGGAAGCCAGCGCCCTCGTCACCGGCGGCATGCTCGTCGAGCAGCTCGCCGACCCCTCCCTCCGCACCCAGATCCACGCCGCCCTCCTGAAGATCCGCGCCACCCTCCCCCGCGACCTCCAGGACCGCATGGCCAGGCTCGATCGCGGCATGACCACCCTCGCCCGCGCCCCCGAGCCTCCCCAGGCCGACCTCTCCTTGCTCCAGCAGGCCCTCGCCCAACGCCGCGTCGTCACCTTCACCTACGAGTGCGCTGCCCGGCCCGGCTTCACCACCCGCGCCGTCGAGCCCATGGCCCTCATCCACTACCTCGCCCGCTGGCACCTCATCGCCTGGTGCCGCACCCGCAGCGACTACCGCGACTTCCGGACCGACCGCATGCGCGACGTCACCGCCCTCCGGGAGACCTTCGCCCCGCGCGACGACTTCGACCTCACCGAGCACCTCCGCGCCACCACCCCTGCCCCCGACCTCCGCGCCCGCATCAAGTTCGCGCGTCTCTCCGCCGACCGCGCCAAGCGCGAGTGGTGGCTCGGCATCGTCGACGAGCAGCCGGAAGACGACGGCATCGTCCTCACCCTCGCCACCCCCGGCTTCGACTACCTCGTCGGCTGGCTCCTCTCCTTCGGCCGCGCCGCCACCGTGCTCGCCCCCGACCCCCTGCGCGCCCTGCTCGTGCAAGCAGCCCAGGACGCCGCCGCCCACCACGCCGTCATCCCGCCCGTCGTCACCCCGCCCGCCGCCGCCCCGCCCGCCGCCGCTCCGCCCGCCGCCGCTCCGCCCGCCGCCGCTCCGCCCGCCGC
>NZ_ASRX01000124.1 GCF_000601485.1 Chondromyces apiculatus DSM 436
CGAGCTGGCCGTTGTGGTAGAGGCTCTGCTGGGCCTTGTCGTCGATGAGGACGATGTTGCCGACGGGATCGTAGGTGTAGCGCAGATCCTGCAGGACCACGCTGTCCGCGACGCGCATCGACTTGAGGCGGGTGAGGCGGAAGGTGAGCGGGTCGTAGGTGTACTCGGTGAGCACGTCGTTGCCGTAGGCGATGCGCTCACGCTGGGCCTTGGCACTGTAATCGATGTCGACGACGAAGGAGGTCCAAGTGGAGGCTCCGCGCAGCCGGACGTCGACGGCTTCGAGCAGGCCGGCTTCGTTGTACGTCGACCGGGTCTCGCTCTGGTCGGGCTTGGTGATGCTGATGGGCCGGTTGAGGGCGTCGTAAGCGACCGTGCTGGTGAAGGTCTCCGTCTCCAGGGTGGGAGCCGGCGTCGCAGCCCAGTCGAGCTGGTTCTGGTAGTCAATTGCCAGGGTGCGGGTGCTGCCAAGCGGGTTGCCCTTGAAGTCGAAGCCGGTGCTGGTGACGAGCCCGGCGCCGTCGTACTGCTGGTAGACCTTGCCGCGCAGGTTGAAGGACGCCGCATCGGAGACGCCATCGCCGTAGACGGTGCGCTCGGCGAGCACCTCCGGGTCGGTGCCCTGCTGCATCCACAGCTCGATCGGTCTCCGGAGCACGTCGTACGTGGTCCGGAGGGTATGGCCGCGGCTGTCCCATCCACGAAGCGGATTTCCGAGCACATCAGGGAGCATCCACCGGGTGCCGGCGTCGATGCTGTGCTGGTGGATCTTGCGGCCGGCCACGTCGAAGGTGTGGACCATGCACTCCTTGCCGCGGGCGTCTTTGATGACGCGCGGGTTGCCTTCGAGGTCGAGCGTAGTCGTGGTGAAGAGCTGGATGTCTTCTTCCAGTTCGGCGACGCTCACCACGGCGCACCCGAGCGGGTCGACCTGCACCACGGAGGGCGTGTCGTGGTGAGCTGCGGCCAGATCGGCGGCGCGCTGGTCGGCGAGGCTGGGGGTGGGGGTGGCGCCGGGCTGGCGGGCAGCGTACCAGAGGTTGCCGTCTTCGAGCACGGTGTCGTTGGCGTCCCAGGAGGTCTGCGACCAGGGCGTGAACCCGACGCGCGCGTAGGAGCCGTCGGGGAAGTCGGTGCGCACGAGCCGGCCCAGGGGGTCGTAGTGGAGGACCGGGGTCACGCCCCAGTGCACGAGCGCCTCGTCGTCCTCGTACTCGGACGTGCGGCTGAAGTAGGGCTCGTACTGCTTGATGGGGTTGCCCTTGTTGTCGACGATGGTGCGGCCGGTGCCGACCCAGCGCTGGAGCGCGATGGCCATCTGCAGGACGCCGCCGTCGAGCACGGGGTCGCCGTTGGCGTCGAGGACCGGGGCGAGGCCGGGCTCGGCCTGGACCTTGCGCATCAGCTCGCGGCCGGAGCCGTCGGAGTAGGTGTAGCTCTCCTGCCAGCGGGTGTTCGGGTCGCCGTGGGTCTCGCGGGCGCGGGCGTGGACGACGCTGGGCTTGCCGGCGTTCAGGTAGCGGAAGAGGTCGATCTCCAGGGTGGTGGTGGGGTCGTCGAGGGTGTCGCCGTCCTGGCTCCCCGCCTTGCCCATCACCGCGGTGGCGACCACCATGCCCAGCGCGTCGAGGCGCACGGCGGTGCGGTTGCCGTTGGGATCGGTGATCTCCACGGGGGACATCACCCGGTAGTCGTTGGTGACGACCACCTCGTTGCCGAGCGCGTCCTCGGTGCGCGTGACCAGCAGGTGGTGCGCGTCGTAGTCGACGGTGGTGGCGGTGCCCCAGGGGTCGAGGAACGAGGTGGGGAGGAAGAAGTGCGCGTCGTCGAAGAGCTGGCGCCCGGAGGGGATCCACCACCCGGGTGTGGCCGGGAGCTGGACGTACCCGCCTTCGCTCAGGAGCGCCGAGGAGACGCGCGGCTGGCCGTCGTTGAAGGTGTCGTCGATCAGGCCCTGGGTGAAGGCGAGCTGGTAGCTCTCGTAAGGGAGCGCGTGCAGGTCGACTTCGCCCAGGTCGAGGGGCGCCGGCAGGGCGGCGCTGTCCTGGTAGCGCACGCGCACGTCCTTGAGGAGGCGGCGTACGGGGGACGAGGTTTCCGGGGGTTCCGCGGGTTCCGCGGGGGGAGACCAGTCTTGGTAGGGTCGCGCGGCTGTCATGTGCGCCTCGGAAACGGCCGCGTCGATCTCCTCGAAGGTGTAGACGCCTGCAGCGGGCGCGGCGAGGCCGTGGAGCTCGTAGGTGCGCGTGGCGGTGGGGATGCCCAGGCGGTAGCCCTCGGCGGCCGCCGCGAGGTGGACGACCTCCACCTCGGTCAGGGTCACGTACAGCGCGCTCTGGGCTGCCTGCGCCGCCACCACACTCTGGCCCTGGCGCCTCGGGTAGGCCACCGCGACGCTCTGGCGCACGACGCCGTACTCATCGACCTGGAGCGTGAAGGCGTGCGTCACGCGCGGGTCCAGGTTGCCCCCGGAGCGGTGACGCTCGTAGTAGAGCGAGATCGCTTCCCGCGGCGAGACCAGGAAGACGGCCGGCGTCTTGCCCTGCGCAGGTTGCTCCCGGCGCACGGCGTGGCAGCTCTCCACCACCGTGTAGGGCGTGTCCTCCTCCGGCGAGCCATCGAGCGCGTAGACCTCCTGGCGCAGGGTCTGACCGCGCAGGGCCCGGCAGGCCTGGCGCATCTCGTCGGCGGTCAGGTCCGCCAGGTCCTCCGGCAGGATCGTGTCCGGCAGGCGGGGCTCGGCGTCGTTCGGCCCGTCCGAGAAGTATTCCTCCTCGTATTGCCGACTGATCGCGGGGCCCCCGCGCCACGCCCCCGTATGCAGCCACGTCTTCGTCAGCACCGGGGGTTGGGGTAGGAGGCCCTCGTTCGTCGCGGCCACCTCCGGGAACAGCCCCTTTCCCCGCGCCGCCGAGAACGCCTCGGTGTCGACCTGCTCGACCATGCCGAAGCCCCCGAACTCCCGCTCCTCCCCATCGTAGAAGCCGTGGTGGTAGCGGTACTCCGACACGAAGCGCACCCGGCTGAGACGGTCATACCGCTCGACGCGCTCGACCACGTGGATGGGAAACGGCAGCCTGGTCACCCACGGCCTCCCGGCGGCGCGATCCTGCAGGAAGAACTTGGTCGAGGGCGCATACTGAAGCCGCGTCTCGAGCCCCAGGTTGTTCTTGACCGACGTCAGCAGGTGCGGCTTCTTGCCACCCAGCAGGTTGACATAACGCAGCGGCGCGGCATCGAAGCCAGGCAAAGAGCTCGACCACACCAGGCACGCCGTGCCGGTGCCGAGCAGATCCAGCGTATGGATGCTGGAGTGAAAGCTATGGTCCGGCAACCGCGGCAGCTCGACGGCAGGACCGAACCCATTGCCCGCCTGATTCGGGTGAAGCCAGATCCCGTCCCCCCGGATGTAGAGCACATCCGTCGTCCCCGACCCGTCGACATCCGCCAGCCGCACCCGGCGCGGATCGAATTTGTCCGGATGGTCGAACCAGGGCGCGTCATGCATGACGACCTTCGCCCCGAAGCGCCCGTAGCCGAGGTTTGGCCAGTAGCACACGTTCCCGTTCGTGATCCGGACCAGATCACTCAGCCCATCGCCGCTCATGTCGGCCAGCAAGACCGTGTGCTGCCCGTTCGTGAACAGCAGCGCGGCCCCCCGCTCCCCATCCCGAGGCGCAGTGAGCGTCACCGGCGGCTCGAACCCACCTTTGGCCCGCGAGGGATACCAGAGCAGCGTGCTCCCACGCGCGATGAGGGCGTCCTCGGCGCCATCGCCGTTGAGATCGACGAACTGCAGGTTGGGGTCGGACCAGTCGAGGATGGGCTGGCCTGGAAAGGGTTGAAACGGCGCCCAGGACCCGTCCTCGGTGCGGTCGAAGTACCCCGCCACGGGCCGCTCGAAGAAGACCATCTCCTTCTGCCCATCCGCATCGAGATCCATCACCTGCAAGCCGCTGGAGGCCAGCGAGGGCTTCGAGGGCAGCACATGCGCCGGAGCGAGATGCCCACCGCCCAGGTTGCGCTTGTAAAACAGCGCGCCAGCTTGTCTCACCAGCAAGCCCGGGAGGCCCTCACCGTCGAGGTCCACCCACTGCGTCGAGCCCTGGAGCGCCCCGGCGAGATCGCGCGTGCTCTCCCTGTCGAGGAAGCGAATGGAGGTATCGAGTTCGGGCTTCGAGTAGCCAAACTCCACCGGAGGAAACGACTTCTTCTGGTAGGCGACCTCCCCGGGAGCGCGGATGTAGCCTGAGTGCGTGACCGCCGTGAGCTTGGTGAGCGCCGGGTCGTCGTCGTAGGTGAAGTCCGTCGAGCGCACCAGGCAGGGCGTGGAGCCCAGCTCCGCCATGTGGTGAAACATCAGCACCCGCCGGCAGAGGCGCCCAGTGCGCACCTCGAACCCTGCACGGTACGACGAGAACGGGTCCGGCCGCCGCGCCCAGGGCCGGATCTCCTCGGGCGTCGGGACGGCTTCGTCGTGCTCCCCGTAGTCGAAGACGACCTCGAACAGCATCGTCGCCGTATCGCCTGGCGTGACGTTGCCATAGCAGATGCGCTTGAGGTGCCGGTTTGCCTCCGGGGAGAGGCCTTCATGGCGATGCGCTTCGTACGTCGACGCCCGCGACGCCCCCGTGAGATCCTCCTGCTTGTACGCGTAAGTCATCACATTGCCCCGGTCGTCGCGCGTCTCCTCCAGGAGCCACGAGAAGATCCTTGCCGGGGTCTTCGGATCGGCGATGCATGCCCCGTCCGACCGACCATAGAAGCTCGTGACGTTGTCGCGCGTCGTGACCTTCCAGTACGTGCGACCGCTGGGCGATTGGGTTCGCCGCTCGATACGCGCGAACAGCCCCTCGGTCCGTGGGCGATAACGCAGCACGAGCTCGTCCCCATCGACCGTGGGCGTGAGCGCGCCACTGGCGTCAGGAACGGGCACGAGATCCTCGGCACCGGAGAGAACGAACGTGTCCGACTCCTGCGTATCCTCGTAGCGAGGGAGGCCCTTGTCGGTCTTGCGCGTGATCCGAGGAACGGACAGGTTCCAGCCGGCACCGAACAGGCCATTTCCGGTGCTGGAGTCGTAGGACAGAGCGATGTCCGGCTGCACGCCGCCGCGACCTGGGCTGATGGCGATGGGCACGGACAGCGCGCCTGCGCCCGTCGCTGGGCTGACGGTGAACTTCTCACCAATGCCACGGATGGCGCCCCCCCCTTTCGGCAGAGACGGTGAGGGAGGCGCGACCGGAGCCATCGCGCGCGGCGAGGGCCTGGCGCCTTCGCTGCCTCCGCTTGCAGTGCCGGAGGCCGCGCTGGGTGCAGGTTGGACCTGCGCATCATCCTTGAAGCTTCGAGAGTTCATGGGGATTGCCTCTCAGCTCGCGGTGTAATGGACGATGACGACGACATCCTGAAGCTCGTCCGCAAGGGATGTCGCCGTTGCAGGCTGCGTCAGGGGGAGCGCGGACAGGGTCCACGCGGAGGGAACCGAAGCCGAGCACCCTCGGGTATCCATGGTGATGCCCGTGCCTCCAGCAGGAAGCTCCAGCGCTCCAGGGGGCATGCCCCCGAGAAGGAGTTCGAGGCTGAACGTCGCCGTCTTCTGGGGCTTGAGCACCCGATACAGGTCGACGCGGTGGATGCTCAGCGTCTTGCCCCGAAGCGGATGGGGGAACTGCTCGTGGTCGAGGCCGAACTCGAGCTGCAAGGGCCCCGCAGGGTCGAGAAAGGCCTGCCAGGCGCGCGGGTGGTCATGCCGGAGGCTGACCAGCTTCGCGAGCGGGTCATGAGCCGTCGTCTTCCGCCAGGCTCCGAGTGCTCCTCGTGCTGCGGGGGCAAGCGCATCACCGCCGTCGCGTGCCGTGTAACGGACGTGGATGATGACATCGGACAGGGAGGAGACATCGAAAGCCTGGCAGTCGTGCGGCAAGTCCAGGCGCCATTTCGAGACAGCGCCTGCCCCCTCGAAGGGAAGGTAGCGCTCGTCCCGGAAGTTGACCTCGAAGAGCCCGCTGTCGTTCTGGGCGTGGCTGGTGGCAATCGACGTGACCGGCGTATACCTGTCCTTTACATGGTCAGGGTTCTGGGCCAGGTAGCCGTCCGCGTCCACACTACCGATGACGGATCGCACCTTGCTCGACTCGAGGGTGAGCGTGCAGTTGACGCTATCGTAGGGCCCCACGATGCACGGCAGCGTGAGGCTGATGTTCTTCAGACGGCGCAGGTAATGCCCTGGGAAGTCCATGTCGAAGAGCTGCTCCGGCAGGGTGATGGTGCAGATGCCCTCTGTCTTCAGCTCCATGAGCGCGGCCGGGTCATGCTGCAGCAGCGAGATCTGCTTGGTCAGCTCCAGCTCCCGCCTGTCATGCTCGAGATGGGCCATCTCCAGCCGCTTGAGGTCGAAGCCGAGCGCCTCCCCCGCGAGGAGCCCCCTGCGCAGGCTGTCCCAGTGACCGAACTTGATGTAGGAGGAGGCGCCGGAGGGCTCCAGACCCCGCTCGAACCAGAATGCCCGTTCGGCCCGCTTTGCGAGCGCATAAGCGAGCTGGAACGACTGGAAGTAAAGGGTCGCGAGCTGTGACGACATCCAGTCGTAGAGCTCTCGATTGGTGAATTTGTCGCGGAGGTAGTCCGCGACCTCTCGGGACTGCTCCGCTTGAATGTCGTGGTTGTCGAGCTCCTTCTCGACGATGGCCAGCCGGATCTCCGTGGCCGCGATCTGCCTGTCGATCTGCTGCAGCTCACGGCCCGTGACCCTCTCCTGAAGCTTCCAGTCGTCCCAGCGCCGCTGGTAGGCGCCCACCGTCGCGCTCATCGCGGCACTGTCGCGCAGCAGGGCCACGCCGATGTTCGCGGCCTTTGCGCCCGCCTCGGAAGAGTTCCCGAGTTTGTCACCATCCACCGTGGTCGCGACCGTGACGGGAGAGGCCATCGCGCCAGCGCCACCTGTCGTCACGGTCGGAACCGCGTAGAGGCCGGCAGTACCGGACAGGGTTGCCTGCACGATGGCCTGGCTGACAGCCGCCGCCCCGCTCATGGTGAGGTGCGCGTTCTCCCAGGTATTGATCCGCGCCACATCGCGGTGGAACTGGTGCCGCATCGTCGCCGCCTCGTGCGCCTTGCGCAGCGCGAGCAGCGACTCTTGCGCCTCCGCCACCTGGCGTTGCTTCACCTGGCGCATGGCGTCGAGGAGCCGGAGCTCGTGGCTGGAGCGCAGCAACGAGAGGGCCTCCACGTCACGCTTCTCGCGCGCCGCCAGGAGGGCCTGACCCAGCGACTTCACCTCCGCGACCAGCTCGTTGGCCTTCTGAAGAAGCAGCTGGAAGCGATGCAGCGGCGCAGGAGCGTTGAGGTCCTGGAGCACCGTCGACAGATCGACCCCCGCCGCAGCAGCGCGCACGAGCAGGGCCGGGTCGATGGGCGGCTCGAACAGGGGGAGCTGCCGCACGACCCCCTCGATGTTCATGCAATGACGGAGCTTGAACAGCCGATCCGCCACCCTGTCCCAGTAGCCGAGGAGCACATCGTTCGGCGGGATGCAGAAATAGAGCACGCTGGGCATGACGAACGGTTCGGCCTGATCGTCCTCGCCCACGCCGGTGGAGCCCGTCCCCGGAGGAGCCCATCCCTCGACCTCCACGAGGGCATTGGACATGTCATCGAGCAGCGGCTCGAGTTCGCGGTACGTCTTGGGCGCGGCTTCTGCGCGCTTCGGAATCGCCTGGGGTCGCGGCCCCAGGATCTCGGCCGCCAGCAGATAGAGCTGCATCGCCTGGGTGGTCGACTCGACGGTATCCTGCTGGAACAGATGGTCTGCCCAGCGGATCAGGTTGTCGATGTACTTCATGACGACCGTCTTCTGGTAGGCCAGAGGACGCAGACGCGCGATGTGGTGGGGGTTGAACGGGTCGCGCCGCCAGGCTTCGATCTGAAGCGAGAGCGACTCCACCTCGCCGGCGAGAAGCTCGTCGATGGCGGCGAGATCCACGTTCTCGAAGAACGGGCGCACCTTCCAGAAGCGCTGCGGAGCCGGCGCCGTCGAGCCCGTGGTCGGATCGAAGATGGTGTGGAACCATCGCTGCGCCTCCTCGAAGCGCAGGTTCTTGCTCAGCCGATCCGCGATGAGCAAGGGCGCGTGGAAGAACAGCTCCCAGTTGTAGAGGCTCATCGCGCCCGTGAGCGAGAAGTCCACGTCCTCCAGCGGGTAGGGCATGGCGACGGCATCGGTGGGCTGGTAGCGCTCCGCGAAGTCCTCCTTCCTGGCGAGCTGCAGCGGCGAGGATTGCTTCGACCAGTCGAGGAGCCCCTCGAGGCCATAGCGATTGGTCTGCTTGATGAAGCTGCATACGTACGGGTGATAGAAGGGCTCGAACTTGAAGCGCTGCTTCAGCGTGGTGGCCGGGAGATGAAGAACCGTGGGGGTGGACGTTGCCCACCTCCTCAGGATCTGCGCGCTCTGGGAGGAGGCGCTGAAAGCTGCTTCGAGGCCCCTGCCAGGTTCGCCCTGGGGGAGCGGGCCGACCTCGGGCTCTTCGAGACGGAACGTGTCGTCGTCCCAGAGGAAGGGGACCATGTCGAGGCTGGCTTCGCTCTTGAAGACCCAGCGGTTGACCTTCTCCTTCTTCGGTGTGACCAGGAAGCTCCGCCGGTCGTCCTCGTAGAAGAAGACATCCTGGGACAGGAAGTCCTCGTAGCTGTTGGGAAAGAGGATCCTGAAGATGCCAGGCGTCGCGTTCAACACGGCGATCTGCTCACCGTCCTCCCCGAGGTTCTTCTGCGTTCCGGGCTCAAGTCGACCGGCGAGCACGTGGAGCCGTTGATCGTTCCGGTAACCCTCCTGGACGATGGCCATCCCGTCCCGCGTCGCGTGACCAGGCTGCCGAACGCGGAGCGACATCGTTGACGTGGGACCCTGGAGCGCCCAGCGCCCCCGACAATCCGAGAGCACGAACTGGCCGAGTCGTCTGCTCATGGCCAGGGTCGGGCTCGCCTCGTTGTCGATGGCCTTGCGCAGGCACTCGATGACGAGCTGGGGTGGACTGCCGCCGAAGAGCTGGAGCGGGCTGTAAGCCCGGAAGTAGAAGTGCTCCTCCGGGAAGAGCTCCTCGAGCATTCCGAGCGACATCCTGACGGCTGGCGCATCCACCCACCGCTGTGCCGTCCATTTCCCGTTCTGGTACTCGGACCAGGCGAGCTTGATGAGCAGGTCGAGCTGGGGAGGCCTGCCCGGCGTATCCATGCTGCCCATGCTGGCGTCCTGGTTTGCGCTCGGCTTCTTCTCCAGGGTGGCCCAGAAGAGCAGCAACCGGCGCTCGTAGACGACGGGGATCAGGTGATTGCTCTGGATGTCGAGCTCGATCTTCTCCCACGGCGACCAGGTCTCATCGCCCGCGCGGCGGCGGTAGAAATGCACGTGCGGCGTGCTGGGCGTGCGCGCGAAGACATGAAGGACATCCAGCGCATTCTTGCCGCTCCCTTCCCTCTGCCGGACCATGCCGGTGACCTTGAGCCGCGCGACCTGGTCGAGCTTCACCAGGTACGCGGAGAAGGCCTTCTCGGCGCTGACCTCGTCGAGATCGCTCTGGAGCAGCTCGTTGTCGAGGGCCTCGAAGAACGGCGTCTTGTCGTCCCGGAGCTCGGGCTCGATCCAGTTCTCCGGACAGAGGAAGACCTTGCGGTTGGCCTCCCACACCCGATAGTTCCGCATCCACGTCCATTCACGCGCCGCTTCCTCGTCGAGCGTCACGTGCGCCTCCAGGTTGAGGAAGCAACGCTGCACGAAGGTCTGCACGGAGCTGATGGCCTGACCGATGCGCGAAGTGAGCTGGCAAGGGCTCATCTCGACGTCGACCAGCAGCTCGGCAAAGAGGCGGCTTTGGTCGGCGTAGCCATGCTTCCAGAGGAGATACCCCACGAGCGCGTCCCTCTGCCGTTCACGCAGCACGTCACGCAGCGGTCGCGCGAGGGTGTCCCAGCGGGCTTCGTCGTACTTCGCCTTGACCGCGTTGCGCACCTCGAGCGCAGTCGCGCGGGCCGCTTCCAGCGTCGTCTCCGCGTCCACCCAGCCCACGGCCGTCTCGGCGGTGACACCGAGACGCCGGAGGCCCCCACAGGCGGTCTCCATCCGCAGCAGGCGCTCGCCGAGGGTCAGGTCTGCAAACCTCGCAGACAGGGACGCCACATCCGGCAGAGACCAGCCCGTGCAGGTGGCGATCGCGGCGATCAGCTCGGGTGATTGAGCGGCGCTGCCTCCCGCCCCTGGCCCCCCCTCCCCCTGCGAGAGCGCCGCCTCCATCCGGAAGAGGTCGGCCAGCGCGCCTTTGCCAGCCGGCAGGGTGTCGCGCAGGCGCACCAGCCGCGCCAGCGTGAGCCACGCGCGGAAGAGGGTCTCGCTCGCGGGCGTGTACGCGCCTGGGAGCCCGTCGAGGGGAAGGAGCGGCGTGCCCTGCTCGGGGGCGACCATCCAGCGCAGCTCCTCCAGGGAGATCTTCCACGGAGTGACCAGCGAGGCGACCTTCTCCAGGCGCAGGAAGGCGAGACGGGCCTCTGCTCTGGAGGGGACCGTCTCCCCATCCAGCCCGTGGAGAAACATGGAGAGTACAGGCCGCGTGCTGCTCGCGGGAGCCCGGAGGACCTTCACAGACAGGTACTCCGCCGTGGCCATGTCCACCTTGAGCGCACCTCCGAGCCGCTCCAGCACCAGGGCCCGCGCCCTGGGGAGAGGAGAAGGCTCATCGCTGGACGGCACGAGATCCTTCTGGAGCTGTTCGAGGCGAGCCTCCAGATCGTCGAGGAACAGGTCCACCGCAGCGAGGGGTGAGGCCGTGCCGGTCGCCGCCGGGGTGCCGTGGCGCAGGAACTCATCGAGCTGCGCGACCCCGACGCGCGACGCCGCGACCTCCCGCACGGCCGCGACGAAGCGGCGCGTCTGCCAGGGCGTCGACGCCTGCAGCACATCGAGGTGCGAGAACTCACGCAGCACGAGCAGATCCGTCAGTGGCAAGTTCAGCGCGCGCGCGATGGAGACGGCGCGGAAGAGTCTGGAGAGGTCGTCGAGACCGAGCTGCGTCGTCGCGACGAGGGGTGAGAGGTGGAGCGCCGCGGCCACGTCGCTCCTGGTGAGAAGGTCGAGCTCGGCCTGCGAGCACTGCAGCGCGGAGAGCAGCGCGGGCGTGTGCTCGGCGAGCCCCACCGGAGCCGCGAGGTCCGTCGCCTCGCTGTTCAAACCGAAGGCCGCATCGACAGGATTGGTGACCGCCTTGTTGAGGAACAGGCCCTCGTAGAGAGGGCGCTCCTCGGGGATCGGCGTGCGCGTCTGGATCCTCCCCCACCAGGAGAGCAGCTCCAGGACCGGCACCTGCACCTCCTCCCGCAGGCGGACCACGTCCGCGAGGTGGACCAGGAGCTGGGCATCCATGCTCCCTCCGAACGTGGAGAGCGCCTGATCGACCTCGGCGACCGTCCAGCCGAGGGCCCGCTGCAGCCGGGTGAACCGGTGGAGCCTGTCCAGCGCCACGGCGTCGAGCGCGGGGATGCGCAGCTCGGCCAGCTTGCAGGTGAGCGGGTCCGCGCCCGGAGCCGCCTCGATGGTGAGGGCCTTGGGAAGCGGATCCACAAAGTCGGTGGCGAGCACCGCGCTGAGCGCGTCGTAGCTCAAGCCCGACCGCTGCATCAGGATCGCGACGTGCTTGAGGACGGCCACCCAGGTCCCCTGGATCGGACTTGCGCTCGCGCCGGTCGGGTCCTCGAGCGCGTTCCCCGTCTCCAGGAGCCCCCAGTGCGTCCACCAAGGCATGGGAGACGTGCCCGTCAGGAGCTGAGCCTCGGCCTCCGACAACCTCAGGCGCTCGAGCGTCAGCGCCCACGAGGGCGGCGTAATCGGCCTTCCCTCCTCGCTCCGGTCGAGCACCTCCATCAGCCGCGCCCGCGGGACGCCCAGGTGATCGAGGTAGATGCGCGCCTCCTCCAGGCCCATGTTGAAAGGCAGCCTCCAGGGGTAGGGGCTCTCGGCGAGGAGCTGGTAAGCCTTGTCCTGGACCACCTGCTTGGCAGGAGCCAGAGGCTGCGGCTGAGACGCGAGCTGCGCCGCCGTCCCCTCGGTGGCGATGTGCTCGGGGAACGCGACCGCCGGCGTGAGCGCAGTGTTGGCCACCGCGTACTCCAGGATCTCGTTCACCAGGTCCACGTAGGGCAGCGGCGTGTCCGTGTTCTTGCAGGTCAGCTCGATGCTGGCGAGGTCGGGCCGCCGCACCAGCAGGACATCGCGCGCCGACTGGCTCGCGGTGAACTGCACGTTCTGCTGCGTGAAGATGCTGAAGTGGGTCCAGGTGGCCGCAGACTGCTGCTCGACGAGCTGCCGGTGGAGGAATTGCAGCAAGTCGACCAGATACGCCGCCGGCCCGTACACGGAGCGGCAGTGGCCACAGGCGCAGAAGTCGAGGGAGCCGAAGAGCGACGGCCAGCTCGCGACCTGCCCTGCGCTCGGCGGCGCAGGCGTGGGCAGGACATGCGCCGGCACCGTGTTGAACGCCGCGTGGTAACGCGCCGCGATCGCGTGCGAGGAGGCGGTGACCTGGCGCGCAGCGCTGAAGATCGCGTCGATGCGCCCCGGCGTCAGCTCGCTCCCCAGGAGCTGCCTCAGGCGGGCGCGTCCCAGCCGGACCACGCTCTGGGCCGAGTCCAGCCCCTTCTCCACGAGGGCGCTGATCTCCGCCGTCGCGTGGGTCAGCTTGTGGAGCCGCTCGAAGCCTTTGAGCTGCGCGACGGTGACGGTCGGGCTGCCCACGCCCGTGAGGATCTCCGGATGCGCCTCCAGGTAGTCGGCGATGCGCACCTGACCCAGCTCAAGCTCGGGGGTGCGGCTCAGGATCTCGAGGGCGTCCGAGAGCACCGGCGGGGCCGCGCCCAGGCGCCCCGCGATCGCCGCGCCAGGAAACGCAACCTCCAGGCTCTGGGCGAGCACGGAAGCATAGTTGCCGAGGCGCTCGTCCTCCGTGGCCCCTGGCACCCCGGCGGGCGCGCCGATGGGGGGACCTTTCGTGTCGTCCTTGAGGAGGGCGATCCAGTCACCCTCATCGAGCTTGGCCAGCTCGCGCAGGGACTGGAACGTCGACGCCTCCAGGTCGGCTTCCAGCCTCTTGAAGAGCGGCAGGTGGTGGCGCACCAGCGCCCCGAGCTGGAACGCCCGCTGCAGCTTGGAGATCTGGCCCTCCGAAAACTCCTGCCCGTCGCCCAGCGCGCTCCAGAGCGCCGAGATGCGCCCCTCGTGCATGACGTAGCGCCGCAGAAAGCGCTGCTGATCGCCCGCGTCCGGCAGCGCCGTGGCCAGCAGATCGCCAACCGTGCCAGCGCCCGGGGTCCTGACCTCGAGCGCAACCCCGGCGGCAAGCTCGGCGAGTTCATCGACGACCTCGTCGATGGCCACCCCGCTCAGCGCAGCAATGACGCTCTCCTTCACCGCCCAGGTGAGCGCTCGCCGGTGGCCCCCCCGGCCCGCCAGGACCAGGCGCGACCACTCCTCGGGCAACCCCCAGCGCAGCAGACCGTAATAGCCCGCCGGCGAGACCCGGTTCCCCTCGGCCATGCGGTGCGCGAGGGCGAAGAGGCGGACACGCTCGCGGTCGATGCCGGCGCTGCACGCGATCAGATCCACGTCACTCTCCGAGAGATCGCCGGGCAGGACCCCTCCACGCAGGGGGTCCACCGCGGCTACGACCTGCTCGAATTCCGAGACGACCTGGGTGACTTCGGTCGCGGAGAGATCGACGGCAGCCCTCGGAGGTGCCTGGCAGACGAAACGCGACGCCAGCTCCTTTCCTGTGGCGTTGTCGACGGCGCGAATCACGAGGTCTGGGCGCCGTTTCTGCGCGCGTCCGAGCTGGTCGACGTCATAGGCGATCCGGTAGCGCCCCTGGGAGTCCGTCGTGCCCTCGCCGAGCACCTTCTCCGGCAGACCGACGTTGCGATCCTTGGCGCTGATTCGCTTGCCTGGCAGTGCCCTGCCATTGGCATCGGTGAGCCGCCCCCTCACACTCCAGAACGCTGGCCTCTCCGTTCCCGGGGGTGCGCTGCGATCGACGGGGATGCACAGGGACGTCACAGGCTCGCGCACGCGCCACTGGAGCGTGGTCGCGGTGTCGAGCAACAGCCGCTGCTCGCTGAAGATCCTGAAGGAGAGCGCCGCCGGCCCCGCGCCGACGACCTGCGCGAGCGTCGCCTGCGGAACCTCGAAGCCAAAGTAACCATCCGGATCGGTCGTGGCCGCCGCGACGAACTCGTCGTGGCTCAACCCCCGGATCCAGCCTTCCACGGCGAGCCCGGCGATACCTTCCGAAGTGCTGGAGTCGACAATGCGTGCGTGAAGAGTGAACGTCTGCTCGGTGAGATCTTTGTTCATGGCAATGATGGCCCTCGAAGGGGAGCGTGGATTGGTAACGTCATGACGAACGGGTAAAGCACGAGCGCAGCCAGAGGCGAGCCGACGCGCCTCGCATCCTCTCGTGCTCCACGAAAGGGTGTGGCACCGCGGACGCGGACTCTCCAGTGCGCGTGCTGGCGCTGGCTTGCCATCGACGAGATTGACAACATCCCTCCTGCAATGGGGGATTACGTGGAACGACAACGACAGCGAAGCCCCGAGCCGACGGTGCTAAGCCGTCACGCAGGGCCGCTGGGTGCTTGCAGTCTGTCTTATGGTTTCGTCTCTGGTCAATCCAATTTTGCGTCCCCATGCCCCGGGGGTCGGGTGTCATCCCAGAGATACACTCCGCTCTCTGATGCGCAAAACCCGCGGGATCACGACATCTGAGGTTCGGATCTGTGAGAAATGTTACGTTACTTCAACCCATAACAAATTGTTAAGACGCTCGAGCGCGCTTCGGACTTCTGGGGGTGAGTGAGTGTAGTCGCTGCCCGCGCCCAGGGATTCGTATGAAAAGCTACGTTATTTCAACCGATAACAGCGCGTAAGAAAGCTCACGTCTGAGCGCAACCCCCGGTGCTGTGTGGGGCAAGGTGGCTTGCCGCTTGAGCACCATCCCTCCGCTCGACGCCACGGCGCTCGATTGGCACAAGGTCCCCCTGTCACACCTCTTCGGAGCGACGCGTGCCCTGGGGGCATCTTTTTTTGGACCGTGGCACCTGGCGCGGAGGCGGTCGCGACGGCAAGGCTCGCCGATGCCCTGGCGCCTCAGGCCTCAGCGCCAATGCTAGCTCCAGCAGCCATCACCAGCGTGAACCGCAGCGGCCCTATGTCCGCCTGGTCGTGTCCTTACTGCCAGAAGCCCCTACTCCATCGATCCCATAGCCCCTTTCGGGACCGGGGCAGCACAGCACGGGGAGGGGAATCCCCTTGAACGAGGCAGCGCCTCCGCCCTGCGCCGAGGGGATCCTTGTCAACAGCAAGCAGGTTAAAAGTGCCCCCGCGAGACCCCTCCGCTCGACAACGCCTCGTCGTCCTTGCTGCCCGCAGAGGTCAGCCACGACCCGGGGCTCCCCAGAAAACCGGCGAGGGAGCCGCACAAGGCCCCCCGTCCGGGTGGAGAGCACTCCGCGGAGGACCCCATCCCGCAGCAACGCCTTGCAGAGCTGTGCGGCTCGGCTCAGGTCCCCGGCGTCGGCCTCGTGGATCGCCTTCTCAAGGTCGGCGAGGTACCAGCGCGTGATGGTGGGCGGCGGCGGCGGTCGGCGCCACCAGCGGGACCACAGGCTCTCCTCGTCATCCTCGTCGGCGTTCCTAGGGGCCTGCGCGGCTGTCTGGGCGCGCTTCTGGGCCTCGCCCTGGGCTTGGGCGGCCTCGACCCCCAGCAGGGCCATGAGGGCAGCTCGTAGGCTCATCGCCAGCCTCCCAGCCCGCCGATGGAGGCGTAGGCGTCGAAGCCGCTCCCGCCGTAGGCGTCGAAGGCGTGGGCGCGGTCGTCCTCCCGGGAGAAGTCCTCGTCCTCCGCAGGAGGCTGGAAGACCAAGGGCTCCCAGGCGCAGAGGGCGAGGGCATCGGCGCGGTCCGGCGAGCGCTTGAGCCGCTTACGCAGCTCGTCTTTCGACTCCACCTTGCGGCGCTGGCGGAGGTCAAACTCGAACCTCGGAGCAACGAGCTCGGCCGCGAGCTTGGCATCCTCGGGGATGGCCCCGCCGTCCTTGAGCCAATCCCGGAGCGCAAACCAGAGCTGGTCACGGAGCAGAGGGAACTCGCCCGGGAGCCGAGAGCGCTCCGCCACGTTGACCGGGATGACCTCGATCTCCTCCTGGTAGGCGTGGAGGTGACCCACCACCCGGATCCCGATCCCGCCACAGGCATCCACCTTGACCGCGGCCTTCTGCTCCCGCGGTGAGCGATGCCGCCGCACGACCTGCACCACCTGGGCGGCGAGGGTCTGCTCATCGAGCCCATGCCACGCCACCACCTCCAGCGCCTTACAGCCGCGGCGGGGTATGGCTACCGAATCGTCATCCCCAAAGCGCGCCACGTCGACGCCCACATGGAGGCGCCCCTCGGCGGCCACCTCGTGCCAGCGCTCCTCGGCCTCATCAACGAGGTAGAGGGGGATCACCGTGCTCGCGTCCTGGCGCGCGAAGTTGCCCCGCACCCGGACTTGGAAGAGCGCCGACTCCTCGCCCCACTCCTGCCGCTTCTCCTCCACCCATTCGCGCGTCGCGAGGCCCGGAATCACCGCCCGACCCTCACGGACGTTCGGGGACTCCTCGCTCGAAATCGTGAACGTCCGGTAAAACTCGCGCTTGTCGCTGTGCGACCGGAAGAACTCCCCCTCCACCCGTGTCGGGTTGCCGAGCATCAGCACCCGCGCGCCGCCGGCCCGGTTGCCCTCGACCGCCTCGTAGATGGCGTCGGGGATCCCGCTCGCCTCATCGAGGATGTAGAGAAGGTTGCGGCCCGAGATTCCGGCCACCGCTTCCGCTTCCTTCGCCGTGAAGCCCACCACCTCCCGAAAGTCCGCGGACCTGAAGCCGGTCCGCGCGAGTTCGTGCAGGTGGCCGTCGATCGGGTGCCGCGCTCGAGCGTGGAGCATCCGCAGCTCCCGCCACAGAATCTGGTTCACCTGCCGGTCCGTGACCGACGACATGATCACCCGGGCGTCGAGGAAGCTGCAGTAGAACCAGAGCGCAGCACCGGCCCCGAGGCTGCTCTTGCCCACCTTGTGCCCGCTCTTGACCGACACCCGCGCTCGCTCGGGGACGAGCGCTTCCAGCACCTCGTCCTGCTTGTGCCAGGGCTCGACCCCGAGCACCTCGCGAAAGAAGCGCCCCGGCGCGGCCTGATACCGCTCCGAGGGCCACGCGATGCGCTGAGACGCCGCCGAGGCAGCGAGGATCGCCGCCGAGAGTGTTCCGGCCATGGTGACCCGGGGACGCCGTGCCCGCTTTGCCACGCGCTCCGCGATGGGCTTCGTCATCGCGCCCCCTCGCTGAGGAGGGCTGCGGCGACAGCAGCCCCCAGCAGGCCCCGAAGCAAGGAAACCTGCCACTCCTCCCCGAGCGCCGCGGAAACCGCGGCGCTCGCCAGGGCGGCGGCTCCAGCCCAGCAGAGGAGGGCGCGACAGGGCGACCCGCTCACGCCGCCTCCAGCTCTGCGAGCGCCTTGGACACGGCTGCCGCTGCCTCGGGGAAGGAGGCGAGGGCTCCGGCGATCGCTCCCTCGATCCGCTTCCAACGCGGCGAGTCCACGATCGTCACCTCGGCCGTGGGCCCGATCTCCCCCGTGAGCCGGCCGAGCAGTTCAAGGACCTGCTTCGCCGCCACGATGAGCGCCGCGCGCTCCCGCCAGGAGATGTTCTCGTCGGAGTCGGCCCGCTCGATCAGGGTCTCGACCTTCTCGACCAGCGCCTCACACCGCCCCCGGACGTTAGCTACCGCCCTGAGTTCCGGCTTGCCCCCTCCCTCATCCTCGCTCGGAGGGCGCTTTGCGGGGGGCTCTTGATGCTCAGGTCTCCCCGCTTCCCCAGCCTTATGGGTTGCGTGCCCACGGAGCGCGCTCTTGGTGACGTTGAAACGCTGGGCAATGACGAGTGCGTCGACCCCTCCCGCCTGTGCTGTTTCAATCTCAGCACGGCGTTTGTGTCGGCAGATGATGCACTGCCTCGTTCCCACCAGAGCGGCGCCCATGAATGCAGCAAAGCACGGGGGTCTATGCCAGGTGTGATAGACTGACCGCTAATCACCACAACACGAAGGAGCGCGTCTGAGGTTCGCGGGCCATGGTACCAGACTCGACTTGGGCGCCCAATCCAGGCGTC
>NZ_ASRX01000125.1 GCF_000601485.1 Chondromyces apiculatus DSM 436
CCGCGACCCCCCCGCCCCCCGCGACCCCGCGCTCGGCCCGCCTCTCTCCACCTCCCGCGAGCCTCCCCAGCGCTGCCGCCACCGCATCCCCATCGACCGGACGCTCCCCTGGCTCCTTCGCCAGCATCCGCCCGACCAGCGCCTCCAGCGCCTCGGGCGTGTCTGGCCGAACGGCCCGCAGCTTCGGCGGCTCCTCCAGCAGGATCTTCGCCAGCACCGCCACCTTGTCCTCCGCGTGGAACGGCGCCACCCCTGCCAGGCACTCGAACAGCACGCACCCCAGCGAGAACACGTCGGCCTGCGCCCCCACGTCCTCTGCGCCCCGGGCCTGCTCCGGAGCGATGTACCCCGGCGTCCCCAGCGCCATCCCCGCCCGCGTGATCGCGCTGTCCCGATCGAGCAGCCGCGCGATCCCGAAGTCCAGGAGCTTCACCCGCCGCACGTCCGACCCTGCCAGGAACAGGTTCCCGGGCTTCACGTCCCGGTGCACCACCCCCCGCGCGTGTGCAGCCCCGAGCGCGGCCCCCACCTGCTGCCCCAGCGCCACCACCTCGTCCACCGACAGCGCCGGCCCCCGCCCGAGCCGCGCCTTCAGGTCCTCCCCCTCCAGCCACTCCATCACCAGGTACGGCGGCCCATCGCCTGCCCGACCGTGCGCCACGTACCGCACCACCCCCGGGTGCTGCAGCTCTGCCAGGAGCTGACCCTCCCGGGCGAACCTGTCGAGCGGCGCGCGCCTGTCCACGCGCAGCACCTTCAGCGCGACGGGCTCCCCCGTGAGCCTGTCGCGGGACCGGTACACGCTCCCCATCCCCCCGGCTCCCGCGAGCGTCTCGACCTCGAAACGCCCCCCCACGACGTCACCCGGCTTCACGCGCCCGATGATACGCCCCCCGCCTCACCGGGCACTCCCCCTCGCCGCGCCTCCCTCACCGGGCCCCCTCGCCGCGCGCCTTCGCCGCGCGCCCCCTGCGCTGCGTGCGCCCTCTCGCTCAGGCGTCGTAGCGAAGTGGCGCCCGCTCCCGCGCGTACTCCTCGATCAGCGTCCGCTCCTCGGCCGACAGCTTCACGAACCGCGCCCCGAACCCTGGCGGGCCTTCTCCACCGGCCCCCCGAGCCCACTCCACGACCCCCATCACCTCGATGGCGCGCCCATCGGGGAACGGGATCCGCACCGCCACCGTCGACCCCCGCGCTGGCGTCCGGTGCGTCGGCACGAAGATCCCCCCGTGCCCGACCACGTCTTCGGCGGGCCCTGCCTGGTAGAAGTTCGCCGGGCTGTTCCCTCCGAGCTTCGCCTCGAACCGCGGCGCGGGTGGCGCACCCCCGCTCTTCCCTCGCGAGAGCGCCTCCTTCAGCCTCTCGTCCAGGGACCGCACCAGCTCCTCCACCTCTCCGAGGTGCTTCTCCACGGCCCGCACCCCGAGCGCGCTCTGCGTCGCCGACTTTGCCAGCGGCGTCACCGTCTGCTCCACCAGCGACAGGTACTGCGCCACCACCTCGGACACCGACCTGTCCGTCTCCACGTGCACGTCCACCTTCGGCTGCGCCAGCGAGCGCATCGCCGCCGACAGCCGGTGCAGCTCCGGCTCCAGCCAGCCCTTCAGCTCCCGGGCCTTCGCCCCCTCCTGGCTCGCCGCCACTGCACCCCCGATGGCCCCGCGGATCCCCTCGAGCTGCTCGGCCAGCATCGTCAGGGTCCCCGTCACCCGCACCACCGGATCGTCGTCCTTCCCCCCCATCCGCTTGACCCGTTGGAAGCCCTTCTTGATCTCCTCCCAGCGCGCCTTCTGCTCCGCCGACTGCCGCCCCCGCATCTCCGCGAGCTTCAGCAGGTTCTGCTCTGCGCCGCTGGTCAGCGTCTGCGACTCGCTCGTGTAGTGGTCGTCCACGAGCCGCTCGATCTCGTCGTCCGTGTGCGCCGAGACCACCTTCTCGGTCAGCTTGTTCATGTTCCGGTAGCTGCCTTGCAGCTTGAACGGCGGCTCGGTCCGGAAGGCGTCCTCCTGCGACGCGCTCCGGATGTACTCCTGGTTCACGGACAGGAGCACCTTCTGCACCTTGAACAGCCGCCGCAGCACCTCCACCACCTCGGTCACCTCCGCGGCCGAGTAGGCGTGGCTGAAGTCCGTCGACGCCCCCTCCTCACCTTGCGCCAGCTTGATGAACTTGTGCACGTCCGCGGGCTCTCGCCCTGCCAGCGGCGCCAGCGTCGGGTTCGACGTCAGCCCGTTCTCCAGGTAGCTCAGCGCGAAGATCGCCTCCTTGCCATCCAGGATGTCGCCCAGGTTGTACGTATCGGCCCGGTTCGCGAGCATGTCCGGGATCTGGAACCGCGCCCCCGACTCCGTGTACGGGTTCCCCGCCATCACCACGCAGAACTTCTTCCCCCGCAGATCGTAGGTGCGCGTCTTGCCGCCCCACACCCCCTCGATCCGCCGCTGCGCATCGCACAGCGAGATGAACTTCTGCAAGAGCTCCGGGTTCGTGTGCTGGATGTCGTCGAGGTAGAGCATCACGTTGTTGCCCATCTCCAGACCCAGGTTGATCTTCTCCACCTCCTGCCGCGCCGTCGCGTTCGGCGCCTCCGAGGGATCGATCGAGGTCACCTCGTGCCCCAGCGCCGGCCCGTTCACCTTCATGAACACCAGCCCCAGCTTGCTGGCCACGTACTCCATCAGCGTCGTCTTGCCGTACCCGGGCGGCGAGATGAGCAGCAGCATGCCCATCAGGTCCGTCCGCTTCCCGGCCCCCGCGGCCCCGAGCTGCTTCGCCAGGTTCGCCCCGATGAGCGGCAGGTACACCTCGTCGATCAGCCGGTTGCGCACGAAGGACGTCAGCACCTTCGGCGAGAACTCGTCGAGCCGGAGCCGTCGCCTCTCGCGCTCCACGATCTCCCCCCGCAGCCGCCGGTAGGCCCGGTAGCGCGGCACCCGCTCCCGCATCATCTCGCCGACCCGCCCCAGCACCTCGTCGAGCCGCAGCGCGAGCGCCCGCTCCTTGATCCGCGGGTGCTGGCCGAGCAGCCCCTCCACCCGCGCCTCCACCACCGCCGCGCTGGGCTCCCGATCGAGCTTCCGCTCCGTCACCAGCACCACCGCCGCCTCGCGCGCCAGGTGCCCGAGGTGCGCCCGCTCCGGATCGTTCTCCACGAACGCTTCCACCCACGCCAGCGCCAGCGCGAGCTGCGCCGCCGGCTGCGCCTCGAGCTGCCGCAGATCCTCCTCCAGCGCCCCGCGCCCCCCGCCCAGGTCCAGGTATCCCAGCAGCGCATCCCGCAGCGCGATCGCCCCCGCGCTCGTCACGAACCGCGGGTGGTCTGCCGACAGCTCCTCCACCAGGTAGCGCGCCGCGAACCGCACCTCTCCCTTGCTGGCCGTCACCTCGTACGCCTTCGCCGCGGCCTCCACCGCCTTCTCCAGCTCCCCTGCGAACGCCCCGAGCGCCGTCCCGCGCCCTGAGCCGCCCCCGCCCCCGCCCGCAACCCGCGGCCCGCCCTTCACCCCTTCCAGGATCTGCGCCCGCAGCCGCCCCAGGCTCCGCGCCCTCCGGTGGGTCACCTCTCGCTCCGGTGCCCCCATTGCGGCCCAGCACAGGCACCCGAGCGCCCGCGCCCCGCTCGCGTACCGCAAGAGCCCCGCGGTCGACATCAACCCCAGCAGCTTCTCCAGGATCAGCGCCGCGTCCGCGTCGTGCACCCCGCGCTCGTACCCCTCGTCGTGCCGCTCTGCCGCGTAGGCCCGCACCGCTGCGAGCAGCCCCTCGCTCGGACCTGCCGCGCTCTTCGTCCCCGTACTCGTCGTTCCGCCCGTTCCGCCCGTCCCCGCCGACCCCGCCTCCGACGTCACCGTCATCAGCGCCGCCTTGAGCGCCCCCAGCGAGAGCCCGCCTCGCCCGGCCTCCGCGTCCTCCAGCATCGACACCGCCAGCAGCTCGCCCCGGTACACCTCCGGCGTCTCGCTCACGAGCTGCTGGTCCCACAGATCACGCGCCTCGTTCAGCGCCCCGTCCTCGATCACCTCGAAGAAATCGGTCCCCGTCAGGTGCAGCGCCATCGCCCCCTCGCGGGGCACCAGCGTCAGCTCCAGCGGCTGCGTGTTCACGTTGAACTTGTGCCGCCCGAGCTTGATGACGTTCGCGCCGTCCTCGAACAGATCCTCCCGGTCCCGGAGCAGCCGCAGCGCGTCTTGCCGCGCCGACTTCAGCCGCGACTCCACCTCGTCGCTCTTCACCGAGTCGCCGAGCTTCGACAGCTCCCCCGCGAGATCGCGCACCTTCGCGACCATCGCGTCCGTCGCGAAGTAGGCGTTCAGCTCGTCCGCGTTCGCGAACCCCCGCGCCCTCCGCACCACCCCTTGCAGGATCCGGTCGGCGGCCCCCACCAGGTTCTGCACGCGCCGCTGCCGCTCGTCCACGAGCTGCTGCCGCCGCGCCCCGATCGCCTCGTTGACCTCTTCCCGCTTCGCCGCGAGCTCCGCCAGGAACTCGTCGAACTCCCCGAACCGCCCCTCCAGCTCCTCGAGCTGCACGAGCAGCTTCGACAGCTCGCTGTCGCACCGCTCCGGCGTGTCGCAGGCCGCCGCCGCGCTCGCCACGCTCTGCCCGAACAGCTTGAACTGCGCCCCGAACTCGGCCCGCCCCTCCGACCCCCGCAGATCCCGCGTCTTCGCGTTGAGGATCGCCCGCGCCCGGTTGAGCTGAGCGTACACCTCGCTCACCCCCTCCAGGATCCGCGTCCGCGCCGTCGGATCGTCGACCTTCAGGCCGGACACGATCTCGCTGAGGAGCGACAGCCCGTCGTTCACCCCGTCGAGATCCGCCTTGAAGGGCGTGATCTCGCTCGACTTCTTCACCGCCTCGATCTGCCCGACCAGGGCCCCGAGGCGATCCGTCAGCGGCTTGAACGCCTTGTCCCCGAGCAGGAACGCCGCCGCCGCCGCGCTCACCTCCTCGAACCGCGCCACCACCTCGGCTTCGAGCGCGTCCACCCGCCCGAGGTCCATGTACTTCAGCTCGCGCAGCGTGATCAGGTGCCCCCGCTGCTTGCGCAGCGCCGTCAGCGCCTGCATGAACGCGTCCACGCTCCGCAGGTCGTCCGGCCTGAGCCCCGACAGGACCTGCTTCTGCGCCTCCTCTGCGGCTGCCAGCGACTGCTTCGCGCGCGCCCGGATCGCCTCGACCTTCTCGAACTCGTCGATGATGCTCTCGGCCACTTTGCGCAGATCGCGCACGCTCCCGCCGAGATCCCCCGCCTCCGCGTGGCCGAGCCAGTAGTACGCGTCGACCATCCGGTCGCACGTCTTGATCACGTCCTCGTACGTCATCCGCGTCGGCTGATCCGACACGCACAGCCGCCTGAGGCTCAGCGCGTCCGAGATCCCCCGCACGAGGTCCGGGTTCCCCACCTTCGCCAGGTACGACCCGTCCGTCGGCACCGACGCCGCGAACTCCGCAGTCATGAACGGCGTCTGCCAGATCTGCATCGGGTGCACGCGCGTCGCCTCGTCCGTCGACCGGAAGATCACCATCTTCCCGTCGTCGAACAGGCTGTAGCCGTGGCACGGGATCGGCGTCGCGATCTCCTTGCGGATCACGTTGTACGGGAACAGCACGTACTTCCCGTCCGACACCCGGTGGAAGACGTAGAGCACGTCCTCCCCGTTCGGCGACTTGATCACCCGCTCGAACAGGAGATCGTCCCCGCTCTCGTCGAACCGCTTGCTCTCCCCGGTGAGCAGGTAATACCCGTTCGGGAAGACGATCCCCTGGTCCTCCGGCAAGGTCAGGCAGGCCTGCCCCACCGCGTCCACCCGGACCACCTTCTTCAGCCGGCTGTTGTAGACCAGGTAGCGGTAATTCAGCTCCCGGAACGGCTTGATCTTCAGCAGGATCAGCGGCCCGAGCTTCGCGTAACGGATCTCCGCGTCGTCGAGCCCCTGGTTCGCGTCCTCCACCGGCTCGCTGTAGATCCCGAGCCCCGACGCGGTGTTGTTCTCCACCTTGACGGTCAGGTCTCCGCCCACCGTCTCCACGTAGATCTCGTCGAGGATCGACACGTGCGGGTGCTTCCCCGACACCTGATCCTCGCGCGTCGTCGCCTTCCACTCGAAGTCGTGCGACCGCGGCCGGACGTTGTCCCCCTCGCCGCGCGCGTCCATGTACTTGATCCGGCCCGAGCCATCGACGCTCCACCGGAACACCTTCACGTCCCGCTCGGTGGCGCCCGTCTGGAAGATCGCGAGCA
Organism: Chondromyces apiculatus DSM 436; assembly: GCF_000601485.1. GTDB lineage: Bacteria > Myxococcota_A > Polyangia > Polyangiales > Polyangiaceae > Chondromyces > Chondromyces apiculatus. The sequence goes on from NZ_ASRX01000125.1 coordinate 6,245, forward strand.
GCCGCGTGTCCGTGCGCCGGAGCTGCAGCAGCCGCGTCTCCTTCGTGTACTTGAAGAGATCCTTGAAGTCCTTGACGAACGCCGGATCGGCGAGGAACCCCCCGTCCCCTTCCTCCAGCGGCACCGGCGCGAAATCGTGCCCCTCGGCGCCCTGCCCGAAGCGGTGGAGCGCGAACACGTCCCCCACCTGCGCCTCGTGCTTCAGCCCCAGCACCACGTGGTAGCCCACGAGGAGCTTGCCCCGCACGCTCACGATGTCCCGCGGGACGCAGTTGTGCTCCGTGCGGATCCGCTCCGTCGCCGCGAGCTGCAGCTCCGAGCCGCCGAAGGTCGTCTTGCGCTTTCCGTTCAGCGCCTCGGCCTTCTTGCCGAGCGTCTCGGCCTGCTCCAGCAGGCGTCGACGGATGACCTCGTAGCTTCCCCCCTCCAGAGCCTCCGCGCCGCCATTCGAAGCAGAGGCGCCCGCCGCCTCCGGTGCCTTGGATGTCATGGGCGTTCAAACCTCGTTGCTGCGTACGTACTGCGTACCCTGGATCAGGGGCCTCACGGCCCCTACGCTCCCGTTGGTCGGTACTGCGTACCCTGGATCAGGGGCCTGCGGCCCCTACGCTCCCGTTGGTCGGTACTGCGTACCCTGGATCAGGGGCCTGCGGCCCCTACGCTCCCGTTGGTCGCTACCTGGCGTGGACGTTACCTGGAAGCGAGCAGCTACGCGCGCGGCGCCTTGCCCAGCTCGTCGAGCCCGAGATCGCGCGCCTTGTCGGCCATCGCCTGGATCTGCTTCTTGCTCTCCGGATCGGTCGACCTGCTCACCAGGCGCCCCAGCAGATCGGTCAGGCTCGGCGCCGGCGCGCCCTCGGGCCGCGTCAGGTAGTCCTCGAACAGCCCCTTCACCGTGGAGCTCTGCTCCACCACCCCGTCCACCGTCTGCCCGAGCGTCACCGCCTTCATGAAGCGCTCGAAGAACGCTCCATCGCCGCCGACGATGTTGATCTTCGCCGTCGAGAACGCTGCCCGCAGCACCTCTGCCTGGGCGCGCGCGACCTCCACCCGGGTCCTGATCTGCTCGAGCTCGATGACCTTCTCCTTCTCCAGGCGCAGCCGGAACTCCTCGTGCTCCCGGCCCAGCCCGTCGAGGGCCTTCATCGCCGCCGCCTTCTCGGCCGTACCGCTGGCCTCTGCGAGCAGCCGCTCCTTCACCCCGAGCGCCTCGGCGAGGACCATCTTCTCCTTCGCGGTCGCCTCGGCCAGGCCCATCTTCTCCGTCGCCGCGGCCTCGGCCTCGCGCGCCTTGGCCATCGCCAGGCCGCGCTGCTCGAGCCCCACGGCCTCGGCGAGCAGCTTCTCCTTCGCCACCCCGGCCTCGGCGAGCCCCCGCTTCTCCAGCCCCGTCGCCTCGGCGAGCAGCTTCTCGCGCGCCACGTTCGCCTCCGCGAGGCCCTGGCGCTCCACCGCGGCTGCGTCGGCTTCCCGCACCCGCACCCGCACCATCCCCTGCTTCTCCTCGCCCGTGGCGGCCGCCTGCATCTTCTCCAGCGCCACCCGCGCCTCGGCGAGCCCGGTCTTCTCCAGCGCCGCCGCGTCGGCCTCCCGGATGCGCACCTTGGCCAGCCCCTCGGCTGCGGCCTCGGCCTGCACGCCCTCCGCGATCCGGATCTTCGCCCGCGTCGCCTTGTCGCTCGCCTCGAGCTCGGCCTCCGCGGTGATCACCTTCTCCCGCGCCCGGAACTTCGCCGCTTCCTCGCTCGCCTCGGCCGACTTGAGCTGCTTCACGAGCTGCTCCTGCGCCTCCGCCTCGGCGTTGATCCGCGTCACGTCCTTCAGGCGGGTCGCCTCGGCCAGCGCGCGGACGTCCTTGATGCGCTCCTCCTCCTCCGCGACCGTCTTCTCCACCGCGATCCGCGTCCGGATCACGTCCGAGATCTCCTTGCGCTGCAGCTCCAGGTCCTTCTCACGGGCGATCTGCTGCAGCGACACGTCGCGCTCCCGCGCCACGACCTCGAGCTGCCGCGCCCGCTCCACCCGCTCCGTCTCCACCTGGACCTCGCGCACCTTGGCGCGCTCCGCGATGGCGATCCCTCGCTCCTTCGCCTCCCGCGCGACCTTCTCCTCCTCCTCGTTCTTCTCCTTCACGAGCAGGGTCTTCTTCTGCTCGTCGCTCGCCACCCGCGCCGCCTCGTTCTCCTCGCGGGACTGCGCGATGGCGATCTCCTTCTTCGCCTTCGCCTCCGCCTCCGCGCGCCGGTGCTCGAACGTGAACAGCGCCTCCGCCGCGTGCAGGTTCTGGCTCCCGATCTCCATCTTCTCCTTCTGACGGAGCTCGTTGGTCAGGATGTTCTGCACCACCGTGAGGTCGGTGATCTTCTTGATGCCCTCGGCATCCATGATGTTGTCTTTGTCGAGGGCCTCGAGCGGCGTCTGCTCCAGGTAATCGATCGCCGCGTCCTCCAGCGCGAACCCGTTCAGGTCCTTGCCGATGACGTCGATGATGTCGTCCTTGAACTGCTGCCGCGACTTGTACAGATCCTCGAAGTTCAGCCGCTTACCGACCGTCTTCAGCGCCTCGGAGAACTTCGCGTTGAAGAGGTCCTCCAGCGTCTTCGGATCCGACGCCCGCCCACACCCGATGGCCTGCGCCACCTTGAGCACGTCCTCCTGCGTCTTGTTCACCCGCACGAAGAAGATGACCTTGATGTCTGCGCGGATGTTGTCCTTGCAGATCAGCCCCTCCTTCCCGCGCCGATCGATCTCCACGGTCTTCACCGAGATGTCCATCATCTCGGCCTTGTTGATGATCGGGTAGACCACCTTCCCCGTGAAGGTGACGACGGGCTCCGACTTCATCGTGTTGACGATCAGCGCCTTGCCCTGCTCCACCTGCCGGTAGAACTTGGCGACGATCAGCAATGAGCCAAAGATCGCCAGCGCGACCAGGCCGATGACGACGACGAACGGAAGAATCTGCTCCAGGCTCTGGGGCACGGCGGTCTCCTCTTGCTTGAACGAGGGCGAGACTACACGAAGGCATGCGTCCTCAATCAAGGATCAACGGACTGGCGATCGACGTCAGGACGTGCTCCTGCCTGCTCCTTCGCACGCACCTCTGCCGTGCAGATCACAGACGCCATCGCCGCGTCATCCAGACTCTGCGATCTCCAGAACATCCTCGCCCGCGCCACACGCACCCCCGCGCGAGCACGGATGATCCTTCTATCCTGGAGAATCTCCCCGCCCTCGTTCCCCCTCCGCTGCCCCTCCCGCCGTCACGCCCCGATCTTTCTCACGTGTTCCGGCCAGGCTCCTCGCGCTCCTCGCGCTCCTCGCGCCCCTCGCGCGCATCACGCGCCGCCTTGCGCGCCTCGGCGATCACCCGCGCCGTCTCGTCCTGCTCCAGCGCCTGCGCGACCGCGATCTCCCGCTGCAGCTTCGCCTCCACCTCGGCCCGCACCTGCTGGTAACGGAGCGCAGCCTCGTCAGTCTCGTGGTTCTGCCGGAGAACCTCCCTCCGCTCCTGCTGCAGCAGCGTGTTCGTGGCGAGCTGCTCCACCGTCGTGCGCCGCGTGATCGCGGCGATGCCCTCCGCGTCCAGGATGTTGCTCGGGTCGAGCGCCTCGATCGGCGTCTGCTCCAGCGAGTCGATGGCCAGATCCTCCAGCGTGAACCCGCCCAGGTCCGTACCCATCCTGGTGATCACCTCGTCCTTGAACGCCTGGCGCGACGCGAGCAGCGTGTCGAAGGCCATCTCCCGGGCGACGGTCTTCATCATCTCCGACACCTTCACCTCGAACAGCTCCTTCAGCGCCGCCGGATCCGACGCCCGCGCGCACCCGATGGTCTGCGCCACCCTGAGCACGTCCTCCGTGGTCCTGTTCACCCGCACGAAGAGCGTGACCTCCGCGTCCACCCGGATGCTGTCCCTGCAGAGCAGCCCCTTCGCGCCCTCCCGCGTCACCTTCACCGTCTGCACCGACACGTCCATCGCCTCGGCCTCGTGGAAGAACGGATAGACCACCGCCGCCGTGAAGGTGACCCGCGGCGCCCCGCCCATCCCGTTCACGATCAGCGCCTTGCCCTGCGGCACCCGCCGGTAGCAGGTCTTGATCACCAGCAGCGCCCCGACGACGCACACCGCACCCAGACAGAGCGCGACCACGATCGGCAGCAGGATCTCCACGTTCCCCGACAAAGCACACCCCTCGAAAGTAAAGAGACGAGACTACACGACCCGGAAGGCGCCCCTGCAAGGCCCTCGGCCCTGCTCCCCCTTCACTCGCCGAGCCTCCGCGCCCCCGCCTTCTCCTCGTCAACCTGCGCCGCCGCGGCCGTCGCCTCCGCCTCCGCCTCCGCCGCCTCCTCGTCTCCAGGCACCTTCCCGCGCGCTCCGTCCCCGGCCCCACCGCTCGCCCCGCGCTCTGCCCCTGCGAGCTGCTGGATCCGCCGCTCCACCAGCAGATCGTCCATCGGCTCCACCGCGAAGCTCTCCTTCTCGGCGTCCCAGTTCACCAGGATGGCCCGGTCCCCCTGCCGCAGCACCCCTGGCGCATCGCTGCGCACGTTCAGGATCAGCCCCGCCCCACCGTCCTGCAGCAGCGCCTGTCCGAAGCGCTCGTCCACCCTCCCCGTGGAGATCACCACCACCTTCCCCACCAGATCGGCCAGCGACTGCGCGCGCTGCGTCACGAACAGCCCCCCGAGCGGCCGCGCCACCAGGGACGCCAGCGGCAGCGCCACGAGCAGCGACACCAGCAGGAGCCCCACCCGGAACAGCCACCCCGGCATCCCCGCCCCGGTCCACAGCGGCGCCGCGTGCGTCTCCCCGAGCACGCTGATCAGCCACCCGAACGTCGCCGTCAGCGTCAGCGCCACCGTCGCCGGCACCCGCTTGAGGTGCAGCGCCCCCATCAACCCCGCGAGCCCTCCCTCCCCATCGAGCGCGCTTTCCCCCCCGACCACCTCGCCGGCGCCCTTGGCCATGCCCTCCAGCGTCCCCTTGGCCACGCCGTCGAGCCCCCCCTTCATCACCCCTTCCAGCGCCCCCTTGGTCACCCCGTCGAGCGCGCCTTCCGCGTGCCCATCGGCGCCCCCGAGCACATCCATGTCGAGCGCCCCGAGCACCACGAAGAACCAGTAGATCAGCGCCAGCGCCAGCACCCCCGTGAACAGCACGGTGGGGAAGGTGAGGGACGCATCGACCAGCCCGATCATGCGGGCAGCCTATGTCAGCGCGCCCCTTTCGCGCAGGCAATTTGACGCCTTGCTCCCTTCTTCTCGTGCATGTGAGCATGCGCGCCGCGCGAGACCCCCTGGTGGACGCATCGCGTCGGCTCGCAGCAGCACGTTTCGCCTTCGCCTTCGCCTTCGCCTTCGCCCTCGTCACCGGAGACACGCCCTTGGATGTACCGAGCCCTCAGGATGTACCGAGCCCGCAGGATGCACCGAGCCCGCAGGATGCACCGAGCCCGCTCCCCCGGGTCCACGTCACGCGCGCCGACATCGACGACGCCGCCCAGCGCATCGCCGCGCACGTCCGCGAGACCCCCGTCCTCCGCATGGAGCCCGGCGCCTTCGGGGTCGACGGCGCCCTCTACCTCAAGCTCGAATCCCTCCAGCACACCGGCTCGTTCAAGGTGCGCGGTGCCTTCAACCGCATGCTCTCCGCCGAGGTCCCCTCCTCGGGCGTCATCGCGGCCTCGGGCGGCAACCACGGCGTCGCCGTCGCGTACGCCGCCTTGCGCCTCGGACACCGCGCGGAGATCTTCGTCCCGGTCACCGCCTCTCCCGTCAAGGTCGAGCGCCTCCGTCGCTACGGTGCCCACGTCACCCAGATCGGCGACCGCTACGCGGACGCCCTCGCCGCGAGCCAGCTCCGCGCCGCCGAGACGGGCGCCCTCGAAGTCCACGCGTTCGACCAGCCCGAAGTCGTGGCAGGGCAGGGGACCGTCGGCCGTGAATTCGACGCCCAGGCTCCCGGCCTCGACACCGTCCTCGTCGCGGTCGGCGGGGGAGGCCTGATTGCCGGCATTGCATCGTGGTATGGCGACGCTGCCAGCGTGGTGAGCGTCGAACCCGAGCGCGCCCCTACGCTCTCCGCCGCGCTCTCCGCCGGGAAACCCCTGAAAGTCTCCGTCAGCGGCGTGGCCGTCGACGCGCTGGGCGCCTCCCAGGCAGGCGACATCGCATTCGACGTCGCCCGGCGACACGTGCGGCACGCGATACTGATCCCCGACGACGCCATTCTCGCCGCACAGCGCGCATTGTGGGAGGAGCTGCGCTTCGCCGCCGAACCCAGCGGCGCCACCGCCCTCGCCGCCCTCATGTCCGGCGCATACCCGCGCAGATCCGGCGAGCGCATCGGCGTGGTTGTGTGTGGGGGAAACGCGGACCTCCGCGCCCTGGCCTGAGCCGCCATCGACCCCGGCGCGGGCAGAGGACACGCAGGCCGGACACCCCGCGTCCACCCCTGACCGCACGAAATTGCGCCCAGCGGGCAGCGCAGAACGGCCCGAACATCATTGAAATCGAAATCGTGACCATTGCCTTGTCGAGCCCGGCCCGGCTGATTAACATGCAGCCTGAACCATGGACTCCTGGCAAAACGAAGCCGCCGCGGTCCTCCTACCCGGACAGAGCGCAGCACGGTTAACCAGCGGGCACCCGACGGCGACAGACCCTTCTGTGAGCCCCGCGGCGCGTCTCCACGACGCCGCCGTGCCGGGCACTGAACGCCGCCCCCCTGGGAGGCACCCGAGCCCACACATCGCCGCAGGTCGAGAGACCCCTGCAGGCCTCACAAACCTCAACGCGCTGGCGTGATCTGCGGAGATCTTCGCTAGCCCGGCGCGCCGGACAGGTTCCATTTTGATCGCAATGATGCAGCACTCCACACCCCGTGTGCCGCTCACTCCCGGCACGGTCATCGCCGACAAGTACCGGCTCCTCCGGCACCTCGGTACCGGCGCCATGGGCACCGTCTGGGCTGCCATCAACGAGGCCACGGGCCGCGAGGTGGCCCTCAAGCTCATCGTCGCGCCCGTCGACGCTCTGAGGCGCCGTGTCGAGCGCGAGGCCCACGCCTGCGGCGCCCTCCGCCACCCGAACATCGTCGACATCTACGACGCCGTCGTGACCACCGAGGGCGACCCCGTCCTCGTCCTCCAGCTCCTCACCGGCGAGACCCTCGCCGACCTCCTGCTCCGCCGCCGCCGCCTCGAGCCCGCGCTCGCCGCCCACATCGGCCGCGAGATCGCCTCTGCCCTCACCGCCGTGCACGGCCTCGGCATCGTCCACCGCGACCTCAAGCCAGCGAACATCTTCCTCCACCGCGAGCACGACGACGCCACGCCTGTCGTCAAGGTCCTCGACTTCGGCGTCAGCAAGCCAGCCCCTGGCCGGAACCCGGCCTGCACCGCCCCGGGCGACGCCGTGGGATCGCTCCCCTACATGAGCCCCGAGCAGATCCGCGCCGCCGTCGACGTCGACCTCCGCGCCGACCTCTGGTCTCTCGGCGTCGTCCTCTTCGAGATGCTCACCGGCGAGCGCCCGTTTCAGGGCAACTTCAGCGAGATCGTCCTGCAGATCCTCCAGGGCCAGATCCCCCTCGTCAGCCGCTACGTGCGGCACGTCGCCCCCGGCTTCGTCGACCTCGTCGCCGGCTGCATGCACCGCCAGCGCGAGCACCGCTTCGGCCCCGCCGAGCGCATCGCCCTCGCCCTCGACCACGTCGTCGGCGACGGCGATCCCTGGAACCAGCCGCCCGCGCGCCGCTCCGACGTCGATCTCTTCGGCGAGCCCCGTTCCCCTCTCGCCCAGTGGATCCCGACCATCCCCCGCTCCGAGCACCACCCCGACTGGCCCTCTCTGCACGCGCCCCGCGCCGCCTCTCCCGCGCCCCACGCGATGCACGTCGGACACGCCGCGTATGCCGCGCACGCCGCGCATGCCGGACACGCCGCGTATGCCGCGTATGTCGCGCACGCCGCCCACGCCGCCCACGCCGCCCACGCGCCGCATGCCACCGAGACCCCCATCCCCGGCACCGAGCGCGGCGAGACCCGCATCGGTTTCGCCAGCCCATCCCCCCTGCGCACCCGCAGCTCCGAGCTCCGCGAAGCCCCCCCCTTCTTCCGGTCCACCCCCGAGGACGGCGCCCACGGCCTCCCGGCCGCGCTTCACCACCCCCTCTCCTTCGCCCCGGACCTCTCCCCTCGCGCGACCTGGATGCCACCCCTCGGCGTCGCCGCCGAGCCGTCCATGCTCCCTGACCCTGCCGTGCCTTTGTCCACTGCCGCACCTGCCGACGCGCAGCCCCTCTCTCAGGCCCGGCCCACCCCCCGCGCGCCCGCCGTACCCACCGCGCTCGACACGAACGTCCCCCCCAGCGCCCCCCTCGCGCCCGGTGCCTTTGCGCTCGCCGCCTCGCCCGCATCGTCGGCATCGCCCGCATCGTCGGCATCGCCCGCATCGTCGGCATCCCCCGCGTCCGCAGTCTCCCGCGAGCCTGCCTCGTCCCCGCTCCCCGGCTTCCCGAGCCACGGCTCCATGCTCGGCAGCGACGCCGATCCCCTCGTGAACTCCACGCGCCGCGGCGTCGCCGCCTCCTCGGGCGAAGCCATGATCCCCTCCGCGCCCGCGCGGTCCTCCACGCTGCCCGAACTGCCGCACAGTTCGTCCATCCCGTGCCCCTCCCCCGACCAGGCGCCACCCAGCTCTCTGCCCCCTGGCCTCCGCCTGTCCACCGGCAGCCTCCCCGCCGTGGAGCCAGCCTCTCCCGAGGGCCGCGCGACCCTCCCCTCGCAGGCGGCAAGCGATCCCGCACGCTGGCGCAGTCTCGTGTTCGTCTCCAGCGTCGTTGCTCTTCTCGTCGCCAGCACGACCTCGGTCCTGGTCTCCACCAGCGCACCCACCGCCGAGGCCACCGTGCGTCAGCCCGACGCACAAGGCCACGCCGACCGCTGTCCGGTCCCCACTCCGTCCCCCCGGCGCTCACTGCGGCCCAGCATCGCGACCTCTGCCGCCCATGCCTCCCCCGCGTTGAGCCCCCCCCCCATCCCCCTCGCGCCAAGCATCGCCCTGGGCTCCTCCGTGTCCGGCCACATCCCGGCTCCGTCCCCCTCCGTTGAGCCCTCCGCAGACGCCATCACCGCCGAGGCCGATCCGCTCCAGCCCGACCCCGAGCTCCCTGCCCTCGAGCCCCCGCACACCGCCGAGGCACCACTGGCCCTCCCTGCACCTCCCCCCCACCTCCTGCCCCCAACCCCGTCCGCAGCCCCCCTCAAGTGCTCACGCCCGCAATTCCTCCAGCGCCGCCGCTGCCCCAACCGCCCCCCGCGCTGAGCCGAGGACCAGGGACGAACCTGGGGAACGGAGTACCAGGCACGGCTACCTCGCACCCGGGGCTCAATCCGCCCCATCGTTTTCGCTGATCGCAGCGCCCCACGTCGCCTGCACCTCGACAACCGATCCACGACCCGCGCAGGCGCTTCGCCCCCGTGGTGGACCCTGCCCGACGACACGGCGAGGGCATGCTCCCGCCAGAGCACGAGGAACAGGGCTCGCCCACGCGCGCCCGCACAGAGGGGAGGGGACATGATGCACCGATCGTCCAGCACCACCATCGCCGCCTTGCTCACCGCGGCGGCCACCTTGCAGGGCTGCGTGCTCGACAGCGCCGGCACCTGCCACGACCGCACCCGCTGCACCGGCAGCACGGACCGCGACCACGACGTGGGCGATGGCTCCAGCGAGGCAGGCGACAGCGCCACCTCCCCCGGGTCCACGCGCTGCACCGACGACGCCGTCTGCGAGGACGGCGATCCCTGCACCGCCGACACCTGCACCCCCGAGGGGCACTGTCGTCACGATCCCTTCGGCGAAGGCCACCCGCTCGACCCCCAGGCCTGTCAGGCCATGAGCTGCCAGGCCGGGCTCCCCACGCCCTCAGGACCCACCCCGACCGGCACCCCGTGCGGCGAGGGAGGCCTCTGCGACGGCGCCGGGAGCTGCACCTCGCCCCTCGGTGGCACCTGCACCCTCGACGGCGACTGCACCTCCGGCCACTGCGTCGAAGGCATCTGCTGCGCCCGCGCCTGCGACGGCACCTGCGAGATGTGCAATCTCGAGACCTTCACCACCTGCCGCTTCCACGCCCGCGGCGAGTCCGACACCGCTTGCGGGACCACCAAGGCGTGCGACGCCCAGGCGACCTGCAAGCTCCTCGACGGCGAGAGCTGCACCCTCAGCGCGCAATGCCTGAGCAACGACTGCGCCTTCGTCAATGGCGACTTCAGGTGCGCTCCCCGGCTTGAATGAAGCGAAGCCCGGGTGAAGCCCGCACCGGTGCAGGCGCGAGCCCTCGCCGGTGCAGACGCGAGCCCCGTCGTCCAGGCGCGAGTCCCCGCTGCGCGACGGAGGTCCTCAGCCCCCCTTGGGAGCCGCGTTCGCCGGCGCGACTTGCTCTGGCGCTGCCTGCTCCGGGCTCCCGGCGGCAGGCACCGCGCCCGCGGGCACCCCTCGCGCCGGCCCCTCGGCAGGCGCCCCTGCGCCGACGTCACCCTGGGCATCCGAGACCGTGGTCGGCACCGTGCCCGCGAGCGCCCCACCCGCACGCGCGCCCTGTACGAGCGCCGTCCTCGCCGACGCACCCTTCACGGCAGCGTCCTTCACAGCAGCGTCCTTCACAGCAGCGTCCTTCGCCCCCGCGCCCTGGACCCCTGCGCCTTGCACCGAGGCTCCCTGCTCCGGCGCCCCCGGCGCTGTCTGCGGCTGCTCCGGCGCTGCCTGCGGCTGCTCCGGCGCCGCCTGCTCCTGCCCCGGCGCTCCCTGCTGCGGCGCCCCGCGCTCCGGCGCTCCTCGCCGCTCCACGCCTCCAGGCGCCACCTCCTGCGCGGCGGCCTCCTGCGTCCCGGTGAGGAGCTCCGCCGAACCGGGCTTGCCGGCCTGCGCCTCCGTCCCCGGAGCCCCGCTGCCCACCACCGCCTCACCGCGCGCGACCATCCCCACGAGCAGCCCTGCGAGCGCCGCACCGAGCATGCCCATCGCGGCCCACTTCACCCAGCCCCGCTTCGGCCGCGCCGGCACGGGCTGCGGCACGGAGAACACCATCGCCCTCCCCAGGTCGCGCGGCGAGGACGGCTCCGCGGTGGGTGCTTGCGGTGCTTGCGGTGCTTGCGGCACTTGCGCCACCTGCGGCACCTGCAACCCGAGGGGCCCGTGCCCCTGCATCTTGAACGCCGCGCTCATCGCTGCCGACGGCGTATACGTCCCCGCGATCGGCGTGTGCATGTCCATCGCGGCCATCTCTGCGTACGTGGGGCCCGACGGTCCCTCCACCCGCGGCGCGCCCGCCATCTTCTCCAGGTACCCGGGCCGCATCTCCGAGTCCGCGTACACCGTGCGCGTCTCCGACGTCGGGTCCTCCGACGGCTCCCCGGAGCGCGCCTCCACGCTGGAGCGCGCTTCCACGCTCGTCGCCTCCGTGCCCAGAGCGCCCGGAGCGCCCGGAGCGCCAGCGTGCCGCGCCTCCGCGCCAGCGTGCCGCGCCGCCGCGCCTACCGCGCCAGCCACGCCAGCCACGCCCGCG
>NZ_ASRX01000126.1 GCF_000601485.1 Chondromyces apiculatus DSM 436
GACGCCTGGATTGGGCGCCCAAGTCGAGTCTTGTGTCACAACAATCTATTCACTGCGCCTCTGTGAATTGACTTGCCGGTCGACCTCACCCGGGGAATCGTTTTCGGCTCTTCCGAAGCTGCTGCCGGAGGTGGTGACACACTGGTCATCGGTGCCTCTTGCGGGCTGATGGCGTCCCGGAGGGGGTGTGCTCGTCGTCCGGAGTGAGGCGCGCGTACAGCTCATGGAGTTTCGCTCGCAGAAGCTCCTTCGGCGGCAGGAACGTCTGGTACTCGGCGACGAGCGTGGGCGACATCGTGCGGGCGAGCGCGTACTCGACGACCTCGTCGTCCTTCGTGGCGCAGAGCAGCACCCCGATGGAAGGGCGCTCGTGGGGCTTCTTCACGTCGCGGTCGAGCGCCTCCACGTAGAACGAGAGCTGCCCGAGGTCAGCGGGCTTGAACTTCTCGACCTTCAGCTCGAAGGCCACGAGACACTGAAGGCCACGGTGGAAGAACACGAGGTCGATCGCGAAGTCCTGGTTGCCGACCTGCACCGGATACTGCGAGCCGACGAAGCAGAAGTCGCGTCCCAGTTCGGTGAGGAAGCGACCGAGATGGCGGAGCAGGGCGCTGTGGAGATCGGCCTCCGAGTGCCCGTCTAGAAGCGAGAGGAACTCGAGGTTGTATGCGTTCTTCAGCTCGTCGAGTGCGCTCGGATGAATTTGTCTCAGCGCTGGTGAGACTTTCTTCGCGGCCGGCGCTTCGCGAAGCACGGCGCCGGAGCGGATCTAGCGTTCGAGTTCGCGAGAGGACCAGCGCTCCTTGATCGCCGCAAGGATGTAGAACTCGCGGACAGCGGCCGGCTTGGCCTGACCGAGGATGATGAGATGGTGGGTCCAGCGCAATTGTCTCAGCAGTGCCGAGACTTTTCGCTTCGACCGGTATGCCTCGTAGAACTGGCGCATCCTGAACAGATTCGGCCGCGTGAAGCCTCGGAGGCCTGGGAAGCGTCGGGCGAGGGATGTGGCGAGTTCTTCGACCACCCCATCGCCCCACTCGGCGTTCGCGATCTTCCGGCTGATGTACTCGCCTAGCTGCCAGTAGAGCGAGACCAGCTCCGCGTTCACCGCCTGGTACGCGCGGCCGCGGGCGGCCTCGATGAGTGCGATGACTTCCGTGAAGCGCGTGTCGCGCTTCACCAAGACGGCCGGCTTCACGCGCGAAGCAGCGAGCGTCGCCGCTGTGCGGGCGAAGGCCTTCGAGCGCGCGCGGCTGGTCTTCGTGGAGCGCTTCTTCGACATGACGGAGGGGAGACGCACAGGCTCTGGCAGACCTCGTGATTTCGCAAGCGCATCTTGGCGGTCGATTTCATGTCCCATTTCGGCGGGGAACCCTGCGGTTCCCACCCACCTACCCGAAAGGACATGCCCATGCCCATGCCTCGCACCAAGAAGCCCCCGATCCGCCGCCGAAAACAAAAGAAAACCACGAGCTTTTGAGGGCTCACGCTTCTCACACTACCGCGGAGCTGTGCTCCAGTTGCTGGACTCGAACCAAGGCCTGGATCAATTCGCCGCGGCGGGGACGATCGTGAACTGCAGCCCCGGGATGTTGATGCCGGGGCCGGTGATGCGGAGGGTGCCCTTCACCTCGGCCACGGCGCCGCCTTCGATCACGGTCACGGTGCCGTTGACCCAGGAGGCGTCGGCGACGCCGCTGGGGTTCACGGGGAAGGCGAAGGGCTGCATCAGGAAGCGGTCGTTGTCGAGGCGGGCCCAGATGGCCTGGCGTTGCTGGGCGCCGAAGAGCTGGGGCTTCACGAGGAGGGTCATGCCGCCGGGGCGAGGGCTCGGGGCGGCTTCGAGGGCGAGGGAGAGGGGGAGGACCTGGCCGCCGGGGCCGGGGACCTGGATGGTCATGGTCATGGCTTCGGGCCAGGTGGCGATGGCCGGGCGGGCGACGGTGAAGGTGGTGGAGCGCTCGGCCCAGAGGGCGCCGCCGGAGAGGAAGGGGAGGCCTTCGAGCACGCGGAGGCGGTAGGTGGTGCCAGGGGCGAGGGGGGCGTCGGGGATGAAGTCGAGGCGGGGGCCGGTGATGTCGATGTGGCCGGGGACGCGGAGGGACTGGTCGTCCTCCAGGAGGATGTACTCGGCGGCGATGTCGGCGGCGGGTTTGCCCTGGGTGTCGTCGATGGGGTCGGCGAAGGCGACGGAGGGGCGGACGTCGGGGTAGACGGCTTCGGAGCTGTCGATGTCGGGCCAGATGGCGAGGGGGGCGGCGCCCTTGGGGGTGAGCTCGTGGAGGAACTGGAGGAGGTCGCTGCGCTCGTCGTCGGTGAGGGGGACGTCGACGTAGGCGAGGGCGACGTCGAGGGCGGCGGAGAGGCTGCGGGCCTGGCCAGCGACGAAGTAGATGCCGTGGCGGTAGACGCCGAAGAGGGAGGGGACGTCGGCGGGCTCGCCGGACTTGCCTTGCTCGATGGTCGCGCGGCTGGTGTAGAGCGGGGGGGTGTGGCAGCCGGAGCAGGTGGCGTTGCCTTCGAAGAGGGCTTTGCCGCGGAGGGCGGCGTCGGTGTAGCTGCCGTCGAGGCGGGTCCAGCCGGTGGCGCGGGGGGCGCCGAGGAGGGAGCTGAGGAAGGCGGAGAGGCCTTCGGCTTCCTCGGCGGTGGCAGGGCGGCCGACGATGGAGCTGGGGCCCTGGTAGCCGAAGTTCTGGGCGCTGGAAACGTAGGCGCCCCATTCGAGGGGCGTCGTGGCGTCGAGGAGCTGGAGGGGGCGGACGTTGTGCCAGATGCTGGGGCCGAAGTTCCAGATCATGCCGCTGTTCTGGGCCTCGACGTGGCAGCTCGAGCAGGCGTGGTTCTCGGCGAAGCCGCCGCCTGGGCGGGTGAAGACGCGCTCGCCGAGGGCGACGGCGGGGGGGCGGGGGTCGGCGGTGAGGGCGACGGAAGCGCGGGGGGTGCCATCAGGGTCGAGGAGGTTGACCTCGAAGCTCTGGTGGGCGTGGACGGCGAGGAGGGTGCCGCCCGTGCCGTCGTCGAGGGCGAGGAGCTGGCGGGCGCCGGGGCCGACAGGGGCGCGGAGCTGCTCTTCGAGGGTGAGGCGGTCGAGGGCGACGAGCGTGTCGGAGGACTCGGAGGCGACCCAGAGGCGGTCGCCAGCGACGAGGAGGCCGGAAGGGTTGACGACAGGGCCGGTGGAGGTGGGCTGACGGGTGAGGTCGGCGCGGCGAAGGACGGTGCCGTAACCAGGGGCGTCGGGGTGGGCGCCGAGGACGGCGACCTGGTGGACGAAGGGCTCGGCGGTGGGGTTGGTCTGGGTGGGCTCGGGGTCGCCGTCGGTGGCGGCGACGTAAAGCTCGGTGCCGTCGTCGGAGAGCGCGAGGGCGCGGAGGTCGGCGGCGACGCCGGAGATGACGGAGTCGACGAGGCCAGAGGCGGTGTCGATGATCCAGATGTCCTGATCGTCGTCGGGGCCGTAGGTGCCGCGGGTGTCCTTGATGCGGTTGCCGGAACGGTAAGAAGCGACGTAGAGGCGGGCGCCGTCGGGGGAGAGGACGAGGGCGCGGGGGTCGAAGCCGACCTCGATGCGGTCCACGACCTGGCGGGCCGCGACGTCGATGACGGCGACAGTGCGCATGGTGGCGAGGGTGACGTAGAGGCGGGTGCCGTCGGGGGAGAGGGCGAGGCCGGTGGGTTCGTCGCCGACCCAGAGGGCGTCTTCGAGGACGAGGCGCTCGCGGTGGAGGAAGCCCACGGTGTCGCTGCCGCGCTGGGCGACGAGGACGTGGGGGGAGCCGGGGTGGTGGGCGATGGCGGCAGGCCAGGCGCCGACGGGGATCTCGCCGGCCTTCTCGAAGCCTCCCTGGCCGTCGGGGATGAGGCGGGTGACGGTGTAGGAAGCGCCATTGGCGGTCCACAGCTCGTCGTCGACGCGGGCGGCGCCGTAGAGGGGGGAGAGGTAATGGTTGCGGAAGCGCTCGGCGGGGGTGCGGGCGACGGCGGTGAGGGTGACCTCGGAGGCGGCAGGGTCGTCGAGGCGGAAGACGTAAGCGCCAGGGGCGTCGGGGGTGAAGCGGGGCTCGGGGGCGCCGGTGGGGTGGACGGCGTTCTGGCTGCCCTGGGGGGCGGTGGCGAGCTTCCAGGTGAGGCCCGCGCAGGCGGCGGTGTCGAGGACGCGGGGGAGGTAGAAGGTCTCGCCGAGGGCGTGGGCGCGGGGGTTCTGGAGGGGCAAGGGGTCGGCCGCACAGGCCTCGGGGTCGACGGAGGTGCCTGCGCCTTCGCCGGGGCCTGCGCCTTCGCCGGAGCTGGCGCCTTCGCCGGAGCTGGCGGCTGCGCCGGAGGTGGCATCGCCATCGTCGCCGGAGCACGCGCCGGCCATGGTGGCGAGCGCGAGGACGGTGCCGAGGAGGGAGAGAGAGCCGAGATGCCGCATTCGGGGGCCGTTCCTGGTCGGGGGGGGTGAGGCGAGACGCGCAGGGTAAGCGAGGCGCGGAGGGGGCGCAGGGGGGGTGGGGTGCTGAATCCAGGATGAGGGACGGCCCGAATGGCAGGACGCCACGGTGTTCATTCGATGCTGGATTCGCTTGGGAGGAGTCTGGCGCGCGGCCGGGTCACCCGCGGCCGAGGGCCTGGGCTTGGTGTTCCGGGAGATGCGGGCTGCGGGCCTGGGGCGGGGGTCTGGCGTCACACGGCAGCGAGTTCTTTGGTCGACACTGGCACCCAGAGCGGGCGCGACTCAAGGCGCGCTGCCATGGGTCGGTATGCCGCCGAGAGGATGAGGGTCCACACGAGATCGCCGAGCAGCGTTCCGCCGAGGAACGGGAGCGCGGCCACGTAGCACGCGCCCAGCCCCGCAGCGGTGTGGGGGTAGAGGCTTCTTGCTGCCCATACGCCCAGATTCGAGAGGGCGAAAAAGGCGATCGAACCGCCCAGGGCCGCGCCGACGGCGCCACCCTTCGTCGAGCGCAGCGCGCGGCCGAGGAGCGCCTGCACGAAGAAGCCGCCGTACACGAACGGCGTGACGAGGCTCACGGGGGGGTAGCCGTGCAGGGATGCCAGGATCACGTCCCCCACGAGCATGGCCGCGATGATGAGGGAGAGCGCCATCCAGGGCTTGAGCGTGCGGCCCGCGAAGACGGCCGTGGCTCCCACGGGCGCGAAATTCGGCGGGTGGGGAACGACGCGGAGGACGACGCAGAGGACGATGAGCAGGGCAGGCAGCATGACCGCCCCTTCATAGCAGAACATGAAGGGCGGATCGCGGTGGGCCGTCTGTGGGGTCCGAGGTGCTGGAGGGAAGGGCTCCTCGAAACACGGGCACGGTACGGCCCCAGGCGCTCCTACACCACGTAGGCGTCCACGTATTCGTGGACGGCAGTGGTGTCGAGCTTCTCGGGGTCCAGAGAAAGCGCCAGGATCTTGCGCTGCTGGGCTTCGCCGAAGCGGCGGGCGAGGTTCCTCCGGAATTTCTCCTCCAGGAGCGGGATACCTTCGGTCCTGCGCCGCTTGTGCCCGATCGGGTACGCGACGACGACTTCGGGGAGCACGCTCCCGTCCTTCAGCGTGATCGTGAGGCCGCTGGCGATCGAACGCTTCTCGGGGTCGTGGTAGTCACGGGTGAAGGCCGGATCTTCAACGCACACCGTCTTCTCCCGGAGGGCGTCGATGCGGGGATCGGCGGCGACGTCGTCTTCATAGTCCGCCGCGGTGAGCCGGCCGAAGAGGAGGGGCACCGCCAGCATGTACTGGATGCAGTGATCTCGGTCGGCAGGGTTCGCGAGGGGGCCCTGCTTGTCGATGATCCGGACGCACGCCTCGTGGGTGCGCACGGAGATGCGGGCGATGTCGTCCGCGCTCTTCCCGCGCCGGGAGAGCTCGGCGTGGAGCGTCATCGCAGCCTCCACGGCGGTCTGGGCGTGGAACTCCGCCGGGAAGGAGACCTTGAAGAGCACGTTCTCCATGACGTACGCGCCATAGGGCCGCTGGAACTCGAATGGCTGTCCTCTGTACGAGACGTCGTAGAAGCCCCAGGTCTTCGCTGTCAACGCGGACGGGTATCCCATCTCCCCGGTGCGGGCGATGAGCGCGAGCCGGACGCCTCGGGCGGTGGCGTCGCCGGCAGCCCAAGATTTCCGCGAGCCTGTGTTCGGTGCGTGGCGGTAGGTGCGAAGGGCCTGGCCGTCGAGCCACGCCAGCGACAGCGCATTCAAGCTCTGCTCTCTGGAGAGGCCGAGGAGGCGCGAGACCACCGTGGTGGTCGCGACCTTCACGAGGACGATGTGGTCGAGGCCGACGCGGTTGAACGAGTTCTCCAGGGCGAGGCAGCCCTGGATTTCGTGCGCCTGGATCATCGCCGTGAGCACGTCGCGCATGGTGAGCGGCGGCTTGCCCTCGGCGATGGCGCGGCGCGACAGCCAGTCCGCGGTCGCGAGGATCCCGCCGAGGTTGTCCGAAGGGTGCCCCCACTCCGCGGCGAGCCAGGTGTCGTTGAAGTCGAGCCAGCGCACCATCACGCCGAGGTTGAAGGCGGCCTGGACAGGGTCGAGCTGGTGGGAGGTGCCCGGCACCCTGGCGCCATGAGGGACGAGGGTGCCCGGCACGATCGGTCCGAGCAGCTTGGTGCAGGCGGGGTACTCGAGCGCTTCGAGGCCGCAGCCCAGGGTGTCGAGGAGGCAATGCCGCGCGGTCTCGTAGGCAAGCGCGCTGGAAGGCTCTCCTCGGGCAACGTAATCGACGATGTCCACCATGACGGCGTCGAAGGGCGGTCGGTGGGTGGAGACGTGAAGGCTCATGGCTTCCTCGGCTAGGGGCGGCTGTCGATCGCGATGAAGGGGCGGTTCTCTGGCCCGACGTAGCGGGCGCTGGGCCGGATGATCTTGTTGTCCTCGCGCTGTTCGAGGATGTGCGCGCTCCAGCCGGTGGTGCGGGCGATCACGAAGAGCGGCGTGAACATCACGGTCGGGACGCCCATCTGGTGGTAACTGACGGCGCTGAACCAGTCGAGGTTGGGGAACATCCGCTTCGCCTCCGCCATCACCGATTCGATGCACTCGGCGATCTCGAACATCCGCATCGACCGGGCGGTCGTCGACAGCGATCGGGCCACTTCCTTGATGACCTGGTTGCGCGGGTCGGCCACGGTGTAGACCGGGTGGCCAAAGCCAGTCACCACTTCCTTGTTCGCCACCCGGCGGCGGATGTCGGCTTCGGCCTCGTTCGCGGAGGCGTAGCGCTTCTGGATTTCGAGCGCGGCCTCGTTGGCCCCGCCGTGCTTGGGGCCACGCAGCGCGCCGATGCCGCCGCAGATTGCCGAGTAGATGTCCGAGCCGGTCCCCGCCACGACCCGACAGGCAAAGGTGGAGGCGTTGAACTCGTGCTCGGCGTAGAGGATCAGGCTGGTGTGCATGGCGCGCGTCCACTCGGAGGGAGGCCGCTTGCCGTGGAGGAGATGCAGGAAATGCCCCCCGATGGAGTCGTCGTCGGTCTCGACGTCGATGCGCCTCCCGTTGTGGGCGTAGTGGTGCCAGTAGAGCAGGATGGAGCCGAGCGACGCGAGCAAACGGTCGGCGATGTCCCGCGCGCCAGGGGCGTTGTGATCTTCCCTCTCCGGCTCGTTGCAGCCGAGCACCGAGACGCCGGTGCGCAGGACATCCATGGGGTGCGTGGACGAGGGGAGCTGTTCGAGCGCGGCCTTCACCGCGGCGGGGAGGCCGCGTAGCGCACGCAGCCTGGTCTTGTAGGCGGAGAGCTGGGCGCCGTTGGGTAGCTCGCCGTGGATCAGGAGGTGGGCGACCTCCTCGAACTCGCATTGCTGGGCGATGTCCAGAATGTCGTATCCGCAGTAGTGGAGGTCATTGCCGCTATGGCCGACCGTGCACAGGGCGGTCGTCCCCGCCTCCACGCCCGACAGCGCCACCGACTTCTTCGGCGCGCGCTCCTTCTTGCTGGCCGATTCCGCGCTCATGAGTTCCTTCCTTTCCCGAAGAGGGCGTCGAGACGCTGCTCGAACGCCTGGTAGCCGATGACGTCGTACAGCTCGGCGCGGGTCTGCATTGCGTCGAGGAGCTGCCTCTGCGTGCCGCCCTCGCGGATGGCGCGGTAGACGCTGTCCGCGGCCTTGTTCATGGCGCGGAACGCCGAGAGCGGGTACAGGGCCATGGATACGCCGGCAGACGCCAGCTCGGAGGTCGTGAACAGCGGCGTCACGCCAAACTCGGTGAGGTTCGCGAGGACAGGGACCTTCACCGCGTCGGCGAAGCGTCGGTAGAGGTCCAGGCTGGTCATGGCCTCGGGGAAGACCATGTCCGCGCCCGCCTCCACGCAGGCGACGGCGCGCGCGATGGCCCGCTCCTCGCCCTCGACGGCCAGGGCATCGGTGCGCGCCATGATCACGAAGCTCGGGTCGGTGCGCGCGTCCACGGCGGCCTTGATGCGGTCGGCCATTTCCTCCAGGGAGACGATCTCCTTGTTGGGGCGGTGACCGCAGCGCTTGGCGCCGACCTGGTCCTCGATGTGCATCGCGGCGGCGCCGGCCTTGATGACGGCGCGGGTGGTGCGGGCGACGTTGAACGCGCTCGGGCCGAAGCCCGTGTCCACATCCACGAGGAGCGGGAGCGCACAGGCGTCCGTGACCCTGCGCACGTCGATCAACAGGTCGTCGAGGGTGGAGATGCCCAGGTCAGGGAGCCCCAGCGAGCCCGCCGCGAGGCCACCACCCGACAGGTAGATGGCCTGGAAGCCCGCGCGCTGGGCGAGGAGCGCGTGGAGGGCATTGATGGTGCCGACGACCTGGAGGGGGCGCTCTCGTTCGACCGCAGCGCGAAAGCGTTCACCGGGTGTGGAGGGAAGACTCACGGGATGCTCCTTCGAGGTGTCGTCGTCATCGATGCCGGTCAGGCCGGCGGTTGCCGGGCGTGTCCGAGCTTCGCCCGGACCACCTTGGCAGCTTCCACCATGTGGGTGAGCGCAGCCTCGACCTCCGGCCAGCCTCGGGTCTTGAGGCCGCAGTCCGGGTTCACCCAGAGCTGGTCCATCGGGAGGACCTGGGCCGCCCGCGTGAGCAGATCCACCATCTCGCCCTGCGTGGGCACGCGCGGCGAATGGATGTCGTAGACACCAGGGCCGATCGCGTTCGGGTACTGGAAGCGGGCGAAATCGCCCAGGAGTTCCATTCTGGAGCGCGAGGTCTCGATGGAGAGCACGTCGGCATCCATCTCCGCGATGGCGTCGAGGATATCGCCGAACTCCGAGTAGCACATGTGCGTGTGGATCTGCGTCTCGTCGCGCACGCTGCTGGTCGCGAGGCGGAAGGCGTCCACAGCCCAGCGGAGGTACGCGTTCCAGTCGCGGCGGCGGAGCGGGAGGCCCTCGCGGATCGCGGGCTCGTCGACCTGGATCATGGAGATCCCCGCCGCCTCGAGGTCCGCCACCTCGTCGCGAAGCGCCAGGGCGAGCTGCGCGCAGGTCTCGCTGCGCGGCTGGTCGTCGCGCACGAACGACCACTGGAGGATGGTGACTGGCCCGGTCAGCATGCCCTTCATGGGGCGCTCCGTGAGGGCCTGCGCGCTTGTGGACCAGGCGACCGTGATCGCCCGCTGCCGTGCCACGTCCCCGAACAGGACCGGCGGCTTGACGCAGCGCGAGCCGTAGCTCTGGACCCAGCCGTTCTCGGTGAAGGCGAAGCCGTCGAGCTGCTCGCCGAAGTACTCGACCATGTCGTTGCGCTCGAACTCGCCGTGGACGAGGACGTCGAGCCCGATCTTCTCCTGCCTCTCGATGCACTTGCGCATCTCGGCTTTCAGGAAGGTGTCGTAGTCCTCCTCGGACATCCGACCCGCGCGCCAGGCCGCGCGCGCGCCGCGGACATCGGTGGTCTGCGGGAACGAGCCGATGGTGGTGGTGGGGAACGAGGGCAGGCCGAACCGCGCGCGCTGCTTCGGGGCGCGGACCGGGAAGGGGGACGAGCGGCGGCGCATGGCTTCGGTGACGGCGCCGGTGCGGCCGCGCACCGCAGGGTTGTACGTCCGCGGAGAGGAGCGCCGGCCCGCGAGGGCGATCCGGGTGTCTTCGAACTGCGCCCCGCTCGGAGTCGCCGATCCAGCGGCGTCCGCGAGGGCCCGAAGTTCGTCGAGCTTCTGCGCGGCGAACGCGAGCCAGCGCTTGAGATCCGTGTCGAGCCGCTGTTCCGCGTCGAGATCGACCGGCACGTGGAGCAAGGAGCACGAGGGCCCCACCATGACGCGCTCGGCGCCGAGGGCCGTCACCGCGCGGCGAAGCACGGCGTGGGCGGCGTCGAGGTCGGCGCGCCAGATGTTCCGCCCGTCGATCAGGCCGAGCGAGAGGCTCATCGATGCGGGGAGCGCGTCGAGCACGGCGTCGAGCTGCTCGGGGGCGCGCACGAGGTCGAGGACGAGTCTTTCGAGCGACGAGACCCGCGCGCTGGCGCGCATCGGGCTCGCCAACTACTTCGCCGGGGCGCTCGTGATGCCCTACGGTCAATTCCTCGAATCCGCCGAGAGCTTGCGGTACGACATCGATTTGCTGCGGCAGCGCTTCGGGGTCGGGTTCGAGGTCACCTGTCACCGCCTGAGCACGCTGCAGCGCATCGACGCGCGTGGGGTGCCGTTCTTCTTCGTCCGCGTCGATCGCGCTGGCAACATCTCGAAGCGCCAGTCGGCGACCGATTTCCATTTCTCGCGCGTCGGCGGCACGTGTCCGCTATGGAACGTCTACGAGGCCTTCGCGCAGCCGGGCCGCATTCTCCGGCAGCTCGCCCAGATGCCAGACGGACGCACCTACCTCTGGATCGCGCGGACGGTCGCACGTGGACACGGGGGCTACGCTGCCCCGACCAAGACCTTCGCGATCGCGCTCGGGTGCGACGCGCGGCACGCCGGCCGGCTCGTGTACTCGCAAGGCCTCGACCTCGACGATCCCAGTGCCCCCACGCCGATCGGCGCGGGATGCAAGGTGTGCGAACGCAAAGGGTGCCCGCAGCGCGCCTTTCCGCCGATGGGCGGGAAGATCGTCGTCGACGAGAATGAGCGGCGCCTTGAACCCTATTCGGCGGCGTGAAGGGCGCTCATCGCCTTGCGGCGAGGGGAAGCTGAAGGCGTCGCGCGCCGAGGGCCGGTGCTGGCGGGATGCTCGCCGGGTCAACCGGTGGTGAGCGCGTTCTTGAGGAGCCAGCCGTAGCGGCGGCCCGTCGAGGTGCGGCGCTTGCCGCTCCTGGTCTTCTTCGAGCCCTCGGGGTACTCGACGTAGCCGTAGTACCAGGAGATCTTCTTGCTGGTGGGCTTCTCGTTCCGGTAGATGCGGGTCTGCTTGTGGTAGCGGGGGTGCCTGGAGAGGCGGTGGAAGCGGGTGCCCACGGGGAAGGTGTCCGAGGCGACGCCGCCGGCGCCGGGAATGGCGAACTGGAAGTTCACGCAGCGCAGGGCGGAGGGCAATGCGGCGTTCCGGGCGAGGTAATCGCGCACGAACCCTTCCTCGTCGCTGGGGATGATGAAGCCATTCGGGAACATGCGCTTCGGCTTGAGCTCGTCGCGGTCGTCGTCGAGGAGCCTGCTGATGCTCTCGCTCACCATGCGCTTGGCGGCGCCCTTCTTCTTCGCGCTGCCGGCAGAGAACCATTCTTTCCTGGTCCACTTGAGCTGGTGGAGGTCGGCGATGCGCATGGGCGTGGTCTTGCCCTTCCTGCGGCGCTGGTTCTCGACGGGGCTCATGCACTTGCAGGTGCACCTGAAGAGGCGAGCGCGCTTGGGGTTGCTCTTGAGGGCGCTCATCGGGATCCACGCGGAGATGGAGATCGACTTGCGCTTCAGCCGCGCGTAGCGCTCCTGGAGGCGGGTGAGTTCCTTCGTCAGGGCGTCGGCGTCGTTGCCGCCGAGAAGCTTCCTGAGCTTCGAGACGGTGCCGAGGAGGGTCTCCATCTCCGCGAGCTTTTTTGCCCTGTCCGGCACGGGCAGGGTCGCGGCCGTCGAGAGGTCGGGCAGCAGGGGAAAGCAGGCCTCGTCGACGATCATCCGGGTGGCGAAGGCGAAGACGTACTGGATCGAGGGGCGGGAGGGGTCGGCCTTGCGGAAGTCGGGCTTCGTCCGGTCCTTGCTCAGGTCGAACTTGGGCATCTTCTTGATCTGCCCGAAGTTGATGGCGACGCCTTTGTTGCAGGCTGCCGGGGAGAGGACGCCGAGGAGGTTGCCGCAGCCGTCGAGCACCGGGATTCCGGGCGCGTCGTCGGCCTTGTAGCGGTCCTTGATGGGGAAGGTGGTCTGCTTCTCCTTCGCATCGCGGCGCTCGTCGGCGCTCATCGAGGAGGTGATCTTGATGCGCTTCGCGCTGGGCTCCATGTAGCGGTTGCCGCCGACGGCGGTCTTGCCGTTGATGCCCGGGAGCTTGGCGTCGAGGCGGGTAAGGGCGAGCTTCTTCCGGTCAGGGTCGCAGCAGCGGTAGGCGTGGCTCATCGTCCGTCGTCCACGTCAGCCGTCGAGGAGGGCGTTCTTGAGCAGCCAGCCGTAGCGGCGGGTCGTCTTGCCGCCGCCCTCGGGGTAGGTGACGTAGCCGTAGTACCAGGAGATCTTCTTCGAGGTGGGCTTGCCCTTGCGGTAGATGCGGGTCTGCTTCTTGTAGGCGGCGAGGCGGTGGAAGCGGGTGCCGACAGGGAAGGTGTCCATGGCGACGCCGCCAGCGCCCGGGATGGCGAAGAGGAAGTTCACGCAGCGCATGAAGGGGGGCAAGGCGGGGCTCCGGGCGAGGTAGTCGCGCACGGCCATGTTGCCCTCGCCCCTGGAGGCGTTGCTGATGCGGCCGTTCGGGAACATCGCCTTCTTCTTCATGGCGTTCTCGCCCTTGAGCAGGGCGGAGATGGCCTCCCGGGTCATGCGGGCGTCGGCGCCCGTGCCCTTCGCGGTCTCGTTCTTGTTCGAGATCCACTCGCTCTTCGACCATTTCACCTGGTCGAGGTTGGCGATGCGCATGGGGATGGTCTTGCCCTTCTTGCGGCGCTTCTGCTCGATCTCGCTCATGCAGCCGCGGGCGCAGTCGAAGAGCTTGGTGCGCTTGGCGCTGGTCCGAAGGGCGCTCTTCGGGATCCAGGCGGAGATGGCGAAGGCCTTGGCTTTGACGGGGCCGTAGAGCTTCTTGAGCGCCGGGGTGGAGGTGAGCCACGCCTGCCGGACGAGCATGGAGGTGGCGAAGGCGTAGACGTACTGGACCGAGGGGCGGGAGGGGTCGGCCTTGCGGGAGCTGGGGTCGGCGGTGACCTTGCTCAGGTCGAACTTCGGCATCTTCTTGATCTGCCCGAAGTTGATGCGGACCCCGGCGCTGAGGGCCCTGCCCGAGAGGGTGCCGAGGAGGTTGCCGGCGCCGTCGAGCACGGGGATCTTGGCGCCGCCAGTGGGCTTGTTGAGGGGGAAGAAGGAGCGGGGGTCGGCCTTCTCCTTGTCGCGCCACTTCTTCGTCGAGCTGGGGTCGAGGAAGCGGTTGCCGCCGGTGACCGTCGTGCCCTCGATGCCCGGGAGGGCGGCGCTGAGGCCCGCGAGGGCGCGCGCTTTCTTGCCAGGGTCGCAGCAGCGGGAGGGGTGGCTCACCGGGCCTTCTCCGGCGGCGAGGGGCTGCGGGCGGGGCGGGGCTCGCGGCCGATGCGGACGGTGCGGAGGCCCTCGACGATCTTGCCGCCGTCGGTGCGGTCGCCGCGGCGGGCGGCAGGCTTGCCGGCGATGAGGACGGTGGGGCAGCCCTCGACGATGACGTCGTCGCGGGGGCCTGTGCAGTCGGCGGTGTCGCCGACACGGGCGGCGAGGGACTCGGCGAAGAGGACGGTCGTGCAGCCGGAGCTGACGGGCCCTCCCCGGTGCGGGGCCGGGTGGGTCCCGCGGCAGATGTGTCGGTCACCTACTCGTGCGGCTGCAGGCATGGCCATCCTCGCGGTCAGGTGTCGTCGTCCTCGGCGCGGTCAGGTGTCGTCGTCGCCGTCGTTTTCGTCTTCGTCGCTGTCGACGTCGTCCTCGTCGCCGTCGTCCTCGCCATCCTCGTCGCTGGCGTCGTCCTCGTCCTCGTCCTCGTCGTCGTCCCCGAGGAGGACGTCGAGGTGCTCGTCGTCGAAGCCGAGGTCTTCCTCGTGGCGGTAGACGACGCGGCGGAGGACGTCTTCGCGGGCGTCGTCGTCCCAGGTGGCGACGCGGCCCTTGAGGGAGCCGGTGGCGACGGGGTCGACCTCGGCGTCTTCAGGAGCGCTGAGCGCACCGGCAGCGCCAACAGCGCCGACAGCACCGGCAGCGCTGACGTCTCGAGGAGCGCGCCAGAGGGCGTAGTTGACCTGCCGGGTCTCGACGATGGGCTGGAGGGCGAGGGTCGCGCGCTGGGTCTCGTCGGTGTCGGAGACGAAGCGGTACATCTCGAAGCCGGCGGCGTCGGCGAGGCGCTCGGCGAGGATGTGCTCGTCGCGGCGGCGCTGCTTGCTCACGAGGCAGCTCCGAGGGTCTTGCCGTACCAGGCGGCGCCCTGTTCGAGGGCCTCGGCGTCGGCAGGTTCGAGGCCATAGGGGGCCTTGCCGCCCCAGAGGCCGTTGCCGGGGTCGCCGCGCTCAGGGTCCTTGCCGACGCGGGTTTCGTAGCGCCTCCCCTCCTGGCGGAGGGCGACGCCGAGGGGCTGGCCCGCGGCGCGGGAGACGGCGCCGGCGTGGAAGAAGTGGAAGGCGCGCCAGGCTTCGCCGCGGGAGAGGAAGTCCCAGGCGCCGCCAGGGGCGAGGAGGTCGCCGATGCCAGCAGGGCGCTCGGGGTCGAAGGCGGCAGCGTCGGCGGCGTCGTCGAGGCTGGCGACGAGGTCGACGTCGCCAGGGACAGGGACCGGGAGGTGGTCGACGTCGACGTCGGCGTCGGCAGGGTCGGCGTCGGCGGGGTTGATGCGCACGAAGGGGCCGCCCTGGATGACCACGTCGCCGCTCGATGTCTCGACGTGGACCTCGGCGCCCGCCTCGATGCGGATGGTGGTGGTGCCGCGGACGCTGATGCTCTGCGCGGTGACCTCGACGTGGCCCTCGGCGACGAGGCGGGCGTCGGGGCCGTCGAGGGCGAGGCTGGCAGCGCCGGTGGTGAGGCGGATGTGGCCCTCGGTCATGTCGATGGAGGTCTTGCCGCCCGCCATGACGGCCGTGAAGCGGTCGCCGACCTCGGTGACGTCGGCGCCGCCGATGCGGGCGCTGCGGGTGCCGCTGACGGCGATGGTCTCGTTGGCGAGGACAGCCTTGTCGCGGCTTCCGTCGACGCGGAGGCGGTCGTCGGCGCGGACGAGGGTCTCGCGGTCGCGCTCGGCGCGGAGGTAGACCAGCTCGCGGCCGCGGGCATCCTCGAAGGAGAGCTCGTTGAAGCCCTCGCCGCCGGGGAGGGTGGAGGTGCGGAGGCCCGTCTTGGTGGCGTTCTGGGGCAAGGGATAGGGGTGCGGGGAGGAGCCGTCGAAGAGGCGGCCGACGATGACGGGGCGGTCGGGGTCGCCGTCGAGGAAGCCGACGAGGACGCCCTGGCCGACGCGGGGGATGGCGACGAGGCCGAAGCCGGTGCCGGCCCAGCCATGGGCGACGCGAACCCAGCAGGTGCTGCGCTCTCCGGCGGGGCGGCGGTCCCAGAGCATCTCGACGCGGACGCGGCCATGGGCGTCGACGTGGACCTCCTGGCCCGCAGGGCCGACGACGCGGGCGGTCTGGACGCCGCGGACGACAGGGCGGGCGATGGCGCGCGGGGGGACGTAGGGGATGCGGGCGTCGACGGCCTCGATGCGGGCGGTGGCGCCCCGGTCCTGGCCGACGTCGAGGTGGACGGCGGTGACGAGGAGGGGATGGGCGAGGTCGCGGAGGCGGACGACGGCGCCAGCATGGAGGGTGGCGACGTTGGTGTGGAACTGGAAGCGGGAGGCGTCGGCGCGGAGGGCGGCGAGGCGGCGCTCGGTGACCTTCTGGCCACGCTGGGCGTCGCTGCGGGCGCCGGGAGAGAGCTGGGCGTCACCGCCGGTCAAGGGCGCGGCGGCGCGGGCAGGATCGCTGGAGCGGGCGTCGCTGGAGCGGGCGCCGTCGACGAAGAAGGCGCCGAGTTCCAGGGCATAGGTGGAGATCGGGGGGTGCGGGGCGTCGGTGGTGGTCTCGGCGAGGAGAGCGACGTCGGCGCGGAGGGAGAAGTCGTGGTCGCGCAGGGAGAGCGCGGAGGGCGCGAGCGCGTGGAGGGTGGCGAGGTCGGCGTACGCGGGGCCGTCGGCGTCGGCGAGGCGGGCGGCGTGGGCGAGGGCGAGGACGGGCTCGCGGAGGTGGGGGGCGTCGTCGAAGACGACACGCTCGGGGCCGTCGGCGGAGGGTTCGAGGAGGAGGGAGATGCCTTCTTCTTCGAGGATGCGACGGAGGAAGTCGCCCTGGGTCTCGGCGTACTGGACGCGGTACTCGTGGGGCGGGTGGGCGCTCTGGTTGCAGCGGACGAGGGGTTCGAGGCCCCAGTCGGCGAGGATCTCGGCGGCGATCTGGAGGGTCGAGCGGTGCTCGAAGATGCGGAGGTCGGCGCGGTGGGCGAGGGGCGCGAGGAGGGGGCCGACGGTGACGAGGAGGGTCTGGTCGTCGCCGGTGGGGGCGCGGTGCTCGACGCGGGTGACGATGCCGTTCACGGCGCGCTCGCCGCCAGGGGCCTCGATGATGACGGTGACGGGCTGGCCGAGGATCTGGTCGGGCGGGGGGACGCCGCGCGCGGTGGCCTCGACGTCGGCGCTGTAGCCGGCGCCGATGCGGTCGGTGAGGGAGACGCCGAGGGCGGCGATGCGGAGGCCGTGCTGCGGGAACTGAAGCACAACGGACACGCGGACATCCTTTCGTCGTCGGGCGGCGTGCGAGAGGCGTGGGAGAGGCGTCGTCGGACGAACGAAGGTAGCGCAGCGAGAGAGGGAGATGGACGCGGAGGTGAGGCGGGGAGATGCGGTGGGGGAAGGCTGAAAAACTACAAAGGGCGAGGGTGGGCTGGGGCGCAGGCGGGGCGGGAACGGGAGGATGCGGGGGTGCTGAGGATGCGGGTGAGGAGAGGGAGGCGGACGAGGAGGAGACGCAGGTGGAGGCGGAGAGATGAGCGTTTCAGGGCGTCGGGTGGAGGGCGGTTCGAGCACGCGCGAGCCAGGTGCCGCTCTTCATCTCCATCCTGGTCACGCACGAAGACCAGCACTTCACTGCCTGCCTCGTCGGCTTGGAGAGCGAGGCCCAGGACATTACGCGCCTCAGGCTGGAGACGATCCTGGGAGCGGTACTTCCGGATCCGCTTCCACTGACTGGCGTTCACCACATCGTGCTCGCAGTGCTCGCCTGCCTTTCTCGCTTGGTGGAGAAGGGCCTCGATCACACCCATCGTAACCGCTGCACGGACCCCACCTTCGG
>NZ_ASRX01000127.1 GCF_000601485.1 Chondromyces apiculatus DSM 436
GCGCGCTCCGACAGAATGACGACTCCCCACCTCCCTGAGCTCTCTTTCTCGCTTCTCACGAACGGTCACGCACCGCTCACGCATCCGGTCTCACACCCCCGGCGCCCTCCCTGATGCACGGCCCCTACGACCCCTCCCTCATCCCCGGCGCCCTCCTGGCGGGCAAGTACCGCCTCCTCCACCCCGTTGCTCGGGGCGGCATGGGCTCTGTCTGGGCCGCGCGCCACGAACGCATGAACCGCGAGGTCGCCCTCAAGCTCCTCCTC
Source organism: Chondromyces apiculatus DSM 436 (assembly GCF_000601485.1). Lineage (GTDB taxonomy): Bacteria > Myxococcota_A > Polyangia > Polyangiales > Polyangiaceae > Chondromyces > Chondromyces apiculatus. The sequence continues at coordinate 267 of NZ_ASRX01000127.1, forward strand.
CAGCCCGACCCCGACCTCCGCGCCCGCCTCCTTCAGGAGGCCGAGATCTGCGGCAAGGTCCAGCACCCCAACGTCATCTCCCTCTACACCGCCGAGCTCACCGAGCGCGGCGACCCCTTCCTCGTCATGGAGCTCCTCCATGGCGAGACCCTCGCCGCCCTCCTCAAGCGCAAGCGCCGCCTCGACGCCCCCGACGCAGCCCGCATTGCCCGCGACATCGCCCGCGGCCTCTCTGCGGCCCACCGCCTCCAGGTCATCCACCGCGACCTCAAGCCCTCCAACGTCTTCCTCTGCGCCGAGGAACAGACCGCGCAGCCCACCGTCAAGCTGCTCGACTTCGGCATCAGCAAGTACGCCGCAGGCAACCAGGTCCACAAGACCGCCACCGGCGTCGTCCTCGGCTCCATCGCGTACATGAGCCCTGAGCAGATCCGCTCCGACCCCCTCGACCCACGCACCGACCTCTGGTCCTTCGGTGTCGTCCTCTTCGAGATGCTCGCTGGCGCCCGCCCCTTCCAGGGCCCCGACCACGACATCCTCGCCGCCATCCTCACCCGCACCCCGCCCGACCTCACCCAGCTCGTGCGCGGCATCGACCCTGGCTTCGCCGCCCTCGTGAAGGCCTGCTTGCAGCGCGACCGCTCCCTGCGCCCCCCGTCCGCCTCCGAGCTTGCTGCCCGACTGGACGCCTTCACCTCCCTCGACGCCGTCCCCCCCTCCGTCGCCCGCGCGCCCTCTCCCTCACTCCCGGACCACCCCTCCTCGGGAGGCATCTCCGCGCCTGGCCCCCCGCCGTCCCGGGACCCCACGGCACCTCCGACCCCTCCGCATGGCTTCGCGGGTGCCCCCCTCAGCCAGTCGCCGGCCTCTGTGCCCCGGCGTCCCTCGGGCGCGACCCCGCCCCATGTCACGCCCTTCCCTGGAGCCCCTCCGAGCATCCTGCGCCCAGGACTCCCGCCGGATCATCTCCCCGCCAGGGTCAGCGACGCGCCTCTTGAGCATGGAGCACTTCCCGCGCATCCGCAGAACCCAGCGCACGCCCCAGCCTCACCAGCGTCCCAGCCTCGCCCCTCGTCCGCCTCGCTCCAGCCCGCTGATCCGCGCAACCCCAGATTGACGCGCACCTCTCAGCCCTCGCCCACCGCGCCCCGCACCCCTGGATCCGCCTCCACGCCGACGGCGGCTTCTCGGCGCCACGCGCGCTCCCTCGTCCTCGTCGCCGTCGTTGCCCTCATCTTGACGCTCGTCGTTGCCGTGGCCATCTCCCTCGCCTTCACACGCCGCCAGCCCGCGCCGCCGCAGTCACCACCGAAAGCCGACAAGCCCACCGCAGCCGCCCCTCCAGCGCAGCGCACGGCCGCACCTCTCGGAACGCCGGATGACACCGCGCTCCCGAGGATACCCTCGACAGCATCCCCCGAGGACACCACCCCTGCACACGAAGTCGTCGAAACCGACACCGAGTCTTCCATGACGGACGCTGGCAAGCCCGATTCCGGAGTCCGCAAGGTGCCGCTGCGTCCGCAGGACACAGGGGAACGCGAACTCTTCCCCCAGATGGAGGCTTCCGCGAAAGCTTCAGCGGCCTCCGCGCAGGCTCCAGACCCTCCCTTCGACAAAGCCGCCGCTCAGAGCGTCCTGCGCTCCCTCGCCGCGCAGGCGCCGAACTGCAACCGCACCAACCTTCCCCACGGCACCGGCACCGCTCTTGTCGCCTTCGACCGCAGCGGCGTCGTCCTCTCCGTGGCCTTGAACCTCTCAGGCTCTGCGGGTGCGCAGGAGATCGCCACCTGCATCTCCTCGACCTTCCGCCTCGCCAAGGTGGCCCCCTTCTCGGGCGCCCTTCCCTCGGTGAGCCAGTCCTTCCGCTACTGACCGGGGCCCGCCCTCACCCTGCCCGCGTCACGCGCGCCCCGCGCTCGCGCCCGCCTACCGCCGCACCAGCCCCGTCACTGCGTCCTGCGCCAGCGCTGCGTCCAGCTCTCTCTTGCACTCCGCCAGGTCCGGATACCGGTCCTCGGGCCGCTTCGCCAGCATCCGCTGCAGCACCGCGTTCACCGAGAACAGCCCCTGCCGCGGCAGCTCGGGGATCACCAGCCGGTTCACCGCGCCCGAGAGGTGCGCCTGCATCGTCCCCCCGTTGAAATCGAGCGGCGGCGCCCCGCAGCTCAGCAGCTCGAACGCCGTCACCCCCGCCGCGTACTGATCGCTCGGCCTCCAGTCGTCCTCCTGATCCCCCAGCCACCGCTCCGGCGCCAGGTAGGGCGGACTCCCCGACACCATCCCGCCCGTCGACGTCGGCACCTTCGTCACCGTCGCCAGCCCGAAGTCGCCGATCTTGAGCTGATTGCCCTTCACCAGGAACAGGTTGGCCGGCTTGATGTCACGGTGCGCGACGTTCTTCGCATGCAGGTACGCGAGCCCGTTGAGCATCTGCCGCATCAGATCGATGCGCTGCTCCAGATCCATCCCCCGGTACACCTTCCGGAGCGTCGTCTCGCAGATCTCCATCGTGTACCAGAAGTGATGCTGCACCGACCCGTCCTGTAGCCGCACCTGTCCGTGTCCCGACGCGAACACCTGCACCAGGTTCGCCGCGCGTGACGACGCGAGGATCGAGTACTCGCGCTCGAAGCGCTCCCAGAGGACCGGGTCATCCCCGGCGCGCATCAGCTTCAGCGCCACGTCCTCCTTGCGCGTCCAGTCGTAGGCGACGAAGACCGCGCCCTCCCCGCCACGGCCGAGCATGCGAAAGCCGCTGAAGCGCGGCAACGCCGCGTCGAGGTCAGCGCGGGTGTAGCCGCTGGAAGAGGACGGGATACTCATGATGGGCGCGCAGAGCGATCGATGACTTACTTCTTGGGCTTCTGGTCAGGCTTGCTGAGGGATTGATCGAGCCCCTGATCGAAGATGCTCGTCGGCTGTTTCGCGTCAGTCGCTCCAGCTGTCGTCTGTTTCGATGTGCTCGAGGCTGACGCCACCGAGTTCCCTTTTTTGGGCGTTTTTCCGGCCTTCGCACCCGCTGATGCTGTTGCAGCCGGTGGTGTCTTCGCCGGTTGCGTGACAGACGACGCCTCTTCAGGCGTAGTTCCCGCTCCAGCGCCTGCCTCCTTGGGCGCGTTGGACGGCTCCGGCGCCGTCACCGTCGGTGCGTCCGTCGGCGTCGGCGCCACTCCGGTCCCCACCGGCTGCGTCGCCTGCCCTCCCGGCGTCGGCGTCTCCCCCCCGGTCGCTGCCCCGAGCCCGAACTCAAGCCCTTCGATCCCCAACTTCCCGGGCACCCCCAGCGCCACGGCCGCCCCAGCGCCCACCGCCACCAGCCCGATCACCGCCCACACCCACTTCTTCGAGGAGCCTGCCGGCGGCTCCACGGTGATCTCGATGTCGTCCTCGCCCCCTCCAAGCCCTGCCGCGCTTCCCGCGGCCGCCCCCTTCTTCGCGCCCCCCACATCGCGCCATTCCGGCGCCTGCGCCCCGCCCGCCGTCGCCACCGCCTTCACGGCAGCTCCCGCCTCGGCCTTCCCGTTCCCGCCGCTTGCGCCCCCCAGCGCGTGCCCGTTCACCGGCCGCCCCTTCGGCCCCTCTCCGGCCGCCTTCCTCGCGTTGCCCGAGCCGGTGACCGAGAAGTCCTTCCCGCCTCCGCCCGCCCCGCGCTCCATCAGCTCTGCCACGGGCGCGCGCGCCAGAATCTCCGTCCCCGCTTCCGTGTACTTCTCCGCGTACTTCGACGACGGCCGCGGCTCCCCCCGCCCCTCGCGGCTCTCTCCCCGCCCTTCACGGCTCTCTCGCCCCTCGTGCCGCCCCTCGGGTCTTCCCTCGTGCCGCCCCTCCCCATCGGGCAGGCTCCCCATCTGCGCGCGCCGGAACGCCCCTGCTGCGCTCGGCCCCGGAGGCGCCTCCTCCGGCACCGCCTGTGACGCGAACTTCTCGCGCCACCCCACGTACTTCCGGTTTCCCTTCTCCTCGCCGCGCCCGTGTGCCCCGAAGAGCTGCTTGCCGATCTCTCCCTCGTCCTCGGGCAGCTCCTCCAGCACGTGGAGCTGCTGGTTGCGCCGCTCGTCGGCGGACACATCGCGCTCTGACACGAACCGCACCGACACCCCGCCCGGGATGTCGGCCTCGCGGCCCGTCGAGATTGCCGTCCACTTGATGTTCGAGCGGTACAGGAACGACGCGATCTTTGCCGCCGCGTGCGCGATGGTCCCGAAGGACTCCCCGTGCGGGTGCACGATCATCACCCGCCGGGTCGGCGCCTCCTCGTCGGCCTCCCAGTCGAAGTTCAGAGGGCTCTTGCGCAGCCGCGGCAGATCGTTGAAGTCCGACACGTAGCGCGCCAGCACCTGGTTCACCTCCTCGGGGGCTTCCACCATGGTGCGCACGTACGACTTGTAGAAATCGCTGGTCGTCGACTGCGCCTCTCCCGCGTACATCACGTGCCGGTAGAACGTCGCCGAGGCCTCCAGCAGCGTCGCGTAGACCAGCTCCCGGTCCACGGTGAGGATCCCGTGCGCGAAGGGAGGGTTCTGCCGCCCCGCGTGGTCGGTCGCGCCGCCGATGCGCATCCCGAAGATGATCCCGAGTGCCCCGTGACCGGGCTCGTGCTGCGTATCGTCGCGCGACAGGTTGCCGATCGCGAAGGCGTGCGAAGCGTGCGTCTGCGGCTCGATGTACTTCATCAGCCGCGTCATGTGGCTGAAGTGCGTCGGCGTGAGCACGCCTTGCGGCACCTCCGGCGCGTACATGAAGTCGATCTGGTGGTTCGGGATGTTGCCGTGCAGGACGTGGTGCCACGTCACGTCATCGGGCGCCCGATACCGCGGGATCTGGTATCCCACGGGGGCCTCGCTATCGCCCATAGGGCCTCGGGTTCGCCTGGGGGACCCCGGCCTGCGGCAGGCGCGTCGTCGCACCGTGCGGCGGCGGCGGCACCTGGTTGTGGGGGTGCATGCCGTGGTTCGCCGGCAGCGCGTGCGGCATCCCCTGCGCCGAGTGCGGCAGGTCGGACTTCATCCGCTGCAGGAGCTGGGTGTCGTAGGCGTTCTTCGGCAGGATCCGCTCGACGAAGTGCGAGAACAGGAAGTGCGTGCTGTGGCCGTACGTCGCGGAGCCCACCAGCACCCGGATGTCGATCTGGTTCTTGTACAGCTCCAGCGCGTCGATGAGCTGCTTGTAGTACCGCTTCGCCTCGGCCTCCACCTGCTGGGGAGTCCCGGCGAGCACGTCCGACTTGTTGATGAACAGCACCACCGCCTTGCACGAGGCGAGCGTCTTCGGGCCGAAGAAGTACTTCAGCGACTGCGGCTGGAACTCGCGGAGCTGGTCCTGCACCCGCTGCTGATCCACCTGCTGCCCGTCCTTGCCGGCCAGGTCCACGACCATGAGCAGACCGTGGATCTCGTCCATGATCAGCTCCTGCTGCGCGTCGACGATGTGCTCGCCGCCCCAGTCGCCGATCTCGAACACGTGCTCGGTGACGACCTCCTTCGTCGTCACGTGGCTGACGGTGCGCTCGTAGCGCTCGATCTTGGTGCCTTGCAGCGCCCCGAGATCGACGAGGGGGTTCGACCACTTCAGCGTGAGCGAGGTCTTCCCCGTCCACTTCACCCCGACGGTCAGGATCTTGTAGCGCTTCTGGGTGATCTTCGGCCGCTTCTCCAGCTCCGCGCGCAGCCAGTCGATCTCCTGCTGCTGGTGGTCGAGCCACTCCACCTTCTTGCGGTCTTCCTCCCGCGCCTCGTCCACCATCTGGCCGAGCTGGGAGTTCTGCGAGCGCATCGTTTCGGCCTGCACCTGGGCCTGTTGCAGGGCCTGAATGTGCTTGTTCGCGTCCTGGTGCTGCTGCTTCAACCGGTTGGTTTGCAGGAACAGCGCCACGGCGGCGGCGCCGGCGCCGAGGGCCAGCAGTGCGAACAGGATGACGAGAACAATGAGCATATGATCACTCCTCGCGCCCCCGCCCGAGGGTGATTGCCGCGTAAACCCAGGGCGGGGTGGCCAGACCAGACCGGCCTTGCAGTGGCCTCAAGAAGACCACGGCCTCGCCATCGGAACAAGTCCCCGGATGGAGGAACAAGCCCCGGGATCAGTGCCGGATCCCGCGCACGACCCAGCTCGCCACAGCGGCTGACCGGCCTCCCCGCGCGGCCCCCGCGCCTCGCTGCGGAGCCTTTCCTTGCGGCGGAGCCTTCTCGCCCCCCGTGGCACCGAAGACGGACGCTGCCGGCTGGCCGATGAGATGCACCTCCATCGGCTCCCGTTCTGCGGGCAGCCCCTCGGTTCGCTCCACCCGGAGCCGGACCACCAGGTAAGCGCCGACCACGGGCCGCGGCAGCGGCACCTTGACCTCCCCCTTCGACCCGGCCGGCTTCAGCGTGCGCTCGGGCCCGGAGTCGTTGCCTTGGTCGTTGAGCAGCTCCACGTGGTAGCGCGTCGCCCCGGCCGACCAGAGCCCCTGCTGGATGCCCAGATCGCGCAGCAGGAGGTTCTCGTGCTCCACGTGGTCCACGTCGCAGGGCGTCACCCTCCCGTAGGCGTATGCCGCGAGCTGCTTGCGCCGCTTCTCCAGGATGCCCACCAGCCACGCCTCGGCCACCGGATCGCCGAGCTGGCCCCTCGCCACCGCCTCCACCACCACCGCGGGGGGGAGGGCGGCGATGCGCCTGGCGAGCCAGTACTCGTCTCCCCGCGAGGCCCGATCGATGGGCGCGAATGCCGGCGAGGGATCGATGTCTCGCTTCGTCACCAGCGGATCGATCTGACCGATGGCCGGGAAGCGCGTCTGGAACCTGACCGGTGGCGCCTCTGGCATCAGCCCCAGCGTGAAGAAGCGCTGCAGGATCCCGGCGTCCTCCTCGCGCGCCCCCACCAGATCGGCCCCGAACGCGCCGTTCAGCGCCACCAGGTGGTGCTGCACGTATCCCTTGCCGGGCTCGCCCACGTACACGTCCCTCAGGTGCTCCGGGTCGAGCTCGCGCATCCGCAGCCAGCCCGCCAGCATCCCCAGCGCGCGCAGCGTGCGCCGATCGCGGTGCGGCACCCTGTCGTTCGGATCGTCGGAGCGCACCTCGATGGCCACCGTCGCGCCGAGGTCCACCCCTGGCGACGGCGGCCACCGCGTCGCGCTGAGCCGGTAGCGCCCTTCGCGCGGGGGCGGCCCCGGTTCCAGGAACCCGCGCACCAGATCGGGCCGCGAGGCGCCCACCTGCGGCGCGAGCAGGGGAGGCGTGGGCGTCGTGGGAGGCGTGGACGTCACGTTCCGGAAATCCACGGCCCGCAGATCCATGAGCGTCACCGAGGGGCTGAAGTACCCGAGCGCCCGCACCAGGTGCGCCGCCGTCGCCTCCGCGCTCGTGCGCAGCCCCGGGTGCTCGCGCGGATCGCGCCGCAGCACGTAGCGGACCCCGTTCGCGTCGAGCGCCGCCACCACCGTCCCCTCCATCGACGTCATCCGCCTGGAAAACCCTGTCTGCCCCGCGTAGCTCCCCGGCGTGTACGGGGGCCACGACGTCCCCGCCTGATCGGGCTGCAGCAGCGTGAGCGGCGGCACGGGCGGCGGATCGGGCGGCGGCAGATCGCCCTTCGGCCGGAACCAGCTCGACGACGGCACCTCGTCGAAGGCGTTGATGTCTCCGGCCTCGGGCTTGCGCTTGAACTCCAGCCCGTCGATGAGCACGTGCCGCACGTGCAGGTTGGTGATGGTGTCCGCCGAGAGCAGCCCCGTCACCCGCGGCACCCGGATGGGCACCTCGTCGCCCGCGTCCAGCACCGGCGGCCTGTCGACGAAGCGGGGAGGCACGTAGCTGCACGCGCCGAGCAAGAACGGGACGAGAAGGGTTGCCACGCGCATCATCTCAATCCCTGTGCTGGCGATCGCCGAAGAGCTGGGACACGCCCAGGTTGAGGAGCACCCGCACCCCCTCGGGGCTGAAGGCGATCGAGGTGCGCCCCACCTCGTTCGTGGCGCTGTTCAGATCGAACCCCACCCCTGCCGCCACGCGCGGGTGTGCGAAGTCGATCTCCCCCGGGTTCGGCCCCACCGTCGCCGCGTCGATGAAGATGCGCGCCGCCGTGTACCGCGCCAGCAGCCACCGGTGGTCGAGCGACGCCACCACCGACACCCGGTCGCGGCGCGTGTCGAACCCCCGGAAATCCGGCTGCCGCGACAGCTCGCTGAACGGCAGATCCCCCTCGATCGAGCTCACCCCGTCCACCACGAGCTTCGGCGAGAGCGTCGTCGTCGGCCGCACCAGCGGGATCGACCCCACCGCCCTGCCCCCCACGCGCGCCAGCCAGATCGTCGGCCCGCGCCGCTCGTCGCCCACGGACGCCCCCCCGTAGACCTCGGCCATCACGCCTGGCGCCGGCCTCACCCGCGAGGCGCGCGTGTCGATCCTCAGCGCCGTCTCCACGTACACGAACCGGGTCTCCCCGGCCGCCCCCGGCACGCTCCCGGGCACGAACACCCGGCTCAGCGCCGACGCCGCCGCGTCCCGCGGATCGTCGCTCTGCCGGCGGGTGATGCTGGCCGAGAAGAACCCCTCCACGTCCTGGAAAGGGCGGAAGCCTGCCGCTGCGATGAACCGGAGCCGCCGCTCCCGGTACAGCGCCTCCCGCGTCTGCGCGTCCTCCAGGAACTGGTTGCGGGGGTCCTCCGAGGGCACCTGACCCACCCCGTAGTACTCCAGATCGGTGCGCCGATCCGCGAGCGCCTCGATGGTGAACACCGCCGGCCGCGGCCGCGCCAGCCCCAGCCGGATCCTGCTCTCCACCACCACCTCGTCGAGCCCCCCGAACCCTGCCCGGATGCCCGTGGCCAGGTTGCCGAGGTTCCCCACCATCCGCGCCCCGACGCTGAACCGCCCCCGCCCCGTCTCCGCGAACGCCGTCGGAAACACGCCGACGCCCACCTCCGGGTTCATCACGTTGATCACCCGGGGCACCACCTGCTCGTCCTGCACCAGCCCTGCCGCCATCCCCCCCGTGATGAAGATCAGGTCGATCACCGCCCTCGGCAGCGCGAGCAGCGACCCTGCCACGACGCGCCCCCCATCGCTCCGGTGGACCGCCGCCCGCTCCACCCCCGTCGGCGGAGGCCCCTTCTTCGAGGGCGTCGTCCCCTTCGCCTGCGGCCCCTTGCGCAGGTGCTGCGTCGCCCCTGGCACCCGCTTCGTCTCCGCCGCCTTCTCGTCCGATTTCCCCGCCTCCGCGCCCTGGGCAGCCCCCTTGGGAGGCGTGCCTGCAGCAGGTCGAGGGGTCGCCTGCTGCGCCGCTGGCTGCGCCGCCTGCTGTGCCGCTGGCTGCGCTGGTTGCTGCGCCCGCCCCGGCGTGGCGAGCAGCAGCGCGGCTCCGAGCAGATGGATCGCGATGCAGGCGCGCATGCTTCAGTGCACCTTAGCGCGCTCCCCCTCCTTTGCGCGTCACCCGTGGCAACGAAGTTCTTGTCGCGGGCGCCAGATCCAGGTCATCCCGCTCCCCGGCGGCCAGCCGCAGCGCCCCCGCGTACGCGATCATCGCCGCGTTGTCGGTGCAGCTCGCGAAGGGCGGGATGAACACCTCGATCCCCCGACGTCCACACTCCTCCGTCATCCTCGCCCGCAGTCCCCGGTTCGCCGCCACCCCGCCGCCCAGCACCACCCGCGTCACCCCCTCCTGCCGCGCCGCCCGCACCGTCTTGCGCACCAGCGTGTCCACCACCGCTCCCTGGAACGCCGCGCAGAGATCGTGGAGCGCCTGCCCCTCCAGCGGGCCTCCTTGCTGCGCCGCCCGCTGCGCCACGTGCCGCGCCACGGCCGTCTTGATCCCCGAGAAGCTGAACTCCAGCGAGTCCCTCCGCGCCATCGGCTTCGGCAGCGCCTCCGCGGCCCGTGACGCATCCCCCAGCGCCGCCAGCCTGTCCACCACCGGCCCGCCCGGGTATCCCAGCCCGAGCAGCTTCGCCACCTTGTCGAACGCCTCCCCTGCCGCGTCGTCCCGCGTCGCCCCGAGCTCCCGGATCTGCCCGAGCGCGGGTCCATCCACCCGGTACAGCGCCGTGTGCCCTCCCGACACCAGCAGCGCCACGAAAGGAAACTCCGGCGCCCGCGCCTCCACCCCCTCGCGCCGCAGGAACACCGCCATCAGGTGCCCCACCAGGTGATCCACCCCCACCAGCGGCTTCCCCGCCGCCCACGCCAGCCCCTTGGCCGTCGACAGCCCCACCAGCAGCGCTCCCAGGAGCCCTGGCCGCACGGTCACCGCCACCCCGTCCAGATCCTGCGCCGTCAGCCCTGCCTTCCGCAGCGCCTCCTCGATCACTGGCACGATGGCGCGCGCATGATCTCTCGCGGCCACCTCGGGCACCACCCCCCCGTACGGCGCGTGTAGCGCCACCTGGCTCCGCACCACGTCGGAGAGCACGTCCCCCGCCTCCGTCACCACCGCCGCCGCGGTCTCGTCGCAGGACGTCTCGATGCCCAGCACCCGCATCGCCCCTGTCTACCTCAACTCCCCCCGACCCGCGCTGCGGTTCAGCCTTTCGCCGCCCTCTCGCCCACCTTCCGCGCCGCGCGTGCCGCGCGCTTCGCCTCCTTCGCCTTCTTCGCGGCAGCCTCGTTCTGCGGCTCCACCACGTGGTTCACCTTCCAGGCCTCCCAGGACTCCTGCAGGCTGCGCACCCGCGTGCCTTTCTCGGCCTTCGCCATCCAGTCCTGCTTGAAGTCGCGCGCTGCCGTCTGCAGCCGGGCGTCGTGCAGCCCGTCCTTCTCGATCGCCACCAGCGCGTCCCACACCGCGGCTCCTCGCGTCTCGACCTCGGCCGTCAGGGACCGCGCCACCACCACGGGCGAGGCGAGGGTCACGTCCTCGCTCCCCGGCGCCGCCAGCGAGAGCACGTCCCCGAGCGTGGCCGGATCGAGCACGTCCCAGTTGCCCTTCTCCTGGCTCCGCGCGAGCGGGTGCAGCCTGTCCCAGGTGCAGAGCACGTGGGCCACCCGGGACGACGCCGCGCGCTCGATGAGCCAGCCGAGGGTCGTCGCGTCGTGCCGCAGCACGATCTCCGACCGCTGGAGATCGTTGCGCTCGCGCATCGCGTACGCGAGCCCCTCCTCGGCCCTCCGCGCGGCGTCCTTGCCCGCGGAGAGCACCCTGACCTCGATGTTGTACAGCCTGAAGGAGCCCTGGAGCTTGCCCATCAGCATCTCGCGCGCGTACGGCCCCCGCGCCGTCGTGGCTGCCGCGCCGAAGCCTTCCAGGTACGTCGCGAAGGACCCCATCGCCTCCGGCACCGCCGCGCGCAGCGCCACGTAGTGCGCGACGAAGGCGTTCTGCGAGTGGCGCAGGTCCGGATCGAGATCGATGATCGCCTCGTAGCTCAGCGCGTCGAGCAGGTGGCTCGCGATCTCCTCCAGGTAATCGCGCGGCAGCACCATGGGGATCTCGTGCCCCACGAGCTGATCGTAGACGTGCTGCGCGGCCACGAAGAGCCCCTGTCGGGTCGGCTCGTAGAGCAGGCTGCAGAGCAGCGGCATCGCCACCGGCGTGTCGAGCAGCACCTCCAGCGACCTCCCCTCGCCGAGGGCGTGGAAGAGGTGGGGCGTCTTCATGCTGGTGAGGTTGATGAACACCTCGCCCGCGCCGAGCGCGCGCCCGAACGACGACGACGTGGCCAGGCTGGCGAGGCCGCTCAGGACCTCCCCCCGGGTGGCCTTGTCGATGACGCCCAGGGTGTCCAACGTCGCGGCCAGGTGCCGCAGGTGCTGCCGGAGCGGCTCCTGGGCGACCTGGGGGGCCTCGTCCATGTCGAGTGCGGCGCTGGTCGAGCGCCCCGCCTTCAGCGAGAGCGCCCCCAGGTCGTCGATCAGCGCGGCCACCGCGTCGGTCCGCTTCGCGATGTCCTTCACGTGGGGCGCGAGCAGCGCGATCATCTGCTCTGTCAGGGCCGCGCGCTCACGCTCCTGGAGCGCGTGCACGCTCGACCAGGTATCCATCGCGGCGGCGTCGAGGCCGACCGTGCCGTTCTTGCCGGTGAGCCGCCCCTCCTGCCGCATCTTGTCGATGGCCGACGTGAGCTGCGCCCGCTGGGTCGAGGCGAGGCCAAGACTCAGCGCCGTGCGCTCCACGACTCGATCCCGCTCGGCCGTGCCCCCCTCCTGGAACACCGCCGCGAGGATGGCGTTCTCGACGACCGTCCTCCGGAACTCCTGCGCATCGGTGCCGAAGAACGCGCACGCATAGGTCACGTTCTGCCGGAGATCGGTGCGCTGGAAAGGCTTCGGGGCCGGGGGCGGGACATCGATGCCGAGCTTCCGGAGGATCTCGTTCGAGAAAGCTCTTCGTTCGGCCAGGCTGGCGATGGATTGGGCATCCATGCGGTCGACCTTCACGCCGAGCCTGCTCCGGAGATCATCGGCTACCTCGTCGAGTTCGGCCTCGGGCACGCGGCGAGAGCTGATGAACATGAACGTGTCGACGTTCAGCAGCTTGTGGGCTTTTTCCGCGACTTCGAGCAGCTTCTTTCTCCAGTCCCCGGCCACGGAGATCTGGACGGCGAACCTCGCCGCTGACTGCGGCGAGACGTACACCCGGAAGTCCGCGCCGCCGTCGTGTGGGCCATCGGTGAGGCTCGGTTCGTAGCCCCGCTTGGCCAGGCAGAGCAGCGCGATATCCCGGAAAACGCTGAAATCAGCCGCCTCGATGGCTCTCACCAGGCTGTCGATCTTCATCGCGCAAGGCCCTCACCAGGACGCACCCCGCCGACCTTACCACGCCCCTGCAGGACGGCCGTCCCCCTCCACCTCGCCTCGCGCAGGCTCCCGCCCCCTCCGTCTCGGTCCGAGGAATCGTGCTCTCCGTCTCAAGCGCGCCGTCTCAAGCGCGTCGACTTACGTGCACTGCTTCACGCCCGCTCGTGAAACGTATCCCTCAGGCCCGCTTGCGCACGAACACCGTCCCGGCCGAGTACCCCGCGCCGAACGAGCAGATGAGGCCCGTCTCGCCGACCGCGAGATCCTCGCTGTGCTTGTGGAACGCGATGATCGAGCCGGCGGAGCTGGTGTTCGCGTACTCGTCGAGGATGATCACGTTCTCCTCGGGCGTGAGATCGCGCCCTGCCACCCGGCGCCCGATGAGATCGTTCATGCTCAGGTTCGCCTGGTGCAGCCACAGCCGCTTCAGGGAGGGCAGCGTGATCCCGAGGTCCGCGGCGTGGGCCAGGATCATGTCCGACACCATCGGCACCACGTCCTTGAACACCTTGCGGCCCTGCTGCACGAACAGCTTGTCGGGCTTGCCGATCCCCTCGGGCGCCGCGTTGTTCAGGAAGCCGAAGTTGTTGCGGATGTTGTTCGAGAACGAGGTCTTGAGCCGCGTCCCCAGGATCTCCCAGCCGCCGGTGGTCCCCTCGGCCCGCTCCACGACCACTGCCGTGGCCACGTCGCCGAAGATGAAGTGGCTGTTCCGGTCGCGGAAGTTCAGGTGCGCCGAGCAGATCTCCGGGTTCACCACCAGCACCGCCCGCGCCGAGCCCGCGGCGATGAAGTCCGCGGCCGTCTTGATCCCGAACGTCGCCGAGGAGCAGGCCACGTTCATGTCGAACGCGAAGCCCCCGATTCCGAGCGCGTTCTGCACCTCGATGGCCATGGCCGGGTAGGCGCGCTGCATGTTGGACGCGGCGCACAGCACGGCGTCGATCTCCGACGCCGGCTTCCCCCAGCGCGCGATCGCGTCCCGCGCCGCCGCGACCGCCATCTCGGCCATCACCGAGAGCGCCTCGTCGGGCCGCTCCGGGAGGATCGGCCGCATGATCTCGGGGTTCAGGATGCCCCCCTTGTTCATCACGTAGCGGGACTTGATGCCGGACGCCTTCTCGACGAACTCGACCGACGAGGGCTCCAGCGCCGTCACCTTCCCGGCGGCGATCTCCTGCGCGTGAGCCCTGTTGAACTGCGCCACGTGCGCGTTGAAGGACGCGACCAGCTCCGCGTTGGACACGGACTCGGGCGGCGTGAACAGCCCAGTGGCGGCGATGACTGCTGAGTGCACGAAGACCTCCGCGCCCTGACCTGCGACGTTTGCAGCGGGCACCTCGTGGATGAAAGGGCGCGATGCATAGCATGCCGCCTGCACCGATCATCGCCCTTCCAGGCCTCCTGGCACGCTCTCGACGCCTCCCTGACGGCCCGCTGACCTTCGCCGCGCCTGACACGTCGCGTCGTGCGCAAACATCATCGCTGCGCCTGCGATCCTCGGTACGCAGTCAGAACCCGCAGCCTTCCTTGCGCTTCGCCAGCCGGAAGATCCCGAACATTTGCCGCCGCCCTGACCCCGGCTCCGTCCCGTCCTCCGCGACGAGCGCTCCTGGGCGCAGGAGCCGCACCTCGATCGCCCCGTCGCTCTGGAACGACACCACCGAGAGCAGCGCCTCCTCTGCCGGATCGGCCGGGCTCACCGCGAAGATCGCGTTTCGCTCGCGCCCCTCGCCGAACTCCAGCCGTGACAGCGCGTCGTGCGCGAGCGGCGCGATGGGCCTCAGCGCGGCGCCCGCCAGGAGCCGCCGCTCTGCCTGGTCCTCGGTCGCCGCCTCGTAGGTCGTCAGCGTCCCTGGCGGCTCGGGGCCGTCGATCGCGCCGGCGTCGATCTCGAGCCGCATCTGCACCCGCGGCGAGATCCCGGTCCGGAACGACCCGCCCAGGGTCACCGCGCCGCAGTACGCCTCCCCGGGCTCCGTCGAGAACCGGTCGAGATCGTCGCAGCCCGACGCCGCCCCGCAGAGCAGCGCCGGCACCAGCAGCGAGAGCGCCCGCTGCAGCGTCACGGGGTGCCCTTGAGCAGCTCACCCGCGGCCTTGCGCACGCTCGGCTCCGGATCGCGCTGCGCCAGCTCCCGCAGCACCGGCGCCGCGGCGGCCTGGTCTGCGCCTGCGAGCGCGCGCGCGGCAGCCTCGCGCACCAGCGCGTAGCCATCGCTCCGCGCGGCGGTCGTCAGTGTCTCCAGCACCGCCTTGTCTCCGCCGGCCCCTCCGAGCCGCCCCAGGGCCTCGGCGGCGCGCACCCGCAGCGGCCAGCTCGGCGACGACTTCACGAGCGCCGCCACCGCCCCCACGGTCGTCTTGTCCCGCACCGCCCCGAGCGCCGAGAGCGCCGCGCGCCGCACGCCCTCGTCCCGATCGCCGAGCGCATCGATCACCGCCGCCTGCGCCTGCGGCTCGGCCCGCGCCGCGAGCACCTCCACCGCGCGCGTGCGCACCTCCACCGCGGGGTGCCGCACCAGCGACACGAACGGCATCACCACCGCGGCCGCGATCGACTCGGCTGCGGCCTCCACCTCCCGCTTCTCGCTCTCCGGGAGCTGCTCGTCTCCCTCCAGGAACGGCGCGAGCCCCTGCCGCCCACCTCTTCCTGACGCGCCCGACGCGCCCGACGCGCCCGACGCGCTTGACAGCAACGCATCCGCCACGAGCCGCGCCCGCTCCGGCGAGGTCGACACCGCGGCCACGGCGGCCTTCCGCAGCGCTGGCGCGAGCGCCACGAGCGCCGCAGCCCGGTCTGCGGCCGGCGCCGGATCCGGCGCGAGCCCGGCGAGCACCTCCCGGAGCGTCAGCATCCCGTCGGGCACCGCGAGCGGCTCCTGGGCGCGCGGGAAGACCTTGCGCGTGAGCGCCACGGCCGCAGCCACCGCCGCGCTCCGGCTCTCCGGATCCGCGGAGAACGCGCCGGCCGCGATGGCCTCCGCGGCTCCCGTGGGCAGCTCTCCACCGCCGGCTGCACCCGCGCCGCCGCTCCCCGACGACAGCCGCGCCAGCGTCAGCAGCGCTGCCTGCCGGAGCTGGCTGTCGCTGCTCTCGGCGAGCGCCAGCAGCATTGCCTGATCCACCCCGAGCGCCTCTCCGCCTGCGCCTCCGCCCGCGCCTCCGGAAAACCGCCCTCCCAGCTCCCCGAGCGCGTGCACCGCCGCCGCCCGGGCCACGGGACCTGCCTCGGGAGAGCGCGCGAGCGCCGCGAGCGCTGGCGCGTGCCTCCGGTCGCCGGTGAGCCCCAGCCCGATCGCCGCGATCGCCCGCACCTCCGGCGCCGCCGACCCCAGAAGCTGCGCGAGCAGCGCCTCGCCCTTCGCCCCCACCCCTGCCAGCCGCGCGCCGCCCGCGCCGCCCGCGCCG
>NZ_ASRX01000128.1 GCF_000601485.1 Chondromyces apiculatus DSM 436
CATGACGCCTGGATTGGGCGCCCAAGTCGAGCCTAGTGTCACCTTATCTTGACGCCCGGCGCAGATCCCGCTCATCGCGAGACAGCGCGCAGGTTGCTCCTGAATGAGCAAGCTCGCCGTGGCCTGAGCATGCTCGCGCCCCATGTGCGTCGCCCATGTCGTTCGGATGCGCAGTGGTTCACCGCTATGCGTGGTGAAACTCCCGTCCGCCACGATCCAGTCTCGTGGTCCGACATGCTCCTCCCAGCCTGGCGTAAGAATCCCCTGGGTGACGGCGAGGACTTGGTCGTACTCGTCCTTCATCGCGCAGAGGAGCAGAACGTCAATCATCGTGGCCTCCTTCTGCATCTACCTCTCTTGCAGATCTTCGGCTCTTCACCGGAGAGTCCGTTGAGCAAAGCTGCGTGCAGCATCGCGGAACCATCAGTTCACGCCAACCGTCGTATGCACGCTCATGCTCCCCCATCTCTCGCCTCCTACCCGGGCGACTGCCCTTCCGCAAGCCCGGTCCGGGCGATGCGCGCGCGCATCGCCCATCTCGACGACCACGCCGCGACCGCCGGGGCCGCCGCCGCTCACCTGGCAAGGATCGCGGGCAAGCTGGTCGGCGATCCGGTCCGCGGTGCGAGGCCGGCCGCGGAGGGGGGCTGCGCCGAGAATCCGCCGATGAACCTCGTCATCGGGTCGGATGCGCTCCGCCGGGGGAGAGAGAGGCAGAAGACGTTTGCCGCGGACATGGAGCGCTGGGAGAGCGTCACGCTCGGGACCGATGTTCCGGAAAGCGCGGGCACCTGAGCGCTGGACAGCACCTGGGCCACGTTCGGCCCCGACGTCTCGGGTGACACCGGCCCCGGCGTGCGAGGTTGCGCCAGGAGCTGCGCCGGTGGCTGGATCGATAGCGATGGGCTCGGCTCGGCCTGCACCGGGCGCGGCGCGCTTTCGGAAGGCGACGGCGACGGCGACGGCGACGGCGACGGCGACGGCGCGGCGTGGGTCGAGGGTCCGCGACCGCGCAGGGCCCGCAGGTGAAACAGCGCGGCGAGTGCCGGGGAACCAAGGTGCCGCGAGGCGGCGACCGCTGCCCGCCGGGCGATGCGCGCGAGGGTGATCACCAGCCCCGCGAGGAGGCGCACCTGCTCGGTCTCGGTGAGGGTGCTGCGCCCCGCGCGCGCGTCGATGCTGCCGTGCAGTGCGGCGAGGGTTTCGGCGAGATCGGCGCGCAGGTGCGCCCCGCCGCGGCTCTCGGTGGCGACGACCACGGCCGGCACCTCCAGGAGCTTGCCCACGGCGCCGAGCTGGAGGGCGAGATCGAGATCCTCGCGGGGACACCGGCGCGTGGTGACGAGGAGACCCGAGATGCGGTGGGCTGTGGCGAGGGCGGCCTCGGTCCCCTCGGCCCGGAGTGCGTGGCTCGCCGCGTGGAGGACGGCGCGGGCGCGCTGGCGCTCGTGGCGGGCACGGGT
This sequence comes from Chondromyces apiculatus DSM 436, assembly GCF_000601485.1. Classification (GTDB taxonomy): domain Bacteria; phylum Myxococcota_A; class Polyangia; order Polyangiales; family Polyangiaceae; genus Chondromyces; species Chondromyces apiculatus. Next base: position 1,464 of record NZ_ASRX01000128.1, read on the forward strand.
GAAGGCCAGCGCGTGGCCCGCGGTGGTGGCGTGGTTGCGCCCGCGGACGGTGCCGCGGTCGGAGAGCGCGCGCTGGAGGGTCTCGTGGGCGTCGGCGAGCTGCGCGGCGTCGCCCGCGCCGAAGCCGTGGAGGGCGAGCGCCGGCGCGTGCACCTGCAAGGCGTGGAGGTGCTGGTCCGCGAGCGCGAGGGCGGCGTGGGGTCCGGCGTGCTGGCCGGCGCGGATGCAGGTGTCGCGCACGTCGGGCGCGAGGGTGGAGAGGTCGAGGAGGGGCATGGCGGTCGGTGCTCGGGGTGAGCCGGCAGGGAGGTCCGGTGAGGGGACAACGCAGGCGCGCTGCGGAGACTTCCAGGGTGTGTCGCGAACGCGCGAACGCAAGGGCGCAACCGGTGTGCCAGCAAGCGGGGAAGACTCGTCGGGGTGCGGGCGTGAGGGCGCCGACTGCGGGAGCCGCCGCGCGGTTTGCGGGAGCAACGAGGGTAGCTGCGGGAGCGGACGCGCTGCCTGCGGGAGCGGACACGTTGCCTGCGGGAGCGGACACGTTGCCTGCGGGAGCGGACGCGCTGGCTGCGGGAGCGGACGCGCTGCCTGCGGGAGTGGACGCGCTGGCTGCGGGAGCGGACGCGCTGCCTGCGGGAGCGGACACGTTGCCTGCGGGAGCCCACCCTCCACCTGCGGGAGCCTCCCTTGCACCTGCGGGAGCCGCGCGCCTCACCCGAGAGTGCCGACCACCCCATGCGGGGATGCACGGAACGACTGCGGAGCGACGACCGCCACCTCCGATCGGGCCGTCTCGCACCGCGGGCTCCCCTCCGCGAACTGCACGGCTCCCCAGCTCTTCGCCTGGGCGCGTGCGCCTTCCTGTCGGCGACGCCTGGGCCGTTGGTGCGCCCGCGCCTTCTCGTGTCACGCTGCGCTCCCGGCCTGAAGTGCCGGCGAGGAGGTCACCCGTGTCCAGCGAGAAGCCCGAGGGAGGAACCAACCCGCACCTGATCCGCGCCAATGACCGGGCGAAGGTGCCAGGTGGACCCGTGTCTCATCCCCTCAATCCCCGCTCCGAGGTCCACTGCACGCTGCTCAGCAGGGCCACGGGGCTCTCGCGGGTGGGGGTCAACCTGCTGCGCGTCCCGCCGGGGAAGGAGTCGTTCGCGTACCACCGCCACGAGTGTGAGGAGGAGTTCCTCTACATCCTCTCGGGCCGCGGGGTCGCGGAGATCGGGGACGAGGAGGTCGAGGTCGGGCCCGGTGATTTCCTGGGGTTCCCCGCGCCGTCGGTGGCGCATCACCTGCGCAACCCCTTCGACGAGGAGCTGGTCTACCTCTCCGGCGGCGAGAGCAAGCAGCTCGAGGTCGCGGACTTCCCGCGGCACGGCAAGAGCCTGGTGCGGCGGGGCGAGAAGATGGCGTTCGTGGAGTCGAGCGCGTTCGGCGGGCTGTGGGTCGAGAAGGGCAAGGACGAAGGCGCGACGTGAGCGAGCGAAGACGGCTCTCGCTGTGGAAGTCCGAACGATTGCCGTCGGTGACCACGACCTCGTAATTACGCGCAGACGTCGCGGGGACCTCTTCTTTGGAGGGGCGAGCAGAAGCAGGCGGCAGCTTGCAAGAGCGTGCGGGCCACGGCGCACGGGTGCTAGAATTGCCTTTGCGCATGGCCACGCCCGTCCTCAAAGCCAGTGCCTACCTCGCAGAGATGTAGGACCTCACGACACCGCCGTCCGCCGGCCGGTTGGAGTGGATCGTCGCCGACCTCAAGAGGATGCTCCAGACGGCATCCATCGATCCCGCTCCGCTCCATGCCGCGCTCGCGAGGGCTTACCAGCACCTCGGACGTCACGAGAAAACGCTCCAGGATGAGCATCCGCCGAGCGTGATCCAGAGCGCGTCCAACGAGCCGATGGCAGTGCTCGATCAGGTAGCCATGCGCAGGCTCAAAGCCGCGGTGGCGAAGGCGCTCGCGTTCGGCCATGCCCTCTTCGATGCCTCATGCACACATTTCGCTGTCGGAAGCGCACCTCGACGGAGCTGGGCCGCGCGATGTACACCCGACCCGCAGGGTCATCCTCGTGGTCCACCGCCGTGACGAGCAGGCGCCGGCGGCGCGCGTGCTGCTGGAGGTCGTCGCGGGGCTGCGGGGGGAGCGCGAAGGAGCGGGGCGCGCCGGCACGGGCCAGCGCGCGGCGAGGTGCGGCGCGGGCTCAGGACTCGTCGAGCTGGTACTCGAGGTCGTCCCAGATCACCGTCTCCGTGTCGGGATCGTAGGTCCCGCTGTACGACGGGCTGCCGCCGCCGTTCATGGTCAGCGCGCCGTCGTCGCAGGTGACGGTGCCGCTCTCGCCGACATCGGAGTGCATCCACATGAGGGTGAGGGCGCCTTGCTCGTCCTCGTCGAAGTCGAGCCGCCAGTGACACAGGACCACGCCGTTCGGGCCGAGGCCACACTCACCCTCGGTGACGGAGAGGAACGACTTGCCCACGAGCGCGGCGCAGGCGTCGTCGCCTGCCGGGGTCTGCTCGCCTCCATCGCTGCCGCCGCTCCCGCTGGTGCACCCGGCGGCTCCGAGCAGGAGGCCCGCGATCATGCAAAGGACTGTCTTCATGGGGTGCCGTGGGCTGCAAACCGTGTGCCCTGACCACCGGCGGGGGCGGGGCGTCACGGGGGCGGGGGATGGGAGCGCGGGAGGGAGCAGGAAGCGCGGAGAAGTGAGGGGATTTGCGGGGTGGTCCTGTGCCGGGCTGTGCCGGACCACTCCGAGGCGGGACCGGGCTGCCCTTGCGTGCAGGAGCGGGCGGTCACTGATCCATGTCGGCGGGGTAGTAGCAGATGTCGAGGCGAGGGCGGTCGGCCTGGGTGGTGTACTCGCTCGACCGGATCTCGGTGCGGTCGGTGGTGCTCACCAGGGCGATGCCGTCGTTGGGGTAGGCGCTGTCGATCCAGCCCTGCGCCAGGGCGGTGAGGTCGACGGAGGCGGTGCCGGCGCTGGCGGCAGGCGCGGCGAGCGTGGCGAGGACGGCGGGGTCGTAGCTGCTGGCGTTGTTCCAGGTGAGCGTCGCCTCCTGCCAGGGGGCGAGCATGCGGTGGACGTCGATGGTGCCGCTCGTCGACTTCCAGGAGTAGGAGAGGGTCAGGGTGGCGGAGACGACCTCGGAGCCGGAGGGGATGAAGGAGAGGTCCTGCTCGATGTACGCGGTGGCGTTGACGCCGTTCCTGGGGCCGGTGAGCAGGTAGGGGTAGGCGCCGTAGGAGTAGCTCGGGCTGTCGGACTTGATGGACGAGTCCTGGACGCCGCCGAAGAGGCCGCGCTGCACGGTGACGCAGGCGAGGTCGCAGGCGTTGCCGATGCCGTCGCCGTCGCTGTCGGTCTGGGCAGGGTTCGCGACGTCAGGGCAGTTGTCGACGTCGTCGGGCACGCCGTCGCCGTCGGTGTCGATGAACGGCTGCTGGAAGTCGGGCACGCCGTTGCCGTCGGTGTCGAGGACGGTGTAGTTGAGGACGCCGGAGTCGGCGGGGGTCTCGACGCTGTCGGGGAGGCCGTTGGAGCCGTAGGGGCCAGCGACGATGCCGTCCTCGCCCGCGAGGCCGTGGCCAGCCTCGATGCCGTCGGGGATGCCGTCTTCGTCGGAGTCGTTGTCGCGGGAGTCGGGGAGGCCGTCGCCGTCGGTGTCGACGGTGCAGCCAGGGGTGAAGGCGATGCCGTCGAGGAAGTTGCCGACCGCTCCGTTGCCGCCCGCGGAGCTGATCGAGGCGAAGGCGAAGCGGGAGACGGTCTGGCCCGCAGGGACGGTGTACGTGCCGGTGACGAGCTGCCACGCGGCGGTGCCAGTGGTCACCTCACGGAGCTGCACGGGGGCGTCGGGCGCGCCGACCGAGAACGCGAGGGTGTCGTTGCCGGCGCGTCCGCGGTGGTAGAAGCGGTAGAGGTAGACCTGGCCAGGCGTGGTGGCGATGTCCTGGTAGAGGGTGGAGGCGTAGTTGGCATTCAGCTCGGCGAACTGGCCACCGTCGGCCGCAGGGACGCCGAGGAAGCCGGTCCCCCAGAGCTCGAAGACCTGATCGGGGGCCGTGGTCTCCCAGCCAGGCATGTGCGCCTTGCCGATGAGCTGGTAGACGCCGTCCGGGATGTCGGGCAGCTCGAAGCTGCCGTTGGCGAGCGAGAGCGCGGCGGAGTTGCACTCGACGGCGTTGGGGATGCCATCGTTGTCGAGGTCGAGGTCTACGGGGTCGAGGACGCCGTCGCCGTCGGAGTCGGCGCTGAGGGGGTCGAGGCCGAGGGCGATCTCGTCCTCGTCGCTGAGGCCGTCGCCGTCGGTGTCGGGGCCGAGGGCGGCGCTGTGCTCGCCGACGTTCTCCGCGGCGAGGCCGGCCACGCTGTCGTCGTCGGCGTCAGCGCCACCCGGGTCGATGCAGCCCATGACGAGGGCCGCGCACGAGATGCTGCCAGTGCTTGCGAGTACGAACCGGATACGACGCCACTTCCCGTTGAGCATGTTCATTCTCCTCGGGGAGAGCGACATATCAAGGCACGTGCCACGAGAGAGGCAGCACCGGAGATGCGGAGGGAAACGGCGGGGAAAGAAGCCTTTTCGCGGGCAACTGGGTGGGGCTTCAATGAAACGATGACGCGGCAGGGGGCGCGCGCGTGGGCGCGATGCAGGGGTCAGATGCTGTCCTGCGGCCTCGCTGTGATGCCCGAGGGGATGCCCGAGGTGATGCCCGAGGGCCTCAGATGAAAAGTGTGGTCAGGGAAACGTGAAGAGAGCGGCGTCGGTGCGCGGCTTCAGCTCTCGGGGTCGAGGAGCTGGGCGGCGTCGCGGATGACGGCGGCGCGGCGAAGGAGGCGCTCCAGGTGGGCGAGGTCCGTGTAGACAGAGCGCCGCTCCTCGTCGAGGTCGGCATCAGCTTCGAGGAAAGCCAGGGCGACGGCAGCGCCAGCTTCGCTCTGGCCGTGCGCCATGACGGAGAGCACGGCAAGCTCAGGGGCGGCGCGCGCCTCGTCGGGGGCGGTCACGACCGGAACGCTCCGGGGACCGAGCACGATGACGGTGGCGTTTCGGGCGCGGAAAGTGGGGGCGGGAGCACCAGAGCAGCAGGGGCGCGGATTTGCACGAGAACTTGGCCGGGGGGCGGGGGGCGTGGGAGGGGTGAGGGATGCTCCCCGGGTTCTCCCCGCGGCTCTCCAGCCGGTTTTTGCGTGGTTTCGCGCGCCTCCCGCGGTGGGGGGTGGTGCTGGCGGCGTTCGTCGTGAGCGTGGGGGTGCCCGGCGTGGCGCGGGCCTGGGTGGAGGTGCACGTCGCAGGGGACGAGGCGCGGGTGACGGTGGAGCGCAGCGGCGCGGCGCGCGTGCAGCACAAGGTGACGCTGAAGATCAACGGGGGGCCGCTGCGCGCGTTCGACGTGGCCGGGGTGGATCCGGACGCGGCGCCGGAGGCGGATGCGTACGTGGTGCCGCTCAAGGATGCGCAGCGAAGCTCGCTCGCGTCGGCGTCGCCGGTGGTGATGGAGATGCTGCCGCGCGAGAAGCCGCGCGACGATGGGAGCTTGCCGCCGCCGGTGCTGCGGGCGCGCTTCGATGGCAAGGGGCTCGGGCGCGGCGTGTACGTGCTGTTCTTCCGGTACAAGACGGAGCTCGGGCAGCGGTCGCTCCTGCGGGAAGAGGGGGCGATGACCCGGCTCACCTGGTCGGGGCCGGTGTGGGACGACGGGCTCGACACGATGCGGACGGTGTTCCAGGTGCCGGCGGCGCCGACAGAGCCGCGGCTCGACGAGGCGGCAGGGGCGCCGGAGGACGAGGGGCTCGCGCCGCCGATGACGCTGTCGACGGTGCGGCGAGGGCGGGAGCACGATGAGCTGGAGCTGGTGAGGCCGTACGCGCCGAAGGGGGAGGCGGTGCGGTGGGCGCTGCTCGCGGATGCGCGCGCGTTCAAGCCGGTGGTGGAGGCGCCAAAGGCGGGGCCGGCGCTGCCGGTGCGGGCGTTCGAGGCGGCGACGGCGTGGACGCCGGACCGGGAGAAGACGCTCTACGCGGTGGCAGCGGTGGCGCTGTTCGCGGTGTTCACAGGGCTCGTGGCGGCGAAGGTGCGGGAGGTTTCGCGGGTGAGCGAGGCGGCGGGGGTTTCGCCGCGGCCGCTGGTGCCGATGCCGCTGCTGGCGCGGGCGCCGCTCGCGGGGGCGACGCTGGTGGCCGGGGTGACGCTGGAGCTGATCCTGAAGTCGGGGACGGCAGGGGCGGTGCTCGTGGCGGCGGCGACGGCGCTCTGCGTGCACCGGACGCCGGTGTGGCCGCGGGGGGCGATGCTGCGGGGGCCAGGGAAGTGGCTGCCGGTGGCGGAGGCCGAGGCGCTGCGGATGCCGCCGCGGCCGCGAGGGGTGCTGCTCGACGTGAGCACGCGCGCGGGCAAGGGGCTCTTCGTGGTGCTGCTCGGGGCGCTCGGGGCTGGGGTGTGGTTCGCGTGGCAGCGGTCGCCGTACCACGCGCAGCTCCTCGGGCTCGATGTGGTGGCGCTGCTCGGGCTCTTCTGCACGGGGCGCCTCGGGGAGCTGCCGCCGGATCCGGCAGCGGCGCCGATTCCGCTGCTGCGTGAGGTGTCGCGGCGGGTGAAGCGGGGGCTGAAGGGGGTGGAGGCGCGCGTGGTCGGCAGGATCCGGGTGCCGGACGGGACGCCGGACGCGGACGAGATCCGGCTGGGGATCGCGCCGCGGGCGGCGCTGCCAGGCTTCGTGGGGATCGAGGTGGGCGTGGTGTACGCGCCCGGGGCAGGTGGCGCGCTGGCGATGCCGGAGGTGCTGCTGCGGGTGACGGCAGGGTCGCCGTGCGAGGAAGCGGTTCTGCGGCTCGCGGTGAACGCGCGCGCGGCGCGGGGGCGGAGGCCGGAGGAGCGGGTGCTGTCGTTCACGCCACGGCTGCCGACGGCGCGGATGACGGCGGCGATCGCTGCAGCGCTGGCGCGGGCCGTGGTGGCGCCAGAGCCGGTGAAGGAGACGCCGCAGAAAGACGCGCGGGGTCGTGCGCAGGCAGTCGCTCGGGAGCAGGCGCGGCGGAGCCCGAAGAAGGTGGCGACGCCAGCGGCTGCGTGAGCGCAAGATCTGCGGGGGCGGTGTGAGCGCAAGACCTGCCGGCTGCGGCAATCCGCCGCGGAGGGGCGGGTTTGATGTGCGGGGTGACGTGCGGGGTGACCTGCGGGATGACGTGCGGGATGACGTAGGGAAAGCGCAGGTACGGTAGGCCCTGTTGGTCTGGTTCGACCTGATCTCGACGTCGAAGAGGCGCAAGCAGGGCGCTCGTCGCGGACGGGTGTGTCATAGTGCCCCCCGATGAGCGCGCAAGGGATTGCCCGATGATGCAGCAGGGGTGTGCGAACCCCATCGCGGACAGCATCGCTTCGCGTCTCGCGGTGTACCTCGGGCCACACACGGCGCGGAACGCGGTGAAGACGTTCTCGATGAAGGCGCTGGGGCGAGGGCCGGACACGTTGACGGCAGAGGATGTGCCGAGGCTCGCCGATGCGCTGCGCCCGGTGCTCCGCACCTTCGTGGGGCGGGCCCAGGCCGAGGTGATCGTGGAGCGGATCGCGAGGAAGAGCGGGTCGTGATCAACAGGCTGCTGGTTGCGCTGCCAGTCGTGCTGGTGGCCGCACTGGCAGGCGGCGCGGCGGTGGTGGATGACCCGGCAGGGCGCGATGCGCTGACGACGGGGGCGTCGTACGGGGTGAAGCTCTTCGGGGCGGCAGGGGCGCTCGCAGCGGCGCTGGCGTTCGAGCGGGGAGACTACCTGCGGCGGGCGTGGGGGCTGCAGGCGCTGTACATGCTGCTGCTCGCGCGCGACGCGGTGCTGCGGGGGATTCCGGCGGGGTCGCCGGTCCTCGGGGTGCAGGTGGAGCTCGTGGACGGGGTGGTCGTGATCGTCGCCAACGTGGCGGGCGTCGCGGCGGCGTGGATGATGGCGCGGGCGTGGGCGGAGGCGGGCTTCGAGATGCCCGCGCCGCGGTGGCAGAAGCTGCTCGTGGGCGGCGTCGCGCTCGGGGTGGCGGTGGGGTGCATGGGCGCGCCGCTGGTGCACGACATCCAGGCGCTGGCCGGGGGGGATCTGTCGCGGATCAAGTCGGTGGTGTCGACGGTCGCGGACATGGCGTCGACGAGCCTGATCGCGCCGGTACTGCTGACGGTGCTGGCGATGCGCGGGGGGATCCTGGTGTGGCCGTGGGGGATGTTCGCGGCGAGCATGGTGTGCTGGCTGGTGTTCGACGCGGGGAGCCTGGTGATCGACGTGGCAGCGCTGCGGGCCTCAGGGTCATGGACGCTGGTGGCGTGGGAGGGCTCCCGGGTGCTGGCGTGCGGGTTCGCAGGGGCGGCGGGGCTCGCGCAGCGGGTGGCGATCCGGTCGCCGCAGCTCGTGGCCGAGGTGCCGCTCGATGCGCTCGACGTGCCCGACGCGCCCGACGGAGACAAGGCAAGCGTTGAGTAAGAGGCGCGGCAGGGGACGTCGTACCCGGTCTATGCTGCCGGCATGCGCGAGCAGATCGAGAGGACACTGGGCGAGGTGCTGTGGAGCGATCTGAGGGCCCACGTCGCGCGGGACGCGGTGATCGTGGTGGGCGAGGAGATCGATCTGCTCGACGCGGGGGAGGCGCTGGCGAGGAACGTGGTGGCGGTGGTGGAGCCGTGGATCGCGGCGGGGAAGGTGGCGAAGCCGACGGCGGATGAGCTGTTGCGGTGGTCGCAGGCCGAGGGGCTGCACTTCCAGGCGGTGGTGGTGGCGCCCTTCGTGCTGGTGCGGCGGCCTCGGGAGGCGCACGCCGGCGGGTAGAGGTGGTAATCTCGGGCCCATGGGTGCTCGGTGGCGCGTGGGTGTCGTGGTGCTGGGTTGGGTGGGGTGCGTGGGGATCCTCGCGGCGTGCGGCGACGATGGGAGCGCCCTCGAAGACGGGGGCTCGGATACCGGCGCGGGGGCCGGATCGGCAGGGAGCGGGGCCGGATCGGCAGGGAGCGGGGCCGGATCGGCAGGGAGCGGGGCCTCGGGTGCAGGCGCTGGGCCCGGCGGGGGGTGCGCGCTGGAAGAGGAGACGCACTCCGGCGAGGGGACGTATTACGCGGCGGATGGGTCGGGGAACTGCAGCTTCCCTCCGTCGCCCGGGGACCTCTTGGTCGCGGCGATGAACCAGACGGACTACGCAGGGTCCGCGGCGTGCGGTGCATGCATCGAGGTGGAGGGGCCGGTAGGGACGGTGACGGTGCGGATCGTCGACCGGTGCCCGGAGTGTCTGCCGGGGGACGTGGACATGAGCCCGGAGGCGTTCGCGCATGTGGCGGCGATGGAGTCGGGGCGGGTGCCGATCACCTGGCGGTACGTGGGGTGCGGGCTCTCGGGCTCGGTGGTCTACCACTTCAAGGACAGCAGCAATCCGTGGTGGATGCAGGTGCAGGTGCGGAACCACCGCTACCCGATCGCGGAGTTCGCGGTGCGCACAGAGGACGGGCAGTACGTGGCGCTCGCGCGCGAGAACCACAACTACTTCACGGGAGAAGGCCTCGGTGAGGGGCCCTTCACGTTCCGGGTCACGGACACGCTGGGGAACGTGATCGAGGACGCGGGGATCCCGCTGCTCGACAACGCGGAGGCGCCAGGCGCGGCGCAGTTCCCGGCCTGCTCGGCGATGTGAGTGCGGCTCTGGGAGGGGTGGCGGTATCATCGGCCGCATGACCGTCACTCCGTTCCTGCAAGGCTCTCTGGGTTCGATGCGCGGCGCCGGTAAGGCGCTCCCCTTCGCTGCGGCGGTGCTCGGGGGGCTCGTGGGGGCGCCCGGGGTGGCGCGGGCGCAGTATGCGTTCAACACGAGCGAGGCGAACTTCGACGCGATGTACGCGGCGGAGTCCATCGCGCTGACAGGGATCGTGGTGAACGAGGCAGGGGCGCCGGTGAGCGGGGCCGTGGTGAGCACCGTGGGCTTCGGGTCGGCGCTCGGCAACGATGGGCTGACCGCGACGACGGACGCGGCAGGGGCGTTCGCGTTCCCGGTGCTGGCGCGGCGGTCGGTGCTGCTCAAGGTGACGCACGGGAGCTACTACACGGAGGTGGTGGCCACGGATCTGCACCGGCCACTCGCAGAGGACGACGCAGACGCGGGAGAGGTGGTGCTGACCCAGAAGAAGGCAGGGCGGGCGCGGCTGATCTTCGGGGGCGACAGCATGTTCGGGCGGCGCTTCGAGGACGGGGACGATGACGGGATCCTCGGGGAAGAGGGGGACGTGATCCGGCCGTCGGCGCGGGCGACGGACGCGACGCGGTTGATGCGGTTCCTGGCCGATGCGCTGGGCTCGGGGGACTACACGTTCGTGAACCTGGAGACGCCGGTGACGGCGTACCCGGAGACGCCACACCCCTACAAGTCGTTCGCGTTCTCGTCCCACCCGGACACGCTGGCAGGGCTGATCTCGGCGGGCGTGGACGGGGTGTCGCTGGGGAACAACCACGTGTACGACTTCCTGGAGCCAGGGATGCTCGACACGCTGGCGAACACCTCGAACGCGGGGCTCGACTGGTGCGGGGCGGGGATGACCGAGACCGAGGCGAAAGGGTCGGTCCTCTACCGGACGGTGGGTCAGGGGGTGCAGATCGCGCTGCAGGGGTTCAGCCAGCTCGTGAACGACGGGACGACGAACCCGCTGTACTCGCTGGTGGCGCGGGACGGGCAGCAGCTCAAGGGCGGGGCGCTGGAGCTCTCCGTGGCAAACCTGGGCGGGTTCCTGAGCGAGGAGTCGCCAGACCGGGCGGCGATCCCGGTGCTGCACGGGGGGACGGAGTACTCGGAGTACCCGAGCGCGACGATCCGGGCGCGGCTCGTGCAAGCGGCGACGCAAGGGGCGGCGCTGGTGGTGGCGCACCACCCGCACGAGGTGCAAGGGGTGGGGGTGGTGCAGGTGGGGGGGAAGCCGAAGCTCGTGCTGACGTCGCTCGGGAACCTGGTGTTCGATCAGGATGTCTTCGAGACGTTCCAGTCGATGATCGCGGTGGTGGACCTGGATCAGTCGGCGCCAGGGACGCAGACGGTGCGGAAGGTGCAACTGGTGCCGCTGCACATCGAGGGCTACACGCCGAAGCTGGTGGGCGGGGCATGGCTGGCCCGGGCAGGGCGGGAGCTGGGGCACCTGTCGACGACGATGCCAGCATCGGCGAGCGGCGGTGGGCAGCCAGATGGGCTGACAGGCGCAGTGGTGTTCCCGGCAGGGAACCGGGTGCTGGTGGCGGCAAGCGCGAGCGCGTACACGACGTCGGACGTGGCCGCGCCAGTGACGGTGCCGCTGTCGGGCGGGGCGACGCCAATCCTCGAGTACCCGCGGATGGAGGCCGCCGACATGCTGGCGCGGGTGCAGACGAGCACCGCGATGAGCTGCGAGACGGGGCGGGAGCTGTCGCTGTACGGAGACTTCGAGGATCTCGACGTGGACGAGACGTTCTCGGAGGGGTCGATGTGGGATCAGACGACGTCACGCTTCGTGCAGAACAGCGTGACGCGGAGCGGGACAGGGGCGGCGGTGCTGCTGCGGCTGTCGTCGAACAGCGGGAACGCGTCGACGTGGATGAAGAACCGGGTGAAGTTCACGCCAGGGAAGGCGCTGTCGCTGCGGGGATACATGAAGGGGAACAACGCGGGGCAGTTCCAGGTGCAGGTGTACTGGTACACGAACTCCGGGGCGAACGTGTCGAACACGGTGGTGCTGACGCGAGGGGGCGGGACGTACGAGTGGGAGCCGTTCTCGGTCAACCTGACGGCGCCCGCAAACGCGGCGTCGGTGCGGGCATACTACCGGGCACTGCCGCCAGCATCGGGCGAGGCGCAGACGTTCGTGGACGATGTGTCGCTCGTGCAGTGGGAAGGCAACACGACAGCCGCTGGAGCGGGGTGGAACGTGCCGTCGCCGAATACGTGGGGCTTCGTGCGCTGCTCGGGGGGGAGCGGGAGCAGCGCGCAGGTGACGCTGACGCACCGGTTGTACGCGGCGGCTCCGATGACGCTGTGAGCACGCGGTGAGCACGCTGTGAACACGCCGTGAGCACGCCGTGAGCACGCCGTGAGCACGCCGTGAGCCAGAGGCGCGGGCGCTCGCGGGGAGACGTGGTACCGTGAGCGCCGCGATGAGGTCGAGCTGCCTTTCCCGAGGGTCGTTGCACGGGGGCGTCGGTGTGGCCGGCGCGCTCGTGGTGGGGTGTGTTCTCGCAGGGTGCGGGCCCGGGGAAGGGCCAATCTGGCCCGTGGGGGGAGATCCGCAGCGGCTGTCGTCGACCTTCGGGCCACGGCTGCAGGTCGGGCGGGAGATGGCGTACGACTTTCACCGGGGGATCGACATTCCAGCACCGGAAGGGACGTCGGTGCTGGCCATCGCGGACGGGGTGGTGACGCGGGCCGGGGACGACGCGGGGTACTCGGACACGATGGTGCAGGTGGAGCACTGCGGGGACGATGGGTGCCGGTGGAGCAACTACCTGCACCTGGCAGAGGCCTGCGTGGAGGTGGGGGACGAGGTGGACGCAGGGGACGTGGTGGGGCTGTCAGGGATCGCGGAGAGCGGGGACGAGCAGCTTCACTTCGAGATCCGGGAGGGGCGGTCGACGCAGGGGTATGCGGTGCATCCGCTGCGGGTGCTGCCAGGGCTGCAGTGGGCGCCACCCACGGTGTCGATCGTGGCGGTGGATGAGGAGGCTTCCGGGGGGGCGGCGGTGGAGGTGGAGGTGGGGACGATCGGGGTGGATCCGGCGCTGGTGCGGGTGGAGGTGGTGACGCGGGATCGGGGGACGGATGCGACGCTGGGGGAGCGGGTGTTCGATACGGAGGCGTGGAACCGGGAGTACACGCTGGAGGAGGATCCGGGGCTGATCGATACGCCGGAGATTGATGGGATCCGGGTGGAGCCGGCGCCGTTCACGCATGGGTCGGTGGCGTATGGGCTGCGGGTGCGGTTCAGTGGGCTGGGGGCGGTGAGTGCGGGGAGGGAGATGGGGGTGACGGTGAAGGCGGTGGATGCGTATGGGGTAGTGAGTGAGGCGTCGCTGCCTTGAGGCGGGGAGATGAGGGCGGAGGGATGAGGGCGGAGGGATGAGGGCGGAGGGATGAGGGCGGAGGGATGAGGGCGGGGGGATGAGGGCGGGGAGCTGGGGGGCAGGAGAGTCGTTGGCTGGGGGATGAGCGTGGGGTCGGTGGGGCCGGCCCTCGGGGGAGGATGGCGGGGAGGGCGCCTGCCCTGCGGCGCGCCTGGGGGCGTGCGCGGCGTCTCCTCCGGGGCCGACGCTGTGGCGGGCCTCGGAGCTGGCCCGCCTCCGCTCTGGCCCCTGCAGAGACGCCGCGCACGCCCCCAGGCACACCTCCGGTCCGGCGCCCTCCCCGCCACCCTCCCCCGAGGGCCTACGGTGGCTCTGGGCTTTGCGGCTGCAGGCGGGGTGCAAGGGGGATGGTCGGCGCCGGCCTACGGTGGCTTTGCGGCTGCAGGCGGGGTGCAAGGGGGATGGTCGGCATGGGAGGGTCGCGCTGGGGCGACATCACCCTTGAGGAAGGGGCGTTCACCAGCGCGGCGGGGCGCGCAGCAGCTTTGCCGGTTGGCTCAGCGCCTGGAGGGCTGGAGGGGAGAAGGGGGGCGCGCGGAGTGGCGGGCGGGGGTGATGGATGAGGGG
>NZ_ASRX01000129.1 GCF_000601485.1 Chondromyces apiculatus DSM 436
CCTCCCTCCGCCCCCACCGCCGCCGCTACCGACAGACCGTCCCATCCTCCGGCACGACCCCGTCCACCAGGTACCGCGTGATGGCCCCATCGATGCACGCATTCCCCTTCAGGAACGCCGCGTGCCCCTGCCCTTCCCGCGTCAGCAGCACCCCGCTCTCGAGCTGCTCCGCCAGCGCTACCGACCATGCATACGGCGTCGCCGGATCCCGGCTCGTCCCCACCACCAGGATCGGCGGCGCCCCCTCTGCCCGGATCGCTCCTGTCGACCGCCACGGCGACACCGGCCAGCGCGCCGACGGAAACGCCGTGTAGGGGAAGTAGACCCCCAGCCGCGGCGCCGTCACCGCCATCTCCGCCACCAGATCCTCGTAGACCGAAGGCTCCGTGGCGAACGGCCCGTCCACCGACGTCACCGCGTAGTAGACCTCCAGACCGTTGCCGTAAGCGCCGGAGTCCTCGCGCTCCAGGTAACCGTCGGAAAGCTCCAGGAGCCCCGTCGCGTCACCCTCACCAGCGAGCGCCAGAGCCCTGGCGAGCCGCCGCCAGGCCGTGGGGCTGTAGAGGGCGGACGCGACCCCGTAGGCGAACTCCCCGGGACCGAGCATGCGGCTCCCGTCGCTGGCAGGCATGGGCGCCGCCTCCACCGAGGCCCGGATCGCATCGTAGGCGCCCGCGGAGTCGCCGTCCGCGTGGAAGGGACAGGAGGCATCGTCCGCGCAGTCGCTCAGGAAGTCGTCGAGCTGCGCCTCGAACGACAGACCTTGCTGCCTGATGTACTCCTCGCCGCTCAGGGTCGGATCCAGCGCCGCGTCGAGCACCAGCGCCCGCACCCGATCGGGGAACAGATCTGCGTACACCGCCCCGAGGAACGTCCCGTAGGAGAACCCGAGGAACGTCAGCTTCTCGTCGCCGAGGGCCTCGCGCATCTGGTCGAGGTCTCGCGCCACCTGATCGGTCCCCATGTAGGGCAGCAGATCGCCGCTCCGGGCGCTGCAGCCGGCGACGAGCGCGTCGGTCGACGCCACGATCGCCTCCCGCTCTGCGGCGTCGTCGGGTGTCAGATCCAGGGCCGCGTAGGCGCCGATGTCGTCGATGCAGTCGACGCCGGGCTCGCTCTCGCCCGAGCCGCGCGGATCGAACCCCACCACGTCGTAGAGCGCCCGGATCGTGGGAGGGAGCGCGTCTGCCCGCCCCCGCACCCAGCTCGTCCCTGAGCCCCACGGACCGCCTGGGTTCACCACCAGCGATCCCCGCCGGAGGTGGGGCTGGTCGGCGGGGCGCCGCAGCAAGGACACGGTCAGCGTCGGACCGCTGGGCGCCTCGTGGTCGAGCGGCACCTCGAGATGCGCGCACTCGAAGACGTCGTAGCAGTCCTCCCAGGGACCGGGGAGCGCCTCGTCACTGCAGCCCGCGGCGCAGGGCAGCGCCAGGCTCCCGACGAGGAGCAGCGCGGCAGAGGGACGAGGAACGGCCACGGGCGCATCGTAGCGCCCCGGGAGCCTCCTGGCCCCCCGATCAGGACCCCTGCCCGCGTGCGAGGACGGGCAGAGCGTCGGTTGTGTCCGCTTCGAAGCCTGTCCGGGGACATCCTGCGAGGTGCCGCGACGTGCCGCAGCGTGTGGTGAAGCGGAAGGACGCCAAGGAAACCCAGGGCGAGATGCCCTGCCCAGAGGCACGAGGGGGACGCGAGTCCCCCCGTGGAGACTCAAGGGGAGGAGGCGAGCCAGGCGTCGAGATCGCGCAGTGCGCGCTCGGCCATGGCGTCGTAGCGGGCGCGCTTGCGCAGCTTGCGCTTGTCGCCTTCGACGGGCGGGATGTGTGCCCAGGTGATGTTCGAGGGCTGGTAGCGCGGCTGCTTGCGGGCGAGGTGGGTGAGGATGCCGCCGAGCGCGGTGGTGGGGGGTGGGGGGCGCAGCGCTTCACCGCGCTGACGCTGGGCGAGGAGGATGGCGCAGAGCATCCCCCCGGCGGCGCTCTCCACGTAGCCCTCCACGCCGCTGATCTGGCCTGCGAGGAACACCCCGGGGCGCGCGCGTAGCTCCATGCCGGGGCCGAGCTGCTCGGGGGCGTTGATGAACGTGTTGCGGTGCACGGAGCCGAGGCGCATGAACTCGGCCTCTTCGAGGCCGGGGATCATCCGGAACACCCGGAGCTGCTCGCCGTGCTTCATGCGGGTCTGGAAGCCGACGAGGTTGTAGGCGGTGGCTGCCTCGTCTTCCTGGCGGAGCTGGATGACGGCGTAGGGCCGGCGGCCGGTGCGGGGATCGACGAGGCCCACGGGCTTCATCGGGCCGAAGGCGAGGGTCATCTCCCCGCGCTCGGCCATGACCTCGCAGGGCAGGCAGCCCTCGAAGTAGCGGGGCTCCTCGAAGTCGCGCGCGGGGACCTTCTCGGCCTCGACGAGCGCGCGCACGAAGGCGCGGTACTGGGCCTCGTCGAAGGGGCAGTTGACGTAGGCGTCGTCGCCTCCAGTGCTGCCCGCGCTGCCCGCGCTGCCCGCGCTGCCCGCACCGTCCACGCCGTCGGCATCGCCAGCGCTTTCCGTGTCGCCAGTGTCGACTTTGCCGCCAGCGTCGCCCGCGCTGCCAGCGTCACCTCTGCCGGCAGCGTCGCCTTTGCCACCAGCGTCGCCCGCGCTGCCCTTGGCTGTCGCGGGTGGCCCGCCCTTGTCGTAGCGCGACTGCTTCCAGACCTTCAACCAGTCGAGGGAGTCGGCGCTGATGATGGGGGCGATGGCGTCGTAGTACGCGAGGTGCTCGCTGCCCACGGCGGCGGCGAGGTCGGAGGCGAGCGCGTCGGCGGTGAGCGGGCCGGTCGCGAGGATGACCGGGCGGCCCTCGGGGATGGCGGTGACCTCGCGGTGGTCGACGGTGATGTTGGGGTGCGCGGAGATGGCGCGGGTCACCTCGGCGGAGAAGCGCTCGCGGTCCACGGCGAGCGCGCCGCCCGCGGGGACGGCGGTGAGGTCGGCGCAGCGGAGGATGATCGAGCCGGCGCGCCGCATCTCCTCCTTGAGCAGGCCCACGGCGTTGCCGAGCGCGGCACCGCGCATGGAGTTCGAGCACACCAGCTCGGCGAGGCCGTCGCCGTTCTGGGCCGGGGTGCGGCGCCCGGGTTTCATCTCCACGAGGCGGACCTTGAGGCCGCGCTCGGCGAGCTGGAAGGCGGCCTCGCAGCCAGCGAGGCCACCGCCGATGACGAGGATCTCGCCCGGTTCAGAAGAAGGCTTCATGGGGGGCTCGCGTCAGCTCGCGGGGGAGCGTCCGGCGCGCGGGGCGCCTGGGGCCTTGGCGGCGGCCTTGGTGGCCTTCGTCGCCTTGGTGGCCTTGGTGGCCTTGGTCGCCTTGGTGGCCTTCGTCGCCTTGGTCGGGGCTGCCGCCTTGCGCGCGCCTGCAGCGCTGCCTGCGGCACCTCCGTCGCCCTTGCTGGCGGCGGCAGTGCGGCCGCGGGCGGGGCGGGGGTTCTCGTCGTCGTCGCCAGGGGCCTCACCCTCCTCGGCCAGCGCGCCGAGGGCCTCGTCGAGGTCCTCGCCGAGCTCGCCGCGCGCCACCTTGGGGCCGTGGCCGAAGCCCATCCCGGGCTTGTAGGCGGTGAGGACTTCGAGCTCCTCCTCGTTGGTCTCGCGCTTGTACCCGCAGTCCTTGTTGGCGCAGAGCAGCATCGGGGTCTTGCCGACGGTGCGGGTGAGGAACTTGGCGCCGCAGTCCGGGCAGGGGGTGGGCACCGGCTTCTGCCAGAGCTTGAAATCGCACTTCTGGGCGGCGTTCCAGTTGGAGCAGCCGTAGAAGGTGCGGCCTCCCTTCTTGCGCGGCCGGATCTCGATGATCTCGCCGCCGCACTTGGGGCAGGAGACGCCGAGCGGGACAGGGCGCGCGTTCTTGCAGGAGGGGTAGCCGGTGCAGGAGAGGAAGTCGCCGAAGCGGCCCGACCTGATCACCATGGGCTTGCTGCACTTGTCGCAGATGATGTCGGTCGGGCGGGTCGTCGCGGCGGCGGCGCCCTTGTCGTCGAGGTTCCGCGTCGACTTGCACTTCGGGTAGCGCTCACAGCTCAGGAACCAGCCGTTCTTGCCCCACTTCTTGAGCATGTTGGCGCCGCACTCCTCGCAGACGATGTCCGTCCGCTCGGACTCGGGCTTCCAGGGCGCGAGCTTCTTCGAGCTGTCGAGCTGCTCGCGGAAGCGCTTGTAGAAGCGCTTGAGGAGCTGCACGCGCATCACCTTGCCGGCGCCGACCTCGTCGAGCTCCTCCTCCATCTGGGCGGTGAAGTTCGGGTCCATGAAGTCGAGGTTCGACTTCACCAGGCCGTCGACCACGAAGCGTCCCAGCTCGGTGGGCTGGAAGGCGCCGCCGGTGAGCTTCTCGACGTAGGCGCGCTGCTGCACCTTGCTGATGATCTCGGCGTAGGTGGAGGGGCGGCCGATGCCGCGCTTCTCCAGCTCGCGCACGAGCGAGCCTTCGTTGTAGCGGGGCGGGGGCTGGGTGAACTTCTGCTCGGTGATGACGCCGGGCGGGGTGAGGATGCGGAGCACCTCGCCCTCGTTCATGTCGGGCAGGAGCGCGTCGGCCTCTTCCTCGGCGGCGGCGCTCCCCTCGGCGCCTGCCTTCTCCTCGGCGGGAGCTGCCGGTGCAGCGGTCGCGGCGGCGCCGTCTCCAGCAGCGGCGGCGCCGGCGTTCGACTCGTCCTCGCCGGCGAACTCCTGCTGGCCCTCGGTGACCTGGAGCCAGCCGGGGAACTTGAGGATCCGGCCGGTCGCGCGGGCCATGTACGTGGCGTGCGCTGCGGGGGTGCCGGCGGGGGTGACCTCGATCTCGGCCGTGGTGCGGTCGTAGACGGCGGGCATCATCTGGGAGGCGACGAAGCGGTTCCAGATCAGCTTGTAGAGCTTGTACTGCTCGTCCTTGAGGTGCTTGCGGATCGCCTCGGGGTGCAGCTCGACGCTGGTCGGGCGGATGGCCTCGTGCGCGTCTTGCGCGTTCTTCTTGGACTTGTAGACGTTCGGGGTCGGGGGGATGAAGGTCGCCCCGTACTGGGTCCCGACGAACTGGCGCACCTCGGCGATGGCGTCGTCGCTGACGCGCGTGGAGTCGGTACGCATGTAGGTGATGAGGCCGACCGGGCCGCCGTCGCGCTTGAGGTCGATGCCCTCGTAGAGCGCCTGAGCGATCTGCATCGTGCGCTTGGTGCCGAAGTGCAGGTAGCTCGTCGCGTCCTGCTGGAGCTTGGAGGTGGTGTACGGGGCAGGCGGGTTGCGCCGCTGCTCCCGGCGGGTGATGCGGGCGACCTTGTAGCTCGCCTTCTCCAGGTCGCTGCGCACCCGCGCTGCCAGGTCGCCGTTGGTGACCTCGAGCTTGCGGCCGTCGGCGGCGACCACCTTCGCGGTGAGGCGCTCTCCCTTCTCGCCAGTGGACCGGCTCGGCGCGAGGCCGACGCCGATGTTCCAGTACTCCTCGGGGACGAAGCGCCCGATCTCCCGCTCGCGGTCGACGATGAGCCGCAGGGCCACGGACTGCACCCGGCCCGCGGAGAGGCCGAAGGCGAGCTTCGACCACACCAGGGCGGAGACGTCGTAGCCGACGATGCGGTCGAGGACGCGGCGGGCGCGCTGGGCGTCGTAGAGGTTCACGTCGAGGGCGCGGGGGTGCTGCACGCCCTGCTCGATGCCCTTCTTGGTGATCTCGTGGAACTCGACGCGCTGCACCTTGAGGCGCGGGCTCTTGATCTCTTCCTGGATGTGGAAGGCGATGGCCTCACCCTCGCGATCGGGGTCGGTCGCGAGCAGCACTTCGTCGGCCTTCTTCGCCGCGGTCTTCAGTTCGTCGAGGACCTTCTCCTTGCCCTCGATGACCTCGTAGCGCTCGGTGAAGTCGTTGGAGACGTCAACGGCGTCCTGCTTCTTCGGCAGGTCCTTCACGTGGCCCTTCGACGCGTACACCTCGTACCCGTTACCCAGGTACTTCTTGATGGTCTTCGCCTTGGCGGGCGATTCCACGATCACGAGCGTCTTGGTCATCACCACCTACTGAACATCAACGGGACGCGGCATCATTGAGGCGCTCCTCTCGGAGACGCTTCTCGACAAGCAAGCGAGGGACACCGTGCGGCACCTGATGCGTACTACCGGGTGAGGAGACCCGAGGGAAAGCAACTCTCTCGGGGGCTCGTCAGTGGGGAGTACGCCAGAATGACCCGGCCGGCCCCTCTACTACTACGGCGTGGAGAGTCAACGTCAAGAGCGCGGCGGCCACCCTCGAAAACCCAAGGCCCGTCCGGTCGCACACCTCGTCGACGTGGGTCGCTCCGGCGTCCAGCGCGTCCAGGATCGCCTGCTCGTCCGCGGTGAAGCGCGCCGGATCCACCAGGGATGGGCCGGCGCGGAGGCTGCCTCGGAGCCCCTCCAGACCGGGGAGCGCCGGGGTCATGGGTGCGGGTGCTCGCGCGGGTGCTCGCGCGGGTGGGTGCGCGCGTGAAGACGAAGTGCGTGGAGAAGACGCGCGTGACGCGCTCGGGTCGGGGTGGGCGCGACCGAGCGCCGCGAGCACGTGGGAGGCGTCGGTGATGGGCTGGGCGCCGAGGTCGAGCTCTGCGAGGCAGCCGGCGCCGCGCGGCTCCCAGGGGGCGCTCGGGACGACGAGCACGGCGCGGCCGAGCTTCCGGGCGATGGCCGACGTCGAGCGCGCGCCGCTCTCGATGCCCGCCTCGACCACGATGGTGGCGGCAGTGAGCGCGGCGAGCAGGGCGTTGCGCTGAAGGAAGTGGTGGGGCATCGGCCTCGCGTCGTCGGGCACGCGCGCGAGGAGGGCGCCGCCTCGGGCGAGCACGCGGTGGAAGAGCGGGGCGTGCTCGGGCGGGTACGGGTGCGCGAGGCCTCCGCCAGCGACGAGCACGGTGGGGGCTCCAGCGTCGAGGGCGCCCTCGTGCGCGGCGGCGTCGATGCCGCGCGCGCCGCCCGACCAGATGGCGAGGCCCGCCTTGCCGAGATCGGCAGCGAGAGCGCGGGTGAAGGCGAGGGCGCCGGTGCTCGCGACCCGGGTGCCGACGATGGCGACGCCGAGCCGCGTGGGTAGGTCGCCGCGCAGAAAGAGGGTGGGTGGCTCGGGGGTGCGGGCGGTGGCGAGCTCGCGAAGGGCAGCGGGGTATGCCGGGTCGTCCGGACAGAGACGGATCGAGGTCATGCTCCTGGTCCATCGGCACGGCCGAGGGTCCAGTTGCGCGCGCGGTGTTGTTTTTTCGCGCTTACTTGCGCGGAGCGCCCGCGGCGGCAGGCGCAGAGGCGGCAGGCGCAGAGGAGGGCGTTGTGGAGGGAGCGGGAGACGCGGGCGCGGCAGGAGCCGAGGAGGAAGGAGGCGTGGCGAGAGGGGCGGGCTTCGAGGAGGCGGGAGCGTCGGTCTGGAGGGCGCGGCGGTAGCCCCTCACCAGGATCACGCCGGCGCCACGGCGGAGCTGCGCGTGGAGGGTGGCCGAGAGGGCGGCGCGGTTCGGCAGGGTGAAGCAGGCGTCACGCCCGCCGATGACGGCGACGGGGCCCGTGTAGGGGTCCTCGGCGAGCACCTGGTCCGTGCGGTCTGCGCGGGTAAGGAACAGGTCGACTTCCACCACGCCGAGGCCGCCCTGCGCGACGAAGGTGGCGCACTCGCCCGCGGCGAGGGTGACGGGCACGGCAGCGAGGCCGCCCTCGGCGAGGGTCGCGCCGAGCAGCGCGCCCTCTTCGCGCATGGCCCTGGCTTCGCCGCGGGCGGTGTTGGTGAGCGCGAGCTCGGTGACGCGGGGCGGGCTCGACGCGGGCGCGAGGGTGGCGTCGGGGCTCGCGGCGTGGCTCAGGAACAGGGTGCGGGCCTCGGGATCGGGCCTGGGCATGTCGTCTGCCCAAGGCGGCTTCCGGTCCCGGGAGTTGTCGGCGCCAGGGGGGCGACCCGTCGGCTCCAGCGCGGCGGCAGGGAGGCGCAGGGGCGCGCTGGAGAAGGATTCGCCGCTGCACGCGGGGAGGAGCGCGGCGAGCACGAGGGGGGCGAGGACCCGGAGGGGCATGCTCTGCAGGTGCGGCGAGGGGCGGGGTGAGGTCAGGCGCGGCGTCGGCGGCATGGTACCCAGGTCCGCCCTCGTGCTACCAGCGATCCCCATGAAGTCCAGGGACATCGTCGTCGCGACCCACGGCCACTGTTTCGACGGGATGGCGAGCGCGGCGCTCTTCACGCGCCTGCTCCGGGAGCTGCGGTCGGGAGAGCCCCTGGCCTTCCGGTACCGGTCGTGCGGCTACGGGCCGGGGATGAGCATGATCCCCCCGGCGTGGCTCGATGGCGACGAGAACGCCATCCTCGACTTCCGCTACACGCCCACGGAGAAGCTCACCTGGTACTTCGACCACCACGTCACCGGCTTCGGCTCGGCGGAGGAGCGTGACACGGCGATCAGCGGCGCGGCCGAGGCGCTGGGCACGCCAGTACGTCCAGCGCGCGCGGATCTCGGGGCAGGGCCACGGGTGTTCTTCGACGCGACGTACGGGTCGTGCACGCGGCTCATCGCGGACGTGTCCCGGGACCGGTACGGCCTGGATCCTGCTCCGGTCGGCGAGCTGGTGCGGTGGGCCGAGATCATCGACACCGCGGGCTTCCCGACCGCGGAGGCCGCGGTGAGCCGTGAGGACCCGGTGATGCAGCTCGCCTCGGTGGTGGAGCAGCACGGCGACGCGCCGTTCCTCGCGTCGATCGTGCCGCGGCTCATCGAGCGGCCCGTCGGCGAGGTGGCCCGCGACGAGGACGTGCAGGAGCGGTGGCGGCCGCTGGCGCGCACGCAGCAGACGTACGTCGAGCGCATCGGGCGGGGGGCGAAGGTGGTCGGGCGGGTGGTGATGGTCGACCTCAGCGACGCGCCCCTCCAGGCCGTGGGCAAGTTCGTGACGTACGCGATGTTCAAGGAGTGCGTGTACTCGGTGACGCTGTCCCGCCAGAAGCAGCACTACAAGCTGAGCGTGGGCTACAACCCCTGGTGCGGGCAGCCGCGGGATCGCGACATCGCCGCGATCTGCAAGCGCTACGGCGGTGGTGGGCACCCGGTGGTGGGCGCGGCGTCGTTCCCGCTCACGGCCCTGGAGCAAGCGCGGAAGGCCGCGGCCGAGGTGGTCGAGGAGCTGAGCGGGCGCGGGGCGTGAGCGCGCGGGGCGGGAGCGCGCGGGGCGGGCGCGCAGTAGGCCAGAGCGCGGTAGGCCAGAGCGCGGCGGAGGAGCACTTCCGGCGGAAGGCGGGCGCACCACCGCGCATCCTCGGGCACCGGGGGGTGCGGGCGCTGGAGCCGGAGAACACGCTGCCGGCGTTCGAGGAGGCGGCGCGCCAGGGTGCGGATGGGATCGAGCTCGACGTGCGCCTCTGCGGCTCCGGGGAGGTCGTGGTGCTGCACGATCCGGATCTGAGCCGGGTGACGCACGGGGGGGATCGGCGGGCGGCGGCGGCGCTGTCGTACCGGGAGCTCTGCCGGGTGGATCTCGGGGGAGGGGCACGGGCGCCGCTCCTCTCGGAGGTGCTGGCGTTCGCGCGGGGGCGGGGGCTCGCGGTGAACGTGGAGGTGAAGCGCGACGTGCCGGACCGGCTGGCGCTGGTGCGGGCAATGGCGCGGCTGCTCCGCACCTGGGATCCGCGGCATGCCCTGCTGATCTCGTCGTTCGATCCGGCGATGCTGGCGGCCCTGGGTGCGCTCTTGCCGGCGACGCCGCGCGCGCTCCTCGTGGCGCGGGGGCACCACCACGAAGGGGTGCTGCGCCTCGCGGGGGCGCTCGGGGTCCTGGCGGTGCACCTCGACCGCACCCTGACCACATCGGCGCGGGTCTCGGTTCTCCAGAGGCGCGGGGTGATGGTGAACGTCTGGACGGTGAACGACATGGCCGAGGCGTGCTCGCTCGCAGCGCTGGGGGTGGACGGGCTGATCACCGATGCGCCACGGCAGATCCGTGAGGCTGTGGAGGCCTCGCCGCGCGGCGGTGCGTGAGGGGGCGGCGCGAGGTGCGTGCGAGGTGCGTATGGACCACCGCACTTTCTCGGCACCCGCAAATGCGGGCGATGCCTCCTGAAAGAAGCACCGCCGCGCCCGCGGAAGACGCGCACGCAGGCAGAGGCGTGCCCTATACTCGCGGGTCAACACGATCCCTGTTCTTCCCGGGATCCTAGGCGCGCTCTGGAGGTCACCCCATGCGACTGCGACGACCGTGGCTCGGTCTCTTTCTCCCTCTGTCGGCTCTCATGCTGGTCGCTGCTTGCGGCGGCGACGACGGTGATTCCTCTTCCTCCGGTGACGGAGGAAGCGGCGGCGGTCCCATCCCCGGCGTGGACAGCGACGGCGACGGCATCCCCGATACCGTCGAAGGCGAGGGCGACACCGACGGCGACGGCACCCCCGACCACCTCGATCTGGACTCGGACAACGACGGCATCCCGGATGAGATCGAGGCCGGGCTGACCCCGCAGAACCCCGTGGACTCGGACACCGACGGCACGGCGGACTTCCGCGACCTGGACTCGGACAACAACGGCATCAGCGACACGGTCGAGGCCGGGGCGAACCCGGCGGCGCCCGTCGACACGAACGGTGACGGCACGTTCGACTACGCGGACTTCGACAACGACGGCGATGGCATCCCCGACGGTGTGGAGATCGTCGGCGAGGACGCCGACTGCGACGGTGACGGGGAGCCGGACCCGCTCTCCACGGTGGAGGCACCGAAGGACTGCGACACCGATGGCGTCGAGGACTTCATGTCGTCCGACACCGACGGTGACGGGATCAGCGACCTGGTGGAGGGGAGCGCCGACACCGACTTCGACGGCTTCCTCGACCGCTACGATCTCGACAGCGACAACGACACGCTCACCGACGCGGTGGAGGGAGATGAGGACGCCGACGGCGACGGCATCCCGAACTTCCGGGACCCCGACTCCGACGACGACGGGCTCTCCGATCAGATCGAGGCCGAGGTGGGCACCGATCCGCTGAACGCCGACAGCGACGGCGACGGGGTGAGCGATCTCGTGGAGGTCGCGGCAGAGACCAACCCGCTCGACGCCGCCGACAACCCGCAGGCCCGCGGCGACTTCGTGTTCATCCTGCCCTACCAGGGGGACACGGCGCCCGCCGAGGACACCCTGGAGTTCCGCACCAACATCCAGTACGCGGACGTCTACTTCGCGTTCGACATCACCAACTCCATGGAGGCCGAGCTGCTGGCGATGCGCAACGCGACGACGGGCATCCCGGCGATCGTGAGCCAGCTCCGCTGCGCGCCGAGCGGGGTGTCGTGCGCGAACGACAGCGAGTGCGGGACCAACGAGGTGTGCTTCAACAACGCCTGCATCACCGACCCGGGGCTCGGTGACGGGTGCGTCCCCGACCTGTGGACCGGCGTGGGACGCTTCAGCGATCTGAACACCTACCGCAACCTGCTCTCGCTCCAGGCGAACCCGGTGACGACGGCGAACGCCATCCCCGGCAACATCGGCATCGGGGCGGACGAGGCTCCCTACCAGCCCTCGCACTGCATCGCGAACCCGAGCCTCTGCCCGAACGCGACCAACATGCAGTGCGCGCCGGCCGGCCAGGGCGTGGGGTGCCCCGGGTTCCGGCAGGACGCGGTGCGGATCTACGTGCAGATCACCGACGCCGATGATCAGTGCACCGGGGCCACCTGCGCGAGCTACACGGCGAACAGCGCGGGACAGGCGCTCCAGACCGCGGACATCAAGTTCGTGGGGCTCTGGGGGACCGGCGACGACAACGGCAACTTCGGGACGCCGTTCACCGTGGCGCGGGACATCGCGCTCGCCTCGAACAGCGTGGACCAGAACGGCGATCCCTTCGTGTACGAGGCCATCGACGCCGCGGTCGTCGCGAACGCGGTCACCGCCCTCCGCCGGCTGGCGCGCGGGACGCCGCTCGACGTGACCATCGACGCGGTGGACGACGACAGCGACGCGGTCGATGCGCTCCAGTTCATCGATCACCTGGAGGTGAACGTGTCGGGCACCGGAAGCTGCACGGACGTGACCATGACCTCCGACACGAACGGGGACTCCTTCAACGACGCCTTCCCGGACCTCCTGCCCGGGACCCCGGTCTGCTGGGACCTGCACCCGGTGCTGACGAACACCACGGTGGAGCCCACCACGGAGCCGCAGCTCTTCAAGGCGTCGCTCTCGGTCCGCGGCGACGGCTCGCCGCTCGATGACCGCGACGTGTACTTCCTGATCCCGCCGAAGAAGGTCGAGATCACGCCGCCGCAGTGAGCCTGGCCCCACCCGCCTCCGCCCCTCTCCGCGCCTGGCTCCTCGCAAAGGGGAGCCGGCCGCCCGGGGCCGATCTCCGTTTCCTTCGTTGACGCCCGCGGCCGCCGCCGAGAGAAGAGCGGCATGGCCGATCCTATCTTCGCTCTCGGGCAGCGCTTCGAGGCCGCCCTCGCCGCGGCGCTCGGCGCCGAGCACGCCAAGACCGACCCCGCCCTCCGCCGCTCGGTGCACGCCGACTACCAGGCGAACGTCGCCATGGCGCTCGGCAAGCGCCTCGGCCGCCCGCCCCGCGAGGTGGCCCAGGCCATCGTGGATCGCCTGGACGTCGCCGATCTGTGCACGCGCGTCGAGCTCGCCGGGCCCGGCTTCATCAACCTGCACCTGCGTGACGAGACCCTGGCGCGGGAGCTCACCGATCTCGCGCAGGACGCGCGACTGGGGGTGCCCTCGCCGACGCCGGAGACGGTGGTCATCGACTACTCCTCGCCGAACGTGGCCAAGGAGATGCACGTGGGTCACCTGCGCAGCACGGTGATCGGCGACGCGCTGGCGCGCACCCTGGAGGCGCTCGGGCACCGGCTGATCCGCCAGAACCACCTGGGAGACTGGGGCACGCCGTTCGGGATGCTCATCGAGCACCTGCTCGACCGCAGCGCGGAGTCCGGCGCTGGAGAGGCGGGCTCGGACGCGGCCGCCGCGATCGCCGATCTCGACGGGTTCTACCGGGAGGCGCGCGCCAAGTTCGACGCGGACCCCGCCTTCGCCGAGCGCTCCCGGCGCCGGGTGGTGCTCCTCCAGGGCGGCGACGAGGCGACGCTCGGCCTGTGGCGGCGCCTGGTGGCGACGTCGACGCGCTACTTCAGCGTGATCTACCGGTCGCTCGGCATCACCCTGACCGAGCAGGATCACGCCGGGGAGAGCCGCTACAACCCGGAGCTGCGCGGGGTGATCGAGGAGCTGTCCGGCAAGGGCCTCGTCACCGAGAGCGAGGGGGCGCTCTGCGTGTTCCCCCCGGGCTTCACCGGCAAGGAAGGCCAGCCGCTGCCGCTCATCGTGCGCAAGCAGGACGGCGGCTACGGCTACGCCACCACCGATCTGGCCGCCGTGCGCTACCGCCTGCGCGACCTCGGGGCGACGCGGTTGCTCTACGTGGTGGGCGCGCCGCAGAGCCAGCACTTCGCGATGGTGTTCGAGGCAGCGCGCCAGGCTGGCTGGCTCGCCCCGCCGGCGCGGGCCGAGCACGTGGCGTTCGGCTCGGTGCTCGGACCGGACAAGAAGATGTTCAAGACCCGGAGCGGCGAGACGGTGAAGCTCGCCGCGCTCATCGACGAGGCCGCAGAGCGCGCCACCAAGGTGGTGACCGAGAAGAACCCGGACCTCGACCCGGAGACCACCGCGGCCGTCGGGCGCGCGATCGGGATCGGCGCCGTGAAGTACGCTGACCTCTCCAGCGACCGGATCAAGGACTACATCTTCGACTGGGGCCGGATGCTGGCCTTCGAGGGCAACACCGCGCCCTACCTGATGTACGCGCACGCGCGCATCCGCTCCATCTTCCGCAAGGCGGAGGGCGAGGGCGAGTCAGTCGGCGCGATCGTGGTGAAAGAGCGCCCCGAACGCGCGCTGGCGCTGGAGCTGCTCCGCTTCGGCACGGTGGTGAGCGAGGTGGGGGACACGCTGGAGCCGCACCGGCTGTGCGGCTACCTCTTCGACCTGGCCGGCGCCTTCACCTCGTTCTATGAGCAGTGTCCCGTGCTCAAGGCCCCCGAAGCCGCCACCCGTGGCTCGCGCCTGGCATTGTGCAATCTCACTGCCAGGGTGCTGGCGCGGGGGCTCTCCGTATTGGGGATCGAGGCACCTGAGCGAATGTGACCCGGTCACAGGTTCGGGCCGGCTCCCCCCCGCGCCGGACCCGCCGGACCGTCCGAGGCTTGACATGAGGGCGGCACTCTGACGTTCTGGCACCCGAATCGCCCTGAGCGACTCGACTCACCACCCTGACGACTAGACTTCGGGAGACGCTTGCACATGAACCTGAGAAGCCCCTGGCTCATCGCTGGCCTGGCCGCGGGCACGGCCTCGCTCGTATTCCTCGGCTCGGGCTGCGAGCTCATCGTGACTGCGGATCGCTCGCTCATCGACGAGGGGGCGGGTGGCAGCGGCGGTGGTGAAGGTGGCGCTGGGGGCGGCGTCGGTGGCTCCGGTGGCGGCGTCGGCGGCTCCGGCGGCGGTGTCGGCGGTGCCGGTGGTGCCGGCGGCGGTGTCGGCGGTGCTGGTGGTGCCGGTGGCGGCGTCGGCGGTGCTGGCGGCGGCGAAGGCGGTGCTGGCGGCACGGGCGGCGCTGGCGACGGCGGCGCTGGCGGTGGCACGGGCGGCGCTGGCG
>NZ_ASRX01000130.1 GCF_000601485.1 Chondromyces apiculatus DSM 436
CGCCGGGCCCGCCGCCGGGCCCGCCGCCCCCGCGGCCGCGCTGGCAGCCGTCGCGTGGAGGCGCGCCGTGACCTGCTCGGGGCTCAGCTCCTGGACCCGCGCGACGAGGAGCGACTCCACGACCTGGGCGAGCTCCGCGATGGTGGGCGCCTCGAAGACGCGGCGCAGCGAGAGGTCGACGCGGTAGGCCTCGCGCAGGCGCGAGACGAGCTGGGTGGCGACCAGCGAGTGGCCGCCGAGATCCGAGAAATCGTCGTGGATGCCGATGGGTTCGACGCCGAGGAGGTCTCGCCACACCTCGACGAGGCGGCGCTCGATGGGCGTCCGCGGGGCAACGTAGGTGGTGTCGAGCGGCGGGCGCTGGCGCGCGGTCCGGAAGCGCTGGCCGAACTGGTCGAGGTCCGCCGCGTGGGTCATGCGGTTCAGCTCCTCCATGCGCGGCGCGAGCGCGCGGGTGGAGACGATGACCTGGGGCAGGTCGCCGGAGAGCGCGCGCCGGAGCACCTCGATGCCCTCGGCGGTGGTCATCGCCGTCCGGTAGTGCTCCTGGCGCCAGGCGACGAAGTCGCGGGGACCGCCGATCTTGAAGGCGGCGCCGACGTCCTTCCAGTCGTCCCAGTTGACGGAGAGCGTCATCCCCGGCTGCCCGGCGCGGGCCTGGGCGAAGGCGTCGAGGAAGGCGTTGGCGGCGACGTAGTCGACCTGGCCCGGGCCCCCGACCACACCCGTCAGGGAGGAGCAGGTGACGAACAGGTCGAGGGGGCGACCGGCGAGGGCGCGATCGAGGTGGAGCGCGCCCTGGACCTTCGGGGCGAGGATGCGCGCGGTCTCCTCGGGCGTCTTGCGCTGGATCAGGTTGCCGCCGAAGTCGCCGGCCGCGTGGACGACGCCGTGGATCTCCCCGAATCGGGCGAGGGCCTCGGCGACCGCGCGCGCCACGTCTCCGGCCACGGTGACGTCGGCGACGACGGGGAGGACCTCGGCCCCGAGCGCCTCGATGCGGCGGAGGGCTTCGAGCTTCTGGCTCACGGGATCTGCCGGATCGTGAGCGGCGAGCCAGGCATCCCACTGGTCACGCGCGGGCAGCGGAGAGCGGCCCAGGAGGACCAGGCGGGCGTCGACCGCGCGCGCCAGGTACTCGGCGATGGCGAGGCCGACGCCGCCGAGGCCGCCGGTGATGAGGTAGGTGCCGCCGCGGCGCAGGCGCGCGGGTGGGCCTGCGTCGGCGGTGCCCGCGCTGCTGGAGAGGTCGATGGGGTCGAGGGTCTGGATCCAGCGGTGAGGGCCGCGGAAGGCGACGGTGGCGTCATGACCGCCTTGCCCGCCTTGCCCGCCTTGCCCGCCGCGCTGGATCTCGGCGACGAGCTGGTCGAGGAGCCTCGCTTCCTCGGCGCTGTCGGCCGCCGGGAGGTCGAGGTCCACGCTGGTGCAGGTGAGGTGGCGGTACTCCTGTGGGATGACCTTGCAGGGGCCGAGGAGGACGGCGCGCTCGGGCCGGAGGTCCTCGTCGCCGCGGACGCTGTAGAGCCGGGTGGAGGCGACGGTGAGGTGGACGGGGGCGGAGGGAGGGAGATCGCCGAGCGCCTGGGCCGCGAAGAGCAGGCTGTAGAAGCCGAGGGCGAGCGCCGTCTCGGTGGGATCGGACCCCGGGGAGAGCTGCTCGGGGGCCGTCATCCAGAGGTGGACGAGGGCGCTCGGGAGCGCACCGCGGGCGCGCAGGTCGCCGACGAGGCTCTGGTAATGCGCGGCGTTGCGCGGATCGAGGGTGTAGTCGCCCGCGGCATCGCGTGCGAAGTCGGGGCCCGGGGCGACGCGGATCACCTGCGCGCGCGTGGCGCGGAGGCGGGCCGCGAGCTGCGGGGCGAGGTGGTGATCGGCGAAGAGCAGGACCGGGCCGGCGGCGCTCTGCTCCGCCTTCGTGGCGAGCGGCGCGCGCTTCCAGGAGGGGGCGTAGAACCAGTCCTGCAGCGGGCGCTTCACGGCCCCCTGCTGCGCCGAGGTCAGCGCCTCGGATGGGGCCTGCGCGGCCTGCGGGGCGCTGGCTTGCCCGGCGTCGGCCCGGCCCTCGGGCGCGTACCCGCGGGCGACGCGCTCGGGCCAGTGGCGCTGGTGCTCGAAGGGGTAGGTCGGCAGGGCGATGCGACGCCGTCGCTCGCCAGCGTAGTACGCCTCCCAGTCGACCGCGGCGCCGGCCTGCCAGAGCCTCCCGAGGGTGCGCTGGAGGAAGGCGAGATCGGGCTGGCGATCGTAGGCGCTGCGCAGGCTGGGGAGGGTGAGCGGGGGCGCGGCACCGTCCTGCATCTGCTGGAGCGCGAAGCTGCCCAGCGTCTGGCCGGGGCCGACTTCGAGGAGCACCCGGCGGCCTTTGCGGGACAGCTCGGTGAGCCCCTCGGCGAAGCGGACCTCCTGGCAGAGGTGGGCCACCCAGTAGGCGGGGTCGGTGGCCTGGGCCGAGGTGATCCAGGTGCCCGTCACGTTGGAGAGGTAGGGGATGCGCGGCGGCGCGAGGCGGAAGCCGCGGACCATCTCGATGAAGCGCTCCCGGAGCGGAGCCATCATCGTGGAGTGGAAGGCGTGGGTGGTGCGGAGGCGCCGGAAGGGGACGCTGCGTCCGGCGAGGTCCTGCTCCAGGCGCTGCACCGCATCCACGGGTCCCGCCACGACGCTCATGGCCGGAGCGTTGCTGCCAGAGAGCGAGAGGGCGTCGCCGAGCAAGGGCAGGACCTCCTCGCGGGGCAGGGGGACGGCGAGCATGGCGCCCGGCGGCAGCTCCTCGATGAGGCGGGCGCGGCGGCCGACGAGGGTGGCGGCGTCTTCGAGCGGGAGGACCCCGGCGATGCACGCCGCGGTGTACTCGCCGATGCTGTAGCCGATCATCTCGCGGGGCTTGATGCCCCAGTCCATGAGGAGGCCGGCGAGCGCGTACTCGACGGCGAAGATCGCCGGCTGGGCGAGGAAGGTGCGGTCGACGGGGGAGCTTTCGGTGTCGTCCTTTGCAGCGCCGCCGAGCATGCGGCGCAGATCGATGCCCGCGCTGGGCGGGGAGGCGGCGGGCGCAGGGGCCGGGGTGGCGGGGTAGAGTTCGCGGCGCAGGTCGAGGCCGAGGTGCGGTTCGAGGAGCGCAGCGCAGGCGTCGATGCGCTCGCGGAAGCGTGGCTCGGCGTCGTAGAGGTCGCGGCCCATGCCGACGTACTGCTCGCCGAGGCCAGGAAAGAGGAAGGCGACCGGAGCGTCGGTCGCGGGCTGGGCGCCGGTGAGCAGGCGACGCGGATCGCGCGCGCGGAGCACGGCGAGGGCGTCCTGTCGGTCGCGGCAGACCAGGGTGCGGCGGTGGGGGAGGGCGGCGCGCCCGAGCAGGGTGGTGTGCGCGACGTCGGCGAGATCGTGGTCGGGGTGGCGGTCGAGGTGCTCCGCGAGGCGCTCGGTGGCGCGTTCGAGCGCAGCGGGCGTGCTGGCCGAGAGGGCGAGGAGCTGGGAGGCGCGGGAGGCGGTGGAGGCGGTGGGCGCAGGGGCCTGTTCGAGGACGAGGTGGGCGTTGGTCCCGCTGAAGCCGAAGGAGCTGACGCCCGCGAGCCGCGCGCGTCCCTCGGCACCCGGCCAGGGCGTGGGGGCGGCGGGGATGGCGACGGGCAGCTCGTCCCAGGGGATGTGGGGGTTCTTCTGCGCGACGTGGATCTGCGGGGGGACCTCGCCGTGCTGGAGGCAGAGGACGGCCTTGATGAGGCTCGCGACACCGGCGGCGGTCTCCAGGTGACCGAGGTTCGCCTTGATGGATCCGAGCAGCACGGGCCGATCGGCGGGGCGCCCTTCCGCGAGCACGGCGCCAAGGGCCTGCACCTCGACGGGGTCGCCGAGCGCGGTGCCGGTGCCGTGCGCCTCGACGAAGCCGATGTCCGCCGGGCTGACGCCTGCGACCTCCAGCACCCGGCGCAGGAGGGCTTGCTGGGCGAGGCCGTTCGGCGCGGTCAGGCTGCTGCTGCGGCCATCCTGGTTGACGGCGGAGCCGCGGATGACGGCGTGGATGGTGTCGCCTTCGGCGAGCGCGTCGGAGAGGCGCTTGAGGATGACGACGCCGCAGCCTTCGCCGCGGACGAAGCCGTCCGCGCCGGCGGCGAAGGCCTTGCAGCGGCCGTCGGGCGCCATGGCCATGAGCCTGGAGGCGATGAGGGTGGAGAGCGGCGAGACGATGAGGCTCACGCCGCCGGCCACGGCCATGGCGCACTCGCGCTGGCGGAGGCTCTGGCAGGCGAGGTGCACGGCGACGAGGGACGAGGAGCACGCCGTGTCCACGGCGACGCTCGGGCCCTTCAGGTCGAGGTGGTGCGAGAGCCGGCCGGCGGCGATGCTGGAGGCGTTGCCGGTGCAGAGGAAGGCGTCGCTGACGCTGGCCGGGTCGGCGGGGTCGATCTGCAGGAACATGTACTCGTTGGCGCCGATGCCGACGAACACGCCGGTCGCGCTGCCGGCGAGCCGCTCGGGGCGCTGGCCGGCGTTCTCCAGCGCCTCCCAGCTCACCTCGAGGAGGAGCCGCTGCTGGGGATCCATGCGCCTGGCTTCGAGCGGCACGACGCCGAAGAAGCCCGCGTCGAAGCCGTCGATGCGATCCAGGAAGCCCCCCCGGCGAACGGGGATCGTGCCGTCTGGCCCCGGGGGCGTGGAGGCCACGGGGGGCGCGCGATCGGCGGGCACATCGACGATGGCGTCGCGGCCCTCGCGGAGCAGATTCCAGAGCGCCTCGGGGCTGTCCACGCTGCGTGCGCCTCCGGGAAAGCGGCAGCCCATGCCGATGATCGCGATGGGCTCCGGTGTCGCCTGGAGGAGGTTGCCGAGGAGGGCGCGCTTCTCCGGGGTGAGTTTCTGGATGAGCTGGAGCAAGGGTTCGTTGGTCATGGCTTTCACGGGGTCGCGAGGAGCGTGCGGAGGTCGCTGGCGGAGAGGTCGACGGCCGCCTCCAGGAGCAGCGCGAGGTCGTCGTCGGGAGGCGAGGACGGCGAGGACGGCGAGGACGGCGTGGCAGCCTGGGCCGGCGTGGCAGCCTGGGCCGGCGGGGAGAGCGGTCGCGCGGAGGGCTCGGGCGCGGGGGCGAGCTTGCCGAGCAGGTGCTCGGCCATGGCGTCGATGGTGGGGTAGCTCCAGAGGAGCGTCGCGGGGAGGCGAAGCCCGAAGGAGGCTTCGAGGTGGTTGCGCAGCTCGACGGCCATGAGCGAGTCGAAGCCGACGGTGCCGAGCGGCCGCTGTCGGTCGACGGCGAGGTCGGGCGAGAGGCGCATTACCCGCGCGACGAGCTGCTCGACGCGGGCCGTGAGGAGCGGGAGCCGCTCCGCCGCCGGGGCCGCGAGGAGGTCTGCGCGGAAGTCGCTGGTCGGCGTGGCTGCGGTCCCGTCGACGCGCAGGGCCAGCTCCGCGAACAGCGGCGAGGCGGCCGCCCGGGGATAGAACACGCGCCAGCGCGCGAGGTCGAACGGGATGGCCCCGACCTGGGCGCCGAGCGGAGCGCCGGAGGGGGTGAGCGCGCGCTGGAGGAGGTCTCCGAAGAGCGCGAGCCCATCGGCGGGACGGATGCTCTCGAAGCCGCTGGCCTCCAGCCGGGCACCCCGGTTCTCCTGCGCCGCGGCGAGGCCGATCTCGGCCCAGACACCCCAGTTGATGCTGAGCGCCGGCAGGCCGAGGGCGCGGCGGTGGTGGGCGAGCGCGTCGAGGAAGGCGTTGGCGGCGGCGTAGCTCCCCTGGCCCGGGGACCCGAGGAGGGAGGCGCCCGACGAGAAGAGGACGAAGAAGTCGAGGGGCGCTCCCAGCGTGGCGGCGTGCAGGTTCCACGCGCCCTCCACCTTGGGCGCGAGGACGGTCGCGCATCGGGCAGGCGTCTGCTGGAGCAGGACCCCGTCGTCGAGCACGACGGCGGCGTGGACGACGCCGCGCAGGGGAGGCATGTCGCGGGCGAGGTCGGCGAGGAGGGCGCGAAGGCGGGCCTCGTCGGTGACGTCGCCCTGCGCGACGACGACGCGCGCGCCGTCGCGTTCGAGGGCGGCGATGGCCGCGCGCGCAGGCGGCGACGCGGGGCTGCGGCCGAGGAGGACGAGGTGGCGCGCGCCCTGGTCCACGAACCAGCGGGCCAGCGCGAGTCCGAGGCCACCCAGACCTCCGACGATCAGGTACGTCGCGTGCGGGTGCACGGGGGAGGGGGCGGGAGGCGGCGCGTCCTTCGGAGCGTCGGCCGGGGCGAGCCGGGCCACGAAGCGGGTGGGGCCGCGCAGGGCGATCTGGTCCTCGGCGTCGTCGGCCGTAAGCTCGCGCAGCAGGGCCTCGATCTCGGCCTGCTCGTCGGCCGGATCGGTCCCGAGATCGACGCATGTGCAGCGCAGCTCGGCGTGCTCGTGGGGGATGGTCCTGCCGAGGCCCCAGGCGAGCGCCTGGGTGGGCGACGCGGGCTGA
The DNA here is from genome assembly GCF_000601485.1 of Chondromyces apiculatus DSM 436. GTDB lineage: Bacteria > Myxococcota_A > Polyangia > Polyangiales > Polyangiaceae > Chondromyces > Chondromyces apiculatus. Next base: position 6,433 of record NZ_ASRX01000130.1, read on the forward strand.
GGCGCAGGGCCGACGGGCTGGGCGCCGCGGGTGACGACCCAGAGGCGCGGGGGCTGCTCGACGCCGGGGCGGATCGCCGCCTGGACGATCTCCAGCAGGGAGTCGACGCAGAGGTCACGCGCCGCCGTGAGCGGTGTGAGCGAAGCGCCCGTGGGCAACGCCGCGTCGAGGCTCCAGAGGTGGATGATGCCGTCGAAAGGACGCGCGCTGTCCTGGAGCGCTGCGTGCAGCAGGAGCCGTCGCTCCTCGGGGCGGTTGCCCGCGGGGATGACGAGGTAGGCGTCGCCGCGCGCTTCGAGCTGGCGCGAGAGGCGATCGCCGAGGCCCGAGGCGTCGGTGAGCAGGAGCCAGCGGTGCGCCGTGCGCGCGCTCGCCGAGGCGGGGGCGGGCGCGACGGGGCGGAAGGCCACCTCGACCTGCCAGGACGCGAAGCGCTGGAGCCGCGCGCCGGGCTCCCGATCGAGCGGCGCTGCACGGAACGAGCGGGCCTCGGCGAGGACGCGGCCCTGGTCGTCGAGCAGCGCCACGTCGGCCTCGAGCACGCCGTCCGGGCCATCGCCGGCGTGGAGGAGGCGCACGTGGCTCCACAGCGGCGCACCGGCGGGGATGGGTGCGTGCAGCGTCAGGCTGCCGATGCCCGTGGGCAGGAAGGTGCCCTCCTGCGCCGCCCGGGGGGGGAGCGCGGCTTCGACGGCCTGGAAGCAGGCGTCGAGCACGACGGGGTGAATGCTGTACCGCCCGCCGCCCGCGGCAGCCGGGAGGTGAATGCGGCCGAGCGCTTCGCCGTCGCGGCGCCAGAGCTGGTCGAGGGCCTGGAACGCAGGTCCGAACTGGATGCCTCGCTCGGCCATGCGCCGGTAATGCTCGGCGCCGGAGACGAGGTCGCTGCACCGAGCGCGGAGAGCGTCGAGATCGACGGCAGGGGGTGGCGTGACCTGGGAAGAGGCGGGCGAGGCTGCGCCCCCGCGGGCGAGGGTGCCTTGTGCATGGCGCGTCCACGAAGAATCCCCCGCCCCGAGCGGCGCCGCCGGGAGGCTGTAGATCTGGAAGGAAGCGCTGCCGGAGGGGCCATCGCTCACGGCGAGCTGCACGACGCGGGCTCCTTCCTCGGGAAGAAAGAGGGCTTGCTCGAAGCGGACGTCCTCCACGCAGTGCGCGCTTCCGCCGAAGGCCTCGGCCGCCGCGGCGAGGGCCAGGTCGACGAGCGCCGCACCCGGCGCGACCACGAGGCCACGAACGCGGTGATCGTCGAGCCAGGGAAGTGCGGCGGTGTCGACCTCCATCTGCCAGAGGTGGGCCCCCGCGAGGAGCGGCGAGGTGATGCGCGCCCCGAGCAGCGGGTGGCCCTCTTTCGTGAGGGCTGGCGTCGCGCGTCGGCGCGGAGGCAGCGGCGCGTCGTCGAGCCAGTGGCGGGTGCGCTGGAAGGGGTAGGACGGCAGGGGCACGTTCCGGCTGGCGGGGTAGAGGCGCCGCCAGGCCACGGGGTGGCCGAGCGTGTAGAGGGCGCCGAAGGATTCGAGCAGGGCGGCGCGATCGGGCTCTCCGCGCCGCAGCGAGGGGAGCGCGGCGCCCTCGACGCCGGCATGGGTCAACCCCTCCTCGACGAACGACGCGAGGATGGGGTGGGGGCTCAGCTCCAGGTAGGTGTCGTGACCTTCGGCGAGCAACGCCTGGAGCGCAGGCCAGAACAGGACCGGCTGGAGCAGGTGACGGACCCAGTGCGGTGCGCCGAGATCGCGCCCGTCGACCAGGCCCCCGGCGCAGCTTGCGTAGAGAGGGACCGTGGCGGGGCGGGGCGCGAGCTCCGCGAGCGCCGCTTCCAGCGCTCCCCGCAGGGGCGCCATGCGCGGGGTGTGGGAGGCGACGTCGGCGACACCTTCTCCGCAGAAGATGCCTTGCTGGGTGAGGGTGCGCAGGACTTCGGCGAGGGCGGCGCTGTCGCCGGAGAGCACGGTGAAGCGCTGGCTGTTGCTGGCGCCGACGTGGACGGCGGACTCGTAGCCGGCGATGGCGCGCCGCGCGTCCTCCAGGGAGAGCTCGACGACGGCCATGGCGCCCCGGCCCGGGGCGCGGGCGAGCAAGGCGCTGCGGCGGCAGACCACCTTGACCGCGTCCTCGAGCGTGAGGGCCCCGGCGACGTGGGCAGCCGCGACCTCGCCGACGCTGTGGCCGATGACCGCCTCGGGCTCGACACCCCAGGCGCGCCAGGTGGCTGCGAGCGCGACCTGCAGCGCGAAGAGGGTGGGGTGGAGGGTCTCGATGCGGTCGAGCCACGTCGCCTCGGGGCCGCCTTCGAGCGCCTCGCGGACAGACCAGCCAGCCTCGGCGCGGATGGCCTCGTCGCAGCGCGTGAAGGTCTCCCAAAAGCTCTCCTCCTCGGCGAGGAGCTGCCGCCCCATGCCCGTCCACTGCGAGCCGTGCGGGGCGAAGACGAAGACGATGCGGCGCCACTCGTCGACGTGCTTGCGGCCGGCGCGCACCCCGGGGCTCTGCTTGCCCTGCAGGAAGGCACCGAGGCGCGCCGAGATCTGCGCGTGCGTGTCTCCCACGACGGCCAGGCGGTGCTCGTGGTGGAAGCGGCGCCTGGCGGCGCTGGCGCAGAGATCGGCGAGCGTCGAGGTCCCGGGAGGCGTGGCGCCAGCAGAGGGAGGCTCAGCAGAGGAAGGCTCGGCAGAGGAAGCGCCGGCTGAAAGAGCGCCCGGAGAGGAGGGAAGAGCCGCATCGGTGCCCGAGAGCTGGGCGCGGTAGGCCTGCGCCAGCGCGACGAGCGCTTCTGGCGCCGCTGCCGAGAGGGGGAGCAGGCATGCGCCGCTCCGCGCGGCAGCGCTGGCGCGTCGAGGCGGCAGACGCGGAGCTTCTTCCACGATGACATGGGCGTTGGTGCCGCCCATGCCGAAGGCGCTGACGCCGGCGTACCGGGGCTGCGCGGAGGCGGGCCACGGCGTGAGCGCGGTGGGCAGGCGGAACGGGGTGCCGTCGAGCGAGATCTTCGGGTTGAGCTGGGTGAAGTGGGCGAGCGGCGGGATCGCCTCGTGCTGGAGCGACAGGAGGACCTTGATGAGACCGCAGACGCCCGCCGCGGCTTCGAGGTGGCCGACGTTGGCCTTCACGGCGCCGACGAGGCACGGGCTACCCTCGGGCCGGGGGCCGCTGAAGGCGCCCGCGAGCGCCTCGACCTCGATGGGATCTCCGAGCGCGGTGCCAGTGCCGTGCGCTTCGACGTACGAGATCTGCGAGGCGTCGAGGCGGGCGCTGTCGAGCGCCTGGCGGATGACCGCTTCTTGCGAGGCGCGGTTCGGAGCGGTGAGCCCCGCGCTGCGGCCGTCCTGATTCACCGCGGAGCCCCGGATGAGCCCGAGGATGCGGTCTCCGTCGGCGAGCGCGTCGGAGAGGCGCTTGAGGACCACCACGCCGCAGCCCTCGCTGCGGACGAAGCCGTCGGCGCGGGCGTCGAACGCCTTGCAGCGCCCGTCGGTGGCCATCATCCCCCACTTGGACAGGGAGATGGTGAGCTCGGGCGCGAGGATGAGGTTGACGCCTCCTGCGAGGGCCAGAGCGCACTCGCGTCGGCGCAGGCTCTCGCAGGCCAGGTGGAGGGCGACCAGCGAGGACGAGCAGGCCGTGTCCACGGCGAGGCTCGGTCCACGGAGGTCGAGCAGGTACGAGATGCGGTTGGCGGCGATGGTGAGCGCCGAACCCGTGCTGGTGTACGCCTCGATGCGCTCCCGATCGGCGGCCTGGAGCAGCAGGTAGTCGAAGGTGCAGAGCCCCACGAAGACGCCCGTGCGGCTGCCACGCAGGCCGTCATGCGCGTGTCCGGCGTGGTCCAGCGCCTCCCACGCCACCTCGAGGAGCAGCCGGTGCTGCGGGTCCATGCGCGCGGCCTCGCGCGGGGTGATCCCGAAGAAGCCAGGGTCGAACCTGTCCACGCCGTCGAGAAAGCCGCCCCAGCGGGTGGCCATCTTGCCGGGGGCCGCCGGGTCGGGGTCGAAGAGGGCACCCGCATCCCAGCGCTCCTCGGGGATCTCGACGATGGCATCCCCGCCGCGCGCGAGCAGATCCCAGAACGCGCCGGGCGTGGTGGCGCCCCCGGGAAAGCGGCAGGCCATGCCGACGACGGCGATGGGCTCCGCGGCGAGGTGCCTGACGGCCTCTCCCTCGGCGTGGAGCTGCTGTGCCAGGTACGCGAGCTTGAGGGGAGAGAGCTTCTGGGACGGTTCCGGTGCGTTGCTCATGTCAGATCTCTCCCTGCGCACCCAGCATGGCGGCGAGGGCGTCGTCGTCGGACAGCGTCTCCACCCGGCGCAGGACGCGATCGAGGGAGGGTGGGCGCGCGGTATTGTCTGGCTCCGCGCGCGTCTCGTCGGGATGCCGTGCGGAGTGCGCTGCAGAGGCTGGCGTGGCAGCCCGCGTGGCCGTGGTCTCGGGCGGTAGGTGGTCATCGTCGCCGTCGTCCAGGCAGACCTCCAGCGCGTCGGCGAGGTGCGCGGCGAGCGCGGCGACCGTCGGGTGGACCCAGAGCAGCGTGGCCGAGAGCGTCACCCCGAACGCCTGCTGCAGGCGGTTGCGGCTCTCCAGGGCCATGACGGAGTCGAGGCCCAGCGTGGTCACCGGCGCGAGGCGATCGATGCGTGAAGGGGCCATCCTGAGCACCGCAGCAAGCTCGGCACGCACGCGTGTTTCGAGGTGCAGGCGGCGTTTCTGGCCCGAGCGAAGGGCGAGGAGAGCCGCGCGTGCGGCGCGTGCGTCAGGAGAGCGCGAGGCGCCGATCCTGGAGGGCTCACCGGGCACGGCGGCAGGTTCCAGGCGCCGGACGGAGAAGCCGCAGACGTCGATGAGCACCCGACCTGCGTCGTCCATCAGCACGATGTCGCCACGCAGGGTGCCTGCGTCGTCTCCGGGCTCACGGAGGCGCACGTGGCACCACCCAGCGCGCGACGACGGCAGGCGCCCTCGTACCTGGAGCGCTTCGAGGTGGGCCGGGAAGTAGAGGCCTCCATCGTCCTCCGCCACGGCCGCACCGAGGAGCTGGAAGCAGGCGTCGAGGAGCGCCGGATGAACCTCGTGGTGCGCGGCGTCCGCGTGAGCGATCTCGGGCAAGCGCACGCAGCCCAGCACCTCGGCCTCGCCGCGCCAGAGCTGCTCCACGCCGCGGAAGCTCGGGCCGAAGTGCAGGCCGCGGCGCTCCAGCGTGGCGTAGTGCGCGTCGACCAAGCGGGGGGCGGTGCAGCGCGCCTGGAGGACATCGAGCGTCTCTGGCGGGGAAGACGGAGCATGAGCCGCAGGGGTCAGGTCGACCTGCCCTTCCGCGTGGAGCGTCCACGCTGCGCTGGCTTCTCCCTCGATGCTGCTGGAGATGCGGAAGGAGGCGGTTCCCTCTGCTCCGGTGGCGATCACGAGCTGAAGTGCGCGCGCTGTCTGATCCTGCAGGAAGAGCGGGGAACGGAAGGAGATCTGCGCGAGCCGAGCCTGCGGGTGCCCGAGGGAAGCAGCGGCGGAGAGGACGAGGTCGAGGAAGGCGGAGGCAGGCAGGACGGGGTGGAGGTGGAGGCGGTGATGTGCGAGCCAGGGGAGAGCGTGGAGGGAGAGGGAGGCCTGCCAGAAGTGGGTGCCTTGATGGGCGGAGGAGGCGAGGTGGGCGCCGAGGAGGGGATGGCGGTGGGACGTGTCCAGCGAGTGCTGTGGCCTGTCCTGCGGGTGCTGCGGGAGCTGGGGAGTGAGCGCGGGCAGGGGGCGCGGGGCGGAGACGGGAAACCAGAAAGGCTCGTGCTGCCAGGGGTAGGAGGGCAGGGGAGCGAGGGGAGGGGTGCCCGGGAAGAGCCTGGCGACGTCGAGGTCGTGTCCGAAGGCGTAGAGGGAGCCGAGGGCGTCGAGCAGGGCGGCGCGCTCGCTGTGGTTGCGGCGGAGCGAGCCTGTGGCGGTGGGCTCGTGGCCGCGTGCGTGCAGGGACTGGGTGATGGCGTGGAGCAGGCCGGGGTGGGGGCTGAGCTCAAGGAAGCGGCAGGGCCCGTCGTCGAGCAGGCGGGAGAGGGCCTGGGTGAAGAGGACGGGCTGGCGGAGGTTGCGCACCCAGTAGTCGGGGTTCATCTCGGCGCCGTCGAGCGGGAGGGCGGAGACGGAGGAGACGATGGGGAGGGAAGCGGAGCGGGGGGCGAGGCCCTGGAGCTGGTCGAGCAGGTCGTCGCGGAGGGTGTCGACGTGGGGGCTGTGGGAGGCGACGTCGACGCGAACGAGGCGGCAGTAGACGCCCTCTGCCTGGAGCTGGTCGAGCAGGTCGCGGAGAGGAGCGATGTCGCCGGCGATGACGGTGGAGCGAGGGGCGTTGCAGGCGGCGACGCAGAGCTGAGGGAAGCGGTTCTGGAGGGTGCGGAGGGCGTGTTCGTGAGAGAGCTCGACGACGGCCATGGCGCCGGAGCCACGGAGGCGGAGCAGGAGCTTGCTGCGCAGGCAGATGACGCGCGCGGCGTCGTCGAGGGAGAGTGCGCCGGAGAAGGCGGCGGCGGCGACTTCGCCCATGCTGTGTCCGAGCAGGACGTCTGGGGTGAGGCCCCAGGCGTGCAGGAGGGAGGCGAGGGAGAACTGCAGGGCGAAGAGCAGGGGCTGCAGGACGTCGATGCGTTCGAGCAGGGCGGGGTCGTCGAGCAGGAGCAGGTGTTGGAGGGACCAGTCGACGAAGGGAGAGAAGGCGTTGGCGCAGCGGAGGAGGGCGTGGCGGAAGGCAGGCTCCTGGGCGAAGAGCTGCCGTCCCATGCCGAGCCACTGCGCGCCCTGTCCGGGAAAGACGAAGGCGAGGCGGGTGGGGCGTCCGGGGAGGTGGGCGCCGTGGGCGAGGCCCGGGCGAGGCTCGTGCAGGAGGAAGGCGAGGAGCTTGTCGCGCAGCTCCGGGAGGTCGGAGGCGGTGATGGCGAGGCGGTGTGGAAGGTGGCTGCGGCGGCGCGCGGCAGCGGCGCAGAGCTGTGCGAGGGGGAGAGAGGCGAGAGAGCCGGCGTGGTCGAGGCGATCGGCGTAGGCGCGAGCGAGGGCGCGCAGGGCCTCGTCGGAGCGGGCGGAGAGCAGGAGCAGGTGCTCGCGGGCGTCGTCGGTGGTGGGAGCGTCGCTGTCGGGGGGTGGGGGCGCCTCCTCCAGGATCACGTGGGCGTTCGTGCCGCTGATGCCGAAGGAGCTCACGCCGGCCCTGCGCTTCCGGGGGCCGGCAGTCCAGGGCAGCAGGGTCGTGGGAAGGATGGCGGGGAGCTGCTCCCAGTCGATGCGGGGGCTCCGCTCCTTCAGGTGGAGATGGGGCGGGATCTGCGCGTGCTGGAGGGCCAGGATCATCTTGATCACGCCTGCCACGCCTGCCGCGGCTTCCGTGTGACCCAGGTTCGTCTTCACCGACCCGAGCACGAGCGGCGGCGCCTCGCCGCGGGCGCTGCCGAATACCTCGCCGAGCGCCCTGGCCTCGATGGGATCCCCGAGCGCGGTACCCGTGCCGTGGGCCTCGATGCAGTCGATGTCCTGCGGGGTGAGGCCAGCGCGGTGGAGGGCCTGCCGGACCACCGCCTCCTGCGCGGCGCCGCTGGGCACGGTGAGCCCGCTGCTCCGGCCATCCTGGTTGACGGCCGAACCGCGCACGACGGCCAGGATGGGATCGCCGGCCGCCTGGGCCTCGGAGAGCCGCTTGAGCACGAGGACGCCGCAGCCCTCGCTCCGGACGAAGCCGTCAGCGCTGGCGTCGAACGCTTTGCACCGGCCATCCGGGGAGAGTGCGCTGGCCTGAGACAGGGCGACCGCCCAGCGGGGCGAGAGGAGGACGCTGACACCACCCGCGAGCGCGAGGTCGCAGTCGCCGGCGCGCAGCGCGAGGCAGGCCTCGTGCACCGCGACGAGCGACGAGGAGCAGGCGCTGTCGATGGCCATGCAGGGCCCCGTCACGCCGAGCTGGTAGGCCACCCGCCCTGCTGCCGCGTTGAGCGAGCTGCCGGTGGCGTAGTGCAGATCGAAGCAAGACCCGTCTCCGGACTCGGCCTGGAGCGCCGCGTAGTCACTGGCGATGATGCCGAGGTAGACCCCGGCGCGGCTCCCGGCGAGCCGATCGGGGGCCATCCCGGCGTGCTCCAGGGCTTCCCAGCTCACCTCGAGGACGAGGCGGTGCTGGGGATCCATGCGCTCTGCTTCGCGCGGCGAGATGCCGAAGAAGCCGGCGTCGAAGCCGCGCACGTCGTCCAGGAAGCCGCCCCAGCGCGACGCGGACTTTCCCGGGGTGCCGGGGGTCGGGTCGTACGCACCCTCCACGTCCCAGCGATCCGAGGGGACGACCGAGATGGCGTCGACGCCGTCACGAAGCAGCGCCCAGAAGGCATCCGGGCCATTCGCGCCCGGGAAGCGGCAGCCGACGCCGACCACGGCGATGGGCTCGCGGGCGGCTCTCTCCGCCGCATCGAGCTTCGCTTCCAGATCGTCGATCATCCGGAGCGCGCGCTTGAGGAGCTGCGCGCGGCCGTCCTGTTCCTCTCGGCCAGTCATGCGCCGAGCCTCCTTTCCAGGCCTGCCAGGCGACGTTCGAGCAGGGCCTCGGCTTCGTGGTCCGCGAGGTCGTCGAGGGCTTCGCGGGAGAGCGGGGGCGCCGCGCCCGGGTCGTCTTCGACGCGGCCGGCGTCGATGCTGACGGCCTGCGATGGCGCCTGCTCCTCGCCGAGATCGAGGCGGAGCACGCGCCGCGCCAGGAAATCGGCGAGCGCTTCCGCCGTGGGGTGATCGAACGCGAGCGTCGTGGGCAGGGTCCGGCCCAGAGCGAGCTGCAGCCGGTTGCGCAGCTCGACGCTCATCAGAGAATCCATGCCCAGCTCGAAGAAGCCCTGACGGGGCGCGACGGGCATCGAGGGGGGAAGGCGCAGGATCCTCGCGACCTCGTCCTGGACCGCCACCACGAGGAGGCCCTTGCGCGCAGAAGGGACTGCGCTGGTGAGCTTCCGGAGCAGCGGGAGGCGCTCCCCGCTCGCCTCGGGGCTCATCGCTGCAGGTTCGTGGATCCGCTCGAAGAGCGGCCTGCGGCGCCGGGCCTCGTGCAGCGGCTTGAGGACGCTCCAGTCCACGGCGGCGACGACCCGGTGCACCTCGCCCCGCGCGAGCAGGTGCTCCAGGGCGGTGAGGGCATGCTCGGGGGCCATGCCGAGCAGGCCGTGGCGCGTCGACCACTGGCGCATCGCGGCGGTCGCGCCGCGCCCTTCGTTCCAGGTGCCCCAGTCCACGGAGAGGGCCGGCAGATCCATGCTGCGCCGGTGGTGCGCGAGCGCATCGAGGAACTGGTTTCCAGCCGCGTAGTGAGCGAGGCCGCTCGCACCCCACAGGGCAGCGGTCGACGAGAAGAGGACGAAGAGGTCGAGGGGCTGGGCTGCCGTCGCGCGGTGCAGGAGCCATCCGCCTCGGACCTTGGCCCGGCAGGCTGCGGCGAGCGCGTCGGGGGTCATGTCCCGGAGCGGCACGGCCTCGGCGGCGGTCGCGGCGTGCAGGACGCCGCGCAGGACGGGGGACGTGCTCCCGGCACGCGCCACCAGTGCCTCCACCTGGCCGGGGTCGGAGATGTCGGCGGCCACGATGTCGATCGTGGCGCCTGCAGCCTCCAGGGCTTCGACGGTCTCCGCGGCGCGACGCGCCTCCGTGCCTTCCTGGAGGGTGGGCCAGGCAGCGCGAGGAGGAAGCCCGCGACGGCCAACGAGGGTGAGGTGCTGTGCCCCATGCGCGACCAGCCACCTGGCGACGCGCAGCCCGAGGCCACCCAGGCCGCCGGTGATCAGGTAGGTCCCGTCCGCGCGTATCCGGGGAGCGGCGCCCTCGGTCGCTTGCGACCCCCGATCACGCACGAGCCGGGGGACGTGGCGTTCACCTCCACGAAACGCCGCCTGGTCTTCACCCTCCTCGTCGAGGAGCTGCGAAAGCAGGTGGCGCGCCGCTTCGACCGGATCACCGGGCCCCAGATCGACGAGACCCCCCCAGACCTCGGGGTGCTCGAGCCCGATGCCACGCCCGAGGCCCCACAGGGGGGCTCCGGCGAGCGCGATGGGCCTGGTCTGAGCGCCAGTGGCCTGGGCCCCCTGGGTGACCAGCCAGAGGCGTGGTGCCGGTGCCTGGCCTGTCCGCGTGAGGGCGCGCGCGAGTGAAAGGGCACTGCTGCACCCCACCTCGATCCCGCGATCGAGGTCCGCGAGTGCCTGATCCACCGGGCATGCGTCGAGGTCTCCGTGTGCGGAGGCGGCGTCCAGGCTCCAGAGGTGGACCACGCTGTCGTAGGAAGCGCCGCGCTGCGCGGCCTCGCTCAGCAGGCGCTCGACATGATCGGGCCGGGTCGGGTCGACGACGGCATGGCCCCTCCGGTCGCCGGAGTCTCCCTCGTACGCCGTACCGGGGCGCACCTGCACGCTGCTTCCCCCGCGCTCCTCGATGCATGCCGCCAGCGCCTCGCCGACTCCTGCCGCGTCCGAGAGGATCAGCCAGCGCCGACCCGCGGCAGCGGACGTCGACATCGCAGCGGCGAGCTTCCTGGGCTCCCAGACGACCTCGTAGAGCCAGCCGTCGTGCGCTGGCCTGGCGTGACGCAGGAGGGCCGCGCGAGAAGCGCGCCGCAACCGCAGCCCGGTGAGTTCGGCGACGAGCCCGCCCTCCTCGTCGAGGAGGCGCACCTCGCCAGCATGGTCGCCGTCGGGACCATGCGCTCGGGTCTGCGCCTGGCTCCAGCGCGCGAGACCGGGGCGTTCCCCCAGCCTCACGCGCTCGATGGAGGACAGGAGCAGCACGCCCTCACCTTCGGCGCCGGGGGATCCCCCGGGCAGCGCTGCGCCCAGGACCTGCAACGCGGCGTCGAGCAGCGCGGGATGAAGGGCGTACGCCTGGACCTCGGCGAGGAGCGCCTGCGGTAGCTCCAGGCGCCCGAGCGCCTCGCCTTCCCGGCGCCAGATCTGCTGGACGCCTCGAAAGAGGGGTCCGAAGCCCAGGCCGACTTCCTGGAGTCGCTCGTAGAAGGCGCTCCCCTCCACCCGATCCGAGCAGCGGGCCTGCACGCCCGGGATGTCCACCGGAGCCGTGCCCTCCGGCACCTCCGGCGCGCGCACCGCTTCCACCAGGGCGTGGCGACGGAAGACGGGGGCCTCGGCTGCGCCGCCGTCACTCTCCTGGCTGAAGACCTCGATCGTGAGCTGGTCGGTCCCCCTCCGGGTGCACGCACTCTGGACCGTCACCGCTCCCTGCTCCGGAACACCGAGCGGCTCTTCCAGGCCGAGGTCATGCAGGGTGAAGGCGCCAGGCCCGAGCGCAGCCCGCGCAGCAGCGAGCGCCATTTCCACGTAGGCGGCGCCCGGCAGGATCGCAGCCCCGTGCAGGCGGTGGTCACCCAGGTAAGGCAGACCTTCGCGCCCGATCTGCGCCTCGAAGACAGGATGCGCGACGCCGAGGCGCGCACCGAGCAAGGGGTGCAGCGCGGGCCTGCGGACGTGGACCTCGGGGCGCGGCGCGACGCGCTCGGGAAGGTCGAGCCAGCAGCGGGTCCGCTGGAAAGGGTAGGTGGGCAGCGCAACGCGGCGTGCCTCCGGGTGAATCCGGCGGAAGTCGATGGCTGCACCTCTCGTGTACAGCGTCGCCAGGGACTCCATCAGCACGGCCTGTTCGTCCTCGTCCCGCCGCATCGACGGGAGCGCGAGGCCACCCTGGGCGCTCTCGGCGAGCGTCTGTTCGAGCGCCGAGAGCAGCACGGGATGGGGGCTCACCTCGATGAAGAGCTGGTGCCCGTCGTCGCGCAGCCGCCGCACCGCCGACAGGAACTGCACAGGCTCGCGCAGGTTCCGCACCCAGTAGCCCGCGTCGAGGTCCTCGCCGTGGGTCATCCGGGTGGTGACGGTGGAGCAGAGCGGCACGGTTCCTCGCCGGGGATGCAGCCCCCGCAGGGCGTCGAGGAGCTCGCCTCGGAGCGGATCCACCTCCGGGCTGTGCGAGGCCACGTCCACCTTCACCGGGCGACAGAAGACGTTGTCGCGGCGCAGGCTCTCGAGCAGCGCGGCGAGCGCTGTCGCCTCACCTGCCACCACCGTGGTGGTGGGCCCGTTGATGGCCGCGATGGACAGCGCCCCCCCGTGCGGCGCGATCACCTGCTCCGCGCGGGCGGCGGGCAGCTCGACCACGGCCATGGCCCCGCGGCCCCGGGAGCGCGCGAGCAGGTGGCTCCTCCGGCAGATGACGTGGGCTGCGTCGTCCAGGGAGAGCGCGCCAGCCACGCACGCCGCCGCGACCTCGCCCATGCTGTGACCCACCACCGCGTCGGGGGTGACACCGAAGCTCTGCCACAGGGCAGCGAGGGAGACCTGCATCGCGAAGAGCGTCGGCTGGATGCGGTCGCTCCTTCCGAGCCAGCTCCCCTCTGTGGCGCCACGCTCGCCACGCTCGTCGCGCAGCAGGTCGAGCAGAGACCAGCCGCCGTGGCGCTCCACGGAGGCGGCGCACCGCGCCATCGTGTCCCGGAAGACGGGCTCTCGCTGCAGGAGGCGTCGGCCCATCCCGAGCCACTGCGAGCCCTGCCCCGGGAAGACGAAGACCAGGCCTGGAGCCGTGCTGACCTCCAGACGCCCCGAGGCGAGCCCCGGCGGCTCCTGGCCACCCACGAAGGCGTCGAGGCGCTCGGCCAGCTCCACGCGGCTCCGACCCACGGCCGCGAGCCGGTGCGCGTGGTGGGTCCTCCCCGCGCCTGCGGTGTAGCAGACGTCCGACAGCGAGGCGCCGTACGCAGCCCCGCCACCCCGCAGGAAATCCCGGAAAGCGCGCGCCTGTGCGCGGAGACCCTCGGGCCCGCGCGACGACAGCGGGAGCACGTACGCGGCGCGGGGCTCACGCTCCCCTGCGTCGAGCGACCCTGAAGCCGCGGGAGGTGTCTCCTCCAGGACGACATGGGCGTTCGTTCCCCCGACCCCGAAGGAGCTCACCCCAGCGCAGCGCCGCCTCGCGCGTGCTGGCCATGGGGTCAGCGTGGTGGGGATGGAGAGCGCCGTCCCCTCCAGCGCGATGCGGGGGTTGAGCGTCGCCAGGTGGAGGTGCGGCGGGATGGCGCCTCGGTCCATCGAGAGCACCACCTTGATGAGCCCCGCGATGCCTGCTGCCGCTTCGAGGTGACCGAAGTTGGTCTTCACGGATCCCACGAGGCACGGCGAGCCATCGGCGCGGGGCTGCCCGAAGACCTCCGCCAGCGCTTCGATCTCGATGGGATCCCCGAGGGGCGTCCCGGTGCCGTGCGCCTCGACGTAGGAGACGTCCGCAGGCGCGAGGCCGGCGACCTTCAACGCCTGGCGGATGAGCGCCGCCTGGGCGCGGGGATTCGGCGCCGTCAGGCCCGCAGAGCGCCCGTCCTGGTTGACGGCCGAGCCGCGGAGGAGCGCCAGGATGCGATCGCCATCGGCCTCTGCGCGCGAGAGGCGCTTGAGGACGAGCACCCCGGCGCCCTCGCCGCGGCTGAAGCCATTCGCGGCCGCGTCGAACGTCTTGCAGCGCCCGTCGGGGGCGAGCACCTGGAGCTTCGAGAGCAGGATGCTCGGCCGCGGCGACAGGATGAGGTTCACCCCGCCGGCGATGGCGACGTCGCTCTCGCCGCTGCGCAGGCTCTGGCAGGCGAGGTGGACGGCGACCAGCGAGGAAGAGCAGGCCGTGTCGACCGCGACGCTCGGCCCCCTCAGATCGAGCAGGAACGAGAGCCGCCCCGGGAGCACGCTGTGCGAGGTGCCGGTCGCGTTGTAGGCGTCATGAATGGCCTCCGCCGACGGATCCAGCCACTGATAATCGTCGTTGTAGACCCCGACGAACACGCCGGTGGCGCTCCCTGCCAGCGACGCGGGGACGATGCCTGCATCCTCCAGGGCTTCCCAGGAGGTCTCCAGGAAGAGGCGCTGCTGTGGATCCATGAGCGCCGCCTCGCGCGGCGAGAGCCCGAAGAACTGCGGATCGAACTGGTCGACGCTCCTCAGGAAGCCGCCGCGACGTGCGTTGGTCTTGCCCGGGGTGGTCGGGTCCGACGCATGGAAGGCGTCGACGTCGAACCGATCACGGGGCACCTCTCCCGTGGCATCGACGCCGTCGCGCAGCAGCTCCCAGAAGGCGTCCGGGCTCTCTCCGCCAGGGAAGCGACACCCCAGGCCGACGACCGCGATCGGCTCGTGGCGGGCGCGCTCGCTCGTGTCGAGCCGGCCCTGCATCTGCTCCAGCGCGACGTACGCTTGCTGGAGGAGCGCCTTGTAATCGGTATGTTGTGCTGCGGTGCTCATGGTGCGGAGGCTGCGCGCCTGTCCTCTATTTCGCGGCCTGGGTCAGGGCGGAGAGCTTCGCCGCCAGGAGCGCTGCCATCTCGTCGGCGGAGAGCTGGTCCATCTCGGCTGTGCTTCGCGAGGCTTCCGTCGCCCGCGCGGGGACCTCTTCGGGCGCTGACTCCTCCAGGCCGAGCCCCATCCGCGTGGCGAGGTGGGACGCGAGGCTGCCGAGGCTGGTGTGCCCGAACATCAACGTCGCGGGGAGCGTGAGCTGGAGCCCGGCTTCCAGCCGGTTGCGAAGCTCAAGACTCATCAGCGAATCGAGCCCGAGGCTCATCAGCGGCGTGTCGCTGTGGATGCGCGCTGGCGGCAGCCGGGTGACGCGCGAGAGGTGCTCCCGGACATGGGCCTCGATCCGAGCGCGGCGCGCTGCCGGTGCCAGCGCCCCGAGTTCGTCGCGCACCTGGCGCGCAGCCTCCGTGCCCTGGGGGATGCGCCCCTCCTCGGCGCGATCGGCGGCGAGATCGGCAGCGAGGTCGTCGGCGTCGTCGAACAGAGGAGAGCGCGCAGTGACGGGGTAGAACTCGCGCCAGTGACGCACATTGAAGGGGGTGACCGCCATCTCGGCTGCGTCTTGACGCAGCACCCGGCCGAGGGCCTCGACGCCCTGTTCCTGGGTGAGGCTGCCCAGTCCACGCACCGCGAGGCGGGCTCCGCGCCGATCCTCGGCAGCAGCGAGCCCCACCTCGGCCCACGGGCCCCACGCGATGCAGTGAGCTGGCCGGCCAGCCGCCCGGCGGTATCTGGCGAGCGCGTGGAGGAAGGCGTTGCCGGCGCAGTAGCTCGCCTGGCCAGGTGAGCCGAGCAGCGCCGCTGCCGAGGAGTACAGGACGAAGAGATCGAGCGGACAGTCTGCGGTCGCGGCGTGCAGGTTCCATGCGCCGAGGACCTTGGGGCGCATCACGGCGTCGAACCGGGCCCTGGTCTGCTGGAGCATCAGGCCGTCGTCGAGCACCCCTGCCGCATGGAACACGCCTCGCAGCGGCGGCATCGTCGCGCGGACGTCGGCGAGGAGCGCGGCGAGCGGTCCGGCGCTCGCCACATCGACGCGCGCGGTCTTCACCTGAGCCCCCACAGCTTCGAGGGCCACGATCTCCGCCCGGGCCGCCTCCGAGGGGTCTCCGCGACCCACGAGCACGAGGTGGCGTGCTCCCTGTGCCACCAGCCACCTGGCGGTCGCGAGGCCGAGCCCTCCGAGCCCCCCCGTGAGGAGGTAGCACCCGTCCGCGCGCACCCGCGGCGCGCTTGCGGAGGCGACCGCAGCCTCCGCGCCCTCCAGCGCGAGGACGACCTTGCCGATGTGGCGTGCCTGGGCCATGTGGCGGAAAGCATCTGCGGCCGCGGTGATCGGGAACGCGCGGTAGGGCAGGGGACGGAGGTCACCTCGCGCGGCGAGATCCGTGACCTCTCGAAGGAGCCTGCCGCAGGCCTCCGGCTTCTCGTCGAGCATCCGGGCCAGGTCCACCGCGAAGTAGGAGAGGTTCTTGCGGAAAGGACCGAGACCGACAGGCGTGTCCTCGTAGATGTCCCGCTTCCCGATCTCGACGAAGCGGCCGTAGGGAGCGAGCACCTCGAGGCCGGCGGCGATGGCGGGTCCCGTCAGCGAGTTCAGGACGAGATCGACACCACGGCCACCCGTGCGGGCGACGATCTCGCCGGCGAACTGCAGCGAGCGCGAGTGCAGCACGTGCGGCACACCGAGCGCGCGCAGGTGCTCCTGTTTCTCGGGGCTGCCCGCCGTCGCGAAGACCTCCGCGCCGAGGCGCTGCGCGATCTGGATGGCAGCGAGCCCGACACCCCCTGCGCCAGCGTGGATCAGCACGCGCTCCCCCCGCGCCAGGTGACCGAGGTGCGCGAGCGCGTACTGGGCCGTCATGAACGCGATGGGCAAGCTCGCCGCCTCCTCGAAGCTGAGCCCCTCGGGCTTGGGCACGACGAGGGGGGCGTGCGCGAGGACATGGGTGCCGAAGCTCGACCGCGCCACGGCGATGACCGCATCCCCGACGTGCAGGGCGACGCCCTCGCCAACGGCGCTCACCGTTCCAGCGCACTCCAGCCCGAGCGCGACGGGACCACCGGGATCGTCCGGGCGTACCCCCATGGCCGAGAGGACATCGAGAAAATTGAGGCCGGCCGCGTGCACGCGGATCTCCACTTGCCCCGGCCCTGGCTGCGGTCGAGGTGCAGGGCGCAGCGAGAGCGTGTCGAGGAGCCCGGGGACCCTGACGTCGAGGCGGAGGCCGCCCTCGCTGCCCGTCGCAGCCCACGCTGATGGCAGGACCTCCTCGTCCCTCGGCGCGACATCCGCGTTCCGGACCAGCCGTGCCACGTGGCGCGCGTCCCCGCGGAGCTTGACCTGGCTCTCCGGGCCATCGGCGAGGAACTCCTCGACCAGCGCCTCCGCGTGCTCCACGGCGCCCTTACCGGGGATGTCGATGCATCCCGGGCGCAGCTCAGGGTGCTCGTAGGCCATCGCCCGGATCAGCCCCCAGAGCGGCGCCTCCGCGAGCGACGCTGGCGACGCTGGCGACGCTGGCGACGCCGCCGCCCCCTGCTCCTCCGCCGCTTCCACATCCCCCGTCACCACCCAGAGGCGAGGTGTGACGGACAGGTCCACGAGCGCGAGCCCTTGCACCAGCGCCACGAGGCGCTCGCTTCCGCGCAGCGCAGCTTCGTGAAGGGACGCAGGCGTGACCTCCGCGGTCGACGTTTCGTCCAGCGGCCAGAGGCAGACGATGCCGCGGCACGGCGCTCCCGCCCGAGGGAGGGCGCCGAGAAGCTGACGCCATCCTTCCGCGCTCGTCGGGGCGACCGCGCCCGCGGAGCTTCCCGCAGCGCCTGAAACGTCGTCAGCACGGAGCAAGACACAGCGCTGCCTTCGCAGCTCCAGCAGTTGCTGCAGCCTCTCGGCCAGGCCCCCTCGATCCGCCAGGAGGATCCACGTGCCAGGTGAAGGGGCCCCGGCGAGGCGCGACAGCGCCTGCGGATGCCACCCGATCTGGAGGAACCAGCCGTGCAGCGCGTCGGAAGCGCGCGCCGCTTTCGCGTTCGAAGCGCGGACATGCAAGCCGCGCACGTCGAGGAGCAGGCGCCCCTCCGCGTTCACGATCTGGATGTCGGCCTCGATCTCCCCGGGCGCTGCGCGCTCACCTGGGCGCAAGACGGCATGGCTCCACACCTCGTCCGTCCATGCCTGCGACGAGCGCCGCAGCCCCTCGATCCGGACCGGCACGAGGGCGTTCTCCACGGCTTCGCGACCGCCCGACCGTGGCAGCGCCGCGACCACGACCTGAAGGCACGCATCCAGGAGTGCAGGATCGAGCGCGTGCAAGGCTCCCTCTCCGTCCGCGGCCCTCAGCGCGTGCACCCGTCCGAGCGCCTCCCCATCGCGGCGCCACACCCTCTGCACCCCCTGGAACGCGGGGCCGTAGTGCATGCCGCGCGCCGCGAGCGCCGCGTAGTGGGCGTCGCCCGAGACGACATCCACGCAGCGGTCTTGCAAGGCATCGATGGCCACCGGCGTCCGACACTCCGCTTCGCCTGCAGGTTCGAGGCGCAGCTTGCCCGTCGCGTGGAGGGTCCAGCCTGCCTCCGCTCCGCTTTGCTCCTCCGACCGTGCGGACACCCGGAAGGAGGCGGTGCCCCGCGTGTCGACCGCCAGCATGACCTGGACCGCATGCGCGGCGCGGTCGCTCAGGGGGAGCGCGGCACGGAACGCCACCTCCTCGACCTGCGCCTGCGGGTGCCCGAGGGAAGCAGCGGCGG
>NZ_ASRX01000131.1 GCF_000601485.1 Chondromyces apiculatus DSM 436
GGGGGTGACGGGGGAAGCGCGGGAGGGGGTGCCGTCGGAGGAGGGAGGGGGGCGGGAGGTCGGGGCGTCGGCGCGGGGGGCGGCGATGGCGGCGACGCCGAGTCCGTTCGTGGGAATGTCGAATGAGGGGGGGATGGCGTTCCGGATCGGGACGCCGGCGATTGATAGGTTCCCGGTGGAGGTGTGGGGGCAACTGCTGGCGCGGCGGTGGGCGCGGTCGGGGCGGGCGCTGCTGGGGCAGGTGGACGTGCGGGGGTACGGGCCGCTGCGGCAGGCGGTGGCGGATTACGTGACGACGGCGCGGGGGGTGCGGTGCTCGGCTGGGCAGGTGATCCTGGTGAGCGGGACGCAGCAGGCGGTGGCGCTGGCGGTGCAGGTGCTGCTCGATCCGGGGGACGCGGTGTGGGTGGAGGATCCAGGGTATCCGGGCGGGAAGGGGGCGCTGGCCGCGGCGTCGGCGGTGATGGTGCCGGTGCCGGTGGGGCGGGGGGGGATGGATGTGGCGGTGGGGCTGGCGCAATGCGCGGAGGCGCGGATGGCGATCGTGACGCCGGCGCACCAGTTTCCGCTGGGGGGGAGCATGTCGGAGGCGCGGCGGGCGGCGCTGCTGGGGTGGGCGCGGGAGCGAGGGGGGTGGATCTTCGAGGACGATTACGACAGCGAGTTCCGGTATGCAGGGCGGCCGCTGCCGGCATTGCAGGGGATGGATGGGGCAGGGCGGGTGATCTACGCGGGGACGTTCAGCAAGGTGCTGTCGATGTCGCTGCGGCTGGCATACCTGGTGGTGCCCGAGGCGGTGGTGCCGGCGTTCGTGGCGGCGAAGGTGTTCGCGGACGTGCAGTCGCCGATGCTGGAGCAGGCGGTGCTGGCAGACTTCATCGCGGAAGGGCACTTCGTGCGGCACATCCGGCGGATGCGGGTGCTGTATGCGCGGCGGCAGAAGGTGCTGCTGGAATGCGCACGGCGGGAGCTGGGGGAGGTGCTGGAGCTGGAGGAAGAAGAGGCAGGGCTGCACCTGGTGGGGTGGCTGAAGGAGGGCGGGATGGGGGAGGACGAGGTGGCAGCGCGGGCGATGGCGGCGGGGTTGCACGTGATGCCGCTGTCGGTGTTCCGGGTGAAGGGGGGGGTGAAGGCAGGAGAGAGAAAAGGGGAAGGGAGAGGGGCGCTGCTGCTGGGGTATGCGGCGGTGCCCGAGGAGGAGATTGTGGAGGGGGTGCGGAGGCTGCGGGAGGTGCTGAGAGGGTGAGGGGCGAGGTGGGCCGCATGGGTCGGCGAGATTCAGCACTCCCTCACCTCAAGCTCCGGCGGCGGCAGCGAAGACACATCGCCCCAGCCACTTCCTGCCTGGCCATGGCCGAGGCCCTCTTCCTCTGACCGGCAGCAGGGTGAGGCGTGAATCCAGCGCTCTTGAAGGAGCGTAGGGCGCGACGCGCTCGCCCTCAGGCATGCTCGCGCATGCTACGGTGACTTGTAGAGGCCCAGACGGTGCCGAAACATGTACTGAACTGATTCTCCCGCCGTAGTGCCGGGGACGTCCTTCATACCGATACATAGATTCACCTGATTCGCGTCAGTGATTCTGTACGCATCGATGCGGTTGCCATGAAAGGATGTGATTGCGTAGACGGAGAGTGAGTCCGTTTGCAGGCGCAGCGCGCCCGGATTCGAGTAAGCGCCGGGGATGTTGCTGTACACCACCTGGAAGTCGAGATCTCCGCCGCATCTGGGTGTCGTGCCGACGTGACTGGGCAGTGGCGAGGAAAGCCAAAACACCAAGTCGACGGGCACCTGCGCGCTCTTGTCTGCGCCGAGTGGCTGCAGGGATATCCGTTCGCTCACGCGGCGATCGATCTCCAGCTTGACCTCGTCCTTGATGTCCTGCGGCAAGGCTTCGACCTCTTCGTAAAGCTGCGCAGCGTCATCCGCGTCGGTGACGGCACGCTCGTCTTCGAGGGCGTCTGCGATGGCGTCGATTTCGGCGCTGTCCCACGTGTCCCGATCGGCTGTGCAGCCCAGCATCGCCGGGGAAGCCGCCATGCTGGCGACGAGCGAGACGAGCGAAAAACAACGAATTCGATTGTTGGTGTTCACGACTCTCTCCTCAGTGCAATGGGTTGTTCGCTTCAAGCGCGGTTCGCGTGGTGTGCAGACGGGTAGCCAAGATCCTGACGAGGGGATCTTCACGACCAGCGCCAGCACAGGTTTGCCCTGCACAAGGCAGCAGCACTTGCGCGGCGCGGAGGCGGTCCGTGTGGTGTCGGCAGATGCTGAACCCGCCGCTGTCGTCGGGGGTTAAGATATGGCCGGACGAAGGACGGAGCCATGGGTCGAGACAGCGGCTGGCAAGTACCCGAGATGTTTGTGAGGTTTGACGGGGGCCCAGGGGGGCCAGCGATCGCGATTGCCGGTGAGAAGCTCGGCCTGGGGGCGGATCTGACGGACCGCTTCGGTTTTGATGAGTGCATGCTCGATCACCGACTGCTGCGCGTGCTCACGTACCTTGCCATGCGACGCAGGGAGGGCGGCGAAGGATGGACCGACGCCGACGAACTGGCGTTCTTTGCCGATTGCGGGGCGACAGGAGGCTCGATGGCAAAGCTGCTCGAACGACGGCTGCGGGAGGTGTCCGGGAGGGCCAGCTCGGAGGGAGGTCGGTTGATCGAGTACTGGCCTCGGGAGAACGTCGCGGGCCGGCGCGGAGGGCGGTTCGGGGGGAGGAGCCGAGGGCCCTATCGGATGGGGATTCCAGCGTCTCGCATCGATCTGGATCCGCATGTCGGCTGGTCGATTCTCCTCGGGCGGCCCATGGCGGAGTCGAGCTGGTGTGGAGATGTCGAAGCGACGCTTGCCTCGGCACGCGCTCACGCTGTGGCAGGGCGCTTCCATGAGGCTCGTCAAGGCGCGGAGAGCGCGCTGCGCGCGGTTCACGGCGGAGATGTGACGCGCCATCTCACGGGGCGGGATCGCGCCGTCATGGTCGGCGATACGTGGGCGCTGCTCTCGACGCTGGAGATGGAGATGGGGCTGTGGCAGGAGGGGCTCCTGGCGGCGCGTCGGGCAAGGACGTTGTTCACCAAGGCTCGGACTCCCGCCCGTGTCGCCCACGCCTGGGAGAGTGAGGCACATCTCCTTGGGCAGCGTGAGGATGGCGATTTCCGGTTCGATTCAGTGGCCGCAGCACGGAACGCGCTTCTTCATCTCGAGTCCAGCTCCAGGGAGCTGAGAGCGGGGCCGCGCAGAGCCCATCACATCGGGGTGCTCGGGCAGCGCCTGTCCGAAGCTGGAGACCTGCGTGGCGCTGCAAAGAAGCTGGTCTGGGCGCTGCGAACGGCTCACGAAGCCGCATCGTTGCCCTGGGCCGCCATCTGGGCAGCACGCCTCGCGCAGAACGACATCCGCGCGGGAGCCATCGCGAGTGCCGAGAAGAACTTAACGTTCGCCACGGAGTTGACACGGCGGCCCGATGCCGCTGCGGAGGCATTGCTGGTGAGGGTCACGGCAGAGGTGATGATCGCCTCTGGACGCTGGAGCGAAGCCGAGCCATGGGTCGAGAAGGCGCTGCTTGTGGGCCACCAGCGAGGCATGCAGCACCAGATACGCCTCGCCAGACGACTCTTGAAATCACTGAAGGAACGACACAGGGGGCCGGGATAGCGATTCTCGCTCCGGACGTTCACGCGAGACGTGATGCCGTCGTACGCTGCTGGCCAGCAAGGCCTGCGCTGGCCTGGCGGGAGGTGGGGCTCATGGCTTCGCGCCGCCGCGCTGGATGAAGATCGGACCGCTGGCGCGGTATGCGGCGAAGCCTCGCTCGCTCAGGCCCACCCAGAAGGTCTTTTCCTCGCCCGGTGACCACTTGCCGTCGTACTGGCTCACGTCGAGGTCGATGACCTGTACCGAGTTACCCACCGCGACGTCGACGAGCATCTTGGTGAGGTTGGGGGGCTTTTCACTGCAGGTTGGGCCCTCACCGACGAAGAGCCGGAGCTGGCCGGGATCGGGCCAGGGGGCCTCGTCGGACCGGCTCACATAAAATCGCAGGATGGATGAAGACGGCGTCGGCATGTAGGCGGAGGCTTTCAAGGTCATGCGGCCATCGGCGGCACAGCCCGCTGAAGTCTTGCCGCGGACGGCCTCGTAAGGGCTGCGTTGCGCTGCGCCGGAGGGCACAACGTGCCACACGGCGACCGCGAGGAGCGTGGCCGATGCCGCCGCTGCGGCGGCGATGATGCTCACCTTCCAGCGGGAACTTCGGTGCTTTGCCGCGTGGAGGCGGACGAGTGACTCCACAAGCTTCACCAGCTCAGCGCCGTTCGAAGGAGAGGTGAGGGCCTGCTGGGACAGGCAAGCGTCAGCGAGGTGCTGGAGGCTCGTTCGCAAGCGGTCGGAGGGAGGCGCCGAGGTGCGCCCGAGCAGTTCTCGGAGGAGGGCTCCGAAAGCCTCGATGTCGACGCGCGCCGTTTCACGGTGGATCCTGTAGACGGACGCGTTGTCTGCAGGCGCTGGAGCGTCCTTGAGCAGGGTCGACGTGCTGAAATCGGTGATCTTGATGTCTTCGTCCGCGGTGACGAAGACGCTGGCGCTGTTCAGGTTGCCGTGCACGACGCCGCTGGAGTGAATGGCGGCCAGGGCTTCGGCGATGCGGTGCGCGTGGCGGAGTACGAGCTTGGGGTCGAGCGTGCCCTCGCTGGCGATCTCGCCGAGTCTGCGGCCTTCGAGGAGATCCATGACCAGGTACTGGGTGCCGGCCGACTCGGCGACGTCGTGGACCTCCACGACGCTGCGGTGATGGATGAGGTGGATGAGCTGTGCTTCGCGCTCCAAGGGCTGCGCGGACGGTTCCGCGGGAGAGGCGCCTGCGTCCGCCACTTTCAAGGTGACGAAGCGATGCTGGAGCCTGCTGTGGCGGGCTTTGTAGAGCAGGCCGCTGGATTCGCGTCCGGTCCTCTCAAGCACCTCGAACTGGCCAAGGCGGTGGCCCACGAGGGGATCACTCGCGTGAGGATCGCGCGGTGCGTTGCCATGTACCGGAGGGATCATCGGGCATCCTTGGAGCGGTGGCTGAGGGTGGTAGGGTGCTGGTGGGGTTGGCGAGGACAGCGGGTCCGGTGCAGGGTCTGGTCAGCGTGGAGCGCTCCCGCGTCTTTTGCCAGGGTGAGCGCGAGCGGGCGGGAAGTGGCACCCTCCGGTGTTGAGGAAGTGGCCCTCGATGGGGGGCAAGGGGGCCACTAAATTTCTGGGAGAAGCACGGGGCGCATGACAGGGCGCCGGAGGAGATCCCATGGAAGCTCGGCTGGATTTCAAGGCGGTGTCGCCGGAGGCGTACAAGGCGCTGCTCGGCGTGTCGATGGTGGCGCACCGGAGTGGGCTGGACAAGAAGCTGCTGGCGCTGGTGGACATGCGGGCGTCGCAGATCAACGGGTGCGCGTTCTGCATCGACATGCACTCGAAGGATGCGCGGTCCTGGGGGGAGACGGAGCAGCGGCTGTACGGGCTGTCGGCGTGGCGGGAGACGCCGTTCTACACGGCGCGGGAACGGGCGGCGCTGGAGTGGACGGAGGCGGTGACGCTGGTGGGGGAAGGGCATGTGCCCGATGAGGTGTTCACGCGGGTGAAGGAGCACTTCAGCGAGCAGGAGCTGGTGGGGCTGACGGTGGCAGTGGCGGCGATCAATGCGTGGAACCGGATGGCGATCACCTTCAGATCGGTGCCCGGGTCGTACGAGCCGGCGAAGGTGACGTAGAGGGGCGACGAAGGGGGGGAAGACGAGGGGGAAGACGAGGGACGAAAGGCCTCGGGCCGTATCCTTCGCGTGCATCGCGAAGTCTGTGACGACCAGCGCGCCGCGTCTCCTGATCAGTGCGCCGAGGCGAGCTGGGCCCGGAGCTGTGCGCGCTGCTTGTTCAGCGCCACGGCTGCCTTGTCCATCTCGACCAGCGCGGCTTCCTGCGCGGCGCGCGCGTCGGCTTCCTGCTGGGCCTCTGCCTCCGCGGCCTGCACCTCCAGGAGCCGCGCCTCCAGCTCCAGGACCGCCTGCCGTTGCAGCTCCAGCTCGGCCTGCACCGACTCCACCGTGTCCTCTTCCTCGCCTCCAGCTCGGCCTGCACCGACTCCACCGTGTCCTCTTCCTCGCCGTCGGGGCGCTGCTCCGTCAGGAAGAAGCGGTCGGCGAAGTTGCTGGCCGGCCCCCGCCCCGCGGGGACGCGTCACGTGGGTAGGGGTCGGACAGCACCCCCGACGCGGCGGCATCTGCGGGGCCCGACGGCACCATCGTTCCGGTAGACCGCACCACGAGCGTCGTCCGATGCCCGAGAGCCCCGGGCCGCGGAGAGATCCCGCCGGGAGGACACCTCGCCGCGGCATCGCGCGGAAGGGGTGCTGTCGGAAAGAGAGGACGCCGTCGTGGCGCGTGGAAGGGGTGTCGTCGGTTTCCGACGGCACCCTGTCCGCTGCGGGAAGAGGTACGGGGGGAGCCGACGCCCCCTCGCCCCGCGCGGGAAGAGGTACGGGGGTTGCCGTCAGCGCACCATCCACCGCGAGAAGGGGTACGGTGGGTCGCCGACGGCGCCCTGCCCCGGCGGGAAGAGGTCCCGGAGAGGGCTGTCCGACGGACGTTGTTCCGCGCGCGAGAGACCTCCGGAGGCGCCGACGTCTCATTTCCCCGGGGAGGAACGGGTGCAGCTTCCCGACGGCACTTCTTCCCCGCGAGAACAGGGCCGGTGACGCTCCAGCAGCACGCTTCCCCGTGCGGGAGGACGTCGGCGCAGGAAGGCGACGCAGGTATTCCCGCGGCGGACATGGGACCGTCGGAAACCGACTGCACCTCTCCCGCGGGAGCGACGAAAGATCCGGCTTCCTCCTTCATGTCTCCAGACCGTGGACTCCGCGGCGTCGGTTTCCGGCGTGGCACCCACCCCGCGGGACAGGGCGCCTGCGCCTGCGCCCAGCGGCGTGACCTCGGCGCCGATGAGCGGTTCGCGCGCGCGCAGGGCAAACGTGTGAGGGGAAAGCGCGCGGAGGAAGGGGCTCCGGATAGGGGGCGGGGAGGGGACGCGTCAGGAGG
The DNA here is from genome assembly GCF_000601485.1 of Chondromyces apiculatus DSM 436. Lineage (GTDB taxonomy): Bacteria > Myxococcota_A > Polyangia > Polyangiales > Polyangiaceae > Chondromyces > Chondromyces apiculatus. The sequence goes on from NZ_ASRX01000131.1 coordinate 7,064, forward strand.
GGGTCGGAGGAGAGGGCAGGGGGGCGGGCGATCGTGTATGTGACGCCGGAGCGGCTGGAGAAGGCGGAGGCGCTGGAGGCGCTGAAGGCCGCAGGGGTGTCGCTGGTGGTGGTGGATGAGGCGCATTGCATCTCGCAATGGGGGCACGATTTCAGGACGGCCTACATGTTCCTGAAGGAGGCGCGGAAGGCGCTGGGAAATCCGCCGGTGATGGCACTGACGGCGACGGCGACGCCAGAGGTGCTGGGAGATATCCGGGCGCAGCTCGGGATGAAGGACGCGGAGGTGGTGTCGACGGGGATCGAGAGGCTGGGGCTGTTCTTCGAGGTGCACCGGACGGTGAACGAGGCGGTGAAGTACGCGCGGCTCCTGGCGCTGCTGCGGGAGGAGGCGGGGGCGGCGATTGTGTACACGTCGACGGTGCGGGAGGTGGAGGCGCTGGCGGAGCGGCTGAGAGGGGAAGGGGTGGAGGTGGCGCGCTCTCACGGGCGGCTGCGCACCGGGGAGCGGCAGGAGGCGCAGCGGCAGTTCATGGAAGGGGGCTGCCGGGTGATGCTGGCGACGAAGGCGTTCGGGATGGGGATCGATGAGGCGAATATCCGGTGCGTGATTCACTGGAGCTTCCCGGATTCGGTGGAGAGCTATTACCAGGAGGCAGGGCGCGCGGGACGGGACGGGGAGAAGGCGCGGGCGTCGCTGGGGAGGGGATGAAGAACGGGGCGGGGCCGGGAAGCGGTGGGGTGGAGGCGTCAGCCTGAAGAGTCGTCGGGGGGAGGTGCTTTCACCGCGCTGACGAAGGTGCTGATGGCTGCCGTGAACCTTCCAGGGGTCCTCGCTCTGAGCTGGAGCTGCGCGGCGACGGTGGTGATGAGCGTCGCCAGGTCATCGTTGCTCTCACTCCGGGTGGCATGCAGCCGGGAGAGGGGGCCAGGCAAGCGGTTGAAGGCGATGCCCGGGGCAAGGAGGATGCATGCTGGCTTTCGGAGGGCCCAGGCAGCGCCGAGCTGCAGGATGACGTCGTCGGAGCTCAGGCTCTCCCTGGTCACCACGACGAGCATCATGGCGCATTGCTCGATGTTCTCGCGGAGAGCTTCGTCGCTCACGTCTCCAGGCTTCGAGGGGGCGTCGGGGATGGGCGTGCACCGGATGGCTCCCTGGGGGACTTCAAGGCAGGACTCGAGACACCGGAGCAGCGCTGCGACGAGGGCATGATCGCTGGAAGCGTGGCTGATGAACAGTCCAGGGGCCGCTGTCAGGCCATCCAGGTGAGGGGGCCTGTGTGGCTCGGCGGTGCTGGACGTGGTGGGGATGCGCGGGGAGGAGGCTTCGTGGGTCGAGGACACCCAGGCCGCAGCTTCGAGCCGAGAGATCCAGCCCTGAATGGTGCGCAGCAAGCCGTCCGTGCGGCCCGCCGCAGAACCCAGTTCGTAGCGTTCGAGAATGCCGCGCAGGATCCTGGCCTGAATGGCAGGATCTGAAGCCTTGAGGATGTCGATGAAGCGTTCGCGGAGGGTGCCGCCGATGTCCTCTGGGTCGATGCTCAGGCCGAGCGCGGTGTAGAACTCGCGGTGGGTTCGGGGGTTGAAGTCGCCCAGGTAGCCTCCTTCAACGCCGATCCAGTCGGTCACCAGGATCTTGATCTCACCCTGGGTGAGCGCTGCGCGTGGAGGGCTGTCAGCGAGGGGATCCTCGGCTTCGTCAGCGAGTTCCACGAGGATCGCGTTCACCTGGGGGCCGACCTCGCCAAGCGCAGCGACGATGTCCTCGAAGGCAAGCTGGCCGCTGTGCGTCTCGGAGAGGGTGCGCAGGTGCTCGTAGGCGGGGAGGGATAGCGTCGCAAAGAGCACGGTGTGGTCCCCGTCGTCGTCGGAGGACGCGAGGCGGACGCTGAACTCGTGGTCCGCGAGGACGTGGGAGGCGGTTTGCGCTCCGCGCTCGTGGAGCAACCTGAGTGCGTTCTTGAAGGCGCGATCGGGACCTGGATCGGCGGGAGAAGGGCGGAGAAGGTGTTCGCAGCGGGAGACTGGGACCGGGTAGAGCTTGAGCATGAGGACCCCCTGGCGGGATCATGCCTGAGATTCATCGGGAGTGGTCACCTCCAAGGGCGTGTTGTACGGGCTCCTCGCGGCTTCTCCGGGTGTGACCGAGTGCGAGGCGTCGATACCCTGGTCGCCCGATGCGGCGCCGTCGTGGCCTTGCAGGTGAGGTGAGCGCTGGAGAGGCGTCGAGAGGGAGAGGCGTCGAGAGGGGCCGGGGCCATGGGGGCTAGGGGATGCGGTAGGCTTGCGGGAGCGGCGTGGCGAGGTCACGCGGAGCCGGGAGGTCGCGGATGGCGGGCGAGGATGACGAGGTGCAGGCGCTGGTGGAGACGTACCGGAAGGTCCTCGTCGGTGCGCACAAGAGCTGGGCGCTGTTCGCGCAGGGGACGTGCGTGATCCTGATGGATCCGAAGGGGGATCTGGCGGAGCAGGCGAAGAGGATTCTGGCGGAGTGGGGACCCGTTCAGGCGGGGACGCCGTCGGGGGATTTCGAGGTGGTGGAGCTGGAAGGGGGGATGGGGTGGGTGGTGACGGGGCACCATCCGGATGTGCTCAATTTCGTGGGGGCCGATGAGGTGGAGGCGGAGGAGGGGGAGTTCCTGATCGGGGTGGTGGGACGCGGGTGCCGCGAGACAGACGCGGTGAGCCTGCGGGTGGTGCACGTGGAGGACAAGCGGTCGGCGTAGGGCAGGAATGGTTCCGCATCCATCCCGACCTCGGTGATGCGATCAGGGCGGTTTCTGCGATTGCTGGGGCGAAGGCCACCGGCAGCGATGTGGTCACCCATGAGGCGGCACCGCATGGGAGCAACGGAGAGGGTCGCTCCCGAAGAAGCTGCTCGCAGAGGCTGGGACCGGTGCGTCGAAAGCTGCCGAAGAACTCGCCACGGACGCTCTGAAGGCACTGTCCGGGGTAGGACGGATGGCCGGCATCGCGGCGCTCTCATTCACACGGCAGGGGCTCGCGCCCCCGCCCCCCGCCGAGCAAAGCTCGTCGGGGCCCCCACGCCGCGATCCGCCTGCAGGTTCCAGAGCGCTTTGCCGCTTCGGGCCTGGCGCCCGTCGCCCCGGGAAGCGGACGATGGCCCCGGCCGTATGTATCAGGTCCGGCGGTGATCACGGAACTCATGCCGCTGTCAGTGCCGAGTGCATTCGCGGTGGTTGCAGGGGCCGTCGCATGGCGCCGTGCTCGCGCCGATGGTCCGATGAGGTATCTGTGCCGTGTGAAGGAGGCGGGTGGTGTTCAGCCCGCGGTTCCTTGCGCCTACCGCCCTCCGGCAAAGGGTGCTCGATAACCCGCAGGAGGCCGACACTGGCTGTTCCGCGCCGAGGTTCTCTGCCCGAGGAGCGACGAAGGGGGCCGGGGCGGAGGGTCAGTGGGTGGCGTACCAGGCGTTCCAGGTGGCCCAGAGGTGGGCGCGGTGGGCGGGCTCCTGGAAGCCGTGGGGCTCGCGGGGGTAGAGGAGGAGGCGGGTCTCGCAGCCGATGTCGGTGAGGGCGCGGTAGAGGGCGCGGCCTTGCATGGGGGGGACGCGGTCGTCGCTCTCGCCGTGGAAGATGAGGGTGGGGGTCTTGATCTGGTGGAGGAAGCGGAGGGGGTTGCTGTCGGCGAAGCGCTGGGGGGCTTTCCAGGGGTTGCCGCGGAACTCCCAGTCGGCGGCGGCGCCGTGGTTGATGTCGGAGAGGATGTACTGGGTGACGACGTCGATGACGCCGGCGCCGACGATGGCGGCGCGGTAACGAGAGGTGTGGGCGATGGTCCAGGCGGTGATGTAGCCGCCCCAGGACCAGCCGCCGTAGTAGAGGCGCTGGGGATCGACGCGGCCGGAGGCGATGAGGGCGTCGACGCCGCTCTCGATGTCGGCGAACTCGATGGCGCCGAGGCGGCCGCGGTTGGCAGCGTAGAAGTCGAGGCCGTAGCCGAAGCTGCCGCGGTAGTTGGGGCGGAGGACGGCGTAGCCGCGGGCGGCGAAGTAGCGGGCGAAGAGGTCGAAGCGCTCCTGGCTGACGGCGTCGGGGCCGCCGTGAGGGGAGACGAGGAGGGGGGTGGGGCCGGTGGGGGCGTGGGGGGAGAGGGTGAGGATGCCCTCGACCTCGATGCCGTCGGGGTTTTTCCAGCGGACGACTTCGGTCTTCACAGGGGCCCAGCCTTCGGTGCGGTGGGCCTGGGGGAGGAGGACATCGAGGGCGCCGGTCTTGAGGTCGAGGAGGGTGGGGGCGTGGAGGTCGGATGGGGTGGAGGACATGACGGCGGCGTGGCGGCCAGCAGCGTCGGGCTGGAAGGGGGGGTCGATGAGGCGGGAGGTGCGGCCGAGGGGGGTGGGGCGGCCGCCGGCGGCTGGGACGCGGAGGAGGGTGGTGGCGGTGCGCTCGGCGAGGAGGAGGGTGAGGTGGCGGGCGTCGCCGGACCAGGCGAAGGCAGCGAGGGTGGCTTCGTGGTCAGGAGTGACGGTGGTGGCGCGGCCCGAGGCGAGGTCGTGGACGGTGAGGGTGTTGAGGAGGGAGAAGGTGTTCTCGCCGGTGGTGAGGGCGAGGTGGCGGCCGTCGGGAGACCAGGCGAAGTCGCCGAAGGGGCGGGGGGCAGGGTTGAGGTCGCGGATGGGGGCGCCGTCGGAGAGGCGGAGGATGCGCGCGGTCTGGAGGGTGGAGGCGTCGTAGGGGTCGGAGGTGGGGGCGGCGAGAACAGCGACGTGGGTGCCGTCAGGGGAGAGGTGGAAGGCCGCGATGTGGGTGGGGGGCTTGGTGATCTGGCGGGGGGGGCCGCCATGGAGGGGGACGAGCCAGAGCTGGGAGGGGCGGTGGCGGCGGGCTTCGTCGATGACGCCGCCGCTGCGCCAGGTGTCGGCTTTCTCGGCGTCGGTGAGTGCGGGAGCGGCGGTGAAGGCGAGGTGCTGGCCGTCGGGGGAGAATTCGTAGGTTTCAGGGGTGAGGGGGCCGAGGTCGAGGGTGTCGGCTTCGCCGCCGTGGAGGGGGAGGATGTGGAGGGTGCGCTTGTGGTCGCGGACGCGGAAGAAGGCGATGGACTTGCCGTCAGGGGTCCAGCGGGGGGCGGAGACGGGGTCGGGGGCGTGGGTGAGCTTGCGGGGGATGCGGGTTTTGCGGTCGACGATCCAGAGCTGGGCGTCGGTGGACCAGCCGGCTTTGGTGTCGTCGTCGGAGGGCTTGGCGGTGGGGTCGAAGCGGGGCTCGCGGAGGACGTAGGCGAGGTGCTGGCCGTCGGGAGAGAGGGTGAGGCCGCGGATCTCGGGGAGGGCGGCGAGGTCGATGGCGAGGGGGCGGGTGTCGAGGTGGGTCTCGGGAGGGAGGCCGGGGAGGGTGGTGGGAAGGGGCTGGGAAGGCTCGGTGGAGGGGGTGGGGAGGCCGCGGGGAGGCTGGGGGGCGG
>NZ_ASRX01000132.1 GCF_000601485.1 Chondromyces apiculatus DSM 436
GGAACGTGGTGGGGGTGGGGTGGGTGGGGGAATGCCGTGGGTGATGCAGGTGCCGGCCGAGAAGTCGTGCAGGAGGGCGGACGATGAGTGCTGATAATGCGACGGGTACAAAGAAGATTTCCAAGATGGGGACGCTGGGGCTGCTGTGGTTGATGACGCGGCCCAACCGCAGGGAGACGAGGCTGAATTTCAGCAAGACGCTCAACCCTCTGCGAGAGAGGTTCCTGAGCAAGAGCACGCAAGGCCACACGACGACGATTGATGAGGAGATGGAGCAGCTTCAGCAAGCGAAGCTGGTGAAGAGTGCGCCGAGATCTTCCGCGGTGCTCACGGACGAGGGGTTGCGCGTTGCGCAGGAGACTGTGAAGGCTGCCGGCATTCCCAAGGAGGCCACATGGTCGACAATTCGCAGCCGATATATGGTCACGCAGGCTCTGGGCCTTCCTACGCCGAAACTGGCAATCGATGGGAAAGCCAAAACCCGTCCCAAGAAAGAGGGAAACGACGTGACCGCCGTGCGGATCTCGGTCCTGGTCAAGATCCACGAGCTGAATGAAGCAGGGGAGACGGCACGCTGGCCCGAGGTGCGCGATCTCCTCCTGTGGAAACAACTGGGAGAGGAGCACAGGAAAGAGGCATTCACGATCGAGGCCGTACGGAAGGTGCTTCTCGGTCGGATGCTCGGCCGGAGTGCTGACGAGTCACTGAAGGAGAAGGACTCCGAGCGTCTTCTGGCGCCTCTCGCAGCAAAGGCCGCCGGAGTCACAGGCGTCTCTGCCAATGATCTTTATGGAACTGCGCTCCAGCGCTGGCTCGCCGACCCGGATGCACCCACCGGAGCAGCGCTGACGGCGCATGTTGTCGGGAAAGGGTCGACGAAAAGAACGGAGACGTCCACTTCAGTGAATGCTGGCTCCAAGTCGGGAAGCGGAGATGCGGCTGGAGTAAGCCCTGGTTCGGATCCAGCCGGACACGGCAAACAGCAGACGATTCAATTCACGGAGACGCCGCCGCCGCCGCCGCCGCCGCCACCGCCGCCGCCACCGCCGCCGCCGCCGCCGCCGCCGCCGCCGCCGACGACGACGACGACGACGACGGTGCTTGAACCCATGCCCTCCAACAACAACACCTTCGCCAAGAAGGTCGTTGCCGCGGCGCGGGCAGTGGATGGCAAGGGGCGGTTCGGCAAGAACAAGGTGTTCATCTCGCACGTGCGGCGTCGCCTCGAAGAGGAGGGCGCCGACGTGACGGACGCGGAGGCCTTCAAGAAGCGGCTCGTGGAGGCGCACCGGAAGAAGCTTCTGGAGCTGAGCCGCGCGGACTTGGTGGAGGCCATGTCTCCCGAGGATGTCAGTTCGTCGGAGACCCGCTACATGAACTCCACGTTTCACTTCGTGCGCATCTAGGAACACCGACGCGGAAGGCGCCCGTCGATGATGGCGGGTGGCGAGCGTCGCCATTGAAGAGAGGATGGGTGGGTCATGGTGGAGCGGGATGCCCTGCTCGACGTGTTCCTGTCGAACACGAAGAAAGAGATTTTTCATTCGATCGAGCATCGGCACCAGATCTGGCGGGAAAACCCGTTCGACGTGGAGTCGGTGCACAAGGAGGCGCGCGAGGAGTTCCAGCACCTGCTCACCCAGGCCACCACGCCGCCAGGCCTGGAAGCGGGGCGCATCTTGCTCCTGCTCGGGGAGTCGGGGAGCGGAAAGACGCACCTCGTACGCGCCTTCCGCAATCACGTGCACCGCGACGGGCTGGGCTTCGTGGGCTACATGCACATGACCACGGCGGTGTCGTACCCGCGCTATCTGTTGAACAACCTCATCGATTCGCTGGATCAGCCCTACTACGAGCCCCTGGGTACGAAATCGGGGCTGCACCATCTCTCCAGTGCGGTGGCGGCGCGGTGCGGAAATGGGCAGGCCATTGCCGACCTCCAGGACAGAGAGGACCTGTCGCAAGACGATGTCGTGAGCCTGGTCGAGCAGGCCGCGGATAGCCTCTTCGCACAGCCTCGCTACGAGGATCTCGACCTGGATCTCGTCCGGGCCTTGCTCTACCTGCAGCGCCAGAACTCGACTCTCAAGAAGCGGGTCGTCAAGTACCTGCGCTGCGAGGAGCTGTCGCCGCAGGACCGCAAGGTACTCGGGGAGATCACGTCCAAGCGGGTGGACGAGGACGCACAGAAGCTTGTCGAGCATCTCGGACGGCTGATGTGGGCCCTCGATTCACGCGCGCTGGTGCTGTGCGTGGACCAGTTCGAGGACGCCTACCAGAGCGATCAGGCCGAGACCCTGTTCCGGCGGGCGATGGCTTCGCTGTGCAGCGTGGCCGATCAGGTGCCTTCCAGCGTGATCGTGATTGCTTGCCTCGAAGACTATTACGAGGCGCTCCGCAATCGCCTGACGCGCTCGACGCTCGACCGCCTGGAGAATGATCCGGCGCCCGTGCATCTCCGTAGCGCCCGCACCGCCAAGGAGGTGGAGATGATCATCCGGCAACGGCTCGGGCATCTCTACGAAACCTCAGGCCTACGGCTCCCGAACGGCGCGACAGACACCATCTACCCCATTCCCCCGAGGCTCGTGCGGCAGCTCGTGGGCATGCGGGCGCGCAGCGTGCTCGACGAGTGCCGCAACTACCGCGACGAGTGCATCGAGGCAGGCCAGGTCGTGGAGCCTCCGGGGGACTCCTCTCCCCGTCCTACCCCTCCGCCGCCGCCCGAGGAGCGGAGCGCGAAGGAGTCCAAGGAGAAGCTCGAGCAGGAATGGAACGACTTTCTGGCCGAGAACCAGGAAGAGCCGCCCGAGGACGAGGAGGAGTTCGCGGAGCTGTTCGGCTGGGCCATCGAGGCCTGCGCCGACGAGCTGGAGACCGGCTGCCGCTTCAAGGTGAAGGTCGAAGGCAGGATGATCGAGGTGCGCATCGAGGTCCCCGTCGCGGGTGGCGGGTTCAGGCCCGTCGAGGAGATCGTCGTGGCCGTGTGCAACCGAGCACCCCAGGGAGGGGGGTTGCGCGTGCAGCTCGAAGAGACGGTGGCGGTGGCGGGGAAGAAGCGGATTCCTGCGATGATTCGCTGCATCGAGTTTCCCAGCAACCCGAAGACTCAGGTCGTCCAGGTCCTCGGCGGCATCCTCAAGGCAGGCGGACGCAAGGCAGTCGTCGAGGACAGCGACTGGCGCACGATCGCCGCTTTCCGGAAGTTCCGCGACAAGAGCGAGCGGCGAGCGCAGTTCCTCGCCTGGCTCATGGAGGAGAACCACCTGTCGCGGCTCCGGCCCTTGATCGACGTGCTGGATCTCGACCGGCTGGAGCGCTTCGAGGAGCCAGCCCCGCGCCCCGCGCCCGCGACCAGGCCGCCCACGGTGGAGCGTGCTGTGCAGCGCGACGCACCGGTCATCTCCATGTTCCAGGAGCCGGATACCATGCTCAGCGGGGTGTCACCTTTCCGCGCGAAGCAGGCGCCAGGGTCGCCGGAGAGCCCCCCGCGCGTCGAGGCGGGAGCGATCACGCTCGGGGTGAGCGGAGAGATCGTCAGCCATCCAGTGGAGATCGATCCGGCCGTGCTCACCGCGCACGCGGCGTTCCTCGGGAGCACCGGGAGCGGCAAGACCACCCTGGCGCTGAACGTCATCGAGCAACTCCTGCTGCAGGGGGTGCCGGCCGTTCTGGTCGACCGCAAGGGTGACCTCTGCGCGTATGCGCGCGAGGCGCCCTGGAACCAGGTGCACCCGGATCCGGTGCTGGAGGCCCGGCGCCGGGCGCTGCGCGAGCGGCTCGACGTGGCGGTGTTCACGCCGGGGCACCCGGAGGGCCGGCAGCTTGCGCTCTCCCTGATGCCGAAGGGGGTCGGGAAGCTCAAGGATCTGGAGCGCGACCAGGCGGCGAAGTATGCGGCCGAGGCGCTCGGGGACATGCTCGGTTACAAGCAGACCCGGAAGGACAAGAGCCTGCGCGCGATCCTCGTTCAGGCGTTCCAGATCTACGCAGAGCACGGATCCGCAGACCAGCTCGATCTGGAGACGCTGATCGGGTTCATCGACGAGGAGGACCCGACGCTCGTCGCCGCGCTCGGGCGCCTCGACACGCGGCTCCTGATCAACCTGGTGCAAGACCTGGAGGTCTTCAAGCTCGGCTCGGAGGAACTGCTGTCGTCCGACGGTGACAAGCTCGACGCGGAGCTGCTCCTCGGGCTCGGTGCCCACGCGCGCCCGGGCAAGACGCGGCTCAGCATCATCAGCACCAAGTTTCTCGGGGACAACGCGAAGATCCTGTTCTGGGTCTCGCAGCTCCTGCTGACGCTGACCCGGTGGGTGACGCGGGCGCCGTCGCCTCGCCTGCAAGCGGTGGCGATGTTCGACGAGGCAGACGTGTACCTGCCGGCGCAGTCGCAGCCCGCGACGAAGGGGCCCATGGAGAACCTGCTGCGGCGCGCGCGCTCCGGGGGACTCGGGATGCTGCTCGCGACGCAGAGCCCGGGAGACCTCGACTACAAGTGCCGCGACAACATCCGGAGCTGGTTCGTGGGGCGCGTGGCCCAGAACGTGGCGCTGGAGAAGATGAAGCCGCTCTTCGCGGAGGCGCGGGTGAACGTGGCAGGGAAGATCCCGGGGCAGTCGACCGGGGAGTTCCACCTGCTCCAGGACGGCAAGGTGACGGCCTTCAAGGCACACCAGGCACTCCTGCGCACCGAGCAGGTCCCCGAGCACGAAGTCCTGAGGCTTGCCGCGTCGCGCAAGCAGGCAGCAGGCGGTGCCGGGGGGAGTGGGCCTGGTGGTGAGAGAGCCGGCACCACGCCGACGTCCAGCCGCAGGCGCGCTGACCCTAAGGCGCGCTGACCCGAAGGCACGTTGAGAGGAGGCTCCGATGCATGAAGGCGCAGGGTCCGCGGTGGCGAGCCCGGTCGACGTACGAGGTGAGACAGTGGGCGGCGAGATCATCGATTTCGAGGTGGAACGGGAACGCCACGGCAAGCTCTTCGCGCGCGAGGACGTGCTGAGGAGGCTGCGGGAATGGCTGGTCGGGGAGCGGGCGCTGTCCCGGGGGTGGATCCTGCTCCTCGGCGGCCCGGGCGCGGGGAAGAGCGCCATCCTGATGCAGATGCTGAAGGTGCTGCCGGACGACACCCCGTGTCACCTCATCCGCCGAGGCAACGAGGGGTGGGATCGCCCCGAGGTGGTGGTGCAGAACCTGTGCGCGCAGATCGAGCGGCAGTTCCACGAGCAGGTGGACCTCCAGCAGCCGGTCGATGCGCGGCTCGGCGACCTCCTCAAGCGGGTCTCGAAGAATGTGCTCATGCCCTCCAACCAGCGCCTGGTGCTGGTGCTCGACGGCCTCGATGAGGCAGCGAGCGACGAGGCAGGGAGGAACGCGCTGCTGCGCTACCTGCCGCAGGTCTTGCCGCCCTGGGTGGTGGTGCTGTGCGCGTCGAGGCCGGTGTACTCCGACCTGAATGGTCTTGAGAAGGTGCAGCGCATCGACCTCGACGAGACCACGTGGTGGGCCTCGAACGAGGCGGCGGTCAGGGCGTTCTGGGAGTACCACGCGCGCGAGTTCTCGCCGCCTCTCGATGCGGCGCTCATCGAGGAGGCGGTTCGCAGCGCCGGGGGCAACCTGCTCCACGCCATCCGGCTGCGGGACTGGCTGGACGACCAGCCGCCCGAGCGGCGGGTGGTGACGAACATTCCGCAGCAGCTCGAAGGCTTCGCCGCGCAGATCTGGGGCGATCTGATCGCGGTGGGCGAGCCCAGGTGCCAGCTCGTGCTGAGGGGCCTCGGCATCGCCTGCGCGGCGCGTGAGGCGCTCCCTGCCTACCTGTTCGGAGAGCTGCTCGGCTGGGGCACGAGCAGCGATGAAGTCGACTTCCTTCGCTTGACGCGCCCGTTCCTGCGCCAGGAGCAGGCGCAGTGGCACGGGGGGCAACCTGCCTACCGGCTCTACCACGATTACTTCCGCGAGTTCGTGGTCCAGAGGCTGGGCGAGCAGCGGATCCGGGAACTCCACCGCCTGCTCGTGGACAAGCTGGCGGTGTGGCCGCCCGCCGAGGAGGTGTCGCGCAAGCGTGACTACGCGCTCCGGCACGCCGTGGAGCACCGGATCGCGGCGGGAACACTGGACGAGGCGCGCAAGCTCTGCACGAACATCGGTTACCTCCAGGAGAAGTGCCGCGAGCTGGGGGTTGGTGCGGTCGAGAGCGACTACGAGGCGCTGATCCGAGCCCTGAGCGGGGAGCGCTCGCTGGAGCTTCTGGTGGTGCTCGCGGCCCTGGGGGCGGAGTCGCGGCGTTTGCGGGGGCGGTCGGAGGTGCTGCCGGCGCTGCTGTACAACCGCCTGCGCTGTGCGGGCTGGTCGCCGAAGCACATCGAGAACGTGCTGCGGTTCCCCGCAGGGCTCCCTCCGCTCCGCTTGCGCCACGGCGTGCGCCTCGGGCCGACACCGCTCCACGCCTTCCTCGGCCACGAGAAGCCGGTCGTCGCTTGCGCGATCACGCCGGATGGCCGTCACCTGGTCTCCGCGTCGGTGGACCGTACCCTGCGGCTCTGGGCGCTGGGCTCGGGCGACACCGTGGCGGTGCTGCGTGGCCACGAGGACGACATTACCGCGTGCGCGGTGACGGCGGATGGCAAGACCGTGGTGTCTGCCTCGACGGACGCGACGGTGCGGCTCTGGGACGTCGCCGCCAAGAGGCTCACCGCCACCCTCGACAACCAGGGGCGCTGGGCGACGTCGTGCGGGGTGAGCCCGGACGGGCAGCGCATCGTGGTGGGGTCGGACAACGGTGCCCTGACCGTCTGGGAGCGGGCGTCATTCTCCCGGGTGGCTGCGCTCGAAGGCCACACGGATTACGTGACGGCGTGCCTGATCACGCGGGATGGGCGGCGCCTGGTCTCGGCCTCGCGGGATCGCACGGTCCGGGTCTGGGACCTGGCCTCGGGGAGCTGCGAGCGGGTGCTGGGGCGCGAGGTGAGGGGTGGGGAAGAAGGCCCGGAGGTGGTGCCCGCGAGGCGCGACGAGAAGGCATGGGTCACCGCCCTGGTGCCTCTCTCCGGCGGCACGCACGTGCTCGCGGCGAGCGGCGACGGTCTGGTGCTGCAGTGGGAGATCGCGACGGGGCGGTGCGTGAGACGTTTCGGAGAAGGGCAGGGAAGGGTGGACTCCCTGGCAACCCTGCACGCCGAGCGTCACCTCCTCTGCGGGATGTCCACGGGCGCGGTGCACGTCTGGGAGATCGCTTCGGGTCAGCGGGTGCGGGTGATCGAGGCCCATGAAGGCGCCTTGTCCGCCATCGCCGTGCTGCCGAACGGAAGGAGGATGGTCTCCGCCTCGCACGATCGGAGCCTCAAGCTCTGGGAGGTGGGCAGCCCCGAGGGCTTCTCGTCGCAGGGCAGGCACGCCGAACCCGTCGCTGCGTGCGCGGTGACGCCCAGAGGCAACCGCGCGGTGTCGGCGTCGGAGGACGGGACGCTCAAGGTGTGGGACGTGAAGAGCGGCGCCTGTACGGCGACGCTGGAGGGGCACGAGGCACCGGTGACCACGTGCGCCATCACCGCGGACGGGCGCCAGGTGCTCTCCGGGGCGCGCGACGGGAGCGTCAGGCTGTGGAGCCTCGACGGCGAGGGCGTCGAGATCGTGGCGAAGCGCGCGGAGATCGTGACGAAGCGCTTCGAGATCGGCCCGGACCACGACGAGCGGGTGAGCGGCTGCGCCTTGCTGGGAGGGGGCCGCGTCCTGACGACCTCACCTGCCGGTGGGATGGTGCTGAGAGAGCCCACCGCCGGTCCTTCCGGGGGGACGCAGGACGCGAGCCTTGAGCGGGTGGACGGGTGCGCGCTGACCCTCAACGGGGAGCGGGCGCTGCTCTTCTCGCGCGCTGGCGTCGTTCAGGTGTGGGACACGGCCGCGGGGCGTCTGGTGCGGAGCCAGAGTGGCTTTGTGGCGCCGCTGCTCGCCGGCGCGATGACGCCCGACGGAAGGCGCGCCGTGCTCGCCCGCGAGGACGGGGTGCTGGAGGTGTGGGACCTCCTCACGGGTCAGCGCGTCCACGAACTCCGAGGCCACGAGCGGCGGGTGTTCGGGTGCGCGGTCTCGCAGGACGGGAAGCAGGTGGTGTCGGCCTCGGAGGACGAGACGCTCAAGATCTGGAACCTGGAGAGCGGCGCGTGCGTGGGGACGGTTCAGGGGACGTCGTGGTTTCGGTGCGTGGCGCTGGGGACCGGGGTGATCTGCGCCGGAGACGAGGAGGGCAACCTGTGGATGGTCAACCACGAGAAAGCTCCGAAAAAGGACAAGGGCACGGACAACGGCCAGCTAGGCCCAGTTGATGGTGCGGGGACGTCTGTCGTTCCAACCGGCGGGGGGAAAAGTACGAACAAGGGGAAGAAGAAGCTGGGTCTTTCTCTCAATCCTCCCCCGCCCCAACCGCCGCCGCCCAGAGTTCCCGAAGATGAGCTGGCCGCTCGTGTCGGGAAGCTACGAGACTTCCTCGCCTGTCTCTATGGGTCTGCCCCCAGTGCCCGTATGATCGCGGTGGACGCAGGGCTCAACATGACGCTCATCGAGCTTCGTGGCACGCCGCGTGAGGTCTGGCAGGCGATTCTCGAAGAAGCGAAGAAGAGCCTACGGGTGATCTCCATCATCGACCGGGTACTGAATGACTACCCTGAGTATCCGGAGCTGAAACAGGCAAGAAAGGAACTGGGCGGCTGGTGACGCACTGCTGCGCCCACGAACGTGCATTGATTCAGTCACTTCATGGAGAATGAGGGATGATAAGCGAACAATGGCGTGACGGTGCCACGCGGGCCGCCTTTCGCGAGGCGCTCGCCCGCAAATACCCGACCATCGACGAGGCGCGCGCTTTCGTGGAGAAGGTGCGCCTCAATCCCATCCGGATCGGATTCAACAACCGCGCCGATCTCACCTGGTTCAGCATCCTGGAGGAGGCCTACAAGCAGGGAGAGCGCTGGATGCAGGCAATCCTCGAGCTGGCGCTCCAGGATTACCCGGACGATGATGCTCTGCTGCGCCTGCTGGAGGGAAAGCCGGTCCGATATGCCCAGGGCCCCGATCTCACCTCCCTCGGCTGGCACGGCCGCGGGGGTCAGACCCTGGAGAAGATCCTCGGCAAGCGCAGCTCCCTCGTGCCCGTGAGCTTCCTGGAACTCGGCATGCGCTGCGCGCGCGCCGTGGTGCGCGTGAAATGCGCCGACGGGTCCCTCGGCTCCGGCTTCCTGGCCGCGGGCGACCTGCTCGTCACCAACCACCACGTCCTCCGCAGCCGCGAGATGGCCGCCAGGGCGCGCGTGCAGTTCAACTTCCAGAAGACCGTCGATGGGCTGGACGCGGAGATGGAGGAGCTCCCCCTTGAGCCGCAGGCGTTCTTCGCCACCTCCAGCGCCGATGACTGCACCGTCGTGCGGGTGACCGGCGAGCCCTCGGCGCGGTGGGGAGCCATCGCGCTGAAGCCGGCGCAGATCCAGCGGGACGACCGGGTGAACATCATCCAGCACCCGGGCGGGGATCAGAAGCAGCTCTCCTTCTTCCACAACCTCGTGGTGTTCTCGGGGGAGGGGCGGCTGCAATACCTGACGGATACGCTGCCCGGATCGTCGGGGTCGCCGGTGTTCGACAAGGATTGGCAGCTTGTGGCTCTCCACCATAGCGGGGGGTGGATCGTCGAGCCGGGGACAAACGATCAGTTTTATCGCAACGAGGGGATCCTGGTGGAGCGGGTCCTCGCGGTCATCCAGGCGGCGCGCGGTGAGGCTTCACCGCTGGCGTGAAGGGAGGGGAAGATGGGGACGGCGACACGCTTCATTCACACGGCGGACTGGCAGCTCGGGCTTCGTGCCCATTTCATTCCCGGGGAGGCGGGCGCGGTGGTGCGGGATGCGCGGCTGCGGACGGTGCAGCGCATTGGCACGCTGGTGCGCGACTTCGCGGCAGACTTCGTGGTTGTGGCGGGGGACGTCTTCGAGGACCACGAGATCAAGCCGGACACGCTGCGCAAGGCGTTCGACGCCATGGGCGGGATTGCGGCGCCGGTGTTCCTGCTGCCGGGGAACCATGATCCGCTGACGCCCGGATCTCTCTACCAGTCGGAGCGCTGGAAGCGGGAGTGCCCCGCGAACGTGCGCGTGCTCGACTCGTGTGCGCCGGTCGCGGCGTGTGACGGGGTGGTGCTGCTGCCCTGTCCCCTGTTCGAGAAGCATGCGCTCGGGGACGTGACAGACCACCTCTCGGCAGCGCTGGGGCCGCTGGATCAGGTGCGGGTGGGGGTGGCGCACGGGGGGATCAAGGAGGTGCTGGCGGGGTTCCACGGCGAGGAGGCGCCGCTCCTCAATGCGATCCCGGCCGACCTCGCGGAGAGGGCGAGGCTCGACTACCTGGCGCTCGGGGACTGGCACGGGCGGCTGCAGGTGGACGAGCGCACCTGGTACTCGGGGACGCCCGAGGCGACGCGGTTCAAGGAGCGGGATCCCGGGAGCGTGCTGCTGGTCGAGGTGGAGGGCAGGGGAGAGGCGCCGCTGGTGACGCCGGAGGAGGTGTGCTCGTTCCGGTGGAAGCAGCTCGAGCACACGGTGAGCACGGCGGAGGACCTGGCGCACCTGGAGAGGGTGCTCGCGGACTACCCGGGCAAGGACCGGACGCTCCTGGAGCTGACGCTGAAGGGGGTGCTCGACGTGGAGCTGAGCGCGCGGCTGGAGGTGGAGGTGCTGGCGCGGGCGCGGGACCGGTTCCACTTCATGCGCACCCGGGACGAGGGGCTGCACGTGGTGGTGCGGGACGAGGGGCTGGAGGAGCTGGGGCGGGGAGGGTGGATCGGGAAGGTGGCGAAGAGGCTGCGGGAAGGGGTCGTGGGCGTTCCGCAGGAGGAGAGCGCGCAGGCGCTGCGGCTCCTGTACCGGCTGCACAAGGAGGTCGCATGAATCGCGCGGTGAGGCTCGTGGATCTGACGGTGCGGAACGTGGGGCCGCTCGTGGGGACGGTGAAGCTCGGGCCCTTCGTGGAAGGGATCAACGTCATCTCCGGAGGGAACGAGGCGGGGAAGTCGACGATCGTGGAGGCGCTGCGGGCGGGGCTCTTCGAGCGCTCCGGGACGCGACACCAGGGCATGCAGGCGCTCCAGCCGCACGGGACGCGGCTCGGGCCCGAGGTGGAGATCACGCTGAGCCTCGATGGCGAGGTGATCCAGGTGCACAAGCGCTTCCTGGAGAAGGCAATGACGGAGGTGCGGCTCGGCGACGGGACCACGGTGAGGAACCGTGACGCCGACGAGCTGCTGCTGCAGCGGCTCGAAGGGCGGTCGCCGAAGAAGGGCGCCGTGAGCCGGGAGGACATGGGGGTGTGGGGCCTGCTCTGGGTGACGCAGGACGAGACGGCCCACGAGGATCCAGGGAGCACGCTGGGGGACGAGGTGCGGGGGGCGCTGGCGGAGGCGGTGGGGAGGCAAGTAGGGGTGCTGACCGGCGGGAAGCACGGGGAGCGCATCCGGACGCGGGTGATCGAGGAGGTCGGGAGGTTCTACACGCCGAGGCGGGAACAGCCGGCGCCGGAGCTGAAGCGGGCCGAGGACCGGCGCGTGAAGGCGGACGCGCGGGTGGAGGCGATCACGACGAAGATGCAGGCCTGCGAGGGGTGGCGGCAGCGCTGGGCGACGGACTCCGTGAAGCTCGCGGAGGTGGACCGGACGCTCCCGGCGCTGCGGGCGGAGCTGGCGGAGGCGCAGCGGAGGGCGCGGGCGCTGGAGAAGGAGGAGGCCCACCTCGGGGAGCTGCGCGCGCGGGCGCTGGCCGCGGAGGCGATCTGCATGGCGCGGCAGCGCGACACGGACGCGCGGGGGGAGATGGCGGCGGCTGTCGAGGCGCTGGCGGGAGAGGTGGCGCGGGAGCAGCAGCGGCTCGCCGAGATGGTGCGGTTCTTCGCGGTGCGCATCGCAGAGGAGAAGGAGGCGAGGGAGGCGCTGTCGGGGTTCGATGGGGTGCTCGGGCAGATGCGCGCGCGGTGGGATGCGCTGCAGGTGACCCTGGCGCGGGCGCACGTGATGGCCGAGGCGTCGCGGCTCGCGCAGGACGTGCAGCGGGCAGAGGCGGTGGCGGAGGAGATCGCCGAGGTGGAGCGCGCGCGGGCATGGCACGCGCTCGAGGGGGGCACGTACGACGAGATGCAGGCGCTGGCGAAGCGGCAGGAGGTGCTCCGGGCGCGGCTCGAAGCGGAGGGGACGCGGGTGGTGGCGCGGGGGCGGGGGG
>NZ_ASRX01000133.1 GCF_000601485.1 Chondromyces apiculatus DSM 436
CTCGCCCACCTCGCCCACCTCGCCCACCACGCCCACCGCGCACATCACCCCGCTGCCGTGCAGCGACGCTCCGCCCACGCCGGCCTGGCTCCCCGGGATCCCGCCGCCTCCCTGGCCGTTGCTGGCGCCGGTGCCTCCCGCGGGCGAGTTCCCACCGTTGCCGTTGCCGCTCCCGCCTGCGCCGCCCGCAGCGCCGCCCCCGCTGCTGCTCGCGCTGGTGCTGGCGTCCTCGATCAGGCAGCCACCTGCGATGCACACCCCGCCCGGGCAGGGCGCCCCCTCGTTCGAGTAGGCCGCGCACTCTCCCGTGAGCGGGAAGCAGCCCAGCACCTGGCACACGTTCCCCGACGGCGGGCACACCACCGGCTCGGTCCCCACGCACACCCCGCCCTGGCACACGTCGACGGCGGTGCAGGCTTGCCCATCGTCGCAGGGCGAGCCATCGGGCCGCGGCGGATCGGCGCAGGAGCAGGCGTCCCCGATCCCGTCGCCGTTCGCGTCCTCCTGCCCCGCGTTCGGCGTGCGCGGGCAGTTGTCCGCGGCGTCGAGCACCCCGTCGCCGTCGTCGTCGGGATCGCACACGTCGCCCAGCCCGTCGCCGTCGAGATCGGCCTGGCTCGGGTTGTAGACCGCCGGGCAGTTGTCGACGGCGTCCTGCACCCCGTCGCCGTCTGCGTCGGCGATGGCGCACACCCCGTTCTGGCACGTCCCTCCGCCGGGGCAGGGCGCCCCGTTCGGCCGCACCGGCTGCGTGCAGGCTCCCGTGGTCGGATCGCACGTCCCCTGCTCGTGGCACGCGTCGGGTGGCGGGCACACCACCGGCGTCCCTCCGGCGCAGCTCCCTCCGAGGCAGCCATCGCCCACCGTGCAGGCGTTTTGATCGTCGCACGCCGCCCCGTCGGCTTTCTGCACCGGCGTGCACACGCCGCTGGCCATGTCGCAGGTCCCCTGCTCGTGGCAGGTGTTGGGAGGCGCGCACACCACCGGGTTCTGGCTGGTGCACACCCCGCCCGTGCAGGTGTCGGTGTCGGTGCAAGCATTGCCATCGCCGCAGGCGCTGCCGTCCGGTGCGGGCGGGTCGGAGCACATCCCCGTCGCCGGATCGCAGGTCCCGGTCAGCCGGCACGTCCCCGGCTGCGGCGCCGGGCAGGCCACCATCGCGCCACCGCTGCACGCGCCGCTCTGGCAGGTGTCGTTTGTCGTGCAGGCGTTGGCGTCGTTGCACGCCGTCCCGTTGGGCCGCATCGGCGTCGAGCAGATCCCGGTCGCCGGGTTGCACGTCCCCGCCGTGTGGCAGGGGCTGATGGCCGTGCACGTCTTCGGCGCCCCGCCCACGCACACCCCGCCGTGGCACACGTCGCCGTCGGTGCAGGCGTTGCCATCGTTGCAGGCGTTGTCGTTGGGCGCCCGCTGGCAGAGCATCGCCACGCAGGTGTCGGTCGTGCAGGGGTTCCCGTCGTCACACTCGGCGTTCGACTGACAGGTGCCCGAGGCCCAGATCCACGTGTCGGAGTAGATGGTGTTTCCGCTCGAGGAATATGTCGCCCCCGCCGCCAGATCGTCGTTGCCGTAGGCGATCATCGCGATCGGCTCGCCGAGCGTGTCGATCCCCACGAAGGCCGAGTCTCCGGTCGGCTGCCAGCTCACCTGCCCGATCAGCGTCCCGTTCGTCCTCCAGGCCGTCAGGAACTGCTGGCCATTGGTGCTGGCGGTGAGGCCGACCTGGGTCACCTTGGTGGTGAACCGCGCCACGTGTCCGCCCGATGCAGCCTGGCCGACGTGCGCACCCCCGCCCGTGGGGTTCGGGAAGAGGGAGGGATAGAAGGTGTACGCCGGGCGCGAGGTGCTCCCCTGGGTCACGCAGTTCTGCAGGATCCCGCCGAAATCACCTTGCTGCCAGACGAGGTGCTGCGACGCGTACACATCGGAGGGCACGTACCCCGTCGTCGGCCCCTCGTCGAAGTTGCCGCTCCCGATGGCGCCCACGATCTGGTTCTTGTGCGTCAGCGCCTGGACGGCCCCCACGCTGGTGATCGTCCCTGCCTGCGCCGCACCTGCCGCGGTGAGCACCGGCAGCGCCAGGGTCAGCAGGAGGCCTCGCGTCACTCTTCGCATCGCGCCAACCTACCCTGATCTCGACCCTGAAGGGCACGCCCTCGCACGCGGCGATGCCCGAGATCGGTCACGCCGCGCGACGAGGAACGGTCACGCCGCGCGACGAGGAACGGTCACGCCGCGTGACGAGGAACGGTCACGCCGCGTGACGATGGAGGAGGGGAGGGCACCCCGGCCCCCCGGGTGCGCTCACCCCCTCCATTCCGGCCCTCCCGGTGCGCTCATCCCCGGGCGTTGCGCCGCCGCCGGAACGCCAGCAGCAGCGACACCGCCGAGAGCACCCAGGGCGCCCCGCCAGAGCGCCCCTCGCGCCCGCCGCCCCCGTCACGCCCGTCGCCCGCGCTGCCACCGCCGCCCACTGCCCCGCCCACCGCGCACGTCACCCCGCTGCCGTGCAGCGACGCCCCGCCCACGCCCGCCGGGCTCCCCGCGCCCGCGCCGCTCCCCGCGCCGCTCCCGTTCCCCATGCCGGCCCCGCTGCCGCCCGTGGGCGCGCTCCCCCCGTTGCCGTTGCCTCCCGCGCCGCTGCCCCCGCTGCCGCTGGTCGCGCTGGTGCTGGCCCCCTCGATCAGGCACCCACCCGCCACGCACACCCCGCCGGGGCAAGGCGCTCCCTCGTTCGAGTAGGCCGTGCACTCGCCCGTGATCGGGAAGCAGCCCGTCACCTGGCAGACGTTGCCGGATGGTGGGCACACCACCGGCTCGGTCCCCACGCACACCCCGCCCTGGCACACGTCGACGGCGGTGCAGGCCTGTCCATCGTCGCAGGGTGAGCCATCGGGCCGCGGCGGATCGGCGCAGGAGCAAGCGTCCCCGATCCCGTCACCGTTCGCGTCTTCCTGCCCGGGGTTCGGCGTGCGCGGGCAGTTGTCGGCAGCGTCGAGCACCCCGTCGCCGTCGTCGTCGGGGTCGCACAGATCGCCGAGCCCGTCGCCGTCGAGATCGGCCTGGCTCGGGTTGTAGACCGCCGGGCAGTTGTCGACGGCGTCCTGCACCCCGTCGCCGTCCGCGTCGGCGATGGCGCACACCCCGTTCTGGCACGTCCCCCCGCCCCCGCAGGGCGTCCCGTTCGGCCGCACCGGCTGCGTGCAGGCTCCCGTGGTCGGATCGCACGCCCCCTGCTCGTGGCACGCATCGGGCGGTGGGCACTGCACCGGGGTACCTGCCGCGCAGCTCCCTGCCTGGCAGCCATCGCCCACCGTGCAGGCGTTGGCGTCGCTGCACGCCGCCCCGTCGACCTTCTGCACCGGCGTGCACACGCCGCTCGCCACGTCGCAGGTCCCCTGCACATGACAGTCGTTGGGGGGCGCGCACACCACCGGGTTCTGGCTGGTGCACGCCCCGCCCATGCAGGTGTCGGTGTCGGTGCAGGCGTTGCCGTCGCCGCAGCCGCTGCCGTCGGGCGCGGGCGGGTCGGAGCACATCCCCGTCGTCGGATCGCAGGCGCCCTGGAGCCGGCACGTCCCCGGCTGCGGCTCCGGGCAGGTCACCGGGGCCTGGCCCACGCACGACCCCCCCTGGCAGCCGTCGACCTGGGTGCAGGCGTTGCCGTCGTCGCACGCCGTCCCGTTGGGCAGGGTGGGCGTCGAGCACATCCCGGTCGTCGGGTCGCAGAGCCCCGCCGCGTGGCAACCGTCGATGGCCGTGCACGTCTTCGGCGTCCCCCCGACGCACGACCCCCCCTGGCACACGTCGCCGTCGGTGCAGGCGTTGCCGTCGCTGCACGCTGCGGTGTTGTTCACCCGCTGGCACGCGGAGCCCACGCAGGTGTCGGTGGTGCAGGGGTTCCCGTCGTCGCACTGCGCGTTCGTGGTGCAGCTCCCCGTGGCCCAGATCCACGAGTCGCTGAAGGTCGTCGCGCCGCCGATGTCGAAGGCTCCGCCGCCCATGAGATCGTCGTTGCCGAAGGCGACCATCGCGATCGGCTCGCCGAGCGTGTCGATCCCCACGAAGGCCGAGTCCCCGTTCGGTGTCCAGCGCACCTGCCCGATCAGCGTCCCGTTCGCCCTCCACGCCGTCAGGAACTGCTCTCCGTTGGTGGAGGCGGTGAGGCCCACCTGGGTGACGTACGTGCTGAACTTCGCCACGAACGAGGTGTAGCTGGCTTGCCCGACCTGCGTGCCGCCCCCGGCCGGCGACGGGAAGTTCCCCGCGGGAGAACCGTAATAGTTCAGCAGTTGCGCCGAGCCCGGGGTGACGCAGCCCGGAAAGAACGTGGAGAACGACCCCTGTTGCCAGACGAGGCCCTGGGCCGCGTACACGTTCGCCGGCACGGTGCCCGACGTGGGCCCCTCGTCGAAGTTGCCCGTGCCGACCACCCCGAGGATCTGGCTGACGTGCGTCAGCGCCTGCGCGTCCCCCGTGGCGGCGATTGCCCCCGCGTGTGCCGTGCCCGCGTGCGCCACCAGGGGCAGCGCCGCCGTCGCCAGGAGCCTCCGCACGATCCTGCTCATCCTGCCAGGCTAACCGGTTCCATCGCCCCCCGGGACACCGGCAGCCACGCCCGCGCCCCGTCCCCGCCTCGTCCCGCACCCCGTCCCGCGCTCCGTCCCGCGCCGCCGTCCACCGCCCCCTGCGACCGGACGCGAGCATGAGAATCCCCCGGCATCGCGGCGCCCCAGCGCATCCGCGCAAGGTCTGCGCCTCGTGCTGGTGCGTTGGACTACCGGCTGCGAGGGCCTCGCTCTCGGGTGCACGAACCCGGATCGGCCGCGTTAGGATGGCCAGGTATGTCCAGGGACGAGCGCGAGGACACCCGTACGCCCGGCGAGACGAGCACCGAGAAGCTCCCCGGAGATCCCGGCGATCCCCCTGTCCGCCCATCGCTCGAGATCTCGTTTTCTCTCCTGCTGCACCACGCCGGTGAGACCTCGGTGGAGCGGCTCGTGCCCGGGCGCCCCCTCGTGGTGGGCCGCGACGCGGTGGCCGACAGGTGCCTCCCGTACCGCAGCCTCTCCCGCCGGCACGCCGAGTTCCTGCTCCAGGACGGCAAGATCAGCGTCAGGGATCTCGGCTCCACGAACGGCACCTGGATCGCCCGGAAGCGCCTCGGCATGGACCGCGTCGACGTCCCGCTCGGCGAGGAGATCACGCTCGGCTCTGACGTGCTGGTGCGCATCCAGTCCGTGGGCGTCCCCCGCGAGTCCGCCTTCGAGCCCGAGGAGATGTTCCGCCGGCGCCTCCAGGACGAGGTCACCCGCGCCAAGCACTTCCGCCACGTCTTCGCGCTCTTCGCGGTGCGCGTCTCCGCCCGGATCGCCGAGGACATCCCGGCCGAGCGCTGGGCCGCGAAGCTCCGGGGAAAGCTCCGCGAGGTCGACCACATGCGCCTCTACACCCCGAGCGCGGCGCTGGTCTTGCTCCCGCAGATCGAAGCCGAGGCCGCCTTAAAGATTGCGCAGATCATCGCCGCCCCCGAAAACGGAGGCGACGGCGGCATCGCCTTCCAGATCGGCCTCGCCGTCTACCCCGCCGCTGCCATCACCGCCGAGGCCCTCATCTCGCTCGCCGACGAGGCGTGCTCGCGCACCAGCACCACCGAGCGGGTGCAGGAGGCCCCCACCGCGCCCTGGACCGCGAGCCTCTCCACCGCCACCGGGGACGACCTGGTCGCCGGCACCTCGCTGAGGAGGCTCCTGCGCGACCTCGCGCCCGTCGCCAACTCCAACCTCACCGTGGTCCTCCACGGCGAGACCGGCACCGGCAAGGAGCTCCTGGCGGGCTACATCCACCAGCACAGCCCCCGCAGCGAGCGGAACATGGTGCGCGTCAACTGCGGCGGCATCGCCGAGTCCATCCTGGAGAGCGAGCTGTTCGGCCACCAGAAGGGCTCGTTCACCGGCGCCGCCCAGCAGCGCGCCGGCATGTTCGAGGAGGCCGACGGGAGCACCCTCTTCCTCGACGAGGTCGCCGAGCTGTCCATGGCCGCGCAGGCCGCGCTCCTCCGGGTCCTGGAGAGCCGCAAGCTCACCCGCGTGGGTACCCACCGTGAGGTGGAGGTCGACGTGCGGATCATCGCCGCCACCCACCGCAACCTGCAGGAGATGGTCGAGGAGGGCAGCTTCCGGAAGGATCTCTTCTACCGCCTCGAAGGCATGGTCCTGGAGATCCCGCCCCTGCGCGAGCGCCTCGACGAGATGGGCGATCTGGTGAGCCTCTTCATCCGCAAGGCCAACAAGCTGCACAAGCGGCAGGTGCGGCGCATGTCCGAGGAGGCGATGGCCCTGCTCTGCGCCTACCACTGGCCCGGCAACCACCGCGAGCTGCGCAACGCCGTGCACCTCGCCGTGGTCCTCGCCCAGCACGGCGAGATCCTCCCCGAGCACCTCCCGGCCACCCTGCGCCACAACCTGCGCGACGACCTCAAGCCGCCCCCCTCGTCCGGCCAGCGCACGCCCCCGGCGACGAGCGCCCCCGCCCCCCCGCCGCTCCCCCAGGGCACCTTGACCGACGAGGTCGAGGCCTTCACGGCGCAGCGCATCCGGAGCGCCCTCGAGAAGACCGGCTGGAACCAGACCAAGGCCGCCGAGCTGCTCGGCATCCCGCGCCGCACCTTCTCGCGCTGGGTGACGGAGTACGGGATCAAGAAACCCGTGAAGCCCTGAAGACGCACAGGAAGAGCACGAGACATGCCCATGGACGTTGGCGGCGACGCGCGCGCGCAGTCCGAGATCTCCACCGAGCGGCTCCCCGACGACCACGCCGATCGCAAGGATCGACGACCCCCGCGGCTGGTCCTCTCCCTCCTCGCGTACGCCCCCCAGGGCCCGTCGAAGTGCGAGCAGCTCCTCCCCGGCAAGTCCCTCGTCGTGGGCCGCGCCAGCCCCTCGGACCTCGTCCTCCAGGGCGCCGGCCTCTCGCGCACCCACGCGCGGTTCTCGCTCGAAGGCGGCAGGATCTACGTCGAGGACCTCGGCTCCACGAACGGCACCCACGTCGACGGCGCCCGCGCAGGGCGCGCCGAGATCCAGATCAGCAGCGAGGTGCGGCTCGGCGAGGTCGAGGTGCGCGTCCTCGCCCACCCGCTCGACAGCGCCCCCGAGCACCCGGTGGACACCGACGCCACCTTCCGCGAGCGCCTCCACGACGAGGAGACCCGCGCCCGCCTGGTGGGCCGCCCGTTCGCCCTGCTCGCGGTGCGGGTCTCCCCCGAGGTCGCCGCGGAGCTGCCGCTGGGCGCCTGGGTCTCTCACCTCCGCGAGCGGCTCCGCCCCGTCGACAGGATCACCCTCGACACCCCCGACACCGCGCTCGTGCTCCTCCCCGAGGCGAATCTCGACGATGCCCGCAAGGTCGCGGGCGCCATCGCCCCCCCGGGCGGCCGCCCGGGCCCCCGGTTCCTCGTGGGGATCGCCGTGTGCCGCGAGCACGCCACCTCCGCCGAGGCGCTCCGCACCCCCGCCCGCGACGCCGCGAAGCGCGCCAGCGCCGCGCACCCGGTCCAGGAAGCCCCCGCGGCGCCCCGGAGCGCGCGCCCCCTCGGAGGGGGCAGCGTGACCATGATCCAGGGCCACGCCTTCGCGCCGGTGGTCGAGAGGGCCAAGCTGTTCGCCCGGGCGCGCAGCAGCCTGATCCTCCGCGGCGAGACGGGGAGCGGCAAGGAGCTGCTGGCGCAGTTCATCCACGAGAACAGCCCGAGGAAGGACAGGGCCATGATCTGCGTCAACTGCGGCGCCATCCCCGAGGGGCTCCAGGAGAGCACCTTCTTCGGCCACGAGAAGGGCGCCTTCACCAGCGCGGAGAAGAAGCAGGACGGCCTGTTCCAGGCAGCGAGCGGCAGCACCCTCTTCCTCGACGAGGTCGCCGAGCTCTCGCCCGCGGCACAGGCCGCGCTCCTCCGGGTCCTGGAGAGCAACACGTTCACCCCGGTGGGCGCGACGCAGGCGATGAAGGTCGACGTGCGGGTCATCGCCGCCACCCACCGCGACCTGCACGCGCTCGCGCGGGAGGGGCGGTTCCGCGAGGATCTCCTCTACCGCCTCGACATCGAGACCCTGGAGATCCCGCCCCTGCGCGAGCGCGTCGACGAGATCGGCAACCACGCCCGCCTCTCTCTGGAGAAGGTCAGCCAGGACAACGGCCTCCCCCTCAAGGCCCTCTCCGGGGAGGCCCTGGCCCTGCTGCGCGCCTACCCGTGGCCCGGCAACATGCGCGAGCTGCGCAACGAGATGGAGCACGCCGCGATCGTGGCCCGCGGCGACACCATCCTCCCCGAAGACCTGCGCCCCCGCGTGCGCGCCGCGCGGCGCGAGGCCCCTCCGGCGCCGCCCTCATCTGGTGAGGGCACGCGCGAGGGAACGCCGCCCACGGTCCCTGGGATGCCGTCCCAGCCGTCCAGGTTGCCCCTGCGGGAGACCCTCAGGCGGACCGAGGAGCGGGAGATCACGGAGGCCATGAAGGAAGCCGGTGGCAACCGCGCCAGGGCCGCCGAGGCCCTCAGCACGCCGCTCCGCACCTTGTCGCGCAAGGTCAAGGAGCTGGGCCTGGACCGGACGCCGACGGACGACGAACCCTCCCCGCCGTCCAGCCGCGGGTGAGCCGTCGTTCCCTGGGAGGCAGAAAGCGCGTGATTTCTGGGAGAGGAGTCGTGTCGTGGGGGACTAGAGGTCGTGTCCTCCGGGACCAGAGGTCGTGTCCTCCGGGACCAGAGGTCGTGTCCTTCGGGACCAGAGGTCGTGTCCCTGGGGACCAGAGGTCGTGTCCTCGGGGACCAGAGGTCGTGTCCTCGGGGACCAGAGGTCGTGTCCTCCGGGGCTCGACAGGATGGTCCTCGGGACTAGAGGTCGTGTCGTCGGGGACCAGAGGTCGTGTCGTCGGGGACCAGAGGTCGTGTCCCTGGGGACTAGAGGTCGTGTCGTCGGGGACTAGAGGTCGTGTCGTCGGGGACTGGAGGTCGTGTCGTCGGGGACTGGAGGTCGTGTCGTCGGGGACCAGAGGTCGTGTCGTCGGGGACTGGAGGTCGTGTCCTCCAGGACCAGACGATTGGCTGCAAAAGCGGACGCTCGGCTGCAGAAGCGGATGCTGGCCGCCAGGCCAGCCCTCGGCGGTCACGCCAGGGGTGGGGCGCGTGGAGACGGACGGGCACCTCGCGCTCGCTCGGGGTGAGGTCGTCGAGCACCTCCGCAACGTGGAGGAAGGTGTCGAGCAGAGCTTCTCGTTCGCGGAGCGTCCGGCCGGTGAGGGTGACCTCGACGTCCGGGTGCACGTCTCCGGGCAGGAGTACGCGGGGGAGACGCCGCTCGGGCACCACTTCGTGGATCCGGCGACGGGGATCGGGCTGCGGTATGGACGCGCGACCTGGATTGACGGCCGGGGCGAGACGGCGTCGCTGCCGGTGCGGTACGGGAACGGCGAGCTGACCATCACCGTGCCCGAGGAGCTGGTCGAGGGGAGCGCCTACCCTGCCGTGCTGGATCCGATCGTGTCGCCCGAGCTCGGGGTGGACAGCCCGATCTACAGGCTGGCCTCCGGCGACCAGATGGCGCCGGACATCGCCTTCGACGGGACGAACTACCTCGTCGTCTGGAACGCCCCGGATTGTCTAGCCTCCAACACCACACCGTACGAGATCCGCGGCGTGCGCGTGTCACCGGCAGGGACGCTGCTCGATCCGACTGTGGGGCGCCTTCTCCACACCGCCACCGCTTACGGGTCGACTCCTGTCGAGAACGTCGACCTTGCCTTCGGTGGCACGAACTACCTCGTGGTGTGGAACGGGAACGTCGACCTGTATGGCATGCGGGTCGACACGTCCGCCACCGCGCTCGGCGCCTTTCCGATCTCCAAGCTCACCAACGTCACCGAGCTGCTCCCCTGCACGAGCGCCGATGGCTGCACGAACGGCGCGTGCTCCGGGATCGCGGTCGTCTGCACCGCGCTCGACGAGTGCCACCTGCCGGGTGCGCAGCTCGGTGCGCGGTCCGGGAGCCCACCCCCCTGCGCGGGACGCCGGATCCCATCCTCGTGAGGGCGCCTCATGGCCGGGGCGCCCTCCTCCTCATTCACCTTCTCCCTCTCGATAACCATCCTCGATGGCACCGCGTCGGCCTTCTCATTGAAGGCGAGGCGTGTCGTCTTCATTTCAGCAACACGCGATTCCATGCGCCCGCAATCGCCATACCAGCTCTGCACGACCAGAGCGTCGAATTTTCGACAGCACACATCGAATCACATGCGTTGCTTCCCATGAACCATTGCACGTGACGTGCCTGGAACATTCTCTAGAAATCGCATTGTCCCCTATTTACAAAGTGAAGGCGGTAGATAGATTGCCTCTCGCGTTGACGACCCGAGCACTGGGGCTCAGGGACGCCAATCCCCTGTATGGAGGAATGAGCAATGGCTGGTCCGACACAACCCGACGTTGGCGAGATGAATATCAATGCCAGCGGCGTGGTCATCAAGACAGTAGCGAAGGAAGACCGCTCGAAGCTGGGCAAGCTGAGGGTGGAGGCGCATGACGCCATGAATGCCGTCATGCTGCTCACGCCCGAGGAAATCGCGAGCGCCGGGCTCAACCCGGACGACGTGACGGAGCTGCGGAGCGTGATCGAGGAGTATCGTCAGGCGGTGATGTTCCTGAAGGCGGCGGAGCGGATGTCCGACAAGCTGCGGCAGACGGTCCTCAGCCACGGGCACACCATCGCGTCGCTCCTCGGCGAGATAAGCGCCCAGGGCCGTCGGCGGGCGCGGGTATCCCCCGAGCGCGGCGACATCCTCGACGCCCTGACGCCGATCATCAACTACCAGACGGCGCCGGCGAAGAAGGCGCGGCTGACCCGGGTGCGGAACGAGGAGGCCGCGGCGGAGCAGGGCGCGGAGGAGCCGACGAAGGAGCCGGCGAAGGCAAAGGCCTTCGAGGAAGACGCGCCGGTCTCGGTCGCGGGCTGAGCGCGCAGGCCCGGGATGACCCCCACCGCGAGGGGGCGTCACGATTGCCTGCACCGCAGTCGCGGGTGAAGAGCCGTCAGCTTGACGGAAGGAACCGTCCCCGGGACGGAGCGGCCACCGGCGGCGCCCACGAGGCGTTCGCCGGTGGTGTCGTTTTGGGCTGCCGGCGGGGCTCAGGAGATGCTTGCTGGTGGTGTGGTGAGGGGGGAGAGCTACGGCGAGCGCCGCCCTCGGCGAGGAGGGCGGGCGTGAGCCGGGCGGCTGCTATCAGGGGTAGTCGAAGGAGCCGACGTAATTCACGGTGCCGGGCGCGCACTGCGTGCTGTCGGTGTCCTCGGTGTAGACGCCCGAGAACTCCTGGGTCGGCTCCCCGGGTCGCTGCACCTTCACGATGTAGCTGACCGGATCGGCAGCGCTGAGGTCAGGGTCGAAGTACTGGTTGTAGGCGTTCAAGCAGATGCTGTAGCTGCCGCTCGGGGGCATGTCGGCAGTGTCCCAGAAGATGCTCTCTGGGCCGGTACCCGTGTCGTCCGTGGCGTCGAGCTGCCCGCCATCGGTGCCGGCGTTCGGGCCCACGTTCAGGTAGGAGATGATGTTGCCGTTAGGCGTGGCGACGAACAGGTCGACGTCACCCGCGCGGCTCCACATCACGTTGATCCGCAGGTTGCCGAAGTCCACGCAGGTGCTGCTCTCGCAGGCCTGGTTGGCGGCGCAGGCGTTGTCGCAGGAGCCGCAGTGGGCCGCGCTGCTGGCGGTGTCGACGCACTGGCTGCCGCAGACCATGTTCGGGGGAGCGCACACCGCCGTGTCGCAGGTGAAGCCGCCGGGGGTGTTGACGCAGGTCTCGCCGGCGGCGCAGTCGTCGACGCCCAGCATGCACTCGTCGATGTCGGTGCAGGTGGTGCCGTCACCCTGGTAGCCGGAGTTGCAGGCGCAGTTGAACGATCCCGGCAGGTTGGTGCAGGCGGCGTTGGTGTCGCAGTTGTCGGTGCCGTTCTGGCACTCATTGATGTCGGCGCAGACCGAGGGGGTTCCCGCGCAGGTGTAGCCGGTCTCGACGGCGCAGGTGCTGGAACAGCCGTCACCGCCCGTCGTGTTGCCGTCGTCGCACGCCTCGGCGCCCGTGATCGAGCCGTCGCCGCAGACAGGCGTGACCACGCCGCCCCCAGCGCCGCCCTCGCCGCCCCCAGCGCCGCCGACGCCCATGCCGCCAGCGCCGCCCGTGCCGCCGCCAGC
>NZ_ASRX01000134.1 GCF_000601485.1 Chondromyces apiculatus DSM 436
CACCTCCCCCCGCCCCGGCCGCCGCACCCTCGCGCCCTCCCTCCGCACCCCTGGCGTCACGCCCCCCACCCATCCCTTTCCTCTCCGCCTCAAGACGCCCCTCAAACCCCGCTGGACCGCCCGCGTCGGCAAGACCACCTTCCGTACCACCATGGCCATTGCGGGGGACGCGCTCGTCATCGGCACCCATGGCGATACCCTCGACGGCACCTTCGAGACCAGCGACGGCATCTACATTCTCGACGCAATGACCGGCAAGCAGCGCCGGCAACTCTACACGCCGGGCCGCGGTGACCACGATATCGGCGGCATTGCCATCGACGGTGACCGCATCGTCGCCACCACCGACAATGGCCAGGTCCTCGCCTTCTCCTTCGAGGGCAAGCCGCTCTGGCAGGCGCGCCTCCGCGGCAAGGTGCGGCCCGCGCCGGCCCTCGCCCAGCTCAATGGGGACCAGCAGGTGGATGTGGTGGTCGGGGACGAAGAGGGCATCCTCTGGGCACTCAATGGGGCAACCGGCGACGTGCTCTGGAAAGTGGAGACGGGTCGCAATGAGTACGGCGCGCGCGGGTTCATTGCGGCGGCGGCCATCGTGGACGTCGATGGGGACGGGCGCGACGATGTCATCGCCGGGGCGCGAGACGGCGTGCTCGGCGCCTACCGGGGCAGGGATGGAGACCCTCTCTGGCAGACCAAGGGGACGTCGGGCATCCATGCCTCGCCGCAGGTGCTGGACGTCGATGGGGATGGCGCGCCGGAGGTGCTCGCGGCCTGGTCGTACAGCACCCTGGCCCTCCTCGATGCGCGCACCGGGAGGCAGCGGTGGGCGCGCGCGGTGGAGCAGGACGACGATGGCATCGAGGGGCTCATCGCCACGCCGGTGCCGCTGCCTGGCGGCGGGAGCGGGCCTTCGCTGCTCGTCGCGCCCACGGCCTGGTGGGGGGACGAGGATGGCATCCTCGGGGTAGCGGCCGACAAGCGCGCGTTTCGCTCGGTCGAGGGGCGCGTGAGCGGGAGCGCGGTGGTCACCGACCTCGATGGCGATGGCGTGCTCGAAGCCCTCGTCGGCACGGAGCGCGGCAAGCTCGTGGCCCTTCACGCGGACGGGGGGCGCGCGGAGCTGCTCGGGCTGCCGAAGGGCATCGAGGCGACGCCGATGCTCGCGGACGTCGACCGGAACGGCACCTACGAGCTGCTCGTCGCGGCGAACGATGGGGTGCTGCGCTGCTACGAGACGGGCTCGACGGCGAGGCCGCTCGTCTCCCGATTCCGCGGCGAGAGCGCCCACAACCGCGGCGACCTCGGCCACGTGCCGCTGCGCTGGTAGGGCGGCGCTTTCGGGCGCCGACGGGCCGGGGAGGCGCTATCTTCCGCGGGCGATGAACGGTGATCACGGACGATGACGGACACCCGACTCACCCACCTCCAGCAGCTCGAAGCCGAGAGCATCCACATCCTGCGCGAGGTCGTCGCCGAGTTCGAGAACCCGGTGATGCTCTACTCCATCGGCAAGGACTCGGCGGTGATGCTGCGGCTCGCCGAGAAGGCGTTCTATCCGGGCAAGCTTCCCTTCCCGCTGCTCCACGTGGATACCACCTGGAAGTTCCGGGAGATGATCGCCTTCCGCGACGAGATGCGCCGGAAGCTCGGGTTCGAGCTGCTCGTGCACACCAACCGCGAGCCCGAGGCGGAGGGCGTGAACCCCTTCGACCACGGCAGCCAGAAGTACACCACCATCATGAAGACCCACGCGCTCCTCCAGGCGCTCACCAAGTGGGGGTTCGACGCGGCGTTCGGGGGGGCGCGGCGCGATGAGGAGAAGAGCCGCGCGAAGGAGCGGGTCTACTCGTTCCGCGACAAGCAGAGCCAGTGGGACCCGAAGAACCAGCGGCCGGAGCTGTGGAACCTCTACAACGGCAAGATCAACAAGGGCGAGAGCATCCGGGTCTTCCCGCTCTCCAACTGGACCGAGCTCGACGTGTGGCAGTACATCCACCTGGAGACCATCCCCATCGTCCCGCTCTACTTCGCGGCGAAGCGGCCGGTGGTGGTGCGTGACGGGGCGCTGATCATGGTCGACGACGCGCGGATGCGCCTCCTGCCCGGCGAGGTGCCGGAGGAGAAGCTGGTGCGCTTCCGGACCCTGGGGTGCTACCCGCTCACGGGCGCCATCGAGTCCACGGCGACGACGCTGCCGGAGATCATCCAGGAGATGCTGCTCACGAAGAACTCCGAGCGGCAGGGGCGCATGATCGATCACGACGAGAAGGGCTCGATGGAGACCAAGAAACGCGAGGGGTACTTCTGATGGGCGAGCGAGAGCTCATCGCCACCGACATCGACGCGTACCTCGCGCGCCTCGGGCAGAAGGAGATCCTCCGCTTCCTCACGGCGGGCAGCGTCGACGACGGCAAGAGCACGCTCATCGGGCGGCTGCTCCACGACGCGAACATGGTCTACGAGGACCAGCTCGACGCCCTCCGCCGCGACTCGGCGAAGAAGAGCGCGGCGGGCGGGGAAATCGACTACAGCCTCCTCGTCGACGGCCTGCTCTCCGAGCGCGAGCAGGGGATCACCATCGACGTCGCGTACCGCTACTTCGCGACCGAGCGGCGCAAGTTCATCATCGCCGACACGCCGGGGCACGAGCAGTACACGCGCAACATGGCGACCGGCGCCTCGACCGCCGACCTGGCGGTGATCCTGGTCGATGCCCGCTACGGGGTGCTGCCCCAGACGCGGCGGCACAGCTTCATCGCCTCGCTGCTCGGCATCCAGCGGGTGGTCGTCGCCGTGAACAAGATGGACCTGATGGGCTACGACGAGGCGGTGTTCGAGACCATCCGCGGGCTCTACGAGGACTTCGCGCGGAAGCTCGACTTCACCGGCATCCACTACCTGCCGCTCTCGGCGCTCAAGGGCGACAACGTGGTGACGAAGAGCGAGGCCATGCCCTGGTACGCGGGGCCGCCCTTGCTGGAGCACCTGGAGACGGTGCCGCTCACGGACGACCGCCGGCAGGGCGCGCTGCGCTTCCCGGTGCAGCTCGTGCAGCGCCCCGACCTCGACTTCCGCGGCTTCAGCGGGACCATCGCCTCGGGCACGGTGCGCCGCGGCGACACGGTGGTGGCCCTGCCCTCGCGCAAGACGAGCACTGTCGCGCGCATCGTCACCTTCGACGGTGACCTCGACGAGGCCTCGGCGCCGCGCTCGGTGACGCTCACCCTGTCGAGCGAGATCGACGTGAGCCGCGGCGACACGCTGGTGCACGGGGACGCGCTGCCCCACGTGGCGCGCTCGGTGGAGGCGATGGTGGTGTGGATGCACGAGCGGCCGATGACGCTGCGCACGGCCTACCTGCTCAAGCAGGGGACGCGCACGGTCTCGGCGGAAGTGCACGACATCCACGAGCGCGTCGACGTGAACACCCTGGAGAGCGCGCCCGCGAACCGCCTCGGCCTGAACGACATCGGCCGGGTGACGCTCGGCGCGAGCCGGCCGCTGCACTTCGACGCCTACCGCAAGGACCGGGCGACGGGCGCGTTCATCCTCATCGACCGGCTCACCAACGCCACGGTGGGCGCGGGGATGATCCTCGGCCCCGGCGCCGAGGAGCTGCACGCCGCCGAAGCAGGCCACGGCGAGGGCCGGGTCACGCTGGCGGAGCGGCGCGCGCGGCTCGGGCAGGAGCCCTGCGCGCTGTTCCTCACGGGCGGCGAGGCGGCGCGCCGGGAGGAGCTCGCGACCTCGCTGGAGCGGCGCCTCTGGGACGAGGGCTACACCGCCTGCGTGCTCGACCCGCGGGCCGTGAGCGCGCTGAAGGTGTGCCTTGGGCTCGGGCTGATCAGCCTGGTGCTCACCGACGGCGACGTGGAGCTGTCAGGCGCGCGCGCGTCCCTCGGAGACGTGCAGATCGTCGAGGTGCGCTGCGGCGACGGCGAGCAGGGCGGCTCGGTGGAAGCCGTGCTCCACACGCTGCGGACCCGCGACGTGATCCGCTGAAGAGCCGACCGGCAAAGCTGCCAAGGGTGCGCGTCGCGACGAGGTTCGGGGCCATCCTCCTCGAACCTTTTTGCAGGGACGACGACACTCGGAGGTGCCGATGTCGAACCTTTTTTCATCGACGTCTATGATCAGGTGCATAGACGTCGACGGGGTTCTCCTCGACGTCGAGGACCCGGCTCCTCGACGTCGACGGGGTTTTCATCGACATCGACGGGGTGCTCATCGACGTCGACACCCTGGCCCTCGACGTCGACGGGGTGCTCATCGACGTCGACACCCTGGCCCCTCGACGTCGACGGGGTGCTCATCGACGTCAACACCCTGGCCCTCGACGTCGACAGGGTGCTCATCGACGTCGACACCCTGGCCCCTCGACGTCGACACCCTGGCCCCTCGACGTCGACACCCTGGCCCTCGACGTCGACAGGTTTCTCGTCGACATCGACACCCTGGCCCATCGTCAACGACCCCGAGTCCCGCGCGTCATGGCCTCCGGGAGCGCCCCGAACCGGGAACGGTCTGTGTGAGCTGGCTCAGGACTCGCCGGGAGAGGTGCCCGGCTCGCCCGGGTGGAGGGCCGCTTCGGCGCGCTTGTGCCGCAGGCTGGCCCAGACCGCGGTCCCGATGAACACCGCGATGATGCCCACGGACAGGAGCGGGGGGATGTGCAGCCACTTCGCCAGCAGGATCTTCAGGCCGGCGAAGGCGAGGACGCCAGCGAGGCCGTAGTGCAGGTACTTCAGCTCGCCCACGGCCTCGGCGATGACCAGGTAGAGGGCGCGCAGGCCGAGGATGGCGAAGGCGTTGGAGCTGTAGAGGATGAAGGTGTTGTTGGTCACCGAGAACGCGGCGGGCACGGAGTCGACCGCGAAGACGATGTCCGTCAGCTCCAGGCCCACGAGCGCCACGAGCAGCGGCGTCGCCAGCCTCCGCCCTTCCTTCTTCACGAAGAACTCAGGCCCTTCCACGGTGGGCGTCACCGGCATCCGCTTGGAGAGCCAGGCCACGGTGGGGTTCTCCTTGTCGTCGTCGGGGTCCTCGCGCAGGACGCGGTAGGCGGTGAAGAGCAGGATGGCGCCGAAGATGTAGGCCACCCAGTGCCAGCGTTCGAGCGCCGCCGCGCCGACGAAGATGAAGATGGCCCGGAAGACGAGGGCGCCGAAGATGCCGAGGAAGAGCACCTCGTGCTGGAACTTCTTGGGGATGGTGAGGGTGCGGAAGACGACGAGGAAGACGAAGACGTTGTCGAGGCTGAGGCTCTTCTCGATGAGCCAGGACGCGAGGTACTCCTGCGCGTGCTTGCCGCCCATGGTGGCCCAGACGAAGCCGCTGAAGCTGAAGCCCAGGGTCACCCAGATGATGCTCCAGACGATGGCCGCGCGGCGCGACTGGCTATGCCCTCCGCGATGCGTGAAGAGGTCCACCCCGAGCAGGGCGAGCAAGAGAACCCAGAAGACAATCCACGCCCACGGGGGGGTCGCACTGTGCATGACCCCCCCACCCTAGCAACCCGCGCTCCGAGCCGCTGCGGGGCGCCAGTCACCCATGTCGTTTTCATGAAGAAACCTTCATGAAGGGCAGGCCCCCCGAGCCCACAGCCCGGGCGGATGGTGGCGCGGTGGAGGCGGCAAGGGACAGCAAGGGACATTCTGCCCCGCCTTCACGACCGCTGTCGGGAGGGTGCACCTCCTCGACGCCACCGGCGGGCGCCACGGCTGGGGTGCTCTGCTTCAGCCACCCGCCCCGCCCATCCGCCGACCTGCTCCAGGGCACGAAGTCCTGGCCGTAGTCTGTGCATCACAGAAAGGCTCACCATGGAAACGCAGCCCACGGACCGGGAAGAGCCAGTCACCCTGACCTCGGCCGAACTCGTGGAGCGCTGGTCCGGGCTGGAGGAGCCCGAGGAGCTGGCAGCAGCGTTCCACCGGCTGGAGCGGGAGGAGAGCGACGAGTTCTTCCTGGCGCTGACCGCGCACGAGCAGGCGGCGCTGCTCCAGGCGCTGCCGCGCGGGGAGCGGCGGCTGTGGATCCGGCTCCTCGCGCCCGACGATGCCGCGGACGTGCTGCAGAAGGTGGAGGCGCCGGAGCTGCGGGAGGAGCTTCTGGGGCTGCTCGACGAGGCGACGCGGCGGGAGGTGAAGGCGCTGCTCGCGTACGCGGAAGACGCCGCCGGTGGGCTGATGAGCCCCCTGTTCGCGCGGGTGCGGCCGGAGTCCACGGCCGACGAGGCGATCCGGTATCTGCGCCGGCAGGCGGAGGGGGACCTGGAGACGGTGAGCTACGGCTACGTGCTCGACGCGGAGCAGCGGCTCGTCGGGGTGGTGTCGCTGCGGCAGCTCATCACCACCCGGGGGGACCGCAAGGTGCAGGACCTGATGACGAGCGATGTGGTCTCGGTCCGCGAGGACACGGACCAGGAGGACGTGGCGCGGGTGTTCGCGCAGCACCACCTGATGGCCATCCCGGTGCTCGATGGAGAGGGGCGCCTCAAGGGCATCATCACCGCGGACGACATCGTCGACGTGGTGGAGGAGGAGGCGACGGAGGACATCCAGAAGCTCGGCGGCATGGAGGCGCTCGACGCGCCGTACCTGCGCACGCCGCTCCTCCGGATGGTGCAGAAGCGGGCCGGGTGGCTTTCGGCGCTGTTCCTCGGGGAGATGCTCACGGCGACGGCGATGGCGCGGTACGAGGACGAGATCGCGCGCGCCGTGGTGCTGGCGCTCTTCGTGCCTCTCATCATCTCGAGCGGCGGCAACTCCGGGTCGCAGGCGACGACGCTGGTGATCCGGGCGATGGCGCTCGGGGAGCTGCGCCCGGTGGACCTGCTGCGGGTGCTCCGGCGGGAGGTTCTGTCGGGGCTTTTGCTGGGGTGCACGCTCGGGGTGATCGGCTTCGCGCGGATCATGATCTGGCAGGCGCTCTTCCACACCTACGGTGAGCACGCGACGCGGGTGGCGATCACGGTGGCGGTGAGCCTGGTGGGGGTGGTGCTCTTCGGGACGCTGGCAGGGTCGCTCCTGCCGTTCCTGCTGCGGAAGCTCAGGTTCGATCCGGCGAGCGCGTCGGCGCCGTTCGTGGCCACGCTCGTGGACGTGTCGGGGCTCGTGATCTACTTCAGCGTGGCCGACCTGGTGCTGCGGGGGACGATGCTGTGAGCGTGAGCCGCGGGGGGGGAAGGGTGGGTGCGGCGGTGCGGCGGTGCGGCGGTGCGGCGGTGCGGCGGTGCGGCGGTGCGGCGGAGGAAAGGCGCCGCCCGGGAGCGCAGGGAGGTCGACGTTGTGCTGCAGGGAACATTGCGCGGAGTGCCGGCCGTGAGCTGCCTGCCCAGGTGATGCCGGGCTCAGGTGGTCGGGGCTGGCATCGGGGCTGGCATCGAGGCTGAGTTCCCTGGATCCGAGGGCTCCCGGGCCCTCGCTCCCGCCGGTCGCCATCGCAGGTTTCGTCGCGGATCGCTGCGTCGAGGCACCTGGTCGTGCCTGGCGAGCGGGGCACGAGGCGGAAAATCAAGCACTTCCAGCGCGCAGGGCACCGGGTTTCCTGCTTGCGACCCGCGCTGCTGGCGGGTAACTACCGCGCGCCGTGCCGTCGGAACGCTCCGCACTTGGCCCTGTTCGCGGGGAACCGGCCGCGCCTCCCGGTAGGCCGCGGCGCGGTCCTCCCAGCGCACAGACGGGCCGACAAGCGAGCGGTGCGTCGCGCGGTACGTCGAGCGGTGCGTCGAGCGGTGCGTCGAGCGAGGTGGCGGGTGAGGCGCAGGATGGCGCGCAGGGTGGGCCGCTGAGCGGTCCGCTGAGTGGGCCGCTCGGGACTGCGCTCACGGTCCCGACGCGGGGGTACGCGGGGACGTCGCTGGCCACCACGGCGTCGGCGCTGGTGCCGCTCCCGCTCACGCCTTCCCGGGGGCGAGGGCGCCTCGCCGTTCCAGCGCCGAAGCCGCCCGAGGATCCGGCGGAGCACCTGGCGCGCTTGATGGACCTGCACGGGAGCGTGGCGCTCGCGCAGGTGCTCGGTCCTGCCGATGCACCCCTGGCGCTGCCGCCCGTGGGCCAGCGGCGCGCGTCGGGCGCGGCTGCGGCGGCGCTGCGGGCGGTGGTGGAGGATCGGCTGAAGGAGCTGGCGAGCACGCTGCGGCGCACGTTCGAGGAGCCGTTCCACCGGCGCAACCGGCTGCCAGGGGCCGTGGAAATGCTGGACCTGCTCACGCAGGTGGGGGCGCTCGGGCCGGCAGGGCGGCGGGTGAGCGCGGCAGCGGCAGGGACCGTGTGGGAGCCGTTCGGGGAGCTGCTGGGGCGGCTGTTCGGGAGGATCCGCTACGAGGTGCAGTCGCTGCGGGCCGAGGTGGGTCCGGGGCTCCGGGTGCTCGGGCCGGAGCTGGGGCGCCTCGAGCGGCTCGACGCGGTGATCGGCGCGGCGACGGAGAAGGGGCGGGAGCGGGTGCTCGGGGCGCTCGCGCCGGCGCTCGGGCAGTGCTTCGGGCAAGGGTTGCAGCAAGCGGTGGGGGCGCTGCCCGAGGAGCCGGTCGCGGCGGATGTGGCGCGCTGGTTCGACGAGATGGGCTGGATCCGGCTGGAGATGGAGCGGATGCGGCGGGTGGTGGAGGCGGTGTTCACGCACCAGACGCGGCGGCTCGTGGCCCTGGTGGAGGCGAGCCACACGCCGGGCAGGTCATGAAGGGAGCGCGCGCGTGACACGGGTCGGGGTGGTGATCGCCACGGCCATCGGCCTCGGCATCGTGGCGCGGGCGGCGGCGGTCTACAAGGGGACCGATCCCATCGCGCACGGGCTGGTGTGGCTCATCGGGGTCGGGCTCGTGCTGGGGGCGCTGGAGCTGTTCGTGCGGGCGACGCGCGCGGCGCGGCTCACGGACGAGGTGAAGGCGCTGCCAGAGAAGGCGACGGGCGAGGCGATTGCGGGAAGCAGCCCGCTCCTGCGCGCGATGCTGGAGGCGCGCGTGGGCGGAGGCGTCGGAAGCGGCGGAGGCGTCGGGGGCGGCGGGGGCGGGGGGGTGCCCTTCACGCCGTACCTGGTGGGCCTGCTGGTGATGCTCGGGCTGCTCGGGACCTTCCTCGGGCTCTTCGAGACGCTGCAGGGGGCGCGGCAAGCGCTCGCCGGGAGCGGGGACGTGGAGGCGCTGCGCGCCGGGCTCGCGGCGCCCATGCAGGGGCTGTCGCGGGCGTTCGGTACGTCGGCGGCCGGGGTGTCGGCGTCGGCGATGCTGGGGCTCGGGGCCGTGCTGGTGCGGCGGGCCGAGGGGCGGTTCGGGGCGGCCTTCCAGCGCTATGCGGTGGGGGCGCTCGCGCCGCTGACGGTGGGAGGGCGGCAGCTCGCGGCGCTGGAGATGATCGCGCGGCAAGGGGAGGCCTTGCCGGCGGCGGCAGAGGCGATCGGGGCGCGGCTCGCGGGGCTGGAGGCGCAGCTCGCGGCGGGGCAGCGGGCGCTGGCGAAGGAGAGCGCGGAGGCGCTGCTGGACGCGGCGGCGCAGATCCGGGCGGAGATCGCGGCAGGCGTGGCGCGGGCAGCGGAGGTCGCGGGGGCGGTGGCCGAGCCGGTGGCAGCGCGGGCGATGGAGCGGGCGGGCACCGTGGCGGGCGAGGCGGTGGCGCGGATCACGCAGCGGCTCGACGAGGACGCGGCGGCGCGGCTGGAGGCGGAGGAGAAGCGGCGCGCGGAGGCCCTGGAGGCGGAGGAGAAGCGGCGCGCGGCGCAGGAGGCCGCAGAGGCGAAGCGGCTCGCAGACGGGGAGGCCGCGGCGGAGAAGCGGCGCGCGGAGAGCGCGGCCGCCGAGGAGAAGCGGCTGGCGACGGCGGAGGCCGCGGCGGAGAGGCGGCGCGCGGAGAGCGCGGCTGTCGAGGAGAAGCGGCGCTCAGAGGCCCTGGCGCTGGAGGCGGCGCAGCGCGCGGAGAGCGCGGCCGCCGAGGAGAAGCGGCTCACGGCGCTGCAGGAGGTCGAGGCGGCGAGGCTCCGGACGCTGCAGGAGGCCCAGGAGCAGCACCTCGCGGCGCTCCGCAGCGCGGAGGCGCGGCAGGCAGAGGCCGAGGCGGCGAGGCTCGCGGCGCTGCGGGAGGCCCAGGAGCAGCACCTCGCGGTGCTCCGCGGCGCGGAGGCGACACGGGCGGAGGCCGAGGCCGAGCGGCTCGCGGTGCTGAAGGAGCTGCAAGCGCAGCACCTCGGGGCGCTCGCGGCGGCCGAGGCGCGGCAGGCAGACGCCGAGGCGCGGCAGGCAGAGGCCGAGGCGCGCAGGCTGGGCGCCCTCGCCGAGATGCAGGATCGGGTGCTCGCGGCGCTGCAGGGCATCGAGGTGCGGCAGGCAGAGGCCGAGGGGCGCAGGCTCGCGGCGCTGGAGGAGGCGGAGGCGCGCAGGCTCGCGGCGCTGCGGCAGGGAGACGAGGCGCACCTCGCGGCCCTGCAGGCGACGGAGGCCGAGCGGCTCGGGGCACTGCAGGCGACGGAGGCCGAGCGGCTCGGGGCACTGCAGGCGTCCGAGGCGCGGCACGCCGAGGCGGAGGCGCGGAGGCTGGCCATGCTGCACGAGGTGCACGAGAAGCTGCTCGGGGCGCTGAAGCGCGCGGAGAGCTTCCAGGCGGAGGCGGAGACGCGCAGGCTCGCGGCGATGCGGGAGAGCCAGGAGCAGCACCTCGCGGCGCTCGGCGCCACCGAGGCGAAGCGGCTCGACGCGCTGCGCGATGCGGAGGCGCGGCAGGCCGAGGCGGAGAGCCAGCGGCTCTCGGCGCTGGGGAAGGCGCACGAGAAGCTGCTGGCGGCGCTCGCGGGGGCAGAGGCGTGGCAGGCCGAGGCGGAGACGCGGCGGCTGGCTGCGCTGCGGGAGAGCCAGGAGCAGCACCTCGCGGCGCTGCGCGAGGTGGAGCAGCAGCACCTCGCCTCGGTGCAGCGCGCGGAGGCGCGGCAGGCCGAGGCCGAGGCGGAGCGGCTCGCGGCGCTGCGGGGGATCTACGAGCAGCACCTGGCCGCGCTGCGCGAGGTGGAGCTTCAGCGGCTCGCGGTGCTGCAGGAGCAGGCGGCGGGGGCGCAGCGCGCGCTCACGGTGGCGACGGAGGGGAGCGAGGCGCGCGCGGCACGGATCGAGGCGGCGGCGCAGGCGCACCTCGACAGGCTCGCGGAGGCGGAGGTGACGCGGGCGGCGCAGCT
>NZ_ASRX01000135.1 GCF_000601485.1 Chondromyces apiculatus DSM 436
GCCACCCGCGCCACCCGCGCCACCCGCGCCGCCTTGTGGCACCTCCGCGAACCCCTGCGCTGCTGCGATCGCCGTCGCCGCCACGTGGGGGCACGGATCGATCTTCCCCCCGCAGTCGCACGTCCACTCTCCGTCCGCCGGGTACAGCGTCACCGTCGGCGCGATCGCGCCTGAGCGCACCCGCGCCACGATGGTCTCACCGCGGGGGTGCCTGTCGAACACGGCGCCCTCGCGGGCGAGCTTCACTCCCTGCGACCAGATGCCGGGGAGGCAAGCCTTGCGGACCGTGGCGAGAAGCTCGTCGATGGGCGCGGCCAAGCCGTCGGTCCTCGCCTCAGCCGCCCTTCGTCTCCGACCGCGCCGCCTTGTCGGCGGAGGTCGGCTCACCTGCGGCGCCTGCTGCCTGCGCAGCGGCCGCCGCGATGCGCGCCGCGTCCCGCGTCGACGCCGGATCGAGCGGCACCACCCCCGGGACCGGCTGCACCCGCGCCATCCGGTGCCGGATCGCCCCGATGAGCACCGGCATCACCGACACCACGATGATCAGGTACACCACCCGCTCGATCTGCTTCGCGTCGAAGATCTTGCCGAGGAAGTACCCGAGGAAGGTCATCG
This sequence comes from Chondromyces apiculatus DSM 436, assembly GCF_000601485.1. GTDB lineage: Bacteria > Myxococcota_A > Polyangia > Polyangiales > Polyangiaceae > Chondromyces > Chondromyces apiculatus. Next base: position 616 of record NZ_ASRX01000135.1, read on the forward strand.
AGAAGACCCAGAGCACCCCGCCCGTGATGTTGAACATCGCGAAGCGCCGGTACTGCATCTGCCCCACCCCCGCGACCACGGGCGCGAACGTCCGCGCGAACGGCATGAACCGCGCGAGGATGATCGTCTTGCCCCCGTGCTTCTCGTAGAACTGCTGCGTCGCGATCAGGTAGTCCTTGCGAAAGAGCAGCGACTGCTCCCGGGTGAAGATCTTCGGCCCCGCGCGCCGCCCGATGGAGAAGCCCACCGCGTCGCCGACGATGGCCATGAGCATCAGCACGCCGTTCATGAGGAGCAGGTTCTCGAAGGTGCCGAGCTGGAACGGGTTGATCATCCCCGCGTTGACCAGCACCCCCGCCGTGACCAGGAGCGAGTCCCCCGGGAGGAAGAACCCGATGAGGAGCCCCGTCTCGGCGAAGATGATGGTCATCAACACCGGGTAGCCCCCCCAGGTCAGCAGGCCTTCCAGATCTCGCAGCCTGCCGAAAAACTCGCGCAACAGTTCCACGCGCCCCCCTTACTCGAAGCCACGGTCCGCGTCGAATGTCCTGCGCTCTTTCCGGCCCGGAAACCGCGGAATCCCGCCGAGCGCAGCCACGCCGCACACTTGACGTTTCCTGCCTGTCACCGCCCGTCCACCTCCCGCCGTGCCCGTCCTCACGCCACTGCGCGGCACCGGATTTGAAAGGGGAGTGCCCATGAGTGGCCGAGGTGCGGCCAGGAGGAACACCATGGCAGCGACTGCGAAGAAGCTGGAACACCCCCCTCAAACCCCGATCCCGCCGGGCTCACCCAGCAATGACGTCAACTTCTCGCAGGAGCCGGGAGATCCCTTGCCCCGCCTGGTGCAGGGCGAGGCCGCGCGCCGCGCCGCCCGGGCGCTCCGGCCCGAGGAGTACCTCGACGAGCCCGAGCTCACCGCCGAGACCCAGCGCGGCGACGCGGGGCACAAGGTCGACACCCGCCTCGAAGGCCTCTCCGGCATGGGCGCGACCTTCGGCGCGATCAACGAGGACAACGACCAGCTCGGCCACCTCGATCGCCAGGGGCTGCGCTGGGAGGAGCAAGAGCAGATCGCGCACTCCCTCCGGAACGCGATCGAGAAGGAAGCAACCGCCTCCACGGAAGAGCGCCTGCGCAACCCTCACGACGAGGTGACGCGCCGGCACCGGATCAGCCGCGGCACGCAAGGTTGAGCCCTCGCCTCTGCAAGCTGGTCGCTCGTCGAGGTGGTCGAGCCGCGCTCTGCGAACCGTCAGGCGTGCTCGGGGCAGGCTACCTCGGCGTCTCACACGGGGCGCCGCGGAGCGCCTCGTAGAACGCCGCGACGCTCCCCCCATCGGGCACCCCGGCCGTCCCGCCGTCATTGATCTCGATGACGGCCCAGCCCCCGACCTCCCGCTCTGCCAGGTCCACCGCGAAGAACGGCAGCTTCACGCCCGCGACGAGCCGCTCCACGTCGTGGATCTCTGGTGGGGCCAGGCCCTCGTAGGACGCGCCGTCGGACCAGTAGGGGGCGTGGTAGACGACCTTGCCCTGCGCGACGAAGAACCTCCACTCGTTGACGAGCGGCATCCGCGACTTCGGGTGCACGCCGACCCGTCGCAGCGCGATGAACTCCCGGAACACCAGGCCGCCGGTGAAGGCGTCGCCCTGCAGCTCCAGGAAGTTGCGGATGACACGGCGTACGTTGTCCTCGTCCGCGACATCGCGAATGAAGCAGGCGTCGTACCAGTCCTGTTTGCGGCTCTTCACGAAGTCCTTGAGAAGGAGCGACGCGCCGCTCCCGAAGGTGTCGACGAGCGCCGCCGGAATGGCCGGCATCAGCGCGTCGAGGTCACCGGCCCGGAACCACACGGACCTCGGCGTGGTCCCGGCGAGGGCCTCGTACCAGCGCGGGAAGTCGCTCGCGTGGCGGTAGTCATCCGCGGTCGTCAGCAGCGCGCCCCCGCGGGCGGCAACGCCCTCCGCGAGCCGCGCGTAGTCGTCGGGCTTCAGCAGCCACCCGCGGTAGAGCGCCGGACCGGGGCCGGCGTTCCAGAGGCGCGCTTCACCGCCCAGGTGCAGCTCCACGTCCACGAAGCCCACCTCGAAGCCGGCGGCCCTGGCGGCTTCCAGCTCTCCCTCGAACGCCGCATCCACGCGCCGCTCGCCAGGCCAGGAAGGAAAGAGGATTCTCATGGTGCTCGGTTCCGTCAGGTGCGCAGGGCGTTGCCCCGTGAGGCGGGCATCCTCGCCGATCTGACGGTCCAGGTCTGCGCCCGATCGCAGCAGGCGATCTTCGGCGGCTCAGGTCTGAACCGGGGCGCGATCGGGTGAGCCTCGGCAGCCCAGGTGCCCTCGGAAGTGCTGCGCATGAGCACCTTGGCGGCCCAGGTGCCCTCGGAAGTGCTGCGCATGAGCACCTTGGCGGCCCAGGTCACCTCGGAAGCCTTGCGCATGAGCACCTTGGCTACCCAGGCGTCCTCGGAAGTGCTGCGCATGAGCACCTTGGCGGCCCAGGCATTCTCAGAAGCCTTGCGCATGAGCACCTTGGCGGCCCAGGCATTCTCGGAAGTGCTGCGCATGAACACCTTGGCGGCCCAGGTGCCTCTCCGCACCCCTGCGCAGGCACGCCCAAGCTCCCAACCTACCCCTGTTCACCCCAGACGGATGGAACGCCGTCCGCCAGATTCATCCTTCCAGGACCGACATCTCCCACCTGGCTGTACAGACAAAACCGTGCTGTGCGATTTTTCGTCCCTTGCGCCTCGGGATCCGTCTGGTACGCCTGGGCTCGGTCACTCCAAACAGGGAGGAACGGAACATGGCGGATAGTTACATCGATTACTTCGAGGTGGATGAGTACGGCACCGGGTTCCTGACGGCGTTAACCCGTCTGGAGGAGGAGGCGGACCTGCTGAATGTCACCGCGCTGCGGGACCTGGTGCAGGGCGCGGTGACCCGGGTGAACCAGGAGCTGCAGAGCGCAGGCATTCAGCGGAGTGACCTGCGGGGGCAGCGGGTGAGCGTCGACGAGGCGGCGGAGCGGGGGCGCAAGGAGATCGAGCGCTTCCACGGATATCTGACCTCGCTCGACGACAGCGCGACGGCCGACAAGGAAGCCTTCTTCCGGGGGATGAAGGTCGGTCTGATGTCGAAGTTCAAGCCCGCCGACGTGAATGCGAAGCTCAATGAGCTGGTGCGGGGCTTCGAGGTGGCCGCCAATGCCACGCTGCCGGAGCGCGCGGCCCGGCTGGCGAGGCTGACCCAGGCCCGCGATACGCTGCACGAGGCGCTCTCGGGCAAGGGGATGTCGTACGCCTTCAAGCTGAAGACCACGGCAAACCTGACGGAGGCGCGGGAGGCGTTCCTGGTCGCCTACAACCAGGTGGCGAAGCCGGTCATCCGGGGGCAGCTCGCGCGCCTGGGGCGCGAGAAGGAGATGCGCGACTTCTTCCCCGACCTGCGGGTGAACGAGGACCGCCGTCCCAGCGGCACCGGCGAGGACGGCGAGGGCACGACGCAGCCCGAGACGCACCTCACGCACTGAGCGAGGGGTGAAGCCTGCCCTGCGCAGCGCGCGTGCGCAGGGCAGGCGGACGTGAGGGAGGCTCGCCCTGCGCAGCCGCGCGGCGCGCGTGCGCAGGGCGAGCAGGGGGTCAGGCGGCGAGGGGGGTCAGGCGGCGAGGGGGGTCAGGCGGCGAGGGGGGTGGGCGTCGAGGTGGGGCCGTGGCCCTGGGCCGGCGGGCTCGCGGGCGGGGCGTCGTAGGCATTGCTGATGGCGCCCAGGTTCTCGACGGCGAGGACGTGGCAGATCTTCTTGCCGCGGAAGGTGAAGACGGTCGCGAACTCGCTGAAGAACACCACGCCATTCTCCTTGATGCGCAGGGTCTCGTCGCCGAGGACCACGACCTTGTCGTCGTTCGCGAGGTAATCGTGAATGTTGACGGCGAGGTGATCGGCGGTGGCAGGCAGATCCCGGAAATAGCCGGCGATGCTCTCTTTGCCGACGAACGGGCCGCTGATCGGCGTGCCCGGTCCGATGGACATCGTGTAGACCGCATCCCTGGTGAGGCTGTCGATCAGCATCTGGGGGCTGCCGGTGCTCATGAACTCCGCGAAGATGGCGCGGATACGGGCGATTTTCTTGGCAGGGGACATACAAGCCTCCTCATGTGATTGTTCGTGGCATTGACCGTACTGGCGAAGGAATCACCAGCCGGTATGGATAGGATACGCCCTGGCCGACGAGAGGGCGAGCGCGCTTCGCGGTGCCGTGTACGATCCTGTGGCGCTGAAACCGCAGTCGGGGCGGTATGCAGCGGATGGACGGCCATGGCATGCCTGGAATGACCAGGGGGCACGGGCGCCGATGTGGGCGCATCGGGTGCAGGGGTCACCCGTCGGAGCGACGTTTCACGGACGACGAAGGCAGTATGCCAGCGTTGCGCGCGTCACCGCCCGCGCCCCAATCGCTTCCACAATTCGGCATTCCGGCGAGGAAGCTCACCTTGAACGGTGGTGCTTTCATGACAGGAATCGGGCTCGAAACCTTCGTGGCCGTCGCCGGTCGGGGGCGTCGCTGGCCATGCATGGGGCATGGCCGGGCGGAACCGCCGGTACTACGTGGAGCAACAGATGCTGCAGACCAGGCTCGTGTTCGTGTCGCTCGCGGTGCTCTCTGCCTCGATCTCCGGGTGTGTGGTGGCGTCGGGCGGCGACGCGTCCTCCGAGGTGGAAGAGGAGGTCGTGGTGGGCGAGGTCGCGGAGGAGAGCACCATCGCCCGGATCAAGATCGGGCTGCAGGTCGCCGACCACGGGCACGACAAGGTGGGCGTCGCAAAGTACACGGGCTGGGTGGACGGCGTGGCGGCGGCTGCCTCTTCTTCCGCGTGGGCGGTCGACACGAACGGGTACGACCCCGACTCGGTCCGGGTCCACCTGGAGGCGGAGACCGCCGACGTGCGCGCAGGGCTGGATGTCCGGGTGTGCATGGAAGCCTCGGACGACAACGCCACGTCGCAGTTCGGCGCGAAGAAGTGCACGCCCTGGTCGAGCGAGTCGGGGGGGTGGTCCGCGGTCGCGACGGACGCGAACGGCTACGATCCGGATGCGTACCGGATCTCGATCGAGACGCGCGCGCTCGTGGTGGGCACCATGACCCGCGACTTTCGCATCGGCGTGCGCGGGTTCGACGACGGGGGGTCGGCGCACGCGGGGCAAGCGCGGTACTCGCCGTGGGCGTCGCAGGGGGGTGGCTGGTCAGGCTGGGCCTCCGACGACAACAGCTACGATCCCGATGGGTTCGCGTTGCACCTCGACGTGAAGCCCTGAGTCAGGAGGGGCTGCCCGGCGCGCGAGGCTCGTGCGCAGGGCGGGCCGAAGCTCAGGCAGCGGCAGGGGTGGGGCTCGAATTCGGACCGCGGGTCGAGCTCGGGCCGCGGGACGAGGTCGGGCCTCGGGTCGAGGTCGGGCCGGGGGGCGAGATCAGGCCGGGGATCGAAATCGGGCCTTGGGTCGAGGTGGGGGCGTGCGCAGGGGGGCTCGCGGGAGGCGCGCCATACACATTGCTCAGGGCGCCCACGTTCTCGATGGACAGGAAGTGGCAGATCTTGTCACCGCGGAAGGTGAACACGGCTGCCCATTCGCTGAAGAACACCACGCCACCCTTCTTGGTGCGCAGGGTCTGGTCGCCGAGCACCACGACCCGGTTGTCGTTCGCGAGGTAGTCGTAGATGTTCAGGCCGAGGTGCTCGATGATGGTGGGCAGGTCCCGGAAGTAGCCGGTGATGCCCTCTCTGCCCACGAAATCACCGCTGACCGGGGTGCCTGGTCCGACGGAGACCTTGTAGACGGCGTCTTCGGTGATGTTGTCGATGAGCACCTGGGGGGTCCCGGTGCGGGCGAACTCCGCGAAGACGGAGCGGAGCAGCGCGATCTTCTCGTCGGGGGTCATGAGATCCTCCTCGTGACGGTTCGGATGTATTGATGTGTCATTGACCGTGCCGGCGAGGAAATCGCCGACCGGTATCAGAAGCATACGCTGCGGGCAGGGAGCGGGCGAGCGCCGTTCGAGTCGTGGCATGCGATCCAATCGCGCTGGAACCCCGGTTCCGGTGAGATCGGGTCGGCACACTCCGCCAGATGCGCGGAATCGTGACCATTTCATCTGGGCACGATGTGGGGAAATGGTGTGTGGCTGTCGCCTCGTCGGAGCCGGGCTTTCGGCGTCGCCGGGAAGCTCGGGAAACTCAGGCGGTGGCGGCGGGGGGGCTCGCGTGCGGGACGCCGAGGGCCTGGCTGAGGGCGCCGAGGTTCTCGATGACGAGGACGTGGGAGATCAGGTCGCCGCGGAAGGTGAACACGGTGGCCCACTCGGTGAAGAAGACGACGCCGCCGACGGTGGTGCGCAGGGTCTCGTCGCCGAGGACGACGGCCTTGTGCTCGTTGGCGAAGAAATCGTGGACGTTGAGGGCGAGGTGCTCGACGCCGGTGTGCATGTCGCGGAAATAGCCGGCGATGCCCTCCTTGCCGACGAACTCGCCACTCAGCGGGGTGCCCGGGCCGATCGACACCTTGTAGACCGCGTCGTCGGTGAGCTGTTCGAGCAAGTGGGTCACGTCGCCGGTGCTGCCGAACGCATGGAACAGCTTGCGCAGCATGGCGATCTTCTCGTCGACGGTCATGGGGCTCCTCCTTCTGGATGCGACTGCCCCCGAGGTTAAGTGTGCGCTGCGAGGATGGCGAGGATGGCGAGGATGGCGAGGATGGCGAGCCCGCTGCGGCCTGTTCCGCGTGCCGAACCCACCCGGACCGGTGGCGGGATGTCTGGTGAGGCACGCTCAGTCGCGCGCGTCGGTGCCGTAACGCTTCAGGTACTCCTTCATGCGGAGCTTTCGCAGGGCGCTCTCGGAGGTCATGTAGCGGATGGTGCCGTAGATGGGGCGCTCGGGGCCCCAGGCGCGGTCGTAGCGGCCGAGGACCCAGAAGATGCCGGAGATGGAGTTGGGGTCGCGGCCGTCGATGGCGAAGCGGTCGTTGAGCTCCAGCATCACGTCGAGGGCTTCCTCGGGGGTCTTCGACCATTCGAGGATCTTCTTGCCCCAGAGCATGCGCAGGTAGTTGTGGATCCTCCCCTCGCGGAGCAGCTCGCGCTGGGAGGCGTTCCACACCGGGTCGTAGGTCGCGGCGGCGGTGAGTTCGGCGCGGGTGTAGAGGCGGGGGCGGGGGTCGCGGGCGTGCTTGTGGAGGGTGTCGAGGGCCCAGCCGGGGAGGGCGTCGTAGCGGTCGTGGTCGCGGCGGAGGGCGGCCATGTTGAAGCCGATCTCGCGCCAGGTGACGAGCTGCTCCAGGAAGGCCTCGGCGGGGGCGCTCATGCCCCAGAAGCCCTCGCGGGCGCCGCTGCGCTCCTTGCCGAGGGCGTCGGGGGTCCAGCCTTCGCGGCGGGCGATGGCGGCGAGGATCTCGTGGGGGGAGAGGTGGCCCCAGTGGAGGTACGGGGAGAGGTGGCTGGTGCCGCCTCTGTCGGGGTCGTTGTGGTCGTCGATGTAGCGGTCGAGGTGGCCGTCGAGGAAGCGGGTGAGGGCGCGCTCGGCGGCGACCTGGCCACCGCGGGTCGGGACGGGGGAGACCGTGTGATCGATGGGGAGGGCGGCGAGGGCGGCGAGGGTGCGGGCGTCGCTTCCGTCGCTGGCGTCACTGGCGTCACTGGTGAGCAACGCCGCGGAGGCGGCGGGCCAGCGCTCGGTGATGGCGCGTGGCAGGGCGCGGAGCCGGGGGAGGGAGGCGGCGCGGGAGGCGCGGTGGAGAGGGTCGGCGACAGGGGTCTCGGCGAGGTGGGGGGCGAGGTTGCGCTGGAGGTAGATGCGGAAGGAGCGGGCGGTGGTGAAGACCCGGTCAGGGGTGTGCACCGGAAGGAGGCCGCTGCCGTCGACGAGCTCCAGGAGGACGTCGAGCTGCCGCGCGGCGGCGGTGACCATGCGCGGGAGGAAGAAGGTGGGTGAGTCGTCGGTGACCACCACAGCGGCGCGGGCGGCGAGGGCAGCGAGCAGGCCTTTGCCATGATCGGGCGATGGCTCGACGTAGGGGTGGTAAAGGACGCCGGCCCTGGCGAAGGCGTGGGCGTTGTCCGACATGCCCTCCAGGGCGAAGCGGTGGAGGCGGTCGCTGGCCCAGCGGTAGCCGACGCGCAGGGCTTCGAGGACGACGAGGGGGCGGTCGAGTTCCCGGGCCCGGTCGAGCGCGCGCTGCAGTCCGAAGCTGTACCGGGTGCGACGGCTGGCGGTCATCCAGTAAAGGACGTGGTCGCCTCCTGGCCGGATGGGGCGGTCGTTGGCGTTGCGGACGCGACTCTCGGGGACACGCTTCAAGGTGGCCCGCGTCTAGCATGGATGGACGGTCGTGGCCCACGCGGAGGGGCGCGAGCCGTTCCGGGGAGGAGCCCGGAGGTCGCGCGTATTCCAGGGTGCGGCGCGAAAGGGACGTGGTCATGAACAAGGTGGTGAGCGGTGGTGCGGAGCGAGAGGTCTCCACCGCCCCGCAGGCCGCGTCTGTGCCGGGATCCACGGCGCGGATGACGCCGGCGCGGGGGATGGCGGCGCCGGTGAGGGTGGCTGGAGAGCGGGTGCGGGAGGGGCATGGGCCCGTGTCGCTGCTCGAGCGGCTGGGGGAGCGGCTGTCCTTCGAGCGGATGAGCGCGCGGATGTACGAGGCGCTCGCCACCAAGCTGGAGCGCTGCGGGACCTTCGAGAGCGGGCCCAGGCGGGAGGACCTGATGGCGATCCGCGAGGAGGAGGTGGGCCACATCGGGATCTTGCGGCACGCCATCGAGAAGCTCGGCGGCGACCCGCGGGAGCTGGGGCGCGCCGCGCGGGTGGTGCGCGTGGCGAATAGCGGGGTGTTCCAGGTGATCGTGAATCCGCGGACGAGCCTCGCGCAGGGGCTGGAGGCGATGCTGATGGTGGAGCGCGCCGACTGCGATGGGTGGCACATGCTCATCGAGATGGCGCGGGCCGTGGGCGAGCACCGGATGTCGGACTCGTTCTACCTGGCCAGCACCGAGGAGGAGCGGCACGTGGAGCTGCTCCGGCGGTGGGTGACCCACCACGCGCTGCAGGACGTGATCGCAGGGGCCGAGGTGCTGGACGCTGCCTGAAGCTCAGCGCGCGGCGGGAGCCGAGCCAGGGGCGCCGCGGCCGAGGATGCGGCGGAAGATGGCCTCGGCGTTGCCGGTGGGGGGGTCGCGCCAGGCGTACTCGGTGGCGGCGCCGCTGGCGATGACGCACTGGAGGGAGACGCGGTAAGCGCCGAGGGCCTCGTCGAGATCGCCCTGGCCTCTGGCGGCAGCGCCGAGGGCGTCGAGGGTGCTGTCGAGGTGCCTGCAGGTGCCGAGCGACGGAGGCAGGGTGAGGGGCGCGAGCGACACGAGAGGCGCGAGGGGGGCGCGCTGGGCGACGTCGACGTGCGCTCCAGAGGCGCCAGGGGTGGCGACCGCGGGCTGGACCTCTGCGGGCTGAACGTCGGCCTGTCGGGCATCGGCGGGGCGTGCCGCGGTCGAGGGTGAAGCGCCCGGCGAGAGGGCGCCCGGGGTGCAGCATCGGGCGCGCAGGGCGGCGAAGGTGGCCATTTCATACCAGTGGAGGAGGGCGTGCTCCTTCATGGCAGTGGTGACCGTGCTGCCACCGCCGCGCACGACTTCTTGTTTCAATCGCGCAGCGCCGCGGCGAGGGTCGACCTCGGCGCACATCCAGCCGAGGGGGGGAGGGGCCTCGGGGCGGAAGGCGTCGGAGGCGAGGTGACGCACGGAGCAGGCGGTGACGTCTTCCGGAGTGGGCTGGGCGAGCGCGGACGCGGTGACCGCGGCGGAGGGGGCGTCCGGAGGCGCGACCGCAGAGGGCAAGGAAGGGTCGCGCGGTGTGGGGGAGAGCGGTGCGGGGGGTGGCCGTGTGAGGGTGGCGGCGAGGTCGGGGGCGCCGGTCAGCGCGGGGATGGAGGCTGGCGAGGTGGCGCTGGTCAGCGGGGCAGGGGGGCTCTGGGCACGCCAGGCGAGCGCGATGGCCACGCCAGCGAGGGGGAGGGCGAGCCAGGCGAGGCGCGCGCGCGAGGGCGGGGTGGAGAGGGGGCCAGAGGGGGTGGGCGCGCCAGAGGAGGTGGGCGCGCCGGAGAGGGTGAGGTGGGGGCCAGAGGGGGTGGGCGCGCCAGAGGGGGTGGTGGCGCCGGAGAG
>NZ_ASRX01000136.1 GCF_000601485.1 Chondromyces apiculatus DSM 436
GCTCAGCAGGGCGCGGCGGGCGCGGTGTCTTCGCTGCTCCCGGGGATGAGGGGGTACTGAGCGATGCGGCGAGGCCTTGCCGGTGTGGCGGCGGCGTTGCTCCTCAGCGGGTGTGCGTCGGCCGGAGGAGAGGGGGCGGGGCCTGCGCCCGTGGCCGTGGCGTCGGTGCCGGGCGGCGGCGCGGACGTGGCAGGCGCGAGCGAGGCGGGGGACGAAGATTTCCGCTACGTGCCGCCGCTGCCGGCCCTGGCTGCGACGGTGGCCGCGCCGCGCGTGGAGGCGTTCCACCTGGCCGGCGGGCAGCGGGTGGCGGTGGTGGAGCGGCACGAGGTGCCGCTGGTGCACGTGGCGGTGCGGGTGCCCTGGGCGGGGTCGTCGAAGGCCGGGGTGAGCACGCTCGCGGGGGAGCTCTTGCTGGGCGCGAAGGCGCCGGGGAGCACGCGCACGCTCGGGGAAGAGCTGCGGGCGCTGGGGGCGGCGCAGGGGTTCCTGGCCTACGAGGAGGACGCTTTCCTGGGCTTCAGCGTGACGCCGGAGGCGCTGGAGGAGGCGCTGCGCGCGGTGTGGCGGGGGCTCGGGCCACGCGCGGCGCTGGACGCGGAGACGTTCGAGGAGGCGCGGAAGCGGCGGCTCACGCAGATCGAGCAGCTCGGGGCGGAGGGGATGCACGACCAGATGCGGCGGCGCATCGACGAGAGCCTGTTCGCGCCGGGGCACCCGTACCGGGTGAACGCGGAGAAGGAGGTGTCGGCGCTGCGGACGCTGAAGGCCGCGGACGTGCTGCGCCAGAGAGAGGCGGCGCTCCGGCCGGAGGCGCTGAGCGTGGCGATCGTGGGGGACGTGGCGACGGCGGCGGTGCGGGCGATGCTCGCGCCTCTGGCGGCGGCGCCGGCGACGTCGGCGTCGCCAGCAGGAGGCGCGCGTGAGGGAGACGGGAAGGGGCCGGCGGCAGGGGCGCGGAAGGCCAGTCGGGGGGAGCCGGGGGCGCAGCTCGCGCGGGGGCTCTTCCTGGTCGAGGAGCCGGGGCGCGAGGAGGTGGACGTGGCGGTGACGCTGCCGCTGCGGGACCCGGACGGGGCGGAGCTGCCGGTGACGACGGAGCTGCGGGGGCTGATCGCGCAGGTGGTCTGGGTCCACGTGAACCAGATGCTGCCGAAGCGGGTCTCGCAGACGTTCTCGTGGGTGCGGTGGCGCCGGGAGCAGCCGCTGTTCGAGTTCGGGGGCCGGGTGCAGCCCGACGACGCGGCGCGGTTCGTGGTGGCGGTGAGGCTGGGGCTGCAGATGGTGGAGACGCAGCTCCTGACGAACGCGGTGCTGGAGGCGCTGCAGGACGACGTGGCGGCGCGGGCGGCGAAGCTGCTGGGGAGCAGCGAGGCGCTGGCCCGGACGCTGACGCGCCTCGGGGACGCGGACGTGACCCTGACGCGGGTCTTCGCGGAGCAGGACGCGATCCGCACGCTGCCCGCCGAGGCGCTGCGCGGGATGATCCAGGGGCAGGTGCGCAGCGAGGAGATGCGGGTGGTGGTGGTGGGCGCCGCCGACAAGGCGCGGCCGGCGCTGGAGGCGCTGGGGATCACGCCGGTGAGCGCGAGGAAACGGGCCGCCGACAAGGCCGGCGCGAAGGCGGGCGACAAGGGCGCGAAGGCGGGCGACAAGGGCGCCGGGGGGGCGGGGCGATGAGCGCCACCGGGAGGAGCCGCAGAGGTGACGCGATGAGGGCCGCGATGAGGGCCGCGATGAGGGCCGCGATGGAGGCCGCGATGGAGGCCAGGGAGAGGCGCGGGGCAGGACGCAAGGGCGCAGCCTTGCTGGCGCTGGCAGGGCTCGTGGCGGGGTGCGGGAGCGCGCCGCCTGCCGTGGTGACGAAGCCGCCGGAGAGCGCCGAGGCGCCTCGCCCCTGGCCGCGGGCGTCGCTCGGGGTGGAGGGGATCCACGTGTCCATGCCGGGGGCGCCGCGGGAGGAGCGGCAGCGCTGGGTAGGGCGGCGCGGGGGCGTGGTGGAGCTGCACGGGCTGAGGCTCGCGGACGGTGACGAGACGACGCCGGACTACGCGGTGTGGCGGCTGCGGCTCACGGAGGGGTGGCCGGAGCCGGTGCTCGACGCGAGCACGCTGGTCGCGATGGCGCTCTCGGGCATCGAGGAGACCGGGGAGGCGCAGACGCTGACGCACCAGGGATTCGAGGGGCGGGCGGTGGAGGGGCGGGCGGCGGGGCCGTCGGGGTGGACGGAGCACGTGCTGGCGCGGGCGTTCGCGGTGGGGGGGAGCGCGTACCTGCTCACCGTGGGGGCGCCGTCGGGCCACATCGATCGCAAGGACGCGGAGCGCTTCTTCTCGTCGTTTCAGCTCGCGCTGCCCTGGCGGGTGCACGCGTCCGCCGACGGGGGGTTCACCGTGTCGTTGCCCGAGGCCGCCGTGATGCTGGCGGAGACCGAAGGCGAGGCGACCGAGGAGGCCGCGATGCACTCCCTGTTCCTCGGGGGCGAGGAGCAGATGATGTTCACCGTGTTCCACCGAGAAGTGCCGTCGGCGTGGCTGGAGACCAAGGGCGACGAGCCGCCCCGCGCGCTGAAGGAGCTGCTGCCGGGCGATCTCCCGGGCGGCCCGGCGACGCCCTTCGAGGACCTCACGATCACCCGGATCCCGGGCAAGCCTGCCTGGGAGCTGCGCGGCCGCTACCGGGGGAAGGAGCACCACTTCTGCTTCCACGTGGTGTTCGTGGGGACGCGGATGATCTCGGTGGGCGTGGCCTCGACGCGCGAGGACGTGCAGCAGGACGCGCGGGCGGTGCGGTTCTTCGGGTCGCTGCAGGTGCGGCGCAAGCACTGATACATGCGGCCGGAGACACTGTCCGTTTCCTGAGGCGACGGGCGTCAGGCCCGGAGCGGCGCGACGCCTGGAGGGCGGGGAGCAGGAGCCCGGGCGGCGATCACCGCAGGGGCAAGGTGGTCTCGACCTGCGGCGGGCCGGCGGCGAGCGCAGAGAGCAGCGGGTCCTCGGCGGGCAGGGTGATCACCAGCACCGGGCCTTGCTGGCGCGCCGAGCGCCGCGGCCCGGGGAGGAAGCCGATCATGGTCCCGGGGGCGTCGTCCGGCTCGTGCACGAGAAGCCGCTTTCGCCTGGCGAGGCGGGCGCCGAGCACGCGCGCGAGGTGACGTGCGTCGTCGCCGCCGCTCAGGGAGAGGTGGGCGACGCCTGCGTCCACGCGGACGCGCACGCGGGGGAGCACCAGCGCCGCGGTGGAGCAGCCCTCCCGCGTGGCGCCCTCGGTCACGCGATCCCAGAAGCCGTCGCGCTGGCTCCAGTCGGCGCGGGCGAGGTCGGTGACGAGGGCCGGGGAGGCGCGCGCGATGAGCGCAGCGACGCCCGAGGGGGACCACAGCTCGCAGGCGCGGCGCTCGCCCTCGGTGATGCCGTAGAGCCGGAGCACGCTGTTCTCGATGCCCTCCTCGCCCGCGCACAGCGGCTCGACGACGGTCAGGAAGGCCCGCTGCGCACCGGTGTCGCCCACCCGGGGGTCGGCGGGCGTGTGCTCGGGGAAGGGGACGCGGGCGAGGGAGGTGGCGAAGCTCATGGTCTCGCCGCGCTTGAAGGGGCGCTCGTTCTGCGCGTGGCGCGCGGCGTGCCGCAGGAGCGCGCCGGGCCAGACTGGCGGGGAGGCCGGATCCCCGGGGACGGCGATGGACAGCTCGTAGTGGCAGGCGCGACCGGCGAGCCCGCTGGTCATGAAGAAGTGGGTGCCCGTCGGGTGCGAGGCCAGGAGGACCGAGACGCCGCCGCCGCGGTGGAGCTGGAGGGGGTCGATGACCGTGGTGGGCTCGACCCCGATCCGACGCCGGATCACCTCCAGGAGGGCCTGGGAGAGGGCGCGTCCCTGAAGCCCTACGGGCCCTTCGTCCTCGTCGCTCTCGTCGCTCTCGTCGCTCTCGTCGCTCTCGTCGCTCTCGTCGCTCTCGTCCTCGTCCTCCGGTTCCCCGGGCTCTTTCTTCTGGAACACCCGACCCGACAGGAGTTCGTCGACGTGCGCGTTCCACACTTTGAACACGTCGAGGTCCAGGGGCTCCTGGTCGAGGATGCGACGCCTTCCCTCGTCGCTGTCGAACGCCACGACGTGCTCGAAGAGGACGCGGCCATCCTCCAGGAGCGTGAGGACCGCGCGGAACATGCGCTTGGAGCTCAGACCGCTCTCCGGCAACCTGCGGCCTTCGCGCCCCCGAAACCCGCTGACGTCGGCGACGAGCTGGGCATGGACCGCCGCAGGGATCCGGCCGATGAGCTTGTCGTTCACCTTTCCCACCCACGCGCCACCGCTCCTGGCCCGGTACGAGCCGTCCTCGCTCCTCGCGAAAGAGACGGATCGCAAGCGCAACTTGCCCGCCTCGTCGACCTCGGCCTCGAGGGTGCTGATCAGGGAGTACCTGGCGAGCCGGATGGTCATGGGCGGGGTCCCCTCCGGTGGCGTTCGTGGACGCGCGTCATCCAGGTCGCCGAGGTCCGTGTCCCAGAGCGCGGTCTCCTTGATCACCTCCGGGGGCAGGAGCGCGTCGACATGCGCGTCCCACACCGCGAACACCTCGAGATCCAGGGGGCTGCCTTCGTCGATGGAGCGCTTGCCCGCGCCGGCGTTGTCATCGTCGTCATCGTCGGCGTCGTCGTACTGCACCTCGTGCTCGAAGAGGACGCGGCCACCCTCCACGAGGGTGAGGACCGCCTTTTGCGTGTGCCAGGGGGGCGGGCCATGCTCCTGCGGCTCGCAGCCCAGACGCCCACGGAAGACGCCGACGTCGGCCACGAGCCGGGCGTGGGCCTCGGGGGTGAGCCGGAAAGGCGTCGCCTCGCGCACCGCTCCCACCCACGCGCCGCCGCTCCGGAGGCACAGCGGCCCCTCGTCGCTCGTGTCGAACGTGACCCGCCGCGCGCGCACCTCTCCGGTCTCGTCGACCTCGGCTTCGACGACGTCGACGCTCCCGTACGTGGCGACACGGATGATCATGCGCAGGGCTCCTTCGGGTGGAAGTCGTGAACGCTCACCGCCCGCGGCATCGGGGGGTGCTCCGAGCAAAGGCGTGTGCGTAGCCCTTCTGGAGCCTGCCTTGCAAGGGTTGGCGCGGCTCTTCGGGTCGCTCCGAATGCGCCCCCTGTACTGAGCTGCCCCCCTTCTGTGGCTCAGGGCGTGAAGAGGCCCGAGATCACATCCGCGCTCGCGCCGTCCCAGGTGACGGACCTGCGGTTCACCGCGTGATCGCTCCGGGGCTGCGCGGTGACGCGCACCTGGTACCAGGAGCCCTGCTGGAGAGCGCCCAGCAGCTCCAGCCCGATCTCCGTGCGCTCGGTGTGCACCACCCCCACCAGCATCATCGACGTGCTGCCCGGTGCCAGCCGGTACAGCGCGTAGGTGTAGGACAGGGCCCCCGAGGCTCCCGTCTCCGCGATGCTCACCTTGGGCGACGCTCCCACGCCTCGCCGGGTGATCTGCGCGTCCATCCCGTCGATCTGCAGCCCCCTCGGCGGAGTGACCACCGGCACGAGCGCGCTGGTCCCCATGGCGCGGGCATGCCGGGACACGCTCAGGAGGCTGTCGAGGCGCACCGTCAGCCCCGTGTCGGGCACCTTCAGGTCCACGTAGAACCTGGTGTACACCGAGCCGACGGCGCTCCAGTGCGATGGGTAGGGGTTGCCGTAGGTGAGGTCGAGCGCAGCGTCCTCCGACGCTGGATCGTCGAGCCAGAGCAGCATCGGAGAGACCGACGCCGCCACCCGCTCTCCGGCGGGCTGAGAGGTCAGGAAGACGCTGTGGCGATCGACAACCGCCGCCGGATGCACCTGGGCAGCCAGCGCCGCGAACTCGGCACGCCGCCAGTCGAGGTGCAGCGGGATCTGCGGCACGTCCGCCATGGTCCCGGACCATGCCGAGGTCGCGCCCTCGACCAGGGTGAAGGACGAAGGCGGCGCGTACACCTTGCCGACAGACCAGTAGCGCCTGGCCTCCCCCTCCCCGAACGGGCGCGTCACGAGCTGCGTCATGTACACCCGATCTCCCCGGCTGCTCTCGGTGACCCCGGGGACCTGCAGCAGGGAAGCGTCGGCGGTCGTGGTCAGGGCCGTGGTGCCGGCCGAGAGGGGGCGCTCGAGCGTGTCATCGAGGAACCCGAACGTGCCGGAGCCAAGCGCGTACGTGAGCAACCCGTCCTCGTCCTGCCAGGGGCTCAAGCCGTCGATGTCGAGCGCGATCGCCGTCGGCACCGTGGCCAGCCTGGCGTCGGGCCTGCCGAGGGTGAGCTCCCCGAGGTCCAGCTCCCGCTCCGAGGTGATGATCACCTCGTTGCTGCCCTGCCCCTTGACGTGCAGGTGGACGTCGCCTTTCGGGACGTCCACGAAGGTGAACACGCCCTCGTCCGACACGTGCCCGTCGAGCTTCCTGAGACCGCCGTCGTCCCGGTCGAGGGTGTAGGCGTTCACCGTGAGGCCGGTGAGGCCGCGGGGCTCCTGGATCTCGCCCCTGTCGGTCACGTGGGTGTCCACGAAGGTCACCGTGAGGTCGCCGTCGGTGCACCCGGGCGCGGCGACGAGCAGCGCAGTGAGCAGCGCCGCGCGCTGCGCGCTGTGGAAGAAGTGGAAGAAGGCGGCGTCGAGGCGGCGTCCCTGAAGAAAGCGCATGATGCGTGGTCCTTTCCTGCAGGCTCTCCTGCGAGCCCCGGGGAGGCGCGGCTGTAGATGCTGCGCGGGCGCCACCCGGAGGTGCTGCTCGCCCTGATGCGCCGCGGTCCGGGTCCGCAGCTCAGGGGGTGAAGAAGCCCGAGAGGACCATGGCATACGCGCCGTCCCAGGGGATGGCCTTCCGCTCCACCACGGGCGCGCTCCGGGTCTGCGCGGTGACGCGCAGGTGATACCAGGAGCCCTCCTCGAGCAGGCCCGGGATGCCGAGGCTCACGGAGGGATGGTCGGAGCGCAGCACCGTCACCGTCTCCAGCTTCGCCGCCGCCACGTCCAGCCGGGAGAGCATGAACGTGTACGTCAAGGCGCCGGGAGATCCGGCGTCCACGACGCTCACCGTGGGCGAGGTGCCCACGCCGCGCAGCTCGACCTGCGCGTCCCGTCCGTCGATCTGCAGGCCGGTCGGTGGCGCGACCTCGGGTACGAGCGTGCTCGTCCCCATCGCCTCGGCCTGCCGCGCCACACTCACGTAGCCACGTACACGCACCGTCGCCTCGGCGTCGGGCACCGGCATCTCGACAAGGAACGTGGCTCCCACGTCGCCGACCACGCTCCAGCCCGCAGGAAAGGGGTTCCCGTAGGTGAGGTCGAACGACACGTCGTCCGGCGTCATGTGAAAGATCGAGAGCAGATCGGGGGTGAAGGACTCCGAAAGGCGCTGCCCGTCCGGGTCGGCGTACAGGGATGCCCAGTGGCCAGCGCCGACGGCCGCGGGGTGAACCTGCGCGGCCAGGGCGGCGAAGCGGGAGCGCTGCCAGTCGATGTGCAGCTCCTCCTGCGGGACGTCCACCATGCTGCCGCGCCACGTCGAGGTCTCTCCCTCGACCTGCGTGAAGGGCGCGGGCGTGAACACCTTGCCGATCGAGGTGTAGCCCCAGGGTTCCTCCCCGAGAGGATGCGAGACGAGCTGGGTCAGGTACGCCCGATCGCCCCGCTCTCCCTCGATGAGTCCAGGGGACAGCAGGAGGGAGGCGTCGACGCTGGCTTCGAGGGAGGTGACGCCGGGGTCGGCAGTGTCGGAGCTGGTGGGGTAGAGCCAGCCATACGTGCCCGCGCCGAGCGCAAAGGCGCGCAGCTCGTCTCCTCCCTGCCAGGGGTTCAGGCCCTCGATGTCGAGCGCGATCGGGGTGGGCACCGTGGCCTTGCGGGCGTCGGGCCTGCCGAGGAGACGAACGCCGAGGTCCAGCTCGCGCTCCGAGGTGACGATGATCTCGTCGCTGCCTTCCCCGGAGACGCGCACGTAGACCTCGCCCTCGGGGACGTCCACGAAGGTGAGCACCCCTTCCTCGGAGACGAGGCCTTCGAGCCCGGTGAGGTCCCTACCTGCGCCGCCAGGCACGTAGGCATTCACCGCGAGGCCCGTGAGGTCGCGGCGGTGCGTGATCTCGCCCGCCTCGGTCACGTGGACGTCCACGAAGGTCACGGTGAGGTCGCCGTCGGTGCACCCGGGTGCGCCGAGGAGCAGCGTGGCGAGCAGCGCGCCGTGGAAGAGGGGGTTGTCGAAGCGGCGTCCCTGAAGAGAGCGCATGGGCGTGGGTCCTTTTCTGCGGGCTTTCATGCAAGCCTCGAAGAGGCGCGGCGATGGCCATGCCTGCCAGTGCCCGGCACCGGCGGCTTCATGAAGCCTCGTTTCCTGGGCTCCTCAGATGGCAAGACGCGAGTGGCAAGACGCGAGCCAGCGGCGCCCCGGGCCGCGCGCTGCGGTTTCGCGGGGGTCGCGCGCAGCGCCACGGCGTCGGGGCCGGGTGTGGAATGCGGGCGTTGCGCAGGCCTCTCACGGATTGCGCCAGGTCTGCGCAACGTCGCTCGGCGCAATCAGATCAGCTCAGTCGCCGTGAGGGATGCCGAGCGCGTGCTGGTGGGCGTGGAGGACGAGGTGGACGATCGCGTCGACACCCACGCCGCGCGTCACCTGGGCGAAGACGATGGGCCCCTCGCCGCGGATGGCCTTGGCGTCGCGCTCCATGACCCCGAGGTCAGCGCCGACGGCGGGGGCGAGGTCGGTCTTGTTGATCACCAGCAGGTCGGACTGGGTGATGCCGGGGCCGCCTTTGCGGGGCACCTTGTCGCCACCGGCGACGTCGATGACGTAGATGATGTAGTCCGCGAGCTCGCGGCTGAAGTTCGCCGCGAGGTTGTCGCCGCCAGACTCGATGAGGAGCAGCTCGGGGCGGTGCGCGGCCGACAGCTCTTCGAGGGCGAGGAGGTTCGCGGCGATGTCCTCGCGGATGGCGGCGTGGGGGCAGCCTCCGGTCTCGACGGCGCGGATCCGGTCCGCGGGGAGGGCCTGGTGCCGGAGGAGGAACTCGCCGTCCTCGCGGGTGAAGATGTCGTTGGTGACCACGGCGAGCCCGACACGGTCGCGCAGGGCGCGGCAGAGGGCGAGGACGAGGGCGGTCTTGCCGCTGCCGACAGGGCCGCCGATGCCCACCGTGAACGCGCGCTCCGCGTAGTCGCGGTCGAGGGGTCTGGCGCGCTCGTGGTAGTGGCCGGGGCCCTCCCAGCGCTCGTGGGTGTGGGCGGGGGCGTGGCCGTGGCCGTGGCCGTGGCCGTAGCCGTGGCCGTGGCCGCCGGGGGCGTGGGTGTGTGGCGAACCCTGGGAGGCGTGATCGGACATGAGGCTTCTCCGCTCAGCTCGAAAACAGGCGTGAATAGAGGTTGTCGTGGTGGCACTGGAAGAGATCGAGCAAGGGCGCGGTCGTGGCGAGGTCCGCCTCGGTGAGGCCGTCGGCGCGCGCCCGGAGGGTCTCGAGGGTCGGCGCGAGGCGGGCCTGCAGCGACTGCGCTTCGAGGGGGCCGACGAGGCCGAGCCGCACGGCGCTGGAGACCATGCCGCGCAGGTGCAGGAAGAGGAACAGGAGGGCGGCGTCGGCGCGCGCGAGGGCGAGGTGGGCGGTGACGGCGCCGAAGACGGGCGCGAGGTGGCCGGGGTCGAGGGAGGCGCGGAGGGTCCTGCGCAGGTCGCCGAGCGCGGGGATGCCGAAGGCCGCAGCCGCGGCCGCGAGCCAGGCGCGTCCCTGGGCGCGGCTCGCGCGGTTGGCCACCGCGCCCGTGGTGAAGGCGTCGCAGAGGTGGTCCAGCTCGGCGAGGCGGGAGGGGTCCGCGTGCGCGGCGAGGACGAGGGGGAGCGAGGCGCGCGCGGCCTGGTGGAGGCTCTGGATCAGGGTGCGCTCCAGGCCCTGCGCGCCGGCGATCTCGCCGAGCTGGGTGGCGGCTTCGAGGCCGCCCGAGTGGGCGAAGCCGCCGGTGGGGAAGGCGGAGTCGGCGAGCTGGAGGAGGAGCAGGGCTGAGGTCATCGCAGGGGGCGGCGGGGAGACCTCAGAAAAGGAAGTAGCGCTGGGCGAGCGCGAGCCGGGCGGCAGGGGGACAGGTGAGGTGTTCGCCGTCGGCGCGGACCACGTAGCTCTCGGGGTCGACGGAGATGGCGGGCAGGGCGTCGTTGAGGCGCATGTCCTTCTTGCCGAGGCTGCGGCAGCCGCGCACGGGTTCGAGGAGCTTGGTGAGGCCGTAGGAGGCGACCGCGCCGGTGTCGAGGGAGGCGCGGCTCACGAAGGCGAAGGAGGCGCGGCCAGGGGCGCGGCCGTGGGCGGCGAACATGGGGCGCATGCGCACGGGCTGCGGGGTGGGGATGGAGGCGTTGGGGTCGCCCATCTGGGCCCAGGCGATGACGCCGCCCTTGAGGACCAGCTCGGGTTTGACGCCGAAGAAGGCGGGTTTCCACAGGACGAGATCGGCGAGCTTGCCGACCTCGACCGAGCCGATGACATGCCCCACGCCGTGGGCGATGGCGGGGTTGATGGTGTACTTGGCGACGTAGCGGCGGACGCGGAGGTTGTCGCTGCCGGCGCGCTCGCCGCGCCCGTCACGCTCGCCGCGCTCGCCGCGCTCGCCGCGCTCG
>NZ_ASRX01000137.1 GCF_000601485.1 Chondromyces apiculatus DSM 436
CGCCACCCCTCTCCCGCCTTCCTCCGGGACGACGCCCAGAAGCCCCGCGCCCCCCATCCCCCCTCAGCGCCTGTCAGTGCTTGATCGAGATGTCCGCCAGCGCCATCCGCGCATCGTTGATCAGCGGACTGTCCGGAAACCGCCGAATGAACGACCGCAACGTCGTCTTCGCATCATTCCACGCCTGAATGTCGATCAAACACTCCGCCAGCAGCAGCGTCGCATCATCCATCACCTCCCGATCCGGCGACGCCTCCGACAGCGTCGTCAGCACCGGAATCGCATCCCGCTGCCGGTTCAACTTCCGGTACGCCCGCGCCAGATTCAGCCGCGCCGAAGGCGTATGCGCCGCCGTCTCCTTCTGACGGATCGCATCCTCGAACGCCACCGCCGCCTCGTGCCACCGCCCCGTCCGGATGTGATCCAGCCCCGTCTGGTACGACTTGATCGACAGCTCCGCCCGCACCCGCTCCACCGCGTCCGTGAAGAACGCCAGCTCTGCCCGCGAGATCGGCTCCTTCCGGATCGCGTCGAACCCCTCGATCACATCCTGCCGCCGCTCGGCCCGGATCAGCTCGTAGTACGCCGCCGCCGCGCTCTCCGCCCGGGCGCGCTCATCGCTCCGGGTCTGGAACGCCTTCAGGTCGGCCTCGTGCTTCAGAAGCTTCTCGCCGATCCCGCGCGTCTCGCTTTGCACCGCTTCCACGCGCGCGTCCCAGGCCAGCTTGACGACCCCGATCACCACCACGACGAAGAGAATGTTGGCGCTCGCGCTGTTCCAGAACGCACGCCGCTCGTTGCCCACCTGACGGCGCGACATGCTCTTCAGGTCTGCGGCGAGCGCGTTCGTCAGGTTGTTCGTCTTGATGATGAGCGCCCGTGACTCCACGATCTCCCGCTTGATTTCCCGGAGTTCATCGTCGAAGTCGCGCATCTTCTCCATGGCACTGTCATCCGCCACGCGTGCGCTCTGTGCAAGAGGGCGTGGCTATGGTAAACGGCCGCCCCCAACCCTACCAGGACCCAGCGTATGGACACGAGTGACATCAGAAAAGGTCTGAAGATGATGCTGGACGGCCAGCCTTACACGGTCGTCGACTTCCAGTTCGTCAAGCCTGGGAAGGGTCAGGCCTTCACGCGGGTGAAGATCCGGAACATGGCCACCAGCGCCGTGCTGGAGCGCACCTTCAAGTCGGGTGAGAAGCTGGAGCCGGCCGATGTCGAGGAGCGCACGCTCCAGTACATCTACAAGGAAGGCTCCGACTACGTGTTCATGGACTCCGCGACGGGCGAGCAGATCCCGGTCTCTGAGGACAAGATCGGCGACGATGCGCGCTGGCTCAGCGACAACTCCTCGGTGGACGTGACCATCTTCAACGGCCTGGCGATCGGCGTCAGCTTGCCGGCGAACGTGACCCTGCAGATCGTCTCCAGCGAGCCCGGCGTGAAGGGTGACACCGCGAGCGGCGCCACCAAGCCGGCCACCGTCTCCACGGGCGCCGTGGTGAACGTCCCCCTCTTCGTCCAGGAGGGGGAGTGGATCAAGATCGACACGGCCGACGGCAAGTATCTCGAGCGCGTGAACAAGAAGTAGCTGGCGCCGGACCGGCTCGAAGGAGCCGGCGCGGAGCTAGCTTGAAGGAGCCGGCGCCGAGCTGGTCTTCAGCGCCCTCGTGCCCGCGTCTCGGCGCGGCCGAGGGTCTTGTCGAGGTCCAGCTCACCGCACCGGGTGGGGCCGTCGCTCATCGTGACGGCCACGCTTCCCCCTGCATCCTCGCAGAGCAGGGAGCGCAGCTTGCGGATGGCCTGTGCGCGTGCCGGCACCTCGGATGCGCGCGCCTTGGTGCCAGCGTCTCCGAGCAGCGCGTCGGCGAGCGCCTTCAGCGCGGCCCCGGGCTGCGACGCATCGCGCGCCAGCCCCGAGGGCCGATCCAGGAACCAGAACGGCACGGACAAGGGAGCCACCCGCGGTGTGGTGCCTGCGGCGCCCGCTGCTGAAGATGGCCCCTTCTCGGCGGAGGGCTGACCTGACGCCTCGGGCGACGCGCCGGTCGCGCCGGTCGCGCCGGTCGCGCCAGGCGCGTCAGGCGCGTCAGGCGCACCAGACGCACCAGGCGCACCCGCAGCGCTCCCTGGCACCTCGCCCGCGGTCCCCTGCCCCTCTGACGGAGCGCTGCCCGGCTCAGGTCCCGCGGTGAAGGTCACACGGATCTCCAGGTCTTCGCGCCCGTCGCCATCGCGGTCGGAGGTCGCCACGGCGAGGTCGAGGGACGCGCTGGCACCCGCTGGCGACATGGTTCCGGGCGCAGTGCCTGCCGGGATCGCCCAGCTCATGGTGCCTGGAAGGCCACGGATCCGGACCTCCAGCGCGAGCGTTGGGGGGGCTGGCGTCGCGGGCGCGCCTGTGCGCAGGAGCGCGAGCCACCGGCTGGCTCCCTCCTGCTGCGCGTCGGGGCAGCTCGGCGTGATGGCCAGACCGACCGTGAGCGCGCTGATCTGCGCGAGCGACGCGCGCGGCGTGCACCCGGAGGGCGCGATCCCTGCTGGAAGTGCGGCCAGGGTGCGGGCACCGGCGGGAGCCGCAGGAGCGCCGGACATGAACACCAGCTCGCCACGCAGACCGTCGGGAGCGCGCGCCCAGGCGAGCAGGTCGCGGGCTCCGTCGCCGTCTGCGTCGACCACGAGGCCCGTCTCCAGGCTGCGGCCTGCAGGGGCCTCAGCGATGCGGCCTCCATCGAGTGGCCAGCGCTTGCCTCCTTCGGGCGGCGCTGTACCGACCTGCACTGCCGTGAAGGCGCCACCGTCGGCGCCTGCATCGGGGCCGGGTGGCGACCCGTCGCCAGCGCCGATGCCAGCGGGAGACGCGGTGGCTCCGGCAGACGGAGGCGCCGCAGGCGACGACGCCGACGAGGACGAGGACGAGGACGGCGCCGTCGCGTCGAGCGTGTAGGGCGTGTAGGGGCGATCGTTGCGGCAGCCATCGCAGCCAGCGACTGCGATGAGGGGAGCGACGAAGGAGAGGAGATGGGGGTGCAGGCGCATCGTTCCGGGAAATCAGGACCTGGATCGTGGGTCAGCTTGTGCAGCGCCGCTGGCGTACGAGGTCACGCCGAGGACGCACGCGGAGGACGCAGGATGGCGCAGGCAGCGCATCCCGGGTAGCATCGAAGCTTGCCGGCCGGCATCCCGATGGGCACCAAGCAGATCAAGCTCGTCGAAGGGGAGGATTACTACCTCGAAGGAGGGCGCTACGTCTTCACGTCGGCGTTCCACCTCAAGCGCGGCTACTGCTGCAACTCCGGCTGCCGGCACTGCCCTTACCGGGGCCGCGAGGAGCAGTTCGCGCGGGTGCGCCGGGGCCCCAGCCTCGTCGTCCATGGCGCCAGCGCGTCGAGGGTGCCGATCGCTCCCGCAGGCGGCGCGGGCGCCGCACCACCGCCCCTCGGAGCGCCCCTCGGAGCGCCCCTCGGAGCGCCCCTCGGAGCGGCCAGCAAGCCCGGCGCGGAGGCCGAGGTGCTCCGGGTACAGATGCCGAAAGGCACGCTGGCTCCTCGTACCGACGCTCTCGAGGCGCGTGACGCTCGCGTAGAACACGGAGAAGACGGCGAAAAGAAGGGGTGACTTTACGGGGGGGAGCAGGGCGCCGATAATCACCCCATGATGCGCGCACCTCGCTTGCTTCTGGGGATTGGCTGGCACTGGGCGTTCGGCGTGGGGGCACTCCTCGCCATGGGCTGCTCGGCGTCGGGCTCGGACGGGTCTCAGGGCAGCGGCGCATCTGGCAGCAGCAGCGATGGCGGCGGGGGCTCGGGGACGGGGGGAGACCTCGGGCTCGGGGCCGGAGGGCCGGGCGAGGAGCAGGAGAACGCCGAGGTCTTCGCGCACAGCGCGCGCACGCTCTTCCGCCTCGATCCGAACACCCGCGAGGTGAAAGAGGTCGCGGACTTCGTGGGCTGCGTCGACAACGTGATCGACATCGCCGTCAACGAGCAAGGGCAGATGTTCGGGGCCACGTTCGGGAGTCTCTTCAGCATCGACAAGGAGACCGCGAAGTGCACCAAGCTCGCGGAC
This sequence comes from Chondromyces apiculatus DSM 436, assembly GCF_000601485.1. Taxonomy (GTDB): domain Bacteria; phylum Myxococcota_A; class Polyangia; order Polyangiales; family Polyangiaceae; genus Chondromyces; species Chondromyces apiculatus. The sequence continues at coordinate 4,072 of NZ_ASRX01000137.1, forward strand.
GGCAGCTACCCGAACTCGCTCTCCTTCGTCCCGAAGGGCACCGTCGATCCCGATGAGGAGGCGCTCGTGGGCTACAACAGCGCCACCTACGTGCGGATCGACACCACGACCGGATTCCTGAGCACCCTCGGGGAGCTGGTCGACACCAGCAACCCCATCGGCGGCTACTACTCCAGCGGCGACATCGTCTCCGTGATCGGCGGCGGGACGTACCTCACCGTGACGGGCGCCGACTGCGACGACTGCATCGTCGAGGTCGACCCGGCGAACGGGAAGCTCAAGCGCGTGATCGGCATGCTCAACTACCAGGACGTCTTCGGGCTGGCCTTCTGGGGCGGCTCTGCCTACGGCTTCACGGCCGAGGGCGCGCTCATCAAGATCAACCTCGAGAACGCGAGCACCTCCGAGATCCCCATCCCGAGCGCGCCGGCTTTCCTCGAGTTCTTCGGCGCCGGCTCCACCACCGCCGCGCCGCTGACCCCCATCGAGTGAGCCGCGCGTACTGCCAGTGACGCCCTGACCCCACCAGGGTGGATCCCCGGAGCTGGTACATCGATGACCCACTGGGTCAATCATGGCTCACCCGGACCACGCAATCGTTCCGTCCCTTTACAACCGCACGGTGGCGTTTTCAGCGCTGCGTCAGGGGAGTTTCACCTGGGCGGTTTTTCGCGCACGAAACAACGCTTTCACGCACTGCATCAAGAGAGGCACGGGGGTTGCCATGAAGCGCTGCGTCAGGAGGCAGGCGGATGAAAGAGCAAAGGTCGGAGCGGTCGGTGCTGGGTCGGTGGATGGTCCGGGGCGCGATGCTCATGGCGCAGGCGGCGCTCGTGATCGGATGTGCCGGCGCAGGTGAGGACGAGGGGACCGAGGAGGTCGTCGACAGCAGCGATGCCGTCAGCGACTCGTATGCGCAGACCAGGTACCCCATCGTGCTCGCCCACGGCATGGCGGGCTTCGACTCGCTCTTCGGCGTGGTCGACTACTTCCACGGCATCGAGTCGAACCTGCGTTCCAGCGGCGCCGACGTGTACGTGACCCAAGTGCCCGCCTTCAACTCCACGGAGGAGCGCGGAGAGGCGCTGCTCGCGCAGGTCGAGGACATCGCGGCCCGGAGCGGCAAGGGCAAGGTGAACCTCATCGGCCACAGCCACGGCGGCCTCGACATCCGCTACGTGGCCTCCGTGCGCCCCGACCTGGTGGCCTCGGTGACGTCCGTGGGGTCTCCCCACAAGGGCGCCGAGTTCGCGACCTACCTCCGCGGCAACGTCAAGGGTGGCTCTTTCACCGAGGGTGTCCTGTCGTTCTTCGCCAACAAGCTCGGGACGGCGCTCGGCCTGCTGAGCGGCCACTCGAACCCCCAGGACGCCCTCGCCGCCCTGGACTCGCTCTCGGCGAGCGGGATGGCGACGTTCAACGCGGAGTACCCCGCGGGCATCCCCTCGACGACCTGCGGCCAGGGCGCGGCCACGGTGGACGGGATCAAGTACTACTCGTGGTCCGGCACCGGCGTGCTGACCAACGTGTTCGACGCCGGCGACTACGCGCTCGGGCTGACGTCCACCTTCTACGGTGAGGCCGACGACGGCCTGGTCGGCAAGTGCAGCTCGCACCTCGGCACGGTGCTGCGCGACGACTACAACATGAACCACCTCGACGAGGTGAACCAGCTCGTGGGGATCACGGCGCTCTTCTCCACCGACCCCAAGTCGGTCTTCCGCACCCACGCGAACCGGCTGAAGAGCGCGGGGCTCTGAGTCTCCACGAGGGGACTCGCGTCCCCTCGCCCTGGGTTTCCTTGGAGCCGGGAGGACGCGCCGTGAAGACGAGGTGGCAAGGAGCAACGCTCGGGGGTGTCGCGGTGGCCGGAGCGCTCGCGCTCTGGCTGCGCGGAAGCGACGGCGCGCCACCTCCGTCTCCCGGTCCACGGCGCCCCGAAGCCGCGGCGACGGCGGGCCGGCCAGAGGCGCCCCGAGCGCGCCCGGTATCCTCCACAGCCGCCGCCCCTGCCGCGCCCTCTCCCGGGGAGGCAGCCGCCGCGAACCTGCCCCGATCCCTCCAGGGGACGGAGATCGACGACGCGCTGCGGGTGGATGACCGCGGGCGGCTCGTGCTCGGTCCGGAGGTGATCCGCTTCTTCAACTACTTCCTGTCGGCGACCGGCGAAGAGACCGACGCCACCCTGCGCGCCCGGGTGCTCGCCGCGATCCACGAGCGGCTCGAGGATCCCGCCGCGAGCCAGGCCGAGAAGCTGTTCGAGAAGTACCTGGCCATGCGCGAGGCCTCGCGCTCCCTCTCCGGGGATCTGGAGAAGGAGGCGGAGCCGTCCGCGCGGCTGGAGAGCATCCGCCGGCTGCGACGCGAGCACTTCAGCGAGGACGAGGCCGAAGCCCTGTTCGGCGCGGAGGAGCAGGAGTCGGCCGTGGCCGCGGCGCAGAGCGAGGTGATGCGCGACGGGTCGCTCTCCGAGCAGGAGCGGCAAGCGAAGCTCGACGCGCTCGCCAACCAGCTCCCCGAGCAAGCCCGGGAGGCGCGGGCAGCGTCGCGGCTCCCTGCCGAGCAGTTCGCCGAGGAGGAGGCGATGCGGGCCGCAGGCGCGACGGCGGCGGAACTCCACCAGCACCGGCTGGCGACCGTGGGCCCCGAGGCCGCGGAGCGCTTGCGCACGCTCGATCAGCAACGGAGCGACTGGGAGCAGCGGCTGGACGCCTTCCGGGCAGCGCGGGCCAAGGTCGCCGACGCGACCGCCGATCCCGACGCGCGCCAGGTGGCCGTGCTCTCCTTGCTGGAGCGGTCGTTCTCGCCACCGGAGCAGCTCAGGGCGCGGGCCATCCTGAAGATGCGGGGCGAGCCCATCGAGATGTGAGGCGCCCCGGTGCCCAGGCGTGACGGGGCGCATCAGCCAGCGTAGGACGCCGGGATGCACGCAGCGCGGGCTGGTCCTCGGAGGCGCCGGGTAGCGCTCGCAGCGACGCTCGGCATGGCGCTGCTGCACGCCGCAGCGCCGTGCGTGGCTTCCGAGGAAGCGGACCAGGGGCGCGGGGGTGAGGTGCAAGGCGAGGTGGCCACGCCGGCCATGCCGCCCACGCCGCGGGTGAGGGCTCAGGCCAGGTTCGCGGAGGCGGAGCAGGCGGCAGCGCAGTTCAGGTTCGCGGAGGCGCTGGGGGGATACCGCGAGGCGCTGGCCATCGATGCGAGCGCGCCGTTCGCGCGCCTGGCGAGGAGCCGGGTGGCGTTCCTCGAAGCACACGCCGAGGGGGACTTCGGTCCTCTGTCGCACCTGGAGGCGCTGCGGCGTGATCCCGGTCGGCTCGGAGACGCGGCGGCGGCAGAGGGCTTCGGGCGCGAGGTGGCAGGGTTTCCCCCCGGGCAGGTGCGGGTGGAGGCGCGGCTCCTCCTCGCAGACGCGCTGGAGCACCGGCTGGGGCGCGCCGATCAGGCGCTGGAGGTGCTGGAAGCCGTGCTGGACGACCCAGCGACAGATGCGCTGAAGCGCGCGCTCACCCTGGGGCGGGTGGTGGAGATCCACCGGAGCCGAGGGGACCTGGAGGCGGCGCGCGCAGCCGTGAAGCAGCACCCTGGCGTGGCGCCAGCGCTGGAGGCGGAGGTGGTGCGGGTCGCGCGGCGGGAGACGCTGCGCTGGGTGGCAGGTGCGGTGCTGGGGCTCGTGGCCCTGGCAGCACTGGGCGCACTCGCGAAGGCGAAGGCCGCGACGCGGGAGGCGGCACTGCGAGAGGCCGCGACCCCGCTGCTGGTGGGCGCCGCGCTCTACGTGGGCGGCGCAGGGGCGATCCTGGCAAAGGTGCACGGCGGCGCAGACCCGCGCCCCTTCGTGTGGCTCGGGGTCGGGGTGCTCGGGGTGGCCCTCGCCGGTCGCGCGCTGCGGGTGGCGCTGCCAGAGCTGGGCAGCGCAGGGCGCACAAGCTGGTCACTCTGCTGCGCCCTCGGGGTGCTGGCAGCCGCCTACCTGGCCCTGGAGCGCGCCGACGCCGGCTACCTGCTCAGCTTCGGTCTTTAAGTCCGGGGCGCGTTCAGGATTCCGAGCGCCCCCTACTTCCAGCAGTGGATGCCATCGCCAGAGGACGTCACGACCTCGCCGACCTTGGCGCCGGAGGTGAGATCGAACGTGAGGAAGCGGCCGTAGGAGTTGACGAGCATCACGCCCTCCGCTTCGTCCGGCCACATGCCCATGACCCAGCCGTCGAAGCCCTGAAGAGCGAGGCTCGGTTGCGGTTCGAGGGACGGGAAGGACACGCGCCTGATCTCGGATGTGGAGTGCCAGGCGCTGTACAAGGTCGTCTCGCTGGCGACCCACCGCGAGTTGTCATCGTCGGTGTAGAAGATGTCCTCGGGCGGCACACCCATCTCGATGTCCTCGAGCGATCCATGGACCTTCAGGGTCTCCGTACCCTGCCCGTACGATCGGACCAGCAGCTTGCCTTCCCACGTGGTCACGGCCTGGCACAGGTACGGCACGCTACGGACGACCCCTTCGAGCGAGATCCGGTTCAACGACTCGAAGTTGCACCAGTGGATCTGCTCGCCGATCACCGCGATGGAGCTGGCATCGGAGCTGGTGATCGCTCCCTGGAGGTCAGAAAGGAGCCGGCACTGCTCACCCGTGCGCGGAGAGACGGCGACGATGCCCTCGTAGTCGACCATGATGCACACGGGCATCTCGGCGGCGAGCTCGGGGCAGGCACTCCGGATGGTGTCCGGCACGCCCGTGTTTCCCCCCACGCCAGTCGAGGTGACGGAGGAGGTCGTCGTGGGCTGACCGGCGCCGACGCCGACGACGGTGGTGTACCCCCCGGCGCCTCCCGATCCGGACGAGAGCTCGTGGTCCACGACGACGTTGCCGCCACACGCCACGAGGAGCGTGGCCACCACGCCAGCAGCGAGAAGGATCTTCTGGGCCGTACCGCGGTGCATGCCATGCCTCCTGGAGTGCCTCGGCGAGGAGGCGGGGTGACGCGAGGTGATGCAGGAACGTCGGAGCGTGGTCACGCGAGGGTCGCCCGGAGCAGGCGGCGCCTCAGGGATTGCGCCAGCAGGAGAGACCGCCCATCGGGAACAAGGAGTAGCTCAATTCGGTCCCGCCGACCTTCGCTCCGGAGGCGAGATCGAGGGTGATGAGGTCGACTTCGTCGCGGATGACGAGGAGGGTTCCCTGGTCCTCGTTCGGCCAGATGCCGTACACCCAGTCGTCGTTGTTCGAGAAGAACAGCGACGCCACGGGCTCCATGGTCGGCAGCTTCGCGCGCGCGATCTCGTCCGTCGCGTGCCAGGCGCTGTAGAGGGTGGTCGCGCTGGTGGCGAGGCGCGTGTTGTAGACCGGAGGGAGCACGGCCTCGGGGGCCCGCGCGGAGATGTCCTCGAACGTGGCGTAGACCTCCAGGGTGTCGCCGTTGCCGGTCGCCTGCGGCTTGACCAGCAGCTTGCCCTGCCACTCGGTGACGGCGTCGCAGGCGTAAGGTGCGCTGCTGTCGACGACGCCGTGGTCGAGGGAGATGCGCCTCACGCGGTCTTCGTCACACCAGTAGACGTGGTTGCCGATCACCCCGAGGGAGCCCACGAAGCCGAGGAGGTGGTCATAGAGCGGCTGGAGCTTGCAGTGCTGACCGCTCTCCGGCGAGACGATGGCCAGGCCTTCCACGGAGATGGTGACGCACACCAGCGGCTCGGCGGCGATGTCAGGGCAGGTGTTCTTGACGACGTCGGGCACGTTGCCCGCCCCTCCTGCGGTGCCCGAGCTGGTGCCGGTGCTGCCCGCGCCGACGCCGCCCGTGCCGCTGGTCGCCGGGGCACCAGCCCCCACGCCCGTGTACGCGCCAGTGCCGCCCGCGCCACCGAACCCCGCAGAGGGGTCGCCGTCGATGACGACGTTGCCGCCACACGCGACGAGGATCATCAGGCCAGAGGCGAGGAGGGTGGTCCACGCGGAGGTCAGGTGCATGTCGTCACCGAAAGGGCTTCGGAGCCAAGTAAGGAGGGGAAGAGGAAGCGCGACCCGTACACCGTAGGCGAGGGCAGCGGCACAGGACAAGCCGCACGGGAACGGGCCGCGGAGAGGGAGCCGCACGGGCGCAGCGCAGCGGGGGATCCAGGCCGGCAGCGACGCCAGCCGCCGGACCGCGCGGACGCGCACACCGGGACGTTGCAGGCGCGACGCGAGGCGGTGCACAGTCCGGCCCATGCAACGCCCGGGTGGATGCAGTACGGCACGGACGCCGGGCACGGGGGTGACGCCACCGGGGCCAGCGGCAACAGTGGCGCCAGCGGTGGCGCCGGCGGTGGCGCCGGCGGTGG
>NZ_ASRX01000138.1 GCF_000601485.1 Chondromyces apiculatus DSM 436
ACGACGGCACCCACCTGGCCTACATCCGCAACGCCGACAACGGCATCCACAAACTCCACCTCGTCACCGTCGCCTCCGCCTCCACCTCCGCCTCTGCCTCTGCCTCTGCCTCTGCCTCCGCCTCCGCCTCCGCCACGGACGACGTCCTCCACCGCGGCATCATGCTCTCCCACCCTGCCTTCTCTCGCGACGGCAAGACCCTCTTCCTCACCGAGGGCTACCTCGTCTCTCCCATCGATTTCCGAGTCGTGATCGCGCGCTTCGAAGCGCACTTCGCCTGCTGTCAGCATCGACGTCTGTCGGCGCCGGCCTCTGATCAATCATCATGCAGTAACTATTCAGAAGCCTCCATGACATGCTGACGGGCAGCATCGACCTGCGCCATCACCCGCCTCAGTCGGCTCTCGTATCGAGCTGCTTCCTGTGGCGAGCAACGTCGCTCGATCTCCGCCTTGATCTGGTTCAGCCCGTCCACGACCTCCTGCATCGTGCCGAGGAGCCTGTTTGCCGTAGATGATTGCATTGTGCCTCGACGCTCACAGCTTCTTCAGAGAGCGTTCCTCATCCATTTTTCTGTACCACTCGGGGGCAAGATCAGAATGCTCTGCATAAATAGGCGCCATGATCTCCTCGAAGAGACTCGCCATGATCGCGCCTGCCCGTCGACGGTAAGTGACGAATTCTTCCTTTGATGAGCCCTGTGTCGCATGCTCGACTGACGAATCTGCCAGATGGGAGCAGCGAGACGCGATTTCTAGAATGCGCTCGGCCGTGTTCTTGTCCATGAACCATGACTCCAATCCTGTTGATCATTCTGGATAGGATACGCCCCAGCAGTTCTCTGCCTCGACGCATGCCCTGTAACATTTGTGGTATCGCGCTCCATCGTACTGATGGGTCGGCAATGTCTCGTCGGAGCATGTCTCCGCGCATCTTGTCCGCACCCGGGAGCAGCGCTCGATTTCATCCTCGTCGGCAGCATCATCCTTGAGGGACAACGCCAGCAGGACGCACAGCGCGGGGATGGCCACCGGGAGCAGGACCACGCCCCCTCCAACCGCAACGATGCGCGTCCCCACCCACTCCCAGGTCACGGCGGAGCGCCCGGTCGGATCCATCCTGTTGACCGGATCGCCCAGCGCATACGCGTACAGGTTGGTATCCCCACCCTCGAACAGCAGCGGATCCTTCGCGGTCCACCTGGCTGTCTCCGCGTCGTAGTCGCGCGCCCCGAACCTCACCAGCCCGGTCTCGGCGTCGTACATCCCTCCGGCAAACCCGAAGGGCTGGAAGCCCGGGTTCGTATCGAGCAGCACCCGACCGTCGACATCGTAGTCCATCCGCTGGGCGACGTTCCCGGTGGCAGCGTCCACCACGAGCCGCACGCTGCCCACCTGGTCGCTCACGATCCGGTACGTCGTCCCTCCCTTGAGCATCACCTCGGGCACATTGGGCCGGTCGCCGTACACGAAGCGCGCCACCACTGCCCCGCTGGCATCGATCTCCGCTGCAGGCTGCAGCGCGTCCCGGTAGATCCAGCTCTGGACCAGCGCTCCGTCGACCTTCTTGCCGACGCGGCGCCCGCGCGGATCCACCACGTAGGTGATGACCGTCCCATCCGGCAGCATCACCTCCCGCAGGTTCCCGAGCGCGTCGTAGCAGGTGAACGTGGTCGCCCCGATCGTGGTATCGGTCCGGCTCTGAAGCACCCCGCGGTCGTCGTACGTGAAGGTGAAGCTCCCGTACGCGACCAACCTGTCCTGATCGTCCACCGTAGCCGTCTCGGTGGACGTGGTCGTCACCCGGGCGAGGCGGTTGCCGTTCCCGTCGTGATCATAGTGGGTGTCCAGCAGACCACCGCGCAGCACGTCGCGCAGGCGGCCAGCGAGATCGTATTCGTAGCCCTCCACATGGGTCAGCCCGCCCAGCGTCTCGGTCTTCTCGATCACGCGCCCGAGGAGGTCCCGCTCGTAAGTGACAGTCATCAGCGGCGCCCCGCCGACCGTCACGCTGCGTCCCGTGATCTCGCCGAACGCATTGCGCGTGAGCGTCTCGACCACATTCCCCACGGTGAGGCTGGTGAGCAGCCCGTGCTGCGGATGTCGAACCAGCGTCAGCGGTCCTGCGCTCGTGAGCAGGCCATCCAGATCGTGACCGAAGGACACCGTGTGCCCGCCGTTCACGCGCTCCTGAGTCACGCGCAGGTCGTCCTCATGGTCGCGGTGCAATGCCCCGCTGATGGCGCCCGACCAGGTGACGTCGGTGAGCAGGTGTCCATCGTGGCCGAAGGTCAGGCTCACCCCGGCAGGACCAGCGAGGGTCGCGAGCTTGCCCGTGACAGGATCATGCGTGCGGGTGACGCTCCCACCGGCCCCACCGGCCCCACCCGCCCCGCCCGCCAACCCGAGCCCCATCAGGCGGCCTGCGACGTCACGGGTGTAGCTCAACGTGGCCCCATCCGGGAGGATGCTCGCGGAGAGCTGCCGGTCGAGATCGTAGCTCCACGTCGTCGGCAGCGGCATCCCGCTCGCGGGCAGCGGCGGATCATACGACGCGCGCTGGTCGAGCGGCGTGTACCCGAACAGATGCGCGGGCCGACCTGGCGGGGTGACGGAGAGGAGGTTGCCCACGAGATCGTGACCGTAGAGCACCGCCTCACCGTCTGGCCGGTACGCCTCGACGACGCGCCCGATCGGGTCGGTAACGAACGCCTCCACCTGACCGAGCGCATCCGTCACGCTGGCGAGGAGGCCATCCGCCGCGTACGCGTGGGCCACCGTGCGCGCGCCCTGCGTCGCGGTGTCGAGCCGGCCGTGCGCATCGTAGGTGAGCTGCACCGGGAGCAAGCCTGGTACCACGATCTGGGCAGCCCGGCCCTGCGTATCCGCGGTGATGGCGACGCTCCGGCCCATCGGCGTGGTGCGGTTCGTCAGGCGCGTGCCGCGCGTGTAGACGTCGGTGTAGCTCTTCCCATTGAGCGTCATCGTCTCCTGGAGCGTGGTGAAGCTCGATGGATCGGCGGGGTTCTGGAGCGTGGCGGTGCGGGAGCGCTCGACGGTGAGCGTTCGTCCACCCGGCGTGGTGACGCGCTCCTGCTTGCGGTACGGCGCCAGCATGCCGAAGACGGGATCGGGCGCGATCGTCCACTGCATCACGCGCCCGTCAGGGAGCTGGGTGACCGAGGCTCCGGGGCTGCCCGGGAGCGTGGTGCCTGTCAGGCCAGCCGCGCTGGTGATGGTCCTCGCGGCGTCGGCTGCACCAGGACGCTGGACGGCGTAGGTGGTGCTGCGTCCGAGCGCGGTGGTGACGGTGACCGCGCGCCCTCCCGGAATCGCCGTGTGCGCGAGCGACTTGGTGCCTCCCGCCGGGTCGACGTCCTTGAGGAGCCTTCCGGCGCTGTCGTACGTGAAGGCGTGCGTGCGCCCCAGGGCGTCGGTCAGGCCGCTCAGGCGCCCACCGCTGCCGTAGGTCAGCATCGTCGTCTCGCTGGCGGGGTTGGTCACCATCGCGAGCATCCCGTCACTGTGCATGGTGAGCGTGGTGGTCTGGCCGAAGGGACCCATGATCGCCGTGGCGGCCCCGGCGGCGTCTCGCGAGATGGTGACCACATCCCCATCGGCATCGTGGACCGATGCGAGCAGGCCTGTGGGGTCGTACTGGAAGCTCAAGAGAGCCGTGCCCGTGCGCGCGTCGAGGGTGCGCAGGTGGCGCCCGAGGCCACTGAAGACATGCATCTTCCGCGCATCGTCGCTCGGGAGCGCCAGCTCTCCCAGGGCAACGCCTGGCATCGGCGAGCGCGCGATGCGGCGCACCCGGTGCGAGAGCATCTCGGCGACGAGCAGCGCGCCGTCCGGAGCAAGGGCGAGCTGGGCGGCGTTGGCGATCTCGGCGGTGAGCGCGCGCGTGCCCTCGGATGGAGGCTCGGTCGCGTAGGCGCCCGTGCCGGCGAAGGCGTGGATCACCCCATCTAGGGAGATGCGGCGCAGGCGGTAGCCCGAACTGTCGGCGACGAAGAGCGTGCCGTCAGGTGCCAGGACGGCCGCAGTGGGAGTCGTCAGGCGTGCGGCGGTGGCGGTGCCTTCGTCGCCGTTGGTGCCGGCCTGTCCGGTGCCCGCGACCGTGGTGATGATCCCGCGGCGGTCCACGTGGCGGAGCCGGTGGTTGTCCGTGTCGACCACGTACAGACCACCCTCCGGGGCGACCACGACACCGCGGGGTCGCTGCAAGCGCGCCTCCGTCGCAGGCCCCTCGTCGCCCGAGAAGCCCGGCGTGCCGCTACCGGCGACGGTGGTGATGGTGCCGTCGGTGGCCACGCGGCGGATACGATGGTTCTGGCTATCGGCGATGTACACGGTGCCGTCGGAGGCCGCGGCCACGCTGACAGGCCCGCTCAGGCGCGCCTGCGTCGCAGGACCGCCATCGCCCGAGAAGCCCTGCTGCCCGGTGCCGGCGAGGGTGTGGATGGTCCCGTCGGGCGCGACGCGGCGCAGCCGGTGACCGCCCTGCTCGGCGATGTAGAGGTTGCCGTCAGGCCCGAGCGCAAGACCGCGAGGCACGTGGACCTGCGCCAGCGCGGCAGGGCCACCGTCGCCAGCGCCTCCGCCCATGCCGGTGCCTGCCACCGGCCAGATGGTGCCGTCGGGCGCGACCCGGCGGACGCGCGCGTGGAAGGTGTCGCTGAGGTAGACGCTGCCGTCCGGCGCGACCGCCACTCCCGACGGTGTGTCGAGCGTCGCCTTCCGGGCGGGACCGCCGTCCCCGAGTGCCCCGGTGATCTGACCCTTCCCCGCGACCGTACGGATCTCGTTGCCCAGCGCAGCGCCGGTACGTCGGCGGCCATCCCCCAGGTACAGCACCTCGGCGTCCGGGCTGTAGACGTGGTGGGCGCTCAAGGTCCACCCGCCCAGCCCCAGCGCGGCGGCGTCGAGTCCGCCGAGGCGCCCTTCCCAGCGCTTCCAGGTGGTGACCTCCTGGCGCGTGCGGTTGTTCGTGAGCTCCTCGCCGGCAAACGCCCCGAAGGCCGGCGCGAAGTCGCTGGAGGCCAGGTAAACGCCCTCGTAGACGTAGCCGATGCGCACCGTGATCGGCTGCTCTCCCTGGGTCTCGCGGCCGAAGAGGTCCTTGCCGTCCCACACGAAGGTGGTCTCGCTGCTCGCAGCGCAGGGGCAGGGGAAGGACTGGGTGAGGCGGCGTCCCGCGACCTCGATGACCAGATCGATGCGCGTGACGGAGGAAGGCACGCCACCGCGGGCGAGGGGAATCGTCAGGGTGCGGGCCGCCTGGTGACCGACGACGCGGTCACTGCGGTAGTGCAAGGAGAAGGGCGTACCGGCGAGCGGGATGGCCTCGCCGAGCACCTGGTTCTCGCAGTCCAGGATGGATCCTTGCTCCTCGCAGGCCATCGGCTCGGGCTCGCCCCGATCCGGCTCGCGGCCTCCTTCGCCCCCATCGCCCCCTGCGCCTCCGCTGCCACTGCCGCTACTCTCGCCGCTACCGTCGCTGCCCCCCGCGCCAGCACCCGAGGAGGTGGCGCTCGCGCTTGGCGCATCCTCGTCCTCGTCGGCCGTGCACGTCACACTCAGAGGGACACACGCATCCTCCGGAAACCCGTAGGGCCAGTTGCAGTCCCACGGCGTGAAGTGATGGATGGGCACCCGCCACAGCGACTGGCCAGGCGCGTACAGCTCCGCGAGCTTGGCCTGCTCCCCCGAGGTGACGCCGAGCAGGTCCAGGGTGGCGCTGTCGTCGACCGCACCGTCGCCGTCGGTATCGAGCGTGGCGAGGCCCCCGACGACATCGACGACGCGCACGACGCGGCCATTCTGGGAGGGAACCCAGACCGCGCGCGTGCGATCGTAGTAGCCCATCGGCACGACCGTGCCGGCGGGGAAGCCCAGAAAATTCTCGACGTAGAAGGGCAGGGGCTGGTTGAACGCGACGCTGACCGCGCCCGCCGCGAGGGCCTCGTCCGCGCTCAGCTCCACGGCGTAGGTGTACCCGCTGGTCGGCGGCAGCGTGGCAGGCATGGCCTCGGGCCCCTGGTCGCCCACCGTGTACTCCGTGGCCCGCAGGCTGAGGGTGGTCACGGGCTCCACGGTGCCGTCGGGGAGCAGCAACTCGGCGGTCGTGCCTGGCGGAAAGAGCACCGTGGCCTGCCGGCTCCCATCGGCGTCGGTGGCCACGCTCCCCCGCGCCTCGGCGTAGGGCGGTGCAGTATCGAGGTCGATGAGCGTGACGTGCGGATCGAGCGGGACGAGGATCACCTCCGGCGCATGCGCGTGCGCCTGCCAGGGAACATGGACCTGGCGGGCCGCCGGCAAATAGCCCTCTGCGTGGTAGGTGACGACGAGCGGACCTCCCCCCTGGACCAGCATGCTGAAGGCGCCATCGCCCCCGGTGCGGGTGCTCCCCAGCTCGGGATGGTCGAGGACCGCGATGCCGACGTCCGCGAGCGGCGCGCCACTCGCCGAGCCGTCCGCGCCACGAACCGCCCCGTGGAGCCCCGCACCACGCCAGGGTGCGCTCGCGAAGAGCGACGGCGTGGCGCCAGGCTGGAGCGGCGCGGCTCCCTCGATGAGGAAGGCGAGCGCCTGCGCGGGGGTGGTGGCGACGGTGGCATCGAGGGGCGCACAGGCGGTGTGGAGGACCCCCGCGGCGGTGTCGCACGCATCGAAGGTGCAAGGGTCGCCGTCGTCGAGCACGGGCGAGGACCCGGCGAGGCAATGGCCGAGGCCATCACAGGCCTCATTGCCATTGCAGGGATCGGCATCGGGGCAGGGCGTGCCAAGAGGTGCAGGAGGTCCCGCGCTGCCCTGCGGCATGCAGGCGGTGACCGCCCCTGGGTCGATGCCAGCGGCGCCGTGGCCGCCATGGCCAGCAGCACCCCCGTGGCCAGCAGCACCCCCGTGGCCAGCAGCACCCTCGTACCCACCGTGGCCGGCAACGCCTCCGTGCCCACCGTGCCCAGTGAGACCGCCAGCGCTCCCGTGGCCGGCAGCGCCTCCGTGACCCCCATGTCCTCCCTGGCCGGCAGCCCGCCCAGTCCCGACGTCGTCACCGCCCGTTCCGGAGCTGGCCCTTGTGCTGGAGGCCCCGGCACCCCCATGCCCTCCGTCGCTACTGCCCCATCCTGCCTGCCCCTCCGAGGACGACGAGGACAGGCTTGTTCCGCCGCCTTGCGGCTGAGGGAGCGCTTCCTGCTGGCAGGCAACGAGCAGCGCGCACCCACCCACGAGTAAGCCTTGGACGCCGTTCCCCATGCCACGTCCCCCCTGGCCGAAGCTGGCCATCGGCATCGCCAGCGCAGGCCCCGGAGGAGCCCAGCTCGAATGACCCACGCATACTCCCCCGGACGCGAAGCGCGCAACACCACCGTTCCCCTCCGGGGGCCCGGGGGAGGGGTCCTGGCGGCGGAGGCCTCTTTCCCAGGAGGTTCCACGGAAAAATCGAGGGGCCAGCCCGGTGGCTCGACGAGGACTCTCAGCGCATGGAACAGAGCGATCTCGTGAGCAGGTCACGGAGCCCGCCACACGCGCCGCGTGCGAAGCTCATGATGCAACCCTCACTCGGCCTTGCAGCAGAAGGTAGTCGGCTGCGCAGGCAGGATCTCGCCAGCGAACTCGCCACCTCCGACCATGCACACGTCGGGCTCCGTCTCCTTGATCTCTCCGCGCAGGCTCGCGTACTGCGAAGGGCCATGATTCGTCATACAGCCCTCGTGGGCAGGGCCAACCACGGTGCCTTGGCCCCCGAACTTGCAACCAGTAGTCGTGTCGAGACTCATGAAGACGCGACAGTTGCTCTCTTCGGGGAGCTGACAACTGCACGGCGTACACGAAGACTGGTCATCGACAGCACCGTGGAAGCGCCGTAGCTCCGGATAGTCGGCGGGACACGTCGAGGGGTCGCCCTCCCTGAAGAGGCATTGCGCGAAGCCCTGGGGCGGTCGGGTGGCGCAGTCCTTCGGCGTTGCGGGACAGGACTCGGGCACGGCGATCGGCGTGCAGGCCCGGGCGAACGTGTCCCACGAGAAGGTCACGTGCTTGGCAATCTCGGAGACGAGCGGCACGCACTCGGAGCGCGTCGACCGTCTGAAGAAGACCGAGATGGGATTCGCGACTGGAGGGAAGCTGAAGCAGGATCCATCCCAGTTCGGTGGCACGAGGATGTCCGCGAGCGGCCCCACGCAGTCGGGCCCTGCGGAACTGATCCGTACGCCCTCGGGGAAGCCACACTCGGGCGTGGTGCACGCGCAGGCGTCGCAGCTCCCGCTGGTGCGCAGGTCGGCATGGCCTTCGTAGGTGAGGGCTGAGGCGTCTTCAGGACATGGAGGAGCATTCGCCTCTGGACCCGACCAGAGCCACACCGGCCCTTGCCAGCCCAGGGGAGCCTGGCTGACGCATTCACCACCGGAGCACACGGGACCCTGCTCCTCCTGAGCTTCCGGGAGCGACATGTCCGACCCGCAAGAAGCAATGAGGAGCGAACCAAGATTAAAGACACACGAGGGACGACAGTACTCCTTGGGTGTTTCGCATGGCGATTCCCTTCCGTGAGGCAGGTACACGTGAACCGAGCACGCTGGCGTTCGCCGCATGCTTCGAGTGTACTGTGCTGCACCACGGGTGATTCGAAGACCAGGTAGAATCGTCCGAGCGTCCGCGGGACTGGATGGCATTGCTCACGGTCCTTGAGAATCGCCCCCGCAATCATCCCACGTGTATCGAATGCGATCGCGCGGCCCCTCCAGGTATGTGCCATGGGTGTCCGCAGCCCTTGGAGAGCATGTCTCACTCGGCTGGGCGGCAGCAGAACGTGACTGGAGCCTGGAGTGTGGGTGTGCCATACATCTGTCCCCCCTCGGGAATGCAACTGCCCGGCTCGTTCACTGTGAAGCTGGCCTCCAGGCTGGCGATCTGAGAGGGAATCGAGGTGAAGGGAGAGCATACCGAGTTGTCGAGTTCTGAAATCACCTCGAAGCCTTGCCTGGGCGGGACGCTGCCTGGCACGCAGACCGTTGTCTTGCCCTCGCATGGCTCCATCGGCTCCAGTGATCCGCACACCTTGGCCATCACGTTCCACGTGAACGCCGCTCTCGGAAGCTGTTCCACCACCGGCTTGCACCCCCCGACCTGCGTGGGGCCCACCCGGATCGAGGTCGGCATATCGATCGGCCCGATCGACATGCACGACCCATCCCACCCCTCGGGCACCTCCACCGACTGCAACGTTCCCCCGCACGTCCCATCGCTCGTGCTCACCTCCACGTCTACTGGAAGCTCGCACGTCGCTGACGAGCACTCGCACCTCCCGCACCCATCGAACGTATTCAGCCCCGCGTACCCCTCGTAGAGTTCCAGGGGTGCATCCGCGGGGCACTCGGGGTCCTTCCCGTTGGCTCCCTTCCACACCAGCACGGGCCCATCCCACCCGAAGGGCGCTGGCGGAGCGCACGTCCCGTAGAGGCATTCCCCGCAGGGATCCTTGCAGGTGTAGATGTTGATGAAGCCGGTGGTACACGAGGGCGCGGCCAGCGCCATGCCTGCGCCGAAGAGGAAGAGTCGTAGCGCATTGTGCAGAAGGGAAGACGACACGAAGGCTCCGTGGTTCGGGGTTGAATGCTGCAGTTCAGGCGGTGACGTCACGAGAGGCCGTGGCAGCAGCAGGTGGCCGGTCTCGCCCCCAGAGCTGGCAACGAATCCTTCTCCCCGGCAATGCCCACTTCAGACACCCTCTCCTCGAACGTCTCAGGCTTCAGAGATCGTCACCTCTGCCTCACACGAGGCAAACAGAGCGCGAAGCCGGAAAAGCACTGTGATGGGTGACAATGATTGAGGGCATTTTGCACCGGCAATTCCCTTCCGTGGGGCAGGCGCACCTGGACCGCTCGCACGGGCACCTCCCCTGTGCGTCGCACACCGCATGCTGTACCACGGGTAATACGGATACGAGGTCAGATCCTCCTCGCGCCCTCGAAGCGAAGTGGCATTGCGAGCATGACGCAAGAATTGTCTCTCACGTCCCCGAGGTGACCAATGCGCGCTACCATCCCTCCCATGAAAGCGACCGCGCCCCTCCCCCTCCTCGCGCTCGCCCTCTTCCCA
>NZ_ASRX01000139.1 GCF_000601485.1 Chondromyces apiculatus DSM 436
CCACCCCGACGCCCCCCTCGCCCTCCGCGAAGACGACGGCACCTCCCCCCCCGACCTCCTCGAAATCCCCCCTTCCCTCTACGGCCGCTTCGAATCCTTCGAACTCCTCGGCCGTGGCGGCACCGCCGCCGTCTACCGCGCCCGCGACTTCCGCCTCGGCCGCGACGTCGCCCTCAAGCTCCTCCTCGGCGCCGACCCCGAGCGCGGCGGCAGCCTCCTCCGCGAAGTCCGCTCCCAGGCCCGCCTCTCCCACCCCAACGTCTGTGAAGTCTACGAAGCTGGCACCGCCGATCACGCCCGCTTCATCGTCATGCAGCTCATCCGCGGCGCCCCCTTCGACCGCGCCAAGGCCGACATGACCCTCGAAGAAAAGGTCCGCGCCGCCCGCCAGATCGCCTCTGCCCTCCACGAAGCCCACCGCCTCGGCCTCATCCACCGCGACGTCAAACCTTCCAACATCATGCTCGAACGTGCCGACGACGGCGCCTGGAAGCCCTACCTCATGGACTTCGGCCTCGCCCGCGACGTCGGCGACACCGGCCGCACCATGACTGGCGCCATCCTCGGCACCCCTGCCTTCATGGCCCCCGAGCAAGCCGCGGGCATGGTCCGCACCCTCGACCGCCGCACCGACGTCTACGGCCTCGGCGCCACCCTCTACGACGTCCTCACCGGCCGCCCCCCCTTCATCGCCGACGGCCTCCTCGACCTCCTCGCCAAGATCAAGACCGACGACCCCCTCCCCCTCCGCAAACGCGACCCCCACATCCCCCGCGACCTCGAGGCCATCGTCCTCCGCTGCCTCGAAAAAGACCCTGGCGCCCGCTACGACTCCGCCCGCGCCCTTGGCGACGACCTCCAGCGCTTCCTCGACGGCGACCCCGTCCTCGCCCGCCGCGGCTCCCTCGCCTACACCGCCTACGCCCTCTCGAAGCGCGCCCGCCGCCACAAGGCCGCCGTCGCCGTCGCCCTCTCTGCCCTCCTCGCCGCCCTCCTCGCCACCGCCCTCTGGGCCCGCGCCCGCCGCATCGCTGCCGAGCAAACCACCCTCTCCCGCGAACTCGGCGAAGACGTCCGCGAAATGGAGCTCTTCCTCCGCAGCGCCCACGGCATGCCCCTCCACGACGTCGAGCGCGAACGCGACATCGTCCGCACCCGCCTCGACCACATCACCCACCGCATGACTGCCGCCGGCGACGCCGGCCTCGGCCCTGGCCACTACGCCCTCGGCCGCGGCCACCTCGCCCTCCAGGAACCCCACCTCGCCCTCCCCCACCTCGAAGCTGCTGCCGCCAGCGGCTACCGCTCCGCGGGCCTCGACTACGCCACCGGCCTCGCCCTCCGCGCCCTCTACCGCCAGGGCCTCGACGACGCCAAGCGCCTCCAGGGCGAGCAGCGCAAAGCCCACCTCGCCCAGCTCGACGCCCGCTACAAACAGCCTGCCCTCACCCACCTCCGCGCCGCCCTCGGCGCGCACACCCGCGGACAGCCCATCGAAGCCCCTGCCTACGTCGAGGGCCTCATCGCCTTCGACGAAGAGCGCCACGACGACGCCCTCGCCAAGGCCCGCGAAGCCTTCGCCGCCGCCCCCTGGCTCCACGAAGCCCGCAAGCTCGAAGCCGACGTCCTCTTCGCCATCGGCAGCCGCCACGGCCACGACGCCGCCTTCGACTTCGCCCAGATGACCCGCTGGTTCACCGAAGCCGCAGACGCCTACCGCGCCGCCGCCGACCTCGGACGCTCCGACCCTGCCGTCCACGAAGCCACCTGCGCCCTCTGGACCCAGACCATGATCGGCACCTTCACCCACGGCTCCCCCCCGCGCCCGAGCTTCGACCAGGCCACCACCGCCTGCGAGCGCGCCATCACCGCCAGCCCCCGCAGCCCTTCCGGCTACCTCAAGCTCGCCGCCGCGCACAACGCCTTCACCTGGGCCTTCGCCGCGGGCGGCCTCCCCGACGAAGACCCTGACACCGTCTTCGCCGACGCCGCCGACTGGGCCGAAGAAGCCCAGCGCCAGGCCCCTGACAGCCCCATGGCCCACTACCTCGTCGGCGCCGTCTTCCGCTCCCAGGCCCTCTACGCCAGCACCTGCAGCCGCGACATCGCCCCCGCCGTCCACCACGCCATCGCCGGCTACGAAGCCGCCCTCGACGCCGACCCCACCTTCCTCTGGGCCCTCAACGAACGCTGCTCCTCCCTCGTCATGCGCGCCCAGCGCGAGTCCACCCACGGCGAGGACCCCGAGCCTTCCCTCGCCCAGGCCCGCCTCTCCTGCGACCGCGCCATCGCCCTCGACCCCCAGTTCACCTACCCCAAGGCCACCCGCGTCTTTGCCGACCTCACCCTCGCCGAGCACCTCGTCACCGTCGGAGCCTCCCCTGCCCGCGCCCTCCAGTCGGCCACCGCCTCACTGGACGCCCTCGAGCAGCAGAGCCCCAGCTACCGCTGGATCCCCTCCTGGACCTCCGCCCTGCACCGCACCGAGGCCATGTGGGCCGTCGCCTCGGGCGCCGACATCGGCCCTGCGCTCGCCGGCATCGAGGCCAGCGCCCGCGACATGGAGCGCCTCTCCCCCTCCTCCTCGGCCATCCTCGAAGCCCGCGGCAAGGCCGCCGCCCTCCGTGCCCAGTGGCTGCTCACCCGCGACGAAGACCCGGCCCCTGCCCTCCGCGAAGCCCGCCGGCACCTCACCCAGGCGTTGCAGCAGAACCCCTCTTCCCCCGACACCCGCGCCTGGAGCGCCCTCACCGAGATCACCGCCCTGCGCTGGGCACGCCGCCACGGAGCGCCCCACCCGGCCGACTTCGACGCCGCCTTCGCCCCCCTCCTCCCCCTCCTCGACGAACCCCGCGCCGACCCCCGCCTCTACCTCATCCTCGCCGAGATCCACGAACTGCGCGCCTCCTCCGGCGCCCCCCCTCACGCTGCCGCCGAAGACCTCGCCCGCGGCCTCGACCGCGTCGCCCAGGCGCTCTCCATCAACCCTCGCCTGGGCACCGCCCTCGCCTGCAAGGGCCGCCTCCTCCTCCTGCGCGCCCGGAGCCTGACGGACGCAGCCCACCGCCGCGAAGCCGCCGCCCAGGCCATCGAAGCGCTCACGGCCGCAGCCCGCCACAACCCGCAGCTCACCCGCTCGGAGCGGCCCTCCCTGCAGGAAGCCCAGCGCCTGGCGGCCCCCCCGGGCGACCCTGCACCTCCCCGCTGACACATCACCCACGCACAGCGCGCATCACAGCGCGCATCACAGCGCGCATCACTGCACGCGTCACTGCACGCAGGCCCCGTAGATCTCGTCCCTGTCCTCGGTGACGAGCCACGTCTCGATGGCCCTGTACCCAAGGCACGTATAGACCCCGTCGCTCCCCGAGCAGTCCGTCGCGAAGTCCAGCGGATTGCTGTGGATCGTCAGCCCACAGTCCTGAACGCCCAGCCCGCAGACCCGGCTCCTCAGCGCCACGGCGAGCAGCGCCGGGTTGGTGCAGTGGCTCAGGAGATGAGCCTGCGGCCACACATGGTAGAAGGGCCTGTGCGTGAGGGGATCGATCACCGTCGCCCACACCGCCTCCTGGAACCCGAACGCGGAAAGAGGGACCTCCAGCGGACCAGAGTGGCTCCCGGGCGTGATGGCTGCCCCCTTCATCATGATCGGAACCTCCGTCCCGGAAGGGTTCAGGTGCCCGAGCATGCACGTGTAGACATCCGACCGCGCCGGGTCGCCCAGACCTACCGTGACCCAGGCCCCCGTGGTGCTGAGCATCCCCCCCCCGGTGAGATCCTTCACCACCACCTGATCCTCGTCGACCCCACAGCGCAGCGCATACTTGAAGACATTCACGCCTGCTTCCGTGTCGAGAAGGCCGTTCGTCACCGCGAAGATATCCCCGTGCTCATCGGTCTCGACCACGGACTCCCCCAGGACGTCCCGCAGCTTCCACTCGTTCTGATGAAAGTCCGCGGAGGGCAGCCCATTCGTCCCCGTACCGCACCCCCCACAGTCATCCCCGGTGAGGGGTTGCGCGCCGATCTCCTCGACGTCGAAGTCGACCGCCTCCGTCCCCCCAGTGCACCCTGAAGCGACCAACGCGAAGCCAGAAACCAGAACCACCGTCCGAGAGAAGCTCATGAGATCACCTTGTCTACGGCTGAAGAAAAGCGCCGCGTGATCATTCCGGCGAGGAGCGCCTGGCATCACGCATCGCTGACCACCTTGTTAGCAGCCCACAACAGCCCCTTAGCAGCCCTCGTGCCAAGCATGTCCACGCCGTTTCTCCAGGCTCACGCCCCGGGCCTCCCGGCCCCTGAACCGCTCCCCCCCTGTGCATGCGACCTGACGCCATCACAGCCGACGCCGACGCCGACCGACTCACCCCTGACTGGGCGGCCCGAACCACGTGGTCAGCGCCTCGCGAAGCCCCTCGACCGTGCCCTCCCCGACCCACGCCACGTGCCCATCGGGCCGGATCAACACCGCCGTGGGAGCCGCGACCGCCCCGAGCACCGGCAGCTCCCACACCCCCGCGTACCGAGCCTCGACCCGCCGCACCCGATCCCCCCACGGAGCCATATCGAGACCCCCGGGCTCACCGAGATTGAGCAGCACCCCCCTTCCCTCGTGCAGCAGCGTGAACACCCACCGTGGACCGCTCTCGGTGACCACCTCCAGATCCGGCATACGCCGCCCGAGCAGCGCGTGTCCCGTACCGAGGTCGTAGCCAATGTCCAGCCCCGACATCATCGCCCCGTATCGCTTGCGCGGCTCATCCATCTTCAACAGCTCCGCGACCGTCTCCCGCAGCGCCTGCGTCCGCTCATCGCCCCGGTTGAGTGCCGCCTGCGCCATCGTCGCCCTGAGCACGCGCGCCGCGACCGGATGCCGCTCGGCCTGGTACGTATCGAGCAGACTCTCCGGCGACGTCCCTTTGACCACCTGCGCCAGCTTCCATCCCAGGTTCACCGCATCGAGGATCCCCATGTTGAGCCCTTGCCCCCCTGCTGGAGAATGCACATGCGCCGCATCCCCCGCCAGCAGCACCCGCCTCTCCCGGTAGGACGCCGCCTGCCGTGTCGCATCGGTGAACCTCGAAAGCCACGTCACGTTGTGAACCCCATAGTCCGTCCCGTAGAGGCCGACGAGCGCCTCCCGCAGGTCCTCCAGCGTCGGCGCAACGCCTTGCCTGACCTGCCGCTCGCTCGACACCACCCGCACCCGGTTCCCCTCCTCGAGCTTCGCGAGCCCATGGATCCCCCTCTCATCACGCCGCATCCCGAACGCAGGCTCACCGCTCATCTCGCACTCGGCAATCAAGTAGCTCGTGGACGCCTCCCACCCCGGAAAGTCGATCCCAGCTTTCTTCCGGATCACGCTGCGCCCCCCGTCGCATCCCACCAGGAACATCGCCCGCACCGAACGCCCATCGGACAGCGCCACATCGACCCCCCCCTCGTCCTGAGCAAACCCCGTCACCTCCCGCTCCCGATAGATCGGCACCCCCAGCTCCTCGACCCAGTCTGCCAGGATCTGCTCGATGCGATCCTGCCGCAGCGCCAGCCCGTGGTTGCGCCGCGTCGGAAAGTCACTGATGTCGAGATAGTTCATCGCGAAGCCCGCGACCTGCATCACCTTCCCTTGCGACAGAAAGCGCTCCGCGATCCCCCGCTGATCGAGCACCTCGATCGTGCGTGAATGCAGCCCCCCCGCGCGCGCCCCCTCGATATCCTGGTTGGCGCGCCGCTCCACAATGGCGACATCGACCCGCGCCAGCGCGAGCTCCCCCGCCAACATCAGCCCCGTCGGCCCACCTCCAGCAATCACCACCGCGTGCTTTTGCTCTGTCATGCCCACGACTGTGCGGCATGACCCGGGGCTTCCGGCAAGCCCCCATGTCTGGTATACGCTGAAGCTGGAGAGGGACGGCAGTCCCCCTCCTCCCCCCCTCCTGCGCCTGCTCCCCCCGCTGCTGGCCAGCGCGAAAATACGCAGAAACACGCGGGAACTACGCCGGAACCGACCCCCCCGCGGAGGCGCAGCCGCCCCCGAGCTGCCCTGTCGTCACCTCACGACGGCTCCGCCTTCTTCCTGGCGCGTCGTCTCGGTACGGCAACGATGCCTGCGGCGCCCCTCGTGCTCATCGAGCCCCTGCCGCCGGAGACTCTTCCACCACCTGCAGCCGCGGAAACCTCCCCTCAGGCTCAGGCTCACGCTCCCACCAGCAGGCACCTCCACGCTGCAGAGCCTGAAGATTGTCGGCGCCTTCAATCTTCATCTCCTGCTGACGTCCAGCGAGATTCCCGGAACTGCTTGTCGCCACCAGCGCGAACACGAGGCGCCCATCCATCGCCTTGTAATTCGGCCGGAAGAAGAAGGGGTGAGCCCCCTGCGTCCATACCAGGAAGTACGCATCCCCCCGGTGCACCACCACAGGCCCTGCCGAGAAGAGCCCCCTGTCTGTGGACGAGAAGCCCGGACCAAACCCCCACCCTACCCCAACGCACCCGCCGAGAAGCAGCATGCCCGTCAGAGCAGCAGCGAAGAGAGCCCTGGTCATGACGAAGCCTCCTCGCTCACACTCGACGTGAGTTCAAGCACGCAGTGGCGTACCGTCACCGCTTCCCCCCTCCCCCCAACCGCTTCCTCCCTCCCCCTCGAGTTTCACTCCAGCCTGAGCAGAGGGTCCTCTGCAACGTCGACGCGTACCTGGAGCGCGTCCTCGTCGCGCCTTGCAGGGTGGATCATGGAGAGCTCCTCGAAGCCGCGCGCCGACGAATGCGCGCATGACTGAAGCGTGCCACGGTGCAACGCATGGAGCACGCCGCAGCGCCCTCGCGGCCACAGAGGTTCCTTCTTCAGGGCAGCCGGACCGTATTTCTCAGAGAGCGCAGACGATCCGACGCGGGATGGTCGACGTCATGGATTTCAAGCGCACCTTCCAGGTGGCGCAATGCGAGCATCACCGGCTCCTGGCCGGAGTTGTCCACCACGATCAAGCGATCTGCACGCTCGGCAAACCCTGCAAGATTGTCCATGGATCGTGTCCAGCGCTCGTGAATCTTATCTTCGGGGACATCATGGCCACCGGCGAGGACACGCCGACGTACACGTGCGACGTTGATGTCGGGATGCACGGTGGTGATGTAAACAAGACGGAAAATCAGCCCCGTGCGGCGAACCAGCGGAATCAGGGAACGGTACTTGTCAGAGAACAGGACGGTCTCCAGCACGAAGGGTTCGCGAAGCAGCGCGAGACACTGCGCCGCTGTATCGATGAGCTTTGCGGCTTGGAGGGGCAGCTCCGGCGGGGGCGGCGTTGCGTGCTCCTCGCCAAGCGCGCTCGTGACACGATCAGCATTGAGCTTGGGCCACGAGGGGAAACGCTGCTGAGCATAGCGTCCACAAGGTGCGCATCGGCGTCATCGGCGCAGGGTGGCTCGGCGGTCCTGTCGGCCGACTCTGGGTGAAGGCTGGGCACGAGGTGCTGTTCTCGTCGCGGCATCCCGACCAGCTCGCGGCGATGGCGAAGGAACTCGGCCCGCGTGCGTCGGTGGGCGTTCCCCGCCACGCGGCCGAGTTCGGAACGGTGCTCCTGTTCGCCGTGCCGTACGAAGCGCTGCCCGATCTAGCACGTGACCTCCAGCAAGCATTGCGTGGGAAGATCCTGCCCGACGCGTGCAATCCGCCCTCCGGGAGCAACGACCCGCTCGTCAAGCTCGGCGTTCCTCTCGCGAGCGCCGACCAGGAGGCCCTTCAAATCGCGGCCCAGCTCGTGCGCGATGTCGGGAGCGAACCCGTCCTCGTCGGTGGCCTCGCGGCAGCGCGGAGCTTCCAGCGAGGTGTACCAGGATTCCGAAACCACACGACGGCGCCGGAGCTGCGGCGCATCCTCGGCGCGCCGTGCTGAACCGCGCGCCCTTCACCTCCGAGGAGCCCCTCGTGGCAGTCCTCGGCACAAGGCTGCTCGGCGTGGCATTCGACTTGCTGAAACCGGGGGGCATGCTGGATGGGAACTGGCGGGCTTGCACCTGGGTGACGGCTCTCAGCGCTCAGTGAGCCCCAAGGTCATTCTCGATTCACGAGGATGACAGCAACGACAACCCGAGTGCGAAGGAGTCCGTTCCATGGAAATTCTAATGGCGAGCGTCACGTCGGGGCCTGGTCCCCAGAAGGGCCAGACATGGCGTTCGAGCGATGATTTCGGAACCACCGCTGCCCCCTCGAACACGCAGTCGCTTCGGTGGGAGATCGATCCCACCAGCAATCCGAACTACGACAACATCCAGTTCGACGTCGCGGAAGACATCTCAGGGTCGGACAAGACCGTGATCACGGGCGTGATGAGCGGGAACAGGACGGCATTCGTGAGGTACGACAAGCTGTACATCGGCGACGTGAGAGGCGCGGGAGGCAAGAACTTCCTTGTCCTCGTCAAGACCGTCACCCCCGACTGACCCATCCACCCACGGCAATCCAGGCTCCGTGAGGTGACTCCGGGGCATGGCCCGATGCCGTTCGGGCGGGGATGCGCACGGACCCTGCATGGCCCGTGACGCGCTCGAAGGCGTTGCTGAAGGCTCCAGGTGACTTGCGCCCGTGGCAGGCTCTCGGCATGCCTCGGGCGGGAGCACATCGATGAGCGATGCCAGGACACCGTTTGGACCCTAGGACTTCACGCCAGCAGATGCCGCGTTCGAGGAGCGCGTTCGCGAGAGCTTCGCGCGCCAGCGCGTCATGACCACCCCTGGAGCTGCGCTGACGTCGGTCGCGCCGGGTGAGGTCGTCATCGAGCTTCCCTCTCGACTAGCTCTGCTGGTCTCGCCGGGAGCCGACCACCCCGAGATCTTCGCGGCGTCCATCGGCGTGGATGCGCACCACTCGCCCATCGATGACGCGGGTCGTGCCGATGGAACGCTCATGGAGATCTGCAACCGCCTTCTCGACAGCTCGGGTTGCCCCCTCCAGAAACGCCTCATCGGGCAGCGAGCTCGGTTGGGCGGCGTCTTTGGGCCGAAGGGACATGGATGAGCCCCTCTCGTCAGGTGTCTCTTGGAATTCAGCAAGCATAGCGCCGCGCATGGAGAGCCTCAACACACGTGGACGGCTCGTCGACTGCGGACCGCCTGCATGAACCTGTGGAATGAGGCGCGGGGGCCCGGAGGGGCTTCCTACAGGCGGCGCGAGCGGGCGCGTGGAGCGACTCGTGAACGAGCGCGGAGTGCAGTCCGACGCCCCCCTCCCCCGACCGCCTTCCCGACGCGCGCGCCCCCTTTTCCACCCCTCCGCCACCGCTCCCGAAACCTCCACAACCCTCCCTTCCCCCCAGAACCGCTCCTTCCCTCCCACAAAACGCTCCCCAACCCTCTGCGACCGTTCCCTTCTCGCCCCAAACCTCCCCTTCCTCCTCCCCAACCGCTCCCTGCCCCTCCCCGACCGCTCCCCGCCCCTCCCCGACCGCTCCCCGCCCCTCTCGCGCACCTCGGCACTCCCATCTGTA
>NZ_ASRX01000140.1 GCF_000601485.1 Chondromyces apiculatus DSM 436
CCCGCGCCCGCGCCCGCCGCGTCGCGCCGCCCCGCCACCTCGCCCCGCGCCATGGCCACGAACCCCTCGTTCAGATCCGGACCGGGCGCCGCGCCTGCCGTCGGCTCCAGCACCGCCACGAGCCGCCGCTCCGCCGTCAGGTACTGCTGCGCCACCCGCCGCAGCGCCGCCGGCGCCATCGCCTGGTAGCTGGCCAGGTAGTGCTCCAGGAAATCGGCCCGCCCGTTCTGCGCCACGAACGAGGCGATCTGCACGGCGCGCCCGTGCACGTCCTCGGCCCTGTCCGCCGTGTGCCGGAGCAGATCGAACCGCGCTTGCCGCATCTCGGCCTCCGTCGCCTCCGACGCCTTCATCCGCTCCACCTCCTCCTCCAGCACGCGCTGCGCCTCCTCCACGCTCCGCCCCGGCGCGACCGCCGCGTACACCGAGAACGCGCTGGCGAGCTGGTTCGAGCGTTGCTGCGCGCCCACCCGCAGCAGCACCTTCGGCGTCCCCTTGAGCCGCTTGCCGAGCCGCGCCTCCAGCACGCTGGCCATCACGTCGCACACCACGTCATCGTCCGCGAGGAACTCCGGCGTCGGCCACGACACCACCACCACCGGCGCCTCGATGCCCGCCGCGATCCGCAGAGGCGCGCTCTGCTTCCGCGGCCCCGGCATCATCGGCGCGCGCTGCGGCGGCCGCGGCCCCGAGGGCAGCGTCTCGAAGTACCGCTTCACCAGCGCCCTCGCCTCCGCCGCCACGAAGTCCCCCGAGAGCACCAGGAACGCATTCGCGGGCTGGTAGTGGCGCTGCACGTGCGCCCGCACCTCGGCCTCGCGCGGAGGCATCTCCGAGAGCGACCGCGGCCCGTACGGGTGCCCCGCCCCGAAGAGCGCCTCCATCAGCTCGTCGTCGACCTTGCGCTTCTTCGGATCCCGCGCGACCTCCAGCAGCGCCGCGTGCTCCGCCTCCACCGCCCCCTGCGTGACCCCGTCCAGGAGGAACCCCATCCGGTCGCTCTCGAACCACAGCGCGAGCTCCAGCGCCTCCCTCGGCACCGCCTGGGTGACCAGGGTCCGATCCAGCTCGCCGGGGAACACCACCTGCCACGTGGGCGCCCCGACGGCCCCGAGGATGCTGGCCCTCTGCCCGCGCGCCACGTGCCGCGTCGACGCGTGCTCCAGGAGCCGCGCGACGATGGCCGTCATCCCCGGCGCCCCCGGGGGATCTTGCTGCCGCCCGGCGAGGTACACCACGGTGATCGCCACGGTGGGCGCGCCGTGATCCTCCTGGAGCACCACCCGCAGCCCGTTCGAGAGCGCGAACGTCTCCAGCGGCATCCGCACCCGAGGTCCGCCCGCCTCCTGCCCCGCAGCGCGCCTCGTCGGTGCAGCCGGCGCAGCCGGCGCTGCGGTCGTCGGAGTCCGCGCGCGCGAGGTGGGAGGTTCCTCGGCCCGGCCGACCCGATCCACCGTGAGCAACGCCAGCACGCCCGCGAGCAAGGCGGTGCAACCGAACGGTGAAGGAGCCATGGGGAGCAATGATATGCATGGCGCGGCCTCCTTGCGCGAGCAGAAGCTGACGAGGGGCGTTGGCCGTGCCCTTCTAGCGCGCTCGTTGCTCTCCACGTTCACGCCGCAGGCGTGCCTGCAACCACCGCGCTTCTCGCCTGAGCCTCTTCACTTCTGAGCTGGAAACCCTTCGAGCTTCCGGACCCGGCGCTCGACGGCTTGCTCGATTGCGAAGCAGAAAGGGCGAAGCCTGATCGAGTGTCCTTGGTCCAGATCGGTGGCATCCTTCTTGAGTTCTCGGAGCAGCTTCCGCGTTTCCTTCGGCGTGAGCCAACGCTTGCAGGGGTACAGGGCTCCGCGTATGGCGCGCTCGCGCAGCGCCACGAGTTCCCCGTCATTCAAGCCTAGCCGCGCGATCGTTTCCATCGCGGCGCCATCATCCGGAGCGGTCGGAGAGATCGTGCCATCTTGTTTGAAGGCGAACCGCTGGGTGCACTGGGGATCGAGCGGTGAAACGAAGAGGTCCTTCTCGCTGGGCTTCTTCGGGTCTTGCGAGGGCGATAGCGATGGCCAGTTGCCCTTCTTCCGTGCCCCGTAACGTGCCTCGAACTGCACGTTCGGGCGTGGCCAGCACGCGACGAGGTTTCCGTACTCTGTGTCCTGACCACGGACACAGTGCTCCTGTGGGTTCAGGTGTTCGATATGGAAATCAATGACGCGTTTGCGAGTCCTGTCGTCAACTCCGCGAGTTCACCCGTCGTTCCCTGGAGGAGGTCCGCGAGCTTCTCCAGAGAGCCTCGTGCGGCAGGTAGATCGTCACTGTCCATGGCCTCCTGAACCTCATGCTGGAGGTGCCTGGCCAGCTCCGTCTCGGAGGCGGCACCGATCACATGCTCCAGGATCCAGTTGGAGTCGGCCCCGAGCGCCACGGCGGGCTGCGTGATGCCGTCGGCTCCCAGCAGGCGTACCTCTTCACGCCTGACCTCACCGATGACCTGAGGAGAGTGTGTGGTACAGATGAACTGGATCGCCGGGAACGTGCTCTTCAAGTCGGTCGCGACGCGCCGCTGCCAGCGCGGATGAAGGTGCACGTCGAGTTCGTCGATGAGCACCACGCCAGGGGTGTCACGGAGCACGCGGGGGAGAGCCTGGTCTTCTGGACCTAGCTCTTCGGGGGGGAGCAAATGCGCGTTCTGAGTGACTGCCTTGATGGCGATGTCGGCGACCAGCGCGAGCATCATGCTTTGACCAGCGCTCAGATTGTCGAATGGCTGTGGCTGTCCCTCAATGGAGAGCACGATCTGATCGCGATCTGGGTCGAACCAGAGGTCATCTGCGCCCTCGGTGCAGCGGATGACGGCGCGGCGCACCGCTTCAAAGCCTGGACGCATGCGACCTTGGCGGCTCGCCGAGGCGGTGAGTTCGCGCCGGAACCACTGGTTCAGATCCGGCAGACGCACCCTCTCGTTGAAACAGTCGTAGAATGCAGCCCATCGCCGAGCCGGGCCACCCGAGGTACTGTCTCTCTTCTTGCGCTCGCTCGAGGGGAGCCATGCGCGGCCCGCTCCATAGTAAGCGAGTATCGGGCAGAGAATGTCTTCGCCGTCGCCATCGCGCTGGTAGATGTCGCGAATGATCTCCAGCGCCTGACCGGCATCCTTGCTGGTGGTTTTGCCTGTCTCTCCCAGCTTACGGGTCCAGACGACGCCGTCGTGTTCACCAATCCTTCCCGTGGCTCGAATCACCACGGGGATGCATTCGCGGAACTGGATGCGATCGCCTTTATGCAATGGCTCTAGCCGTATTTCGTTCTTGAGAATCTGGCGGCCGCTGCTTCTCACCTGCGCGTCAGGCGGATAGACCAGCCAGACACTCAAGCTCACAGCCAGTGCATCGAGGATGCTCGTCTTCCCGGAGCCGTTTTCTCCTACGAGGAGCGCGAACTGCGGATGAAGGTCCAGGACCGCCCGCTCGAACTTTTTGAAGTTCTGGATCTCCAGGCGATCGATTCTCATGGAATGTACGAGCCGTTCGAGGGGCTCGCGGGTAGCCGCCATATCCGCGTCGCATGGTAGGGCACAGTGGCTCCCACCGTACCTCGCCCCCGCGGCTCTGCGCCAGCTCCCCGCCCTGAGTCCGGCCTGCTCAGCCGAAAAGCGACCAGCGCCGCCGCGCGCGCCGCCGGCTCCGGGCCACCGCGTAACCCACGGAGAGCGCCACCACGCCCACCACCACCACCGGCGTCGCCGGGTGGCTGAGCACCTGCTTGCCGATCGCCAGCGCCTTCTTCAGCGTCTCCTCGACGGCCTCCTCGCGGCGCTCCAGCTCCGCCACCGCGTCGGTCAACCGCTCGCGCGTGGCCTCGGCCCGCGCTTCGAGCTGCTCGCGCCCTTCCTCAGCATGCCCCTCGCGCCCTTCCCCGGCGCGCCCCTCGCGTCCCTCTCCTTCACCACCCGGCGCACCACCCTGCGTGATCGCCTCGCCCCGCCCGCCGTCTCGCTCTTCGCTCACGTGATCTGCTCCTTGATCTGGTCGATGTCCGACTGGATCCGCTCCTTGATTTTCCCGAGTGGGTTCGTCGGCAACATCGCCACCCCCACCGCTCCACCTGCAGCGCCGAGCGTCACCATCCCGAGGCCCATGAGCACCGAGCGGCTCCGCTTCTTCCCACCCGCGAGCACCGCCGAGAGCAGCATGAGCTGGAGTCCCGACACCGCCGTGACCACCGCCGCGCCGAGCACGATGGCCGCCTTGGCCGACTTGCGGGCGGTCTGCTTCAGATCGTCCTTCGCCAGCTCCACCTCGGTCGAAGCCAGCTCGCCCGCTGCGCCGACCGCCTCCCGGAGCAGCTCTCCAGTGGGCGTTCTCGAATGCGTACCCTCGTCCATGGTTCCCCTTCTTCTGCTGGAATCCCCCGCCGCTGAGAGCCGGCACGAGCCCTCGACGCCTCCCATGGCATGCGCTTGCTGAAGGACGGTCACTAGCGGGGAGGCGCCCGAAAGCTCACCGGGAGGAGCCTGGTTCTCCCCGAGGGACGAGGCCGAAGGAGAAACCGGTCAGGTCGCGCCGGCTGTCATCCCCGGCACCTGGGGCGCTCACCGAAGAACCCCCGGATGCCCCGCGTCGCGCGTCGACAGTCGATGTCGTCCGCTTCTACACGCCCGAATGACGGCAGACCTGCCGCGACGCCGTCGCGCCTCCCTCTCACGTCGTGCACTATGGAGGCCGTGGGGGAGCCGTGCGCGAGAGACGGGACCCATGCAGCAGACGACCTTCGGCGCCCACATCGTTTCCTTCGAACCTCCGGATCTGATCCGCGTCGCCATCGTCGGCTCCCTCTCCCTCGCCGAGATGCGCGACATGGTCGCGTGGATCCGGGAGGTCCCCCGGGAGAAGGACTACCTGCTCGTCCTGACCGACGTGTCGCAGCTCGGCTTGATCCCCGCGGAGGTGCGCAAGGCCGCCCGCGTGGCGCTCAGCTTGCCTCTCCGGGGCGTCGCCTACACGGGCGCCGGCTTCACCCAGAAGGTGATGGTGCGCATGACCATGACCACCTTCCACCTCCTCGCCGAGATGCCCGATCACCCCTCCATCTTCTGCGCGTCCGAGGCCGAGGCGCTGGCCTGGCTGGAGCAGCGGCGCAGGCTGCTCGACGCCGGCGCGGCCAGCGCGGCCAGCGCAGCCAGCGCGGCCAGCGCAGCCAGCGCGGCCAGCGCGACTGGTGCCCGCCGCTGACCCTCTCGATGGCATGCATCGTGCTCATCCCTCGGTCTCCACCGCGGTGATGCGCTTCGTGACGCTTCCCCGGTCGGCACCCAGAAAGCGAGGGTTGCGATGAACGGTCGAGGCGTAACGCTGGGCATGATGGTGGCGGTCGTGAGCCTCCTCGGAGGAGCTTGCAGGACCGAGGACGACGAGCCCTGGACCCCTCCGGTGACCGAGGACGAGGAGACCCGAGGCAAGATGCAGGAGCCGGTGACCTGCGGAGGCATCGCCGGCATCCCGTGTCCCGGAAACGCCTCCTGCGTCGACGACTGGAGGGACGACTGCGCCCCGCCAACCGGCGCCGACTGCGGCGGCATCTGCGTGGACCAGAACGGCGACATGCTCCTCCAGGACAGCGACGGCACGGAGGGCAAGGGCGACACCTGCGGCAACGCCGTCTGCGGGGCAGGGGAGTACTGCTGCAACGCGAGCTGCAGCCTGTGCGTGCCCGAGGGGAACTCCTGCACGCAGCAGGTGTGCGAGGACCACAGCGTGCCCTGCGGCGGCAACACCTGCGGCGTGGGCGAGTACTGCTGCAACGAGAGCTGCGGGATCTGCGCCCCACTCGGCGGCGCCTGCACCCAGCAGGTGTGCACTGACGAGTAGCGGCGAGCCAGGCTGCGGCAAGGCGAGAAACCGTTGACGCTCTTGACGCTCTTGACGCTCAAGGCGCCCCGGGAGAGGCCGACAGCATGTCGTCGCCCCCGAGGTCGCCGAGCGCGCTGGTCAAGGCTGCCTTCCACGTGGAGCACCAGATCGAGACGTGGAGCTACCGTCTGCGCTCCCGCCTCAAGCTGGCGCAGCCCCCCTGCATCGTCCCCTACCGCGGTTACGGGACCACGCGCGCGTGCGTGATCAAGGCGCGCGTGCTCGAGGACCGGCACGGCCGCGCGACGGGCACCTCGTCGTCCATCAAGCAGCGCAGCCTGGTCGGGAGCGCCTGGGTGTCGTGGAAGCGCTACATGACGCTGGAGATCCCGGGCGCCCGGGTGATGGCGCGCTGGGGCGACCGCGTCTGGGAGGGCACCACCGACGAGGAAGGCTTCCTGGATCTCGCGGTGGAGCCCCCCGAGGGGACCACCTCGGGATGGCACGAGGTGGAGCTGTCCTTGCTCTCGCCAAAGTCTGGCCATGGCGTGTCCGTGAAGGCGCCGGTGCTGGTGGCAGGCCTCGACGCGGAACTCGGCATCATCAGCGACATCGACGACACCGTCATCGTCACCGAGGTGACCGACCTCCTCAAGCGCGCCTGGGCCCTGTTCCTCACCGACCACCGGACGCGCCTCCCCTTCGAGGGCGTCGATGCCTTCTACGCCGCCCTCCAGCAGGGCAGCACCGGCCACGCCGGCAACCCGATCTTCTACGTGTCGTCGAGCCCCTGGAACCTCTACGAGCACCTCGACGAGTTCCTGGCGCTGCACCGGATCCCCGCCGGTCCGCTTCTTCTCCGCGACTGGGGCCTGAGCCGCCACGGCATCGCTCCCGGCGGCGGCCACGGGCACAAGCTGGAGAAGATCCGGAGCATCCTCCGCGCCATGGAGCCCTTGCCATTCCTCCTGATCGGCGACAGCGGCCAGGAAGACGCGGAGCACTACCGCTCCATCGTGCGCGAGTTCCCCGGGCGCATCCGCGGGGTCTACATCCGCAACGTGCGGCACCGCGAGGGCCGCGACGCCGTGCTCGCCGCCATCGCGGAGGACATCCGCATGGCCGGCAGCCAGATGCAGTCCGTGGACGATACGGTGACCGCCGCCCGCCACGCCGCCGGCCAGGGCTGGATCCAGTGGAAGGAAGTGGCCGAGGTGCAGGCCCGCAAGGAAGAAGACGAGGCCGCGACCGGGGTGCTGGAGAGGGTGGACCCGGACCCCCAGTCCCCCTGAAGCCCGGCGGGGCGCTCCACCCGGCGGCGCCAGTCCAGCCGCCCGGGTGACGCTCCGTCAGCGCACCCTCTGTCCGCCGTCAGCTCACCAGCCATCCATCCAGTCAGGTGCGGAGAGCTCGATCCAGTCGGAGTTCCAGTAGTCGTAGAAGCCGTCGTCGAGGTCACGCCAGGCCTTGCGCGGCTTGACGCGATCTCCGTACTTGGTCTGGAAGAAGTTGCCCCAGTGCGGGCGGCTGCCGTCGATGTCGGTGAACCCGTACTCGTCGGAGAGGGTCCACGAGGCATACACGCGGCCATTCTTGGCGCGCACGTTCGGATCGGCCGCGAGCGCCGCGACGGCGCGCCCGACGAAGAAGGGCGTCTCCGAGGCGACGAAGTCCGGATGGGTGGCCGCTCCCTCCTTCCAGTTGGCCTCGGTGACGCCGAAGTTTTCGAGCATCTCCTCGGAGCGGAGAAAGCCTGGCGTGACCGCGACCGCGGAGACTCCGGTGTGCCGCAGCTCGCGCGCATAGAGGAAGGCGAGGCGGATGACGGTGGTCTTCACGAGGTCGTAATAGAGGTGCCCGCGGTAGGCGTAGGTGTCGCCGTCGGTGATCTCGACGATGAGGCTCTTCTCGCGCTCGCGGAGGAGAGGGACGGCGTGCTTGGCGGTGATGATGTGGGTGAAGATCGCCCGGTCGAGCATGGTGCGCCCAGTCTCGACGGAGAGCTGCCAGAAGGGTTTCTTGAACTCGGTGAGCGCATCTCCCCCCCAGATGTCGTTGACGAGGAGGTCGAGCTTGCCGTGATCCTTGCGGATGCGGGCGATGAGGGCTTCGACCTGGGGCTCGACGGAGTGGTCGACCTGCACGGGAATGCCGTGCCCACCGCGGGCGGTGACCATCTCCGCGGTCTCGTCGATGGTCTCGGGGCGGGTGCCGGTTGCCGGTTTGCCGCGGACGCTGCGGCCTGTGCAGTACACGGTGGCGCCTGCCTCGCCGAGCATGGTGGCGATGCCACGGCCAGCTCCGCGGGTGGCGCCGGCAACGAGGGCGATCTTTCCTTCGAGGGGTTTCGTCGTCATGAGAGGTCTCCTGGTGGGCGCCCGGTGGGCAGAGGGCAGAGGGCAGAGGTCGTCGAGGGATGAGAGGGATGAGAGGGATGAGAGGGACGAGAGGGACGAGAGGGACGAGAGGGGTATAGGGGGGGATTGTTGACACCTCCTGTCATGTTCGCGGCTGGGGCTGGGGAATGGGGAGCGCCGGGAGGGTGGGCCGGTCTGGCCGGCGCGGTGGGGGAGGGGCTCTCGGCGCCTGCGCTGCGGCGGGCGGTGCCGGCGGGAGGCCTCTCCTACGGGGCCGGCGCTGCGGCGGGCCTCAGGAGTGGCCCGCCTGCGCTCTGGCCCCTGCGGAGAGGCCTCCCGCCGGCACCGCCCTCCTCCGCTCCGGCGCCGAGCGCCCCTCCCCCGCCGCGCC
>NZ_ASRX01000141.1 GCF_000601485.1 Chondromyces apiculatus DSM 436
CCCTATCCCTCCCTCCCCTCCCCCTCCCTCAGCTCCCCATACGCCCCCGTCGCCTGCAGGTAGCCCACCAGGCACCTCTCCACCTCTCCCCCGTAGACCCGCTCCGCCCACCGCACGTGCGCCTCCTCTTCCAGGAACCGCACCGTCTCCGCCTCCCCCACCACCCCTTGCCTTGCCAGCCATGCCCCCAGCGCTCCCAGCCCGCCCAGCCCGTGTTCCCGGCACAGCGCCTCGGCTGCGTCCTCCATCAGCGCGGCTCCCACCTGCCGGTTCTGCCGACGTGCGGCCTCGATCGCCAAGGCCCTCCCCAGCGCCCCTTTTCGCGCTGCCATGTAGCCTCCCCCCCGCTTCAGCGCCTCCACGGCAGCATCTGGCGCGCTCGCCGCGGCCGTGAACGCACCCCGCTCGGCGCTCTCCCGGATGTGCTCCCACGCATCCGTCGCCTCGAAATGAAACTCCACCCTCTTTGGCACAGCGCGCGCGTCCCCGCCCTCCCCCTGGTACCGCCCCTGCATCGCCCCCAGCATGGCCAGCGCATCGCGCCGCTTCTGGTCCACCCGCCGCGATGCCACGAAGGCCCGCAGCGCCTGCAGCGTGCTCCCGTCCACCCCGGCCTGGCCTGCCGCGCGGAACACGGCTGGGTAGACCCGGTCCGCGTAGAACATCCCCGCCGCCAGCGCCTCCAGCCGCACCCGCTGCGCTGCACCGACAATGCCCTCCTGCTCCGCCGCGCGCAGCGTCGCCCGCATGTTCACCAGCGCCTCGCTCACCGCCCGGTAACCATCGGCTGCGGGCGCGTGGGCCACGGCCACCTCGTCGTCGGCCTCGATGTCTCCGCGCAGGTACCCCTCGAAGATCGCGCCCACCCCCTCCATCCCGAACGCGGCGAGTTCCGCGGCGCGCAGCGCCCCCATGCTGGCGGCGCCGAACACGTGCACCCCCTGCGCCATGGCCCAGAGAATTTCCTTGTGGGACACCGACGGCACCCGGTCGAAGTACCCATCGATGATCCCGATGCCCCACGGCCGCTCCCGTGCCGCGCGGTACACGTCGCCCTGCGCTGCGGGGGGCAGGAACACCGCATTCAGACGCGCCGCCGCCCCTCCGCCACTCATCCCTATCCCCCCACTCACTTCTCCCCGCGCCGCCTCTCCCCGCGCCGCCTCTCCCCGCGCCGCCTCTTCCCCCCGCGCCGCCTCTCCGGCGCTGCCAAAAGCCTTCGCCCCCTCTGCTGCCGACAGCGTCGGACCCGTGAACACGATGACGTTCATGAAGCGCTCTCCTGCAGCCGGCGCCGCGCGCGCGGGCCGCGCATGTAACCGGGCACGTCGTAGAGGGGCTCCAGACCGGGGATCACCACCCGCACCACCGGGATCCCCAGCTCGGGGCGCGACAGATCGACTGTCACCACCTGCTCCAGACCCACCTCGCGCAGCCGCTCGATCTCCCAGGCCACGTCCTCGTCGAGCGTCTCGCCGGGGTGGTCTGGAGCCTCGTCGAAGCGCCGCGGACAGGTCTCTCCGGCGTGCTCGGCCAGGAACTGCTGCGCGGTGCGCAGGTCTTCCTCGGGACCGTTGCCGTGCACCCGGATATCGTCGCGGGCGCCGGTGATCACCGTGAGCCGGCTCTGTGCGGCCTCCGTGAGCGCCCGCAGCAGGGCCACGCCGCGCGCGGGGTGGCAGCCGAAGCCGCGCATCGGCGCCACGGGGCGGGCCGGGTTCGGCGCCCGGTCCACCAGCGTGCAGGCGAAGGCCGGCACCTGCACGTCGGAGGTGATCTCCCAGACGAGCACCTCGGCGTCGGCGCGCGCGAACTTCTCCAGCACCTCCCGGCAGCCGGCGTCGTCGACGGTCTCGAGATCCACCCGCGTCTCACGCTTGTGGGCGGCGCTCGACATCTGCCAGAGCGTCGTCGCGTCCCGCTCGATCAGCTCGCAGATCCCGTGGCTGATCGCCTCGTAGGGGTGGTTGCCCGAGGCGAGCCCGTTCGAGCTCATCACGAAGGCCCCGGTGCCGTCGAGGAGCGGCAGCGAGTAGTCCGTGTGCACGACCTCGAATGGCACCCACGTGGGGGCGCCCTCCACCAGATCCAGCCCTGGCACCCAGAGCAGGCGCAGGTTCGGGTGGAAGGCGCCGATGGCGAGGCGCGGCAGCCGCGCCACGTCGAGCAGCCGGTGGCGGTGGCGCAGCTCGTTCACCGTCCCGAGCTTCAGCGGGAGCTGCACGTGCTCGGCGTGCCAGTGCTCGACGGACTCCATGATCCCCGAGGCCCTCGCGGCGTCGAGGGTGAGGCCCTTCCCCGGCGACACCGAGATCGACCGCGATCCCGGCCGCGTCACCATCACCACCGGCACCCCGAGGGTATCGAGGCCGGTGACGTCGGCGACGCGCGTGATTCCCATGACGGGCATCAGCCGCCGGAGCTGGGCCACCGTCTCCGCCGGAGAGACGACGCGGTGGGTGCCACCGAGGAATCGCTTGGCTGCCGGAGGCCGCGGGCTCGGCAGGACCGCCTGGCCTGCGTGGCCTGCGTGATCCGCGTGATCCGCGTGGCCTGCGTGGCCGGCGCGGCCTGCGTTCTCGGTGTCGGCTGCATCGTCGACGTACGGGGAGGGTTCCATGGTGCCTCGTCGAGGGTTCCGGGTTCAGCGCTTGAAGCGCGCCAGGTTGAGCACGTAGCAATTGCACGCCACGATGGCGTCCGTGGGCTCCACCATGTCCGGCGGCACGCGCTCGTCGGGCTTGTCGGGCGTCATCGACAGGAAGTCCTTCCCGTGCAGTCGCTGGAGCAGATTGAGCACCTCCCGGGTGGTCGCCACGTCCTTCGGCCGCATGTCCTGCCGGAGCACGTACCTGCCCCAGGTGTTGTAGCGAATGACGTAGTATTCGCCCTCCTCGGTGTTGTAGGTGCTCCCGTCCTCCGCCTGCACCGTCCCGGCCTTGCAGTAGATCACGATGTCGTAATGGGACAGGTGCCGCCCCTGGTTCGTCTCCGGCAGCGAGGTGATGACCCCGTCGGCGTCCGCGGCCTCCGGCAGCATCTTGATGTTCTTTTCGCAGAGCACGTAGACCCCGTCGTCTTCCTCGGGGAACCGCACGAAAGCGCCGGGCTTGCCATTCCGCTCCAGCTCGGCCACCTTCGCCCGGATCTCCGAGGGGATCTCCTCCGGCGCCCAGCGGTCTGCCCCCCGGGCCCAGTGCTTCGACTCCACCTGGTAGACGGGCTCCGAGCTGTTATCGATGGAGAAGATGAAGCTGCGCAGATCTTTGACGTTCAGGCTTTCAATGGACATGACACGGGCTCCTTCCCGTCCGCGAGGACAGGCATTCATGGTTTCGACGTGACTCACGCGCGTGCACCACCAGCGCGTGTCACCACGCCCTGCCAGTGCACCTCAAATTCAGCAGCCCTCGGGTCGGCTCAGATGAATCGATCCCTGTGACCGTCTCGCAGACCGTCTCGCAGACCGTCTCGCAGACCGTCTCGCAGACCGTCTCGCAGACCGTCTCGCCGCGGCCCCCCTCGTCCTCGAACCTCGTCTCGGCTCAGGCGTGACCGCCTCG
This sequence comes from Chondromyces apiculatus DSM 436, assembly GCF_000601485.1. Lineage (GTDB taxonomy): Bacteria > Myxococcota_A > Polyangia > Polyangiales > Polyangiaceae > Chondromyces > Chondromyces apiculatus. Next base: position 3,564 of record NZ_ASRX01000141.1, read on the forward strand.
CCGCGCGGCCTCCAGGGCGTCCGCGAAGTGCCCCCTGGCGCTCTCCTCGTCTCCTCCGGCAAAGGAACGTCTTCCCGCATCGAGGGCGCGCGCCAGGCGCTCCGGCAACCGCTGTTGCCGCTCGTCGAGCACCGCCTCGGCGTGGCGCACCGCCTCCCCGAGCTGCCCCCGGCCATGCGCCACCGCGAGCAGCGGCAGCCGCGCCACCCAGGCGAACGGGAACACGTGCGAGGTCGATCCCCAGTGAGAGAGCGCCTCCTGCGCCTTTTGCTCCGCCTCCACCTCGTCGCCGCGGCGCAGGGCCACCCACGCCAGCGTCCCCAGCGCCGCCCCCGCGTATTCCCGCATGTTCATCTCGCTCGCCGCCGTCAGGCTCCGCGTCGCCACCTGCTCCGCGAGCTTGAGCCGGTCCTGCCGGCGGTGGACCAGTGCCAGGTAGGCGAGGCAGCGCGATTGCACCTCCGCGTCGCCCTTCTGCAGCGCCGCGTGCAGCACCTCGCTGAGCTGGACCTCGGCCTCCCCGTGCGCATCGTGCAGCGCCAGGATGAACCCGAAGCTGAACCCCGCCCGCAGCGACATCGGCCCATCCGCGGCCCCCTCCACCGCCTGGAACGCCAGGTAGCCATCCCGCGCGAGGCGCACCGTCTCCGCGGAGGTCGCGTAGCGCTCCTGCTGGAGGCTCATCTTGATCATCACACTCAGGAAATGGGCGCGCTGCTGCGCCGTGCCGTGCTGCTCGACCACCGGTCGGATCGCCCCCACCATGGCGCTGACCTGCGCGTGCTCCGCGCGCCAGTAATGGATGGCGATGCGATTGAGCTGGGTGTCGAGCCACTCCTTCCACCACCCCTCGTCGGCCCCCGCGGGCTGCCCCCCGAGCACCTCCAGCGCCTGCGCATAGCGCTCCATCGCCGCGTCGTGCTGGTGCTCGACCTCCCAGCTCTCGCCGATCTTGCGGAGCACCCGCGCTCCCCCCAGCGGCGCTCCCCCCAGCCGCGTTCCCCCCACGAGGGCCGGCTCTGCCCCGGCGCCGAGCGCACCCTCGTAGGCCACCCGCGCCTCCGTCCGCCGCCCCACGAGCTGCAGCAGATCCCCCCGCCGCTCCTGCAGCACCGCGACGCGCTCCCCGGGCGCTCCGCCAGCCACGCCAGCCTCACCCGCTGCCCGGAGCGCCTCGAGGGCCGCCCCGTAGAGCCGGATGGCCTCCCCGTTGGCGTAGATCGTCTCGGCCCGCTCCGCCGCCCTGACGAACCAGTGGCCGGCCCTGTCGTGGATCCCGGCGCGCGCGAAGTGGTGCCCCAGCGTCGCTGCCATGTCCGGCGCCTCCGCATACCGCGCCGAGAGCACCTCGCCCGCCTTCCGGTGCAGCGCGACGCGCTCCTCGTCGCCGAGCCGCGCGTAGGCGATCTCGCGGATCTTGTCGTGCACGAAGCGCAGCTTGCCCCCCGCGCCCTCCTCCAGCACCTGCCGCACCCGCAGCTCCTCCAGCGCCTCCGCCCCTTCCGACCTCTCCGACCTCTCCGACCTCTCCGACCTCTCCGACCTCTCCGACCTCCCCGCCGCCTTTGCCACGTCCACCGCGCCCGTCCCGGCCAGGCCCGCGCGCAGGAGCTCCTCGTCCAGCGTCTGCCCCAGCACGGCAGCCCAGGAGAGGAGCGCCCGTCCAGCCGCCCCCAGGTGACCGAGGCGCCGGTCCACCAGCTCGGCCAGCGTGCGGGGCAAGGCCAGGGACGACAGCGCCGCCGCGCCGCTCCCCGGGTCCACCTGGGCATCGAACTGCCACGTCCCGCTGCCGTCGCGCCGGAGCATCCCCTCGTCGATCGCCGCGCGCAGGTACTCGGCCACGAAGAACGGATTGCCGCTCGAGTGCTCCACCAGCGCCTCCAGCTCTCCCCGCGGCGGCAGGCGCAGCGCCAGCATGTTGGAGACCATCGCCCGCACACTCGGCGGATCCAGACGGCCCAGCGAGATCGCCGTCACCCCCTCCTGCTGCGCCAGCGCATCCAGCTCCGCCCGGGTCTCCTCCGCCCGGTACGTCGCCACCACCAGCACGCCCTGGAGCGCCTCCGGCTGACTTCCCAGCGCCTCGATCAGGCTCAGCGACAGCTCGTCGACCCACTGCAGGTCATCGATCACCAGCACCAGCGGCGACGACCCTGCCAGCGCCTCGATCGTCTCTGCCAGCGCGCGGATGACCCGCGCCCGGGCCTCCGTCGGAGGCAGGCTCTCCGGCTCCGACAGCTCCGCCTGGCCCGGCACCAGCGCGAGCGAAGGCTCGTAGACCGCCAGGATCTTGCCGCGCCGCCCGAGCAGCCGCGCCGCCACCTCCCGCCCACCTTCCCGCGCCCGGTCCGCCACCTCCAGCAAGAGGGGCCTGAAGGCCTGCAGCGGCGCCGCACCGCCCACCACGCACTGCCCTGCGACGAGGGTGATCTCCAGCGGCGGCGCGCTCCGCTGCAGCGCGATCCGGGTCACCTCCCGGAGCAGCCGCGTCTTGCCCACGCCGCTCTCGCCGCGCACCAGCACGAGCCCACCCCGCTCCTGCCGGAGCGCCCGGGTCACCGCCGTCTCCAGCGCCGTCACCACCTCGGCCCGCCCGAGAATCCCCGGCGGATACAGGTATGCCCGCGGCTCGGGCCCACGCTCCGCCTCTCCCTCGACGAAGGCCGCACCGGCCGCACCGGCCGCACCGACCGCACCGGCCGCACCGAGTCCCCCGAGCGCTGCCGCCACGTCCAGCGCATAGCCAGGCCGCGCCGCGGGCTGCTTCGCGAGGAGCTGGAGCACGAGCTGATCGAGCGCGGGAGGCTGTCCCGGCACGCGCATCGACGGCGGCAGCGGCTGCTCGTGCAGGTGCTGGTAGCGCACCGCCGCGAACGTCTCCCCCGTGAACGGAGGCCTCCCCGTCACGCACTCGTACAGAATGCAGCCGAGCGCATAGAGATCCGCGCGCGCATCGCACAGCTCCTTCCGGAGCTGCTCTGGCGCCATGTATGTCGGCGTGCCCAGCGGCGGCGCCACCTCCAGCACCTCGCGCCCCCCGGCGTCACCCCCTTGCGCCACGATCCCCAGGTCGACGAGCACCGGCCGCCCATCGTCCAGGAGGAACACGTTCTCGGGCTTCAGATCCCGGTGGACGAGCCCCTCCCCGTGCAGGAAGGCGAGCGGCGCGCACAGCCGCCGGACCAGCGACAGCAGCGCCTCGACCTGGGGCCGCATCGCTTCTTCTGCGCCCCCCACGTCTCCCGCGGCTCCCGCGACCCGCGCCCCCTCACGCCCGGCGCCCTCGCGAGGCACGTCTCCCGCAGCGGCCGGCGGCACATGGACCGGGCCTCCGAGGAGCGCCGTCGCCACCTGGGCGGTCCCGGTCTCGTCAGCCCCTTCCGCCGCAGCGCCCCGCGGCCCCTGCCCCCACACGGCCGCGAGGTGCTGCCGCAGCGTCTTGCCCTCCAGGAGCGACATGGCCACCCACGGCACGCCGTCCGTCACCCCCTCGTCCACGATGCGCACGATGCCCGGGTGCCTGAGCCGCCGCAGCGCCTGGCTCTCCCGCCGGATGCCCGCGAGCTGATCGCCCACCACCCGGTCCTTGTGCACCGTCTTCAGCGCCACCCGGTCGCCGGTCTCGACGTGCTCGCCCCGGTACACGAGCCCCATCCCCCCCTTGGCGATCACCTCCACCACCCGGTAAGGACCGAACCTCTCCGGCTCCGCAGCCGGTGCGGGCGACGCGGGCGACGCGGGCGACGCGATCGTGGAGGTCTGGGCGAGGTCTCTCTGCGGCGGCTCGTTCATGGGGAGGCGCGATGCTACCCCAGCCAGCGCACGAGCCTCACGCGCAGGCCACCGCGGAGGCGCGGGCGCTCGGCCCCTGTTGCCTTCGGGCATCGCACGTCGCAGGGTGGTGGCGCAGTCTTGCGGGTTCATGGAATCGGCGCTCTCGACGGTGCTGGCGTGGCTGACGGTGCTGACGTGGCTGGCGCCGCCGGTGGCCCCCGGTGTCCTTTGGGGTCCGAGGTCCAGCGGCGCGTGAGCACGCTCTGGACAGAGGGCTATGCAGAGACTGCGCCACGGAGCGCCTTGCTCCAGATGGCCGGGTGAAGCCGTGAATGGCCAGAGTCGGGCGACTCTGGCTGGCCATCGATGGCCGCGCGCGTGGCCAGGAGCTGGCCAGCGCTGGCCATTGCCTCGGCGCCCGGACCCGCGCGCAGGTCTCGATGGGAGAGCACCTCCCCCCTCCCTGAAGCGGTGAGCGGCGAGCGACGGGCGGCGCTGCCTCGACCGACGTCGCCACGGACCCCATGGCGCTCTCACGCAACCTTTCCAGCAGGCGTCGTCGCTCCCGACCTGGAGGTCGCTGAACCCGGATCGGTCGCGCCCTCTCCCCTCCCGAGCCGCATGACGCGCCCTGGCAGACCGGGGAAAAATTCCCCGCTCCCTCGCGGATGTCCCCGAGGTTCCCCTCAGATTTCGGGCAACTGGAAGCCAGAGAGCATTTGACGCGGAGCGCGACCTGTTGTGGTGATACCCACCATGAAGCGTCTACGACACACACTCGGTTGGGCTGCTCCCCTCCTCGGCGGTCTCGCAATGACGGCCGGAGGCTGTGAGCTCATCGTGACCGCCGACCGCAGTCTGATCCCCGAGGTCACCGGGGCCGGTGGCGCCGGTGGGGCCGGTGGCGAGGGTGAGGGCGGCGGCGTCGGCGGGTCCGGCGGTGGCGTCGGTGGCCAGGGTGGCGGCGTCGGCGGCCAGGGTGGCGTCGGCGGGTCCGGCGGTGGCGTCGGCGGGTCCGGCGGTGGTGAGGGCGGCCAGGGTGGCGGCGTCGGCGGCCAGGGTGGCGGCGTCGGCGGCCAGGGTG
>NZ_ASRX01000142.1 GCF_000601485.1 Chondromyces apiculatus DSM 436
GCCTCAACGTGGGGTCCGTGCAGCGGTTACGCCGTCCGCACTTGGTCCACGGCGGGAAGGCGTGCGGGGGGTCGCCGTCCGCACTTGGTCCACGGCGGGAAGGCGTGCGGGAGGTCGCCGTCCGCACCTGGTCCACGGCGGGAAGGCGTGCGGGGGCGCCTCCCGCACCTGGTCCACGGCGGGAAGGAGTGCGGCAGGCGCCGACAGCGCTCTTCCACCGCGGGAAGAGGTGCGGGAGGTGTCCTCGCGGGACGTGCGCTCACTTACGATAGCCTCCCGGAGCGGCACCGCCCGCACTTGGTCCACGGTGGGAAGGCGTGCGGGAGGTCGCCGCCCGCACCTGGTCTACGGCAAGACAAGGTGCGGGGGCGCCGCCCGCACCGTTTCCCACCGTGGACCAAGTGCGGACGGCGACCTCCCGCACCATTTCCCGCTTTGGACATGGCACCGTCGGCGACCGACGTGCCCATGTTCACGAGTCAACCGGGTGCCCGGGCTCACCTCGGGTCGCTGATATGGCCGGGGTTCCTCTGCGCTGAAGCGTTTACAGCGGGCTCGCCAGGGCGCACACGGCGTGAGGGGTGAGGGTGGCCTCGGCGCGGGCGAGGGCGCGGACCACGGCGGTGCCCTCGGAGAGCGGGGTCCGGGGTGGGGTGCGCTCCTCGACGCAGCGGAGGAAGTGCGCCACCTCCAGGGCGAGGGGCTCGCCAGGGTCGAGGCGGATCTCGCGTTCGATGGCGAGGGGTTCGTCGACGACGAGGGAGCGTCCGCGGGTCGTCGCGAGCAGGATGCGGTCGGGGCTCCGGACCTCGTCGAACCAGGCGACGCGGCGGGTGCCGGTGACGCGCGTCCAGCGCTCCTTCACGGGACTCGTGCGGCAGAGGGTGAGCTTGGCGCGCAGGCCGCTCTCCAGGCGCGCGGTGAGCGCGATGCTCTCTCCGGGGGGGGCCTCGGCGTGGGCCGCGATGTCGCGCAGAGGACTCGGATCGAGGGCGCCGAGGACGGCGAGGTCGTGCGGCCCGAGCGCCCAGAGCGTGGCGCGCGGATCTAGCGCGCCGACGGGAGCACGAAAGGAGCGGCGGGTCGCCGAGAAGCGGCGCGGCTCTCCGAGGTCGCCGCTCTCACACAGATCGAGAAGCCGCGTGACCGCCGGGTGGTAGCGGAGCAAGTGCCCCACCATCGCGATACGCCCGAGCGCCGCCGCGCGCGCTGCACAGCGCTCGGCATCGGCAGGCGCAAGCGCGAGTGGCTTCTCCACGAGCACATCAGCCCCGGCATCGAGCGCCCGCAGCGTCAGCTCCGCATGACTCTCCGGCGGCGTGGCGATCACCACCGCGTCGATCCCCACCCCGAGCGCCTCGTCCAGGCTGGGTACCCACCGCGCCCGCGGCGCAATACCTCGCGCCACCTCACGCCGCGTCCCTGCGAGGTCCGCCACCGCGACCACCTCGGCGCGCGGATCATCCGCGAGCACCCGCAGCACGTTCGCCCCCCACACCCCGCAGCCAACCAGCCCGACGCGCACGCTCACCGCACCACCACGCATCCCGCGCTTATCGACCGCACCTCCACCATCGCGCCTATAGCCCTTGCCCACCCCGACGACCAGCACCCTCACCCAACCCCGCCGGCCCCCCTCACGCCACCCCCGACGCCCCTCACCCTAACCCTCACGTCCCTCACCCCAACCCCCACGCCCCCCCGAACCTCGCGTCCCACCGACCCCGCCAGCGCCAGCGGGGAGTGCGTGCGGGGCGAGCGGGCGTGGGGGAAGCCGCTGTCTGAGCATCCTCTGTCCGCATCCCATGCGGACAAAGGATGCGAGTTAGGAGGGGCCCCCACGCCCGCTCGCCCCGCACGCACTCCCCGCTGGCGCCCCCCGGGATCAGGCGAGGTAAGCGCCCAGCGCCCTGAACCGCCGGTACCGGTCCTCGACCAGCTCCTCGTCCCGCAGCTCATCGAGCGACGTCAGCGTCGACCACAGCGCCCTGTCGAGGCGCACCGCCGCATCATCGTGGTCCTGGTGTGCGCCACCCGTCGGCTCTTCCACGATCGCATCCACGACCCCGAGCTGGAGCAGATCCGGCGCCGTGATCTTGAGCTGCGCCGCGGCCTCATCGGCGCGGCTCCCATCCTTCCAGAGGATGGCCGCGCACCCCTCGGGCGTGATCACCGAGTAGCAAGCGAACTCCATCACCAGCACCCGGTTCGCAACGCCGAGCGCCAGCGCCCCGCCAGACCCACCCTCACCGATGATGGTGGCCACGATGGGAACACTCGCGCGGGCCATCGCCCCGAGCGCCGCCCCGATGGCCTCGCTCTGACCCCGCTCCTCGGCGCCGATGCCGGGGTAGGCGCCCGGCGTATCGATGAAGGTGAGGATGGGGAGACCGAAGCGGTCGGCCATCTCGTAAAGGCGAATCGCCTTCCGGTAGCCCTCGGGGTGCGGCATCCCGAAGTTGCGCTTCAGGTTCTCCTTCGTCCCGCGGCCCTTCTGGTGACCGATGACCACCACGCTGCGGCCGTGGAACTTGGCGAGGCCGCCGATCACCGCCGCGTCTTCCGCGTAGCGCCGGTCGCCCTTCAGCTCCACCCAGTCCGTGAAGAGCCGCTTCACGTAGTCGAGGGTGTAGGGGCGGTTCGCGTGCCGCGAGAGCTGCACCTTCTGGATCGCCGAGAGGTCGGCGAACAGCTCGCGGGCGAGGCGGTTGGTCTTCTCTTCGAGGCGCGCCAGCTCGGGCTCGAAGCGCGGGTCGGACGCGGCGAGCGCCCGCAGCTTGCGTACCTTGTCGATCAGCTCGGCGACGGGTCGTTCAAATGGGAGGATGACTGCTGCCACAGGGTCGAGACCGGGAAAGAGGGGCGGGAAAGGGGGTGGGGACGAACAGGGAGGCTTTCAGTCAGCCCGCCGCCGTGGGCTCCGAGACGTAGACGTTCCCGGGGACCTGCGCCATAGGGCGCTCGCGGATGACGTTGAAGACGCGCAGGGGCCGCTCCTTGCCCTTCACCTTCGCGGGGGGAAGCTCCTGGGTCTCGAAGCGGGCGCCGAGCTTGGCGTAGGTGTTCTCGCTGATCACGATCTGCCCCGGCAGGGCGACGGAGCAGAGGCGGGCCGAGGTGTTGGCGACGTCGCCGATGACGGTGTAGCTGAGCGCCTTGGAGCTGCCGATGTAGCCGGCGACGAGGGGGCCGGTGTGCACGCCGATGCCGATCGCCAGCGCCGAGCGCGACTGTTCGAGGCGCCGACGGTTGAACTTGCCGAGCACCTCGCCCATCTCGAGCGCGCACTGGATGCTCCGGAGCGCATCGTCGGGGTGCTGCACGGGCGCGCCCCAGAGCGCCATGATCCCGTCGCCCATGAACTTGTCGAGGGTGCCCTCGTACTTGAAGATGGTGTCGACCATCTCCTCGAAGTACTCGTTCAGCATCTCGACGAGTTCCTCCGGGCTCGCGTTCTCGCTCATGTTCGTGAAGCCGCGGATGTCGCTGTTGAAGACGGTGCACTCGTTGACGCGCTGGCCGCCCTGCTTCACCTCGAGCTGGCCGTTGATCACCTGCTCGGCGACGTTCGGCGAGAGCAGGCGGCGGAGGCGCTCGCGGCTGACGATCTCGTTCTCGATCTTCTTCCCGAGGATGTTCACCTCGATGAACATCGAGGCCTGGTAGGCGATGGAGGTGACCAGCTCCAGGTCCTTGGGCTGGAACTGGGCGAGCATCTCGGAGTCGAGCCAGAGGACGCCGAGCACCTCGTTGTTGTGCTGGAGCGGGGCGACGAGGGGCACCACGATGGCGGAGCTGATCCGGTTCAGGATCATGCTCTTGCCCTTGGAGGCGGCGAAGTCCATGGCCGCGTCGTGGGTGAGCACCGCGGCGCGCTCGGCGACGACGTGGTCGAGGATGGTGGAGGAGACGCTGATCGGCGTCGTCGTGCCGTCGCGGCGCTGCATGGCGCGGGGCAAAAGCTCGCCGCCCTCGTCGCGGAGGAAGATCACGCCGCGGTCGGCGCGGATGAACTTGAAGATGCTGGCGAGGATCTTCTCGAGCAGGCGCGTCGTGTCGCGCTCGGCGGCGATCTCGCGGCTCAGCTCGTGGGAGAGGCGGAGGCGCTCGTAGTCGGCGCGGAGCTGGGCCTGATCGCCGGAGAGGCGCTCGAAGGCGAGGAAGCCCTTGTCGACGGCGGCGATCTGGGTGCCGATCTGCCGGGCCTGCTCCTGCACGTCGATGCGCGTGCCGTAGATGTGGCCGGGGTGCAGGCGGGACGGGGTGTTGGTCGGCGAGCCCGGCAAGGGGCCCGTGCCTCCGGGGCCGTAGCCAGGCGCGCCCGGGCCGGGTTGCTGGGGAGACGGCGGCGCCGGCGCCGACACGTGAGGCGGCGACGGCGGGTAGCCCGGAGGCGACTGCGCTCCGGCAGGGCGACCCGCGCCCTGGCCCTGCGAGGCATACGGGTAACCCTGCTGCGGCTGGCCTGCGCCAACGCCCTGGGCCGGGACGGGTCCGGGCGCGGCGGGCTGGGGCCAGGGGGGAGGCTGGGCCACCTGAGCGGCCTGAGGGTCGTCGAAGCGGCCGCGGGTCGAGCCGAGGGCGATCTCGTCGCCGTGCTTCAGACCCTGCTCGCCGCGGACGCGCTCGTTGTTGATGAACGTGCCATTCAGGCTGCCGAGGTCCCGGAGGACGTAGTGGTCGCCCCGGAGCTCGATGATGCAGTGCTCCTTCGAGACGATCTTGTCGAGGAGCTGGATGGAGTTGTTGGGATGGCGCCCCAGTGAGTTCACGGGCCGCAGATCAATCGCCTGCGTTCCTTCGGCGGTCTGCAGGATGAGGCGGGCCATCGGTGCGGGCAGATTACCCGCGGCCGGGCAGCCGTTCAATCGTCCGCCAGTCCGGGTGGGTCGGTGTGGGCATTTGCGGAGAGGTCACGCGCATGGAGGCTCCGGGGACTTTGCGCCCATGGAAAGCCGGGTTACGCCGCGTGCATGGATGCCGATCTCCTTCTCGCCATCGATCAGGGCACGACCGGGACCACCGCGCTCATCATGGAGGCGTCCGGCGCGACGCGGGGGCGGGCGACCCGGGAGTTCCGCCAGCACTTTCCGGCGCCCGGCCTGGTGGAGCACGATCCCGACGAGATCTGGGAGAGCGTGGGAGACGCGGTGCGGGAAGCGCTGGCGACCGCGGGGGTGCGGGGGGAGCGGATCCGGGCGATCGGGATCACCAACCAGCGCGAGACGACGGTGGTGTGGGAGCGGCGCTCGGGGAGGCCGATCCACCGGGCCATCGTGTGGCAGGACCGGCGGACCGCGGACCGGTGTGCCGCGCTGCGGGCCGCGGGCCACGAGCCCACGGTGAAGGCGACCACGGGCCTGGTGCTGGACCCGTACTTCAGCGGGACGAAGCTCGCCTGGATCCTCGACCACGTGGGCGGGGCGCGGGCGCGGGCAGAGGCGGGGGATCTGGCGTTCGGGACCATCGACAGCTTCCTCGTCTGGCGGCTGTCGGGCGACGCGCAGTCCGGGGGCGAGGCGGTGCACGCGACGGACGTGACGAATGCCTCGCGCACGCTGCTGATGAGTCTTGAGACGCTCGACTGGGACGAGCGGATGCTGCGGATGCTGGGGGTGCCGCGGGCGATGCTGCCGCGCATCGTGGGGTCGGCGGAGCGGGTGGCGGTGACGCGCAACGTGCCGCACCTGCCCGACGGGATCCCCATCGCGGGGATCGCGGGCGACCAGCAGGCAGCGCTCTTCGGTCAGGCGTGCTTCGGGGTGGGAGAGGCGAAGTGCACCTACGGGACGGGGGCGTTCGCGCTGGTGAACGTGGGGGGGAAGCCGCTGCACAGCCGCTTCGGGCTGCTCACGTCGGTGGGGTGGCGCATCGGGGACGAGGTGGTGTTCGTGCTGGAGGGGAGCGCGTTCATCGCGGGGGCGGCGGTGCAGTGGCTGCGCGACGGGCTCGGGGTGATCGAGCGCGCGAGCGACATCGAGGCGCTGGCGCGGCAGGTGCCGTCGAGTGACGGGGTGATGTTCGTGCCGGCGATGTCGGGGCTCGGGGCGCCGTACTGGGACCCGGAGGCGCGGGGGCTCATCTGCGGGATGACGCGGGGGACGACGAAGGCGCACCTGGCGCGGGCGACGCTGGAGGGAATCGCGCACGAGGTGGCCGACCTGCTCGGGGCGATGGCCGAGGACCTGGGTCAGCCGCTCCTCCGGATGCGGGTGGACGGGGGGGCGGCGGCGAACGATCTGCTGATGCAGTTCCAGGCCGACGCGGCGAACATCACCATCGATCGGCCCACCGAGCTGGAGTCGACGGCGCGGGGCGCGGCGATGCTGGCAGGGGTGGGTGTGGGCATGTTCCAGAACAAGTCGGACGCAGCCCAGATGGCCAAATTGCAGCGGACCTTCTGGGTCGAGATGGACGAAGCCGAGCGGGCGGCGCACCGGCAGCGGTGGGCCGAGGCGGTGAGCCGTTCGCGATCCTCCGTCCCGCGCGGGTGAGCCCCGAGGATCTCGGGGATCCGCGGGAGGGAAGTTTCTGGTCCGAGGAATCAGCCGTGTCCCGGGCGGGTTCTGGCTGAGAACCCAAGATCACCCCGGAAGTTCTATGACGATGGCGCAAATCCGTTCAAACTTGGTGCACTTGAAACTCGGCGCCCGGGCAGCCCACCGGGAGGCCGCAGTTGCTTCGAGTGACGAGGAAGACATGCCGAACAACGACAACCCTTCAGCCGGCGGGGCCGCGATGCGCGACATCCCCATCGACTGGGAGGCCCTAGAGGACGCCTTCGAGAACAACGCCCCCGAGGTCCACTCGTACCTGCACCTCGGCACGGGCGACGTGCTGCGCGTGGTGGACGGCGTGGCCGATCCGCAGATGCACGCGCGGATCGCGTCCGACCTCAACTACCTGCGCATCGACCCGGTGAGTTCGCGGGAGCAGTACCGGTGGATGGAGCGCTACATCCCGATGGTGGAGGACCCGGAGCTGCAAGGGAAGCTCACCCAGGCCATCGACGGAAAGGGCGCGTTCCGTCGGTTCAAGGACGTGCTGATGCAGTACGGGCCGGAGCGGGAGCGGTGGTTCTCGTTCCGGAGCGAGCGGCTCCGGATCTTCATGGAGGCATGGTTGAACGCCCACGCGCTGAGCCCCGTGGCGCGGCCGATGTGGGTGCCCGAGGCGCCCGCGCCGCGGCATCCCGGGGACGCGCCCGCCCCGAGCGAGCCGCAGGAGACGCGCGAGGGGCGCGAGGGGCGCGAGGGGCGCGAGGGGCGCGAGGGGCGCGAGGGGCGGCGCGGTCGGAGCGTGGAGTCGCTGCGTAAGCACGTGCGCGAGATCGTGGAGGCCCTCGGGCCGCGGGATCTCGACACGCTGACGGCCTTCGCGGAGTTCCTGAAGGCGCGCCGGGCGGCGCGGTCGTTCGTGCAGCACCAGGCCTACGAGCCGCACGGCAACGACGAGGAGGGAGGCCCGGCGTCGCAGGAGGTGCCCTCCTCGGAAGGGCCTTCGGGCGAGACGTCGCTCGGGTCGCTGAAGGACGGGCCGGCCAGCGCCGAGACGCGCATCGAGCGCGCGCCCGCGGGCGGCGTGGGCTGACGCGCGTCGTGGTAAGAGTGCCGCACGGAACCGGACGGGAGGTTTCGTGAGGCACTCCATGAGTGGGTTCGAAGGAGACAGCATGCGGTCGAGCAAGGCCCTCGTTCTCGGGGTGATCGTGGCATGGTCGGCGGGCTGCGGCTCGGCCAAGGTCGAGGTGGAGCCGGCGACGTTCGCGCAGCCGCAGCCGCAGCCAGCGCAGCTCCAGCCGGCTCCGGCGCCCGCGCCTGCGCAGGTGGCGGTGGGCGATGCGGTGCTGGAGGGCGATCGGATCCGGATCGCCAAGAACATCTTCTACGACACGGACAAGGACGTGGTGAGCCCCGAGTCCCACGGGGTGCTCAACAACGTGGCCGAGATCGTGAAGACCCACCCCGAGATCACCCAGCTCACGGTGGAGGGGCACACCGACAATCAGGGGTCGACGGAGTACAACATCAAGCTCTCCGAGCGCCGCGCCAATGCGGTGGTGCGCTACCTGGTGAGCGTGGGGGTGAAGACGCCGATGGTCGCGCCGGGCTACGGCGCCGCCTCGCCGGTGTGCATGACGCCCGACGAGGCCTGCAAGGCCCAGAACCGCCGCGTCGAGTTCCGCGTCAAGCGCAGCGGGTTCTGAGTCCCACGGCAGGGGCTCGCGCCCATCGAGGA
>NZ_ASRX01000143.1 GCF_000601485.1 Chondromyces apiculatus DSM 436
ACGGGGGCGGGAGCAAGGACGGGGGCGGGAGGAAGAAGGCTGCGAAGGGCGCTGCGTCGGCCGCAGAGGTCAACCCGGCCACGCCGGCCAAGGCCTCGCAGGAGAGGTTGCTGCCGTCGCTGAGTGCGTTGTTCCCGGCGGGGCCGGAGGGAGAAGCGCGGTGCCAGGCGCTGCTCAGCGATCTGGTGGAGCAGGCCGACCTGCTCGATGGGACCTCGCGCCGCAAGGGCAGGCGCGGCAAGCAGGCCGACCTCCTGGACGACCTCTGCGATGCCGAGGTGCAGGTGCGGCTGGAGGAGGGAGCGGTCAGGAGGCGCGCGCCGGTTGCCCTCGACGGCCCCGAGGTGGCCGGTCTGATGAGGCGGTTCCCGTCGCTGGTCGCGTACCACTGCCCCGAGCACGCGCACCGGGTGAGCGACGTCCCCGAGAGGACGGATCTGCGCGCGCTCGCCGAGCACTACCGCAAGGAGGTGGCCTCTCGGCACGAACATGTGCGGCTGCTCGGTCTGCCGCCCGAGGTGCTGCGGCAGCGGGACCTGCGGGGCATCCAGCTCAAGGACATCTTCGTCCCCCTGAGCTTCGTGCCGGAGAAGCACCGCGAGCAGCGGCAAGGCCTCGGCGCTCTGGTGAGGGAGGGGCGGAGCGTGGTGGTGCTCGGGGATCCGGGCATGGGCAAGACCACGCTGCTCCTGTTCCTGACCCTGTGCAGCGCCGGGGCGGTGTCGCTGGATGGCGTCCCCGAGCCTCCCCGCGTGCCGCTCTTTCTCTCGCTGCGCGAGCTTGCGCTGGAGCGCGTGAAGAACCCCGAGCTTTCCTTCCTCGGCTACCTCGCCCTCCGGGCCCGCACGGACCTGAGCCTCCCCGAGGCGAGGCCGGCCCTCTTCGACGCGGTGCTGCGGCTGGGGCAGGCGACGGTGTTGCTCGACGGGCTCGACGAGGTGGGCAGCAGCGCGGCCCGGAGCCGCATCGCCCAGGATATCCGCCGGTTCCAGGCGGAGTACCCGCGCTGCGCCACCTGGGTGACCTCGCGCGTCTACGGCTACACGCCAGACGTGGCCCTGCCCGAGCGGGTGTTCGCGCACGTGCGCGTCGAGCCGCTCCGGGACGACCAGGTGGAGGACTTCCTCCGGCGCTGGTACGCGCTCCAGATCCCTGACAATCCCCGCGAGCAGGAGGAGCAGCGGGCCTCGCTGCACCGGGCCATCTTCCGCACCAGCGGGGTGCGGCGCCTGGCGGGCAACCCGCTGCTGCTCACGTTGATGGCGTTCATTCACCGGGTGGTGGGGGATCTGCCCCAGGATCGCGGCCGGCTGTACGAGCAGTGCGTGGAGATGCTGCTGCGGAGCTGGCTGGAGGCGAAGCAAGGGCCGGACGGTCACGTGGAGCGGCACCCGTTCGAGGAACTCGGGCTGCACCAGGAGCGCCAGAAGGACTACCTGGCCCACCTGGCGCTGCACATTCAGGGCAGGCCGGAGCTGAGGGGCGAGGAGGCCCGGGGGCTCATCGCACGCGACGAGGCCCTCGATTGCCTGGCGCGGCGCCACTTCGAGCAGAGCCAGCGGGAGCGGCCCCACATCGGCCTTGCGGACGCGCGGGAGGAGATGCGGCATTTCCTCGACTTCATCGGGGACCGGGCTGGGCTCCTGCTCGATCGCGGCGGCGGCAAGCTTTCGTTCCTGCACCTCTCCTTCCAGGAGTACCTGGCCGCGTGGGTGTTCACCTGCGCGCCCACAGAACACGACAACCCGGGCTTCTTCGTGGAACACCTGGGCGATCCCGCCTGGGAAGAGGTGTTGCTGCTGCGGCTGTACGTGGTGCAGCGCATGGCGGGTGGCGGTGGCAACAGGGCATTCGATGCCATCATGGCTGTCGTCTTTCGGGAGCTGGAGCAGAGGGACGCGCCCGAGGGCTGGCTGACGCTGACGCGCGCCCTGCGGGACAACCTGACCTTCACGGACCGGGACCGGCGGCAGATCCTCACCAGGGCCATCCAGCTCTGGGCGGCGAGCCCGGCGTTCTCCGGGGTGTGGTTCACGGCGCTGGAGGAGGTGAAGCTGTTCTCTCCTGCCTCGGGCAAGGTCCTGGCCGAGTTGCTGGCAGCGGCGGTGCGGGGGACCCGGGAAGCGCCCGTGGAGGAGGCGGTGGCCTGCCTGCACCTGGAGATCAAGCTCTTCGGCCTCACCGAGGAGGCCGTGGCGCGCGTACAGGCGAGCCCGCGCCTGCCGGAGGTGCTGCCGCATCTGGCAGCGCTCGTGGCCGAGCCCGCGCTGGCGCCGGTGCTCGCTGGTGTGAAGGTCGAGGATTGGGATGCGGTCTTCGCGGCGCTGGAAGGGGCGACCCTCTATGAGCTGACCCTGGGCTGGGCTACCGGTGCTGGGCAGGCACCTGGGCCGCTCGCGGTGCAGGGGGCCACGAACTGGATGCGGCGCAAGCTCAGTGAGGAGGCAGCCTCGCGGCGGGTCTTCGCGGCGGCACATGCGGCCAGCGATGCGTGCAGTCTCTTCATCCAGACCGGGCGTTTGTACGTGGAGGATCCCTTGTACAAGCTCGACATCCCGTTCGCGGGAGCATTGGTGCCGGAAGATCAGTTTGCGCAGGTCGGAGGAGCGGCACGTCAGCGCGTTCTGCACGCTGTATCGTTGGCCTCGGAGCGGCTGGAGATACACCATGCCGCGATTGATCCCTTTGGATCTCCACGAGTGCGCTGGGCGAGCACGTGGATGAAGGAAATGCTGATGCATTTCACTCCTACTCCGACCTTGTTCGAATCGATGCTTGATCAAATGTCTGCTGTATTCGTCCATTTCTTCGGTCGTAGATATGTCGCCGACTTCACCCGCCACATGGGTCTATACCTCGGCGACGACATCAACCGCGACTTCGGTCATGTCCTTCTGCGTGCCTTCACTCGCGATTTTGGCAAGCATTTTAGCCGTGACTTCGGTCGTGACTTCGGTCGCTCCCTTCTTTACACTTTCAGTCGTTATTACGACCAAGAGTTCGCGCGCGCTTTTGTTCGCGACTTCGGTCGCGGATTCGAACGCGACCTTGCTCGTCTCTTCGTTCAGAACTTCGGCCGTGGGCTCGGTATCGCGGGATCTTCGGGCGGTGGTGAAACGCAGATCAAGGAAGTACTCAAGGACGATGCCCGCGTGCTCTGGTTGATAAATCAAGAGCACTTCTGGAAAGAATGGGCATGGACGCGTCCTATCCTGCCGGCGGAACTGGACATGAAGATTGGCGTGCAGGCGCTGCAGGTTCATCTGGAGAACCCTTTGGGCCTCGCCTCGCTGCTCGGGCGCATGCAAGAGTTTGCGCTACTTCACCACCTGTTCGCCTACGCGCGCTACATGGCGTGCCTGGCTCCCCGACAGGGCCTCCCGGAGGAGAAAATAACGGCCTGGTTCGAGCGCCACCCCGTCGACGTCCACCTGGTGGCCTGGTCATGGCAGCAATTCGCTGATGATATCCAGCGCAACCTGGGTGGCCTACGTGGCGCAGAGGGCGCGTTGGCGATGGTGCATGCACAGTATGCCTCGCTGATGACCGGCATCCAGCTAGACGGGAACGGAACGCGCTGGCGGCATCTGCTCGACACCCGGGAAGGCGGCCTTGATAGCCTCTTGGAAGCGTCCCTGCCCAGCGCCGCGGGCGGCTCGACCTCGCCGCCTTCGGTGTCAACAGCCACAGCGGCGAGCAGCGCTGCAGAGGCGGCCCATCCCGCGCCCGCAGACCCGCCCGTGCCTGCACCGCTGCTGACCTGGCTGCACCTCTCGGACATCCACTTCGGGCACCCGAGCGCGGGGCACCGCGCCGATCGGAAGCTCGTCCTCGACAAGTTCCGGGCCGACGTCGCCACGTACCGCGACATCGGCGTGCCGCGGGTGGACATGATCCTGGTGACGGGCGACATCGCCTGGAGCGCACAGACCGCGCAGTACGAGGAAGCCAGGGCGTGGCTGCACGAGGTGGCCAGCCTCGTCGGGGTCGATGCTGACAAGATCTTCGTGGTGCCCGGCAACCACGACGTCGACCGCAACGCCGACAAAGATCGGACGACGAAGCGACTTCTCCGTGACCTTCGCGAGAACGACGAGTCGCTGGACGAGGTCCTCACGGATGCCGGCGATCGTGCCCTCCTGGCGGGGCGGCAGCGCGCCTACCTCGACTTCGTGAAGGCCATGGGCCCTGCTTGCCTGGGCACTCCGCCGGGACCGGAAGCCCCGCTCTGGTGGCGTGCCCGGGTGGAGGGTGTCGGAGGCCTGAAGGTACGCCTGGTCGGCCTGAACACCGCCCTGCTCGCGGCCGACGACAAGGATCAGGGCAAGCTCCGCGTCGGCAAGACGCAGGTCGCCGAGCTGCTCACGGGTCCGTCGCCCGCGGAGGACGAGCTGGTGCTCGTGCTCGGTCATCACCCCTCGCAGCACGGCTGGCTCGCGGACCAGCGGGACGTCGACCACGAGCTGCGCAGCAGGGCGCACCTGCACCTCACGGGGCACGTGCACGACCACGAGACGGAGGCGCTCCTTGCGGGAGGAGGGATGGGGATCGTGCGCGTCGTGGCCGGCGCAGTGCACGGAGACGCAGCGGCGCCAGGGACGGCATTCGGCCACGGCTACTCGTTCGGCGCCATCGTGGACGGGGGCGATGGGACGCTGCAGGCGCGGATCTACCCGCGGCGGTACTCGGACAGGAACCGTGACTTCCGGCAGGACACCGAGAACGTCCCCAAGGGGCACTCGTACGCCGAGCACGTGATTCCAAGGCTGAAGTGGCGACGGTAGTGCTTCCTCTGCATGTGCGTCGTGGATAGCTGAGCGCGCGCAAGGTGGGATGCGTTCCCTCGGCGTGCGTGCCTCCGGCGAATGTCGCGCTCGCGGCGCTGGCCGGGGCTGCGGGGCTCGGGCAGGAGCAACGGCGGCTGTACATGGACAGTGGTACTACCGTCGCTGAACGAGGCGGCGAAGCGGAGCCTGGGGGCAATGATGAAGAGCGGTTACCAGTCCCAGAGCGCGTTCGCGCGCAGCTACGTGGCCGAGGGGCGGCAAGAGGGGCGACAGGAAGGCCGGGACGAGGGGCTCCGAGAAGGGGCGCTCAGGGCCAAGGAGCCATGCGCCTGGGTGCTCGCGTGCTCGCTGTCGCAGCCAGCCTGCTCAGGGAGAAGCGACAGCGGGCACCGGAACCGCACCGCGTGGCCAATCACCAGCAGGCACTCACGCTTGAACAACCCCGCCGGTAACTGGCCCTGAAAAGAGCGACTCTCAACGCAACCACGCATGCTCTGACAGTGATCCGCGTAATACGTGCGGGGGGGGCGGATTGGAGAGGGCATCGCATGGTCTGCCGAAGGGCAGTTCCGAGCTTCGGCCTGAGACGGAGAGAGGTTGTATCGGGAATCACCTCGATAGGGAGGGGGGGGCGGAGAGGGGCTGTATCGAGGCTCACGTCGATAAGCAGGATGTATCTGGTGCGTGGAGAGGGGCTGTATCGAGGCTT
Source organism: Chondromyces apiculatus DSM 436 (assembly GCF_000601485.1). Classification (GTDB taxonomy): domain Bacteria; phylum Myxococcota_A; class Polyangia; order Polyangiales; family Polyangiaceae; genus Chondromyces; species Chondromyces apiculatus. The sequence goes on from NZ_ASRX01000143.1 coordinate 5,497, forward strand.
ACCCCAGGAGGGCGGGGGGGCGTGAGGATGGCGCATGGCGTGAATCCTCCGACTACTTACGCGGAAACCACGTTTTTTCTCACGTGTGACGGCCTGAAGAAAAACATGCCTGGCAACCCCGTTGGCCTGGCAGTTTGTATTGCGTGCTCGATGGGAAAAGTTCCCCATAAAATCACGTGTGGCGAGGGGAATGTTTTGAATGAACTGAATAATGGTACTAGGCATCGGCGCGAGGACTGTCGTAGATCTCACGCCCGCTAGCAGTTGCCAGTGGACAGTGGTGCGGCGGCGTCACCGGCGTGGATGCGCCTGTGCGCTGTTTCCGAAGGAGAACGACATGCCCTCGACGACGCACGAAGCTCTGCTCATGCTCATCCGCGATAACCTCAGTCTCCTCGGAGAACGCAGGAGCGAGAGCTTTCAGCAGGTGATGTCTTCGCTCGCGGGGGCGGTGGTCGTCTCAGGGGATGCGACGGAGACGACGCCGGTCGAGCGACGGGCAGACCTGGTGGTGCTGTGCAAAGGAGAGAATGGGGAGAACACGCTCGCGATCATCGTCGAGGTGCAACTGTCCGAGGATCCGAGGAAGCTCGCTACCTGGCTGGTTTATCTCACCGGGGTGCATGCGCGCTACCGGTGCCCGACCTTGTTGATGGTGGTGACCACGAGCCCGGAGGTGGCGGCCTGGTGTGCGCGGCCGATTGAGACGGGCCACCCGGGGTTCGTGCTCGAGCCGCTGGTGCTGGGGCCGAAGCAGGTGCCGGTGGTGCGCGACGTCGAGGAGGTGCTCGCCAGGCCAGAGATGGCGGTGCTCTCAGCGCTCATGCACGGGAAGAGTGACGCGGGTGGGGCAATCGCCAGGTCGTTTCTGGGTGCCGCTCACGGGCTCGTGGACAAGCTCGGTGAGGATCGGGCCACGCAATACCTGGATCTGGTGCTACTAAGCCTGAATGAGGAGACGAAACGGACCCTGGAGGTGGACGTGAAAGGCGGGTACGAGCCCCAGAGCGAGCTGCTTCGCATGGTAAAAGCACAGGGCGATGCGGAAGGGTCGCTCAGGACTGCGGCGGAGGCCGTCCTGAAGGTGCTCGGCGCCCGGGGAATCGTGGTGCCGGAGGACGTGCGCGCACGGGTGCTCGGCAGCGAGGACTCCGTGGAGCTGGATGGGTGGCTGTGCCGCGCGGCGGTGGTCGGAGATGCGCGGGAGCTGTTCACCGCGACGTGAGCGTGAGCGTGAGCGTGAGCGTGACGCCTTCGTGACCGGGGTGTCGGGGCGGGAGGTCGCTCCTGAACACTTCTTCACACACCCGGTGGAGCGGCGTCGGTAGTGTCCAGGGGGGTGGCGGTGGATGGGGCGCCGCGCGGTCGGAGGAGAGGCACCACACATGGCCTTCAAGGGCGCAAAGGCATTCCTGGGTGACGCGCTGGGGAAGCTCCTGTTTCGCGAGGTCGCGGTGACGGAGCTGGTGGAGGTGGCGCCGAGCTTCCGGAAGATGACGCTCGCCGGGGCCGAGCTTCGGGGCGCGTCGTTCAGCGCGGGCGACAAGGTGCAGGTGATGCTGCCAGAGGTGGGGTCCCGGACGTACACGCCGTTCGCGTTCGACAGGGTAGAGGGGGCGATGCAATTCCTCACGTTCCTGCACGGGGACGAGCCAGGGGCGCGGTGGGCGAGGGGGGCGAAGGTCGGGGATCGGATCCGGGTGTTCGGGCCCCGCGGGTCGTTGCCGCTCGCGTCGCTCGATGGGGCGCTGGTGATCTTCGGTGACGAGACCTCGTTCGGGGTGGCGCGGGCGGCGTCCGAGGCGCGAGGGACGTCGGGCGCGTCGGGCGCGTCGGGCGCGTCGGCGTGCGTGTTCGAGGTGTCGGCAGGTGACGCGGCGAAGGTCGCGGTGGAGGCGCTGGGTCTCGACAAGGCGGTGCTGGTCGAGAAGACCGGGACAGGGAGCCACCTCGCGGCGGTGGAGGCGCGGCTGCGCGAGGCGCTCGGGGAGAGCCCGCGGGCGCACCTGGTGCTGACGGGGAAGGCGCAGTCGATCCAGGTGCTGCGCGCGGCGTTCAAGGCGCGCCCTGCGCCGTGCGCGGGGCAGAAGGTGAAGGCGTACTGGTCGGTCGGGAAACGAGGGCTCGACTGACCGTTGCGCCTCTGGCTTCGCTGATGTTCCAGGGGTGGTCTCTTCGGCTAACGTGAGGACGCCATGAAGGGCGCGGCGCCGGAGAGGCTCGATCTCGCGTGTGCGTGGCTGGTGGAGGCGACGCCGCGGGAGCAGGTGGTGGCGCTCGCGGCTGCCGCGGAGATGGTGCTGCCCGCGTGGAAGCGCTACGCGCGCGAGCTTGCGGCGCTGGAGGGGGAGGGGGAGGACGAGGAAGAAGCGCGGTCCTTCCGGAAGGCTCCGGTGCAGGCGCTGGCTGCCTCGCGGGCGTGGCTTCATGCGGGAGGCTCGGTCGAGGCGCTCTGGAGGTGGGCGGAGGCCGCGTACAGGGCGGTGGAGACGGCAGCGGAGGACGCGCATGCGAGTGAGCTTGCGTCGCCTGCTGCGGGCGCGGCGGTGGTGTGCGCGGTGGCCAGCTACGTGGCGCTGCGCGAGGCGCTGGCGGCTGCGGGGATGCCGGCGACGCCCGAGGAGCTGGGGCTCGCGCCAGGCTGGGATGCGTCCGAGGGGCTGTACGGGGCGTTCGAGGCGGCAGGGCTGGACGAGCACACGGAAGCGGCGTGGCTCGCGCGGT
>NZ_ASRX01000144.1 GCF_000601485.1 Chondromyces apiculatus DSM 436
GCCACGCCCGCCACGCCCGCCACGCCCGCCGTCTCCTCGACGCGCACGGCCCCTTCCTCGCGCCGCGCCTTCTCCCCCAGCGCCGCGAGCACCCGCCCGGGGCTGAACGGGAGCCGATCGATGCGCACCCCCACCGCGTCGAAGATCGCATTGGCGATGGCCGGGATCGACGGGTGGAGCGGCCCCTCCCCCGCTTCCTTCGCCCCGAGCGGCCCTTCCGGATCCTGCGACTCCACGATCAGCGCCACCAGGTCGGGCACGTCGAGCGTGGTGGGGATGCGGTAGTCGAGCAGGCTCGGACCGTGGTGCAGCCCATCGCTCCCGATGACGTGCTCTTCGAGGAGCGCCTCGGCCGCCCCCATGTACGCAGACCCCTCCATCTGCCCCTCCACCAGCGTCGGGCACAGCGCCTTGCCGCAGTCGTGGGCCACCCAGATGGTCTTCACCTCGACGCGCCCTGTCTCCACGTCGACTTCCACCTCGGCCACGTGCGCGGTGAACGAGTATGCCGGCGACGCCCCGATGGTCCCGCCGCGGTAGTCCCCCCCGAGCTTCGGCGTGTTGTAGTGCCCCACCGCCCCGAGCGTGCCGAACCGCCCCTCCGCGAGCTGGATGGCCTCCGTGACCGGCACCCCCCGCCCCGGATCCCGCGCGACCACCAGCGCCCCCCGCGTCACCAGGATCTCCCCTGGCGCCACCTCGAGCTTCGCCGCCACCGCCTCGCAGAGCTTGTCCCGGATCTGCCGCGCCGCGTGGAGCGCCGCGTTCCCGTTCATGAACGTCCCGCGCGACGAGTACGCCCCGAGGTCCACCGGCGCGAGGTCCGTGTCCCCCGAGACCACCCGCACCGCCCCGAGATCGAGCCCCAGCGTGTCCGCGACCAGCACCGCGAGCATGGTGTCGCACCCCTGCCCGATCTCGCTCTGCCCCGAGAACACCGTGACCACCCCCGACCGGTCCACCTTGAGCTGCACCGCGCTCTGCGGCATGTCGTTCGGGTAAATCGCGTAGTTCGTCCCGCAGATGTACGAGCTCGCCGCCACCCCGAGCCCCCTCCCCGGGCCGAGCTTTCCCCGCCGCTCCTTCCAGCCGCTCGCGCGCTCCACCGCGTCGAGGCACGCCTCGATGCCGCTCGACGTCACCCGCATCCCGTTCAGCGTCGTCGACGACGGCGCCACCAGGTTCTGCCGCCGCAGCGCGATGGGATCCATGCCGAGGCGCTCCGCGATCTTGTCGAGCGACACCTCGAACGCGAAGCGCGGCTGGACGCTCCCGTGGCCCCGCTTGGGCCCGCAGGGAGGCTTGTTCGTGAAGTACCGCGTCGACGAGAACCGGTACGCCTCCGCGAACGCCGGCAAGGTGAGGAGCTGCCCGGAGTAGTAGGCCGTCACCAGCCCGAACGACGAGTACGCCCCCCCATCGATCGCCGTGCGCACGTCGACCGCCGTGAGCTTCCCCTCCCGCGTCGCCCCCACCGTCATGTGCATGCGCATCGGGTGGCGCCCCCGGTGCGCGTAGAACTCCTCTTCCCGCGTGTAGAGGATCTTCACCGGCCTTCCTGTGACCATGGCCAGCTTCGCCGCGCAGAACTCCAGCGAGAACGGCTCGCTCTTCCCCCCGAACGCCCCCCCGACCGGCGGCTGGATCACCCGGATCCGCGTCGGCGAGATGCGCAGCACCCGCGACAGCTCGCGGTGCAGGTAGTGGGGCACCTGCGTCGTCGACCAGACCGTGAGCAGCCCGTTCTTGTCCCGCTGCGCGATGGCGCAGTGGGTCTCGATCGGCGCGTGCGCCGACCCCTCGTAGTAGTAGTCCCCCTCCACCACCACGTCCGAGCGCCCGAGCTGCCCGTCCACGTCCCCGAAGTCGAGCGAGACCTCCTTGGAGACGTTGTCCTTGCCGCCCTTGCCGAGCCCCACCTCCGGCCGATCGATGGCGGTCTGCAGATCCGTTGCCGCCGGCAGCACCTCGTACGCCACCTCGACCAGGTCCGCGGCCTCGTGCGCGAGCCGCTCATCCTCGGCGGCCACGCACGCCACGGCGTCCCCCACGAAGCGCGCCCGCTCCAGCGCCAGCGGGTACTCGTCGGGCGTCCACGGGATGATCCCGAACCTCTCCGGCATGTCCTTGCCGGTGATCACCGCCACCACCCCCCGCCGCGCCAGCGCGCGCGAGGCATCGACGTGGACGATGCGCGCATGCGGGTGAGGACAGCGCACGATGCGCCCCCAGAGCATGCGCGGCAGGTGAATGTCGTCCGTGTAGCGGACCTGCCCCGTGACCCGCGGCGCGAGCAGGGCCCGCCCCCTCCGCCCCACGAGCCCCGACCCCGCCCCGCTCACGACGCCTGCTCCTTCTCCGTGCGCTCCTTGCGCGCCCTGCTCGCATTGGACGGCAGCGGCGGCGGCGCGCAGTCCGCGCCCGGCAGATCCACCCCTGCCTCCTCGTCGGCCTCACCGCGCTTGATCCTCGCCGCCAGGTCCACCGCCTCGATGATCTTGGTGTAGCCCGTGCAGCGGCAGAGATTCCCGGAGAGCGCGCGCTTGATCTCCTCCCGCGAAGGCCGCTGGTTCCTGTCGAGCAGCGCCGTCGCGCTCATCAGCATCCCGGGCGTACAGAACCCGCACTGCCCACCCCCGAGCCTGTCGAAGCAATCGAGCAGCGGATCCAGGTGCGGCGCCCCTGCCAGCGTCTCCACCGTCTGCACCGCGCGCCCATCGGCTTCGAGCGCCAGGGTGAGGCACGCCAGCACCGGCACCCCGTCCAGCAGCACCGTGCACGCCCCGCAGTCCCCCTTGTCGCACCCCTGCTTGGTCCCGACGAGATCGAGGTCGTACCGCAGCGCCTCCAGCAACGTGCGCCGCGCCGGCACCGCGAGCGCCACCCGGCTCCCGCCGACCTGCCCCGCTTGACCCGCCTGACCCGCCGCGTTCCCCCCGGAGCGCGCGGCCCCGGAGCGCTCCACCAGGTGCAGCGTCATGGGCACCAGCGCCTCCTCCGGCGCCTCCTCTGCGGCTTCTTCCGCCAGCACCCGGTAGCCGCGATCCCCCTCCTGCTCCTGCCGGTACCGAACCCCTGCGATGGGATGATCCGGCGGGATCACCCACGAGAGCGCCCGCGCCCCCAGCGCGCAGTACTCCGCGAGCCGCTCGCGCGGCACCCGAGGCCTCGCCCCGAGGCGCCCCAGGTTGTCCACGAGCAGCTCCAGGCAGGTGTTCCCGACCCGCTCCCCCACCCCGAGCGCCGTGCCGTGCACCCGCTCCACCCCGAGCGACGCCGCCCAGAGCGCCGTGGGCAGCGAGAGCCCCCGATCGTGGTGCGCGTGCCAGTCGAGCTGGAGGCCCTCCGCCCCCATCGCCGCGACTTCCCGGCGCACGAACGCGATCAGCTCGGCGACCCCGTACGGCGTCACGTGCCCCGTGGTGTCACACAAGCACAGCCGCTCCGCGCCTCCCTCGACCGCCGCCCGGAACAGGACCCGGAGCACCTCGGGATGCGCGCGCGTCGTGTCCTCGGTGACGAGGCAGAACTTCAGGTTTCCCCGGCGCGCCGCCGCGGCAGCACGCTCGATCGCCCGCACCATGAAGTCGAGGTCCCACCCCTCCGCGAAGTGCCGGATCGGCGAGCTCCCGATGAACGAGTACACCTCGATGGGGAGCCCGCTCTCGTCGGCCGCCCGGACGATCCCCTCCACGTCTGCGGCGACCGTGCGCGCCGCGGCCGTGGCCAAAAGCGGCAGCCGCGCCGACCGGATCTCGCGGCACAGCGCCCGGCTGTGCTCCGTGTGCCGCACCCCGGCCCCCGGCAGCCCCACGCTCACCGCATCCACCCCGATCGCGGCCATGGCGTGCAGGAGGTCGATCTTGTGCCCGATGGGCGGGTTCACCCCCGAGGCATTCTGCAGCCCATCGCGCAGCGTCTCGTCCACGACCCGCACGCTCTGCGGCGGCCTCCAGGCGAGCCCCCACCCCTCCCCGTTCTCCCCGGCCTCCCGCACCCCGGCCCCCCGCACCCCGGTCCCTCGCGCCCCGGCCCCCCGCACCCCGGTCCCTCGCGCCCCGGTCCCTCGCGCCTCGGCCTCGCCCGTCCTGGCCGACTCCGCCGCGCAGGCCGCCTCGTCTCCGCGGTTCCAGTCGTAGGTCGCGCGCTCCATGGGACCTGCTGCCTCCTCAGGGGGCCGCCGGGGCCCCTCCTGCCGAGCTGCACCGCCCTGTCCGGGTGTCCGGGGAGGTTACCCCAAAGCCCCTCTTCGCGAACAACCTTCGCCGAGGGTATTGCCCTTTTCACCATGGAGATCCATTCGTGTCATCGCCATGAGCACGGAGACTCCGAACCCGAACCCCACCGACCCCCCGGCCAACCAGCCGGACACCTCTTCGCCGGCCCCTGCGGCTGTCGAACTTCCCTTCCAGGCCGAGGTGCAGCAGGTCCTCGCCCTGGTCATCAACTCGCTGTACACCAACCAGGAAGTCTTCCTGCGCGAGCTGATCTCGAACGCTTCCGACGCCCTCGACAAGGCCCGGTTCCTTGCCCTGACGCGCAGCGACGCTGCGGAGCAGCAAGGCGAGCCGGGGATCACCATCACCCTCGACGACACGGCCCGCACCCTCACCATCGAGGACAACGGCGTCGGGATGACCCGTGACGAGGTGGTGCAGAACCTCGGCACCATCGCCAAGAGCGGCACCCTCGAGTTCCTGAAGGCGAACGCCGAGGCCTCGAAGAAGAAGGACGACGGCAGCAAGCTGCAGCTCATCGGCCAGTTCGGCGTGGGCTTCTACGCCGCCTTCATGGTGGCCAGCCGGGTCGACGTGCACACCCGCTCCATGCTCCCTGGCGCCGAGCCCGTGCTCTGGCGCTCCGCCGGTGCCGGCACCTTCTCCCTCGCCGCGGGCGACCGCGAGCACCCTGGCACCCGCATCGTGCTCCACCTGAAGGAGGAGGCGAAGGAGTACACCAAGGCCTGGCGGGTGAAGGAGATCATCCGCAAGTACTCGGACTTCGTTCACTTCCCCATCAAGCTGAACGACGAGCTGGCGAACCGCTCGACCGCCCTCTGGACCCTGCCGAAGTCTCAGGTCACCGAGGAGCAGCACGCGGAGCTCTTCCATCACGTCACGAGCGGCTACCTCGGCGAGAAGCCGCTGCACCACGTGCACATCGCCGTCGACGCCCCCGTGCAGTTCTACGCCTTGCTCTACATCCCCGAGAAGGCGCCCCCGGACATGTTCCAGAAGGACCGCCAGGGCATCCGCCTCTACGCGAAGCGCGTCCTCATCATGGAGGACTGCGACAAGCTCGCCCCCCTCTACCTGCGCTTCCTCCGCGGCGTCGTCGACTCCGAGGACCTGAGCCTCAACGTCTCCCGCGAGATCCTCCAGGAGAGCCGCACCCTCTCCCAGATCGAGCAGCAGATCACCCGCCAGGTGCTCCGCGCCTTGAAGGACCTCGCCGAGTCCGACCCCGAGAAGTACCAGGCCTTCTGGAAGGAGTTCGGCAAGGTCCTCAAGGAGGGTGTCTCCCTCGACTGGAAGAACAAGGACCAGATCGCCGAGCTATGCCGCTTCGAGACCCTGAAGGGCGAGGCCGGCAAGCTCACCTCTCTCCGGCAGTACGTGGACGCGATGCCGGAAGACCAGAAGGAGATCTACTACATCACCGGTCTCGGCCGCGCCGCCGTGGAGCGCAGCCCGCACCTCGAAGCCTTCCGCAAGCGCGGCTACGACGTCCTCTTCATGACCGAGCCCGTGGACGAGTGGCTGGTGAAGTCCCTCGACGAGTTCGACAAGCGCCGCCTGAAGAGCGTGACCCACGGCGACGTGGACCTCGGCGAGTCCACCGAGGAGAAGAAGACCGACGAGGCAGCCGTGGACGCCGCGATCAAGGCCGTGAAGGAAGCGCTCGGCGACCGCGTGAAGGAGGTGCGCGCCTCCCGTCGCCTCACCGACAGCGCGAGCTGCCTGGTGTCCGCCGAGGGAGACCCAGGCGCGAACTTCGAGCGCATCCTGAAGATGATGGATCAGGCGCCCGGCGGCCTGCAGGAGTCGAAGCGCATCCTGGAGCTGAACCCGTCCCACCCGATCGTGAAGAACCTGAGCAAGGTCGCGGAGCGCGAGCCGGGCTCGGACCGGGTGAAGCAGTGGGCAGAGCTGCTCTTCGACCAGGCGCTGCTCGCCGAGGGCGTGGTGCAGGATCCGGCCAAGCTCGTGGCGAAGATCCAGGACCTGCTCACGCAGGTCTCGGGCGCCGCAGCGTCGGGCTGAGCTTCCCGGGGGGAGGAGCCTTTCTCTGGCTCTCCGTTTCCAGGGCTCGTCCACGGGTCGCCGGCTCTCCATCTCCAGTGCTTCTTCTGGGCTCGGCTGCGCTCCAGTGCTCCAGCGCTCCGGCTCAGGGGGTGGGGGACGGTGGGGGTGGCGCGGTCGCGGGCGGGCGCTGGAGGTGGAGACAAGACACTGGCGATGCTGGGGCTGGCGGAGACGGCGTCTCAGAAGCGCGTCTCGCCTGCGGTTGGGCTCACGCAGAAGCGTTTGGGGAACGCCGCCCTTTGGCGGCGTCTGAAAGGTGGGGGTGCGCTGGGACCGGATGGCGCGCGGCTCGGTGCTCTGGCGCGCCCGCCCGCGACCGCGCCACCCCCACCGTCCCCCACCTCCTACTGCCCGATGAGACTGGATGACGCAATTTCGGCCACCACCTTTCAGCGCGGGTTACTTTCCCACACGCTAATTCGGCTGGGTCGAAATGAGTGGGGTAGCGTATGTCGGCCAAGAAGACGGCAGCTCCAAAGACGGCCAAGAAGGCAGCAGCTCCAAAGACGGCAGAACATCGTCGCAAACCCTGACGTCCTATTCTTCAAGGCCGACACGATGGAGCATAAGGAGAAGTGGCGATCGGAGCTTCAGAACTGGGTCTCTGAAGCTCGTGATTTCGGGCTTCTCGCATCCGAGCTGAACATTGACGACCTGACGATCCGCGTGACAGGAAGCTCGGGACGGCCCGACTTTCTCTGGGAGATCGGCAGCGGCGCGAACTGGCTCTCGTAACCACGTCGCCGCGATGGTCGGGCTCCACGAACTGTTCCTCAGCCAGAAGGAGAGCCCCGTTCCCAGCCTGCTGGTCCTCGATCAGCCTAGCCAAGTCTACTTCCCGCGCACTCTCGCCAAGGATGTTAAGGCGGGCGACGACCCTGCCCTTGGCGACGAGGATGTCGCAGCGGTCCGAAAGGTCTTTGTCACGCTCGCCGAAGCCACGAAGGCGAGCAAGGGCCGGCTGCAAATCCTCGTGCTCGACCACGCAAGCAAGGACGTGTGGGGCGACGTCGACGTTCACCTCGTGGAAGAGTGGCGCGACGGGAAGGCGCTGGTGCCCAAGGCGTGGCTGGCCAGTTAAACAAAATCGAACCAGGGGATCCGTCCCCAGAGGTGGCAGCCCCTCCCCCTCATGAAGGCCGACGTGAGCCTCTCTCCCACCTCGCCCCAGGAAGCCGATGCTTCCATGGTGCAGATCCCTCCCTCAGCAATTCTATGCACTTAGGTCACACCCCTCAGGCAACCTGAGAGGGATCCGGCCGTTTTTGCGACGGACCTGGCGACACCAAACAGCAACCTGGCGACCACTCAACGCCCACCCGCGCCAACCCAACGCCCACCTGGCGACAGCATCAGGGCCACCCGCGCCAACCCAACGCCCACCTGGCGACCACTCAACGCCCACCCGCGCCAACCCAACGCCCACCTGGCGACCACTCAACGCCCACCCGCGCCAGCCCCCAAGCCTACCTGGCACCAGCCCAAACCTACCTGGCACCACCCCCACGACCACCTGGCGCTACCTCAAGGTCGACCGGCTCCACCCCCGAGCGCCCCTGGTCCCACCCCAGCGGAAGGCGGGAGAGGGGTGGCGGGG
>NZ_ASRX01000145.1 GCF_000601485.1 Chondromyces apiculatus DSM 436
TAGGGTGCGGGGATGAAGATGGGCGGCGTGGCCAGGGTGCTGGGGGTGGCTTGGGGGGTGGGGGCGGTGGGGTGTGGGGCGCCGCCGCAAGGGCCGGTGCAGGAGCCGGTGGTGGCGGTGGTGCCGCAGGTGAAGCCGGTGGAAGTGGTGGGGGCGGCGCCGGTGTGGCGGGTCGAGACGCTGATGGATGTGGTGCCGGAGAGCGCGGTGCTGGTGGCGCATGTGCCACGGCCGGAGACGATGCTCCAGAGCCTGGATGCGCTGATGGAAGGGGCGCTGCCAGGGATGCTGGGGGCAGAGATCGCGAGGAAGACGGGGATCGGGGCGGGGGCCGCGGGGGAGCTGGTGAATGGGTTCGAGCGGGGGGTGCTGTTCGTGGGGGCGAGAGGGCGGGATCCGGTGGAGCGGGATCCGGCGATCTGTGCAGGGGTGATGGTGAAGGACGGGGGGGTGGTGGAGCAGGTGCTCGCGCAACCGGCCGTGCGGAAGATGGCGGGAGAGAAGTTCGTGCTCGAGCAGGGGGCGGAGGGGGAACTCACGTACGGGGCGTGGATCCGGGAGGCGCGGGTGGCGGTGCTCTGCAATGAGCCGAAGCTGCTGATGGCGGCGCTCGGGGTGGCAGAGGGGAAGGCGTCGTCGTTCAAGAAGTCGCCGCTGTTCAAGAGCGACAGGGCGCAAGGGACGTGGCTCGCGGTCGATCTGCAAGGGATCACGGCGGGGAAGGAAGGGCTGGAGGCGGGGTCGCAGGTGTTCGTGGCGTTCCCGGGGGTGGCGGGGGCGCCCGATCTGGAGGTGAGGTTCACGGGGTACGGCGCGAGCTTTCCGGCGCTGGGGACGGTGCTCGCGGCGACGAACCAGGGGGCGATGGAGCGGCTGCCGAAGGGCGCGGCAGGTGCGCTCGGAGTGTCGCTGCAGCGGGCGCCAGGGAAGACGCTGCGGGACGTGATCGACGTGGTGGCGCGGGCGGTCGGGGGGCCAGGGAGCGCGCTGGTGGAGGGGTTGCTCGCAGGGTCAGGGGTCGACCTGGAGACGCTGGATCGGGCGCTGGGCGGGGAGGTGGCGGTGGGGATGTACCGCGATCCGACGTCCCCGAAGGAGGCGAAGGGGCAGAAGGCCGGGGCGCCGTCGGGCAGCGGGCTGCCGGAGGGGATGACGGTGCTGGCGACGATCGCGATGGCGGACGAGGCGGCGCAGAAGAAGGTGTTCACGGCGCTGGTCGCGCTGTCGAAGAAAGAGCCGAAGCAGTTCAAGGCGGTGGGGAACGTGATCACGGAGGATCTCGGGGACGGGCGGGAGATCCGGGTGGAGTCGCGCAAGGGAATGGTGCTGATCGGGGCGGGGGCGCGGAAGCACGTGACGGAGCTGGCGGGGAAGATCGGCAAGGAGACGCTGGGGGCGAGCAAGGAGTTCGCCGACTGGCGGGGGAAGGTGGCCGCGACCGGGAACGTGCTGGCGTACGGCGACGGGATGGCGGTGGTGGAGATGCTGTCCGCAGGCGGAGGGAATCTGCCGGCGAACCTGGGGCGGGACGCGCTCACGACCCTGCTGGCGCTGTCGCTTGCGCCGAACAGCCGGGGGACGGAGCTGTCGCTCGATGGGTACGGGGGGGCGAGCGTGCTCGGGATCGCGGCGTCGCTCGGGATCTACGGGACGAGGAGATACCTGGCGAAGGCCAAAACCTCGGAGGCGAGGAACACGGTGGGGGCCATCGCGCGCTCGGCGGCGGCGGCCTACGAGCGTGAAGGGTTGCCCGCTGCAGGGCAGCCGCAAGGGGTTCCCGTGCACAGGCTCTGTCGGTCGGCAACGCAAGTGCCCGCCGTGGTGCCGAAGGGTGGGAAGTACATGCCGGCGACAGGCAGCGGGCAGGACTTCGATCAGGGCAGCGATGACGAGGGGTGGCGCTGCCTGCGGTTCTCGATGAGCCAGCCGTTCTACTACCAGTACGACTACCGCGTGGGCGGCGGGTACAAGGGGCCCGCGCGGGGTGGGCCCGATCCGGGCAAGGACGGGTTCGAGGTCTCCGCCGAGGGCGATCTCGACGGCGACGGGAAGACGAGCCTGTTCACGCGCACCGGGAAGGTGGTGAAGGGACAGATCGTGCTCTCGCCGGAGCTCTTCGTGTCCGACGAGATGGAGTAGCCGGGCGTCGCAGAGAGGGGTCAGCGCGAGGGCTGCAGGGGACGAAGCAGGCGGCGCTTGCGGTGGAGGAGGCGCTCGTAGCGGGTGGCGAGCCAGGCGAGGAAGGGCTCGTCCCACGGGGGACCGTCGGGCCAGGTGGCGGTGACCTCGTCGGCGATGGTGAGGTCGCCGTGCGCGTAGAGGTCCATCAAGGTCTCGTGGGCGGCGTGGGCGGCGCGGACGGTGGCCGCAGGGGCACCCTCGGGGGCGAGGGCCTCGTCGCAGACGTAGTAGTTGCAGGTGGCGGAGCGGCGCTCGGGGGCGATGGTGCAGCCGCGGGGGCCGAGGTAGACGCAGCGGCCAGGGAAGGGGCGGCCCTCGACGTCGGCAGGCGGGACGCGGAGGATGGCGAGGCCACGCGGAGAGGGGCGAAGGCGCCCTTCGGCGATCTCGTGGAGGAGCCAGGCGGCGCCGCCGAGCGAGGCGATGCGGCCGATGTCGGCCCAGGCGACGGCCGGGGGCGCAGCGCAACAGCCGGCAGGGCCGTGAGGGCAGGCGAGGCAGAGGACCGCGTGGATGCGGGTGTGGGGGCCCGCAAGCTCCAGGCGGATCAGGGGCGTGGCAGGAGCGGAGGAGATGGGTCCGTGTAGCACGTCGCGGGGCGTGCGTTCCGGGGGCGCAGGGCGCGACGCGGTCAGCATGGCTCAGGCCCGGAGCGGCGCGTCATGGACGGTGTCGTGGGTGCTCCAGGCGAGGCGGGCGCTGCGGGCTATCCGGCCCGCGGTCGGAGTGCTAGCGCGTGCGCCATGAGCGTCGTGAAGTTCAAGCCCAAGAAGGTTGGCGTGCTGTTCTCCGGAGGTCCCGCGCCCGCGGCCAATGCGGTGATCTCGGCGGCGGCGTCGTCGTTCAGGCGGTCGGGCAGCGAGATGCTGGGGTTCCTGCACGGGTACTCGGGACTTCAGGAGTTCGACGCGACGTCACGGCCGCTGGTGGCCGGGCAGGACTACCACCCGTTCACGGACCAGGATCTGCAAGGGCTGCGCACCGAGCGGGGGATCTTCATCGGGACGTCGCGCGCGAACCCGGGCAAGAAGATCCGGGGGCCGAAGGATCTCGACGACGCGGAGCGGACGGCGCCGCTGCGGCGGGTGTACGACGGGCTGGTGTCGCTGGGGGTGGAGGCGCTGGTGTCGATCGGGGGCGACGACACGCTGAAGACGGCGAACTTCCTCTACGAGTTCCAGAAGCGGCTGCCGGAAGGGACGCCGCGGGTGCGCGTGGTGCACGTGCCGAAGACGATCGACAACGACTACCGGGGGATCGACTTCACCTTCGGGTTCTTCACGGCGGTGGACGTGATGGCGCAGGAACTCTTGAACCTGCGCGCGGACGCGAAGGCGACCAGGGGCTACTTCGTGGTCGAGACGATGGGTCGCAAGGCGGGCTGGCTGGCGTACGGGGTGGCCGTGGCCGGCGAGGCGCACATGGTGGTGGGCGTGGAGGACGTGGCCGACGCGCTCGCCGTGCAGGAGGACGTGAAGGACGAGGCGACCGGGAAGGTGACGCAGGAGAACCGGCTGAACCTCGACGCGCTGGCAGAGCGGATCGTGGACCTGATCGTGGCCCGCGAGGAGCGCGGGAAGCACTACGGGACGATCGTGCTCGCAGAAGGGCTGGCCGAGCTGCTGCCCGAGTCGTTCCTGCGGGGCGTGGCGCGCGACGAGCACGGGCACGTGAGCCTCGGGAAGATCGACATCGGCAAGCTCATCGCGAAGATCGCCGGAGAGCGCTACGAGGCGCGGACGGGGAAGAGCAAGAAGCTCACCGGGGTGCAGCTCGGCTACGAGTCGCGCTGCAGCGCGCCGCACGCGTTCGACGTGATGCTGGGCTGCCAGCTCGGGGTGGGCGCCTACCGGGCCATCGCCGAGGAGGCTCTCGACGGGCACATGGTGAGCACGGCAGGGCAGCTCGATCTGCGGTACGTGCCCTTCGCGGAGCTGGTGAACCCGGAGACGCTGAAGACGGAGGTGCGCTTCATCGAGCGTGGCAGCGACTTCCACCGGCTGGCGCGGGATCTGGAGACGCGGCTGCCGCAGAAGTGAGCGGGAGCGGGGAGGGAGAAGCGCGGACCGGAGAGGCGCGGGCGGCAGCGAAAGCAGGTGCGGGCTACAGGCTTCGAACGCGCGCCCGGACCTTGCTCGTGAAGCGCGCCAGCTCGGGAAGCTCGCGAAGCTCTGCGGGCTTCTTCAGCCGGGGCAGGAGCGGTTTGACCAGCTCCTCGTATACGGGGATCGATTTCGCGCGCTTGCCGGATGAGCCGAGCGCCGGGAGGTACTGCTCGGGGTTCGGGATGGCCTCGACGTGTTTCCGTCGGCTATTCGCGGCGAGGAGCCAGCTCTCGGTGCGCTCGCGCGGGATGACGATCACCGCGCTCTCCGGAACACCGGCGACCATCCAGCCCTTCACGTGCCGGCATAGTGGTTCGAGATCGTCATCCTCCGGCTCTGGGAGCAAGCGAGGCTCGATCTCGGGATCGATGCGGATGTCGGCGTCGATGTGAACGACGATGAGGTCGAGGGGAGAGGCCAGGATCTCGGGGGCTTCGTTGAGGAACTTGCGGACGCCTTGCCAACCAGGACCCGTGCGCGGCTGGAGACGATCGTGATCGGGCTGGAGCAGGGCGAAGGTGACGTCCCGGGGAGCGAGGAGGGTGCTCAGGACCGGACGGAGGACAGCGGCATCTGTCGTCCCCTCGCAGATGATGCCGATGCGCAGCGGCGTCATCCGAGGTTCGGCACCGCGCCGAGCAAGCCCCGGGTCCACATCTGGGAGAGGGTGGCTCCATCGGCTTGCACCTTCGCGAGGGCCTCGGTGTAGGCCACGCGATGGACCGCGGTATGGCCGGCAGTGGTGCGATCCACGGTGAAAAGGCGGATGCCGTCGTCGGCGAGGTCGAGGCCGTCGAGGACGAGGGGGTTGTGGGTGGTGAGGAGGATCTGCTTGCGGTTCTTAGCCGAGCGGCTGCGCTCTCCCAGCAGGCGTACCAGCGCCCGCGCGAGGCGTGGATGAAGGGCATGGTCGATGTTCTCGACGGCGAAGAAGCGAGGCGTGCGCGGGTGAAGCAGGAGGGTCAGGGCAAAGAGCACGTAGAGCGTGCCCTCGCTCGCGTCGTACGCAGAGAGGCGGTTCCGATCGGCTCGCAGGTGGCGGTCAGTGAACCGAAGGATCTCGGTGGCGGCCGGGATGGAGGGCGAGAGCAGGTCGGCAGTGGGGGCAGAGACGTCGACGTCACTGGCCCACTCGATGAGCGCGAAGACTTCGTCGAGAGGCAGGGTGCCGAGCTTCCGCTCGGCGGGGCGGAGGAGCTGGCCCACAGCCTCGGCGAGCCTGCCACCCTGGAGGCCCAGCGGCGCAAGGGGCAAGGTGTCGGCCATGGTCCCCCGCAGGACAGCCGTCTGCGGGTCGTAGATGACGAACTCACGGAGCCCGTCCAGCATGCGGTTCACCGCGCCCGAAGCGACCTCCATGGCCTGAACCACAGGCGCGATGCCCCGGTACGCATCCGCGGGCTTCAGGGGCTCCTTCTTGCCGTCCCTCCAGACGTTGCCGCCGCGAGGGGAACGGGAAACGAGCTTCTTGTCGCCAAGGTGCAGGGTCTCGGTGGAGAAGCGCCACGGGGTGGCCGCAGAGTCCTGGGGATTGTCGAGGGTCACGTCATAGCCCGCCCCATCCGGGGAGGTGGCGCTCAGCTTGATGACCCGCGGGAGGCGCTCGGCGAAGGCACTCTTGAAGAGCTTGGGGACACCCGGGCGCACGCCACGGCGCAGCAACTCGGCATCATCCACCCGTCCAGAAGCGGCAGCGCCGAGCACGCCCATGGCTTCGAGCAGGGCCGTCTTACCGGAGCCATTGGCGCCGATGAGCACGTTGAGGCGCCCGAGGTCGATGGTCTGGGACCGGAGCGACTTGAAGCCGTCGATGGTGACGGTCTTCAGGCGGTCAAGATCGCTGACGCGACGGGGAGCCACGCGCCGCATGGGACGCCGACAGAACAGTTCCGTCAAGGCGGAGGAGAGGTGTCAGGGGTCGTCGAGGTAGAACGAGATCACAGTGTTGGTCGGGTTCAGCTCAGGAGCATTGCTCGGCGGGAACCGCAGACCGCGGCACAGGACGGTCACCTTGAGGTCAGGGGAATGGCCGATGCCCTCGAACGTGATGGGTATCCGGCCATCCGGGAAGCGCACAGAGATGTCGAGTCCTCTGCCCCCAATCATGTCGGATGCGGTGACCGGGAGCCGCGTGCTCATGCCGCTGGTCGGAGTAGCTCCCGGGAGATCGGCCGCCTGTGCCAGTGGTGTGCACTGGAGCGGTGAATCTCCTCGACGTGCGACACATACCTCACTGCCCAAGGGAGGCCTCTCTCCATCCACGGTGACGTCGGCGAGGCGGAGGAGGAACGGGCGCTTGGGTTCGAGCGGCATGTTGCATGATCCCGGCACGCAGGAGCGGCCGGATGCGCAAGGACCACACTGAGCACTGCCTCTGGAGCATCCCTGGCCCACCGCATTCTGAGTGCTGACGGCGCAGAGAACGCCGCCACAGCAGTTCGGACCACAAGCCGCCGTTGCCTGTGGCGGGCCAGCTCCCTGCAGTATGGCGGGTAGCGGTTGGGGCTTGGGGGCTGCCGTCGGCACAGACTCCAGCTTGGGTTGTTGCGGCTCATGCGACTGCACCCACAGGTGCACAAGGACGGGAACCACGGCGCTCACGGAGATCACGCCAACCACACTGCCGAGCACCGTGACGCGCCTGCTATTCCGGGACCCTTGTATCGCCGTCTTGTCCTGCATGCGGGGTCGCGGCGCCGCCCCCCGCGACACTGTGACCGTAGGTTCAAGACTGGGTATAGAAGGCCGCGCGGTGGTATCCGCATTTCCTGAGTACCGTGGCGTTTTGGTGGGGCGCCGTCTCGATCATGCTGCCGATGACAGCGCGTCGGTCCTCCCCTGCACTCAGCTTCTCTCGGGACCAGATGCGGATCCTCTTCTCGCGCTCCAGAGGGCGGAGGTGCTTCTCCAACACCTTCCGGTGGTTCTCGTCCGCCGGGACATTGGAGATGAAGACATCGATGGGCGCGTTCATGGTTCCCCTACGGCAGGATACAGGCGTCTCAGCCGTGTGGTGAACTCCCCACGTTGGCCGCAGGGTGCGGCTGGCCCGGCAGCCTGACAGCCAGTACGGCTTCCTCCCGACCGCCACCCCTGGCCGCCGGCTGCTGCACCGGATACAGATCTGGGATGGCAGAGTCGTCGTCCAGTGAGCGCTTCCAGGCCTCCTTCGCGCGGTGGGCGCGGCGGGTGCGGTGGCGGTTGTCGCTGGGGATGGTGCTCTCGGGGGCGGCGGCGGGGCTCGCGGTGGGGGCGGGTGGGG
>NZ_ASRX01000146.1 GCF_000601485.1 Chondromyces apiculatus DSM 436
GTGGGCACAGGGCGGGGGAGGGTGCCGGTGATGAGGGGGTCGGCCCCTGTGCTCTCGCGGCCGTCGCGCGTGAGCGTCACGCGGTCGCGCTTCATTTTGCGCGCATGCCGTGCCGTTCGAGGAGGCGGTGGACGAGCTGGCGGGAGACGCCCATGGCATCGGCGGCGCGGGAGATGTTGCCGCCGTGCTGGCGGAGCTTGGCGGCGACGTAGCTGCGCTCCAGCTCCTCCAGGACGACTTCGCGGGCCTCGGGGAGGGAGAGATCCAGGAGGCGGCCGAGGCGCTTCTCGGCGAAGCCGTCGAGGTCGACGTGGTCTGCTGCGGGGTCGGTGGCCGATTTCGGGTCTGCGGCGCTGCCAGGGGGAGATGCGTCCCGGGGGGCAGCCGCCTTCGTTGCGTCGGGGTGAGGTCCGCCCGCGGGTGGGAGTGCGCTGGGCGGGGCGCCTCCAGGGCGGGCGCTCCTCGGTGCGTCTGCGCCTGGGCCGCTGGCTGGGCCGCTGGCTGGGCCGAGGATGCCTGGGCCGCTGGCTGGGCCGAGGATGCCGGGGCTGCTCGGCGGGGCGGTGCGCAGGCCTGCGACGGGAGGCATGGTGACGCTGCCGGTGCGGGAGGGGCCCGCCAGCTCGGGGAGTAGCTCCGGGAAGAGGACCAGGCGGGCGACGGCATTGCGTAGCTCGCGGACGTTGCCGGGCCAGTCGTAGGCCTGGAGGAGAGGGAGGGCGTGGGGGGGGAGGTCGGCAAGGGCGCGTGGGGGGTCGCGGGCTTCGAGGATGCGCTCGACGAGGAGGGGGATGTCGTCGCGGCGCTCGCGGAGGGCGGGGACGTGGAACTCGATGACGGCGAGGCGGAAGTAGAGGTCCTGGCGGAAGGCGCCCTCGGTGGCCTTGACGCGGAGGTTGCGGTGGGTGGCGGCGACGATGCGGGCGTCGAAGGGCTGGAACTGCTTGGCGCCAAGGCGGCGGACTTCGCGGGATTCGAGGGCGCGGAGGAGCTTGGGCTGGAGGTCGAGGGGGAGCTCGCCGATCTCGTCGATGAAGAGGGTGCCGCGGTTGGCGAGTTCGAGGAGGCCAGGTTTGGTGGTGGTGGCGCCAGAGAAGGCTCCAGGGACGTAGCCGAAGAGTTCGCCTTCGATGAGGCTGGGGGCGATGGCGCCGCAGTCGACGACGACGAAGGGGCCGCCGCTGCGGCGGCTGTTCTCGTGGACGGCGCGGGCGAGGAGCTCCTTGCCAGTGCCCGATTCGCCGAGGAGGAGGAGGGTTTCGTCGGTGGGGGCGGCGCGTTCGAGCTTGGCGAAGAGGGCGCGCATGGAGAGGCTCTGGCCAAGGGCGCGGCCAAAGGAGGTGCTGGCAGAGAGGGGGAGGACGGCGCTGGTGCCCGTGGGGCGGACGGTGAGCTGGGAGGTGCCGACGGTGACCACGACGCCAGGCGGGAGCAGGGCTTCGAGGATGGGGACGCCCTGGATGAGCGTGCCGTTCTTGCTGCCGAGGTCGCGCAGGAGGACGCCGCGCTCGGTGAGGCGGATCTCGCAGTGGCGGCGAGAGACGAGGGGGTCGCTGACGACGACGTCGCACTCGCTGCTGGTGCCGAAGACCAGGGGGGACATGCCGACCTGGGTCTCCAGGACGCGGCGGTCCGGGAGGGTGACGAGGACCCGGACGCTGGGAAGCCGCAGGGATTTGCCCTGATCGAAGCTCGTCAGCGTCAGGGACGCTGCCTGATCGCCAACCATGGGCCGCATGGTAGCCACGCCGCAGGAGAGGGTGTCAACCGGAGGCCTCGGGGCGATGGCCGGGCCGCGGTGTTACGAGGTCATGACACACGATGTCACGCGGGTGTGACACCGTAACGCGGGCGTGACAGCGCGCTCGACGGCTGGCTGGCGCTGCCCGCTGGCGAGCGCTGCTGGCGAGCGCTGCTGGTGGGCGCTGCTGGTGAGAGCTGCTGAGAGCTGCTGTCGCTCCGCGGCATTCAGGGGGTGGTCCGAGCCCTCGGGAGGGGGGGCGGCGGTCGACGATAGACGCAGGGGCGGCGGGGGCGCAGCTCATTGCGTGAAGGGAAGGGACCGCTCCGGCTTCATGGAGGCAGCGTTCAACCCGCGTGGTGCTATGGTCACGTGCCGATTACCTACTGGACCCACCCGAAAGCAGGCATGCCCGCGCGCATTGAAGACTACGCGATCCTCGGAGACACCCAGAGCGCAGCCCTCGTCGGGCGCGATGGATCCATCGACTGGCTGTGCCTTCCCCGCTTCGACTCCGATGCCTGCTTCGCTGCGCTGCTCGGGGACGAGCGGCACGGGCGGTGGCAGATCGCTCCGCAGGGGGCGGTGCGCGCGGCTCACCGGCGCTACCGGGAGGGGAGCCTGGTGCTGGAGACGACCTTCGAGACGGAGGAGGGGGTGGTGCGGGTCGTGGACTGCATGCCGCCACGGCAGCGGGATCCGGATCTGGTGCGGGTGGTGGAGTGCGTGTCCGGCAGCGTGGTGATGCGGATGGAGCTGAAGATCCGGTTCGGGTACGGGGCGACGCTGCCCTGGATTCGCGTGAACGGGGCGTGCATCACGGCGCTGGCAGGGCCCGATGCGCTCTCGCTCTACCCAGGGGCAGGAGGGGTGGGCATGACCATCGAGGAGGATGGGGAGGCGGTGCTGCGGGCGGAGTTCCGGCTGGCTGCCGGGGAGCGCACGGGGCTGGTGCTGGTGTGGCATCCCTCGACGGAGGCGCCGCCGGCGGGGCTGGATCCGTTCGCGGAGATCGATGCGACCGATGCGTGGTGGAGCGCGTGGGCGGCGCGGTGCACGTATGAGGGGCCTTTCCGGGGGGCGGTGCTGCGGTCGCTGCTGACGCTGAAGGCGCTGACGTATCTGCCGAGCGGGGGGATCGTGGCGGCGGCGACGACGTCGCTGCCGGAGGCGCTGGGAGGGGTGCGCAACTGGGATTACCGGTTCTGCTGGCTGCGGGATGCGACGTTCTCGCTGCTGGCGCTGATGGAGTCGGGCTACCAGGACGAGGCGCAGGCGTGGTGCGACTGGCTGCTGCGCGCGGTGGCAGGGCACCCGGCGCAGTTCCAGATCATGTACGGGGTGCTCGGGGAGCGGCGGCTGACGGAGATCGAGCTGCCGTGGTTGCCGGGGTACGAGGGGTCGGCGCCGGTGCGGATCGGGAATGCGGCGGTGGATCAGTTCCAGCTCGATGTGTTCGGGGAGGTGATGAACTGCATCCACCACGCGCGGCGGCTGGGGGTGACGCTGGACGCGGAGACGTGGGGGTTTCAGCGGGCGCTGCTCGATCACCTGGAGCTCCGGTGGCGGGAGCCCGATGAGGGGATCTGGGAGGTGCGGGGGCCGCGGCGGCACTTCACGCACTCGAAGGTGATGGCGTGGGTGTCGTTCGATCGGGCGATCCGGGATGCGGAGAGCTTCGGGCTGCCAGGGCCCGTGGAGCACTGGAAGGAGGTGCGGGAGGCGATTCACGCGGATGTCTGCGCGCACGGGTTCGATGCGCGGCGCAACAGCTTCACGCAGTACTACGGGACGGATGCGCTCGATGCGAGCCTGCTGCTCGTGCCGCTGGTGGGGTTTCTGCCGGCCGAGGATCCGCGCATCGCGGGGACGGTGGCGGCGATCCAGGCGGACCTCACCGACGAGAGCGGGCTGACGCTGCGCTACCGGCCGGACCCGGCGACCGATGGGCTGCCGCCAGGGGAGGGGGCGTTCATTGCCTGCACGGCGTGGCTCGCGGACTGTCTGGCGCTGCTGGGGCAGCTCGATGAGGCGCGCCGGCTGTTCGACCGGCTGCTGTCCTTCCAGAACGATGTGGGGCTGCTCAGCGAGGAGTACGATGTGAAGCACGCGCGGTTCCTCGGCAATTTTCCCCAGGCGCTGTCCCACACGGCGCTGGTGAACACGGCGCGGATTCTTTCGGTGCCCCATGTTCCCGCGCCGCTCTGCGGGGGGCGCTGAGGGCCGCCGGTAGAGGCGCGTCGGGCGCGCAAGGGGCGCGCAAGGGGCGCGCAACGGCCGCGAGGCTGGCGCATCCAACCTGACCGCAAATGCGACCCGCGATCAGGCGCCGGGCGGTGACGACGCCGAGGGGGCGGGCCTGTGCGCAGGAGCGCGGGGCCGCAGGGGGCCTCGCTCAGGGATAGCTCCATGACCATCAAGAACGCGCTCGCAGGTATCGCCGTCAGCAACTTCGCGGTCGCGGTCTCCTGGTACGAGCGGGTGCTCGATCGCCCCGCAGATACCCTGCCGATGGCCGACCTCGCCGAGTGGAAATTCGGTGAGGGTGGGTGGATCCAGGTGTTCAAGGATGCGACGCGCGCAGGGTCGTCGTCGGTGACCCTGGTGGTGGAGAGCCTGGACCGGGCGCTCGAGGCGCTGCGCGCTCAGGGGGTGATGATCGGGGCGACGACGTCGTCGCGCTACGTGAAGACGGCGATCGTGAACGATCCCGATGGGAACCAGATCGTGCTCGCCGAGCCGCAAGGGGCGGGGTGAGCGCTGTTCACGCTGCGCCAGGGGGCGCTGGAGATGCCCCTGAAGGAGGGAGTGCGTGATGAACGAGACGATCAGCACCAGCACCAGCACCAGCACCAGCACCAGCACCAGCACCAGCACCACCAGCAATGCGGCCGCGGATGCCGATGTTTGCCGGCTGATGGATGCGTGGGTGGAGGCGGTGCGCGCGAAGGACGTGGAGGCGTCGGTCTCCCACTACACGAGCGATGCGGTGATCTTCGGGCTCGCGCCGCCGCTGAGCATCCGCGGTCAGGACAGGGAAGGGGCCGAGGGGTGGTACGCGACGTTCGAGGGGCCGATCACGTACGAGGTGCGTGATCTGAGCATCACCAGCAGCGAGGATGTGGCGTTCTGTCATGGGCTGGTCCGGATCGCAGGGGCGCGGACGAGCGGGGAGGCGACGGACATCTGGGTGCGGACGACGATGGGGATGCGCAAGGTGGATGGGGCGTGGCGGATCACGCACGAGCACCAGTCGACGCCGTTCTACATGGACGGGAGTGAGCGCGCGGCTGTGGACTTGAAGCCGTAGCTGCGCGTACGCCGGGCAGGGAGCTCTCGTGCTCGGTGATGCCGCTGGGCGCTACCGGGCAGCCTTGCCGCGTGCGGAGGCTGCGCGTTGGTTGCTGCCTTCGCGTTACTGGGCGCGTTTGGCTTGCGGGGTGGCCTTGCCCTGCTTGCTGCCCTTGGGATGCGTGGGCGCCTTGGGATGCGTGGGCGCCTTGGGCTGCGTGGGCGCCTTGGGCTGCGTGGGCGCCTTGGGATGCGTGGCCGCCTTGGACTGCGCGGCGTTCTTGCCCTGCGCGCTGCCCTTGGCCTGCGTGGCTGCTGGACCTTTTCGGGCCCCGGTCAGGAATGCGACCGCCTGCTCCACCTGGGCGTCGGTGACGGTGTGGCCCGCGCGCGGGGCGCCCATGGAGGCCGTGGGCCACTTCAGCCGCTTCAGGAGGCGGGTGAGTGCCTCCTGATCGCGGTGCGCTTTGTCCTTGCCGCCCCACGCCACGAAGAGGGGGACCCGCGCTTCGCCCTTGGTCCTGGCGCCGGCCAGCTCCAGGTACTTCGCGCCGGAGCCGCCCGCGAAGACGGCGTAGCCCTGCACAGGGAGGCGGCCCCGCAGGGCGAGGGAGGTGGCGTAGTAGGCGCCGTTCGAGAAGCCGAAGATGAAGACGCGGTCGAAGGGTTTTCCGGAGCGCTGTTCGAGGTGGGCGCGGGCGGTGGTCCACTGGTCGAGCAGGGCGTCTTCGTGCGTTTGCTGGGCGGCATGTGCCGTGGGCCAGGCCCACCAGGACTCCATGCCCTTCGGGCCGATGCCGGGCTTGCCACGCGGGGTGAGCACGGAGAAGCCGTGACGCGCGCCGATGCGCACCGCGGCGCGCTGCTGGGTCCACTGCCAGCCGGCGCCCGGCTGCATGACGCCGTGGAGGAAGATGAGGAGGGTGCGGGGGCCCGGGGCTTCCTTTTCAGGGGTGTAGGCGCAGACCTCGTGCGG
The DNA here is from genome assembly GCF_000601485.1 of Chondromyces apiculatus DSM 436. Taxonomy (GTDB): domain Bacteria; phylum Myxococcota_A; class Polyangia; order Polyangiales; family Polyangiaceae; genus Chondromyces; species Chondromyces apiculatus. Next base: position 6,009 of record NZ_ASRX01000146.1, read on the forward strand.
GAGGGTGTCCAGCTCCGGCGCGCACCACCGGGTGGTGTCAGGAGCAGGCTTCGGGGCTGCCTCACCCGGCAGCTTCTCGACGCCCTCGTCTGCAGACGGCGCGGCGGTGCGTTCGGTCGCCTCCACGCCAGAGAGGACGTCGCCTGCAGGAACCTGTTCGTCCTCCGCTTGCTGCACGTCCGCGGCTGCCGTCCCTCCCGGCAGCAACGCGGCCCCGGCGAGCACCGCGACCCGGGCGGCTCGGATGCACGCGAGGCCCCAGGGACGCGCCTTCGCCAGGGAGGTCGGCCGGGTCATGGCTCCCCTTCTACCACGGTGCCGCGCGCTCGACCTACGACACGGCCCCGGAGCCCTCGAGGCGGAGGAGGCGGGGGCGGGCTGGGCGGCGCTGATCCTGGTGGTGGGGGACATAGGATGAAATCACGCTCTTTCGTGGCCGCTTCGATGCGCTAGGTGTGGGGCATGACGACGGAGCAGAAGTCCATAGGTTCTGGTTATGGTGCGGAGACGACGGCGCGCGAGGTGATCGGGGAGACGAGGCTCGATGGAGCCATCGCCGTGGTGACAGGGGGGTACGCAGGCGTCGGGCTGGAGACGACGCGCGCGCTCTCGGCCGCGGGCGCGACGGTGATCGTGCCGGCGCGGACCCTGGACAAGGCGCGGGCAGGGCTGGCAGGGCTGGAGCGGGTGGAGATCGAGAGCCTGGATCTGTTCGAGCCGGCGTCGGTGGACGCATTCGCGGCGCGGTTTCTGGCGTCGGGGCGGCCGATCCACATGCTGGTGAACAATGCGGGGATCATGGCGACGCCGCTGGTGCGAGATGCGCGGGGGTTCGAGTCGCAGTTCGCGACGAACCACCTGGGGCACTTTCAGCTCACGGCGCGGCTCTGGCCGGCGCTGCAGAAGGCGCAGGGGGCGCGGGTGGTGTCGCTGTCGTCGCGAGGGCACCGGCGGGCTTCGGTGGACCTGGAGGATGCGCACTTCGAGCGGCGGGCGTACGACAAGTGGGTCGCGTACGGTCAATCGAAGACGGCCAACGTGCTGTTCGCGCTGGCGCTGGATGCGCGCGGGGAGGAGCAGGGGGTGCGGGCGTTCTCGGTGCATCCAGGGGCGATCCTGACGGACCTGGTGCGGTCGCTGCCGGAGGAGGAGTTGAAGGCGACCGTGGCGGCGGTGACGCCGGGGGGGGTCAAGAACGTGGAGCAGGGCGCGGCGACGAGCGTGTGGTGCGCGGTGAGCAAGCAGCTCGATGGGATGGGTGGGGTGTACTGCGAGGACGTGGATATCGCCGAGGCGGTGGCGGCGGACTTCCAGGGGCCAGGAGGGGTGAGGCCGTGGGCGGTGGACAGGGAGCTGGCCGAGAGGCTGTGGGAGAAGAGCGAGGGGTGGACGGGGGTGAGGTTCGGGTGAGGGGCGGGGCG
>NZ_ASRX01000147.1 GCF_000601485.1 Chondromyces apiculatus DSM 436
GGGATGGGCGGGGGATGAGGGCACGAGGGGGGGCGGCGGGAGAAGCGCTGGGGGCGGGGCGGAAGCGCTCGCGGAGAGGGTGAGGAGGAGCGATCGTGGGGACGTTAGCGGCGACATCCGGGCGCTTCGTGCGCTCGACAGGAGGATGAGGCGATGGATCCGGCGACGAAGGCGGGGGCGCTGCAGGTGTTGGGGGAGGTCTTCGAGGCGGCGGTCGCGGGGCGCGCGGACTGGAAGGCGTGGGGGCTCGATGCGGGAAAGGTGGAGGCGATCAGCGCGCTGCTGTGCGGAAGCGATGCGCTGCGGGGGATGGAGCAGGCCTACGGGAGCGCGGCGCCGCCGCGGCTGATGGCGCTGCACACGGCGCTGGTGACGCTGGCGTTCGGCATCGCCTGGGCTCAGCACTGGTCCGACAGCGCGACGATGGAGCCGAGGCGGGGGAAGGTCGCGCGGCTGCGGGCGCGTGAGGCGGGTGCGGCGGGTGCGGCGGGTGCGGCGGGTGCGAAAGAGACAAAGCCGGGCGCGACGGCGGTGGCGCTGGAGCAGGCGTTCGGAGCACTCGCGGAGATCACGCGGGTCGCGGAGGGAGGGCGCGAGGAGACGTTCGAGGTGCTCTCGGCAGCGATCGAGGCGCCGCTGCGTTCACCTTGCTACCAGGCGCTCTGGAAGGCGTTCACGCGCCCGCTGACAGACGAAGGAGGGAGCGAGGGAGAGGCGGTGAGCCTGCTCGACCTGGAGGAGCCCGGCGCGCGGGTCAAGTTCGAGCGGCTCTACGTGCGGGCCCACGCGGAGCAGATGGAGACACCGACAGGGGTCGAGGTGACGCGGGGGCTCCTGGAGATCGATCCGGTGAGGCCGCAGATCCTGCGCGAGATGCTGATGGAGGGGATGGCGCGGTGGAACCGGCAACCTGCGCTCGGTGCGTGGGGTGCGCCCGGGGTGCCACACCTGGCGCTGGAGGATCTCTACGAGGAGCCGAGGGTGCGCCGGAAGGGGCGCCCGACCTACTTCTGGAGGTCACGAAGCACTCCGATCCTCGAACGCATCCGCGCGTTGCTCAAGAAGCACCCGATCGTCGGGGTGCGTGGCGAGCCGGGGTGCGGGAAGTCGCTCACGGCGCGGATCCTCGCCTGGGACTGGGCCAAGGCCTTCCTGCACAAGCGCGCGCCGTCGGCGCCTCGTCCCTTCTTCCCGGTGTTCATCCGGGGCGACGCGGACATCGTCCCTCACGAGGTCTGCCTGGACGAGATCATCCCGCGCGCGCTGCGCCACCGCGCCGCGGAGCTGCAGATCAAGGCGGCGGCGGAGATCGGTGAGGCTGCGAGGCCGTCGTGGAGCGGGCCCGTAGTCTATCTGGTGGACGGCCTGGACGAGGCAGCGCTCACGGCGGCGGAGGTGGAGGCGCTGTTCCGGCAACTGAAAGACAGGACCTGCGGCCCTCACCGCGCCGTGGTGTTCTCGTCCGCTGGCGCGCTGCCGTCACCCGTCGAGCTGCGCGGCATCCCCATGCTCAGGGTGGTGCCACTGTGCGGGGTTGCAGGCTTCCTGGAGATCGCGAAGGGCCTTTCGATTCACGAAACGGGGGTGCACGACTGGCTGCACCGCTGGCGCTTGCTGAACGGCACTGCGTACCTGAGCGAGGAGGAATTCAGCCAGAGGAACTTGCACTGGGCGCTGCCCACGCCGCTCCTGCTGCTGATGACCGTGATGATGTGGGCGGAGCTGCCGGCAGAGGGTGCGCCGGTGACCCGTGCTGACATCTACGAGCGTGTCTTCCGGCGATTCGTGGTCAGCAAGTGCCGCGAGGACCAGGCGCAGCACAGGCCCGTGGTCGAGGCCACGGCAACGCTGCTCGCGCGCCTGGTGAAGAGGGGGGAGATCGACGCAGCTCTGGCGGAGGAGGACGGGTCCGCGGCGCAGGCGCAGGCGGTGCTGTGGCTCCTGGGCAGGCTGGCCTGGGAAGGTCAGCGCTGCGCGCGGAGGGGGCGCGCGCTGACGGTGCGCGAGGTGAAGGCCATCCTGCGCGACGAGCTGGGCATGCCGGACGATGGGGGCGAGAATCAGGGCGACGATCAGGCTGACGCTCAGGCCGCGGAGTCCCTGATCAGCGTCGGGGCTCTGCTCGTTCTCCAGCCGGGTGACGAGGAGGGGCACGCGCGCCTCGTCTTCACCCACGGGAGCTTCCGGGAGTTCCTGGTCGCGCGCTACTGGGCGACCCAGCTTCAGCGGGCAGTCGTGGCGTCGCCCAGCAGGGAGCACGCGGAGGAGATCTCGGCGGGGCTGCTCGGAGCCCGGCTGCTGGGTTCATGCGATGAGAGCTTCGCGTTCCTCCTGCAGATCCTGGACGGCCCTGGCTGGACCGACGTGCAGCGCGCGGGGCTCGTGGCGTGGGGTGCGTCGCGCTTCAACGAGGAATCGCCTGCGTTCGAGGACGCGCAGGTGCCCCGCTGGAGTGAGGATCAGCGCCCCGCGCTGCGCGAGGCAGCCCTGGCGATCGGAAGCTCGGTGAAGGGGTCGGCTGGCGTGTCGATGGAGCGGCCGTCGAGCCTGCGATCGCTAGTGGGAGGTCCCTGGGTGGACGACGCGCGGGTGGTGGTCCTCGCACCGGGGCTTCGAGGCAGGGGGGCGCTCCTGCAGGGGGCGGACCTGCGGGGGGCGAACCTCGAAGAGGCGTGCCTTGAGGGGGCGGACTTGCGGGGTGCGGACCTGCGGGGCGCGAAGCTGCGAGGGGCAGACCTGCGGAGGGCGAACCTGAGGAAGGCGGTGCTCGAAGGGGCGGACCTGCGGGAGGCGAACCTCGAAGAGGCGAACCTGGAGCGCGCAGTGCTGCGGGGGGCGCGGCTGAAGGAGGCCACCCTCTGCGGGGCGAGCCTGGGGGGCGCGATGCTGCAGGGGGCAGACCTCGAAGGGGCAGACCTGAGCATGGCCACGCTCGAAGGGGCGACGCTGCGGGGGGCGAGCCTGCAGGACGCGAACCTGTTCGGAGCGCGCCTGAAGGGGGTGAGCCTTGAGGAGGTGGTGATCAAAGGGGCGGTGCTGGAAGGGGTGCAGCTCGACGAGGAGACGCAGGGAAGCGAGAGGAAGCGGCAGACGCCGCACTAGCGGGAGGAGAGGGGCGGAGAGGCGAGAGAGAGCCGCGCGGGTGCGGTCGCGGTGACGCCTCCGCGAGGTGCTGAGAGGTCCACGAGGACGGCGCGACGGGATGGGCCATGGGGCGCACGCCACCGCCGAGCACGAGCATGCCGAAGGCCTGACTGGAGGTGTAGGCTGGGCAGGCAAAGGAGGAGGGAATGGACGTGAACCCGGCAGCGATCGCGGAGGGGTTGAAGCACCTGGGAGAGGCCTTCGCGGTGGGCCTGGCGGTGTACAAGGTCCGTCAGGAGTGGGGCTTGAACAAGGACGCCATCGAGGCCATCGGCAGCCTGCTCAGCGGAACGGGTGAGTTGCTGGGGCTGGTGAAGGGCAAGGACGAGGCGGTGCCCTCCAGCCTGCTGGCGCTGCACACGGCGCTGGTGACGCGGGCATTCGGGACGGCATGGCAGCAGCACTGGTTCGATGACGCCAGGATGGCGCCAGGGCTGGAGAAGCTCTCGCGCTGGCGGAAGGTGTTTCTGTCGAGCAAGGAGAGGGAACAGCGGGGTGTGATCCAGAAGGCGCTGGACGAGGCGCTGGGGCCGCTCGCAGAGACCAAGCCACTCGGCGAAGGGGATGCGCAGGAGACGTTCGACGAGCTGTCGGCCTTGCTGGAAACGCCTCTCGGAACGTCGGCGTACCGCAGGCTGTGGGAGGCGTTCCTTCGTCCCCGCACGGATGACGAGCGCGGCCCATCGGTGTGCCTGATCGACCGCAATGCTCCCGGGGCGAAGCGCGCGTTTGAGCGCCAGTACACCCTGGCCTATGCAGAAGCGCTTGCGTCACCGGCGGGGGCGGAGGTGAGGCAGCGGCTGCTGGCGATGGAGGGCGTGCGATCGCAGATGCTGCGCGAGTTGTTGCTGCGCGGAATGTCGACGTGGAAGAGGCAGCACGTGTTCGGGGGAATCGAAGCGCCAGGCGTGCCGAACATGCCGCTGGAGGGGATCTATGTGGAGCCGGATGGCATTCATGAGGAGCATCGGGGCGACAGGGAGTCCGTGCAGCGTGCGCCGATCCAGCAGCTCATCGGGGAGCTGCTCCGTGAACATCGAATCGTGGTGGTGCGAGGCGATTTCGGACACGGCAAGTCACTGACGGCGCGAAGTCTCGCGTGCGGTTGGGCCGCGCAGTACCTGACCGAGAACGCGACGGTGTCGCCGGACCTGGTCTATCCGGTGTTCGTGAAGTGCGGGCAGGACTTCACCAACCATGAGCCTTCGCTGGATCGCACGCTGCCGCGGGCCTTGATGAACCGGGCGCGGGACATGGGCATCGAGCTGCCCTTGAAGGACTGCGTCTTCGCGCCGCCGGACCGAGGCGAGCGGGTCGTCTATCTCGTGGACGGACTGGACGAGGTGGCGTTCACGGCAGGCGAGGTGGAAGCATTCTTCAAGGATCTCGACGAGAGCACGGGGGAAAGACACCGCGCCGTGGTGTTCTCGCGCAAAGGTGTCATCCCGCCGTCCCACAAGCTGCAAAACATTCCGGTCGTCGATGTCGCGCCTCTACGAGTCAGCGCAGAACGTGAGGGAGAGGAGGAAGGGGGCCAGGTCGCTGCGTGGTTGAAGAACTGGAACCGCCTGAGCGGGGAACCAGAAATCACTGTGCAGCAGCTCGCGAGCAGGGGGCTGCTCGACGTGGTGACAACCCCGATCGTGCTGTTCATGGCGGCGCTGACCTGGAATGCGGAGGGGGGCGCGGCCGGCGCACCGCAAACGAGGGCAGCGATCTACGAGCAGTTCTTCGAGCAGATCGCGCGGGGCAAGTGCAAGCAGGACAGGGATCGGCAGGGCGAGGTCCGACATGGGCCAGTCGATGAGGCCTCGAAGAAGCTGCTGGACAGCCTCGTTGCGCGGCGCGCCGTAGCCGCACCGAGATCTGCTGACGAAGAACTCGGAGCACGCGCGCTGGCAATGCTCTGGCTCATGGGACGGGTGGCCTGGGAAGGGCAGCGCCGTACGCATCGAGGGGACGAGTTGACAGTGCACGATGTGACCAACATCGTTCGCGACGAGCTGGGGATCCGGAATGACTCCCGGGCTGAGGAACTGGTGCGCATCGGGGTGTTGCTCGTGCTCCAGGCAGATCACCACGGAGGTAACGATCGCATCCTCTTCGGGCACAAGAGCTTCCGGGAGTTCCTGGTGGCACGTCACTGGGCGGATCGGCTCCGGCGCATCGTGGCGGTGCCCGAGGGAAGCCGCGGCGAGATAGAGCGTGATCTGCTCGGAGCAAGGCTGCTTGGTGATGACGACGGTACTTTCGAGTTCCTCACCGAGTTGCTGAAGGGGGCTGGTTGGGCGGATGCAGAGCGGGAGGCGCTACACGGATGGGCCACGCAGTGCTTCCACAACGAAGCTCCTGCATTCCGAGATCAGTACGTGCCTCTGTGGAGCACGGACCAACGACCTCCGTTGCGTGAGGCGGCGCTCGCAATAGGAAGCGTATGCATTCGAGAGAGAGGGATCGTCACAACACGACCCGACGTACTCCGAACGATGCTCGCAGGCTTCTGGATTGCGAACGAACGAGCCATCGTCGTCGCACCGAGACTCTCTGCGGAGGCAGCGAACCTCTCTGGGGCGAACCTCGTTGGGGCGAACCTCTCCAGGGCGAACCTCGTTGGGGCGAACCTCTTTGGGGCGAACCTCTCTGGGGCGAACCTCGATGGGGCGAACCTCGTTGGGGCGAACCTCTCCAGGGCGCACCTCGTTGGGGCGAACCTCTCCAGGGCGAACCTCTCCAGGGCGCACCTCTCCAGGGCGAACCTCTCCAGGGCGCACCTCGTTGGGGCGAACCTCTCCAGGGCGAACCTCGTTGGGGCGAACCTCGTTGGGGCGAACCTCGTTGGGGCGAACCTCGTTGGGGCGCGCCTCAAGGATATGCGCCACGATGCGACCACAAAGTGGTCTGATGAGTTCGAGCCGCCAGCAGGCGCGTCAGCGGATCTCGTCGATGATTCCTCTGAGCCTTTGAATGACTGATTCCGGCTCCGCGCGTCAGTCATCCGCAATCTCGGCGGGGGTCACGGTCAGAAGAGCGACGATTCGGGCCAGCTCCGCCCGGGTGAGGCGCTGACGCAGCTCCTTCCAGAGCTGGTGCTGACGGTGCATCTGGGTCTTCCCGCGGAAGGCGTCAGACACGATATGGCCGGCCACCCTCCCCTCCGGCGTGACTTCCAGATGCACCTCCTCGCAGGCGTGCCCCATCGCCACGAGGGTGGACATCAGCTTGTCGCGAAACCCCTGCCCCAGCCTCACGTTCCCAGGTCGACGATCCACGCCCCCGGCGCGTTCGCGGCGATCAGCTCCGACGCCAGGTTGACCCAGCTCTCGCAGCGGTCGAGGACGAGGCCGTCGGAGGAGACCACGCCTTGGAGGCCTTCGAGAGAAGCGTCGGCGTCGCGGACGAGGTGGGCGTCGACGGGGAGCTTGGTGGCGGAGGCGCGCTGGAGGATGTGGGCGCGGAGGCGGCCGGAGCTGGGCATGGGGGCGTCGAGCCAGAAGGTGACGTGGGGGATGCCGGCGTCGACGAGGGTGTCGAGGAGCCAGGTGAGGGCGGTGTTGGTGTCGGAGGTGAGGGAGTAGCTGCCGCGGACGCCGGCGAGGTCGCGGAGGGCGGCGTCGGGGCCGCGGAAGAGGGGGCCGCGGGCGAGGGCGATTTCGAGGGTGATGAGGAGGTTGAAGGCGTCGAGGTGGAGGGGGGCGCCGCGGTGGGCGGCGAGTGGGCGGCAGCGGGCGCGGCGGGCGGCGTGCTGGGCCGGGGTGGCGGCGACGCGGGAGAGGGCGAGGCGCTGGCGGGCGTGGAGCTGGTGGTGGTTGCCAGCGAGGGTGAGAAGCGTGGGGAGCGGGTAGCCGCGGTCGAGGAGCCAGGTGACTTCCTGGAGGGCGGTGCGGAGGCGCGGGAGGGCTTCGGGAGCGAAGAGGACGGCGTCGTCGGGGTGGATGCCGCGCGGGGCGGTGGGGTGCGGGAGGGGGGTGGTCATGGGGCTGGCACTGGGGGTGGT
>NZ_ASRX01000148.1 GCF_000601485.1 Chondromyces apiculatus DSM 436
CCGAGGACCGCATCGACCCTTCCGCGCGCAGCGCCGGTCACGGCGGCGCTGCCCTCCTCCCTCGCCCCCGCCCTCCACCAGGAACGCCCCTGGTGCGTAGCGCTCCACCACCCCTCGCCCCGCGCCTTCCCGCCCGGCCCCTGCTTCCCCCACCAGCGACCACGCCGGCCGTTGAAAATCGTAATCGCGCGCCAGGAGCCCCGCGGGCCGCACCTCCTCCTCCACGGATACCCGCGTCACCTCCCCGCGCCCGAGCCCCCCCACCGGCCGCTCCACGTACCGCAGCACCTCCCTGCCCTGCGCCCCCACCTCGTGCAGCGCATCGCTCAGCACCACCCGCGCGCCCCCCGCGCCCTCTCCCTCGTCCTCCCCCGCCTCGCTGAAGCAGTACGCAATCCCTGCCTCCTCCAGCGAGCGGCTCACGAAATCGAAGTCCGACTCCCCGTACTGCACCCGGTGCGGGTGCCGCGGGTGCTCCTCGCGCAGGCGAAACCTCACCTCGCCGCCGAGCCCCCAGCCCGCGAGCACCTCCTGCACCATGGCCGGCGTCGACACCCCGCGGAACACCCGGTAGCGCGTGCTCTGCGTCAGCCACCAAAGCCGTGGTGCAATGCGCAGCTCGTACGTCGACAACCCCACCTCTCCCTCCCCGACCTCCACCCCTTCCGCGAGCCGCGCCTGCGTGCAGACCCCTTCCCACCGCCGCCCTTCTCCCACCACCTCCAGCGCCGCCGCTTCTCCCACGAGCCGCCGCAGATCCAGCAGCGCATCCTGACACCGCGCCACCACCCGCACCGACCACAGCGCCGACACCGCCTCCTTCACCTGGAACCAGTGCACCTCCATCGCCTCGCCGCACGCGAGTTCCAGCGCCAGCAACCGCTCACCGCCCACCGCCATGCTCCTTGCCTGGAGCGAACGACGGATCCTGCCCCTGGCGCGCCCCGCACCTCCGCGCCTCCGGATCCAATCTCGCCCTCTACAAACAAATCGGCCCCACTCCCGGAACGGCTCACGAAATCCGCCGACCCCTCCCGGAAAAAAGAGACCCCCACCCGCACCCTCCCGACCCGCCGCGGGACAGGCGCCAGCAGCCATCCGCCCACCCCGCATCCTTCCGGCGCCCTCACGCTCCCGAGGACGCCACCGTCCGACACTCACCCCTCACCCCTGTGTGCCGTCTCACCCCCCGTACCCACCCCCCGGCCCACCCAGCCCCCGAAATCGAACCTTTTTGCATAGAGGTCGACACTATTTTCATCGACGTCGATGGGCGGCTCATCGACGTCGATGAACGCGCCAACGACGTCAGGGGGCAACTCATCGACGTCGACGGGCGGCTCATCGACGTCGATGGGCGACTCATCGACATCAAGGAGATGGTTCGTCGAGGTCAAGGAGCGCGCCAACGAGGTCGACGGGCGGCTCATCGACGTCGATGGGCGACCCATCGAGGTCAAGGAGCGCGCCAACGAGGTCGACGGGCGGCTCATCGACGTCGATGGGCGACTCATCGAGGTCAGGGAACGCTCCAACGAGGTCGACGGGGTGGCTCATCGAGGTCAGGGAACGCGCCAACGAGGTCGATGGGGTGGCTCATCGAGGCCGACGGGCGGCTCATCGAGGTCAAGGAGCGCGCCAACAAGGTTCTGTACCTCTGAGAAAAAGTGGAGGGCATTGCTGGTCCCCGAGCCGCGGTGGGCGACATCTGCCGGGGTGGGAGAAGATCCAAGCTGCCCCACCCACCGGACCTCTCTGATCCTTCGGCGCTTCTCTTCGGTGTGCTCACCGAACCGCTGGATGGCGCAGAAAAGGTAGGAGGGCAGTGCTGGTCCCTGGGCCGCGGCGGGCGCCATCAGCCGGAGTTGGGAGAAGAACCAAGCCGCCATCGGCCACGCGCCGAGCAACCTTCCCTCCTGCTGCATGCAGGGAAGAAGGAGCCCGGCCAACCCACCGAGCCGACCGGTTTCGGTGCGGCCTCCATGTATCTACAATTCCGGTGAGCGGGACCGAATTACCGGTTTGGGCGGCCGGAGGAAGAAAAGAAGGCCTGCGCTGTTCCTCGCGGGAACTCTTGCTCGTTGGCTGCAATGCCAGGAGAGCCGGTGTTCATGTCGACGAACACCTCGGCGCAGGCGTAGACGCGGCGCTTGTCCGCCACCGCCTTCTCAAGAGCAGCGTGGAGGCTTGCCATGGGCGCGCTCCTGGAGCCGTCGTTGCCGTCATCGCCGCGGCTGCGCGAGACCCACACCCCGCAGCTCTCATCGACGGCCCCGCTGCTCAGGCTCGGGACACACTCCGCCGGCGTCCCTCCACCGCTCCCCCCGTTGCCGCCTCCACCGGTGCTCGTGCTGTCTGTCTCGAACCGATCCAGCCCGCTGAGTCGCGCACACCCTGCAGCAGCGACGAGCAAGACGAGGCCGCAGACATAGCTGCCCACCCCCGGTCCGTGCTCGGCGCTACGCGCCTGCGCGCGTCCCGCCCCTCCCTTGCCCCGCGCCGCGCGCGGGCCGGGAGGGGCCTGTATGTGGACCCTTGTCGCTGACGATGCGCGTGTCGAGGCTTGCCGTCGCTGCTCCATGTCGCCGTCTCCTTCACGAGGCCAGGCCGCCACGAGGGCAGGCTACGTGGGCCGTTCTGTGCGCACGCAGGTGCACAGGACCTCCAGCGTCAGCTCACCCTCTACAAACAAATCGGCTGCTCTTCCGGAATGGCTCACCAAATGGCACGCCGACGCGGACAAAAAAGCTGGAGGGCAGTGCTGGTCCCTGGGCCGCGGCGGTACATCCGCCGGAGTGGGAGAAGATCCAAGCTGCCATCGGCCACACACCGGACATCTCTGATCCTGCTGCAGTCAGGGATCTCTGCACCTGCTGCAGTTCAGGCAAGGGAAGAGTTAGCCCGGCCTACCCACCGAGCCGACCGGGTTCGGTACGGCCTCCATGTATCTGTATTACGGTGAGCGGGAGCGAATTGCCGGTCGGGGAGGAGGAACGAGCGAAAAGAAGGGGTGCGCTGTTCCTCAAGGGAACTCTTGTTCGTTGACGGTAAAGCCAGCGGAGCCGCTGTTGAGGGCTGCATCTGCATCACCTCCAGGTCCGCCCACCCCAGCCGTGCCCTGCAGAAGTCGACCATCGCCCGACGTCACCACAGCGGTGCCGCGGTACGCGATGGAAAACGCATGTCCGCCAGATCCACCGCCGCCAGGACCACCTCGTCCGCCCTTGCCCCCGTTGCCGCCATCGCAAGCATCGTTGGCGAGACCAACCGACTCTCCACCATCCCCCCCATCGCCTCCAGCGCCACCCGCTTGCAGGTCACCGCCAGCCCCTCCGTTGCCACCGTTGCCGGCCTGGAGGGTGCAGGCGTTGAGGGTGAGCTGGGCGTTGACGCTGACGAGGGCAATGCTGGAGCCGCCAGCCCCACCGCCTTGCCCTGGCTTGCCGCCGCAGCCACCGCCGCCCCCGCTGCCGCCGCTGGCGCCAGCGCCTGGCATGTTTCCACCGCAGTTGGCCAGTCCCTTGGCGCCGCCGCCGCCGCCGCCACCTTGCCCTGGCTTTCCAGCAGTGCCGGAACTGCCGCTGACGCCGACGTAGCCTGCGTCGGGAGACAAGGTGCCGAGCCCGGTGCCCCCCAGACCAGGCTCGCCATCGGTGCCTGGAGACCCTGGGTTTGCAAATCCTCCTTCTGGGATGCAGGCCCAGCCTGTGCCTGTAGCCGGTTCGCCGGTTCCGGGTTCTCCGAGTGTGCCCACCACGCCTGCCTCGCCATCCATGCCCATGGTCACGGCCCCATCGCCGCCTTTGCCGCCGATGGACATGTCCTGCCCCTCGCAGGTGCTCGTCACCTGCGCACCGCCTGCCAGCGTCGCGTTCGGCCCCAGCGTGCCACTGCAGGCGTTGACGCCGGCGTTGCCGGCAGCGCCCCCCGCTGCTTGCGGGATCGGATCTCCTGGCATAGCTGGTTCTGCGCCCGGCGCGCCTGCGGCTCCCGCGGCACCGTTGCCGGCGACGACCTCGCAGCGGGTGAGCGTGGCGCTGACCTCCGCGGCGAGCACGCCGATGGAGGACGCACCAGGCGTGACGGCATCGGGCGCGCGGATGACGAAGTCGTCGAGGGTGGTGCTCCGCTCGGCCCCGGCGAGCAAGCGCAGGGCGGGCACGTCGGCCGGTCCTTGCACGGTGGTCTTGAGTCCGTCGCGCCAGACGCCACCCGCATCGCAGTCGAGCCCCCCGAAGAGGGTGACGCCGGCAGGCACCTCGACGGCCTCCTCGAACACCTCGGCGCAGGCGTAGACGCGACGCTTGTCCGCCACCGCCTTCTCAAGAGCAGCGTGGAGGCTTGCCATGGGCGCGCTCCTGGAGCCGTCGTTGCCGTCATCGCCCTTGCTGCGCGAGACCCACACCCCGCAGCTCTCATCGACGGCCCCGCTGCTCAGGCTCGGGACACACTCCGCCGGCGTCCCTCCACCGCTCCCCCCGCTACCTCCCCCTCCATCCCCTCCAGTGCTGCTGCTGTCTGTCTCGAACCGATCCAGCCCGCTGAGGCGCGCACACCCTGCAGCAGCAACGAGCAAGACAAGACCGCAGAGATAGCTGCCCACCCCCGGTCCGTGCTCGGCGCTGCGCACCTGCGCGCGTCCCGCCCCTCCCTTACCCCGCGCCGCGCGCGGGCCGGGAGGGGCCTGCACGTGAGCGCTTGTTGCTGCCGACGTGGGAGTCGAGGTTTGCCAACCCTGGTGCATGTCGCCTTCTCCTTCACGAGGGCAGGCTGCGCGGACCGTGCTGTGCGAGCGCAGCGCACGGGACCTCCAGCGTCAGCTCACCCTCTACAAACCAAATCGGCTCTTCTTCCGGAGCGGCTCACCAGATCGAACGATGTCGTGAAAAAAGTGGAGGGCAGTGCTGGTCCCTGGGCCACGGCGGGCGCCATCAGCCGGAGTTGGGAGAAGAACCAAGCCGCCATCGGCCACGCGCCAGACAGCCCTCCTCCGAAGAAGAAGCCAGCCGGTCGACCCACCGAGCCGACCGATGTCCGGTACGGCCTCCACCCTTCTATATTCCGGTGAGCGAGAGCGCGTGACCACTTCGAGATGCTGAACGACCGAAGAAATTCAAAGGACGTTTCTTCAGGGGAATTTCTGTTCGGTAGCTGCAATGCCAGCGACGCCGCTGTTCATATCAATATCCTCTCCCCCGCCAGGTCCTCCAGCACCCGCCGCACCTTGCTCCAGGCGGTTGTCCCCAGACATGCTGATCATCGTCCCGCTGTAAGCGAGGGCGAGCGCGTGACCGCCGTTGCCGCCCCCGCCGTTGCCGCCGCGACCGCCATAGCCCCCGGTGCCCCCAGCGCATCCTGGCTTCGCACTACCGCTCGGATTTCCTCCAGCCCCACTCGCACCTCCAGGACCACCCGGCTGGAGGTCACCGCCAGCGCCCCCGTTGCCGCCGTTGCCAGCCTGGAGGGTGCAGGCGTTGAGGGTGAGCTGGGCGTTGATGCTGACGAGGGCGATGCTGGCGCCACCCGCGCCGCCGCCTTGCCCCGGCTTGCCGCCGCAGCCGCCACCACCCCCGCTGCCGCCGCTGGCGCCAGCGCCTGGCATGTTTCCACCGCAGTTGGCCAGTCCCTTGGCGCCGCCGCCGCCGCCGCCGCCTTGCCCTGGCTTTCCGGCAGCGCCGGAAC
>NZ_ASRX01000149.1 GCF_000601485.1 Chondromyces apiculatus DSM 436
CAGGCCACAACCAACCAGAACGTGAAAAAGCGTCCTGCGTGTAGCGAACTGCGATGGGCATACTGTAACCATAAGGCCACGTATTTTGCAAGCTATTTAACTGGCGGCGATTGCGTACCCGACGACCAAAATTAGGGTCAACGCTACCTGTAGGAAGTGTCCGCATAAAGTGCACCGCATGGAAATGAAGACGGCCATTAGCTGTACCATACTCAGGCACACAAAAATACTGATAGCAGTCGGCGTGTGAATCATTAGCCTTGCGACCCTCGGCAGCAAGAACCATACGACCAATATCACGAAAATAGTCACGCAAAGCATTGGGATTATCATAAAACGCCTCTAATCGGTCGTCAGCCAACGTGAGAGTGTCAAAAACGATAAACCAACCATCAGCATGAGCCTGTCGCATTGCATTCATCAAACGCTGAATAGCAAAGCCTCTACGCGATTTCATAGTGGAGGCCTCCAGCAATCTTGAACACTCATCCTTAATACCTTTCTTTTTGGGGTAATTATACTCATCGCGAATATCCTTAAGAGGGCGTTCAGCAGCCAGCTTGCGGCAAAACTGCGTAACCGTCTTCTCGTTCTCTAAAAACCATTTTTCGTCCCCTTCGGGGCGGTGGTCTATAGTGTTATTAATATCAAGTTGGGGGAGCACATTGTAGCATTGTGCCAATTCATCCATTAACTTCTCAGTAACAGATACAAACTCATCACGAACGTCAGAAGCAGCCTTATGGCCGTCAACATACATATCACCATTATCGAACTCAACGCCCTGCATACGAAAAGACAGAATCTCTTCCAAGAGCTTGATGCGGTTATCCATCTGCTTATGGAAGCCAAGCATTGGGGATTGAGAAAGAGTAGAAATGCCACAAGCCTCAATAGCAGGTTTAAGAGCCTCGATACGCTCAAAGTCAAAATAATCAGCGTGACATTCAGAAGGGTAATAAGAACGAACCATAAAAAAGCCTCCAAGATTTGGAGGCATGAAAACATACAATTGGGAGGGTGTCAATCCTGACGGTTATTTCCTAGACAAATTAGAGCCAATACCATCAGCTTTACCGTCTTTCCAGAAATTGTTCCAAGTATCGGCAACAGCTTTATCAATACCATGAAAAATATCAACCACACCAGAAGCAGCATCAGTGACGACATTAGAAATATCCTTTGCAGTAGCGCCAATATGAGAAGAGCCATACCGCTGATTCTGCGTTTGCTGATGAACTAAGTCAACCTCAGCACTAACCTTGCGAGTCATTTCTTTGATTTGGTCATTGGTAAAATACTGACCAGCCGTTTGAGCTTGAGTAAGCATTTGGCGCATAATCTCGGAAACCTGCTGTTGCTTGGAAAGATTGGTGTTTTCCATAATAGACGCAACGCGAGCAGTAGACTCCTTCTGTTGATAAGCAAGCATCTCATTTTGTGCATATACCTGGTCTTTCGTATTCTGGCGTGAAGTCGCCGACTGAATGCCAGCAATCTCTTTTTGAGTCTCATTTTGCATCTCGGCAATCTCTTTCTGATTGTCCAGTTGCATTTTAGTAAGCTCTTTTTGATTCTCAAATCCGGCGTCAACCATACCAGCAGAGGAAGCATCAGCACCAGCACGCTCCCAAGCATTAAGCTCAGGAAATGCAGCAGCAAGATAATCACGAGTATCCTTTCCTTTATCAGCGGCAGACTTGCCACCAAGTCCAACCAAATCAAGCAACTTATCAGAAACGGCAGAAGTGCCAGCCTGCAACGTACCTTCAAGAAGTCCTTTACCAGCTTTAGCCATAGCACCAGAAACAAAACTAGGGACGGCCTCATCAGGGTTAGGAACATTAGAGCCTTGAATGGCAGATTTAATACCAGCATCACCCATGCCTACAGTATTGTTATCGGTAGCAAGCACATCACCTTGAATGCCACCGGAGGCGGCTTTTTGACCGCCTCCAAACAATTTAGACATGGCGCCACCAGCAAGAGCAGAAGCAATACCGCCAGCAATAGCACCAAACATAAATCACCTCACTTAAGTGGCTGGAGACAAATAATCTCTTTAATAACCTGATTCAGCGAAACCAATCCGCGGCATTTAGTAGCGGTAAAGTTAGACCAAACCATGAAACCAACATAAACATTATTGCCCGGCGTACGGGGAAGGACGTCAATAGTCACACAGTCCTTGACGGTATAATAACCACCATCATGGCGACCATCCAAAGGATAAACATCATAGGCAGTCGGGAGGGTAGTCGGAACCGAAGAAGACTCAAAGCGAACCAAACAGGCAAAAAATTTAGGGTCGGCATCAAAAGCAATATCAGCACCAACAGAAACAACCTGATTAGCGGCGTTGACAGATGTATCCATCTGAATGCAATGAAGAAAACCACCATTACCAGCATTAACCGTCAAACTATCAAAATATAACGTTGACGATGTAGCTTTAGGTGTCTGTAAAACAGGTGCCGAAGAAGCTGGAGTAACAGAAGTGAGAACCAGCTTATCAGAAAAAAAGTTTGAATTATGGCGAGAAATAAAAGTCTGAAACATGATTAAACTCCTAAGCAGAAAACCTACCGCGCTTCGCTTGGTCAACCCCTCAGCGGCAAAAATTAAAATTTTTACCGCTTCGGCGTTATAACCTCACACTCAATCTTTTATCACGAAGTCATGATTGAATCGCGAGTGGTCGGCAGATTGCGATAAACGGTCACATTAAATTTAACCTGACTATTCCACTGCAACAACTGAACGGACTGGAAACACTGGTCATAATCATGGTGGCGAATAAGTACGCGTTCTTGCAAATCACCAGAAGGCGGTTCCTGAATGAATGGGAAGCCTTCAAGAAGGTGATAAGCAGGAGAAACATACGAAGGCGCATAACGATACCACTGACCCTCAGCAATCTTAAACTTCTTAGACGAATCACCAGAACGGAAAACATCCTTCATAGAAATTTCACGCGGCGGCAAGTTGCCATACAAAACAGGGTCGCCAGCAATATCGGTATAAGTCAAAGCACCTTTAGCGTTAAGGTACTGAATCTCTTTAGTCGCAGTAGGCGGAAAACGAACAAGCGCAAGAGTAAACATAGTGCCATGCTCAGGAACAAAGAAACGCGGCACAGAATGTTTATAGGTCTGTTGAACACGACCAGAAAACTGGCCTAACGACGTTTGGTCAGTTCCATCAACATCATAGCCAGATGCCCAGAGATTAGAGCGCATGACAAGTAAAGGACGGTTGTCAGCGTCATAAGAGGTTTTACCTCCAAATGAAGAAATAACATCATGGTAACGCTGCATGAAGTAATCACGTTCTTGGTCAGTATGCAAATTAGCATAAGCAGCTTGCAGACCCATAATGTCAATAGATGTGGTAGAAGTCGTCATTTGGCGAGAAAGCTCAGTCTCAGGAGGAAGCGGAGCAGTCCAAATGTTTTTGAGATGGCAGCAACGGAAACCATAACGAGCATCATCTTGATTAAGCTCATTAGGGTTAGCCTCGGTACGGTCAGGCATCCACGGCGCTTTAAAATAGTTGTTATAGATATTCAAATAACCCTGAAACAAATGCTTAGGGATTTTATTGGTATCAGGGTTAATCGTGCCAAGAAAAGCGGCATGGTCAATATAACCAGTAGTGTTAACAGTCGGGAGAGGAGTGGCATTAACACCATCCTTCATGAACTTAATCCACTGTTCACCATAAACGTGACGATGAGGGACATAAAAAGTAAAAATGTCTACAGTAGAGTCAATAGCAAGGCCACGACGCAATGGAGAAAGACGGAGAGCGCCAACGGCGTCCATCTCGAAGGAGTCGCCAGCGATAACCGGAGTAGTTGAAATGGTAATAAGACGACCAATCTGACCAGCAAGGAAGCCAAGATGGGAAAGGTCATGCGGCATACGCTCGGCGCCAGTTTGAATATTAGACATAATTTATCCTCAAGTAAGGGGCCGAAGCCCCTGCAATTAAAATTGTTGACCACCTACATACCAAAGACGAGCGCCTTTACGCTTGCCTTTAGTACCTCGCAACGGCTGCGGACGACCAGGGCGAGCGCCAGAACGTTTTTTACCTTTAGACATTACATCACTCCTTCTGCACGTAATTTTTGACGCACGTTTTCTTCTGCGTCAGTAAGAACGTCAGTGTTTCCTGCGCGTACACGCAAGGTAAACGCGAACAATTCAGCGGCTTTAACCGGACGCTCGACGCCATTAATAATGTTTTCCGTAAATTCAGCGCCTTCCATGATGAGACAGGCCGTTTGAATGTTGACGGGATGAACATAATAAGCAATGACGGCAGCAATAAACTCAACAGGAGCAGGAAAGCGAGGGTATCCTACAAAGTCCAGCGTACCATAAACGCAAGCCTCAACGCAGCGACGAGCACGAGAGCGGTCAGTAGCAATCCAAACTTTGTTACTCGTCAGAAAATCGAAATCATCTTCGGTTAAATCCAAAACGGCAGAAGCCTGAATGAGCTTAATAGAGGCCAAAGCGGTCTGGAAACGTACGGATTGTTCAGTAACTTGACTCATGATTTCTTACCTATTAGTGGTTGAACAGCATCGGACTCAGATAGTAATCCACGCTCTTTTAAAATGTCAACAAGAGAATCTCTACCATGAACAAAATGTGACTCATATCTAAACCAGTCCTTGACGAACGTGCCAAGCATATTAAGCCACTTCTCCTCATCCAACGCGTCAGTTTTTGACAGAATCGTTAGTTGATGGCGAAAGGTCGCAAAGTAAGAGCTTCTCGAGCTGCGCAAGGATAGGTCGAATTTTCTCATTTTCCGCCAGCAGTCCACTTCGATTTAATTCGTAAACAAGCAGTAGTAATTCCTGCTTTATCAAGATAATTTTTCGACTCATCAGAAATATCCGAAAGTGTTAACTTCTGCGTCATGGAAGCGATAAAACTCTGCAGGTTGGATACGCCAATCATTTTTATCGAAGCGCGCATAAATTTGAGCAGATTTGTCGTCACAGGTTGCGCCGCCAAAACGTCGGCTACAGTAACTTTTCCCAGCCTCAATCTCATCTCTCTTTTTGCGTTCTGCTTCAATATCTGGTTGAACGGCGTCGCGTCGTAACCCAGCTTGGTAAGTTGGATTAAGCACTCCGTGGACAGATTTGTCATTGTGAGCATTTTCATCCCGAAGTTGCGGCTCATTCTGATTCTGAACAGCTTCTTGGGAAGTAGCGACAGCTTGGTTTTTAGTGAGTTGTTCCATTCTTTAGCTCCTAGACCTTTAGCAGCAAGGTCCATATCTGACTTTTTGTTAACGTATTTAGCCACATAGAAACCAACAGCCATATAACTGGTAGCTTTAAGCGGCTCACCTTTAGCATCAA
>NZ_ASRX01000150.1 GCF_000601485.1 Chondromyces apiculatus DSM 436
GCCCCCTCTCCCCCCGCCCCCTCCATCACCGTCTCCCAGGGCGACGTCGCCGACCTCACCCTCTGGCCCTCCGACCCCGACCTCGTCGTCGCCCTCCACGCCTGCGGCCCCGCCTCCGACCGCATCCTCGACCTCGCCGTCGCGCGCCGCGCCCGCTGGCTCTTCCTCGTCCCTTGCTGCTACGCCGGCGCCGTCCCCTTCTCTCCCACGGCAGAGGCCCGCGCCGACGCCCTCGGCGTCCCTCGCCATGCCGAGGTCCGCCGCCGCCTCATCACCGGCCTCATCGACGCCGAGCGCACCCTCCGCCTCGAAGCCGCCGGCTACGAAACCACCGTCGTCCCCTTCGTCCCCCCCACCGTCACCCCCCACAACCTCCTCTGGCGCGCCCGCCGCGTCGCCGAGCCCCGCCGCATGGCTGAGGCCGCGTCCCGCCTCGCCAAACTCCGGAGTTTCTGAGTCTCTTTCTGAGCCTCCACCACGCCTCCCTCCGCCCTTCCGTCCGCCCCCTTCCCCCCGCGCTTTGTCCCTGCGCGCCCCATGCTAAGAAGCACCCGCCATGACCGTCTTGCAGGTCGCCGATGTCGGCTTTGGGTACGGCGCACGCCGCCTCTTCCAGGGCATCACCTTCTCTCTCGAACAGGGACAGCGCGCCGCCCTCGTCGCCCCCAACGGCGCTGGCAAGTCCACCCTGATGCGGCTCATCGGCCGCGAAATGCCTCCTGACGAAGGCCAGGTCGTCGTCCGCAAGGGCGTCCGCGTCGCCTTCTTCCGCCAGTCTCACGAACTCACCAGCGACGGCACCGTCATGGATGCCTTCCTCGCCGGCTTCACCGAGGTCCTCGACCTCCGCCACGCCCTCACCGACGCCCAGCACGCCGCGGCCAGCGGCTCCGACGAAGCCCTCGCCCGCCTCTCCGACCTCACCGACCGCTACCACCTCTCTGGCGGCGACGACCTCGAACGCCGCGTCGAGATGATCGCCGGCCACCTCGGCTTCCACGCCAAGGACATGGACCGCCCCGTCACCAGCCTCTCCGGCGGCGAACGCGGCCGCCTCCAGCTCGGCGTCGTCCTCGCCCTGGAACCCGACCTCCTCCTCCTCGACGAGCCCACCAACCACCTCGACATCGAGACCATCGCCTGGCTCGAACGCCACCTCGTCGGCATGACCAGCGCCATGCTCATCGTCAGCCACGACCGCGCCTTCATGGACGCCGTCTGCCCTCACACCATGGAGCTCGGCACCAAGAGCTTCCGCACCTACCCCCTCAAGTACAGCGAC
The DNA here is from genome assembly GCF_000601485.1 of Chondromyces apiculatus DSM 436. Classification (GTDB taxonomy): domain Bacteria; phylum Myxococcota_A; class Polyangia; order Polyangiales; family Polyangiaceae; genus Chondromyces; species Chondromyces apiculatus. The sequence continues at coordinate 1,283 of NZ_ASRX01000150.1, forward strand.
TACGCCGTCGCCCGCGAAGAGGACCTCGCCCGCGAGCGCGAACTGGTCGAGCGCCAGCAGGACATGATCTCCAAGACCGAGGACTTCATCCGCCGCAACATCGCCGGCCAGAAGACCAAGCAGGCCCAGAGCCGCCGCAAGATGCTCGACAAGCTCGACGTCCTCGACCGCCCCGAAGACGTCTGGGCCCTCGCCGAGAAGGTCGCCTTCCGCTTCGCCCCTGCCCCCCGCACCGGCGACATCGTCCTCGACGTCCACGACGTCGCCGCCTCCCGCGGCGGCCGCGTCCTCTTCTCCGACGTCGAGCTCCTCCTCCGCCGCGGCGACCGCCTCGGCATCGTCGGCCCCAACGGCTCCGGCAAGACCACCCTCCTCAAGATCCTCGCTGGCCAGGGCGCCCCCGAGGACCAGGGCGAGGTCAAGCGCGGCACCAACCTCAACGAAGGCTACTTCGACCAGCACCTCGGCTCCCTCGACCCCTCCAAGACCGCCGTCGAAGAGATCCGCAGCGTCCGACCCGACATGAACGTCGACGTCGCGCGCCAGTACCTCGCCCGCTTCCGCTTCTACGGCGACGACGCCCTCCGCCGCGTCAACGGCTTCTCTGGCGGCGAACGCAGCCGCCTCGCCCTCGGCAAGCTCCTCCTCGAACCCCGAAACCTCCTCTTCCTCGACGAGCCCACCAACCACCTCGACATCCCTGCCGCCGAGATCCTCGAAGAGGCCCTCGTCGGCTTCGAGGGCACCGTCGTCCTCATCTCCCACGACCGCCGCTTCCTGGAGAAGGTCACCACCCGCATCCTCTCCGTCCACGAAGCCCACGTCGACGTCTACCCTGGCGGCTTCAAGGACTGGCGCGACGCCCTCGACCGCCGCGCCGCTGCCGAGGCCGAAGCCGAACGCGACGAGCGCGACGAGCGCGACGCCTCCCGCCGCGGCCCCGAGTCCAGGGGAGCCCGCGCCGTCCGCCGCAGCAGCTCCACCCGCCCCACCGCGCCCGCAGCCTCCAGCGCCTCCAGCGCCTCCACCGCCTCCACCGCCGCCGCCTCGCCCGCGGCCTCCGACGATCCCATCGCCCGCAAGCGCGCCTTCGAGGCCGACAAAGCCGCGGCCCGCGCCCTCGAGCGCAAGCGCAAGCGCGTCAAGGAGCTGGAGACCCAGATCGCCTCCGGCGAAGCCGAGCTGGAGACCTTGCGCGAAGCCCTCAAGCAAGACCCTGGCGGCGACTGGGCCAAGCTCGCCAGGAAGGCCACCGAAGAGCAGGCCCTCACCAAGCGCGTCGACGCCGCCATGACCGAGTGGATGACCCTCAGCGAGGAACTCGCCTCCCTCGGAGGTGCCGGGTGAACGCGCCTCGGGGGAGGATCGCCCGGACCCGCGCGCTGCGCCTGTCAGCCCTGTCAGCCCTGACAGCCCTGACAGCCCTGACAGCCCTGCTCGCGGGCGCTGGTTGCAGCACCAAGAGCGACGACGGCACCTCACCCATCTCGCTCATCACCGAGCTTCCCAGGGTCGAGCTGCGCGACGACACCCCGAACCTCCTCCTCACGTGGATCGACGACAAGGGCGAGACCCACGTCACCATGAAGCCCGCCGACGTCCCGGCCGAGGGCAAGAAGCTCGTCCGCGTCATCCTCTCCGACCGCGAAGACGGCACCCGCGACATGTTCTACGTCGCCGACCTCACCCAGAAAGCCGAGGCCGACACCTACGTCGTCAAGACCATGCCCCGCCGCGAGTGGGAAGCCCTGCTGGAGAAGCGCCGCGCCGCGCAGATCGCCGCGCTCGCCCCGCCCCCGCCCCCTCCCGTCGCCCCCTCACCTTCTGGCGGAGCGGCCCCCGGCGCCGGCCCCACCGCGCAGGGCGTCAGCGTCATCGTCTACGGCGCCTCCTGGTGCAAACCCTGCCACGACGCCGAGGCCTACCTCCGCCGCAAGGGCGTCGCCGTCATCATGAAGGACATCGAAGAGAACCCCGCCGCCGCCGCCGAGATGCGCGAAAAGCTCGCCCGCGTGAACCAGCGCGGCGGCAGCATCCCGGTCCTCGACGTCCGCGGCCAGATCCTGGTCGGCTTCAGCCCCGGCGCCGTCGACCGCGCCCTCTCCCGCGCCGCGGGCGGCACCGCGCTGTAGGCGCCTGTCCCCGCAGGATTCCCGTCGCTGCCCGGCCGATCTCCATGCGAGCCTCCCTGTTCGCCATGAAAGGGAGTCCGGACATGCAGAGAGCGACGTTCACAGCCCTGGTCCTGCTCACGCTGGGGAGCACCGCGACGGCCTGCCAGGACAAGCGCGCCCCCGAGCTGGTGACCGGCTACGACCTCACGCTCATCGAGCCCATCTCCGGCGACTGCGGCTCCCCCTCCGTGATCCTCTCCTCGGTCTCGCAGAGCTTCGGTCCCGCCTACGCCTACTCCAACAGCAGACAGGCCCTGCTCGCGGACCAGCGCTTCCGCCTCGTCGATCACGAATCGACCACCGCTGGCGAGGTCTACATCGCGGCTCACGCGTACAACGACGGCTACGCCCTCATCGCCCGCTGCGGCGACGCCGCCACCTGCAACCACCTCGCGGCCATGCACAAGACCCTCGTCCGCTCCAGCCGCCCCCAGGTCCTCTGCGGCTCCATGCCGGGCCTCGGCGCCCAGGTGGCCGCCTTCCGTCCCATCGACCCGAGCAAAGACCTCCCCGGCTCCGGCAAAGCCGCCGCCGCCTGCGCCCGCCTCAGCGCCTGCCAGATCGTCACCAACCGCGCCACCCCCGACGACCCTCTCCTCGCCTGCCTGAAGGAGCCGGAGAAGTTCAAGCTCGACTGCGCCAAACGCCCCTCCTGCGCCGAGGTGGTGACCTGCCTGCAACAACCCTGACGCTGCGAAACGCACAGGGCCGACCCAGCGCGCCAGCGCAGACCCGGGGCCGGACCCGAGCGCAGACCCGGGCCCGGACGCGCGCGCAGACTGCATCGGCGCCCTCGTCGACCGCTTCGCCCAGCACTGCCACGCCTTCGACATCGACGCCGACTCCTGGCGCCAGAAGGCCTCCCTCAAAGCCGCCTCATCGCGACCCACGAAGCTCTCTGGTCACTGAGCCCGTCCCCGCTCCCTACGCGAATGCCTGCGCCGCGATCTCCATCGCCTGGCCAGTCTACGCACCCACAGATCTGTCAGAAGAGCCCGCAAGATAGGTCAGCAGCTTTCCGGCTTCGGCTGTGGAACAATCCTTTGGTAAAGCGCTACATCCATGCCCATTTCAGCAACCAGATCCATGAGTCGTTGACGCACCGTGCTGGTGGGCACCACCCCCCGTTCACACAGCTGCGCGCACAGGGTGTCCAGAGCAAGCTCATGTTCGTTATATTTTATGAATCGGGCCACGTTACTACGATCGAACTCGGGCAGTTCATCGCCAAGAGAGACAAGTATCTCACTTACTTCCGTTGCAATCTGCTCAAGTGTCACCAGCGTCCCTTGTTGTAGCCGGTAATGATTCCCTCGCCAGTCGGCTCGACAATTACTTCGATGTTGAGGCCATGATCTTGTCCCCTTACAGAGTATCGAACGGGCTGCCCGCCGCTCGTGGTGCTAGCAGCTCCCGGAAGCGGTCCACCGCGGCTCAAAGTCCCTTGTCCAGGTCCTTTCGTCATCATCCAGCTCGAATTCGGCGAGTTGGCCACACGCTCAATAGCCGCAATAACTTGCTCGTCTGTCCATGTGTCGGGGAACGCACCCTCAGGCAAGTTGCGGCCGGGACCATGCCCATGCCCCGGTTTACCACCAAGATGAGCTGGTGCGCCCTCAAGAATGTGTGAGGCTCTTCCCTTACCAGGGAACCGGATACCTGACCGGAAACTCAC
>NZ_ASRX01000151.1 GCF_000601485.1 Chondromyces apiculatus DSM 436
GGGGCGGGGGGAGGTGGGGTCGACGTCGGGGAGGGGAGGGTCGGCGTCGGGGGAAGCGACGGAGGCGGCAGCGCCGGGAGAGGAGGCGTCGGGAGAGGGAGGGGTGGGGGTGACGGGGGCGATCTCCACGGAGGGAGGCGCGGCGGGAGGAGGGAGCGGGGTAGGGGTGCAGGCGGAGAGGGTGAGAGAAGTGAGGAGGGTAAGAGAGGGGGCCGGGGGGAGGTGACGTGCAGGGGAGGGCACGAGGAGACGATAGCCCGAGGGCTGCGGTGCCGTTAGCTGTTGCTCAACGCGCGCTTGAGATGCGTCTGCAGCTTTGACTCGCTCAGACCGACGCCGCCGCGATCACCGCGAAATTGGATGGCCAGCTCGCAGAGACAGGATGCGACCGGGTTGAGGAGGTGCGCAGCGTCGGACGAGGTGCAGTCGAAGCCACCTGCGCTGAGGTTGACGACGGGGCTAATACCCGAGGGAGGTGACGCGAAGGCGTGTCATCGGCTCGGATGAGGCCATGGCATCAATGGGGCTTGCTGTCGGCAAGCTTCCATAGAGTATCCCACAAGGTATCTTTCTCAGAAGCGGAGAGCTGGTGATCGTTCAGCCGCTCCAGAACATCTCTGCTTTCGATGAGTCCAAGGCGCAGACCGCAATCTGACATTGTTTGCAAGTTATTGCCGCGGAGCGTTTTGAATTTCTGTGTAAAGGCATCCTGCACTCCTTTGATTCGCCATACGTGAAGCTGTGCAGGGCTCCTATCTTGCGGAAGCAATCCTTTATGGATCTCCGTCGCGACAATTTTTGTCGCATCAAACTCCTCATCGCTGGCGATAGCTTGCGCAACGATGGTGCGTACATCGTCGTCTGACATTGCGCGACGCAGCGTATCGGCGACTTGGCCTGCGACCGGTAGGAGTGCCCAAGCAGCCGCCTGTCTTACACTCGGCACGCTGTCGTTTTGGAGCAGCTCGACCAGTGGCGTGATGGCCTCTTGAATTCCCGCTAGACTCTGTGCTGCAGCCACCCGAAGGATGGGATTGGATGAGTGCAGCAACTGCAATCTGTTGTCGACAGATGTGTTGCCCGGGGCGAGAAGTTCGAGACGCATGATCGGCGCGCCTCCGCCCAGGTCTCGCAGAGGGTACGGGCGAAAAGCTCGTCGGCCTGCACCCGGTGCCGCGGGAGGCGGCCCTCGGCGCGATGGACCAGCGCGAGGCAGGAGAGCATGAAGGGGTTGCGGGCCAGGGCGAATAGGCGGGGGCTGGCGCGGAGCGATTCCAGAAGCAGATCTGCGCCTGTCTCGTCAGTGGGTTCGGCCTGAGTTTCCCAGCGCAGGTAGGCTCGGTAGAACCTAGGGAGACACATTCGCTCTGGTCGGCGTGGAGGTGCCAGGGAGGGATGGCTTCAGGGGCGTGCTGGGAGGAGACCGGGGGCTGCAGGCGTGCTGCTGGAAAGGAGATGTCGACGTTGGAAGGGACGAAGACCTCGCGGATGTCTAGCCGGGGGGGCTCCTTCTTCTGGAGTCGGAACCCAACGTAGCGGATCAAGCGCATCTCGGGACCGCCTGCGTAGGCGCGGAACTTCTCCAGGAGGCGCTCGGCGGCACCATAGATAAACGGCGCGCTCCCCGGGCGAACGTCAGCGGCCGGGTAGGCGAAGTGAATCGCCGTGCTGCCCTCGAGTCGCCCGAGCACGGCCAACCCCTCTTGCATGGTCTCGGGGAGCGCGAGCGCGAGGTCCTCGGTGCGGCGAACGCGGGCGAGCTGGGAGGCGAGGATTGGGTTCCGGCGCACGCTGATGCCGGCGATGCGGATGCTGTCCAGGGTGAGGTGGCTGAGCAGGATGCCGGGGTTGACCACCTCGACCCGGTCGCTGAAGACGAAGAGCCGCACCTGGGAGGGGGCGCGGTAGTCGCGGTGGGCGAGCGCGTTGACCAGGGCTTCGCGCAGCACGGGCACCGACAGGCCGGCGTCCACGCGCTGCATGCCCACCACGTGCGAAGGGGTGGGGATGAAGTCGAGCGCGTGGTCGAGCTGCTCGAAGAGAGGGCCGGCGATCTCCTTGCGGTCGGCGAACGCGCCGGTGATGACGGTGCCGTCGACGCGCACGGCGGAGATGCGCGCGTCAGGGAGCCAGCGCTGCGGGTCCTTGCCGAAGAGGAGCACGCCGGCGACGGTGGGGGTGCCGTCGGGGTCGATGCACTTCAGCGCTTGCAGGTAGTGGTCGCGGCGCTGGGCGGCGTCGGGCTCGTAGAGGGAAGCGAGGAAGGTGTCGATGGCGGCAGGGTCGAGGTCGTCGCGGGTGGCGCCGTCGAGCGAGGTCTCGTCGTGGTAGACGTTCTGGGACTGGAGGAGGCGGATCAGCTCTTCGCGGGTGGCCTCGCGGTTCATGCTGGCGTCGCGCATGTAAAAGACGCTGTCGGCGCGGTAAGGGCGGTCGACGCCGGTGGGGGTGCCGTCGTCCTCGACGCCGACGAAGATCTGACCGCCGCGTCCGTTGGCGAAGGCGGCGATGGTGCGGGCGAGGATCTTGGCGTCGAAGCCGTGGGCGGTGCTCTTCAGCGCGGTGCGGGAGTCTTCGCCGAGCTGGATCCGCTGCTGGATGGCCTTGGGGTCCACGGGGTGGAGGCTATACCCGGGCCGGAGACCAAGCGAGGTTCAGGCCTTGTCGCTCTCGCCGAGCTTGTCGTGGGTGCTCAGGAAGACTTCGTGGATTTCGAGCTTGTTCGGGCCGGCGAACATCTCCTTCGGGGCGCGGTTCTTGTGGGCCTCGGCGAAGGAGGGGCTCTTGGTCCAGGCCTCGAAGTCCTCGAAGGAGCGCCACCAGGTCTTCACCTCGTAGTAGCCCTGGGTCTCGGTGTCGGGGGACCAGGTGCCGGTCGCGTGGTCGAGCTTCATCGGCCTGGGGCGGTGCACCTCGTTGCGGATGAAGCCCGGGGACTGGTCGATGAGGTGGGCGCGTTTGCGGAAGCGGTCCTCGAAGTCGGCCTCGTGGCCCTCTGCGACGGGGATGCGGTTGGTGACGACGAACATGGCTTCCCTCACGGGTGGTCGGCGCAGCGAGGGTGCCGCGCAGGACCGAGGTATAGCAGCCTCTCCAGGCATCGCTCCCGGTCCCTCGGGGCGACGTTCACCTGCGGGGGGCGCCGGGCCAGGTCTCGGGGCGGAGCCAGAAGTCGTCGGCGCGGCCGCCGTAGTAGGCGTCGAGGACCACGTCCATGACGCGGGAGGTGCGGGCGGCGGAGTAGCCGGTGCTGGGGCACTCGCCCTGGCCGCGGAGGTGGTCGACGATCGACTGGATGAGCGGCTGCTGGACGTGCATCGGGTTCGGGCGGGTCATGGTCTCGACGTTGCCGCGGGTGATGATCTCCAGGGGCTCGTCGCCGAACGTCGACATCCGCAGGCGGGCGTCGGTGCCGGTGATCTCGATGAGGTCCTCGCGCGCGTGGCCGGCGAAGTTCCAGTGGGCGACGCCGAGGGCGCCCTGCTCGGTGCGGAAGTGCATGGCGATGTTGTCCTCGATGGTGCAGTTCGTGGACACGTTCGCGGCCATGCCGGAGACGTTGCGGAGGGGGCCGAGGAGGAACTCCAGGAGGTCGAGGGTGTGGCAGCCGATGTCGAGGAACAGGCCGCCGCCGGAGTACTCGGGGCGCAGGCGCCAGGGGCGATCGGCGGGGGTGCCTTCCCAGCGGGGGTGGGTGTAGCGGTAGGTCACGCCGGTGATGGCGCCGAGGCGGCCGGCGTCGATGACCTCCCTCGCGGTGACGAAGCGGGGGAGGCGGCGGCGGTAGTAGGCGACGAAGAGCGGCACGTCGGCGGCCTCGAAGGCCTCGTTCATGCGCTTGCACTCCTCGTAGCTGCGGGCCATGGGCTTCTCGACGTAGACGGGCTTTCTGGCCTCGCAGGCGAGGAGCGCGAGGTCGAGGTGCGAGCCGGGAGGGGTCGCGATGTAGACCGCGTCGACGTGCGGGTCGGCGATGAGGTCCTCGGGGTTGTCGTGGTAGCGGGGGACGTCGTGGCGCTTCGCCCAGTCCTGGGCCATCCCCGGGGTCCGGCGCATGACGGCGGAGAGCATGCTGCCCTCGACCTTCTGAAATGCGGGGCCACTCTTGATCTCGGTCACGCTGCCCGCGCCGATCATGCCCCAGTGGACGCTATGCAAGCGGTTCATGCCGATCCATCCAGGTGAGGATGCCAGCATGCCACGCGGTGGTGGCTCCCGGGTACGATCTCCTCAAGGGGGGGCGTTTCCACGTCGCACCGCCCGGGTTCGGCCCGGGGGCATCGGGGGCGGAAGACGCAGCCTGTGGGCGGGTTGAGCGCGCTGGGGGGCTCGCCGGCCAGGGGCAGGGGGGTGCGGGCGCCGGCGGGGGCGGCGGGGGCGGC
>NZ_ASRX01000152.1 GCF_000601485.1 Chondromyces apiculatus DSM 436
GAGAGGGGGCGAGGGGAGAGGGGGCGAGGGGGAGGTGGGTGCTGGGGAGAGGAGCGTGAGAGAGGCGGGCGGCGGCGGCGCGGGAGGCGGTGACGCGGTGGGGGTCGCGCTCGATGAGGACGACGTGGCGGGGGTGGAGGAGCTGGGCGGCGAGGAGGCCGACGTAGGCTTTGCCAGCAGCAGCGTCGACGAGGAGGCGGTCGCGCGTGAAGGGGGAGAGCTGGTTGAGGAGGGCGGCGACCTCGAGGGCTTTCTTGCGGTCCTCTTTGCGGAGAGAGGTGCCGTCGGCGGCGATGAAGAGGTCGTGGAGGTGGGCTTCGATGACGGCCGGGGTGAGAGGGGGAGGCGAGGGGGTCATAGGAGGGTAATGGTCAATGTTGACCACCCAGAGTTGGCGAGGTGCAACGTGAACCGCTGACGCGGAGCGTTCCCCATGTGGTGCTCTTCAGGGGTTGGGCTGAACCGGGCACCGGAGCTGACGTTTAAGAGCCTATCCCACCAGGGCTCCCGTCGCTGCCCGGCCGATCTGCGGCGCATCGCTTCGTTGCGCCTCGTCGGCCTACTTTTGGTAGGCCTCCTCGTCGCGCCTAGCGCTGCTTGCAGCTCGACCGACCAGCTCGGTCCGCCCTGGCGTGATAGGCTCTAAGGTGAGGTTCTTGGCTGTCTAGACCATCTGGTCGAGGGCTGTTCAGCACGCCTCAACCAGGCGAAGATCACCAGCGTAATGTGGTTGAAAAAGCCGTTTAGCTCGCGGTCTGCCGTGAAGATGTAGTGGAGCTTGTGATGTACTGCGGTGGCCACGATGGCCGCATCACGGAACCAATGAGCCACCTGAGCTTTGTCGGAAGACTTCGGTTTCGCCCTCGGAGGGCGCCCGACATCGCGCTGCAGTTCAGCCGCACGCCTCGCAATGAGTCGGTCGAAGTTCAGAATGGTGAACTCCGCGCCGATGAACCTGTCCAGCGCAGTGATGTCACCATGCGCTTGAGCCCAATACGACAGCTCTTGAACCGTCACCACGGAGATGAACTTCGTGATCGTGGCCCCGTGCTTGCTCAGTTCCGTGAACAGGCTCTGAAGTGGAAGCCTGAAGCCTGGCTCACCCTGGTGCCAGTTCGCCACCATGTCTGTGTCGAAGAGGATGGTGATCACGATGCACCACGGAGCGAACGGAGGTACTCCTTGGCCTCTTCACCAGACCAAAGATCTTTGCCTGAACCACTGGACGAGAGATAGTCGTGAACGATGTCATTCGTCTGAGCAAGCAGCTCGACAGACAACGCATGTGGAGCAGCGATCGTTCCTTCAGCGTCTGCTTGCCCCCTGACCGTTACCAGCACATCGCGACCCCACGACGCTCTCACCGTTTCGCGCAGCTCGCTGCCGGCAGTTACCCGCACTCTCCCGTCCTGAGTTTTGAGCTTGAACGCGAGTGGATCCGCGCTCATCTCCACGATCCTGCCGAATATCTGCGTCTCCAGCGCGCTTTGCTCTCGCCTGTGCTCGGCGTAGCGGCGCAGTCCTGACCGGGCAGCGGCCAGGTCGACGCGCTGGTGCCAGGGCGCCTCAGGCGCTGCTCCTCGTCCGTTTCTCTCGCTCCACCCGTGGGTGCGCTCGACGAGTTGAAGTCCCATGTTTCCATGGGCTGCGATGTCACCCGCCCGGGCGAAGTGCTCCGCACTGATCGCGGGCAGCGGCGCGGCGCCTCGTGTCTGCTCCCGCTCCCCAGCGCGTCGCAGCAGCTCTCCCACGTACCGCCAGAACAACGATGCGAGCGACTGATCGTAGACGAATGGTGTTTGAAGCGCGCTGTCGGTCGGTCCGATGTCGAGCAGGGCGACGTTGCTTCCTGGCTCGTTCGTCCGGATGTGGACGACAAGAGCGTCCGCCACGAGCGCTCGGTCAAGGTGCCGTCGTCGCGCCAGGAGGGGGATGAGCGCTCGCCGAACAGAGCTGAAGCCCCTGGTCAGCTCGGCCATGGCTGGCGCGTAAACGTCCAGCGGGACTCGATGGCTACGATTCGGTGGCTCAAACCGGATCGCAAACTCACGTCGCATACGTCAAGGATACTCCAGTTGGTGGCAAGGGGGGGCTGGCGTCACATCGTCGCTTGCTGGATGCGCTCAACTTTCAGGAACTGTCGTGAGCCTTCGTCAGGGTCGCCCACGACATCCAGGATCGCGGCGCATGCTGGGCAGGATTGCGCCTGGAGCCGCTCCGCTGCCAGACGAACTTGAAGGAGCGGCGATCGGCAAGAGCGATGGCTTCCCCTCGTCGTGAGGGCACCTCGGGCGGGGCTGGCGATTGAACGCCACGTTGTGGCCGGAGTGCATGCCCGGGCCGCCGAAGTCCCGGGTCCAGAGCACCTTCCGCTGCGCGTCGAACCTGGCGGTGTCTGGCCGGAATGGCGCGCACGCTGGCGCAGCCATGAGAGTGAGACCCAGGAGGAGAGCCGCTCGGGTCATCGGCGCTAGCTACGCCGGAAGGACGCGCAAGCCGGGGTCGCCAGCAGGAGAGCCAGGAGGAGCGCCGCGCGGGCCATGGCCCGGGTCTTCAAACCCCGTGCTCCTCAAGGGTGCTTCGGCGAGGCGTGCTCGGGCCCTGGGCCGGTGTTTTCGTGGCGATCCAGGCTGCTCTCCACCGGGTCGCGCTTGCACCAGGGGTCGTGCTTCGTCGCGCGCAGCGGGAGAATCGGGGTGGGCAGCGGGAAGCGCGCGCGGGCCCTCTGCATCCGTCTCCACAGGGTCGGGGCGTGCGGTCTGCGGCGGGATCAGGGGGAGGTAGGAGGGCTCCGGGGAGGGTGGGGGTGCGGAGGGGGCAGGGGAGGGAGGAGGAGGGGGAAGGGAGGGAGGAGAAGGGAAGGGAGAGGAGAGGGAAAGGGGTCGAGAAGGGAGGGGAGAAGGAAGGGAGGCGCTGGGCAGGGGGAGGGGAGAGGGAAGGGGGGCAGGAGTAGCGGCGGGGGTGCGGCGGCGGGAGGTGTGGATGGGGCGGAAGCCGTAATCGTGGAGGTGGCGGTCGAGCTTGCGGTCGGGGAGGTTGGCGTAGAGGTGCTGGCGGGCAATGGCGATGACGGCGGCGGCTTCGTCGATGCAAAGGTGGCGGGTGGCGTGGCCGCGGGAGAGGGCGCCGCGAGCGGCCTGTTTGTCGGTGTGGAGGGCGCGGAGGGTGGTGAGGGCGGCGTCGACGGCGTCGCGGATGACAGGGGTGAAGAGGAGGTCGCGGCGGTCGTCGTCGGGAGGGAGGGCGGCGATGGTGTCGTCCTCGGTCTGGGCCATGGAGAGGCTGCGGAGGACGCCAGCGAAGGAGGTGGGGTTGTCGCCGAAGACGCCGTAGAGCTTGGCGACAAGGGGGTTGCGCTGGCCAGTGACGGCGTGGAGGTGGTCGTCGACGCGGGAGAGGGCCGCCATGCCGGCGTCGAGGGCGGCGCGGGCATGGCGGGTGGCGGTGAGCTTGGTCAGCTCGGCGTCGGTGAAGTCGGGGAGGTGGGCATTGAAGTCGGCGAGGGCGCGCTCGATGCGGGCGCGGATGCGCGGGGGGAAGAGGGCGCTTTCGCGGATGCGCTGGGCAGGGGGAAGCTCGCCAGGAGGGGGGAGGCGGCGGGCGTCGTCGGCACGGAGGAGGGTTTGGAGGTGGAGCTTCAGGTCGTCGACCCGAGCGGAGTCGCTCATTCCAGGCATGGGGCTCTCCAGGGGAGGCGGGGAGTCGGGTGGTGATTGCGGGTGAGTGAGGTGAGGGGTGAGTGAGGGAGATGGAGAGGGGATTGGCCAGGGGGTCGGGGGAGGAGGCCAGGGCTCGGCCAGAGGGCCGGCGGCGGAATCAAGTTAGGGCTCGGTTGGTGAGGGGCAAGGGGGGAAGTGGAGAGAGGGGGAGGGGAGG
>NZ_ASRX01000153.1 GCF_000601485.1 Chondromyces apiculatus DSM 436
TGAGGGTGGTGGAGGCCTCTCCGCAGGGGCCAGAGTGCAGGCGGGCCACTTCCTGGGCCCGCCGAAACGTCGGCCCCTGCGGAGAGGCCTCCACCACCCTCACGCCCTCCTCCGCTCCGGCGCCCAGAGCACCTCTCCCGAGGCGCCTGGGGTGGTGGTGGGCGCTGGGGTGGTGGGTGGGTGGAGTGGAGCGATGAGGTGCGGCGATGCGGGGGTCGTCGAGGATGCTGGTGCTTGAGGGCTGGCGTTACCTCGTGGTGGCGATGGCTTCGTGGAGGGAGCGGAGGACGAGGATGTCGGTGAGGGGGGCGCCGCGGGTGACCAGGGTGCGGGCAAGGGTGGGGGAGACGCCGGTGATGAGGGGGCGGGCGCCGAGGAGGCGGATGGCGGCGGCGAGCTGGAGGAGGCGGGCGGTGGAGGGGTCGTCGGCTTCGGTGGTGCCGGTGAGGTCGAGGATGGCGGTGTGGATGCGCGCTCGGGTGAGGTGCTGAAGGAGACGGGCGGTGAGGTCGTCGGTCAGGGTGTCGGAGAGGGATCCGATGAGGGGGATGGCGAGGACGTGGGGGGCGACGTCGAGGAGGGGGGCGGAGAGGGCGAGGATGCGGGCGCGCTGCTGGGAGATGGTGCTGGCGTCTTCGACGCGACGGGTGATGTCGGTCTGGTGGACGAGGAGGACGCGGGCGCCGGTGACAGGGTCGTTGGTGGTGCGGGATTCGAGGGCGTGCCAGCGATCGCCGTTCGCGGTGTGGGCAAGGAGCTCGGCTTCCCAGGCGGAGGTGGTGAGGGTGCGGTCGAGGAGGGTGCGGGCAGTGGCTGGGTCGAACCAGGTGTCGAGGGGGGCGTCGGCGAAGGCGCGGGCAGCGGCAGGGTTGTGCATGAGGATGCTGCCGTCGGGGTCGAGGAGGGAGACCATCACGGTGGTGTGACGGAGGGCCTCGACGCCGCGGAGGGTGTCGGGCTCGGGGCGGGCTTCGCTGGGGAGGCCGTGCACGAGCATGGCGGTGCGGCCGTCGTCGAGCGGGACGCCAGAGCAGAGGCAGCGGGCGGTGACGGGGAGGCCGTGCGGGTAGAAGGTCCAGGTCTCCTCGATGGTGCCGCCCTGGCGGAAGGTGTCGAGGTAGCTGGCGAGTCGGGTGCGGGTGGCCTCGGACATGTCGCTGAAGTCGCGGGTGCACAGGGTGGCGGCGTCGGGGGCGCGCCAGAGGGCAGCGGCGCGGGCGTTGGCCCAGGCGACGGCGGTGCGCTCGATGTCGAAGACCCAGATGGCCAGGTCGAGCCCTGCGAGAGGGGAGAGGCGCTGCGCCAGGAGCATAACTGCCTGAGTATGCTGGAGAAATCGTCCAAGTACGCGGGGAGACTGTGATGCCGGTGGGGAGGATGACCGGGCGGTGAGGTGATGCGGTCTGCGGGGGGGACGCGGTATGGTCGGGCCGTGATGTTCTCTGTCGGGTCGGGTTTGCGTCGGTTGCTCCTGGGTGCGGCTCTCGCGCTGGCGGTGGTGCCGGCCGGGTGTTCGAAGTCGGAGAAGCCGCCGGAGCCGGCGGTGAGCGGGGTGGACCTGAGTCCGGTGCCGGCGCCAGCAGGGCTGATCGCGGAGGCGTTCATGCCGACGCCGGATGCGACGTGGGCGAAGGCGCGGATCGCGGTGGGAGGGCCGGCGATGTTCTTGCCGGTGAACATCGGGACGCTGGTGGTCACGGTCCTGGGGCTGCCGCCGACGGTGGCAACGGAGATCGATGGGGGCGTGCCGATGCTGGGAGCCGCCGTGGAGGCAGGGCCCGAGGCGGGCGCAGGTCCCGAGGAGGTGGCGCCCGACCGCAGGCCGTTCGCGGTGATCGCGGTGCATGTGAAGAGCGGGACGCGGTTCGTGGATCAGGTGACGCGCGGGGAGGGGGCGAGGTTCCAGGCGCGGGTGGACGCGGGGACGTCGATCACCTTCCTCGAACCGATGGCGGCGGCGCCCGCAGGGTCGTCGAGCGCGCAAGCGCCTGCTCCGGCGCCTGCTCCGGCGTCGACGCAGGGGCGTCTGGGGATGGGGGTGCTCGGCAATTACCTGGTGCTCGGGGCGACGGCGGAGGACGTGCTGGCCGTGGGGCCTTACGTGGCGCGCACGATGTCGCGGGCGACGGCGCCGCGGGAGGACGTGGTGATCGAGGCGCCCCGAGCAGCGGTCGCAGGGCCGATCACCGGGGGGGCACGGCGGGTGTGGGAGCGGATCCGTCCCTCGGTCGTGGCAGGAGGAGGAGCCGGGGGATCGACGCTGGTGCCCACGGTGGACGGGTGGATCGCGCTGCTCGGGGATCTGGAGCGGGCGCGGCTGTCGCTGGTGCTCGACGAGGCGGCGCACCTGCGGTTCGAGGCGACGCCGCGCGCGGGAGATGGGCCCGCGGGGAAGGCGGTGGCTGCGGCGGCGGTGGGAAACGTGAAGCCGCTCCTGGAGCTGCCGGCGGATGCGCTGGCGGGGCTCCTGGTGCGTGAGTCGAAGGCGGGCAGGGGAGAAGCGATCGCGTCGCAGGTGGATGCGGTGCTGGGGTTCCTGGGAGGGCAGGCGCTGGAGAAGGGGACGCCGGCGCCGGAGAAGGGCGCGGAGGCGTCCAGGAAGGGTGCGAAGGCCGCGCAGGCGGCGGAGGCGGCGGAGGCTCAGGCGAGGGTGCAGGTTCCGGAGAAGGAGCGGGAGCAGATCGCCGCGGCGCTCCGGGGGGTGTCGGAGGCGCGGGGGGACTGGTTCACGGTGGGGTTGCGGTGGGAGGGGACGGGGCCGACGGCGATGGCGCGGCTCGCCGTGGACGACGAGAAGAAGATGCAGGAGGCGCTCGGGGACTTCGAGGGGCTCACGACGCTGCCTTCGATCAAGGCGCTCCTCAAGCAGGAAGGCCTGAGCATCACCGCGGGGAAGTACGTGGTGGAGCGCATGCCCGGGGATGTGCGGCGGTTGAAATTCGCGCGCACAGGGGAGAAGGAGGGGGCGAAAAGGGCTGCGGCGTCGAAGGGAGAGGCGCCGAAGGGAGAGGCGGCGCCGAAGGATCTGGCGGCGGCCTCGCTGCCGCGGGCGATCAACTTGCTGCACTTCCTCAAGGGTGGGGCGCTGTACGCGTCGGCGGGGTACGAGCCGGATGAGGGGATGCGGCAGGTGGTGGGCGCCGTGGAAGGGGGGAACCTGGGTGGGGTCGGCGCGGTGCGCGCGGCGCTCGAAGGGCTCGGGTCGGAGGCGTCGTTCGTGCTGTTCGTGGATCCGCTGCGGCTCATGGCGACGCGGGCAGGGAACCCGGCGCCGGCAGAGGTGACGCCGGTGGTGATCTCGGCCGGGGCTTCTCCAGCCAAGGGCGGGGCAGGGGCGCTGTGGGGTCGGGTCGACGTGCCCACGGCGGTGGTGAAGGAGCTGGTGCGGCGGCGAGGCGCGCTGTGAGAGGTGCGCGGCGCGCGGGGGCAGGGTCGTTCGTGAGCGATGGGGCGTGTGCGAGGGCGTGCGCGCTGGCGTGCGCGCTGGCGTGCGCGCTGGCATGCCTGGGAGGGTGCGGGTTGCAGGGGGGGACGGCGTGGGTGGAAGAGGGGGAGGGGGCCGCGGTGCTGGCGCGGGGAGGGCAGGGGTGGATCAAGGCGCCGGCCGGAGGGGCGGAGAGGTCCGGGTCGGGCGCGGCGGGCGCGGGGGGCGCGGCGGG
>NZ_ASRX01000154.1 GCF_000601485.1 Chondromyces apiculatus DSM 436
CTTGCTCCCCCCACCTCCCCGACCCGCATCCTCGACATCGGCTGCGGCACCGGCAGCACCACCCTCGCCATCGCCCGCCACCTCGGCCCCCGCGCCCACTGCACCGGCATCGACCTCTCCGCCCCCATGATCACCGCCGCCCGCGCCCGCGCCGCCCTTGAGCCCACCCCCCCCGACTTCCTCTGCGCCAGCGCCCAGACCCACCCCTTCCCCCCTGCCGCCTACGACCTCCTCCTCTCCCGCTTCGGCGTCATGTTCTTCCCCGACCCTGTCCTTGCCTTCACCAACCTCCGCCGCGCCGCCGCCCCCCGCGCCCTCCTCCACGCCATCGCCTGGCGCGCCCCTTCCGAAAACTCCTTCATGACCACCGCCGAGCGCGCCGCCGCCCCCTTCCTCCCCGACCTCCCCCCTCGCCGCCCCGACGCCCCTGGCCAGTTCGCTTTTGCCGACCCCTCCCGCGTCCACACCATCCTCGACGCCAGCGGCTGGACCGACATCGCCCTCCACCCCCTCGACGTCCCCTGCACCCTCCCCGAGCCCGCCCTCCTCCCCTACCTCACCCGCCTTGGCCCTGTCGGCGTCGCCCTCCAGCACCTCGACGCCCCAGCCCGCGCCCGCATCCTCCCCACCCTCCGCGCCGCCTTCGACCCCTTCGTCCACGGCCCCAACGTCCACTTCACCGCCGCCTGCTGGACGATCACCGCCCGCGCCCCATCCACCCCGCCCCTCCCGCAGGAAGCCGCGACCGCCTGATCAATGAGGCCGTGGACCCCCTCCCCAAAGGGCCCTTGAGGAACGCTGCTCGAACTCCAGCGTACGCGCCGCGCGGCTTGCCGCGGCGGACCATCGGCGCAATGCTGCGAACCAGCATGGAGAGCTTCGTATCCGAGGCACGCACGATCTGCGAACGACTCTCGCGCCTCGACCTCCGGCGCGTCGCATTCGGCGCACGGAGCCACGGCTACACGTTCGCCCCCTGCCTGACCGAGGCGGAAGTAGCGGAGGCCGAACAGCGCCACGGCCTCACCCTCCCCCCGCCCTACCGCGCGTTCATCACCCGCCTCGGCAATGGCGGCGTTGGTCCCCAGTACGGAATCGGCCCCTTCCGCGTCTCGGAGGAGCACCAGTCCCGCCCCTTCCCGCACACCGCCCCATTCCAGCTCACGGAGGACACCCTCGACGACCTGCTCCCAGGCGCCGCGCGGCTCGCCGATTGCGGCTGTGGCATCGAAATCGTGCTGGTGCTGAACGGACCCGCCGCTGGGCAAGTATGGCTGGACGCGCGCTACGAGGGCGGCATCTCGCCCCTCCGCGACGCGGCCCGGCAGCCCCTGACCTTCGATGCCTGGTGGCTCCACGACATGCGCGCCCTCCTCGCCCGCTTCGAGACCATCGCGGCATTGATGCACGAGGGCACCCTCCACGAAGAGATCCACGCCAAGCTCGAACCGCGAGAGCTCCAGCTCCACGTCGACGAGGCCATGGCGAGCCTGATGGACCGCGACCCCACCGGCAGGCCCCCGTTGATCCCCAGCAAACCCTGGGGACTCATCTGCGGCCAGGTCGACGTCCTGTACCGCGCCTGGCTCGCAAACCGCACCCAGAAGCCTCGCCCCCCTCCATCCGATCCCGCCGACAACAAGCCCTGACCGCCCACCCACACGAAGCGGCAAACGGCTCTCATGCCCATGCCCCCCTCCCATCGCTGTCCTGAGACGGCCCCACCCCCATTGTCGGCGACATCTCCGAGCACCCCCCCTCCTCGCCCAGCGCCTCCTCGAGCAAGGGCATGACGTCGGCCTGTTCAGACCCGCCGCGCGGCGCTGGAGTGGCTGGATCGATCGTGAGGTGGGTACGCGGCTGCTGCCTGCCGGCTGCCCCCTCATTTCGGCACCAGCTTCGACGCATTCCTGGGCGAAGATCCCCCCTCCGCCGCGGCCTGACGTCCCCGCCCCGGCCTCTCGCCCTCGCACCCCTCTGACCGCCTCCCCCCGACGGCCTCCCCCCTCCTGCTCAGCCCAGCTCCTCTCCGGCCTCGAGATCCACCCACCCCTTGCGCTGGTGCGACGCATAGAGCGCCTCCACCACCCTCTGCACCTCCAGCGACCGCGCAAAGCTCACCGGCGGCTCCCCCCCCTCGCGCACCGCCCGAACGAACCCCTCGAAAATCCTCGCGAGCGACACCCGCTGCCCCCCGCTCGTCTCACCCGCATCCCCCTCCACCACCCGCCCAGCGACCATGAACAGCCGCTCCGGCACCTGCACTTCCTGCCCACTGGGCGCCAGCCCGAAACCACTCTTCGCCGCATACAGCCTCGCCGTCGCCACGCTCGGATACTGCAGCGCCTCCAGCCGCAGCCGCCCCTTGCTCCCGAACGCATCGATACAGAACCCCGGACTATCCGCCGCCGTCCAAGAAGTCGTCAGCGTCCCCATCGCACCACGGCCGAACCTCAGCAGCGCCTGCAACGTATCATCCGTCTCCACCTCCATGCTCTCCCCCCCCGGCAGCTCCCACCTCTTCACCTGCGTCTCCATCCGCCCCACCACAGACGCAATGGGCCCAAACACCTCCCGCAGCGCATGCAGCAGATGCGACCCTTGATTGCGCGTCACACTCACCCCCAGCCCCCCCTTCCCGAACCACGTATAGGGAAACCCCGGAAAAATCTTGAGAAAGAACGACAGGTGCCACGAGCAATGCACCTGAAACACCTCCCCCACATACCCCTCCTCGACCATCTCCTTCATCAGCGCCAGGTGCGGCAGCCCCACCACGCTCGCCGCCGCAGCCCCCACCACCCCCTTCTCCCGCTGCAGCCTCACCAGCCCTTCCGCCGCCTCCAGCGACGGCGCGAACGGCATCTCATTGACCACATGCTTCCCGGCCTTCAAAGCCGCCGTGACAATCTTCTCCCGCAGCACCGGACTCGTCCCCGTATCGATGACATCGACCTCCGGATCCCCGCACATCGCCTCGTAATCCCAGAACGCCCTTCCCACCCCGCACTGCGTCGCCGCCGCCTCCGCACTCTCCCGCCGCGACGTGCAGATCGCAGTCACCTCCACATCCCCGAGCAGCCTCCAAGCCGGCAAATGGGCCACCACCCCCCAGTTCGCCCCCACAATCCCGACCCGCAGCTTCCCCATACCTGTTCTCGCCATGCGCCCAATCCTTCCTGGATGACCCTGACGACCATGCCAGACGATGGCCTTCAACCCGAGTACGACGTGCAACGCCCCCCCGCAGCAGCCCCCGAGCGGCCCACCTCCAGGCGTTGGAAGGGTGTTTAGTTCTCCGCGAGCCCGGTTCCGGTTTCCATGGATCGAAGCCCCGAGTCCCCCCTCCGCCCCAACCTCTGCTCCCGCCGCCCCAAC
>NZ_ASRX01000155.1 GCF_000601485.1 Chondromyces apiculatus DSM 436
ACCGCTGGAGCCAGTGTTCTGGGACGGCAACTATCTCGCTTTCGCGGCCATTCCGTACCTTGAACCAGCGTCGATGCTCCTCATCGAGGAGCCAGAGAACGGCCTCCACCCAGCACGCATTGCCGAGGTGATGCGGGTACTTCGGGAAGTCTCGAAAACCACGCAGGTGCTCATCGCTACTCACAGCCCTCTCGTGGTCAACGAGATGCAGCCGGAAGAGGTCACAGTGATCACCCGCACTCCCGAGACTGGCACCAGGGCCACCCTCATCAAGGACACCCCGAACTTCGCCAAGCGGTCGAGCGTCTACGCCCTCGGAGAACTCTGGCTGAGCTACGCCAACGGAGTCGACGAGGCACCCCTCCTCGACGAGGGCCGCTCATGAAAATCTACCTGAGCGGCGAAGGGCCCACGGAGCTTGGTTGCTGGTTCAAGGAGCTACCTTACCGCGAGAGTCCCCCAAGGATGGGTGGTAACCGCTGCACGGACCCCACGTTGAGGCTCGGGCTGGTGAGGCAGAGCCTGCGGGCATGGCAAAACGATGGGCAGAGGAAGAGCGACGTGCCGAGGTGCAGGGGTGGCGTGCGAGCGGGGAAAGCATGGCGCGCTACGCCGCAAGGCGCGGGTACGCCGAGACGTCGCTGCGGAATTGGGCGGCGGCTGAAGGGAGCTTGAAAAGGGAGCCGGGGCTGGTTCGACTGGTGGTCGCGCCGCCGACGCGAGACCGTGAGATCGTCATGGAGGTGGGCGTAGCGCGGATCCGGGTAACGGCGACGTTCGACGCCGAGCTGCTCCGCGCGGTGGTGGCAGCGCTGTCGGCGGGGGTATCGACATGATCCCGCACGGAGTGGAGATCTTCGTCGCGCTCGAGCCGGTGGACATGCGGTTCGGGTTCGAGCGCCTGGGGGCGCTGGTACGTGAGCGTATGATGCGCGAGCCCCGCTCGCGGGCGCTGTTCGTGTTCTTCGGCAAACGCCGTCAGAGCGTGAAGGTGCTCACGTGGGACGGCACGGGTGTCGTGCTTTGCTACAAGCGGCTCGACCGGGGACTCTTCGAGCTTCCGACGCAGACGCGGCCAGGTGAGCAGAGTGTGGTGGTCAGCGAAGCGGCGTTCGAGGCGCTGTTCGCGGGCTTGTCGGGCGTGCCGATTCATTGAAGGACTGTGAGCCGTCGCGTGCTCATCGCGCATCCAAGAGGCGAGGATGAGTGAGAAAAGCACGGCGAGTGAGAGCGCGGGCGTGGAGGCGCTGCGGGAGCTGCGGGAGCAGCTCCTTCAGCGCGACGACGCGATCGCTGCGCTGCGCGAGCTGGTTCGGTCCCTCGAGGGGACGGAGCAGGCGCTCAAGACGACGCTAGCGAATCAAATCGCGGAGAATGAGCAGCTCAAGCGTCGTCTGTTCGGCACCAAGTCGGAGCGCACCAACACGTCGGAGTTTCAGCTGCTGCTCGAGGGGCTGTTCCGCGAGAATGCTGCGCTACAGAAGAAGCTCGAGCAGGAGCTGACGCCTGGGGGCGCGACAGGCTGCGGCGACGACGGCGCGGAGAAGGGCCGCGACAAGGAGGAGAAGAAGGCACGCCCGAAGCCAAAGGGGCGCCGCAACCTGGCGGCCTCGCACCTGCCGCGCATTACCGTGGATATTGACGACCCCGAGCTCGCCAAGAAGGGGCGGCTGATCGGCTACGAGCCGGTCTTCGAGCTACTCCGCATCCCGGGCAGCTTCCGCGTGCTCGAGAAGCGCATCGCGCGCTACGAGAGCGCGCTCGCCGGGACCGAGACCGTGCTCAGCGCGGAGCTGCCGCCGCGGCTGTTCCCGCGCGCGTTGTGCCACACCTCGGTGTTCGCGTGGCTCGCCATCGAGAAGTTCATGCTGGGTGTGCCGTGCTATCGCCTCGAGCAGCTCCTGCAGACCGAGGAGGCGTCGCTCGATCGGGGGACGATGTGCCGCTACCTCGAGGACCTCGGCGGGACGCTCGGGGCCACGGTCGTGCACGCGATGTTCGAGGACGCGCGGGCCAACTGCCACGTGCTGTCGACGGACGCGACCGGAGCCGCCATCCAGCCCGAGCCCGGCTCCGACGGCCGCAGGCGAGCCTGCAAGAAGGGGCACTTCTTCACCATCGTCGCCGATTGCGACCACGTCCTCTACCACTACACGCAGTCGCATTCCTCAGCGTCGGTCGAGGGCCTCTTCCACGGGTTCTCGGGGCTGCTCCAGAGCGATGCAAGCAGCGTCTATGACATCCTCGACCGAGGCCCACCCGGACAGCTCGCGGAGGCCACCGAAGACACGCTCAAGCTCGTCGGCTGCTGGGCCCATTGCCGTCGCTACTTCTTCGACGCTGCGGTCACCAAGCACCAGGGAGCGGTGGAGGGGCTGCGGCGCATCCGGGAGCTCTATGCTCTCGACGCGCAGTGGTCGAAGCTGCCTCCAAGCGAGCGTAAGCGCCGCAGGGCGACCCACCTGGCCCCGCTGCTCGACGGCTTCTTCGCGTGGGTGAGCGCCGCCCGCGCGAGTCAAGCCGGCCGCTCCCTCGCCGCGAAGGCGCTTGGCTACGCGCACAACCAGGAGCACGAGCTGCGTCGCATCCTGACCGACGGCCGCTTGCCCCTCGACAACACCCGCAGCGAGCGCGCCCTGAGGACCATCGTCGTCGGGCGCAAGAACTGGCTCTTCTACGGCAGCGACACCCACGCCGAGAGCGCGGCGGCGCTCTTTACCATCATCGCCTCGTGTCGGCTGCACCGCCTCGACCCGCTCGCAACCCTCAACGACGTCCTCCGCGTGCTGCCCTACTGGCCCAAGGAGCGCTACCTCGAGCTGGCGCCCAGCAACTGGGCCGCAACCAGGGCACGGCTCGACGCCGACCAGCTCGCGGCGCCCGTCGGCGTTATCCGTATCCCCCCGGGCACCTGATACCGCCGAGCCGTGGCGGCGAGGAAAGGCCCGCCTATCACATCCCAAGGGATACCGAAGGTGGGGTCCGTGCAGCGGTTACG
>NZ_ASRX01000156.1 GCF_000601485.1 Chondromyces apiculatus DSM 436
TGCGCCTGTGAATTCAGGGACAGGCCCTAGATCCAATCGCGGCACGGCATCACGGGGGAGGTGAGCTGGGGGGCGCTTGGGGATCGCGCGGGAGACGTCAACTTCCTGCTCGAGTGGCTGGAGCAGCTCGTCGTCCGCGGTGTCGGGTCCGTCGACGTGATGGTCGTGAACACGCGGATGTACAACCTCCGGTCCAGGGCCGATGCAGACCGGCGGCGGGCCTTCGATGTCTCCTGCACCCGCCTCTTCCAGTCCATCGCGCGCAAGGATCGGTGTGGCGTCGACGTTTTCATCAAGAGACGACCTGGAGCCTCGCTGCACCAGCCCGCGGCCGTGGAGGTCATCGGCAACCACATGCTTCGCCGGATCTCCAGCCGGGGAGAGCTGCAGAGCGTCTCCGAGGTAGCGGCAGCGAAGGTGTTTCGGTCCGCCCGAGATAGGCATGGCCTGGATTCCGCTACAGGCGAGCACGCATGTAAGGAAACCCATCCCAATGGCGTGCATCAGTTCACAGGATGAATTTGTTGACCTCGGTGCAGCGTGAACGAGAGCGAGTCGTGGCGAGGAACTTACCCGTATCCAACTTGCTGCGATCAGCGGGGCACTTGACCGCTGATGGGTCGTCTCTTTAATCTTCAGAAGAACGTTCCGAACTCGATTGGAGCGATTCCTATCAGCTTCAGTGGGGCTGTCGAGGCTTCGGTAAAGCCATCCAGCACAGCAACCGCACGCACTCCTCCTGAGATAAGCGACAATGTCAGTTAGCCGTGAACAGCTCGCAGGTCTCGTCAAGTCTCATCGCGATCGTGCCCAGCTCACGCAAGCGGCACTGGCGGAGAGTGTCGGCACGAGCCGATCGACTATAGCACTTCTCGAGCAGGCGGTTCGTCTCCCGCGGGGCGACACTCTGTCTGCCGTTTGTAATCACCTCGGAATTCCTGGGGTTTTCTGGGAAGAGTACGCGGATGAGGCAGCGAGACAGCGACTTGAATTTGAGGAGCTTCTTTCCGAGCTCACGGGACGTCCTCTCTCACTGGTTCAACTGCCTGACGTCTCGAAAAAAGCGTGTGATACCCTGATTTCTGCGCTGCTAACCGGATCTCGCCCCAACAATCAGACGAGAGACCTTTTCAATTCAATCCTCATCTACTACGGCCAGCCTCCCGTTTCTGGCTCGTTTTTCGAGCGCTACCTCGGCGCTCGCGCCTTCAGCTCTATCGAGGCTTTCGAGAGGTCCATAGAATCCTATCAGATCGAAGCGATTCGCCTCTTCAGCACACTCAGCGAGGCTTACCGTGTTCTGGCCACTACGACGCATCTCGCAGAACATCTGGCGCCCCTGAGCCGCACAGACGTCAAGCACTATACCGACAGGTCAGAGTGGACTGTCATCGAGCAGATTCCCAATAGACGACTTCCTGACCTGGGATACATCTCAGCCACACGGATCCGACAGGAGGAACGCGAGCGCCAGGCACTTCGTACATTCCTGGAGCGCCTCGCAGCCTCCATCCGCGGTAACAGCACCACAGTGGCACTCTCGCAAGAGAGTGAAGGCACGAAGCGGCGCATGGATTCCTTGCTGCGACGCTTCGGTAGCAGCCTTGAGCACGGGCTTTTTTCACCGCTCTTTCGACCGGAT
Source organism: Chondromyces apiculatus DSM 436 (assembly GCF_000601485.1). Lineage (GTDB taxonomy): Bacteria > Myxococcota_A > Polyangia > Polyangiales > Polyangiaceae > Chondromyces > Chondromyces apiculatus. The sequence goes on from NZ_ASRX01000156.1 coordinate 1,643, forward strand.
CCTGATGCGCTCGAACGTGAAGCACAACGCTTGGCACCTACGACGGACGCTGAACTTGCCAGAATCGCTGATACGCAAGAGATCGCTCAGCGCAATCTAAGCCACTACCTGAGTGCCGATCACATCGACGTCTACGTCGCCACCTCAATGCGCTCTGACGCCGATTTCGTTTCGGTCAACGTATTTGCCACCTCCTTGTTTTCACATCCGAAAGTTCGCCCTTTCAAGTTGAGGTATTTCAACCCGACACAGTCGTGGGTCGATGACAGAATAGGAAAGGGTCTTGTGGAAGCGCTCATGCTGCGTCGCTCGTCTGTGACGATCTACATGGCGCAGAAACTCGACTCTTTTGGGAAAGACTCGGAGGCTTCCGTTGCACTTGGTCAAGGTAAGCCGGTCATTGTGTACGTCCCGAAGCTCGTGTTGAAGTCACATAAGTTTGACTCAGAAACACTCTTTGCGAAGTCGAGACCGGAACTGGTGGCCCAGCTCAGGAGTATGAGCCCAGCACTTGCAGAAGATGTCGACGATTCTCTCGATGATGAAGCCCTTGTGTCTCGCATCTTGACCTCGGCTCTCGGCACCCTTGACTCCACTGATCTGTGCGAACTCGTACGAGGGCATGCAGCAGATTTCGAGCTTGAAGCAGAAGATACAAGACTGGTACCCGATAAGCGCGAGGGCTACCGCCGCTGGTTGAAAGAGGTCGCCACCCAGACCTCCACAGTGGCCGCACCGGCCGAGCTTGAGCAAGACATCAGGAGCATTCTAGTAGCAGTAGGTATTCGTCTCGAACGTCGCGCTCAGCTGTTTCGTGAAATTCATCCCCTCGCGCTACAGGTGATCCTAAGTTCTGGAGTGCTCAACGGGATCCTGGTTGTTCGTTCTGTTGATCGTAACCGCTGCACGGACCCCACCTTCGG
>NZ_ASRX01000157.1 GCF_000601485.1 Chondromyces apiculatus DSM 436
CACGGCGGTCACGTGCAACGCGGTCAAGGCGGACTGTGCCTCCTTGCCCGGCGGCTGCACCGAGGCCTGCGACGGCATCGACAACGACTGCGACGGCTCCGTCGACGAGACCTTCAACAGCAAGGGCTCTGTCGCGGCGCACTTCGTGCGCCCCACGGTCACCCAGATCGCGGCGAGCACCTGGGTCTACACCTACGAGGCGAGCCGGCCGAAGGCGACGAGCACCGACGCCGGCAATGGCAACGGCTACTGGACGTCGGCGCCCCCAGGATCGACGCTCGACCGCACGCCCTCCTGCTCGATGGCGAACCGGCTGCCGTGGTTCAACGTGAACCCGGTCGAGGCACAGCAGACGTGCACGCAGATGGGCGGGTCACTGTGCAGCATCGAGGACTGGCAGACCGCGTGCCGGGCGACATCGGGGTGCACGTACGGGTACGCGCCGAGGAACAATCTCGGCGGGACGGCCTGCACGACGGTGGCCACGGCGACGAAGTACTGCAACCTGGGATCGACGTTCGACTTCAACGACACGCTCGCGGGGGACCAGGATGGGCTCCTGCCGACGGCGTCGAGCAGGCTGCAGAACTGCTGGAGTGACTGGTCGAGCACCACGGGCAACAGCACGGCGACAAACCGGCTCTACGACATCACCGGCAACCTGCGGGAGCTGACCAGGAATCCCACGGTGAACCAGTACGGGGTCATGGGCGGCTCGTTCAACACCCAGAGCCAGAGTGCGTCGAGCTGCGACTTCACCTTCTACACGGTCGACCAACAATTCAAATTCCACGACACGGGCTTCCGCTGCTGCTTCTCGAGCAATCCAACCCTGTAGCGACCTGTGCGCTGCGGCCTTCCCGCAGCGGCGCTCCCTCACCGCCGTGATCCGCGAGGCTCGTCGGGACCCCAGCGCCTCGGGGTGACGGGCCTCGGTGCGCGAGCGGGGCCCCTCGGCGTTCGCTGGATGGTCCGAGGTGAGGGGTGCTCGGGCGCCCGAAGCGCACGCGGTGTGTCGGAGCGCGCGCGGTGTGTCGGAGCGCGCCCGGAGCGCACCCGCGGCACCCTGAGCATACCGAGAGCGCCCGGAGCGGCGTCAGGCCCGCCGAAGGCGCGAAGAAGTGCGGGAGAAGTGCATGCTTCTGCGGGCGTCTGCACTTGTGGGCAGCGCCGAGAAGTGGAACGATTTACTTTCGCGCTCTTGTCCTCGTGGGTGGAACTGCTCGAAGTGCCACCCGTCGGGGATGTCTGACCCGCGGAGCTCCCAGCGATGGATCGCACCTCGTCTTCCGTTCTGCGCTCGCCCTTTGGCCGCCTGTTCGCCGCCGCATCAGCGGGGCTCGCGGTCGCCTCCCTCGCCGCCCCCGCGGCGGCCCAGTACGACTGCAGCTCGCCGGACCCGACACAATGGCCGCCAGCTTCGAAGCCTTACTTCATGCTGGCTTTCGACACGTCCGGCTCGATGGCGGACACGGTCATTCAGGGTGGGTCCCCCCTCCAGGATAGCTGCGGTTTCGGCACGAACCGACTGGCGCACGGGCGCTGCGCTGTGCGGAACACGGTGCTGGCCTTCAGCGGGCAGGTGAACCTGGGGCTGGCGACGTTCGCGGTGAGCATCGGGAACTGCTCAACCAGCAGCGCATGCAACTGCACCGGCAGCGGCTGCTTCACCAACTGCCTCTACGATTGCTTCGACGGCGAATACAATTCCCGGCCCTCGTGCACGGGTTGCGGGTCGATCGGGAGCAATCCCACCACGGCCTCGGGGGCATTCATCCGCGTGCCCATGCTGCAGGACTCTTTCTGGACCACGCCGCCAGCGTCCAACGTGACCGCCCTGCTGAACTGGGCCAACAACCAGTGCAATGCCGGGCAGGAGCTGTTCGCCGTCGGCAACACGCCCCTCAACGGGATGCTGAGGGACATGAGCCGGTACTTCGCCGGAACGTGGAGGAGGCCCGACAACAACCAGCTCCTGGCCTCGCCGCTGGCGACCCAGGATCTGACCGGCCCCGGGGTCAACGGTGGGACGGGGTGTCGCTCGGTGAACGTCATCCTGATGACCGATGGTGACGAGACCTGCGACACGCACCAGGACGCGGTGAACGCGGCGACGGCGCTCTACCAGACAGGCGTGACGGTCGGGGGGAAGAATTTCAAGATCCGCACGCACGTGATCAACTTCGCCGGCGCGAGCCCTGCCGATGCCAATGCGATCGCAGCGGCGGGAGGGACGATGGCGTCGAAGTACGCCGCGAACGAGGTGGAGCTCTCTCAGGCGCTGGCGAACATCATCGCCGGGGCGACCTCGCCCGAGGTCTGCGACAACACGGACAACAACTGCAATGGGTGCGTGGACGAGGGCTACCAGCACTACTGCAACGTCAAGCCGGCGGGTCAGTGCTGCGTGT
>NZ_ASRX01000158.1 GCF_000601485.1 Chondromyces apiculatus DSM 436
GCGGGACCGCGTACTACGTGTACGACGCTGCCGGGGAGCGCGTCCGCAAGATCTGGACTCATAACGGCATCATCGAGGAGCGGCTCTACCTGGGTAGCTATGAGGTCTACCGCCGCAGAGAAGGGGTGAATGCAGACCTCGTCCTGGAGCGAGAGACGTTTCACGTGATGGATGATGCGCGGCGCATCGCCATGGCGGAGACCAAGACGGTGGAGGCTTCCATCGTCGCCACATCCCCGCAGAGTCGTCTTCGCTATCAGTTCGCGAACCACCTCAACTCTGCCTCGATGGAGCTCGACGAGGCAGGGCTCGTCATTTCCTACGAGGAGTACCATCCGTACGGAACGGCCTCCTACCACGCCGCCAAAGCGACCACCGAGGTCTCACAGAAGAGGTACAGGTACACGGCCAAGGAGCGGGACGAAGAGACGAAACTATGTTATCACGGGGCGCGATACTGTGCGCCATGGCTAGGGAAGTGGACTGCACCAGACCCGGCCGGGATCAAGGCAGGGATCAACCTGTACGAATATGCGCTAGGGAATCCTGTAAGACTCATAGATCCGGACGGGCGCAATCCACTCGATCCAAATGATCCCAACGTCCAGCGGCTACGTAAGAGTGGGGTACCCGACCAAAAAATTCAGAGGCTAATTAACCTGAAACCAACTGCACCCGGAAGCTCCAGTGGTCCAAGACAGCCTCCTTCAGGAGCACCCAAACCATCGCCTCCATTGGCCCCTCCGCCCGCACCTCCGCCTCCGGCGCCGCCAGGTTCGGGCCGTCCGGGCGATGCAGATACGCCAGTGGGGCCCGGTGAGCACCACGGAGCAGGCGGTAAGGGTGACGGTAGCAAGGAAGGGAATGGTACAGGAACTGGACCCGGGAACACGCTGCTCGATTTCGCCGTCTTTGTGCTGGGAATGTTGGGGATGGATGCCCCAAGCGACGATGGCGTGAGTGGCGGCATTCCAGGCGGACGCGGGGATAAAGAGAATGCCAGCCCGGCCGGGCAGGTGATTTGGGTTGGACTCCAAGCTTTCTGGGGTAAGGCCGCTGCACGCCTGAAAAAACTCGGCGATGCCCCCAATCCCCCCAAGATCGGGAGCAAAGTCGAGAAGGTGATGAACCCTCAAGCAGGAATCGCCTCATGGGAAGGGAGAGCGATGGCCAAGGTTCGAGAAGCACATCCTGAACCACAAGCATCGTGCGACAAACTGTCAGGTTATCTTATTGACGAGATCGGTGAAGGGAAGATTGTACAGTTGATTCCAACTTCCGATAAAACCCCACTCCCGCTTCTCGATGGCGTGGCTTCGAAGGCCTGGTGGCAACACACCTCCGTTGTTCTGAGCGATGGTCGAGTTCTTGACACTATGCGCAACGCCGTTTATTCGAACGTAAATGCCTGGCGACAGTCAGTTGTTGGAAATGCTCGTAACGTGTATACGATGATCGAAGGTCAGGTGATAAAATGAGCAACGAGAAACTGGTTTTCTATTGGGGCCCTCCAGGTGCTGGTCGCGCTGCTTCAGTTGCCACCTTCGTTTCTAAGCTCGAAAAGCCAGTAACAGGCGACCGAGATTTTAGCGTGAACCTGGGATCCAGAACAGCGACTCTCTATTTTAGCAGTTTTGCAACCAAGTTCTACTACGATATGGCTGTTCCGGAGCGACCCAAGGGATTTGAACCCGTGCTGCAGCGGCTCGCAAAGGCATCAGGCGTTGTGTTCGTCGTCGATTCGCAGGAAGTCCGTCGTGAAGCCAACATCGGCTGGCTGAAGAGACTACGTGCCGATCTCCTACTCGCGGGACGGAGCCTAGACGATTTGCCGATTGTGTTTCAGCTAAACAAGAGGGATCTTCCTGATGTTGCGGATGTAGCGGAACTCCAGCGAGAGCTGCGGACAGATTGGTGTGCATACGTCGAGAGCATCGCGCCCAAGCGGATCGGAACATCTGAGGCGATTGACCATCTCTTTCGCCTGATCGCCGAAGGACCTCCACGCCATTGACGGTGCCGCTCATGCATCCAGCGATACGGACGGACGTCGCGCCACCGCCCGGTATTTTTGCGCGCTTCCCACGAACCGCTTGAACGCCTGAAGAACGTCGCCGGGGACCGGGGACGCCGCGACCCAGGTCTGGTGCGCGACCCACCCCCGCCTCGAGGGACTCGGTTGCCAACCACCCATTCTATCAACATCTGCCGTAGGGACGACCCTCGTAAGCAGAGAGAAAGGAAGTAAGAGCCTATCCCAGGTGCGACCAGGCAAGGCT
>NZ_ASRX01000159.1 GCF_000601485.1 Chondromyces apiculatus DSM 436
AAGGCCCCCCCTCACCTCCCCCCCTCACCCTCTCCCTCCTCACCCCAGGTGCTTCTTGAAGAACGCCACCACCCTCTCCCGCGCATCCTGCGCCGCTGGCGCGTCATACTCCGCGTGCAGCGGCAGCAGCGGCCCCACCTTCTCCGCAAAGAAGTTCTCCGGCCGCGTATAGAACGAGTGCCCCGCCTCCGGATACTCCTTCACATCGTGCTCCACCCCGAGCACCTCGAGCTGCCTCTCCAGCTTCGCCGCCGCCCCGGGCAGCGACCCATCCCGCCTCCCGAAGCTCCCCACCACCGGGCACGCCCTCGGCAGCTTCTCCGGCACCTGCCCATAGAACGGCGCCGCCGCCTGATACTTCCCCTGCGTCGCCAGGATCAGCGTGAACGCCCCACCCATGCAGAACCCGATCACCCCCAGCCGATCTGCATCCACCTCCTCCCTCTCCGCCAGCCACCGTCGCGCCGCCTCCAGATCCTCCACCGCCTGCCCCTCCCCCTTCGCCATCGCCTGGATCGTCCGCGCCACGCAGATCACCTTGTTCCCCCGGTCATACAGGCTGGGAATCAGCACCGCATACCCATCTTCTGCCAGCTCCCTGGCCACCCGCTTCATCTCCTCCCCCAGCCCGAAAATATCGTGGATGAGCAGCACCCCTGGCCGCCTCTTCCTCTCCGCCCCCTCCGCTCCCCCCTCCCCCTCGGGCAGCGCCAGCACCCCGCCCATCCGGTGCCCATCGTTGCACACGAACGTCACATCGCTTTGCATACCCACGAGCGTACCCCTTCCGCCGAGCGCCGAGCACCCCTTCCGCAGCGCACATGCCCCCCTGGCTTGACACCCATCCACCGCGCGTCCCTACCATGCTCCCCACGGAGGGGGTCCACCGCGGTCTCCCTGCACGCATGCCCATGCAGCGAGGTCCGGCATGAACATCACCCAAGAGCAGCGCGAGCAAATGCAGCAATCCCCCGAAGCAGGCGACGCCGCTCCGAAGGGTGACACCCAGCCCTGCCCCCCGTGCCTCGCCATCCGCGCGCGCAGGGGCGCCAAACCCCCCACCTACCCCGACCCGATCACCATCAAATGCGCCGTCTTCTGGGACAGCGAAGCCGTCCGCCACGCCGACGACGGTTGCAACTCCTACGCCGTCACCTCGACCCACGAATTCGCCTGGAACCGCCAAGCCGAGCAGATCGCCGAGTTCCCCATCACCGAAGCCGAGTACGCCTCCCCCCACGTCACCGTCTTCATCTGGGCAGACCCCCCCGCGACCGCCACCTTCCGCTACACCGCCCGCTACGCCGTCGGCCGCCTCAAATTGAAGACAGCGGACATCAAGAACAAGGGAGCGCCTGCGCGCAGCACCACCTATGGCCGGGAGATCCTCTTCGAAGTCGACGTCCTCGAATCCCCCCTCTTCTACCTGATCACCCTCCTGCACCAGAACGAAACCCACCCTGCGGTCCTGGACATGCAAGCGTGGCCCCCTGCGAAGTCGGACGAGGTCATGACCACCCTGGGCTTCCCCGCGGAGCGCAAGAATGACTGGGGCGGCTTGTGGGCTGCGGGCACGGACGGCTCCTACCTCGAAAACATGAGCGAGTTCGACCTCAAGCCCTTGTTCAGCCCCACCTGGGGAGAGCGCAACCGCATCGAGAACAACGAGCGCGTCTACTTCTACGACGTCTGGTCGAACATCCATTACGGCTACATCGGCAACACCGCCGGCTTCACGGCCGAGAGGCTCAACGGCCTCGCCGGCAACGACCCACGCGGCGACAGCGCCGCCGACCAGGCCGCCACCCGCCTCGGCTGGGACATCCGAGCCTCTGTCTCCCGCCAGGGCTCCCTCGATCTGGACGCAAAGCGACGGGCCATCTACCCCCTGATCTTGAACGGCCTCCGCCAGAACGACCTGTTCCTGGACAAGCAATTCTACATCGACTGCAAGAAACAGTAATCGCGCCCCCCGCCGCCCCCTCGAATCACCGGCCTCCACCCCCTGAACGCAACCCAGGACCCCCTCATGCCCCTCCCTGCCCAGCCCGACGACGAGCAAACCACCCTCTGGAACGGCCCTGCCGGCCGCGCCTGGGTCGACACCCAGCCCATCCTCGACCAGCTCTTCAAACCCTTCGAAGACCTCCTCCTCACCGCCGCCTCCCCCGCCTCCCCC
>NZ_ASRX01000160.1 GCF_000601485.1 Chondromyces apiculatus DSM 436
ACTGGGAGCCGGATGGCGCGCGGCTCGGTGCTCTGGCGCGCCCGCCCCCGGTCGCATCACCCCCCCGCCCACCGCTTGCCTGGGGTAGGCCAGAGCGCTCGGGGAGGGGGGCCTTGGGGAGGGCTTTGGGGGTGATGGGAACGTGGAGGGGGTTCCCGTGTTGAGCGGGATCTCATCTTTCAGGGTCTTCCGGCGGGTTGATGGGTGAGCAGAGGTCATGAGGCCCTGAAAGCGTGACCCTGTCTCCTCGTGGAGAATGGTGACCTGCCAAGGTGGCTGCGTCCCTCGCCTGGAGCCGCTGGGCGCTCGCTGACCTCCCAGCGTGAGGCGCTGACACGCGGTTCGCTGTGGCCAGGCAGACGTCTGTGGCCACCCTCACGTGAAGTGGGTTCGCTGTCACGTGGAGCGGGGTCGCGGCCACGTGAACTGCGTCTACTGACACTGGAAGTCGGTTCGCGTTGACCTGAAGCGGGTTCGCGTTGACCTGAAGCGGGTTTGCGTTGACCTGAAGCGGGTTCGCGTTGACCTGAATCTCGTTCGCGTTGACCTGAATCTCGTTCGCGTTGACGTGAAGGTGCGTCGCCGAGGAGCGGTTGCACACACGGTGGAATGAACGTAGTTCGCGTTGACCTGAATCTCGTTCGCGTTGACCTGAATCTCGTTCGCGTTGACCTGAATCTCGTTCGCGTTGACGTGAACGAGGTTCGACGATCGGGGAACACAGACCGCTGCCACGTGAAGCGGGTTCGCGTTGACGTGAATTTCGTTCGCGTCCACGTGAAGGAGCTTCCCTGTCACGTGAAGGGCACTTCCCTCGGGCGGACGGAGTGTCCGGTCACGCGGAGCCAAACCGCGTCCACGTGAACCCGATTCACGTCCACGCAAAGCCGAACCGCGTTCACGCGAAACCGAACCGCGTTCACGCGAAGCCGAACCGCGTTCACGCGAAGCCAAACCGCGTTCACGCGAAGCCAAACCGCGTCTACGTGAACCCGATTCACGTGCACGTGAAGCCCATCCAGTGGCGTGCCTCACGAAATCCCTGGCATGCAACCTGCGTTTCCCTTCCAGCGCAGCGGATCCACCGACACCCGAGCCACTCTCAATCTTCCCACTCACCGATCCCCACCCCGCCGCCCGACACTCACCCGCCAGCGACTACCCGCCCACGCCTCCCCATGGCCACCGACCCTCACGCGGTCTTCGAACACCTCCACGTGACCCTGCTCACCTCCTGACCATGGGCGATGCGGCCCTCCCCGGATGGGGTGGCCTCCATGCCGGCGGCCGCGCTCGGTCAGGTGGCCTCGCCCGAGGACTTCCAGCACGTGCCCATCCTCTTCAAGGAGTACGCGGCCTCGACAGGGTTCTCTCCGTCCTTCCAGGTCTCTTCGTCCGCCCCGAGCTCCACGGGCGAGGCATCGGCCGGCGACTCGCGCGTGTCCTCCCCGGGCTAACCCACAGATTCTTCCGAGGAGCCACCTTTCATTGCTGGTTCTGCGGCAAGCCGTCTCCAATGTCGTAGTAATCACCCTTGTTCGCCACGTAGATGTGGATTCGCAGCCTGGTGTCCGTAGGTCCCTCGAAGGCGCCCATGGCGATGCCGATCCAGTCGTGGGCGATCGGATCCCAGAACAGGGAAGAGCCACAGGTCGCGCAGAACCCTCGCCGCACCTTCTCGGAGGAGCGGAACCAGGTGACGTTGTCGCCGCCGCGGATCGTCAAGGCGGCGCGGGGAACGTCGGTGGACGCAAAGAAATGACCCGAGTGCTTGCGGCATTGCGAGCAATGGCAGGCATCTGGCGGCGGCAGATCGCCGGTGACCACGAAACTCACAGCTCCGCAAAGGCAAGATCCCTCGTGCACGCCGCGCTCCTGGGTTCCGAATGAGTCACGTTGGGTCGTCACCAGATCACGCTCGCATGAATGATGGTGACGTTCTTCGCCATCTCGCTCAACACCTCGCCCACGCCACCCCCCTCACCGCACGGTCGCCTGACCATCAACCCACGGTCCCCCCACCCCGAAGCGCTCCTCGCGTCACCCCAACAGAAGCCGGGAGAGGGATGGCGGGGTGGCCGGGGGCGGGCGCCCCAGAGCACCGAGCCGCGCG
>NZ_ASRX01000161.1 GCF_000601485.1 Chondromyces apiculatus DSM 436
CTCCTCGGCTCCCCCCCCGCCTCCCCGTGCCGGCTCCTCGGCTCCCCCAGCACCTCCTCTTGCCGGCGCCTCCACGCCCCCCGCGCCTCCTCTTGCCGGCGCCTCGGCTCCCTCCGCATCCCCTCCGGCTGGGCCCCCGACCCCCGCGCCCCCTGTCCCCGCGCAGCCGCTCGCTGCCCTGCGCGACACAGCGCGCGTCACGCCCCACGATCGCTGGAGCCTCGCCGACTACGCCAACCTCTGCGCCTGCGTGCGCGCGTTCCCCACGCATGTCCCCTGGATCCAGGCGCAGCTCGGGCTGACCCCGGAGACCTGGCGGGCGCTGCACGGCCTCTGGCAGGAGCGCTTCCAGCGCGACGCGGGCCTCAGGGACAAGTGGCAGCAGCTCATCGCCCAGCGCCTCCCGCACTGGAAGCAAGGCTGATCAGTTCAGCCGCAAGATCCTCCCCACGATCCGGAACAGCCCCCGCGACGACGCGCTGATCCGCCCTCCCACCACCTCCACGTCGCCGTCCGCGCGGATCCGGATCGCCGCCCGCCCTGCCCGGAGCAGCACCTCCTCGTCGCCCTCGATCTGGATCGACCCCGCCTTCAGCTTCAGCTCCCGGGGCCGCCGCGTGTGCAGCACCCCCACGATCACCGGCACCATCTCCGGCGCCGTCTCCACCAGCACCGCGTCGCCGTTCTCCACCGCGTCGGTGATGACCCCGGGGTCCACCTCCGGCGCGATGCTCGCGTCGATCGCCGTGCTCATCCCCCGCAGCTCGACCTTCGCGCGCCGCCCGGCCATCCAGACCACGCGGGCCGTGCGGATCGCCACGGGAGGCGGCAGCGGCTCCGAGGGCGTCGGGACCAGCTCGTCCAGCGCCACCTTCCGAGCCTCCAGCGTCTCCAGCACCTCGGTCCGCACCTCGGACGCTTCGGCCTGCGCATCCGGCGCTTCGGCCCCCGCTTCCAGGGCCTCTTCCGTCACCTCGGGCTCGGCCACCGCCGTGACCCCTTCGCGAGCAGCTTTCATCAGACCTCGGAGACCTTCTTGGGGAGCTGAATCTTGGGCGCCAGGATGGCCACGATCGGGCTGGTGATCGAGATCCCGCCCCCGTCGATGACCACCTCGCTCCCGCCGCATTTGAACGTGATCGAACCACCCGCCTCCATCTTGTGGAACGCCCCGATGAACGTCGCCGGACCGCCGGCCGCGATGGAGTGCGACCCCTTCAGCTTGTCGACGATGGCGCCTCCCACCATCGTCGTCTTGGAGCCGCCCACCTCCTCGCTCTCGCCGCCCTTGCTGAGCACCACGAGCCCGAGCGCGCTCTCCTTCTTCGACCCCTTCGCCGACTCGGCGTAGTTGCCGATCGCGAGCTGGATCGTCGCCGCGCCGACGTCGATGCTCTTGTTGCCCTTCACGTTGGTGTCGATCTGCTTGATGGCGGCGAGCCCCTTCATCGAGCCCACCTTCTCGGTGTGGCTGCCGGCGATCTTCGCCGTCGAGTGCCCGGGCCCCTTCTCGCGGTCGGTCGCGTCCACCCCTGCCACGTCGCCCGCCGGCCCGGCCGCATTCGCCCCGGACTCTCCGCCTCCGCCCGCCGCGTCGATGCCCAGCGCCCCTGCCAGCGCATTGCGCGCCGCGCCCACGCCCTCGTGGATGGCACTCTGGGCCGCGCCCCGCGCCATGCTCGCGAGCGGATTCGTCGCCGCCCCCGCGTTCAGCGCGCCGCCCGCGCCGCCCGCGCCGCCTCCACCGCCCGCGCCGCC
>NZ_ASRX01000162.1 GCF_000601485.1 Chondromyces apiculatus DSM 436
CCGGGATCGGAGCTCCCGGCGCGCCTGGTTCTGCGCCCGGCGCGCCTGCGGCTCCCGCGGCACCGTTGCCGGCGACGACCTCGCAGCGGGTGAGCGTGGCGCTGACCTCCGCGGCGAGCACCCCGATGGCTGACGCACCAGGAGCGACGGCATCGGGCGCGCGGATGACGAAGTCTTCGAGGGTGGTGCTCCGGTCATCTCCATCGAGCAAGCGCAGGGCGGGCACGTCGGCCGGTCCTTGCACGGTGGTCTTGAGTCCGTCGCGCCAGATGCCACCCGCATCGCAGTCGAGCCCCCCGAAGAGGGTGACGCCGGCAGGCACCTCGACGGCCTCCTCGAACGCCTCGGCGCAGGCATAGACGCGGCGCTTGTCCGCCACCGCCTTCTCAAGAGCAGCGTGGAGGCTTGCCATGGGCGCGCTCCTGGAGCCGTCGTTGCCGTCATCGCCGCGGCTGCGCGAGACCCACACCCCGCAACCCTCGTCGACGGCTCCGTTGCTCAGGCTCGGGATGCACTCTGCCGGTGTCCCTCCACCGCTCCCCCCGTTGCCTCCCCCGCCATCTCCGCCGGTGCTCGTACCATCCACCTCGAACCGATCCAGCCCGCTGACGCTCGCACACCCTCCAGCAGCAACGAGCAAGACGAAACCGCAGACATAGCTGCCCACCCCCGGTCCGTGCTCGGCGCTGCGCGCCTGCGCGCGTCCGGCCCCTCCCTTACCCCGCGCCGCGCGCGGGCCGGGAGGGGCCTGCACGTGAGGGCTTGTTGCTGATGACGTGGGAGTCGAGGTTTGCCAATCCCGGTGCATGTCGCCCTCTCCTTCACGAGGGCAGGCTGCGCGGACCGTGCTGTGCGAGCGCAGCGCACGGGACCTCCAGCGTCAGCTCACCCTCTACAAACCAAATCGGCTCTTCTTCCGGAGCGGCTCACCAGATCGAACGATGTCGTGAAAAAAGTGGAGGGCAGTGCTGGTCCCTGGGCCACGGCGGGCGCCATCAGCCGGAGTTGGGAGAAGAACCAAGCCGCCATCGGCCACGCGCCAGACAGCCCTCCTCCGAAGAAGAAGCCAGCCGGTCGACCCACCGAGCCGACCGATGTCCGGTACGGCCTCCACCATCTATATTCCGGTGCGCGAGAGCGTGTTGCCGCTTCGAAATGCTGGACGGACGAAGAAAAGCAAAGGACGGTGCTTCAAGGGAATTCCTGTTCAGCCGACGCAATGCCGGCGGAACCGCTGTTGGAGGCCATGTCCCCTCCGCCACCTGGTCCGCCCGCGCCTGCGGCCCCTTGCGCCATACGGCTGTCCTCCGACAGCGTCGGCGAGAGGCCGGTGTACGCAAGGGCGAGTGCGTGGCCACCAGTTCCGCCACCTCCGAGTCCGCCATTCCCTCCGATCCCACCCTGGCCGCCGGGGCACCCAGGTTTGGATCCGAAAGCACCTACCCCTGCTTGACCGGCGAGACCGCCCGTTCCACCCGGCTGGAGGTCACCGCCAGCGCCGCCGTTGCCTCCGTTGCCGGCCTGGAGGGTGCAGGAGTCAAACGTGAGCTGGGCGCCGATGCTGACCAGGGCGATGCTGGAGCCGCCAGCACCACCGCCTTGCCCTGGCTTGCCGCCGCAGCCACCGCCGCCCCCGCTGCCGCCGCTGGCGCCAGCGCCTGGCATGTTTCCACCGCAGTTGGCCAGTCCCTTGGCGCCGCCGCCGCCGCCGCCACCTTGCCCTGGCTTTCCGGCAGCGCCGGAAC
>NZ_ASRX01000163.1 GCF_000601485.1 Chondromyces apiculatus DSM 436
TGGTGGACCACGGAGTCGCGCAGGGTGATGTTGTGCGCGTGGTGGAAGACGCAGCGGGTGGAGCCGCCGGTGACGTCGAAGCCCTCGACGAGGTAATGGTTGCCCGCGAACTCCACGGTGCTGGTGCCGCCCGAGAGGACGGGGCGCTTGCCGTTCACGCGGAGGCCGCGGATGGTGATCTTCTGGCTGGCCGAGCCGTGCTTGGTGAAGCGCACGTCGCCCGGGTAGGTGGCATTGCCGTCGACCTCGACGATATCTCCGGCTTTGAGGAGATTCGCGACCTGCCCGAGGTTCTTGTATTGCCGGGAGGGCCCGACCTTGTACACGGTGCCGAGCGGTTGCTCTGCGCTGTCGACGGCATCGGCTTCGGCCTGGTCGCCTTCTTCAGCAGCGATCGCGTCGTCCTCGAAGGTGGCATCCTCGTCGCCAGTGCCCACCAAGCAGCCGGTCCCCGTGAGGGAGAACGCCGCGAGGGCCGTTGCGAGCATACCCATCCGCCAGAGCCCGAGGCCCATCTTCACTGCGTGCATCCCGACTCTCCTGTGTCACCGCACGCCGCTTGCAGGACGGCCTCGCCGGCCCCGTGAGGCCAGCGCTCCATTCCCTTCGCGACCGCAAACGACGTTGTCCGAGGTGAACCAACAGCAGCCCCGGAGCTGGAGCTGCCTCCCGGAGAGCGCGGCGGGCATCAGGATTCTCCGCAGCGCTCTCAGGTCCTATTCATGCTCGCCGGCGCCAGGTCCGTCAAGGATGTTTCGTCAGGAGGAACCGTATGGGTTTCTAGGAAAGTGCATTAGATTGTGCAATCGTGCAGTCAGGGTGGGCTCCGGCTGCACGACCTGAGAAAGCCGTCATTGCAAGGCGAAATTGCATGCCGACAAGGTGGCGGAGGGAACGGTCTGGACGATGCTCCAGCTATTCAGCTGAGATGCGTTCGTCTGTTCGTTCCGGAATGCGTACTGATTGGCGAGCAGTATCTCCGCTCCTCCAGGAGACTGGACGTAGACCGAATACTTCCGGTTCGCGGGGTTCACCACCATCTTCACCTTGTACGTCTGGCCGGCGGCATAGGTGATGGTGGTCGCTGCCTGGTAGCTCGCGCCGTTGCGGACGAGGATGCGGCCCGAGACGTCGAACAGGACGATGGCGGCGAGGCCGCTCCAGGCAGTCTGCGGGCCGAAGGACAGGCCGAGGGCGCCGTCGAGGGAGGCGGCGCTGGGCGTCACGTCCCAGCTCGCGGTGAAGGTGCCCGTCTGCGAGGCCATGGAGGTGCTGACCCAGGCGCTGTTGGCGGAGACCTTGCAGCTCCCGGAGGGCGGGGTGGGCGGCGGGGTCGTGGCGGTGCCGTACTCGAAGGCGCCGAGGTCGATGGTGCCCACGCTGGGGCGCGCCACGGCGGCGCCAACGGCCTGGATGGCGCCGAGGGGGGGGTGGAAGAGGGGGAGCGCGAGGGGGGCCGGGAAGGGGCGCCCGGAGGGGCCCTGGGGGACGGCGGTGCCGGCGTCGCGGAGGGGGCTCGAGGAGATGAGCCGGAAGTCGCGCGTGGAGGGGTTGGCAAAGCCCGGGTCGTTCTGCACGAGGGTCTGGGTGAGGCCGGTGGGGAGGGTCGTGCCCTGGGGGACGGCGTTCTTGGTGCCGGTGACGATGGGGCTGCCGCTCGACCAGAGGCCGTCGTCGCGGATGAGCTGCACGCTGCCGCCGCCGACGCGGTGGAAG
>NZ_ASRX01000164.1 GCF_000601485.1 Chondromyces apiculatus DSM 436
CTCCTCCTCCCCCGTGACCACCATCACCGCCGCTAGTGCCACCAGCCGAACCCCCATGACCTCCACTCCCGGAGGGCACGCTGCTGCTCGTCCCTTGGTCGTCTGATGAGACCCCGAATCCGTCGAGACCCGTGAGCGTGCTACAGGCCAGAGGAGCCAAGGTGAACGCGAGGAGGTAACTCCCTCTCACCATCGTGCACCGCGCCCACCGGAAGGTGCGGCGGTGCCAGCGTTCAGGGGTTGCGGTGGTTATCGTCGAGCAGGAGGAGGGCTGCATTGGCTCCGACTTCAGTGATCGTCGTCGAGCAGGAGGAGGGCTGCATTGGCGGCGACATCATTTGCGTTGAGGGCGGCAGCGTAGAGCGCGCTGTAGTACATGACTCCACGCGGAGAGCGATCGCCTGTACTTCGGTTGCCGAGCACGTAGCGATCATTCGCCTCGATCGTGATGCGGTCATTCACTGGCAGGTCTACAGGTGAAGGGTTTGCACCGTCGTACGGGGTGAGCAGCGACCCATTTCGATACATCCGGACACGATCAGGCGCTGACGTTTCGCTGGTATCAATCACCACGTGGAGCACGCACCGCTCCTGGACGAAGGCTTTCCAGCTCTGCACGAGCTGGTTCTTCCAGTAAAATTGCAGGGTCTGAGGCGGGGTGAAGCGGAGATCGAGACGACCGTAGTCCCCCGTCGTTCCGAGATAGGTGAGGGCAGAGCCGAAGGGGGTGATGCCGTCTGCAATCGCCACGACGAGTTCGAGCGTGACCTGAGAGCTATCGCTGAGCGCTGTCTGGATCTTTGAGCCCGCGACGGGGACCGAAGCCAGGGTGTCGCTGCTTTCCAGTCCCCACAGAAACCCTTTATGGCCGTCCAGGTCACGGAGGCCATCGTCACCGATGCTCAGGCCCACTGACAAGGGCAGGGGTGCCGAGTCAGGCGCACTGTCTGCAAAAGTAAGCGGCGTCGTGCCGGGTGCATCGTCCAGGAAGTAGCGAGCCACCACACCGGTATTCACAAGGTCGTTTGCTGGCAGAGCGTCCGTACCATCGCAGTCCTCGTCGATTCCATTGCTGTACACCTCTTCAGCCGGGACGATCTCTCCGTGACAGATATCGTCCCAGGAGGCAGTGCGACCACACAGCTCGACGCCTCCTCGGCATATCCCCGCGTTCGCGGTCGCCGCGGGTCCCGTGTAGCAGTCCCGAGTCTCCCCCGGGGTGCATGTGCCGCCTGGCCCCGTTCCACCGCCATACCCACCCGTTCCAACGCCGCCAGCCCCAGCACTCCCATCACTGGCATCGGTGCCACAGCAGGCCGTGGCAGCGAGCGCGAACAGCGTGGAGAGTGTCAGCACAATGCAGGGGTGATTTCGTAGCATGGTTGCTCCTGAGGATCGCGATGGTCCAGCGAGAAGGCCTGGCGACAACAGCAGGCGGGCATTGCTCAAGGTGGTGGGGAGTCGTCATTCTGTCGGAGCGCGC
>NZ_ASRX01000165.1 GCF_000601485.1 Chondromyces apiculatus DSM 436
GGCGGGCGGGGCGGGCGGGGCGGGCGGGGTGGAAGAGACGGCGGAGCCGGTGGCCATCGTCGGAATCGGCTGCCGGTTCCCCGGGAGCGCGAGCACGCCAGAGGCGTTCTGGGATCTCCTGCGCCACGGGGTCGACGCCATCACCGAGGTCCCATCCGAGCGCTGGGACGCCGCCGCCCTGTACTCCGCCGACCCGACGGTGCCCGGCAAGATGCACACCCGCTGGGGAGGCTTCCTGAGCGACGTGCGGGGCTTCGACGCAGCCTTCTTCGGGATCTCGCCCCGCGAGGCGATGAGCGCCGATCCCCAGCAGCGACTCCTGCTGGAGACCGCCTGGGAAGCGCTGGAAGACGCGGGCCAGCCCGTGGACCAGCTCGCGGGCGCTCCCGTCGGGGTCTTCGTCGGGCTCTCGGCGCGCGATTACAGCGAGCTTCAATCGCGCGCGGGGGGCGTCCCTCACGACATTCACGCGGCGACCGGCGCGGCAGCCAGCATCGCTGCCAACCGCATCTCGTACGCACTCGATCTGCGTGGGCCGAGCCTCACCGTCGACACGGCGTGCTCCTCGTCGCTCGTGGCCGTGCACCTCGCGTGCGAGAGCCTTCGACGCGGGGAGTGCTCGCTGGCGCTGGCCGGAGGCGTCAACCTGCTGCTCGCGCCGGAGGTGACGCTCCAGTTCGCGAAAGCTGGCTTCATGGCGCCGGATGGTCGGTGCAAGGCCTTCGACGCGCGCGCCAACGGCTACGTACGGGCCGAGGGGGTCGGCGTGGTCGTCCTCAAGCGGCTCTCACGGGCCCTCGCCGATGGCGACCGCATCTATGCCCTCGTCCGCGGCAGCGCGGTCAACCAGGACGGGCGCAGCAACGGGCTCACCGCGCCCAACCAGAAGGCCCAGGAGGAGCTGTTGCGGGCGGCTTGCCGCAGGGCGAAGGTCTCCCCGGGCGAGGTTCAGTACGTCGAAGCGCACGGGACGGGCACGGCGCTCGGCGATCCCATCGAGGCGAGGGCCCTCGGAGCCGTGCTGTCCGAGGGGCGCCCCGCCAGCGAGCCAGCGTCGCTCGGCTCCGTCAAGACGAACCTGGGGCACACGGAGGCTGCCGCAGGCGTCGCAGGCCTGATCAAGGTGGCCCTCTCGCTGCACCACGGCGCGCTCCCGCCGAGCCTCCACTTCGAGCGAGCAAACCCGCACATCGCCTTCGGCGAGCTGCCCCTCCGTGTCCAGGAGACGCTCGCGCCGTGGCCGAGGAGCGCCCGGCGGCGGCTCGCGGGGGTGAGTTCGTTCGGGTTCGGTGGCACGAACGCCCACGTGATCCTGGAGGAGGCGCCCCCACCCCCCGACAGCGACGCTCCCACCACCAACGACGCCCGCGAGCACCTGCTCCTGCTCTCCGCCCGCTCCGACGAGGCCCTGCGCGCCCTCGCTCGCACCTACGCCGACCGCCTCGACCACGCCGGCTCTCTCGCCTCTC
>NZ_ASRX01000166.1 GCF_000601485.1 Chondromyces apiculatus DSM 436
CGACCTACTACTTCTGCGCCATCGTCCGGAACAACTACGGCACCGTGTTCGGCGCGGTGCTGTCGTTGACGACGCTGGCCACCCCGCCGACGGTGACGACGGGGAGCGCGACGCTGCTCACGAGCACCACGGCGACGCTCAATGCCTCGGGCAACCCGGGCGGCGCCGCGACCACGGGCTGGTTCCGCTACAGCACGGTCAGCCCGGGCACGTGCAACGACACCTTCGGCACGCGCGCGCCCACGACCGGCGGCTCCTCGCTCGGCGCGGGCACCTCGTCGGCGTCGTTCTCGCAAGGGATCACCGGGCTGACCGCGGGGACGACCTACTACTACTGCGCGATCACCCAGAACGCGGTGGGGACCGCGCTCGGCTCGGTCCTCACCTTCACGACGCCCATTCCGCCCACGGTCACCACCACGGCCGCGTCGAGCCTCACCAACACGTCGGCCTACCTGAACGGCGCGGGGACGCCCAACGGCTCCGCGACGACGGGCTGGTTCCGCTACAGCCTCGCCAACCCGGGCGCCTGCGACGACACGTTCGGCTCGCGGGCGCCGACGAGCGGCGGCACCTCGCTGGGCGCGGGCTACTCGTCCACGGGCTTCTCGCAGCCGGTCAGCGGCCTGTCGCCGGGGACGACCTACTACTTCTGCGCGATCGTTTCGAGCGCCGAGGGGACGGCGTTCGGCGCGGTGCTGTCGTTCACGACGCCGGGCGCCCCGACGGTGACGAGCGCGGCGGCGACGCTGGTGACCTCGACCACGGCGACCCTCAACGGGTCCGCGACGCCCAACCTCGACCCCGCCTTCGGGTACTTCCGCTACGCCACGGCCAACCCTGGCGCGTGCAACGACTCGTTCGGCACCCGGGCGCCGACCACCAGCAGCTCCGACTCGTCGCTCGGCGCGGGCACCTCGCCTGTCGTCTTCTCGCGTGCGCTCAGTGGCCTCACCCCGGCGACGACCTACTACTACTGCGCGATCGCGCGGAACAACTACGGCACCGCGTTCGGCGCGGTGCTGTCGTTCACGACGGTGGCCAACCCGCCGACGGCGACGACCGGGAGCGCGACGCTGCTCACGGGGACCACGGCGACGCTCAACGGCTCGGGCAACCCGGGCGGGGCGGCGACCACGGGCTGGTTCCGCTTCGCCACGGCCAGCCCGGGTAGCTGCAACGACACCTTCGGCACGCGCGCGCCCACGACCGGCGGCTCCTCGCTCGGCTCCGGCACGTCGACCGTGTCGTTCTCGCAGGGGATCACCGGGCTGACCGCGGGGACGACCTACTACTACTGCGCGATCACCCAGAACTCGGCGGGGCTGGCGTTCGGCTCGGTCCAGACCTTCACGACGCCGACGCCACCCACGGTAGTCACCACGGCCGCGTCGAGCCTCACCAACACGTCGGCCTACCTGAACGGCGCAGGGACGCCCAATGGCTCCACGACCACGGGCT
>NZ_ASRX01000167.1 GCF_000601485.1 Chondromyces apiculatus DSM 436
CACCGGCCGCACCGGCCGCACCGGCCGCACCAGCCGCGGCGGCGCGCTTCTTCCACCTGGTGATGGCCGAGGGGAGCGGGGTGAAGGAAGCGGATCCCGTGCGTGGGATCGCGCTGCCCCCGCGCGTCTCCGACAGCCTTCCCATCGTGAACCGCACGCCGCTCGCCGCGTTCACCGTGCCGTGGCAGCTCAGGCCTCCGATCGCCTCGCGCACGGTGGTCGTCAAGGGCACCTTCGACCTGGTCCAGGGCGGCCCGGCGCGCCTCCGCGAGGAGGGCGACGTGCCGCTCGGCGATCGGCACGCGGGCGACGATCCGGCGCGCGCGCTCGTGTACCCGTCCGACGTCACGGTCTTCAAGGCGAAGGCCGACGTCACGGTCTCCGGCCACGCGCACGCGATCGGGGGGCCGGTGCCGGTGATGCAGGTCGCGCTGCGTCTCGGGAAAGCACCTCACCGCATCGAGCGGGTGGTCGCCGTGATCGGGGACCGGATCTGGATCCCGGGGGTGGTCACGCCGGTACCGATGCCGTCGAAGCCGCAGCCTTTCCAGCGGATGCCGCTCGACGTCGAGCGGGCGTTCGGAGGGCCGGGCTCCGCGGAGAACCCTCTTGGCCGGGGCCTTGGCGCGCCGACGCGCGACGGTCAGCCCGTCGCGCTGCCCAACCTGGAGGATCCGCGGCGCCCCGTGATCCGGCCGGAGGACGTACCGCCGCCCATCGCGCTCGGCCCCGTCCCGCCGGGCTTCCCGCAGCGCGCCTCGAAGCTCGGGACGTTCGACGCGCGCTGGCTCTCCACGCGGTGGCCCTACTTCCCCGAGGACCTCGATCCCGCCGCGCTCCAGCACGCCCCTCCCGAGCAGCAGCTCGACGCGCTCGCGGGCGATGAGCCCTTCGAGCTGGTGGGAATGCACCCGGAGCACCCGACCCTGCGCGGGACGCTGCCCGGGGTGAGGCCACGCTGCTTCGCGCAGCACACCGCCGCCGCCGGTGGCGCCCTGCGCGAGGTGCTGCTGCGCCTCGACACGGTGCACCTGGAGCCCGAGGCGCTGAAGCTGACCCTGGTGTGGCGCGGGGTGCTGGAGGTGCAGGACGACGAGGCGAGTGAGCTCGCCGAGCTGTTCGTGATGCTCGAAGAGCGGGGCGCGAAGCCTGCGGACGACGAGGAGGTCCTCGGGCGCTACCAGGCCGCGCGGCTGCCCCTCGCCGCGGTGGCGCAGGAGCCTGACGCGCCAGGGCCCGCGAACGACACGGGCAAATCCGGAACGCGCGATCCCCGGGCGGCGGCCGTGCGGGATCGGCTCGCGGCAGCGGGGATCATGCCGGCCGCGGTGGCCGCGGGAGCGCCGCTCCCTCCAGGCGCAGGCGGTGTATCGAGCGCGGAGAGCGCAGCCGGCGCGGGCGCGGGCGCGGCGGGCGCGGC
>NZ_ASRX01000168.1 GCF_000601485.1 Chondromyces apiculatus DSM 436
GGGAGCGATCCCCCGGGGCTACTCTACTAGGGATGCGGCGCGATTACCAAGGTCTGCTCATCGTTCTGGGAGCCGCGAACCGCTCGATGGAAAGCTGGCGTAGTCACGAGCCACGCTCCATCGCTGCCGGATGAAGCAGGTCAAGGACGACGGCTGGAGGCTGCCCGACGCGCTTTGGACGGAGATGAAATCCCTCCTTCCTGCCCGTATGGCTCACCCGCTTGGCTGCCACAACCCCCGCGTTGAGGATCGCGCAGCCATGGACGCCATTTTCTTCGTGCTGCGTACGGGCTGCCAGTGGGGCGCGCTCGATGCGACTGGCATCTGCAGCCACTCCGCAGCGCATCGCCGTTTCCTGGAGTGGACCGAAGCTAGGGTGTTTCAGGAGTTCTGGCGTCGTGGGCTGCTGGCCTACGACGAGAGTGTCGGCATCGACCGGAGTTGGTTGGCGATGGACGGCGCCATGACCAAGGCTCCCGTGGGCGGGGAAAAAAACAGGGCCCAACCCCACCGATCGAGCCAAGCAGGGCGCCAATCGCAGTCTGCTCACGGAGGGCTCGGGCGTCCCTGTGGGCGTCGCCGCCGACGGGGCCAACCGCAACGATTCAAGATGGCGCGCGAGATCATCAAGAGCATCCCCGTCAAACGCTCCCGCCCAAGCGCGCGTAGGCCTCAAGGCATGTGCCTAGACAAGGGGTACGACTGCAAAGAACTCTCGGCGCTGTTGAAGGAGTTCGGGTTCACCGCGCACATCCGCTAGCGCAGGCAAGAGGCACAAGACATCAACAAGATGGCCCGGCACAAGGCACGCCGCTGGGTCGTCGAACGCACCCACAGTTGGATGAACCGCTTCCGCGCCATTCTGGTGCGATGGGCCAAGCGGGCCGATATCTACCTCGCCCTGTTGCGCTTCGCTTGTGGGCTCATCACGTGGCGCGCTGCGGGCCTACTGGGATAGGCTTTTAAGCTCCGCCCCCAGCCCTTCCGGGCCACCCAGCCAAGCGTGGTGAGGGGGTGTGGTGCGCGCGGCGGAGGGAGCCCGCCCGAGCGCCCTGTCTGAGCGCCGGCCCTCAGGTCACTCCCACCTCCCAGCCCCTCCACCCCCTCTCAGCCCCCCATAGCCTCCACTAGGCGCGAGTTCAGCTCGGGCGGGCTCCCTCCGCCGCGCGCACCAC
>NZ_ASRX01000169.1 GCF_000601485.1 Chondromyces apiculatus DSM 436
TGGGGGGTGAGGCGGTGCGGAAGGCCGTCGCAGAGGTCTTCGCGGAGGTGGCGCGGGTGGGGGTCACGGCCGGGGGCGTCGAGGAGGATCCGCGGGGGGTGCTGGAGGCGCACGGGAGGCTCACGACGGCGGTGGCGCAGCAAGCGGCGGCGCGGGCGCTGCACGAGGTGGTGCTGCCGTCGGCTCGGGCGCTGCTGGGCTGAAGGACGGTGGGGTGTGGTGGGTTGACGCGCTGAGGGCCCGTCCAGCGCGGCTCCCCGGAGTGGACGGTCGGTTTGCGGTGCAGCGCGTCGTCGCGTCTCGTCGGACCCACGCGCCTGCGCGAGAATGGATGGGGTATGCTCGCGAGGTCGTCCGGAATGGGCGGCGCGCTTCGCTTCTCTTTGCAGCAGGGAGCTTCGGCCATGGATCGTACGCTTCGCTTTCGTCAGGCCCTCGCCACGCGGCTGCTCCAGATCGCAGGCGCCGCGGCATTCGCGACGCCGGCCGTGGTGGCGAGCTGCGGGGGGAACGTGGTGGTGGATCCCGCGGATGGGACGGGAGGTGCGGGTGGGGCTGGGCCGACGTCGGGGGTCACGTCGATCAGCGTGGTGACCTCGGGGCCGGTGACCGTCTCGGTCGCCTCGGGGCCGAACACGGTCACGTCGACCAGCTCGGGTCAGGATCCGGTGGTTGCGTGCTTCGAGTGGCTGGCGGACGCCGCGTGTCCGGGCGTGAACGACGCGCTGCCGTACTTCCAGTCGACCGACTGCACGTCTCCGGACTACATGTACACGGACGTCGTGCTGGACGGGCCCTACCCGGAGCCGACGCAGTGCTGCTACACGGTGTTTCAGAGCTTTTGCGGCGTCGGGCGGCCTTTCCTGGTGGACGGGCAGCCGCTGACGGCGACGGCTTCCGGACACGGCAGGCGCGGCAGGGGCGCGGAGGCGGAGAGGGTGGCGGGGGGCTGGAGTGGCGGGGGGCTCGCGCCCCGCGTCGAAGGGCTCGACGAGGCGGAACGGGAAGTCCTCGCGGGGGCGTGGGCGGGGGACGGGCTGATGGAGCATGCGTCCGTCGCGGCGTTCGC
>NZ_ASRX01000170.1 GCF_000601485.1 Chondromyces apiculatus DSM 436
CGTCGCGGAGGTGTTCGCGGAGGCAGCGCAGACCGGGGTCACGGCCGGAGGCGTCGAGGACGATCCGCGGGGGGTGCTGGAGGCGCACGGGAGGCTCACGACGGCGGTGGCGCAGCAAGCGGCGGCGCGGGCGTTGCGCGAGGTGGTGCTGACGTCGGCTCGGGCGCTGCTGGGCTGAATGGCGGGGCGGTGGGGTGAGTTGACGCGCTGAGGGTCCGTCCAGCGGGGCTCCCCGGGGTGGACGGTCGGTTTGCGGTGCAGCGCGTCGTCGCGCCTCGCCGGAGCCACGCGCCTGCGCCAGGATGAATCGGGTATTCTCGCGAGGTCGTCCAGGATGGGCGGCGCGCTGCGCGACGCTCGCCAGCAGGGAGCTTTCAGCCATGGATCGTACGCTCCGCTTTCGACAGGCCCTCGCCACGCGGCTGCTCCAGATCGCAGGCGCTGCGGCGTTCGCGACGCCAGCCGTGGTGGCGAGCTGCGGGGGGAACGTGGTGGTGGATCGCGTGGACGGGACAGGGGGCGCGGGCGGGACGGGTGGGGCGGGGCCGACGTCGGAGGTCACGGTGATCAGCGTGGTGACCTCGGGGGTCACGGCCATCTCGGTCACCTCGGGGCCGAACGCGGTCAGCTCGGGGCCGGACGGGGTGTACGCGTGCTTCGAGTGGCTGGTAGACACCCTGTGCCCGGGCGTGAACGATGCGCTGCCGTACTTCCAGGCGAACGACTGCGCGCCTCCGGACTACACGTACACGGAGGTCGTGCTGGATGGGCCTTACCAGGAGTCGACGCGGTGCTGCTACACGGTGCAGCAGGGGATCTGCGGCGAGGTCGGGCGGCCGTTTCTGGTGGATGGGCGGCCGCTGACGGCAACGGCCTCGGGGTACGGCAGGAGCGCCGAGGTGACCGTGGGGGGCTGGAGCGGTGGAGGGCTCGCGCCCCGGGTCGAGGAACTGGGCGAGGAGGAGCGGGAGGCGCTGGCGGCGGCGTGGGCAGGCGATGGGTTGATGGAGCATGCGTCCGTCGCGGCGTTCGC
>NZ_ASRX01000171.1 GCF_000601485.1 Chondromyces apiculatus DSM 436
CGCCAAACTGCAGCTCACGTTTCGCCGGATAACGCCACGGAATAATGTCATCATGCACCACGATGGTCACTTCCACCGCACGCAGAATTTCGCTTTCACCCGGGCTCGCGCTGGTTTCCAGCAGATCGTTAATCAGCGCACGACGGGTGGTTTCATCCAGACGCACGGTCACGGTCACCAGCAGATCAATATCGCTATGCGGTTTCAGGCCGCCATCCACCGCGCTGCCATACAGATGCACGGCCAGCAGGGTCGGTTCCAGATGACGTTCAATCACGCCCACCACTTCAGACAGCTGGGTGCTCACTTCCGCAATCACCGCTTCACGCATAATGTTCAGTTTGGTTTTCGGACGGCTGCCCTGCTGGGTCACATCGTTGCTGCTCCACAGCATCAGGCAACGGCCCACCGCATAACGCGCCTGCTGTTTGCTCGCACGCGGCATGCTCTGCACGCCAAAAAAGCAATCATAGCACGCCATAAACACCGCCACCGCACCATTACCGCCGCTACGTTCGGTCAGGGTACGGCTCCAATTACGGCTACGCATACTCTTCCTTTTTCAATATTATTGAAGCATTTATCAGGGTTATTGTCTCATGAGCGGATACATATTTGAATGTATTTAGAAAAATAAACAAATAGGGGTTCCGCGCACATTTCCCCGAAAAGTGCCACCTAAATTGTAAGCGTTAATATTTTGTTAAAATTCGCGTTAAATTTTTGTTAAATCAGCTCATTTTTTAACCAATAGGCCGAAATCGGCAAAATCCCTTATAAATCAAAAGAATAGACCGAGATAGGGTTGAGTGGCCGCTACAGGGCGCTCCCATTCGCCATTCAGGCTGCGCAACTGTTGGGAAGGGCGTTTCGGTGCGGGCCTCTTCGCTATTACGCCAGCTGGCGAAAGGGGGATGTGCTGCAAGGCGATTAAGTTGGGTAACGCCAGGGTTTTCC
>NZ_ASRX01000172.1 GCF_000601485.1 Chondromyces apiculatus DSM 436
GGTGGGGAGTCGTCATTCTGTCGGAGCGCGCAGGCGTGCGAGGAGATCTGCGTGTCCTCCAAGGCACTCCTGTACACGGCGCCGTAATGGATCACTCCCTTCAGAGAGGCCCCAGCAGCGGCGCTGTTCCCGAGCGATAGGGCATCCGCGCCGCTGTCCTGCAGCGCCAGCCCCTCACCCTCTTCAGGCAGCGTCACGGTGAAGTTAGGTGACACATTGGCTTCAGTGGCCCGTGTGCCGTCCACGTACAGCCGGATTCGGTCGGCCACTGGTTTCGCGGTTTCCAGCACGAGATGCACCACCTGCCGGCTCGACAGATCTGCCGCCCACGCGCCTGCGAGTTCAGCCTCTGCCGTCTTGTTCAAGTACGCACCCACGACCCCTGAACCCAGCGCGCCGCCCACGATCAAGCTCAGTTTATCGCCCTCTGGACTCAACAGGTCACCGATGCTGATCAACTCTGACGCTTTTGAAGCGTTCGTGCCTTTCACGAGCACCACCAGTTCAAAGGTGACTGTCGTCGTCCCCTGGAGCGCCGCGAAAGCTCCGGTGCCCTGGAGGCTGCACACCGCAAGCGCATCCCCAGAAAGTGCGGTCCACTCCAGCCCCCAGTGTCCGACTGCCTCGACCATCTGCGGGTCGCCGCTCTGTGGGGTGACCGTCAAGTCCAGCTCCGCGGCTGGAACCGCGCTCAGCGTGCTTGGCACAACCCCGTTCATCCCATCGAGATGGTCGATGAAGTAGCGCGCCACAAGGTCGCCCTCTCCCGTCGTCAGGAGGCATGGCTCCCCTCCTCCTCCCCCGTGACCACCATCACCGCC
>NZ_ASRX01000173.1 GCF_000601485.1 Chondromyces apiculatus DSM 436
TGGGTGGACCAGGGCTGGGCCACGACCGGATTTTGCTCACCCTCGTGTTACGAGTCAGGGACCAAGGAGAAGGCGAACAACGGACGTCCTAGGTAATCGTGACGTTGGCGTAGCCGTCCATCGCTTGCCCACTTCTTGAAGATCTCGAAGAGAGTCTCTCTTGGGTTCTCGCTCGCGCTGAACAACTCGAGCAAACCGCGTGCTTTCAAGTAATCATAGAAACGATCAGAATCGAACCAGTCTGGGCTCGTGATGCCATGTGGCACATCCACCAGAAGACCTTCCCCTTCGAAAGCAACGCCTGCACCATGTCGCCTGGCTAGAAATGTTTGTCCCTCTGCTTCAACCGACACTCTCTTTGGAAAATCTAGGAGCGATTTCGTATCTACACTTGTAGGACAAGCTTCTCGCCAGCGAAGAAGCAGCGTTCTTTGGAGGAAAGCGAATGCTTCTAGCTCACGGTATATTTTTGCTTCATTCATCGAATTTCCATGGATTCACGTACTTCGATCATGAGGTCTGTCCACTGAGATTCGCTCGTCACCGCCGTGACGTTGACCGGAACAGACGGCTCACTTGCCTCGATTGCCGCAGCAGCACGATGGTGACCATCTTGGATGATGTAGACTCCATCGCGTTCATATGCCTCGATCGCCCCAGCGCGTGACCACGAGAATCGGTTCACCATCATATCTTCAGCCATGCTGCTCACTCTGGCCACACTCATCTCCGTGGGCCCCTGTCGCGACAGCAGAGATCGTGGGTCTAGCCTGGTGAGGGTTGATCCCGCGCCCAGGGTAGCTTTCCCGACGACCCCAGC
>NZ_ASRX01000174.1 GCF_000601485.1 Chondromyces apiculatus DSM 436
CCCCGCCCCGCGCCCCGCCCCCCTCCACGCCCAGCGCCCGCTCCGGCAGCTCCCCGGCCACGAACGTCCCCGACCCCACCCTCCCCACCAGATACCCTTCCGCCAGCAGCTCCTCGAACGCCGTCATCACCGTGTTCCGCGACACCCCGAGCTGCTCTGCCAGCAGCCGCGTCGACGGCACCCGGCTCCCCACCTGCCACCGCCCCTCCACGATCGCCCGCCGCACCGCCTCGTAGAGCTGCCGATGCAGCGGCCCCCCACGCCGCCCATCCAGCGACACGAACGTCGCCATCCCCCCGGCCACCCGCTTCCGACGACGTTGCGGCTTCCCTGCCGACCTGCGCGACACCCGGACCAACGCACACCCACCGACGGGACGCCGTGCCTCTTCCGACGCGCCCCCGCGCGCCCTCTCCCCCAAGGTCGCCCCGGCCCCCTTGGCGTCGATGCTCGTCCAAAGAAACGCCCCTGGCGACCGGCGGCAGCATAGGAGCCCCCACCCCTCCCGATCCAGGCCCTGCGCCCTCCCTCGCAGCCTCCAGCGCGACCCCCAGCCCCTCACCCCTCCAGCGCGGCCCCCGGCCCCTCACCCCCACTGTGCCTTCCCCTCGCCACCCCCCCGGGAACTTCCCCCGCCGCGCCGCCTCTAAGCCTCCCCATGCCAGCCCCGCCGCTCCCCCGCGCCGCCCTCTCCGTCGCGCTCCTGCTCCCCGCCTGGCTCGGCTGCGGCGCCGCCCCCACGCCCCGTGCCCCCGCCGCGGCATCTTCCCCCGCGCCCGCCCACGATCAAGCTCAGTTTATCGCCCT
>NZ_ASRX01000175.1 GCF_000601485.1 Chondromyces apiculatus DSM 436
ACTAGTATGGCCCGGGGGATCCTAGAGACCGTTAATTCATATATCGAAGTAGCAGGTTGTTGCCCCGCCTGATGTTGCCACTACTTGCTCATGACAGTTTTTTTAGGCAATGCAAACTACTATTTGATATTTTTTTCCAAGTACAGTTGTAGGGTACTCCTTATACTGATTCTTCTGAGCCTGTACGGGGAGCATTAGGTACTGATGTAGTAGGAGTTGAGCTTCACAAATTCACCAGGTAAGCCCAAATTTATTTTCTGCTTGGACAGGTCCACCTCACATGGGTCTGTCTAATATATTAAAAGAGGGATTTTCTTTGCTGTATTGCAGCCCAGTATATCTGTTACTTACAGTAGTAGTCCATTATTGCTGGCCTAGGGGCTTTTGCTCCTACACGAACACCACTCTGTAAAATTTGAGGTCGTCCTTAGAGTCAAACCATTCATGGAGCGCTCTGTGCATCTACCAACTATCGCTAAGCATTCACTTGGTTGGTTTAAGTGGAGGCAACTCCATTATCTTCTAGCATACCCTTCCCAGGCTACATGTAGAAAGAGATCTGTTGGGCCCCACTATTTTTTCACCCAGGGAAGCCTACTTTAGTTATAGCTTGCCAGAGATTTTCTGTGTCATGTAGAAGTCATCCACTTTTAACACCAGGAGGTGGATGTGGGGCCAGGAAATATGTCAATAACGATACGGGACTTCTAACAGTGACTCGCGGCCGCGATATCCTGCAGATGCATCCA
>NZ_ASRX01000176.1 GCF_000601485.1 Chondromyces apiculatus DSM 436
CCGCCCCCACCTCCGCCGCCGCCCCCACCTCCGCCGCCGCCGCCCCCGTACGTGCGCATCAACCCCGACAGCGCCACCGCCTGTCCCGCGGGCATGGTGCTGGTCGACGGCATCTACTGCCCTTACGTCGGCCACCGCTGCATCAGCTACCTCGACGAGTCCAGGGACGTCTGCCAGCGCTTCGCCCCGGAGGTCCTCTGCGAAGGCCGCCTCGAACACCGCCGCTACTGCGTCGACGTCTACGAGTACCCGAACCTCGCCGGCGTCCAGCCCGCGGTCATGGCCGACTGGAACGACGCCCAGCGCGCCTGCGCCACCGAGGGCAAGCGCCTGTGCACGGTCGAGGAGTGGGAGTTCGCCTGCGAAGGCCCGCAGATGTGGCCCTATCCCTACGGCATCGAGCGCGACCCCACCGCGTGCAACATCGACCGACAGATCTCCGAGCCCACCCTCGAAGCCTTCTCGAACCCCTGGGAGATCTCCGAGGAGGTCGAGCGCCTCGACCGCCGCGTCGCCTCCGGGGAGCGCCCCCGCTGCGTGAGCCCCTTCGGCGTGCACGACATGACTGGCAACGTGGACGAGTGGGTGATGAACGAGCAGGGAAAGACCGACGAGAAGCCCTACCGCTCCACGCTCAAGGGTGGCTACTGGGGGCCCATCCGCGCGCGCTGCCGCCCCGTGACCTCCACACACAACGAGTGGTTCAGCTTCTACCAGGTCGGCTTCCGCTGCTGCGC
>NZ_ASRX01000177.1 GCF_000601485.1 Chondromyces apiculatus DSM 436
TCCAGCACTGCGTCTGGCGCGACGGAGAACAGGCGGCGTGTCCCGCTGACTTTCCGGACCTGCACGCCTTCCATGGCGCGGTCGACGATGAACTCTCCTGCACCGCCTGCACCTGCGCACTCCCCGAGGAGAGCGGTTGCAGGATCTTCGTCGGCCTCTACCGCGACAGCTTCTGCGTGGTCGGCCAGGAAGGCTCGCTCGTGCCGTTCGGGAGAACAGGCTGCACGAGCAGCAACCTCCCGGAGCGCTACTCGAGCATCCGAGCCCACATCAATTCTGGTGAGCCCGACGCATGCATCGCGGGCGGTGGAGCGCTCGTCGGCCAGGCAGCGCCCGCGCTTACCAGCACATTCTGCTGCCAGAGCCTGCAAGCAACTTCGAACTGATCTCCTGAATACGCGCGACTCGATGTGCGTGTCCTCGATCCCGAGAAGGTCGTTCACTCGCGCGCGGTCCACAGGCGAAGGCGAGGGTGTTGCACCCCCCCTGCGTCGTTTGCCATCGGTGCTCGATTTACGCATCCACCCCAAGAAAGGAAATTTGCCAATGCGAAGCGCACAAAGAGCGCTTGCACTCCTTGTGACCCTTGGACTGAGTGAGGTCGTCTCCTGCAAGAAGGGCGACCTGGGCACCTGGCCCTCGGACCCTCCGCCTGCACCCTGTGAAGAAGGTGAATGCCTCCCCGAGGACCCCGTAATGCCCTCGGCCTGGAAGGGACCCGTGTGGCTC
>NZ_ASRX01000178.1 GCF_000601485.1 Chondromyces apiculatus DSM 436
CAGTACTAGTATGGCCCGGGGGATCCTTAAGTCGTGTCCTTCTCCTACGATCTTGTGAACGATGGATATTTTCTTTCTAAACTTTAAACAAACAGTGGAGAGATGTTGTTGTGTGTGGAACGACGCTTAGCCTACCGAGGAAGATCCAGACTACAATAGAATATGTGGCCAAAACTCTCCGCAACTTCAGCAGCAAAAAGGATATTATTGACATAACCTCCTCACAAAAAGTACACAAATGGCTAAATAACAGAGCCCCTCTTTTTACTAGGGAAATGGTGGATGTGGACTTTAGAATTTAAGATAATAAAGCTCTTGATCCCAATGTTATTTCCATGTGAGGGACATTAAATTGAGTAACCTTTGCCACATACCCTCTCCCAGAGTCCATTCTCTAAAACTTGAAGCTCCGCCCCTTTTTACGCACATTAGGCTTCCAATTACGGTCAATGGTCTTGAAGATTGGGAGCTTTTGAAGAGTAATAAGAACCATCACAAAAAGGAACCCAGAAGCCGGGAGTGTCTACCAAAAAAATTCAAGGGTTAAAAAAAAGTGACATTTTCTCCTGTTTTTTACACATGATTTTGAATGCTGATGGGTCCACGTCCAGCTCTAAAGGTAGGTTCATGGTTCTCCAAAGTTGCTTTCTTGTCAGAATTGAGCCACAT
>NZ_ASRX01000179.1 GCF_000601485.1 Chondromyces apiculatus DSM 436
GGATGCATCTGCAGGATATCGCGGCCGCACGCCCATATAAACGATCGGATAAATAGCTGAATTTCCATGCCTTACGCGGTTGTCAGGACACAAGCACCATAAAGAAACAAGGGTTGGTCCGGAAGCCTTTAGCCAAGTTTAGCCACCCTGAAAGTATCTCTGGGAGGTGTGGAGGGAAAAACTGCTGTGATTTTAAACCTAAAAGTAACTTAACTCATAATAAGTTGGTAGTTAGACCACATGAAAAAATTGCTTTTGTTGGCCCAGTTCTGTTGATCTTTGAACCATGGTGGGAAAAGTGTAGTTTTAGTCAGTCTGAAGCTGCCATGTAACCAGTGCAAATGAGATAGTGAGTTACATAAACAATATACTTTGTGCTTTTTTTACTGCGCTGGTACATTTTAATGAAAGCAACTAAAAGGGAATCCCAAAATTGCATTTAGGGGGTCAGGCCAGGGCAATCTGTTGGGATATTTAATGACACACCTGGGGAGACTTTACAATAACTCTTTTTAAATCCATCTCCATTTAACTGGCTCTTAAAAGTTTGTACCATGATAATTTACTATCCAGGCAACAGCACAGACTAGACGAGCGCGAACCCCTTAACAGGCTAAGTGCGAGCGGATCCCCCGGGCCATACTAGT
>NZ_ASRX01000180.1 GCF_000601485.1 Chondromyces apiculatus DSM 436
CGCCAGCTTGCGCGCGAGCTGCTGCCCGGCGGCGTGCGACCCCGCCATGCTGGAGACCTCCACCACGGCCGTCGCCAGGGTGGTCTTCTCGAAGCGGGTCACCGACACCGAGAGGCTGTGATCACGGACGGCGGGCCCTGCGATCTCACCCGCGCTCGAGCAGCCGATGAGGTGTGCCTTTGGATAGATGCGGCGCAGCTCGCCGAGCGGGGAGGGGTCGTCGATCAGCTCCGGCGCCCCGAACACGAGCACCAGCGTCCGCTCTGCGTCCAGCGTGTGGTCGAGCGGCTCGGACCACCGCTTCTGCTCGAGGTCGTACGAGAACCGGCGCACCCGCATCCCTGCCATCACCGCCGCGGAGCGCAGGTTGGTGTCGGAATTGAACTCGATCTCCTCGATTTCCCCCATGCCGTCAGCGTGCCCCTTCACGCCGGGCAGGGGGGAAGTCGGAGACGGTGAGGCTGGCGACGCCGTGATCGCAGCGCTCTCCGGCCGGCTCGCGGGCGTCCCTCGCTCGCCCCCTCCTCCAGCGCGCCTCAAGAGGGGCGTCGCGGATTCGGAGAAGACGGTGAGGGTCATGGTCTGGTTGT
>NZ_ASRX01000181.1 GCF_000601485.1 Chondromyces apiculatus DSM 436
ACATCACCCTGCGCGACTCCGTGGTCCACCACTGCCCCGGCCACGGCATCCTCGGCGCCGACTCCGACTCCGGCTCGCTGCTCATGGAGTACGTCGAGGTCCACAACTCCGGCTCCGGCACCACCCGGCACCCGGTGTACATCGCCACCGACGAGTCGGCCTATCCCGGCTCGGTGTTCCGGATGCAGCACTGCTACATCCACGACGCCACCGGTGGCAACGCGGTGAAGTCGCGGGCCGAGCGCAACGAGATCTATTACAACTGGATCGAGGGCGGGCATTACAAGGAGCTGGAGCTGATCGGCCCCGACGGTCAGGACGAGGACCTGGCGCGCGAGGACGGGGACGTGGTGGGGAACGTGTTCCGCAAGACGCACACCCAGTTCGCGGTGCGGGTGGGCGGCGACGGCACGGGCCAGAGCTGGGGCCGCTACCGGTTCGTGAACAACACGTTCCTCTTGATGCAGGGCTCGTCGGCGGCGATCCACGCCTTCGACGGCATCGAGAGCATCGAGATGCACAACAACATCTTCCACCGCGTCGGCGGCGGCAGCGTGCAG
>NZ_ASRX01000182.1 GCF_000601485.1 Chondromyces apiculatus DSM 436
CTGGATGCATCTGCAGGATATCGCGGCCGCTCTAATTAACTGGCCTCATGGGCCTTCACTTCACTGCCCGCTTTCCAGTCGGGAAACCTGTCGTGCCAGCTGCATTAACATGGTCATAGCTGTTTCCTTGCGTATTGGGCGCTCTCCGCTTCCTCGCTCACTGACTCGCTGCGCTCGGTCGTTCGGGTAAAGCCTGGGGTGCCTAATGAGCAAAAGGCCAGCAAAAGGCCAGGAACCGTAAAAAGGCCGCGTTGCTGGCGTTTTTCCATAGGCTCCGCCCCCCTGACGAGCATCACAAAAATCGACGCTCAAGTCAGAGGTGGCGAAACCCGACAGGACTATAAAGATACCAGGCGTTTCCCCCTGGAAGCTCCCTCGTGCGCTCTCCTGTTCCGACCCTGCCGCTTACCGGATACCTGTCCGCCTTTCTCCCTTCGGGAAGCGTGGCGCTTTCTCATAGCTCACGCTGTAGGTATCTCAGTTCGGTGTAGGTCGTTCGCTCCAAGCTGGGCTGTGTGCACGAACCCCCCGTTCAGCCCGACCG